>NZ_BBIU01000027.1 GCF_000730645.1 Pseudomonas parafulva NBRC 16636 = DSM 17004 | reverse complement strand
AGTGATTGCGCCAACTTTGAGATCTTGTGGAAGACAGTTGCTCCCACAAGGTGAATTGCACCAGCATTCAGATTTTGCGGAAGACAGTTGATCCCACAGTATGGACTGCCCCACAAAAGGTTTACGGGAGCGAGCAATACCTGCGATGGGCCGCCAGGCGGCCCCAGTAACCGCTTACAGCCGCCAGTCCAGACTCACCATCATCGTCCGCGGCTCCCCCTGATAAACCCCGTTATAGAACCCCACGTTGTTGTAATAATGCTCATCGAAGAGGTTCTTCAGATTGAAAGAAGCCGCCAGGTGCTCATCGATCTGGTAGCGAGCCATCAACCCCACCACTGAAAAGGCCTTCTGCCCAATCTTGTCCCGGGTGGTAACGACCCTGCCCCCCTCACGACCGACCGGGCGGTTACCCATGCGGAAGTTATCGCTCTGCCAGTCCAAGCTCGCCCCCACCGTCAAGGCAGGTGTCATTTTGTAAGTGCTGGAGAAGCGCACCAGGTTCAAAGGCTGCTCGGTATTCTTGCGCTTTTTCTCCGCCGTGGCGGCATGGGTGTAGCTGTAGCCCAGGCTCATCTGCCAATCGGTCATCACCTCGCCTGCCACTTCGGCCTCGAACCCTTCCACAACGATGCCTTTACCGCCGCTTTTGTAGAAGATTTCGTCGCCATCAGGCGGCACGGAGTCATCTTGCTCGGCCACGTTGTCCTGCTTGCTGCGGAACACCGCCGTGCTCAGGTTAAGCCGCTCTTCGAACAGGCTCCCCTTCAGCCCGACCTCGTACACCTTGCCCACCACCGGTTCGATGTACTGCTTGTTGACGTCCCTCACCGTCTGCGGGTTGAAAATATCGGTGTAGCTTGCGTACAGGGTGAATTGTTCGCTCAGGTCGAAGAGCACACCGGCGTAGGGGGTCCATTGGTCGTTCTGCGTCTGCTTGCTGGTGGATTGCTCGCTGACATTCAGTGCGTCATCGTAGGCCCAGTCCCGGCGCTGGGTTTCCCAACTGCCGTAGCGGCTACCCAATACGAAGTGCAGGCGGTCTGTGGGGTTCAGCCGCGTGGCGATGTAGCCGGCCTTCTGCCGGGTATAGGAACGGCCACCGTCCAGGCCGCTATCTATGTCTTGGAACTTGGGGATCGACCCCATGTACTTCCAGTCACGGATCCGGTCATAGCCCTCGGGTACAGGCAGGTCGACAAAATAAGGCTCGCTGTTGCGCCGCTTCGACTCCCCGTAGCCGATCATGAAATCATGGCTGCGACCCAATAGCGGGAAGGGGCCGGCGAGGTTGAAATCGACCGCGTCCATTTTCTCCTGCCCGCCGAAATGCGCGTACCAGGCGCGCATGCCGCTGCGGTCTGCCTCGGGGAAACCGTTGCCGCCGTAGTAAACCTTGCCGTCACTGTCGGTCTGCCGATGGGTGTAGGCCAGCTTCATGGACCAGTCGTTGGCCAGGCGTTGATCCAGGGTGGCGAACACCGTCTGGTCTTTCAACGGCCAGGAAGACCATGGCGCGGTGAGGTTGGTCGATCTGGGAAGCTTGGCCTTGCTGCCATCGGCATTCCAGAATGGCACGGTGCCCCACGAGGAACCTTGCACATGCTTGTTCTGGTAGTCATAGCCCAGCGCCAGCACGGTGCTGTCGGTCAGGTCGGCCTCAAGCACGCCATAGGCAACCTCCCGCTGGATGGCGTACTTGTCCATGAACGATTTGTTGTCGCGATAGGCCAACACCGTGCGGCCGCGCAAACGGCCGTCCCAGCCCAATGGGCCGCCGGCATCCAGGTAGCTGTAGTAGTTGTCATGGCTGCCGGCACTGACGCCACTGCTGACGGCCAACTGATGGGTCGGGCGCTTGCGCACCATGGCAATCGTGCCCGACGGGTCGCCCGCGCCTGTGGTCAGGCCGGTGGCACCCCGCACCACCTCGATTCGGTCGTAGATGATGGTGTCCGAGTCGGACTTGAGCCCAGAGAAGGTGTTGAGCATGCCATCGATCTGGAAATTGTTGATCGCGTAGCCTCGCGAGTAATAGCTCGGGCGCTCCGAGTCATTGCGCTGAACCGTCACACCCGTGACGTGGGCCAGCGCCTCCGAAAGCGTATTGAGCTGAAAGTCATCCAGCTGCTGGCGGGATATCACCGATACAGACTGTGGGGTTTCCTTGACCGAGAGGTTCAGGCGGGTCGCTGCACTCATGCTGCCAGTGGTATAGGAGCCGCTGTTTTCGGTGGTACTGCCCAGGCTGGTGGCGACCACGTCTGTAGAGCCAAGCTCCATCACGGCACCTTTGGCCTTGCCCTCCTCCTCCGCCAGGGGCAAGGGGCTGAAAACGCAGGCGCAGAGGCCAAGGGTGAACGTCATGGCGGGGTTGATGGACGGGGGCATGGCGGGCTGACTCCTTGTGCAGGTAAAAATCCTGTGCGGGAATCTACATGAAAATCAACTACTAATGCTAATCAATCTCATTATTGATATTGGCTTTTTGCGGGGGTTGGCCTCGACAGAATCGAGAACGCGCCCGGAGAGCGAGTTTTGGGGGATAGGTATGAGAAGTGCTGGAACGTGCGAGGCGTGCAGTGCAGTGCACGTGAAAAATGGCGTCCCAGGCAGGAATTGAACCTGCAACCTTCCCCTTAGGAGGGTCATTTACACTCCAGCGGCTATTGGCCAAGTCCCCTATTATATGGACTTTCCGTCCGGTTGCGTCCGGCCAGACGTCCCCGTATATTCATTTCTGCACCCACAATGCACCCATGGGGACGAAGTGAAAGAAAAGCTCACAGCTAAGTTGCTGGCCGGCCTGCAGGTCACCGGTCGCGAGTACGAAGTGCACGACACTACGATCACCGGGCTTTTCGTGCGCGTGACCGCCGCAGGTGCGAGGTCTTATGTCGTGACCTGGGCCAGAGGCCGCAAGAAGACACTTGGCCGTGTGGGTATCCTCACCCTTGAGCAGGCCCGCCAGGAGGCAACCCAGTACCTTGCCGAGGCTCGCAAGCATGGCGAGCCCACAGCCGTCTCACAGGGCCGTCGAGGAGCCACCCTACCCTCCCTGCTGGAATTCATCACCGACGCCTATCTGCCTTGGTTCAAGGCGCACCACCGAGGCTACGAGAAGACCGCCCACACGCTAGCCAATAACTTCGAGACGATCATGCACCAGCGCATTGACGCCATCACCGGCCGAGAGCTGGAGCAGATCCGCACGACGTGGCTGCAGGCTGGTAACAAGCCGGCGACGGTGAATCGGAAGATGGGCAGCATCAGCGGAGTATTCAGTCGAGCGGTCGAATGGGAAGTCATCACTACTCACCCAATGGTTAAACTCAGACAGCTTAAGGTCGACAGCAAAGGAGTCGTGCGTTACCTGAGCACTGACGAAAACCTGCAACTGCGCAAGACTCTGGATGATCGTCAGGATGATATTCGGGCAGAACGTGAAAGCGCGAATAGGTGGCGAGCAGGCAGAGGACAAATACAACTTCCTTCGTTTGCAGGAAAAGCATTCACCGACCATCTAAAACCAATGGTTTTGGTATCACTCAATACCGGTATCCGGCGCGGCGAGCTGTTCAATCTAAAATGGGAAAGAGTAAGTTTTTCGACCAAGACTATTACGATAATCGGCGACTCAACCAAGACCAATGAAACTCGCCACATTCCGCTGAACAAGGAAGCACTCGAGACGCTTCAGGAGTGGCAAAAGCAAAGCGGAAAGAAGTCTGGATTTGTATTTCCATCATCTGATGGTGGTCGGCTTGAGGATGTAAAAAGCGCATGGCACGGGCTACTTGAGCGAGCCGGGATCACCGGTTTTCGTTGGCACGACATGCGGCATGACTTCGCATCGCGCCTAGTGATGGCCGGCGTCCCACTGAACACTGTGCGCGACCTGCTAGGCCATTCGGACATAAAGATGACCCTGCGATATGCCCACTTAGCCCCTGATACAAAGGCGGCTGCCGTGGAGTTGCTCTAGTCCCTAGTCAGTCCCAGGACGGACTGTCTGGCGGATAGTGACCGTGCTCCAGCGCGAAATCAATTACATCATTGATCTTTGCCCAATTCTTTCTGACAGTTTTCATATCAAGCGGCTGCTTATTTCTGAAGTAATTCTTAGTTAGAGCACTCAATAACTCTTCGTCATCACTGGGCAATGAGAAATAAACACTATCATCCCCATTGAACTCTGTAGTGTCGTGTATGAACCGCAGTATCGCCGTTTCTCTCTGCGAGAGTGTATGAGGCATCATGATTGCGGTTCTAATGAGCCTTGTAGGCGAATCCACGCTATAGATTAGGCCAAGCACGTCCAAAAAATAGAGCTCATCACTCACTGGATATGAAAACGTGTAGTCACCCAAGTAACTACTATCCATTCTGACTGTGTTGAATAGTTCCTTCAGAGCTCGCTCAACCTGAGTTGTTAAAGAACGTTCTTCGATGCGAGCCAAGAGTTCAAGCCCAAATTTCAACTCTGGAGAAACCCTAAGAGATAGGGTTTCCGCTTTGACTCTGTTGGCCGGGGCCTTTGCCATACCGATCTCCTCAATCCGTTCGCGACAGCATGTCACAGACATTGCGCTGTGTCGATACGTGTCAATGGGTGTCCTTTCGAATCCATGAGTGTAAGAAAAATGTGGACACATCGCATTCGCTTGACTATCGTGTCCACAAACTTCAATACACGAGGAGATTTCAGTGACTACCGCAGCGATCACTCAACCCATGGCAGTCGGCCCAGAGGAAGCGGCTCGACTGACAAGCCACAGCCGGAGCGCTATTTACAGCGCTATCGCTAAAGGTGAACTGCAGGCGTTCAAGTCGGGAAAGCGCCGATTGATCTTGGTGAAAGAGCTCGAAGTATGGATCAACCGTGTAGCGAAGGAGAGTAGCCGGTGAATGAGGTGGATTCCGTCCCGGCCGAGGCCGTGGTGGCACTGAGCTTGGGTCAGCGGCATAAGCTTGCGGATCTGATAACTGCTGAGCGGCGCAAGGCGAGCATGTGGTGGTCGGTCATCAACGAGATGCGACTTAGGAGCGAGTTACCGGAGTGGGCCAGTCCTCAAACCGTAGGAACGTCGGCAGACCACGATCATTGGTTGGAGATCCGCGAAGCAACAAACCGAGCGCTTTTCGGAAAGATTCGGCATATCGCCCATGAGGGTGAGCCGGAATGGGTCGGAGTGACGATCGATGGAGAGCTATGGGAGTTAACGCAGCGCCCTGGCCAAATGGAAACGACACAGGGCGCTGAGTCAGTGGAGCAGTTGCAGGAGAAGGTGTTGCAGCACCTTTCCGGCGAAATCGCATTGGGTAGCACCAACGAGAGGAAACTATCGTGACAGAACGTTCCAGCCAGCACAACGCCGGCATCAAAAATGACCGCGGCTCGGAAAAGCAGAACCGTGCGCAGGCCCATCGCAAGATGGCTCTGAGAGCCCTCCGCGCAAACTCGTCCCTGTCTGTGCGCTTGAAGCGCTACAACCACCACATGGACCAAGCCCGCGCCTTGGAAGCACAAGGGGGCGTGCAATGAGATGTGCACATAACTGCATCAAAGCAACTCAACTCGAGATGGCGGCATGGACTGCGCTGGATGACCTGCGCGACGTGCAACAGGCGTTCGACAATGCGCACGCTGTCTTCACGATGATTATCGACAAAACCCCCGGCACTCACATTGCTAAGGATCTGGCCCACCTAGGCATTGCCGATCTAACCATTTGGTCCGAAAAGCTGGACCGCTACGCGGATCAGTTCGAATCCAGCCTGGCCGCAACCCTTGACGCTGATCCTCTGATCTCCACCACGCCGAGGGCCTAAACCATGTTCGATAAAAACGGTGCCTTGGCGCTGACAGGATCGGCTTGCCCGAAGAAAGCCACCGAGCTGTTTTACGTGACCCACCCGAAGGCAGAACGGGCCTTGCTGGGGCCTTTCCTGAGCCAGGCCGACGCTAAGTGCGGGCGCGTAGTTCTGCGTAGCGCTGATGCGGTTGTGACCGCTCGCCTCATCGACTCGCTGGACGAGCTGACCTACTGGCACGCGGTGAACAACGGCCAGGTCTGCCGAACGTTTGCTGACGCCAGCGCGCTGGGGGTGAGCCATGGCTAAGGCAACCAAGGCCCCGCAGTCCGATCCACGCATGAGTGGCCCAGAACTGAGGCGCTAATGGCCAAAAGGAAAACCCGCCGCGACTCAGATTGGGGAGGTCGTGGCGCGTACATGATCCCTAGGCTGCTGGGCGAGCACCCCGACTTTCTGACCATGACCGGCTCCGAACTGAAGGTGTTCATGCTGCTGCTCTCGCAGTACCGCGGGAACAACAACGGCGACCTAGCGGCCACGCACTCGATGATGGAGGAGCGTGGCGGCATGGCCAAGGCAACGCTGGCGGCATCGCTGCAGGGGCTGCAGGAGCGGAATCTGATCGTTCGCACCCGGACCAACATGAAAGGTCGCGAAGGAGCACGTTGCGCGCTGTATGCCCTTACCTGGCTGCGCATCCATGAATGCCCTGGCCGGCAATTGGAGATTGGCCCAACGCCGACGCCGATGAGGAAGCTGAGCGAATGATTTGGTCGTTTACCGGGTTCAGTTTTTGAACAGCAAGGGTTCATAAATTGAACCGTTCCACAGTCCAGGCGCCATGCAAGGGCTGATAACGGTTCAAAAAATGGGCCCTTGTGGGCGGTTTCGATGGGTTTTCAGGTTCAAAAACTAGGCCCCTTTATAACTATTACCACCACAGGGATTTGAAATGAGCCGATTTACGACGGAACAAGCCCGGTGCGGATCGCTGACCGACGCCGGGTGCAAGCGTGCTGGCGGTTACACGTTTCTGGTGTTCGAGTGGCTTCCGTGGACCGCTGCGAGGTGTTGCCGACAGTGCGCAGTGTTTGTAAAGCCGCAATTGCTCGCTGCCCAAGCCAGCACGCTCGGCGGTCACCTGAGGTTGGTCATAGACAACGCCCCTCAGCAGTTGGCGCTGGATTGTCTGCCAGCCGGCCAGCGGGGTGCAGAAAGCGGCGCGGGGTGCAGCTAAATGCAGCGCGCCGTCGGCGAACAATCCGAGCAAGGCGGCACCCACGGCCTTCTCTCCAAAGGCCAGGCTAAGGCCCAGCGTTTTTTGTTGGATCTGCTGGCATGCGGGCCGGTACCGACAAGCGAAATCAAGAAGGCCGCTCAAGCCAGCGGCTGCGCCTGGGCGAGCGTGCGCCGAGCACAGCAGGTTGTGGGCGCCAAGGCCGTGCGGCATGGCGAAGAGGGGCGCAGGGGTGGCGGGTCTTGGTGGTGGGTGCTGACCGTGCCAGGGGTTGAGCACCTTAAAGATTCTCCGAATGAGCACCTAAATGTCTTGAAGAACGAGCCCGAATTTTTCGGCGCATCAAGGTCTACGGCTGGGGCTGCGCTCTCGGGTTTGAGCACCTTAACCGATGACTTGGAAGTCGGTCCCGACGAGGAGGAGCTGTGATGGCAGCTGTCGACTTTTTGCGCGGCCAGGGCCTTTCCGTGCGTAAGCGGGGCATGCGGGTAGTGGTCGGCCCTAAGGTGTTGATCACCGACGACATACGCCGGTACATCAAAGCCCACCGGCTGGCGCTGCTGGCGGAACTAGCCGCGAACGACGGCCTGGAGCGCCGCTGCAACTGGACTGTGCTGGTACCGGGGTGCCGGCCGTTCACGATGATCAGCGAGCCGATCACCCGCGACGAAGCACTGGCCGACGTTCGTGTGCGGTGGCCAGGTGCGGAGGTGGGGCCATGAACGCCAAACGCTGGCCTAGTTATCACAGTCAAGCCACCGCCGATAGCAGGCGGTTACGACTCGGATTTATTTCCGACCTGGCTCGGATTTATTTCCGAGAGACTGCTTTCCGCCAGAACACCACACCTTGGCTCTCACACCACAGAGGCGCCTTGATCCGAATCGGCTCATTTGGTCCGAGTCGGCTCATAGGGTCTCGTTCGGTGAAACGACACCCTCACATTGAGGAGCAAGCATGACCACCAAGCACATCATCATCACTGACGCCGAGATCCGTAAGCAGGCCGGCCAGCCAGTGCGCCAGTTGCGTGACCCGCGTTACCCCGAACTGCGCTTTCGCTATTCCACCGTCGACCGTACCCGGGGCGCCTGGCACGTGGTTGTCAGGGGCAAGTGGGGAAAGGCCGGCGACTTTCCCAGTTTGACCACTAAGGCCATGCTGACCGCCCTGCCGGCCATCCTGGCACGCCGTGCCATAGACACCGAGGCCACCTCGCTGACCAGCACCTGGAGTCGTACCGGTGAGCTGCTGGACTGGTACCTGGACCGCATGCTGCGCGACCGCAACTTATCAGAGAAGCGCAAGGCCGGCGCCAAGTCGGCCATCACCTGCCACCTAGCGCCCCGGCTGCATGACCTGCCGTTAGCCGAAGTGAGCAAAGCCACGCTCGATCAACGCCTGATGTGGCCACTGCAGGAGCGCTACGCCCTGTCGTTCGTGCGTCTGGTGTTCAACGTGCTGGCGGTGGCCATGCGCAAGGCACACCGGCTCGGGATGATCGAGCAGAACCCCATGGGCTCGCTGCGCTTCGGGGATTTCGTGGCGGTGCGGATCAAGCCAAAGTCGTCACGGCTGCGAGAGCGGGACTTACCCGACCTGCTGGCCAAGCTGGCGAACTGGAGCGAGGCGCGGCCCGCTGACGCCCTGCTGGTGCTGATGATGCTGTGCCACGGTACCCGCCTGGGCGAGACGCGCAGCGCGCTGTGGCGCAACGTCGATCTGCAGGCCGGTCAATGGTTCATCCCCGCTGACGACACCAAGACCAAGCAGAACCACACCCTGCCGCTGACCCGCCAGGCCTGCGCACTGCTGAGCCGCTATCAGGCCCAGCAGGCTGCCCAAGGCTACCAAGGTGCCTACCTGTTCCCAGCCAGCCGACGTGGGCCACTGGGCGCCACGGCAGCCAGCCAGGTGTTTGCTGAACTGAGCGACCGGCAGTGGACCAGCCATGACGTGCGCAAGGTCGCCCGCACCTGCTGGATGGACCTGGGTGTTGATTACCTGGTGGGCGAGATGCTGGTGAACCACGCGCTGCGCAACATGGATGCCACCTACATCCACACCACCGCCGAAGCCCTCAAGCGCCAAGCCCTGGAACGCTGGCACGACCAGTTAGACCGACTCGGGTTGAACGCACTTACAGGCGAGACATACCCGAGACACGAAGTTTCGCAAAAACAGCCACAAGCCACAGACCACGAGGCCTCTGGCGCAAACCCGGATGCATCACAGAGGAGCATGTAAGTCATGGTCGACGTTGAACAGGACGTTACCGAGCGGCTGGTCCAAGCCGGCATCACGCCATTGATTGGGGGCCTGGTACCCGAACCGGCCACGGCAGACCTGCTGGGATATGCCCCCAGCTACCTGCGCCGCCTGGCTGCCGAGGGTCGTTCGCCCTTGCCATTCGTGCGCCGGGGCAATCGGCGGTTCTACAAAATAGCCGACATAGTGCGCTTTGCGACGGTTACCGACTAAGGACGCCGAAGTTAACCGCTGACCGGGGTGTGCGTGCGCGCATAGGGTAGACGGCATCGTTTACACACCCCGGAGAACCCCATGCCAGATCCCTATCAGCAGGACATGACCCAGCTGAATCAAACGCTCCAAAGCATCGGCACGCAGATCGCCGACTTCAAATCGTCCTCAGCCGAGAAGCAAACCGAGTTCGGCGCCCGACTCCAAGAAATCGAGCAGAAGATGGTGAATGTCAGCGCCCGCCGAGGCGCCAACGACGTTTCAACCGACTCCAATGCTGTGACTGCCCAGGTCGTAGCCGCTGATGGTATCGCCGGCTTCCGCAGCGGTATGAAGTCCACCGGCCAGATCAATTGCAAAGTGGGCGTCCGCGCAGCCATCACCAATCCCAACAAAGGCGTCACTGGCTCGACCAGCTACCCAACTGCCCCGCAGCGTGATGGTGCCGGCATCCGTGGCATTCCGCAGCCGCGGCTGAGCTTGCTGGATGTGCTGCCGATTGTGCCGGTCACCAGCGCTACCTACGAGTTCGTTCGCCTCGACGGCTACATCAATGGCGCGGCCTACCAGAAAGAAGAAGGTGAGGAGAAGGCCGAAGGGTCGATGCCCACCAAGATGGAGCGGGCTGAGATCGCCACCCTTGCCACCTGGATTCCGGCAAGCCTCCAGGTGCTGCAGGACAATGACCAGCTTGAGGGGCAGATCAACACGCTGATGAGCGTTGGCGTGCGCCAGAAGTTGGAAGCCGAACTCATCAACGGCGACGGCGGCGCGGGTGAAATCCTCGGGTTCAAGAAGCAGGCAACCGCCGCTGGAATCACCACCGGCAAGCCAGCTGACCGTATCGGCGCGGCCCTCACTGACCTCAAGGCCGAGGGTTGGAACCCGAACGTAATCGTGATGAACCCACGTGACTGGTTCGCCATCGAGAGCGAGCGCGCCGAGGATGGCGACGGCCAGTATGTGATTGGCACGCCCCGCGATCCAGCGCCGCCCAGCCTGTGGGGCACCCCTGTAGTCGTCACCAACGGCATGCCGCAGGGCGAGGCGTTGATCCTCGATACCAGCGTGGCCGCGTTGCTGGACCGTCAGGAAGTTACCGTGGAGGCCAGCCGCCACGACGGCGACAACTTCCGCCGCAACATGGTGACCATCCTGGCAGAGCTGCGCGCTGGCCTGGCTGTGTTCGCTCCTACGGCCACTCGCCTGGTGACGCTGACCGATGCGCCGACTCCGTAAGCGCAAGCGTGGGTCAGCTGTGAGTGCCACGACCTCCTAACCGCAGCAGTCGGAGCCCTTCTTTCCTTTGTGGGGTGATCCGGCACTGGCCCGCACCCGCGGGCCTTTTCATTCACACCGGAGAAGACCATGAGCCATGCCCATCTACCCAAACCCGTTCAACGAGCCCTCAACCAGATCGCCCACAGTCGCGCCCTGCTCCGCCAGATGGAGGAGCGTGAGCGGTTGAGCAAAGAGATTGATCGACTGTTGGCCAGCGGCCTGAGCGCAGCAGAAGCGCTGGAGCAGATCCGGTCGGCGCCGCCGTACATCGCGCCGACCTACTGAGGGGGCGGGTCGAAAGTCTGGAAGGTCCGCTGACCTAGACCGCTCCCGACCCCACGTACAGATTTTTTTCCGTTAACAAAAAAATGTTAAAGCGACTTTAACACCCATGCCGAACGTGTGTGGGGCTGTAAGCCTGTAATGACGCGGGCCGCAGCCGATTAAGACCGCCCCCCCGGATGTTAAAGCCTTTAACACCTTTAACATCGTTTTGTTAAAGCTTTAACACCCCCTGTTAAGTGCAAGGATCGCCAGCAGCCGGGCGTGTCTAGCTCGCCTGCCCTCGCTCTGTAATGACTAACTACGCAAATTTATGAGGTTATCCAATGAGTAGTGGGATCAATTGCACCCTCGTCGCCAAGATCTGCAGGGCCGGCTTCTGTAGTGAAACCTTCAATAATCGGAGTTGCCGATGAAACGAAAGATCAAGCTGTACGGCGTGCTGCGCCAGCGTTTCGGCCGCCAATACATCCTCGATGTGCACACCCCGCGGGATGCCATCCAAGCGCTGTGCAACATGGTGCCAGGCTTCGAAAAGTTCTTGGCCACAAGCGAGGAAAGGGGACTGGTGTTCACCGTCTTTTCCGGTACCAGGAATCTCTCTGCAGACGATCTGGACCTCAAAGGTGACGATGTAGGTGTTATTCGAATCGCGCCGATCATCCAAGGCAGTAAGCAGGCCGGCGTGTTTCAGACGATCTTGGGCGCAGTTCTTATCGTTGTCGGTGTGATGTACGACTGGAGCGGAAGCACTTCAACCGTGGGCATGGCAATGATCGCTGGCGGAGCTGCTATGGCCGCATCGGGCGTAGTGCAGATGCTTTCACCTACGCCCAACACGGGCGCCCTGGACCGCAACGAAGACGGCAACAATCCCAGCTATGGATTCGGCGGGGCGGTTACAACGATTGCCCAGGGCAATCCCTACCCGGTGCTGTACGGCGAGCGGGAGATCGGCGGGGCCGTGGAGTCTGGCGGCATCTACACACAAGACCAGCTGTAGACGAGGCACACATGACCACCGAAATTTCAAAGTCATCCTTTCAGCAGCGGTTCGCTCAAGCATGCAAATCGGAGCATTTCACTCTGCATGAAGGCGGCCCCTGCTATTCGCTGTGGAATGTGCAACACGTCAAGGACGGCAGCCACGCACTCCTTGACGGCGTTTTCTTCACAGAGGAGGAGGCGCAGATCTCCGCTGACCTTCTCCGAGGCACTATGCGTGGAGCGCGAGCATACAAGGTCATCTATGCCCCTACCTGGAGGCCCGACCCGGCCCGGGAGGCCGCAATCCGCCTGGAGGCGTTGCAGTGCCGCGAGATGCTTGCACGGCGCCTGGGCGTAAAACATACAACCCGCGAATTGGAGAATTTCTGATGGCTGCAGTCGTCCAAAGCAATCCGACCATGACCACCGTCTACCTGTCCGGCCCCCTGATCCGGAAGTTCTTCCGCAAGAAGGACTACTTGCTGGACAGCCAGAACACCTGGGAGGTGTTTCGAGCCTTGAAGGCAACGCTGGAAGGATTCGAGCAAGAGATTAAGCGCTTAGAAACGCTGGGCATGAGGTTCGCGATATTCCGTAATCGAAAGAACGTCGGAGAAGACGACTTCGAGCGCGGCGGCGCCACTGAGGTGCGTATCGTTCCGGTGGTTGGAGGCAGCAAGCGGGGTGGCGGCTTGCAGACGGTCCCCGGGGTGGTGCTCATCGCCCTGGCCTACTTTAACCCGTTTGGATATTTCTCAGGCCCGGCTGTTAGCGCTATGTACGCCGCAGGCGCGGCGAACGTAGCTGGGGGCGTGATGCAGATGCTAAGCCCCCAGGCACGGGGGCTATCACAGAGTGGCGCTCCGGAGAATCTGCCGTCCTACGCGTTCGGCAGCGCCAAAAACACCACCGCCAGCGGTAACCCCGTCCCGATCTGCATCGGTGAACGCCGCTGGGGCGGAGCTATCATCTCGGCATCGATCGAGGCGCAGGACAAGGCATAAGCGAACGACTTCGAACCATCAAACTGTCCGGCCAACTGGGTGAGCGCTTTGGGAAGGTGCACCGCCTAGCATTAGGCTCAGCGGCCGAGGCAGTCAGAGCGCTGGGCGTGCTGCTACCCGGCTTCAAGCAGTATCTGGTCAGCTCCAAGGTTCGCGGTGTTCCACGGCAAACGCAACATCGGTCAGGACGAGCTGGGCCACCCCCTGGTGCTGCTGACATCCTGATCGCGCCGGTCGTACTGGGGATCGCGCTGATGGCAGCGGCAACCATTGCCACTGGCGGCGTGGCCGGCCTCGCTATCGCAGGTGCAGGCGGATGGGGTGGCGCGCTGGCTGCCAGCAGCTTTGCTGGCGCCTCCGCTATGTTCGGCCTATCCCTGGCCATCGGCGGTGTCGCCCAGATGGTCACCGGCCAGCAGGCCAGGATCGACAGCAGCGAATCAGTTTACAACCGGCCAAGTTACAACTTCACAGGCATCAAGAACACCATAACCCAAGGCAACCCGGTACCGCTGTGCTACGGCGAGATGACCACCGGCTCTGCTCATCTCTCCCTCGGCATTATGGCCGAAGACCAGCAATAGACCTTTCGCAAAGGGTGTCCTCACTTTTGAGGATACCCCTGGCTCGGCAGGACCCCATTCAGGTAACGGCGCGCTTAAGAGATGTGAGCAAGGCTGCGCGCATCGATAGGGGTCCTTAAATGTGACCATGGCTCACTTCTAAAATACCCTACATTGAGGGTAATTCTCCCAGCTGTATAGATCACTCGTGGTCCAAGACGGCAACACTGCCACACCCATGGTCCCCAGTCGTGCCCTCGTGCCCTCAGTGGTGCCCATCCAGGGGCATGGGCACCACTGGAGAAAAAGGACACGAATGGGGGAGGCCTTGCGGGCGCATTGCGACCAAAGATCTCGCAGAAGGAATCGGATTCCGAACTACAATCCAGGGCGAATTGAAACCAGACGAAAACGAGGGATTTATGCTTTTTTGGGAATGGGAACAGCTAGGTCCTTGGAGCGAAGAAAACGCGATAGAAATAACAAACCCAGGAAAACTATTGCACCCAATTACAAAATTTAAAATCTGGAGAGATGAAAAACTTCAAATATTTATCGAAACAGCATCAAGCACCTTACCCAAACAAGACAAAGACTTTATTGAGGCAGGGACGGTGTATGAAAACAATGACTTTATCGAATTTACTGGCTTCAGCAAAGTAACTGCTAAAGCGAGCGGGATAGCCATATTGAGCACCAGCACAACATGCACTAATGGAGAGACCATAACCACACAATTAAGCTCGATACATACATTAGAATATTTCGATGACAGGCCAGACGATGTCGAACTAACGTTCGACTGGATAGCGAATATCGACATGCGCTCTTACATCTGGCCGGGCTTCACTGCGGACTTAGTGCAAAAGGTTTCCAAACGTCAATTTGGAAGGAGTAACACACTTGAACTGGTAGATATTAGTGATCGGGAGGGACTCAGCTCTCACAGTATAGAAATTAACGCCTGTGGCTACCGTACAATTGTCGGTTGTACACGCAACAAAGAAATAGAAGAAAAACTAAAGCCAGGATACATTTTATATCGTGGCAATCCTGACGATCTTACTCGAAAAAAAATTAGAGAAGCACTCTCTTTTGTGCTTGGCTTCCCCATCGTTCATATAGGTCATGCAAAGTTCTGCAAAAACAATAGAAGACTCCAGCTTTCAGCAAGGGAGGCGTACTCAATGGACGGCCGAGCCTTCAATGTCCATGCCTTACCACCCGCGCCAATCTGCCTAAAAATAGTAAGAATGCCAGAATCTCAGGTAGTCGAGCAGATGGTTAACGCCTATTGCGACAGCTACGAAGAGTTAAATCTGAAATCATTTAGCTGGAATTACTGGCACGCCGTAACTGCACCAGTACATATGGCGCCAGCCTACTTTGGGGCTTTGATTGAAAGCATGCAAGAGAATTACATAAAGAAAAAAGGAGAGAAATTTAATACCCGCATTACAAGTAAAGCTGGATATAAGGAGATAAGAAAACTCATACTTAATGCAACGAAGGATATAAAATTACCAGCCGACGAATTAGAGATGCTAATGGATAAACTCAATCAGGGAAACAAAATATCTCTAAAATTGAAATCCGAACGTTTTTTTACAGAAATGGGATTAACCCTGGGGGATCTTGAAAAGGCAGCATGGCAGCGACGGAATGACGCTGCACATGGCAACCAACTACATGACGGAGATTACATCGCTTTAATCAGAGATACCAAACTGCTCAAGTTAATCCTCCATCGCATCATTTTGAAAAGGGCTAGAATCAGCGACAACTATGTAGACTATTATTCGATAGGGTTTCCAATAAGAGAAATCAACGACCCAGTCGACGTAGCCTTTAATGAAAACTGAATACACAGCTTAAGCCCTAGGTTGTTGCTATTCAACCATGCAATACTGTGAGTAAATTTGTGAGTAGGTTTTTAAGCCCTTAACACAGTAGATATGTAATACAGGGGTTTCCGAGCATAGTTCGAGTCTCCCACACGACTCGAACCGTGGACCACAGGATTATGAGTTATTGGGCAACGCAGGAGCGGTGTCTATCACACCGCTTTTGGATCGGTGTCCTCAGGACAGGGGTACCGACGGCGACAGGGGGCTGCTGAGCGCCACTCCACGTATCAGGCCATAGGTGTCGTGAGTTTCGAGAACACTATGGCCTGATAGTTTTCTCCTGATCACTGGCAGGCAGACTCGGCTATGCTGCCTTAGGAACGTACTAGGACTTCCTTTTTATTCCAATGATGCCCAGCCGCTTCGATGTTCAAACCGTCCAGGACGGCCTTTCCTGCTCCGTCCGGTGTAGGGTAAATCTCAGCACCACTGAACCCAGCCTTGCAGCACAGCCGCAGAAGCCGGGCTGATTCGAACACGGGCAGTGTCAGCTTGAAAAGCGGCGAAGGAATATCATCGAAATAGTTTTCGAGGCCATGCACTTGAAATTCGCCGCGGCGTGATCCCGAATGAGGGTGGATGCTGAAAAGGCCACCCTGGGCTGCTAGATGTTTGCTAACGACCCCGGGTGACGTATGGAGCCTTATCTGCTGATGGAGTCCCAGCCCAGATCGATTCATAACCCAGATCGCTAGACGTTGCTCAGCAACCCAGGAGTTAAAGTTAGCTAGAGCAAAGCTTGCGGCAAAGTAGAGCGAGGTGAATGGCTTGGTAGTCCAGTCAAGCAGTCTTGTGGGCACGCCGTGATGTTGTGCCATCGCCATCAGATCAAGTACCTCTGGGTTAGGCCAGAGCGAAGGTTCTTTGAGATAACGGTCTGCGGTTTGAGATTCAATTACGTCTCTCCTAAAGCCCGGAGAGTCGTTGGGCACAGCTATCCCGATAGAATCGCAGTGGCGAGCAAACTCGTTGAGCATGAGGATTTCGTAAAAAACCATCTCACTCGCGTCGACCATTTCGGGATGGCAAACCCTAGGAGGCTGCTGGCGCGGCCTCAGTATGGATGGCACAAGTGGCCACCGGGCGTCGGCCTGGCCCCGGTAGATCAAGTCCTCTGGACCATCACTGACCTTTGAGATCGGCGAAACGGCAAGCCAGAGCTCGTCTGCAGTTTCGTAATGGCGCTCAACGAACGCGGGATGCTTCCTTGCCATAAACCCTCCTCGCACGAAAAAAGCCCCGCCAGATCGTCTCTGTGCGAGGCTTCGTTTGCACCCACCCAGCACCCACGTCCTTGTGACGCGTAACTGCTGATTTCGGTGGAGGCCTTTGTTTATATGGCGTCCCAGGCAGGAATTGAACCTGCAACCTTCCCCTTAGGAGGGGGATGCTCTATCCAATTGAGCTACTGAGACGCAGCGGCCGGCAGCAGGCGCTGCACAGCGGAACGGCGAGCATGTTAACCAGCATGCCCGGGTTTGTCATGTGCTGAGCAGGGTTTTTCGCGTAATCCTTTTCTGCCCCGTCATTCACCCGGCACAACCCCTTCCTGGTGAAGCAGTTCGAACAGGGCGCCGACGGCGGCCTGCAGGGTGGTCGAATTGTCCAGTATGCGCACGCTCGGGTCGTAGGTGGACTGCAGGCCGGCATTGCGAGCCAGGCGCTGCTCCACCTCTTCCAACGTTTCGCGACCGCGTGCCAACAAGCGCTGGCGCAGCACGTCAGGCTGCACATCCAACCGTATCGCAAGCAGGTCGGGGTAACGCTGACGCGCCTGTGGCAGGTAGGCCCGCGAGCCATTCACCAACACGGAGATACCGTTTGCCAACCAGTCATCCACCTGGCGGGGTATGCCGTAGCCCAGCCCATTGGCTTGCCAGTGCATGGCAAACGCGCCCTCCTCGCGCAGCGTGGCGAACTGCGCAGGTGTTACACCGATGGCGGCCTCACCCTTCGATTCGGCAGAGCGGGTGATGATTCGGCGGGCAACCTGAACCCCCGCCACCGCAAGACGGTCTCGGGCGGCGTCGATCAGGGAATCTTTCCCGGCACCTGAGGGTCCCATGAGTAGTATCAATTTGCCGGTGCATGAAGGGGTACCGCTTGCGTCATGGTGCATAGTCACTATGCTCTTGAGTAGGAAGCCGGCGCATTTGAGGATTTTTCCAAGCTTTTTTGCCGGGTTTTGCTACGAATCAATGGCTCAAGCCTGACGTTCGTGACCAGGCGTAAATGTGAAACTTTTCGAACCAGTGCTCATTTCTGATAATTGGTACTGGCAAAAAGCCTTTATCCGGCTCACTATTTGTCACAGAATTGACGCCAAGGAAACGGCGGTAATGAGGCAATATGTGCGTCCATTTTCACTGCCGGTTGAACATTTTGTCGTTGCTACGGTCTTATTTCCACCCCGCGCGGCCAATTTGAGAACCGCTTCCCCTGAACCAAAATCTGGTCAACTTATATGCGCCCAATGAAACAGGCTATCTATTCGAGCCGCACTGCTGACAAGTTCGTCGTCCGCCTGCCAGACGGGATGCGTGAGCGCATTGCCGAGGTAGCACGCAACCACCACCGCAGCATGAACTCGGAAATCATCGCACGCCTGGAGCAGAGCCTCATCCAGGAGGGTGCGCTCGGTGATGAGTTGAGCATGCGCCTGGACAGCCCCGAGCTGTCGTTGCACGAGCGCGAGCTGCTGCAACGCTTCCGCCAGCTGTCGCACCGCCAGCAGAATGCACTGGTGGCCCTCATCGCTCACGATGTGGAAATGGCCGCAGACGCCTCCTGAGTTTTTCAGGCCCATAAAAAAGCCAGCGAAAGCTGGCTTTTTTATGGGCGCGGTGTGTACTGCCTAAAGCAGGAACACCGTGGCAAGGCCCAGGAAGATGAAGAAACCGCCACTGTCGGTCACGGCGGTGATCATTACACTGGAGCCCATGGCAGGGTCCCGCCCCAGGCGGGTCAGGGTCATGGGGATTAGCACCCCCATCAATGCGGCCAACAGCAGGTTCAGCGTCATCGCGGCCGTCATCACCAGGCCCAGCGACCAGCTGCCGTACAGCCAGAACGCGACAGCGCCGATTACCCCGCCCCAGATCAAGCCATTGAGCAGCGACACCGCCAGCTCCTTGCGCATCAACCGGCTGGTATTGCCCGGCGACACCTGGTCCAGCGCCATGGCGCGGACAATCATGGTAATGGTCTGGTTGCCAGAGTTGCCCCCGATCCCTGCAACGATCGGCATCAGTGCAGCCAACGCCACCAACTTCTCGATGGAGCCTTCGAACAGGCCAATGACCCGCGAGGCGACAAAAGCGGTAATCAGGTTGATGGCCAGCCAGGCCCAGCGGTTGCGCAGCGAACGCCACACCGAAGCGAAGATGTCTTCTTCTTCGCGCAGGCCGGCCATGTTCAGCACTTCGCTTTCGCTCTCTTCGCGAATGAGGTCGACCATTTCGTCAATGGTCAAACGGCCGATCAGGCGCCCAGCCTTGTCCACCACCGGCGCCGATACCAGGTCGTAACGCTCGAACGCCTGAGCTGCATCGTAGGCGTCTTCCTCAGGGTGGAACGACACAGGGTCGGTAGCCATCACATCAGCCACCTTCTTGTCCGGGTCATTGACCAGCAGACGCTTGATGGGCAATACGCCCTTGAGGATGCCGTCGTTATCCACCACGAACAGTTTGTCGGTGTGGTTGGGCAGCTCCTTCAGGCGGCGCAGGTAACGCAGTACAACCTCGAGCGTGACGTCTTCGCGGATGGTGACCATCTCGAAGTCCATCAGTGCACCGACTTGCTCCTCGTCGTAGCTCAGCGCCGAGCGCACACGCTCACGCTGCTGGGCATCGAGGGTTTCCATCAGCTCATGAACGACGTCACGGGGCAATTCAGGCGCAAGGTCGGCCAGTTCGTCGGCGTCCATGTCCTTGGCCGCGGCGAGCAGCTCGTGGTCGTCCATGTCGGCGATCAACGACTGGCGAACGGCGTCGGACACTTCCAGCAGAATGTCGCCATCGCGATCCGAGCGCACCAGCTGCCAGACCGTCAGGCGGTCTTCCAGGGGCAAGGCTTCGAGGATGTAGGCGATGTCGGCGGGGTGCAGGTCATCGAGTTTGCGTTGCAGCTCGACGAGGTTCTGGCGATGGACCAGGTTTTCGACCAGGTCGTTGTGCGCGCCTTCCTGACGGTGGGTGAGGTCTTCGACCAGGCGCTGACGCTGCAGCAGTTCGACAACCTGAGCCAGGCGGTCCTGCAGGCTGTCTTGAGTTTTCTTTACTTCTACTTCGGTCATAGGCGAACTCCACTCCCAGCAGCGGAGCACGCCGGGGGAATCAATCGATTGGATCTAGCGGTATGAAAACGGTTGGTAAGTGACTACTGGGTAAGTCCATGGTGGTTTTCCACAAGCCCCGGCGGGGCTGACGGGCGCAATCATACACGGGTCGCGGCGCTAGATCGCTTAAATTTTTGGGCAGAACAATCGTTTGCGCGATAGAGATGGGACAACACTCGAAGCCTTCCGTGCCACAGATAATCCTGAGCAGGAAAGCACAAGCATGTGACGGATGCAGGCGCGGGATTAACAATCGCGCACAAACAAAAAGCCCGCTCATGTGAGCGGGCTTTTTGTATTGGGTATGGCGGACTCAGCAGGATTCGAACCTGCGACCGCTCGGTTCGTAGCCGAGTACTCTATCCAGCTGAGCTATGAGTCCATGGTGGTAGTTTTAGACCAGATTACCACTGGTGGTTGAAGCCGCTTTGCAAGCAAAACCACTTCAAAAGTGGCGGACTCAGCAGGATTCGAACCTGCGACCGCTCGGTTCGTAGCCGAGTACTCTATCCAGCTGAGCTATGAGTCCGTCGTTGGTAGTTTTAGACCAGATTACCACTGGTTGATTTGAAGCAGCCTTGCAAACAAAGCCACTTCAAAAGTGGCGGACTCAGCAGGATTCGAACCTGCGACCGCTCGGTTCGTAGCCGAGTACTCTATCCAGCTGAGCTATGAGTCCGTGTCTTGCCGCGCATTATAGGTCACTAAAACATTTTTGCAAGAACTTTTCGTTTAAAAACAACTACTTAGCGTCTTACTGTTTACAGCGCCCTAAGCGAATAATGGCGGTGAAGGGGGGATTCGAACCCCCGATACCCTTATGAGGTATACTCCCTTAGCAGGGGAGCGCCTTCGGCCACTCGGCCACCTCACCGCAACACGAGGCGAATATTAAACAGGCTCTTCCTCGTTTGCAACCCTTTTTTTGAAAAAAACTTCAAAAGAATTAAAGGCTTGGCTCTTCGTCCTTCTCGTTCTTGATCCGCAGGTAGATTTCTTCACGGTGCACGGCCACTTCTTTAGGGGCGCTCACACCGATGCGTACCTGGTTGCCTTTGACGCCGAGCACCGTCACGGTGATCTCGCCATCTCCAATGATCAGGCTCTCGGCGCACCGACGAGTCAGAATCAACATAGCTTTCTCCTTACGCAAAACATTCAGGGATTACAGTCTTGGGGTTCGGCACCGCGCCGTGGACGACGGCACGGGCGCCGGTTGCCCATCGCGCATGGCAGGACAGGGCCTGCGCAACGGGCAGAAACGCGAAGGGCGCGGCAAGCCGCGCCCTTCCAGGCAAGGCGTTACTCGCTCTGTCGGGCAGGCGCATCAAGCTCGAACGCGGTATGCAGTGCACGTACCGCCAGCTCCAGGTACTTCTCTTCGATCACCACGGACACCTTGATCTCGGACGTGGAAATCATCTGGATGTTGATGCTTTCCTTGGCCAGGGCCTCGAACATGCGGCTTGCAACGCCGGCATGCGAACGCATGCCTACGCCGACGATGGACACCTTGGCGATCTTGGTATCGCCGATCACTTCCCGGGCACCCATCTCGCGAGCAGTGGCTTCCAGCACGCTCTGGGCCTTCTCGTACTCGTTGTGGTTAACGGTGAAGGTGAAGTCGGTGGTGTTATCGTGGGCAACGTTCTGCACGATCATGTCGACCTCGATGTTCGAGGCGCTGATCGGGCCGAGGATCTTGTAGGCCACGCCAGGGGTATCAGGCACGCCGCGGATGGTCAGCTTGGCTTCATCACGGTTGAAGGCGATACCGGAAATGATCGGCTGTTCCATGGATTCCTCTTCATCAATGGTAATGAGGGTACCCGGACCCTCCTTGAAGCTGTGCAGCACGCGCAGCGGAACGTTGTACTTGCCGGCGAACTCCACCGAACGGATCTGCAGCACCTTGGAACCGAGGCTGGCCATTTCCAGCATCTCTTCGAAGGTGATCTTCTCCAGGCGACGGGCCTGCGGCACCACCCGTGGGTCGGTGGTGTAGACGCCATCGACATCGGTGTAGATCTGGCACTCGTCAGCCTTCAATGCAGCCGCCAGGGCCACACCAGTGGTGTCGGAGCCGCCACGCCCCAGGGTGGTGATGCTGCCATGCTCATCCACACCCTGGAAGCCCGCTACCACGACCACGCGCCCGGCCTTGAGGTCGGCGCGAATCTTCTGGTCATCAATTTGCAGGATGCGCGCCTTGTTGTGCGCGCTGTCGGTGAGGATGCGCACCTGGTTGCCGGTGTAGGACACCGCCGGCACACCACGCTTGATCAGGGCCATGGCCAGCAGGGCAATGGTCACTTGCTCGCCGGTGGACACGATCACGTCCAGCTCACGCGGAACCGGTTGCTCGCTGATCTGCTTGGCCAGGTCGATCAGGCGATTGGTTTCACCGCTCATGGCCGACAGCACGATCACCAGGTCGTCGCCCGCTTCGCGGTGTTTCTTGACCTTATCGGCTACCTGTTCGATCCGCTCGATGGAACCGACAGAGGTGCCGCCAAATTTCTGTACGATCAACGCCATTTCAATGGTGCCTCAGCCCAAAGGGCCCCAAAAAACAATCCAACATGAAGGGCAAGCCGGCCCCCAGGCCGCCCTGCCCTTCATCTCAAAGTCCCTGCTCTGCGAACGGCACGGCCAGCGCCAGGGCCTGGTCCAGCGCGGCGACGTCTACGCCACCGCCCTGTGCCATGTCCGGGCGCCCGCCGCCCTTGCCGCCCACTGCCGCAGCGGCTTGTTTCATCAGTTCGCCAGCCTTGAGTTGGCCGGAGAGGTCTTTGGTCACGCCGGCCACCAGCACGACCTTGCCCTCATGCTCGCTGCCCAGCAGGATCACTGCATGGCCGAGCTTGTTCTTCAGCTGATCGACCAGGGCGAGCAGCGCTTTGCCATCCTGCCCATCCAGGCGGGCGGCTAGCACCTTGGCGCCCTTGACCTCCACGGCCGCATTGGAGAGATCATCCCCTGCGGCGCTGGCGGCCTTGGCCTGCAGCTGTTCCAGCTGCTTCTCCAGCTGGCGGTTGCGCTCGAGCACAGCCGACAGCTTGTCGATCAGGTTGTCGCGGTTACCTTTCACCAGTTGCGCGGCTTCCTTCACCTGCTCTTCGGCAGCGTTCAGGTAGGCCAGCGCAGCAGCGCCGGTGACAGCTTCGATACGGCGCACGCCGGAAGCCACGCCACCTTCGCTGATGATCTTGAACACACTGATGTCGCCGGTGCGCTTGGCATGGATGCCGCCGCACAGCTCCACCGAGAAATCACCGCCCATGGTCAGCACGCGCACGGTATCACCGTACTTCTCGCCGAACAGCGCCATGGCACCCTTGGCCTTGGCGGTCTCGATGTCGGTCAGCTCGGTTTGCACCGGCGTGTTCCTGCGCACTTCGCGGTTGACGATGTCTTCCAGGGCCTTGATCTGCTCCGGTTTAACCGCCTCGAAGTGGCTGAAGTCGAAGCGCAGACGCTGGCTGTCGACCAGCGAGCCTTTCTGCTGCACGTGCTCGCCCAGCACTTGGCGCAGAGCTTCATGCAGCAGGTGGGTAGCGGAGTGGTTCAGCGAGGTGGCGTGTTGCACCTGCTCGTCAACCTTGGCCTGCACCGGCGAACCAATCACCAGCGCACCGCTGGCCACCACCCCATGATGCAGGAACGCGCCGCCGGTCTTGGTGGTGTCGCGCACGTCGAAACGCGCAACACCGGCCTGCAGGAAACCGGAGTCGCCCACCTGGCCGCCGGACTCGGCGTAGAACGGTGTGCGGTCAAGCACGACCACACCCTGCTCGCCCTCGCCCAGCTGGTCCACCGCCTGGCCGTCCTTGTACAGGGCGATGATCTTGCCCTCGCCTTCGGTAGCGTCGTAACCCAGGAACTCGGTGGCGCTGTCGACCTTGACCAGGCTGTTGTAGTCCATGCCGAAGGCGCTGGCGGAACGCGCACGTTCACGCTGCGCGTCCATTTCACGCTCGAAACCAGCCTCGTCGATGGTCAGCTCGCGTTCACGGGCAATGTCGGCGGTCAGGTCCATGGGGAAGCCGTAGGTGTCGTACAGCTTGAACACCACGTCGCCTGGTACAACGTCGCCCTGAAGCTGGGCCAGGTCCTGCTCGAGGATGCGCAGGCCCTGCTCGAGGGTTTTGGCAAACTGTTCTTCTTCGGCCTTGAGCACACGCTCGATGTGCGCCTGCTGGCTTTTCAGCTCAGGGAAGGCTTCACCCATTTCGGCCGCCAGTGCGCCGACGATCTGGTAGAAGAAGCTGCCCTTGGCACCCAGTTTGTTGCCGTGGCGGCACGCGCGGCGGATGATGCGACGCAGCACGTAGCCACGGCCTTCGTTGGACGGCAGCACACCGTCGGCGATCAGGAAACCGCAGGAGCGAATATGGTCGGCGACCACCTTCAGCGAGGCCTGGCCTTCATTGCTGCAACCGATGGCCTTGGCAGCCGCCGCCAGCAGGTTCTGGAACAAGTCGATCTCATAGTTCGAGTGCACATGCTGCAGCACGGCGCTGATGCGTTCCAGGCCCATGCCGGTGTCTACCGAAGGGGCCGGCAGCGGGTGCAGTACCCCGTCCGCGGTGCGGTTGAACTGCATGAAGACGTTGTTCCAGATCTCGATGTAGCGGTCGCCGTCTTCCTCGGGCGAGCCGGGTGGGCCGCCCCAGATGTCGGCGCCATGGTCGTAGAAGATCTCGGTGCACGGGCCGCACGGGCCGGTGTCGCCCATGGTCCAGAAGTTGTCCGACGCGTAGGGTGCGCCCTTGTTGTCGCCGATGCGTACCATGCGCTCGGCAGGCACGCCGACTTCTTTGGTCCAGATGTCGTAGGCTTCGTCGTCGGTGGCGTAGACGGTGACCCACAGCTTGTCCTTGGGCAGGTTCAGCCACTTGTCCGAGGTCAGGAAGGTCCAGGCAAAGGTGATGGCGTCACGTTTGAAATAGTCGCCAAAGCTGAAGTTGCCCAGCATTTCGAAGAAGGTGTGGTGGCGCGCGGTGTAGCCGACGTTTTCCAGGTCGTTGTGCTTACCACCGGCGCGCACGCACTTCTGGCTGCTGACAGCACGGGTGTAGGCGCGCTTCTCCGCACCGAGGAAGCAGTCCTTGAACTGGTTCATGCCGGCATTGGTGAACAGTAGGGTGGGGTCGTTGTTCGGAATCAGCGAACTGGACGCGACTCGGGTATGTCCCTGCTCTTCGAAGAAGCGAAGGAAGGCTTCACGGATTTCTGCGCTTTTCATAGGTTCTTCCACGGAAACGGCGGCCCGTCTGGGCAAAGCGTCGACGAAACGACGGCAAAGGGCCGCATTATATCGGTCCTGTAGTCTCGATGCAGTGTGTTTATGCGATACAAACCGCGCTTTCGGCGGTTTTTCGGGGCATGCACGCGAAAACGACATGCCCCGATGCTAAAGCCTGCCTTTTGCTACTGGCAAGCCATTAGCGCTCATGCCCGGGCAAAATGGAACAGGCGGTGAGTTAAAAGGATTTCATCTACGCTCGCCCCTGCCCTGGCGCTAGCACAGGCCTTACCTGCACGGTGCTAGATGTGCAATGCACCGCGCTGCCGCGCGCTCCGTAGTCTGGCCTTTCATTCTCTGGAGGCCCCGAACATGACGACACCTGTAGCAACCACACACCTGCTGGATGCAAATGACAAAACCCGAATTGCGGCCCACGGCGAAATGGATGAAGCCATTGCCCACGACATCGTGAGCGAAGCCGGCCTGCACAGCACACGGATCTATTACGATTACGAGCTGTTCGACCTGCACACCTCGCCACTGGCAACCCTCCAGCGCAGGCTGATCACCGCCTACGATGGCGATGAGCGCATCGGGGAGTGCGACGAGATCCTGGCGTGGTTGTCGAGCCCCGATGCAGAGCTGAGCCAGGACAAGGACATCACCCTGAAGGTGGCCGGCCAAACGTTCATCATCCAGCACGCCACTGCCGAGCAACGCCTGCACCTGCTGTTTCTGGGTAACGACGCGCCGGAAGGCATCGGCCAAGGTATCGCCCAGCCGCTGCGCGTGGACAACCATGCCGACCCGCACAACCGCTTCGATGTGACGGCGCTCGACAACCTGTACCTGTATGGCACCCCCCAGTTCCAGGCAAGGGTGTACGAGCAGTTGCTGCTGCTGCCCGGCTACCCGGCGCTCAAGCAGTTGCTGGATACCGCACGCCAGCGCTACGAAACCGTGCCGGACATGGTGCTGATGCAATGCTACGCAGGCCCGGCCCAGTTCGGCCCAGGCTTCGACCTGGAGCGGGTGATCCCCAACGAGCACGCCCACCGGGTGTCAGGCGACTACACCGCGGTGCTCTATGACCCGTACGAAGCCAGCGGCCTGGACGGTTTGACCACACTGGCAAGGTTGCTGCAACAAGCCTACGACGCGCTGGCGCCAGACGTGCTGCTGCCCGCCCCGGCCACCGGCGGCTAAGCGGGTCAGGGCGAAAGGTCGTGCCCCTCTGTGGGCACGATCAGGATCCCGGCCCTGAGGCCGTTCTTCACCTTCGGGTTGGGAAAGATGATGCGCGCGCCCTCTTCTTCCACCACCCAGCGCATTTCTGCCAGGTCTTCGGCCAGCAGGTAGCCCTTGCTCAATTCGGAGAAGTTCTCGATGTCGGCGGGCAGGTGCAAGTGGAAACTGTCGCTGTGCTTGATGATTTCACGGGCCACACTGAACAGTTGCAGCCCATCGAGTGACTGCTCTGCCTGCGGCTCGGTCGCCTCCAGAATGCGTACCAGGCGCGCTGCCAGCTTGTCGAGGTTCACTTCGTCGTTCTGGCCAAACGGCCGCGCCTTGCCCAGTTCCAGCGTAAAGGCTTCGGCATCGAGTTGCTCATAGGTGAAGGCACTGAACGTGATGGACGGCTTGCGCTGCAGCAGCACCGCCTGCATGCCCGCCGCTGCCAGCCGTGCCAACTCACGGCGCGAATGCTGGCGACCCTCCTTGAAGGGGTACAGGGCGAACTGCTCGACCTTCGAGCCACGAATGGCCGTGTGCAGGTCGTAATGCAGGCGGCTACGGCCAGGCTTGCTGAAGAACACCCGGGCAAACTGCTCCAGCTCTGCAGCCCGCAAGGCTTCCATGCCGCTGGTCTGCTCATGGCGGCCATTGAACAGGCGGTTGATGTCCTGCTCGATGTAGCGCTCGCCCTTGATGATGGCAGCGGGGTTGCCGAACAGAAACAGCACCCGCGCCCTGGGCACGATTTCGCCTTTGGCCACACCGTGCAGCAACTGCTCAAGCAGTTCGATAGGCGCCGTCTCGTTGCCATGAATGCCGGCAGACAGCAACACATCGAGGCCGCAGTCGTCGCCTTCGGCTGGGCGCACTTCCAGCGCGCCATGCCCCAACCAGCGCAAACGCACGCCCTGGGTGGTCACTTGGGTCTTCTCGGCCGGTTCATGGCCGGTAAGGGTCAGCTCAAGCAGTTTGCCAAGGGCGAGCATAGCGGGCTTCCTTAGTGGTGGTGGCCGCAGTCCGGGCCGTGCACGTGATCGTCGTCTTCACCCACCTCTGCCGGTTCCATTTCCAGCTGCAGGCTGACCAGGTTGGTGGCCATCGGGCGCAGCAGCAGGTTGGCGTATTCGGTGTCGTCCTCATCCACGTCCACCCCGATCAGCAACTGGCCACGGCCGTCCTGCTGAATCCACACTTCCTTGCCTTGCCAGACCACGGCAAAGCGGGTGCACGAGGTTTCCAGCTGGGTGCCGTCTTCATCTTCAAGGATCAGGCGCAGGGCATCGGTCATTGCAAAGTCTCTCTTCAAGGTTGGCGTTGGAACGGGTATACCGAGCCCAACTTGAGTATCTGGGTCAATTCGTCCAGTGCGGTTCGGCACTCCACCAGCAACTGCGGGTCGGCCAGGTCCGAATCGACCAGGCGGTCGCGGTAGTGGCGGTCAACCCACTGCAGCAGCGTGTCGTACAGCGGGGCGGTCATGATAACGCCTTGGTTCACCGCCGCCAGTTCCGTTTCAGTCAGGGCTACACGCAGGCGCAGGCAAGCCGGCCCACCGCCGTTGCGCATGCTCTGCTTGAGGTCGAACACCTGCACCTCCTGCACGGGCGTACCCTGGGTGGTCAGTTGCTCCAGATAAGCCCAGACTCGCTCGTTGTTGCGGCATTCCTCGGGTACCACCAGCAGCATCGAGCCGTCGGCGCGGCTGAGCAATTGGCTGTTGAACAGGTAGGAGCGCACTGCATCCTCCACCGTCACTGCCGCCCGTGGCACGCTGATGGCCTGCAACGTACCGCCCTTGCCGGCCAGTTTGCTACGCAACTGGTCGAGCACTGCCTCGCTGTCCAGGAAGGCATCCTCGTGGTGGAACAGCACCTCACCATTGCCTACCGCGATCACGTCGTTGTGGAACACACCCTGGTCGATCACCGCCGGATTCTGCTGAGCATAGACCACGCCGTCCTCGCGCAGCCCATGCAGGCGCGCCACGGCCTGGGACGCCTCGAGGGTCTGCCGGGCGGGGTATTTCTGCGGCGCCGGGTAGCGGCTGTCGAAGGCACTACGCCCGTAGACGAAAAACTCTACGCCAGGCTCGCCATAGGCGCGGCAGAACCGGGTGTGGTTGGCGGCGCCTTCATCGCCGAACTGAGCCACGGCCGGCAACGCGGGGTGGTGCGCGAAGTGAGCCGGGTGCTGGAACATGGCCGCCAGTACCCGGCTGGTGGTGGGGTGTTCGATACTGCGGTGGTACTTGCAGTTGAGGTTGGCGGCCGTGAAATGCACGCGCCCGTCGACGGTATCGGCACTGGGGCTGACGGTGGCGGCGTTGGCCACCCACATACTGGAAGCCGAACAACTGGCCACCAGCAGCGGCATGGCCTCACGTGCAGCACGCTGGATGACGTCAGCGTCGCTGCCGGTAAAGCCCAGCTGGCGCAGCGCGGCAACATCTGGGCGCTCCTGGGGGGCCAGCACACCCTGCTTGAAACCCATGTCGGCCAGCGCTTTCATTTTCGCCAGGCCCTGGCGCGCCGCCTCGCGAGGGTTGGAGCCCTGCTGGCTGTTGCTCTGGGAGGCCACGTTGCCGTAGGACAGCCCGCCGTAGTTGTGGGTCGGCCCCACCAGGCCATCAAAATTTACTTCGTAGGATTTCATCGGCTAGGCTCCGACCGTTGTTATAGGGTGATACCCGGCGTCAGGGTCGCCGGCAATGCAAGGCTGTCGGCCTCCAGCGAAGCCACCGGGTACGCGCAATAGTCGGCCGCGTAGTAGGCGCTGGCGCGGTGGTTGCCACTGGCACCCACGCCGCCGAACGGCGCGCTGCTGGCAGCCCCGGTCAGTTGCTTGTTCCAGTTGACGATGCCGGCGCGGCTGCGCAGCCAGAAGTACTGGTAACGGGCGCGGGAGTCTGAGAGCAGCCCCGCAGCCAGGCCGTACTGGGTGGCATTGGCTTCGTCGATGGCAGCATCCAGGCCCGAGTACCGAATCACCTGCAGCAGCGGGCCGAAGAACTCCTCGTCCGGGCGTTCGGCAACGGCTGTGACATCGACAATGCCCGGTGTCAGCAAAGCCGCGCCCGGCTGCGGCTGGGTCATGCCCAGCAGCTGTACTGCGCCTTTGGCCACCAGGTCGGCCTGGGCGCTGAGCAGTGCCTGGGCGGCCTGCAACGAGATGACCGAGCCCATGAACGGCGCAGGCTGCTGGTCGAACGCCCCCACGGTCACGGTTTTGCACACCTCAACCAGGCGCGCCAGCAGCGCGTCACCCCAGGCCCCCTGCGGCACCAGCAGGCGCCTCGCGCAGGTGCAGCGCTGGCCGGCGGAAATGAATGCCGACTGGATGATGGTGTACACCGCCGCCTGCACATCCTTGACCTCATCCACCACCAGCGGGTTGTTGCCGCCCATCTCCAGGGCCAGGATCTTGTCCGGGCGGCCGGCGAACTGCTGGTGCAGCAGGTTGCCGGTGCGGCTGGAGCCGGTGAAGAACAGCCCATCGATGCCCGTGTTGGCAGCCAGCGCCACACCGGTTTCACGGGCACCCTGCACCAGGTTCAGCACGCCTGCGGGCAGGCCGGCGGCCACCCAGCAATTTACCGTCAGCTCCGCGACCTTGGGCGTCAGCTCGCTGGGCTTGAACACCACGCAGTTGCCGGCCAGCAGGGCTGGCACGATGTGGCCGTTGGGCAGGTGACCGGGGAAGTTGTAAGGCCCAAACACCGCGACCACCCCGTGGGGTTTGTGCCGCAGCACAGCGGTGGCGTCGGCCAGCGGCCCGCTTTTCTCACCGGTGCGCTCCCGGTAGCTCTGTACCGAGATAGCCACCTTGTTGATCATGCTGGTGACTTCGGTGGCCGATTCCCATAACGGTTTGCCGGTTTCTTCACCAATGCAGTAGGCCAGCGCATCGGTATGCAGCTTGAGCTGCGCAGCGAACTGTTCGAGCACGCTGATGCGCGCCTCCAGGCTAAGCTGAGCCCAGGCCGGAAAGGCCTGCCGGGCCGCTTGTACCGCAGCCTCCACCTGGCCCACATCGGCGCCCTGCCCTTGCCAGACCACAGCCTGGGTCACCGGGTTGAGCGATTGCAACGCTTCGCCGTGGCCGGCGTGCCAATGACCTGCAATGTAGTGGGTAGTCATCGCTGGCCCTCCCGGCCTGCCGAAAGCGGCACGGCGCGTACGTTGTCCCCGGCCCCCATGCGCAGGCGCTTGGCGGTCAGCGGGTCGACCACCAGCGTACCGGCAGCCAGGCGCGCGGGTGCAGCCGTGATGCGGCAGTCGTCACGCTTGCGGTTGTGAATGATGTAAGGGGTGGCGTCGTCGCCTGGGGTACCAATTGCCAGTACCAGGGTCTGGCTGTCGCGCACCGCACGGATCCTGTCGGTGTCGCACTCGATGGCCGGCCCGGCGTCGAAGATGTCTACGTAGCCCTGGTAGTTGAAGCCTTCCTGCTTGAGCATCGCCAAGGCCGGCTCGGTATCGGCGTGTACCCGGCCGATCACGCTGCGCGCCGCCTCGGACAGGAAGCAGGTATACAGCGGGAACTTGGGCATCAGCTCAGCGATGAACGACTTGTTGCCCACGCCCGTCAGGTAGTCGGCCTGGCTGAATTCCATCTTGAAGAAGTGCCGGCCCAGGCACTCCCAGAACGGCGAGCGGCCCTGGGCGTCGGACATGCCGCGCATTTCGGCAATGATCTTCTTGCCGAACAGCTCGGGAAACTCGGCGATGAACAGCATGCGGGCCCGCGACAGCAGGCGGCCATTCAGGCCGCAGCGGTGGTCATGGCGCAGGAACAACGAGCACAGTTCGGAGTTGCCGGTCAGGTCGTTGGCCAGGAACAGCGTGGGGATCTCGCGGTAGATCTTCAGTTCCTGGGAGGCGCTCACCGTCAACCCGACCCGGTAGTTGTACCAGGGCTCGCGCAGGCCCACGGCGCCGGCGATGGCACTGATGCCCACCACCAGGCCCTCGTCGTTTTCCAGCACGAACAGGTAATCGGTATCGGCACGCTCGGCTTCGCCACGGAAGGTCTTTTCCGCCCAGCCCACGCGATGCCCAAGGCGCTCTTCGTTGGCCGGCAGGGTAGTCAGGCCGGTGGTGCCGGTGCTGCGCGCCAGCTCGATCAACGCAGGCAAGTCGCTGCTGCGTACAGGACGAACGATCATGCTATCTCCTTGTGCGTCGGCATCGGCCGGCGCGAAACACGTCTAAACCTGCAACGTCGCCCTCAGGCCTCAAGCGGCAACCAGGCGCACGCTGGCACCCTCGCCCACCCCTAATGCATCTGCCGCTTCCTGGCTCAGGCTCACTGGCTTGCCAGGCACCCAGTCCAAGTCCAGCAGCACGGCGCGGTAGTCCTGCAACTGGCCATTGCACACCAGGTACGGGCGCCCGCCCTTGCCGGCAGCCTGCTCGACTTTCACCGGCACCACGCGGCTCTGGGCGATGGAACGGATGCCAGAAGTGCGCGCATGCAGGGTGGGGCCGCCATCGAAGATGTCGATGTAGTGCTCGGTTTCGAAGCCTTCGCGCATGAGGATGTCGAACGTGATCTGTGCCCTTGGGTGCACCTGGCCCATGGCCTCTTGCGCCTGGTCAGGCAACAGCGGCACGTAGATCGGGTAATGCGGCATCAGCTCGGCGAGGAACGTGCGGCTTTTCAGCCCGCACAGGCGCTCGGCATCGGCGTAGTTGAGGTCGAAGAAGTTACGCCCAATGGCATCCCAGAACGGCGACTCGCCCTGCTCGTCGCTGAAGCCGACTATTTCGGTGACCACCGAATCGGCGAAGCGCTCCGGGTGGGCTGCCATGAACAGCAGGCGACCCCGAGAGTTGAGTTCTGCCCAACCGCTGTTCACCAGTTCTGGCAGCACGTAAAAGCTGGTCAGCAGGCTGTTGCCCGTCAGGTCATGACACAGCGAAAGCACGTGGATCTTGTTGTGGATCTTCAACTCGCGCGAGGCGTGGACGAAGGTTTCATTGCGAAAACTGTAGAACGGCTCGGAATAGCCGGCCGACGCAACGATGGCCGAGCAACCGGCCAACTGGCCGGTCTGGCTGTCTTCGAGCACGAAGAAATAACTTTCCTCACCGTTGAAGCTCACCTCGGCGGCAAAGGATGTTTCAGAGGCGGCGATCTTGTCGCCCAGGCGGGCAGTATCGTCCGGCAGAGACGTGACACCAATCGGGCTGTCTGCAGCCATGCGCTGCACTTCGTTCAGATCAGCCATTTGCGCAGGGCGCATCACCAGCATGGTGTCACTCCTTTGGAAGACGCGCCGTTCACGGCGTCACGTAAAAACGGCAGGCGCCTGGGCACCTGCACTGAAATCGGGTTTCACCGGCCTGCCCTGGGTGGGGCCAGGCCGGTGAAGGCACAGCAGGCCGGGTCAAGCCTGGGTCAGCGTGGCCACAGCACGTTCGAAGCGGTCCAGGCCGGCATCGATGTCGGCATCTTCCACCACCAGGCTGGGCGCGAAGCGCACCACGTCTGGGCCGGCCTGCAGCACCATCACGCCTTCTTTCTCGGCCGCATTGAGCACGTCCTTGGCCTTGCCCTGCCAGGCAGGGGTCAGGACGCAGCCCAGCAGCAGCCCCACGCCACGCACCTGGCTGAACAGGTTGTAGGTGCTGCCGATTGTTTCCAGGCGCGACTTGAAGCGCTCATGCTTGGCCTTGATGCCCGCCAGGGTCTGCGGCGTATTGACCACATCCAGCACCGCACAGGCGACTGCGCACCCCAGCGGGTTGCCGCCGTAGGTGGTGCCGTGGGTGCCGACGGCCAGGTGCTTGGCCAGTTCGGCGGTGGTGAGCATGGCGCCGATGGGGAAGCCGCCACCCAGGCTCTTGGCGCTGGTGAGAATATCCGGGGTGACGCCGTAATGCTGATAGGCATACAGCGAGCCGGTGCGGCCAACACCGGTCTGCACTTCGTCGAAGATCAGCAAGGCATTGTGCTGGTCACACAGCGCGCGGGCACCTTCAAGGTAGGCCTTGTCTGCCGGGACCACACCGCTTTCGCCCTGGATCGGCTCGATCACCACCGCGCAGGTCTTGTCGGAGATCTGTGCCTTCAACGCTTCCAGGTCGTTGTAGGGCACATGGCTGATACCAGTGATCTTCGGGCCGAAACCGTCGGAATACTTGGGTTGCCCACCCACACTGACGGTAAACAGGGTGCGGCCGTGGAAGCTGTTGACCGTGGCGATGATCTCGTGTTTTTCCGGGCCAAAACGGTCATGGGCAACACGGCGGGCCAGTTTGAAGGCCGCTTCGTTGGACTCGGCGCCCGAGTTGCAGAAGAACGCACGGTCGGCGAAGGTGGCCTCCACCAGTTTGTGGGCCAGCCGCAGTGCGGGCTCGTTGGTGAAGACGTTGGAAACGTGCCAGAGGGTGTTGGCCTGCTCGGTCAGGGCCTTGACCAGCGCCGGGTGGCAATGCCCCAGGGCGTTGACCGCGATGCCGCCCGCGAAGTCGATCAGCTCGCGACCGGTCTGGTCCCAGACGCGGGAACCCTCGCCTCGCACAGGAATGAACGCCGCCGGGGAATAGTTGGGGACCATCACCTGATCGAAATCGGCACGTTGCACCGGGGCTTGCTCAACGGACATCTGAGTCTCCTGAAGAGGAACGCTGGCCTGGAAGTGGCGAGCGATGGGGGGGATTGTAAGGATTGGACTGCGCCCGGCCTTGCGGCCAAGCGACAACTTGTTACAGCGCAACACCCGGTTTTAACCAAGCTTTCGGCAATGCGACAAACACTGTCGCAATCGCGCAGTGTACGGCAGAGCGAAGACTGGGTGAACGGGTGTTCACATATAGAGGGCTGTGAGGTGTTCACCGCCGGGAGTGCGGCGCCCACGCGACCACGTTGCGACGAACTCAGCCCTTATCGACCGCCGCCGAACTCAATTCGAACGGGCTGCTGCTGCGCCGCTGGTTGCGGTCTTCCCGCGGCGTGGCACCGAAGAAATTGCGGTAGGCACTGGAAAAATGCGGCCCCGAAGAGAACCCGCACGACAGGCCGATCTGGATGATCGACTTGCTGGTCTGCATCAGCATCTGCCGTGCCTTGTTCAGGCGCAGTTCCAGGTAGTACTGGCTCGGCACCCGGCTCAGGTACTGTTTGAAGATGCGCTCCAGTTGCCGGCGCGAAACGCACACGTGCTGGGCGATTTCGTCGGTGGTGAGGGGCTCTTCAATGTTGGCTTCCATCAGCAGCACCGCCTGGGTGAGCTTGGGATGGCTGGACCCCAGCCGGTTCTGCAACGGGATCCGCTGGCGCTCGCCCCCTTCACGGATGCGCTCGACCACCAGTTCCTCCGACACAGCCCCCGCCAGCTCTGCCCCGTGATCACGGGCCAGCACCGCCAGCAGCAGGTCGGTCACCGCCATGCCGCCGCAGGCCGTGAGGCGGTCGCGGTCCCAGTCGAACAGGTGACTGGTGGCAATTACCTTGGGGAAACGCTCGGCGAAATCATCCTGCCAACGCCAATGCACCGCCGCCCGGTAACCGTCCAGCAGGCCCAGCATGGCCAGCGGATACACCCCGGCAGACAACCCGCCCACCATGCACCCACTGCGGGCCAGTTGCTTGAGGGCAGCGGACAGGGCGGCGCTTATACCGGCAGGCGGTTCGTCGGCCAGCACAAACAGCTTGTGGCAGCCTTCGAGGCGCCCGTTCCACGCCTCGCCAGGCAAACGCCAGCTGCCGTCCTGGGCAGGCTCGGCCTGCAGAAAGAGCAGGTCGTAGATCACCTCAGGGTGCACCCGCTGCGCCACCTGCAAGGCTTCCTCTGCCAGCGCCAAGGTCAGGGGCCTGGTACTGGGCCAGATGAGAAAACCGATTCGCTGGGTGGTCATAGGGTGCGGTCCGAAACCTGGGGTCGTTCGATTCAATGCGCCGGGTCAGGCTGCGCGTGAAACGCAGCATGCCCTATTGTGGTGCAAAAAAGCAGCCTTTACTTGAGGCTGCCAGACAGGAACTGCTTCAGGCGCTCCGAGCGCGGGTTGGCCAGCACGTCACGCGGGCAGCCAGTCTCTTCCACCAGGCCCTTGTGCAGGAACACCAGCTGGTTGGACACCTCGCGGGCGAAGCCCATCTCGTGGGTGACCACCACCATAGTGCGGCCTTCCTGGGCCAGCGCCTGCATCACCTTGAGCACATCGCCCACCAGCTCCGGGTCCAGGGCCGAGGTGGGCTCGTCGAACAGCATCACTTCCGGCTCCATGGCCAAGGCGCGGGCAATGGCCACGCGCTGCTGCTCACCGCCCGACATGTGCCCCGGGAAGGCGTCCTTGCGGTGGGCCACCCCCACCTTGGCCAGGTAATGCTCAGCCTTTTCCAGGGCTTCCTTGCGGTTCATGCCCAGCACATGCACCGGGGCTTCGATGATGTTCTCCAGCGCGGTCATGTGCGACCACAGGTTGAAATGCTGGAACACCATGGCCAGGCGTGAACGCATGCGCTGCAACTGGCGGGGGTCGCCGGCCTTGAGCGCGCCGTCCTTGCCTGCCACCAGCTTCAGCTCTTCGTTGTTGAGCAGGATCTTGCCCGCGTGGGGCTGCTCCAGCAGGTTGATGCAGCGCAGGAACGTGGACTTGCCCGAACCGCTGGAGCCGATGATGCTGATGACGTCGCCAGCCTTGGCCGCCAGAGAAACGCCCTTGAGCACCTCATGGCTGCCGTAGCGCTTGTGCAGGTCTTGGACTTCGAGTTTGTACATGCTGTCGATTCTCACAAAGCGGTCAGTGCTTGCGCGGCGCCAGGTAGCCGAGCCAGCGGCGTTCGGCCATCTTGAACAGGCGCACCAGGATGAAGGTCAGGCACAGGTAGAACACGCCCGCCGTGATATAGGCCTCGAAGGGCAGGTAGTACTGAGCGTTGACCGTACGCGCAGCGCCGGTGATGTCGATCAGGGTAACGATCGACGCCAGGCTGGTGGTCTGCAGCATCATGATCACTTCGTTGCTGTACTGCGGCAGTGCACGGCGCAGGGCGGACGGCAACAGGATGCGGCGGTACATCTTCATGCGCGACATGCCCATGGCCTTGGCCGCTTCGATCTCGCCATGGGGCGTGGCCTTCAGGCTGCCAGCGATGATTTCGGCGGTGTAGGCACTGGTGTTGATGGCGAAGGCCAGGCACGCACAGAACGTGGCGCTGGACAGCAACGGCCAGAACACGCTTTGGCGCACGGCTTCGAACTGGGCCAGGCCGTAGTAGATCAGAAACAGCTGCACCAGCATCGGTGTGCCACGGATCACGTAGGTATAGAGCCAGGCGGTGAGGTTCACCACCGGTTGCTTGGACACCCGCATCAACCCCAGCGGAATGGCCGCCAGCAAGCCGAAGAACAGGGAGATGGCCAGCAGCTTGAGCGTGGTCAGCAGGCCGTCGATATACATCGGCAAAGCGTCCCAGACCACGTTGTAGTCGAAGATCATAGTTCAGCCACCTTCACGCCCACCGAGTAGCGGCGCTCCAGATACTTCAGCGCCAGCAGCGACACACTGGTCAGCACCAGGTACAGCGCGGCCACCGCCAGGAAAAAGGTGAACGGCTCACGCGTGGCGTCGGCCGCCTGCTTGGCCTTGAACATCATGTCCTGCAGGCCCACCACCGAGATCAGTGCAGTGGCCTTGGTCAGTACCAGCCAGTTGTTGGTAAAGCCCGGGATCGCCAGCCGGATCATCTGCGGCACCTGGATACGGAAGAACACCTGACGGGCGCTCATGCCATAGGCAACGCCCGCCTCGGCCTGCCCTTTGGGAATACCCAGAAACGCACCACGGAAGGTTTCCGACAGGTAGGCGCCAAAGATGAAGCCCAGGGTACCGATACCCGCCAGCAGCGGGTTCAGGTCGATGTAGTCATCGTAGCCAACCAGCGGCGCAACGCGGTTGATGATGTCTTGCCCGCCATAGAAGATCAGCAGGATCAGCACCAGGTCCGGGATGCCGCGCACCACCGTGGAATACAGGTCGCCCAGCCATGCCAGCCAGCGCACGGGCGACAAGCGCAGCGCCACGCCGATCAGGCCGAGCACGATGGCCAGGGCCATCGACGACAGGGCGAGCTGTAGCGTCAGCCACGCCCCGTCGAGGATGACTGCCCCGTAGCCTTTCAACATGTTGTGGTCCTCGACCTAGAGAATGAAAAATGGTGCAAACCTCAGAACCTCTGCTGTTTGCACCATTGCACAGGGGTTGCCCGAAGCCTTAGTTGGTTTCCGGGCCGTAGATGTCGAAGTTGAAGTACTTCTTCTCGATCTCTTTGTACTTGCCGTTGGCACGGATGGCGGCGATGGCCGCGTTGATGCGGTCGAGGTTTTCCTTGTCCCCTTTGCGCACGGCGATGCCGACGCCGTCACCGAAGTACTTCACGTCGGTGAACGATGGGCCGACGAAGGCAAAGCCCTTGCCCGCATCGGTTTTCAGGAAGCCATCTTCCAGCAGGGTGGCATCGGCCACGGTGCCGTCCAGGCGGCCTGCCGCCACATCCAGGTAGATTTCGTTCTGGGTGCCGTAAGGCACAACGGTAGCGCCTTTGGGTGCGAGCACTTCCTTGGCGAAGCGGTCGTGGATCGAGCCGCGCTGCACGCCGATCTTCTTGCCCTTGAGTTCATCCAGGCTGTCGCTGACGGTGGAGCCTTCCTTCATCACCAGGCGCGCGGGTGTGAGGTAGTAACGGTTGGTGAAGTCAACCGACTTCTTGCGGTCGTCGGTGATGGACATGGACGACAGGATGGCGTCGATCTTGCGCACCTTCAGGGCGGGGATCAGGCCGTCGAATTCCTGCTCGACCCACGTGCACTTGGCCTTCATTTCTTCGCACAGGGCATTGCCGATGTCGTAGTCGAAACCGGCGATGCTGCCGTCGGGCTGCTTGAAGGCGAACGGAGGGTAAGCGGCTTCGATGCCGATTTTCAGCGGTTTTTCATCGGCCTGCGACACCAGGGAAAACACAGACAGCGCCAGGGCGCCAAGCAGTGCGAGCTTCTTCATCAGGTAACTCCATCGGTACGGGGCAATACAAGGCAGGTAACGGCTGCCCGATATGCGAATGGGTACAACGCGAGCCGCGCAGGGTTCGACCAAGGTCGCAGACCACGAGCGAGTGAGTGGCATTTTAACGACAGCCCGGTAGTCGATATTTCTTCAAAGCGACAACTACTTACAGAAGCGCTTGAAACCACTGCGGGCGATGTTGACAGCCTATGCAAAATATGCAAAAGCGCAAGAATATAGAACCTACGAGTCTAGCAATTCCCGGGCCTATTATTGGCAAAGCCTTGTAGTACGGCAAGTCCGGCGTTTCGCCAGCTGCCCAACGCTTTGAAAATGCCCAGGAATGGGCACGGAGTGTTTCCTGGCGCCCCGGTGTGGTGCGCGGCGGTGACAGATCGGGTTACCGATGAATGTCGGGTAACAATAAAGCAAAAACCCCGCCGAATGTTCGGGCGGGGTTTGCAGGGGGCCACTAACCACCGGCTTGCCGGCGATGGCCGGCTCAGGCAGTCGCCAGGTTCATCGCCTTGTGGGTGTCGATCAGGTGCTGCACCACCCCAGGGTCTGCCAGGGTCGAGATATCACCCAACGCATCGTACTCCCCCGTGGCGATCTTGCGCAGGATGCGGCGCATGATCTTGCCCGACCGGGTTTTTGGCAGGCCCGGGGCCCACTGAATGACGTCTGGCGAAGCGATCGGGCCAATCTCCTTGCGCACCCAGTTCTTCAGTTCCAGGCGCAATTGCTCGGTAGGCTCAATGCCGGCATTGAGGGTGACGTAGACATAGATGCCCTGGCCCTTGATGTCGTGCGGCACACCCACCACGGCGGCTTCAGCCACTTTGGCATGGGCCACCATGGCGCTCTCGATCTCGGCGGTGCCCATGCGGTGGCCGGACACGTTGAGCACGTCATCCACACGGCCGGTGATCCAGAAGTAGCCGTCCTCGTCGCGGCGCGCGCCGTCGCCGGTGAAGTACATGCCGCGGAAGGTCTTGAAGTAGGTATCGACGAAGCGGTCGTGGTCACCATACAGCGACCGCGACTGGCCCGGCCAGGAGTCGAGGATGACCAGGTTGCCCTCGGCGGCCCCCTCGATCAGGTTGCCCAGGTTATCCACCAAAGCCGGCACCACACCAAAGAACGGCCGGGTGGCCGAGCCTGGCTTGAGGGCCGTGGCACCTGGCAGCGGGCTGATCAGGATGCCCCCGGTTTCGGTCTGCCACCAGGTGTCGACGATCGGGCAGCGCTCCTTGCCCACGGTCTTGTAGTACCAGTTCCAGGCTTCGGGGTTGATCGGCTCACCCACCGAACCCAGCAGGCGCAGGCTGGAGCCGTCGGCGCCGTCTACCGCTGCCTGCCCCTCGGCCATCATCGCGCGGATGGCAGTGGGTGCGGTGTACAGGATGTTGACCTTGTGCTTGTCGACGATTTTCGACACGCGGGTGATGTCCGGGTAGTTCGGCACGCCTTCGAACAGCAGCGTGGTCGCCCCGTTGGCCAGCGGGCCGTAGACGATGTAGCTGTGGCCAGTCACCCAACCCACGTCGGCTGTGCACCAGTACACCTCGCCCGGGCGGTAGTCGAACACGCGCTCATGGGTGAGCGCCGCGTACACCAGGTAACCCCCGGTGGTGTGCAGTACGCCCTTGGGTTTACCGGTGGAGCCGGATGTGTAGAGGATGAACAGCGCTTCTTCGGCGCCCATTTCTTTCGGTGCGCAGTGGCTGGAGGCCACTTTCATCAGGTCTTCGTACCAGATGTCGCGATGCTGGTGCCAGGCGATGTCGCCACCGGTGCGCTTGCACACGATGATCTTCTGCACACTGCTGGTTTCCGGGTTGGTCAACGCCAGGTCGACATTGCCCTTGAGCGGCGTACGGCGGCCACCGCGCACACCCTCGTCGGCAGTGATCACCACCTTGGACTTGCAATCGATGATGCGCCCGGCCAGGGCCTCGGGGGAGAAACCACCGAATACCACCGAGTGGATCGCGCCGATGCGGGCACAAGCCAGCATGGCCACCACGGCCTCGGGGATCATCGGCATGTAGATGGTGACCACATCACCGCGGTGCACATCCTGCCCGCGCAGGGCGTTGGCGAACTTGCAGACCTGCTCGTGCAGCTCGCGGTAGGTGATGTTGCGGTGCTCGGAAGGGTCGTCGCCCTCCCAGATGATGGCCAGCTGGTCACCGCGCTCTTCGAGGTGGCGGTCGAGGCAGTTGGAGGAAACGTTCAGAGTGCCGTCGGCGAACCACTTGATGTCCACATGGTGGTCGTCGAACGAGGTCTGCTTGACCTTGGTGAACGGCTTGATCCAGTCCAGACGCTGGGCCTGCTCACGCCAGAAGCCGTCCGGGTTGATCACCGATTGCTGGTACATGGCCTTGTAGGTGGCCTCGTCGGTCAGGGTGGTGGCCGCGATCTCGGGACGAACGGGATACAGTGGAGCCGCACTCATCTTGTTTACCTCGGTGTAATAGTTGTTTTTGTATGGGACCGTTGTAACTGTACCAGAGCGATAAAGGCCATTCGACGTTGGTAGTAATTTCCCCGGCAGGTCGCTGGAAACTGCGCAGGCCATGCCTTCACCGCTCGGCATTGCACGCCCCAGGCGGACCACAAGATTGTTACCAATTCTGCCAAAACACTTTATCAAAAGCGCCACTGTTTCAAGTTGAACCGCCGCCCTAGAATTCACCTCGCCAACAACGGCACATGGATTAACGACTGACACCCGCCCCCACACAGGCAACCGTTAATCTTCTTATTAAAGTAACTGATTGCAACAACTGCAGTCGCGGCGCCCAGTGTGCCGCGTGCGCCCCCTCACGGCCTTATATAGGTAAACGAAAAATGAAAGCGTTACTGGTATTGGTACTTGGCAGCTTGTGCGGTGCGGCAATGGCCGACGACGTCAAGGTTGCCGAGCAGATTCCGGTCGAACAGTACAGCTACTCGCAGCACCTGGACATCGCCCACGTCATTTCCCTGAGCGAAGTACCCAATGTCTGCGAAGTAGTACCGGCGCGCATGACCTACGAAGACTCGCAGGGCCAGCGACACATCCTTGAATACCGCGTCATGGGCGGTGGTTGCTCGAATGGGTGATACCGTGTGAACGGGGCCCTGCGGGGCCCCTTCGCGGTGATACCCGCCGCCACAGGGAGCCTATATAACTGCCTAACGCGTCATCATTAATAAGTTTATTCCAGCGACTTGCCGAGATGATAATCCCGCAACTTGTTGGCAATCGTAGTATGCGATACGCCTAGCCGCTTGCCCAATGCGCGACTGCTCTTGAACTCCCCCATCAAACTTTCCAACACGGCCTTTTCAAAACGCCCCACAATCGCGGAAAGATCACCCTCCAGCGAAAAATCCCCCAACGGTTGACGGACGCCATAATCAGGCAGGCGCACATGCTCACTTTTCACCACGCCTCCTTCCGATAAAGAAACCGCCTGGAACACTACGTTTTCCAGTTGCCGTACATTACCCGGCCAGTTATAGGCGGCCAGTTTTTCCCGTGCAGCGGCGGCCAGCCGTGGCAGGGGGCAACCAATCTGCCGGCTGGCCTGGTCGAGAAAATGCTCCACCAGCCCGTCCAGGCCATCCATGCATTCACGCAGGGGCGGAATATGCAGGGACAGCACATTGAGGCGGTGGTACAGGTCCTGGCGGAATTCACCCCGCGCACAGAGTTCGGACAGGTCAACCTGGGTGGCGCAGATCACCCGCACATCCAGGTACACCTCTTCGTCGCTACCCACCCTTCGGAAGCAGCCGTCCTGCAAGAAGCGCAGCAGCTTCACCTGCAGCCGCGGGCTCATCTCCCCTACCCCATCGAGGAACAACGTACCGCCAGCGGTCAGTTCCAGCAGCCCCAGCTTGCCCTCCGCACGGGCGCCCTCGAATGCCCCGGGGCCATAACCAAACAGCTCGGTTTCAGCCATGGATTCCGGCAACCCGGCGCAGTTGAGGGCCATCAGCGGCGACTGGCCACGGGGGCTGGCCAGGTGACAGGCGCGGGCCAGCAGCTCTTTACCCGTACCCGTCTCGCCTTCGATCAGCAACGGCGCATCCAGCGGCGCCATGCGCCGCGCTTCACGGACAACGGCGGCCATCACCCGCGAACTCTGGAAGATGCTGTCGAAGCCGCGCAACTCCTGCTTGCGCACATTGTAGATGCGCTCGCCGATACGATCGGCGCGGTGCAGTGTCAGCACCGCACCCGCCAGGGCCTCGCTGTCATCGTGCTCGGATTGAAGCGGTGCGATATCCGCCAGGAACACCCCCCCTTTCACCTGGACCCGCAGCCCGTTGATACGCGACTTGTTGGCCCGCACCAACTCCGGCAGGTCGAAGTCCTCCACGTAACGCGCCAGCGGCATGCCGGGCACCTCGTCTACCCGCACCCCCAGCAACTGCGCCGCAGCCCGGTTGGCGGCGACGATGCTACCCGCCATGTCTACGGACAGTACCGGAAACTCCAACGCCCCGAGCAAGGCATTGAGCTCCATGTGCCGCCGCTCGCTGGGCATCAACCCCACTCGCTTGACCCCGAACACCCCGGCAATGGCCTCGAACTTGGGCCGTAACGCCTGGAACTGCAAATTGATCAAGTTGGGGCAATGCAGGTAGATGGCATTGCCGTGGTCACCCCCCACCTCGCCGCGCAGCACGTTGATACCGTATTCCACCAACAGGTTGAGGATGTCCCGCAGGATGCCTATGCGGTTCTGACAATGCACTTTGATACGCATGCGCGCTCCAAGACCCGATGTTTATCATCCAGCCTGTGAAAATGTGTAAAGTTAAATTTCCAAGATCAGACTATTCACCGCCTGTATGCAGCGGATTTTCCAACGGCCAGGCCGATTTGTAAAATAATCGTTACGAAACGCACGCTCATTACCCTCATGCTGTGCGCATCACCCAGTGCAACCGCCGCCTGGAAGCGCTATTCCTGATGCATGTCCTGAACACAACAAGAACAGCGTTCACCAGGAGACACCCATGAAGCACACGCAGTACGTGGCAAGAGAGCCCGATGCGCAGGGGTTTATCGATTACCCGCAGCAAGATCATGCGGTGTGGAATACCCTGATCACCCGCCAACTGAAGGTCATCGAAGGCCGCGCCTGCCAGGAGTACCTGGACGGCATCGATCTGCTGGGTCTGCCCCATGACCGCATTCCACAATTGGGTGAAATCAACAAGGTGCTCGGTGCCACCACCGGCTGGCAGGTGGCCCGCGTACCTGCCCTGATTCCCTTCCAGACCTTCTTTGAACTGCTGGCCAGCAAGCGTTTCCCTGTGGCCACGTTCATCCGCACCGCTGAAGAACTGGATTACCTGCAAGAACCCGACATCTTCCACGAAATTTTCGGCCACTGCCCGTTGCTCACCAACCCCTGGTTCGCCGAGTTCACCCACACCTATGGCAAGCTGGGGTTGGCCGCGAGCAAGGAGCAGCGGGTGTTCCTGGCGAGGCTGTACTGGATGACCATCGAATTCGGCCTGATGGAGACTCCGCAGGGCCGCAAGATCTACGGCGGCGGTATTCTCTCGTCACCCAAGGAAACCGTGTATAGCCTGTCGGGCGAACCGGAACACCAGGCCTTCGACCCGATCGAAGCCATGCGCACGCCCTACCGTATCGACATTCTGCAGCCGCTGTACTTCGTGCTGCCGAACATGAAGCGGCTGTTTGACCTGGCCCACGAAGACATCATGGGCATGGTCCGGCAAGCTTCGCAGCTGGGCCTGCACGCCCCGAAGTTTCCGCCCAAGGCGGCTGCCTGAGCCGCCCTGCCGATAACAACTCGAACTGGAAAACACCCTATGAACGCCTTGAACCAAGCCCACTGCGAAGCCTGCCGGGCCGATGCGCCAAAGGTCACCGAGCAGGAACTGGCCGAACTGATCCGCGAAATTCCGGACTGGAACATTGAAGTTCGCGACGGCCATATGGAACTGGAGCGTGTGTTCCTGTTCAAGAACTTCAAACATGCCCTGGCTTTCACCAACGCGGTCGGCGAAATCGCCGAGGCCGAAGGCCACCACCCCGGGCTGCTGACCGAGTGGGGCAAGGTGACGGTGACTTGGTGGAGCCATTCGATCAAAGGCCTGCACCGCAACGACTTCATCATGTGCGCGCGCACCGACAAGGTCGCCGAGGGTGCCGAAGGCCGCAAGTGATAGCGGCGGGCGGATCCGTCCGGTATCCGCCCGCTATAGCAACCGGCGAACGGGAAAAATCGAAACTGTCATCCAGACTTGTGTATCCTGCCTCAGCTTTGTGAAGCCTTACACGCGCCTGGCGCAGCCTTTTCACTCACACTTGCGAGGAACGACGAGATGCATGAAATCCCGAACTTTCCCTTCCCAAGCCTGAACCCCGAAGAGCCCACCGTTACCGCCCACGCCGAGCCGGCACCTGCACGCGAGCAGGAGGGTGACGATCAACCCAGCGCCGAACAGGACTAGAACTCGCGCGCCGACAGTGTGAAAACGGCTGACCTGCGGGCTACCCCCGTCATCACGTTTTCACACTCCCCACACCTGGGGCTCAACCCCGGGCGTACTGCAACACCACTTCCAATGGGTGACGCATCTGCCGCTCGGTCATGCGCTTGACCTGGCTGCGGCACGAATAGCCCGTTGCCAACGGCTCCCCTTCCTTGTCCAGCTTGGTTGCCCAGGACTGCTCGAAAATGGTTTTCGAGGTGTGCTGGTTGCGAGCCTCATGGCCATACGTGCCCGACATGCCGCAACAGCCGGTAGCTTCGGTCACCAGCTTCAAACCCAGACGCTGGAATACCTGCTCCCACTGCCGGGTGCTGGCGGGCGCATTGGTTTTTTCGGTGCAGTGCGCCATCAGGCGGAAGCTGGCCGTGGCGCCGGTCGCCTGCTCTGGCAGAGCATTGAGCAGCCATTCCTGGGGTAGCAGCACCGCCGGGCAACCCTGCAGGCCAGGCACTTTCTGATACTCTTGGCGGTACACCAAGGTCATGGCCGGGTCCAGGCCCACCAGCGGCACCCCGCAATCAGCCAGCGCTTGCAGTTGGGTAGCATTGCGGATGGCCGCCTTGGCAAATGCCCCCAGGAAGCCCTGCACATGCAAAGGCTTGCCATTGGCACTGTAGGGCGCCAGGAACACACGGTGGCCCAAACGGTGCGCCAGGTCGATGAAGGCCGACAGCAACGGTGTCTCGAAGTAGCGGGTGAACGCATCCTGTACCAGCACGATGCTGCGCTCGCGCTGGGCCGGGGTCAGCTCGCGCAGCGCCGGCACCGTAGCCACACCCACGCGGCAGCGGGTCAGGGTGGCCTGGAAGTTGAAGCGGCTGATCAGCGGGCTGTCGACCATGCCTACCTTGTCGGCCAACAGGCGGCTGACCCACCTCGACCCCATCAGCGCGTTGTACAGCCCTGGCGCATGGGCCAGGTAGGGGATGGTGAACTCCAACGAACCGATCAGGTAGTCACGCAGGGGCCGCTGATAACGCCCGTGGTACAGCTCGAGGAAGCGCGAACGGAAGTCCGGCACATTGACCTTGATCGGGCATTGCCCTGCGCAGGATTTGCACGCCAGGCAACCGGCCATGGCGTCGTACACTTCATGGGAAAAGTCGCCCTCCCCCTGCTGGCGGGCGCGATTGTTGCGCAGGCGCGCCGGCAGGCCTTTAAGCCAGGCCACCTGGCCACGCGCGCTGGCCAGCACGTCTATACCGGCATCGCCCTGCAGGCGCAGCCATTCGCGCATCAGCGAAGCGCGGCCTTTGGGCGAATGCCGGCGTTCACGGGTGGCCTTCCACGACGGGCACATGGCGTCGTTGGGGTCATAGTTGTAGCAGGCACCGTTGCCGTTGCAGTGCACCGCACTGCCGAAGCTCTGCCAGACCCGCTCGTCGATGGTACGGTCAAGGTCACCGCGCAGGGTCACGCCATCGACCCGGGTCAACCCCTCGCTACTGCCGGGAGGGGTGCAGATTTTGCCCGGGTTGAGCTGGTTATGGGGATCGAACGCTGCCTTCAGCCGCTGCAGCGACGGGTAGAGTTCGCCGAAGTATTCAGGGACGTATTCCGAACGCAAGCCTTTGCCATGCTCACCCCAAAGCAGGCCGCCATAACGGCGGGTCAGTGCCGCGACGGCGTCGGAGATGGGCTTGACCAACGCGGCCTGAGCCGGGTCTTTCATGTCCAGCGCCGGGCGCACGTGCAGCACCCCGGCATCCACATGCCCGAACATGCCGTAGGCCAGGCCATACCCATCGAGCAACGCGCGGAAGTCGGCGATGTAATCGGCCAGTTGCTCGGGTGGCACCGCAGTGTCTTCCACGAAGGGTTGCGGGCGCACTTCACCCTCCACGTTGCCCAGCAAACCCACAGAACGCTTGCGCATGGTGTAGACCCGGGTCACCGCCTCGGCGCCTTCGGCCAGGGTGTGGCCCAGGCGCTCGACACCGGTGTCGTTGCGCAGGTGCTCGATGAACGCCTGCACCTTGCTGTTGACTTCGGCAGGGTCGTCGCCGCAGAACTCCACCAGGTTGATGCCCAGGGTCGGGCGCTCGGGGTCGGCCGGGAAGTACTCGGCAACGCTGTGCCAGACGATGTCCTTCATCGCCAGCATCAGCACCTTGGAATCGACTGTCTCGATCGACAGGGGCCGGTGGGCCATCAGCGCGTTGGCATCGCGCAGGGCATCCATGAAGCTGCCGTAACGCACGTTCACCAGCACCGCGTATTTGGGAATCGGCAGCACATTCAGCTTGGCCTCGACCACGTAGCCCAGCGAACCCTCGGCACCGCACAGCACGCTGTTGAGGTTGAAGCGGCCGTGCTCGTCGCGCAGGTGTGCCAGGTCGTAGCCGGTCAGGCAGCGGTTGAGCTTAGGGAAGGTGGCCTGGATACGTTCGGCCTGGGTGTCGTAAATCTCGCGGGCCATGCGATACACCTCGCCCACACGCCCCGGCGCCTCACACGCCGCCTGCAACGCAGCGTCGTCGATCGGCTGGCTGTGCAGGTGCTCACCACCCAGCAGCACGCTGTGCAGCTCCAGCACGTGATCGCGGGTTTTACCGTATGTGCAACTGCCCTGGCCGCTGGCGTCGGTGTTGATCATGCCGCCGACGGTGGCGCGGTTGGAGGTGGACAGCTCAGGGGCAAAGAACAACCCGTGGGGTTTCAGGGCCGCATTGAGCTGGTCCTTCACCGTACCGGCCTGCACCCGCACCCAGCGCTCCTGCACGTTGATCTCGAGGATGCGGTTCATGTGCCGGGACAGGTCGACCACGATACCGTCGGTCAACGACTGGCCATTGGTACCGGTACCGCCGCCACGCGGGGTCAGCTTCACCGCCTGAAAACGCGCCTCATCCATCAAGGTGGCCACACGTGCCACATCATCGGCATCCAGCGGGAACACCGCCGCCTGGGGCAGGCGCTGGTAGATGGAGTTGTCGGTGGCCAGCACCGTGCGGGTGCCATAGTCGGCGCTTATCTCGCCACGAAAGCCGCTGTCGCGCAGGGCCTGGAGGAATGCAGGGTAATCGGCGGTGGGGGCAACGGTTTGCAACTGGGCGATCATCGATGGATGGCCTCGGAATAATGGCGGTTCGCGGGATCAGTGTCGTGCCGGCATGGGTCGGTGCTGGCCTGATGACGTAGGGGGCCATGTTCCTGTAGTTTTGCCTAAGGGGCAAACGGATAATCCTGCCGCTATTAATGACTTTGATGAATGAATTACCGCCACCTGACCCCTTCCATGTCGCTGCTGCTGGCCTTCGAGGCGGCAGCGCGGCACCAGAGCTACACCCGCGCCGCCGCAGAGCTGTCGCTGACGCAAAGTGCCGTAAGCCGCCAGGTGCAGGCACTGGAGCAGCAGCTTGGGCTGACCTTGTTCCGCCGCGAGGGGCGCCAGGTCCAGCTGACCGATGTGGGGCGCCTTTATCAACGCGAACTCAGCGAGGCCTTGGGGCGCATCCGCAGCGCGACCTTGCAAGCGCTGGCCTACCAGTCCGGGGTAGGCACCCTGCGCCTGGCCACCCTTCCCACGTTCGGCTCCAAATGGCTGCTGCCGCGCCTGCACGCGTTCTACCAGGCGCACCCTGGCATGCTGGTGCACATTCATTCACGCATCGAAGCCATCGACTTCGACACCAGCGAAATCGATGCGGCCATCGGTGTAGCCACCCATGACCTGCCTGGGCTGGTCTGCCACCGCCTGCATGCAGAGCAACTGGTGGTCATCCTGCCCCCGCAGGCGGCCACAGATCGCCAGGGCTGGCCGCCCGCGCGCATCAGCGAACAGGTGCTGTTGAACGTGGCCAACAACCCCCATGCCTGGGGCGAATGGTTTTCGCACCACGGCCTGCCGCACCGGGCCATGCGCCTGGGGCCAAGCTTCGAATTGACGTCGCACCTGATCCAGGCGGTAAGGGCCGGCATCGGCATCGGCCTGGTGCCGCGCATTCTGGTGGAAGATGAACTGGCAAAAGCCGAGCTCTACAGCCCAGGCATGGCCTTCGCCAGCGAGCGCAGCTACTACCTGATCTACCCGCCCAGAAACGAAGGGCTGCCTTCGCTCAAAGCATTCAAAGGTTGGTTGCTGGCGCAGATCTGAACGGGCAGCGGCAGCCAATAAAAAACCCGAAGCCGTGCAGGGGCTTCGGGCTTTCGTCTACCCAGACCGCGGCGCTTTACTTCGCTACGCCGCCTGCCGCGTTCTGCGCACTGGCACTGCGACGTGACTTGACCACGTACGAAACGAACATCACCAGCAACCATACCGGAATCGCGTAGACCGAGTTCTGGATGCCCGGAATCTGCAGCATGATGCCCAGGATAAGCAGCACGAACGCCAGTACCAGGTAGTTGCCGTAGGGGTACCACAGCGCCTTGAACAGCGGCTGCTGGCCGCTACGGTTCAGGTGCTGGCGGAACTTGAGGTGCGAATAGCTGATCATCGCCCAGTTGATCACCAGCGTTGCGACCACCAGCGACATGAGCATTTCCAGCGCGTTGGCCGGCATCAGGTAATTGAGCAGCACGGCGATCAGCGTCACCGCTGCCGATACCAGAATCGACCGCACGGGCACCCCACGGCTGTCGACCTTGGCCAGCGCTGCAGGTGCATCGCCCTGCTCAGCCATGCCCAGCAGCATGCGGGCATTGCAGTAGGTGCCGCTGTTGTACACCGACAGCGCTGCCGTCAGCACCACGAAGTTCAGCAGGTTGGCGGCCACGTCGCTGCCCAGCAGTGAGAACACCTGCACGAATGGGCTGCTGCCGTAGCTACCACCAGAGGCATCGATGCTCGCCACCAGGGTGTCCCACGGGGTCAGCGACAGCAACACCACCAGCGCGCCCACATAGAAGATGAGGATACGGTAGATAACCTGGTTGATCGCCTTGGGGATGACCGTTTTCGGCTTATCTGCTTCGGCAGCGGTGAAGCCGAGCATTTCCAGGCCGCCGAACGAGAACATGATGAAAGCCAGGGCCATCACCAGGCCGCTCACGCCATTGGGGAAGAAGCCGCCATGGGACCAGAGGTTGGTCAGGCTCGCGTCCGGGCCGCCATTGCCGCTGGTGAGCAGGTAGGCGCCCAGCGCGATCATGCTGACGATGGCGACCACCTTGATGATGGCGAACCAGAATTCAGCCTCGCCAAACAGCTTCACGTTCATCAGGTTGATGGCGTTGATCAGTACGAAGAACGCAGCCGCCGTGACCCAGACCGGGATCTCCGGCCACCAGTAATGCACATACTTGCCCACCGCCGACAGTTCGGACATGCCTACCAGGATGTAGAGGACCCAGCAGTTCCAACCGGACAGAAAGCCCGCAAAGCCGCCCCAGTAAGTGTGGGCGAAGTGGCTGAACGAACCTGCCACGGGCTCTTCGACGATCATCTCGCCAAGCTGGCGCATGATCAGGAAGGCAATGAAACCGCAGATGGCATAGCCCAGAATCATCGACGGGCCTGCCGATTTCATCACCCCGGCCGAACCCAGGAACAGCCCCGTACCGATGGCGCCACCGAGCGCGATCAACTGGATGTGGCGATTTTTCAGGCCCCGCTTGAGCTCGCCTGAATGCATGTTGGGTTCAGTCATGAACGAAGTCACCTGCATTGTTTTTATCTGTGACGGAATCGGACCCACCGCGCTTGTGGCGCAGCGGAATGGGCAAGGTGATTACCTTGGGTTTCCTGAGCGAGGTGCCGCCGTGGGCGGATCAGCCTGGTGTGGTCAGGAGTGCGCGGTACGCAAGGGGGTCACAGGTAAAACGCGGCGCACTGTATAACCCTGCAAACGCGCAGGCGTCAACGCATCGCGTCTTTTCTTCGGCGAAAAGCGCAGCGTTCCTGTGGGATTTGCCGTTGAAGGCGAGCTGATCGGCGTACATGGCGCCTCCATTTGTTGTTTTAGCAGCCGGGCTCTGTGGCGGGCTTTTGCACGTGGCAATGGGGGGTATGACACCGTGGGGCGGGGGTTTGGGCAAGAGGGGGGTGACGGGGTATGGGCGAAGTAGACCGCGTCGCGGCGGCAATATTTCTTTACGTAGGCACGAAAAGTCTGAAATGCGGGGATAGGCTGGGGGTGGGCGTATAGTTTTTTTTACAGACTGGTTTGGAAACTTGCCAGTCGCCTGAACGGTTGCTGCGGTTCGGGTGATGGGGATGAGGCTAGCGGGGATTTTGCCTGTGTGCGGTAGCGCTTGCGAGATCGGGCACCGCTTTGGCGGCGCTCGATCTCACAGGCCGAACGAGGCCGATCAGCCGCGTGGCTTGCCGCGGCCACGGCCGGCCGGCTTGTCGCCGTGCGGCTTGTCGGTACGCTTGCGCATTTCGCTAGGCCGCTCAGCCACGGCACTGCCGCGGTTGGGCTTGCGCGGGGTTTCTTCGCGGGCTGGGCGCTCGGGCGCACTGTCCTGTGCAGGGCGCAGGCTGCGCACGCGCTCGCCACGGCCCAGCGGGCGGGACGACTTGCGCTGCAGGCGCTCCATCTTGTCCTTGGCCTTGAGGTTCATGGTCGGCAGCGCTACTGGCTGCAAGCCCACTTCGGCGGCAAGGATGTCGATTTCGCCCTGGCTCATTTCACGCCAGCGGCCCATCGGCAGGTCCGAATTGAGGAACACCGGGCCAAAACGCACGCGCTTCAGGCGGCTGACCACCATGCCCTGGGACTCCCACAGGCGACGCACCTCACGGTTACGCCCTTCCATGACCACGCAGTGGTACCAGTGGTTGAAGCCTTCACCACCCGGCGCCTTCTGGATGTCGGTGAATTTCGCCGGGCCGTCTTCGAGCATCACACCCGCCTTCAGGCGTTCGATCATCTCGTCGTCCACCTCACCACGCACCCGCACCGCATATTCACGGTCCATCTCGTAAGAGGGGTGCATCAGGCGGTTGGCCAGCTCACCGTCGGTGGTGAACAGCAGCAGCCCGGTGGTGTTGATGTCGAGGCGGCCGATGTTGATCCAGCGGCCCTCTTTCGGGCGCGGCAGGCGATCGAATACTGTCGGGCGACCTTCTGGGTCGTCACGGGTACAGATTTCACCGTCGGGCTTGTTGTACATGATCACCCGGCGGGTCGCCTCGGCGGCTTCCTCGCGCTTGATCAGCTTGCCGTCAACGGCAATGGCATCGTGCAGGTCGACACGCTGGCCAAGGGTAGCGGCAACGCCGTTGACCTTGATGCGGCCCTGGCTGATCCAGGCCTCGACGTCACGGCGCGAGCCCACGCCAATGCGCGCCAGCACTTTCTGCAGCTTCTCGCCAGCGGGTGGGGTAATGTCGGTTTGTTGCAGGTCTTGCTCACTCATCTGGGCACCTCCCGGTGTAGGAATGAAAACAGGCATTTGGCAGCGAATGCGCCAAAAGGCCGCGCATCATACGCGGTTCAGCGTGGGAACGCACCGCAGCTTAGCGGGTTTTAACAGCTAGACGCGGTCTTTCTGCCCAGTGGAAGCGCTCAAGGCTCCAGCTTGCCCAGGCTCTCTGCGGCAGGCTCGGTTTCGCGCAGGTCGTCGAAATCGGTCTTGAGCCCCTGCTCCATGGCGTCGAGCTCCACCAACAGGCTTCGGAAGCTGGTTTCGTCCTTCGGTGGCGCAGGGTCTTCCTCTTCCCCAAGGCTGGCATCAGCCAACGCCTGCAAGTGGGCGGGCACCGGTGCGTCATCCGGGTCCAGCAGCGGCTCGGGTTCCATTTCCCGCAGGGCGGCAAGGGCGGGCAGGTCTTCCAGGCTTTTGAGGTTGAAGTGGTCGAGAAACGCCTTGGTGGTGGCGAACATCGCGGGCCGGCCTGGTACCTCGCGGTAGCCCACCACGCGAATCCACTCACGCTCCATCAGGGTTTTGACGATATTGCTGTTCACCGCCACGCCACGTACGTCTTCGATTTCACCGCGAGTGATAGGCTGGCGGTAGGCGATCAGGGCCAGGGTTTCGAGCAGCGCCCGCGAGTAACGCTGGGGGCGCTCTTCCCACAGCCGGCCCACCCAGGGGGCATACGCCTCGCGAATCTGCAGGCGGTAACCGCTGGCTACCTCCTTGAGTTCGAACGCACGGCCGTTGCACGACTTGCCCAACACCTCCAGGGCCTGGCGAAACACTTTCGGCTCGGGGCGCTCGGCCTCTTCGAACAGCTCGTACAGGCGCTCCAGAGACTGGGGTTTGCCCGAGGCCAGCAGGAAGGCTTCAATCAGCGACGCCAGGTCGCGCGGTTCATTCAGGTTCATCGGGTTCTTCAACAGAGGCCGGGCGTAGCCGCACATGAATGGCGGCGAAGGCCTCATTCTGCACCAGTTCCACCAGCGTTTCCTTCACCAGTTCGAGAATGGCCATGAAGGTGACCACCACCCCCAGCTTGCCTTCTTCCGGCGTGAACAGCTCGACAAAGGGTACGAAGCCACCGCCCTTCAGGCGCTCGAGTACCTGGCTCATGCGCTCGCGGGTCGACAGGGTTTCGCGGGTGATCTGATGGCTTTCGAACAGGTCATTGCGGCGCATCACCTCGGCCATGGAAAACAACAGTTCTTCCAGGCTGACTTCGGGCAGCAGCTTGCGCACCTTGGCCTGCGGCGCCTCCAGGCACGGCACCAGCACCTCGCGCCCCACCCTCGACAACCCGTCGATGCCCTCGGCGGCGGCCTTGAACCGCTCGTACTCCTGCAGCCGGCGGATCAGTTCGGCGCGCGGGTCGCCCTCCTCTTCATCCACGTCGACAGCGCGCGGCAGCAGCATGCGCGACTTGATCTCGGCAAGCATGGCCGCCATCACCAGGTACTCGGCAGCCAGCTCCAGGCGCACGCTTTTCATCAACTCGACGTACCCCATGTACTGTCGGGTAATTTCCGCCACCGGGATGTCGAGAATATCGATGTTCTGCTTGCGGATCAGGTACAGCAGCAGGTCCAGCGGGCCTTCGAAGGCTTCGAGGATGACTTCCAGGGCATCGGGCGGGATATACAGGTCCAGCGGCAGCTCGGTGACCGCCTCGCCATACACCAGCGCCAGTTGCAGCTGCCTGGGCACCTCGGCCTGGGGGGCCGGGGCCTCAGGCATTGATACCGGGTTCACGCGCTGACCAGGAACGGCGCCGGGTCGCCACAACCTTCGCGGATCAGCGCCGGCTCGTCGCCAGACAGGTCGATGATGGTGGAAGCCTTCAGGTCGCCATAGCCGCCGTCGATCACCAGGTCCACATGATGCTCCAGGCGTTCGCGGATTTCGTACGGGTCGGTCATTGGCTCTTCGTCGCCGGGCAGAATCAGGCTCACGCTCATCAGCGGCTCGCCCAGCTCTGCCAGCAGCGCCAGGGTGATGGCGTGGTCCGGCACGCGCAGGCCGATGGTGCGGCGCTTCTCGTGCAGCAACAGGCGCGGCACCTCGCGGGTACCGTTCAGAATGAAGGTGTAAGGGCCCGGCACATGGGCCTTGAGCAAGCGGAAGGTGCCGGTGTCGACCTTGGCGTACAGCCCCAGCTGCGACATGTCGCAACACATCAGGGTGAAGTTGTGGGTCTTGTCCAGCCCGCGCAGGCGCCGGACCCGCTCGATGGCGGCCTTGTCACCGATCTGGCAGCCCAGGGCGTAGGCCGAGTCGGTGGGGTACACCACCACCCCACCCTTGCGGATGATCTCCACCGCCTGACGGATCAGCCGCGCCTGCGGGTTCTCCGGATGAATCTGGAAAAATTGGCTCACGTACTCGTCCTGTTCATGCCGACATTGGCTGTTCATGGCTGAAACGGCGCCACAGAGGTGGCAGGTCCTCGGGCAAAGGCCGGTAGGCACCGATCTCGCCCCAGGTGCCGGGGCCGTGGAAATCACTGCCAGCGCTTGCCAGCAGGCCGAATTCACGGGTAAGGATGGACAGGGTACCCACCTGCTCGGCGGGCATCATGCCGTTGACCACTTCAAGCGCCTGCCCCCCTGCCTGAATATAGTCGGCTATCAGCCGTCTGCGCTTGCTGCGTGTCAGCGTGTAATGCATCGGGTGGGCCAGGCTTACCCAGGCATTGGACTGCCGCAGGGTGGCAACGGTTTCCTCCAGCGTGGGCCAGTGCTGCTTGACGTCGCCCAGCTTGCCGGCACCCAGCCATTTGCGAAACGCCTCGCCGCGGTCCTTGACGTGCCCGGCCCGTACCAGGTATTCGGCAAAATGCGGGCGCGCCGGCGCGTTGCCGCTGTCGCCCAGTGCGTGCTGAACCTGGCGTGCGCCTTGCAGCGTGCCGGGCATGCCCTTGGCGGCCAGGCGTTTGTCGATCTCTTCGGCGCGCAGCCAGCGGCCGCGGTGCAGCGCCTCGATGGCGGCCAGCAACGGTGGGGCGTCCAGCGGGAAGTCATACCCCAGCACGTGGATGGTGGCGCCACCCCAAGTGCAGGACAACTCCACCCCGCTGACCCAGTGCATGCCGTGCGACTGGCAGGCCTGGCGCGCTTCGGGCAGGCCTTCGAGGGTGTCATGGTCGGTGAGCGCCAGCGTTCGCACCCCATGCTCGAAGGCCCGGGCGACCAGGACCGAAGGCGACAGGGCGCCATCGGAGGCCGTGCTGTGACAGTGCAGATCAACATTCATGGAGTAGCGCTTTCGCTGGAATCGATGTTTGTTATTATGCCGTCACATCCCGGTTCTGGCTGCCATTGTGAAACAATTCATCGATTTCATCCCGCTGCTGCTGTTCTTCATCGTCTACAAGCTGGACCCGCGCCCTGTCGAACTGGCTGGGCACAGCTTCGAGTTTGGCGGCATCTACAGCGCCACGGCGATGCTCATCGTCAGTTCGCTGGTGGTCTATGGCGCCCTGTTCCTGCGCCAGCGCAAGCTGGAAAAGGGCCAGTGGCTGACGCTTGTCGCCTGCCTGGTGTTCGGCGGCCTTACCCTCACCTTCCACAGCGAAACCTTCCTCAAGTGGAAGGCACCCGTGGTGAACTGGCTGTTCGCCCTGGCCTTCGCGGGCAGCCACTTCATAGGTGACCGGGTGCTGATCAAGCGCATCATGGGCCATGCCCTGACCCTGCCAGATGCCATCTGGACGCGCCTGAACCTGGCCTGGATAGGCTTTTTCGTGTTCTGCGGTGCCGCCAACCTGTTCGTCGCCTTCACCTTCCAGGACTTCTGGGTGGACTTCAAGGTGTTCGGCAGCCTGGGCATGACCGTGCTCTTCCTGGTGGCACAGGGCGTGTACCTGTCCCGCCACCTGCACGATGACCCCTCTACCTCCAAACCCAAGGATTGACATGCTCTACGCCATCATCGCCAGCGACGTCGCCAACTCCCTGGAAAAACGCCTGGCTGCACGCCCTGCGCACATCGAGCGCCTGCAGCAGCTCAAGGCCGAAGGCCGTGTGGTGCTGGCCGGCCCGCACCCGGCCATCGACAGCAACGACCCGGGCGACGCCGGTTTCAGTGGCAGCCTGATCGTTGCCGAATTCGATTCGCTTACCGCCGCCCAGGCCTGGGCCGATGCCGACCCCTATATCGCTGCGGGCGTGTACGAACAGGTCGTGGTCAAACCCTTCAAGCAAGTTATGCCTTGATCGCCCTGGCGGCGCCACGCCGGTCACAGTTGCACGCGGGCCTTAGGACTGCGGTATCTTTGCCACTGGCGGACCAACGAGTCGCCGTCAATGGTTGAATTGAGTGAGTCATGAGCGAGCTGTTACTGATTGATGATGACCAGGAGCTGTGCGACCTGCTCGCCAGCTGGCTGACCCAGGAAGGCTTCAGCGTGCGCGCCTGCCACGATGGCCAGGCCGCACGCCAGGCGCTGGCCGATCAGGCGCCGGCCGCCGTGGTGCTGGACGTGATGCTGCCCGATGGCAGCGGCCTGGAGCTGCTCAAGCAGCTGCGCAGCGAACACGCCGAACTGCCGGTGCTGATGCTGTCTGCCCGGGGCGAGCCCCTGGACCGTATCCTGGGCCTGGAGCTGGGTGCTGACGATTACCTGGCCAAACCCTGTGACCCACGGGAACTCACCGCGCGCCTGCGCGCCGTGTTGCGCCGCAGCCACCCCACCGCCACCAGCAGCCAGCTGGAGCTGGGCGACCTGGTATACAGCCCTGCCAGGGGCGTGGCCAGTATCGACGGCCGGGAAATGACCCTTACCCTGTCCGAAAGCCGGATTCTCGAGGCCCTGCTGCGGCAGCCGGGCGAGCCGCTGGACAAGCAGGAACTGGCGCAGATCGGCCTTGGCCGCAAGCTGACCCTGTACGACCGCAGCCTGGACATGCATGTGAGCAACCTGCGCAAGAAAATCGGCCCCCATGCCGACGGGCGCCCGCGTATCGTCGCCTTGCGCAGCCGCGGTTACTACTACGCCCAGTGAGCAATGCGCTGCACTAACCAACGGTAGGCCGTGCGCAAACGGCTTGCAGCGCCCCCTGCCCCTTTACCTTTCCTTTACCCTGCACTGACGGCGCTTGACGGTCACCGCCCTAGACTGTGCCCATCCGGTCACTGCCGGCCTATGAAAGGAGAGACACCATGCGCAAGACCCTCACCGCCCTGCTGTTCGCCGCCGCCCTGCCAACCGTGGCCATGGCCATGCCTGATGGCGGCCCACGCCCGGACGGCCCGCACCACCGCGGCGGCCCGGCCTTCCATGAGCTGGACCTGACCCGCGACCAACGTGAACAGGTGGGCAAACTGATGGGCGAGCAAATGCAGCAGCGTCGCGACATCACCGAGCGTTACTTGGAGAAGCTGCCAGCTGCCGACCAGAAGGCCATGAAAGACGAACTGCAGGCCAGCCGCGACAAGACCGACAGCGCCGTACGCAACCTGCTCAAGCCTGACCAGCAGAAGAAGTTCGACGAACTGCAGAAAGAACGCGCAGCCAAACGCGCCGAATGGCAGGAATTCCAGACCTGGAAAGCTGAAAAAGCCAAGAAGGCCCAGTAAGCTTTCAACTCGACGCCCGCCCCGCATCAGGCCAGCCTGGTGCGCGGCGGGCTTTTACCGTTTGCGGAGGTGCTCGTGCGTTCATTGTTCTGGCGCATTCTGGCCAGTTTCTGGCTGGCCATCGCCCTTGTGGCAGGGTTGTCGATCCTGCTGGGGCACATGCTCAACCAGGACGCCTGGATACTCAGCCGTCACCCAGGGCTCAATACCCTGGCCAGTCAGTGGGCCAAGCACTACGAGCAAGAGGGTGTAGACCCGGCGCAGCGTTTTCTGGAGCGGCGCAAGGACCGCTACAAGATCGACGTGCAGGTGCTGGACGACAGCGGCGATGCCGTGGTCCCGGGTACCTTCCCGCGCCGGGCCGCCGCCCTGGAGGCACGCCAGCACAATGATGAACGCCGCTTGCCGTGGCGCCGGCTGACCGAGGAATACACCAGCCCCAAGTCGGGCAACTCCTACCTGCTTATCTACCGCATTCCACACCCGGCCCTGGACGCCTGGCACCGCGAGAGCCTGCTGTGGCCACTGAGTGCGCTGGGGATCGCGCTGGTGGTGCTGACCCTGTTCAGCCTGCTGGTAACGCTGTCGATCACCCGCCCGTTAAGCCGGCTGCGCAGCGCCGTGCATGACCTGGGCCAGACCACCTACCAGCAGAACAGTCTGGCGCAACTGGCAGCCAGGCGCGATGAGTTCGGCGTACTGGCGCAGGATTTCAACAAGATGGGCGCGCGCCTGCAGAGCACGATCGGCAGCCAACGCCAGTTGCTGCGCGACGTGTCTCACGAGCTGCGTTCGCCACTGGCCCGGCTGCGCATTGCCCTGGCCCTGGCCGAACGGGCGGACCCCGAGCAGCGCGAGGCCCTATGGCCACGCCTGGCCCGCGAGTGTGACCGGCTGGAAGACCTGATCAGCGAGATTCTCACCCTGGCCAGGGTCGATGCCGACCAGGCCCATGCCGAACCGGTCGACCTCAATGCCCTGCTGGGTAGCGTGCGCAAGGACGCACTGCTAAGCGCCCCCGAACAGGACGTGCGCCTGGAAGCGCAGCCGGGCCTGACCCTGCAGGGCTGGCCCACGCTCATCGAGCGCGCCGTGGATAACCTGCTGCGCAACGCACTGCGCTTCAACCCGCCAGGCCAGCCCGTGGAGTTGCGCGCTGTACGCGAAGGCGATCAGGTGCGGGTGAGCGTGCGTGATCACGGCCCAGGCGCGGCGGCGGCGCACCTGACGCGGCTGGGTGAACCGTTCTTCCGCGCGCCGGGGCAGGAGTCCCCAGGCCACGGCCTGGGGTTGGCCATCGCCCGCAAGGCGGCCGAGCGCCATGGCGGCGGCCTGACGCTGGAAAACCACCCGCAAGGAGGCTTTGTGGCGACACTGGAGCTGCCAGTGGCCGAGGCCGCGGGCAGTTGAGGCAAGGGCCGCTGCCTAGCCCCAGGTACAGACGAAATCGGCGGTTTGCAGCACGGGCGCCGTACGCGGCTCGTTCAGCGGGGTACCCACGTACAGGAAGCCGATCAGCTCTTCATTGTCCGCAAGGCCAAGGCCTTGGTGCACATGCGCATCGAAAGCCAGGTCACCGGTGCGCCACACCGCACCGATACCTTGGGCGTGGGCGGCAATGAGGATACCGTGCGCCGCACAGCCGGCAGCCAGACGCTGTTCGGATTTAGGCACCTTGAAATGATCCTGCAGGCTTGCGACCACCACGATCAGCAGCGGCGCCCGCAGCGGCATCGCCCGTGCCTTGTCCAGCGCCGCCTCGGTCGCCTCGCCTTTGCCCTTCACGGCCTCGGCGAACAGCTCACCCAAACGCTCGCGCGCGGCACCCTCGATGGTGAGGAACCGCCAAGGCCGCAACTGGCCATGGTCCGGCGCACGCAAGGCGGCCTGGAACAGCGCTTCACGCTGGGCCTCATTGGGCGCCGGGTCGGTCAGGCGTGGCACGGAAACACGGTTGAGCAATGCGTCGAGAGCCTCCATCGGCTACCCTCCTGATAATTGAATGTGCGGTCATTCTCAGGCTGCAAGCTACAAGCTGCAAGCAGCACGGCAGGCAGCTGCCGATTGGGCTTGAGCCTGCGCGCCTCGCAGGTAGAATGGCGCCCTTCCGTTCCGAGCCCGAGCACAGCACATGGCGTTGCCGACCCTGAGGATCATTGGTTTCATCATCGGCATCTTCCTGATCACGCTGGCGGTGGGCATGGCCGTCCCCATGGCGACACTGGTGATCTTCGAACGTACCAGTGACATGCCGTCGTTCCTGTGGTCGAGCCTGATCACCTTCCTGGCAGGCTTGGCGCTGGTCATCCCGGGGCGCCCCGAGCACGTGCACCTGCGCCCGCGTGACATGTACCTGCTGACGGTATGCAGTTGGCTGGTGGTCTGCGTGTTCGCCGCGTTGCCGTTTCTGCTTACCCAGCATATCAGCTACACCGACGCTTTCTTCGAAAGCATGTCGGGCATCACCGCCACGGGCGCCACCGTGCTCAGCGGGCTGGACACCATGTCGCCCGGCATCCTGATGTGGCGCTCGATGCTGCACTGGCTGGGGGGGATCGGCTTCATCGCGATGGCGGTGGCGATCCTGCCGCTGCTGCGTATCGGTGGCATGCGGCTGTTCCAGACCGAATCCTCCGACCGCTCTGAGAAGGTCATGCCACGCTCGCACATGGTGGCCAAGTCCATCGTGGCGGTGTACGTGGGCTTCTCGATACTGGGTGCGCTGGCCTTCTGGTGGGCCGGCATGAGCCCGTTCGACGCCATCAACCATGCCATGTCGGCGATCTCCACAGGTGGCTTTTCTACCTCGGACCAATCCCTGGCCAAGTGGGACATCCCTGCCGTGCACTGGGTGGCCGTGGTGGTGATGATTCTTGGCAGCCTGCCGTTCACCCTGTATGTGGCCACCCTGCGCGGCAACCGCGGCGCGCTGATCCGCGACCAGCAGGTACAGGGCCTGCTCGGTATGCTGGTGGCCACCTGGCTGGTGCTGGGCACCTGGTACTGGTACACCACCAACCTGCACTGGCTGGACGCCCTGCGGCACGTTGCGCTGAACGTCACGTCGGTGGTCACCACCACCGGCTTTGCCCTGGGCGACTACAGCCTGTGGGGCAACTTCTCGCTGATGCTGTTCTTCTACCTGGGCTTCGTCGGCGGCTGCTCCGGCTCAACCGCCGGGGGCATCAAGATTTTCCGCTTCCAGGTGGCCTACATTCTGCTAAAGGCCAACCTCAACCAACTGATCCACCCACGTGCGGTGATCAAGCAGAAGTACAACGGCCACCGCCTGGACGAAGAAATCGTGCGCTCCATTCTCACGTTCTCGTTTTTCTTCGCCATCACCATCTGCGTCATGGCGCTGCTGCTGTCGCTGCTGGGCGTGGACTGGATGACCGCGCTCACCGGCGCTGCCGGTACCGTTTCCGGGGTGGGGCCTGGGCTTGGAGAGGTGATCGGCCCATCGGGCAATTACGCCAAGCTGCCAGATGCCGCCAAGTGGATCCTGGCCAGCGGCATGCTGTTGGGGCGTCTGGAGATCATTACCGTGCTGGTGTTGTGCATGCCTGCATTCTGGCGTCACTGACCGCATCGGCCTGGGTACCCAGGCGGGCGCGGTATTCGGTGGGGGTGGTGTCGAACCAGCGGCGGAAGGCCCGGTAGAAATTGCTGGGGTCGGCGAAGCCCAGCAGGTAGGCGGTTTCCAGCAGGGTCATGCCAGGCTGGGCCAGGTACTGCTCGGCCAGTTCGCGCCGGGTGTCATCGAGCAACGACTGAAAACTGGTGCCCTCTTCCTGCAAGCGCCGCTGCAGCGTGCGTTGCGACAGGTGCAGGGCCTGGGCCAGGGTTTCGCGCTTCGGTTCCCCTTGGGGCAGGATGCGGCAGAGCACCTGACGCACCCGATGCGTCACTCGGGTTTCAGAAAAGCGTGCCAGGTACTCGCCGGCAAAACGGTCATGCAGCACGGCCATGGCTTCGTTGGCGGTCGGCAGCGGTGCCTCCATGTCAGCGCGCTCGAACACCAGTGCATCGTGAGGCGCACCAAAAACCAGGGGCGAATGGAAGGCGACTTTGTACGGTTCCACGTTTTTCGGCTGGGGGCCTTGCACCAAAACCCGGCGCGGCTGCACCGGCCGGCCGCTCAGCCATTTGCACAGCGCCAGCGCACAGGCCAGGGACGCCTCGGCACTGTGCCGGGTCGGCGGCAGGTGATCGCCATGCACGGTCAGGATCAACGAATAGCCCTCGGCACCCAAGGTGAAACTCAGGTCGGAGCTTTCGGCGATGATGCGCTGGTAGCGCACCAGCCGCTCGAAACCTTCCGCCAGGGTACGGCTGGACATCAAGGCGTAGCCCACCACGTGGAACGAAGCGGGCCGCACCACGCGCGCCATGTTCAGGCCGATGGCCTCGTTGCCCGAGAGCTCGACGGCCAATTGCCAAAGCCGGGTCATGGAATCTTGCGCAAAGCGTGCGTCAGGGTCGTCAAGGGCGGCGAAATCAAGCCCCAACTGCCGGAACATGGCCTGGCAGTCCAGCCCCTCCAGCTCGAGCGCCTTCACGATCCCTGATGCCCAGCTGGCTGACGTGGTTCTTTCGCTCATGGCATGCTTCTTATCCTGACCGCGCCTGCGGTGAACCCCAAGGATACTCAATTGGCGCCTATTGTCACTGGTCGGCCCCGCCAATGACTCTAGACTCGAATCAGGCTCCACGCCGTGCATCCCGTCCAGAAGTCCCAACCCGGAGCACTGACATGCACCCCACCGCGCCATTTCGCAGCTTTGCCGAGTTCTACCCATATTACCTGGGCGAGCACAGCAACCCCACGTGCCGCCGCCTGCACTTCGTTGGCACCAGCCTGGTGATCGCCCTGCTGGCCTACACCCTGGGCAGCGGCAAATGGCTTCTACTGCTGGCAGTACCGGTGGTGGGCTATGGCTTCGCCTGGGTCGGGCATTTCTTCTTCGAAAAAAACCGGCCAGCCACCTTCACCTACCCGCTCTACAGCCTGATCGGTGATTTCGCCATGTTCAGGGATGTACTGTTGGGCAAGGTTCGGCTGTAGCCCTCACACCTGAACAGGCGCCTTCTGCACCACGGTGCCAGCCTGCGCCTCGGCCAGCCGATACAGTTCGATCGTGCCATCCCAATGCTCGATCAGCGCGGTGCACGACTCGACCCAGTCCCCACAGTTCAAGTACTCCACTTCCCCTACCTTGCGCATCTCGGCGTGATGGATGTGCCCGCACACTACCCCGTGAAAGCCACGGCGGGTGCATTCGTGGGCGATGGCTTGCTCAAAGTCGCTGATGAAGTTCACCGCGCCCTTGACCTTGTGCTTGAGGTAAGCCGACAGCGACCAGTAACCATAACCATACCGGGCACGCCAGTGATTGAGCCAACGGTTGAGCACCAGGGTGAACTCGTAGGCGCGGTCGCCGAGAAACGCCAGCCAGCGATGGTAGCGGGTGATCACATCGAACTGGTCACCGTGCACCACCAGCAGGCGGCGGCCGTCAGCGGTCAGGTGCTCGGCCTCGTCCACCAACTGGATATTGCCCAGTACCAGCTTTGAATAACGGCGCAGAAACTCGTCATGGTTGCCGGTAACGTAGATAACGTCCGTACCCCGCTTGCTCATGGTGAGCAGGCGGCGGATGACGTTGGTGTGGGCCTGCGGCCAGTAGATGCCGCCACGCAGCTTCCAGCCGTCGATGATGTCACCCACCAGGTAGATACGGTCGGCCTGATAAGCCTTCAAAAACCGTGACAAGTGCTCGGCCTGGCAGTCACGGGTGCCCAGGTGCACGTCCGAGATCCACAGGGTACGCACCCGCTGCTTGCGTGAGGGGCGGGACAGTTCGGCATGGGTCATGGGCAGGCTCCGGCGCTGTTTGCTGGAGACTGGCAGCCGGGTATGACAGTGCCATGGCAAAACGGTGACCGATGATGGCAGGGGCCGGATCATGCACAATGCCCTGCCTGCCTGAGGAAACTGCTCGATGAACCACCGCACTGCCCTGGGCGCCTTGCACATAGGCGCGTTGTTTTTCGGCCTGACCGGCGTGCTCGGCAAGCTGGCCGCCAGCGCCAGCCCGTCGGTCATCGTGTTTGGCCGGGCGGGCTTTGCAGTACTGGCCCTGGCGGCCTTTGCCAGCCTTGCCGGCCCCGGCTGGCGCCGGCCCTGCGCCCGGGACAGCCTTCAATTGCTGCTCGGCGGCCTGCTGCTGGCCGGGCACTGGGTGAGTTTTTTTATCGCTGTGAGGGTGGGCGGCGTGGCCATCGCCACGCTGGGCTTCGCCAGTTTCCCGGCCTTTACCGTAGTGCTCGAAGGGTTGCTGTTCCGCGAGCGCATCCGGGCTAAAGAAGCGGTACTGGTACTGCTGGTAAGCGTTGGGCTGGTGTTGGTAACACCTTCCTTCGACCTTGCCAGCGAAGCCACTGGGGGCCTGCTCTGGGCGCTGCTTTCGGGACTGCTGTTTTCACTGCTGTCGCTCACCAACCGGGCACGCTCAGGTGGCCTGCCAGCGGTGCAGGCCGCGCTGTGGCAGAACCTGGTGGTCGGGCTGTGCCTGTTGCCCTTCGCCACCCCTGACCTGGCCGAGGTCACGGCCATGGACTGGGTGTGGCTGGGCCTGCTCGGGGTTTTCTGCACGGGGGTGGCCCACAGCCTGTTCGTCGCCAGCCTTGGCGTGGTCAAGGCGCGTACAGCGGCGTTGGTGTTCTGCATGGAGCCCATTTACGGCATTGCCCTGGCCTGGCTGATCTTCGCCGAAACCCCGAGCCCGCGCATGCTGCTGGGGGGCGTGCTGATCCTGTGCTCCATTGTGCTGGCCAGCCGCCAGGGCGCGGCGCAACCAACCAGGCAACGGCCACAGGCGCGGCACGGGTAATCAGCGGTCGTTGTGCCCCAGGTCGCGCTGAGGGTCGATCTGATCGCGCACGCGCTGCTTCAATACCTTGGCCTCGGGGAAGCCGCCATCGGCCTTGCGCTCCCAGATCTGCACACCGTTGCAGGTGATGCGAAACACCCCACCCGTACCAGGCTGCAGTGCCACCTGCCCCAGGTCGTCGGCAAATGTGCTGAGCAGCTCCTGGGCCAGCCAGCCGGCGCGCAGCAACCACTGGCACTGGGTGCAATACGTGATGACAATTTCCGGTTTGCTTTCGGCCATGGTGGCGGGTCTCCAGGTGGGTGGCCGCTTATACTAGCGGGCTTTCGCCTCCGGTTTGAGACCTACGATGCGCCGTTCGCTGTTCTGCCTGCTGCTTACCTTCGCCTGTTTCACGGCAATGGCCGCCGAGCCTGCCCGGCCTAAAGTCGGCCTGGTGTTGTCTGGCGGTGCGGCCCGTGGCCTGGCCCACATCGGCGTATTGAGGGCGCTGGAGGAACAGGGCGTGCATATCGATGCGATTGCCGGCACCAGCATGGGTGCGGTGGTGGGCGGCCTGTATGCGTCGGGTTACAGCGTTCAGGAGCTGGAACACCTGGCCACCACCCTCGACTGGCAGCAGGCGCTCTCTGACGCGCCCCCTCGCGAAGACGTGCCGTTTCGCCGCAAGCAGGACGACCGCGACTTTCTGGTGCGGCAAAAGCTGAGCTTTCGCGACGATGGCAGCCTGGGCCTACCGCTGGGGGTGATCCAGGGGCAGAACCTGGCGTTGCTGCTGGAGAGCAAGCTGGCCCACACCGCCGACACGCGGGACTTCGACAAGCTGCCGATCCCGTTCCGCGCCGTGGCCACCGACATCGCCAGTGGCGAAAAAGTGGTGTTCAGCCAGGGGCACCTGCCCCAGGTGATCCGCGCCAGCATGTCCATCCCGGCAGTATTCGCCCCCGTAGAACTGGATGGCCGCCTGCTGGTGGATGGCGGCATGGTGGACAACATTCCGCTGGATGTGGCCCGGGACATGGGGGTAGACGTGGCCATCGTGGTCGATATCGGCACCCCGCTGCGTGACCGCAAGCAATTGTTGACGGTGGTCGACGTGCTCACCCAGTCGATCACCCTGATGACCCGGCGCAACTCCGAGGCGCAGCTGGCCAACCTGCGCCGTGACGATATCCTCGTGCAACCGCCACTCGCTGCCTATGGCGTGGCCGATTTCAGCCGCGCCAGGGACATGATCGATGCCGGCTACCGCGCCGCCAGCCTGCTGGCTCCGCGCCTGGCTGCGCTGGCCCGCCCCGAAGGTGACGGCGAGCTGGCGGTGGCTCGCTCGCCCCACCAGCGCACCCCTGTGATTACCGCCATCAAAATTGAAAACGACTCGAAGGTGAGCGATCAGGTGATCCGTTCGTACATCCGCCAACCGATCGGTGCCCCGCTGGAGCTGAGCCACCTGGAAACCGACATGGGCACCTTGTACGGCCTGGATTACTTCGACCGGGTGCAGTACCGCGTGGTGCACAAGGGTGATGACAATACCCTGGTCATCAACGCGCGGGGGCGCCGCGGCGGCACCGATTACCTGCGCCTGGGCCTTAACCTGTCGGACGACCTGCGTGGAGAAAGCGCCTTCAACCTGGGCGCCAGCTACCGGGTGAACGGCATCAACAGCCTGGGGGCCGAGTGGCTGACCCGCGGCCAGATCGGTGATGAGCAAGCGCTGTACAGCGAGTTCTATCAACCCCTGGACGCCGGTTCGCGCTACTTCGTGGCGCCGTACCTGGACATGGGCTCCAGCAACATCGTGGCTTCATTGCAAAACGACCCTATTGCCGAGTACCGCCTGGAGCGGTATGGGTTTGGCATCAACGTGGGCCGGCAGATCGGCAACAACGGCGAAGTGCGCCTGGGGGCGGGCAAAGCCTGGGGCCAGGCCGAAGTACGTATTGGCGCCCAGGACCTGCCCAAGGTCAGTTTCAATGAAGGGTTCTATGAGCTGAAGTACTCGTTCGACACACTGGACAACGTCTACTTTCCACACCACGGCGAAGACATCAGCCTGAGCTTGCGCAAGTTCGACAAGTCACTGGACTCTGACGTCAACTATCGTCAATGGTTGTTCAACCTGGACAAGGCCATCGGCAGCGGGCCGAACACCTTCGTGCTGGGCGGGCGCTATGGGCGCACGCTGGATGCCACCGATGTGGTGACCTCCAGTTTCGTGATGGGCGGTGCGCGGGAGTTGTCTGGTTTCCGACAGGGCTCGGTGACCGGGCAGAACGTGAGCCTGATGCGCATGGTGTATTACCGCCGCCTGACCCCGCAGGCGTATGTGCCGCTGGACTTCCCGCTGTACATCGGCGGCTCGCTGGAGCGCGGCAGGGCCTGGAACAACGACAATGAGTTCGACAGTGGCTACATCAACGCCGCTAGCATCTTCCTGGGCCTGGAAACACCACTCGGGCCGCTTACCTTCACCTACGGCGCCAACAGTGCCCACGAGCAGGCGGTGTACCTGAACCTTGGCCAGACGTTCTAGGCCCGCAAGGATGCTATGCCCCTGTGGGA
>NZ_BBIU01000028.1 GCF_000730645.1 Pseudomonas parafulva NBRC 16636 = DSM 17004 | reverse complement strand
GAAACCGGCTAATCGCTTAACTCTTTGAATCTCAAGGAGTTTTGCGTTCCGTTGTCGCTGGAAGTGGGGCGCATTATAAGGGGATTCGAGAGGGCGTCAACCGTTTATTTCATTAAAGTGAAACAAAGGCTGAAAACAGCGCCGCCACTGGCGGCGCTGAGGGAGGGGTTACAAACTCGGGAACGCGAACTGCGACGCCTCATGGCTGGCACGCTGCGGCCAGCGCTGGGTAATCGCCTTGCGACGGGTGTAGAAGCGCACCCCGTCAGGGCCATACGCATGCAGGTCGCCGAACAGCGAACGCTTCCAGCCGCCGAAGCTGTGGTAGGCCACCGGCACAGGCAGAGGCACGTTCACACCCACCATGCCCACCTCGATCTCGTCGCAGAACAGCCGTGCCGCCTCGCCGTCGCGGGTAAAGATGCAGGTGCCATTGCCGTACTCATGGTCATTGATCAGTTGCATGGCCTGCTCGAGGCTGTCGACCCGCACCACGCACAGCACCGGCCCGAAGATCTCTTCTTTATAGATGCGCATTTCAGGGGTCACCTTGTCGAACAGGGTACCGCCCACGAAATAGCCATCCTCATTACCGGCCACACTGAAGCCACGGCCGTCGACCACCAACCTGGCACCCGCCGCCACGCCATCATCGATGTAGCCCACGACCTTGTCGCGGGCAGCAGCCGTTACCAGCGGCCCCATGTCCAGGCCACAGGAGGTGCCGGCACCAATTTTCAGCGCCTTGATCTGCGGTTCGAGCTTGGCGATCAGCGCATCAGCCACCTGGTCACCCACGCACACCGCCACCGAAATAGCCATGCAACGCTCACCGCATGAACCATAGGCTGCGCCCATCAGTGCACTGACCGCGTTGTCCAGGTCGGCGTCTGGCATCAGCACCGCGTGGTTCTTCGCCCCGCCCAGTGCCTGCACACGCTTGCCGCGCTTGGTGCCCTCGGCATAGATGTATTCGGCGATCGGGGTCGAACCGACAAAGCTCAGCGCTTTGACTTCCGGTGCCTCGATCAGGGCGTCCACCGCCTCCTTGTCGCCGTGCACCACGTTGAGAATGCCTTTGGGCAAGCCTGCTTCATGCAGCAGTTGCGCAATGAACAGGGTAGAGCTGGGGTCGCGCTCGGACGGCTTGAGAATGAACGCGTTACCACAGGCGATGGCCAACGGGTACATCCACAGGGGCACCATGGCCGGGAAGTTGAATGGCGTGATACCCGCCACCACGCCCAGCGGCTGGAAGTCGGACCAAGCGTCGATATTGGGGCCCACGTTACGGCTGTACTCACCCTTGAGCACTTCAGGGGCCGCACAGGCAAACTCGACGTTCTCGATGCCGCGCTTCAGCTCGCCGGCGGCGTCTTCCAAGGTCTTGCCATGCTCTTCGCTGATCAACTGGGCAATACGGGCTTCGTTCTGTTCCAGCAGTTGCTTGAAGCGGAACATCACCTGCGCACGCTTGGCTGGCGGAGTGTTGCGCCAGGCCGGGAATGCAGCCTTGGCCGAATCGATGGCGGCTTGCACCGTGGCGCGGCTGGCCAGTTCGACCTTGCGCACAGCCTGGCCAGTGGACGGGTTGAACACATCTGTGGTGCGGTCACCCTTGGTTACCAGGTCACCGTCGATCAGGTGCTGAACAATGCTCATGAAACACTCCAGATTAAAGAGGGGAGCGGCAGGCAGGGCCTGCCGTTGAAATCAGAAAGATCAGTCAACCAGGTTCAACGCTTCGCCAACCGCATCGAACAGGCGGTCCAGCTCTTCGGGCCGGGTATTGAAGGTTGGGCCGAACTGCAGGGTGTCGCCGCCAAAGCGCACGTAGAAACCTGCCTTCCACAATTTCATGGCGGCCTCGTAGGGCCGCACGATGGCATCGCCGTCCCGGGCGGCAATCTGGATGGCGCCGGCCAGGCCGTAGTTGCGGATGTCGACGATGTTCTTGGTGCCCTTCACGCCGTGCAGCAGTTTCTCGAAGTGGGGTGCCAGCTCGGCTGCGGACTGCACCAGGCTTTCTTTCTGCAGCAGGTCCAGCGCCGCCAGGCCTGCCGCGCAGGCTACCGGGTGGGCCGAGTAGGTATAGCCATGGGGGAATTCCACAGCGTAGTCCGGCGTCGGCTGGTTCATGAAGGTCTGGTAGATCTCGCTGCTGGCGATCACCGCCCCCATAGGAATGGCCCCGTTGGTGACCTGCTTGGCAATGCACATCAGGTCTGGGGTAACGCCGAACGCCTCAGCGCCGGTCATCGCGCCCATGCGACCGAAGCCGGTAATCACTTCGTCGAAAATCAGCAGAATGTTGTGCTGGGTGCAAATTTCACGCAGGCGTTTCAGGTACCCCTTCGGCGGGGGCAGCACACCGGCCGAACCTGCCAGGGGCTCAACGATCACAGCGGCGATGTTGGACGCATCGTGCAGTTCGATGAGCTTGAGCATTTCGTCAGCCAGGGCGATGCCGCCCTCTTCCGGCATGCCCTTGGTGAAGGCGTTGCCCGGCAGCACGGTGTGCGGCAGGTGGTCGACGTCCAGCAACTGGCCGAACATCTTGCGGTTACCGTTCACGCCACCAAGGCTGGTACCCGCGATATTCACGCCATGGTAGCCACGGGCGCGGCCGATCATCTTGGTCTTGGTAGCCTGGCCCTTCAACCGCCAGTAGGCACGCACCATCTTCAGCGCGGTGTCTGCGCACTCGGAACCTGAGTTGGTGTAGAACACATGATTCAGGTCGCCCGGGGTCAACTCGGCGATTTTTTCGGCCAACTGGAACGACAACGGGTGGCCGAACTGGAAGCCTGGCGAATAGTCGAGTGTGCCCACCTGGCGCGAAACCGCCTCGGTGATTTCCTTGCGGGTATGCCCCGCGCCGCAGGTCCACAAGCCGGACAGTGCGTCGAAAATCTTGCGCCCTTTGTCGTCCACTAGGTAGTTGCCTTCAGCCGCCACGATCAGCCGCGGGTCGCGCTGGAAATTCCGGTTTGCGGTGTAGGGCATCCAGTGGGCATCCAGCTTGAGCTGGCTGGCCATACCGGCGGGTGCGGTTTCGAGCATGTTCATCGGCGGTTCCTCGGGGAGCGATTAGGCAACGATGGATGTTGTTGCAGCTAACTTGGCACGGCTATAAAGTCTGAAAAACCCTGCATTTCTAACCTTTACACAGGTCGCGACTAAACTGATGAGCCGACGCCCCGATCCCCTCGCCCAAGTCAGCGATTTTGATATTCGCCTGCTCAAGATCTACCGCAGTGTGGTCGAGTGCGGTGGTTTCTCGGCCGCCGAGAACGTGCTGGGTATCAGCCGCTCGGCCATCAGCCAGCAGATGAACGACCTGGAGCAGCGCCTTGGCCTGCGCTTGTGCCAGCGGGGCCGCGCTGGTTTTTCGTTGACCGAGGAAGGCCGTGAGGTCTACCACTCGGCCTTGCAGTTGCTCAGTGCGCTGGAAAGCTTTCGCACCGAGGTCAACGGGCTGCACCAGCATTTGCGTGGCGAGCTGAACATCGGCCTTACCGACAACCTGGTCACCCTGCCCCACATGCGCATTACCCACGCCCTTGCCGAATTGAAGGACCGCGGCCCGGACGTGCGCATTCAGATACGCATGGTCGCGCCAAGCCAGGTGGAACATGGCGTACTCGACGGCAGCCTGCATGTGGGGGTGGTGCCCCAGACCAGCCCGCTTTCAGGCCTGGAGTATCAGCCGCTGTACAGTGAACGCTCGCTGCTGTACTGCGCCGTGGGCCACCCGCTGTTTTACGCTGACGACAACCAGATCGACGATGAGCGCCTCAATACCCAGGAAGCCATCACCCCCACCTTCCGCCTGCCTGCCGAAATCCAGGCGCACTACCAGGCACTGAACTGCACGGCCAGCGCCTCGGACCGTGAAGGCATGGCATTTCTCATCCTCACCGGGCGCTACATCGGCTACTTGCCTGACCACTACGCAGCGTTCTGGGTACAGCAAGGCCGACTGCGTGCCCTCAAGCCGCGGCAACGCTTCTATGATCTGAGCCTAAGCTGGGTGACGCGCAAAGGCCGGCGCCCCAACCTGGTACTGGAAAGCTTTCTCGAAAGCCTGGCTACGACACGCTGATGCCAGTCTCTGCCGCTAATGCTTGTTACTTGAGCGCAGGCAGGTAATCTTGTCCTACAGTCGCAGCCCTATAAACGCACGGAATCGTCCATGACCCTAGAAGTCCCTGCGCATCGCCTCCCCGCCTCGGGCAAACCCGCGGGCCGCATACGCCAGAAGAACGAGCACGCCATCATCCAGGCCGCCGAAGACGAATTCGCCCGGCACGGTTTCAAGGGCACCAGCATGAACACCATCGCCCTCAATGCCGGCTTGCCCAAGGCCAACCTGCATTATTACTTCACCAACAAGCTGGGCCTGTACATTGCGGTACTCAGCAACATCATCGAACTGTGGGACAGCACCTTCAATGCCCTCAGTGTGGATGATGACCCAGGCCAGGCCCTGAGCCAGTACATCCGCACCAAGATGGAGTTCTCGCGGCGCAACCCGCAAGCCTCGCGGATCTTCGCCATGGAAGTGATCAGCGGCGGCTCGTGCCTTACCGAATACTTCAGCGCCGACTACCGCGAATGGTTCAGGGGGCGCGCTGCGGTATTCGAGGCCTGGATCGCCGCCGGCAAGATGGACCCGGTCGACCCGGTGCACCTTATCTTCCTGCTGTGGGGCAGCACCCAGCACTATGCCGACTTCGCCACCCAGATCTGCCAGGTCACTGGCCGCAGCCGGCTGACCAAGCAGGATATGGAAACCGCCAGCAACAACCTTATCCACATCATACTCAAGGGGTGCGGCATTGCGCCGGCTGCCTGATCTTCACCTATGCCTTCTACCCTGTTAGACCTCTGCGAATACCGCGAAGAAATCCGTAAAAGCCGTTTCATCACCCTCGCCGCGCCGATCACCAGCGCTGCCGAGGCCATGAGCTTCATCGAGCGCCACAGTGACCTCGCCGCTACGCACAACTGCTGGGCCTGGAAACTGGGCCAGCAGTACCGCAGCAGCGATGATGGCGAGCCCGGCGGCACAGCCGGGCGGCCTATCCTGGCGGCCATCGAAGCGCAGGACTGCGACCAGGTGGTGGTGCTGGTGATTCGGTGGTACGGCGGCATTCAGCTTGGCACTGGGGGGTTGGCCCGTGCCTATGGCGGGGGCGCCAACAAGTGCTTGCAGCAAGCGGCCAAAAGGCTGTTGGTACAACGCAGCGATTTCACCTGCAGTTGCACATTCAGCGAGCTGGCCCTGGTGAAACTGCGTATCGCAGAGGTTGACGGCCTGGTTGTGGACGAGCAGTTCACCGCCAACGGCGTAGACCTGCAGGTGGCCATTGGGGATGCCCACCTCGGTGCGCTCCAGCAGCACCTGGCGGACCTCAGTCGCGGGCGAATTCTGCTGGCCAGGCGCTGAGGGTTGCCCACAACAACTGTGGGCCGGGCTGTGGATAACCTTGGGGCATTCTGTTGCAGCCCTTGACCAGCAAGGCCTAGAGGGCATTGGTCATATTTTGATCACACTATGATGACAGCGGTAAGTACATGATTCATGGCCAGTTATCCCCACCCCTCCGCGCAGCAGCTAGCGCCTGTGGGAAACGCGGTTGCACACATTTACTGTGGAGCAGCCTGTGGATAAGCCGTGCGTCAACTGGAGGCAGGCCACGCTTTACGTGGGCTGCAAGCAACTGATCATTATTTGTTCAGTGGTTCATCTACCACGTCAGCGCGCAAATGCTCTGCCCAAGTAATGGGGCTGTGGATTATTCTCATGGCCTTCCTCCAACCTTATCAATGGGAGCACCTGAGCATGACGCAAGCAAAAACTGCCCTGGTCATTGGCGCCTCTCGCGGGCTCGGGCTCGGCCTAGTGAATCGCCTGCACGAAGACGGCTGGGCCGTTACCGCCACTGTGCGCAACCCGCAGCAGCCTGGCGCATTGGCAGATACCCCCGGGGTACGCATCGAACAGCTGGAGATGAACGATACCGCCCAACTGGACGGCCTGAAACAGCGGCTGGCAGGACAGGTATTCGACCTGATATTCATCAACGCCGGGGTCATGGGCCCACTGCCACAAGACCTGGAGGCTGTCACGCCACAGGCCATCGGCGACCTGTTCATGACCAACGCCGTCGCACCCATTCGCCTGGCAGGCCGCTTGGTGGGCCAGGTACGAGAGGGTACCGGCGTGCTCGCGTTCATGAGCTCGGGGCTTGGCAGCGTAGCTACCCCCGATGGCGGTGAAATCTGCCTGTACAAGGCCAGCAAGGCCGCGCTCAACTCCATGATCAACAGCTTCGCGGTCGCTCAGCAGCGCACCGACCTTTGCGTGCTCGCCATGCATCCAGGCTGGGTGAAAACCGACATGGGTGGCGAAAACGCCGAGATCGACGTACTCACCAGTACCCGTGGCATGGTCGAGCAGATCAAGGCGCAAAGCGGCCACGCCGGCGTGCACTTCATCAACTACAAAGGTGAACCCTTGGTCTGGTGATGCCCCGGGTTGCAGCCTGGCCGGCGCATTGCCGGGCCAGGCCCTGTAGAATGGCAACAACCGTACCTGATTGAGAACACCTTATATGTATGACTGGTTGAACGCCCTGCCCAAGGCCGAGCTGCACCTGCACCTTGAAGGCTCGCTGGAGCCCGAGTTGCTGTTCGCCCTGGCAGAGCGCAACAAGATCGCCCTGCCCTGGGCGGATGTCGAAACCCTGCGTGGGGCCTATGCCTTCAACAATTTGCAGGAGTTTCTCGACCTCTATTACCAGGGCGCAGACGTGCTGCGCACCGAGCAGGATTTCTACGACCTTACCTGGGCCTACCTGCAGCGTTGCAAGGCGCAGAACGTTATCCACACCGAACCGTTCTTCGACCCACAAACCCATACCGACCGCGGTATACCCTTCGAAGTGGTACTCAACGGCATCAACCAGGCGCTCAAGGACGGCCGCCAGCAACTGGGCATCAGCAGCGGGCTGATCCTGAGTTTTCTGCGCCACCTGAGCGAAGACGAAGCGCACAAAACCCTCGACCAGGCACTGCCTTTCCGCGATGCATTCATCGCCGTTGGCCTGGACAGCTCGGAGATGGGCCACCCACCGAGCAAGTTCCAGCGTGTGTTCGACCGAGCCCGCAGCGAAGGCTTCGTTGCTGTCGCCCATGCCGGCGAAGAAGGCCCGCCTGAATACATCTGGGAAGCCCTGGACCTGCTGCACATCAAGCGCATCGACCACGGTGTACGCGCCATCGAAGACGAGCGCCTGATGCAGCGCATCATCGATGAGCAGATCCCACTGACGGTGTGCCCGCTGTCCAACACCAAGCTGTGCGTGTTCGACCACATGAGCCAGCACAACATCCTCGACATGCTGGAACGGGGTGTGAAGGTAACGGTGAACTCCGATGACCCTGCCTACTTCGGCGGGTACGTCACGGAAAACTTCCATGCCCTGCATACTCACCTGGGCATGACCGAAGACCAGGCTCGTCGCCTGGCCCAGAACAGCCTGGACGCAAGGCTGGTCTGAGGCCTGTTCAGCCTACCTGCAAGGTCTTCACACGGGCGATGCGATTGATCTGCTGGATACCCAGCGGCGAGATGTGCAACGCCCGGGTGTCTTCGGCCTCGCGCATCCAGCCTGACTGCAGGAACAAACGGAACAGCGCCTGGCCCAGCACACCGCCCAGGTGCGGTTGGCTGTCGTGCCATTCGGTGCACCGGCAGATCACGCAGGCGCTCGGCTGACGCGGCGCCAGGGCATCGATGTATACGCCTACCAGGGCCAGTTGTGCCCGCCCTTCGTCACTGACCACAAGGTACCGGCCGCTGCCCTCCAGCCAGCCGGCTACCACCAGCCGGTGGTACAGCTCTGCGGCCAGCTCGCCACCCAGATGATCGCCGCAGCGCCGGGCCCGTCGCATGGACAGGGGCAACGGCGGTAGCGGTGCGGTGGGGCGCTGGCCCCTGGCGCTCTCCAACTGGACACTGGCCAGGGCCTCGACAGCGGCCCCCACCTGCGGCGTTGCCAGGCGGAAATAGCGCTTGCGCCCCCTGGCCTCGTGCCGTAGCAAGCCGGCCGACGACAGCAGCGACAGATGTGCGCATGCTGACGACGAACTTAGCCCGGTCATGATGGCCAATTCATTGGCCAACCGGGGCGTACCATCGATCAATGCCCACAACATGGCACTGCGTTTGGGATCGGCCATCAGGCTGGCGATCTGGCTGATGCTGCTGGCTGCGTTCATGTCCCTGTGACTCCCTGCAAGTTCACTGTGTAGATGCAATGGCCAACCCTGGCCGGGAAGCGCGTGCCGATGGCGGTGGCCTGGTTCGTCAGTATAAGCCGCAGAAACAGCCGATCATGCAGCCCTCCCCCAGCGCTATTGCTCGCTCAATAGCATTGGGTAGGGCTACCCATGGCGAACTGCTGAACAGGCCGCCAAGCTTCAAAAGCACCCCCGCACCGCTGGTTTTACACGTGCGATGGCAGGCGGCCAGGCTTGAATACGCGAATCCACCCGCACAACTTCGGACGAAACCGACAGCGGTCTTCTTCAAGTAGCGCGATCACAGTCGAAGGTTCCACAACGCGCCAACCGTCAGTCAGCTCGGCAGGGCGTTGCCGTGGCAGGCGGGTAAGGCCGCGCTAAACTTGAGCGGCTCCCCTCTGGAGGTATGCAGCGATGAAGATTGTCATCAGCGCGTCGAGCAGCAACCCTGCACGGCCATGGCAGGTTCAGCTCGATCAGCACAGGGTAGGTTTTTGCAGCGAGGCCGCGGCCCGCGCTTTTGTGGCCACACTGGAAACGCGCCTGCAGGCGCCTCACCCGCTCAGGCGGGCCGACTGGCCTGCAGGCGCCGGGTCAATAGCGCGGCACTGACCACAAGGGCACCGCACAGGCTCATGACCAAGGCCATCGGTACCGCACTGCCATCATGCAGCACGCCCACCAGTGCCGCGGCGCCAGCCGCGACGCTGAATTGTACGCACCCCATCAGGGCGGAGGCACTGCCGGCCCGGGCACCCTGGCCGCTCATGGCACAGGCCGAGGCATTGGGCAGGATGCACCCCAGGCTGGCGATGCACACGAACAACGGCACCAGCAGTGGCCACAGCGCAGTCGGCTTCACCGCAGCCACGCCCAGCAGGGCCACCCCTGCCGCCAGGTACACCCATACCGCACGGGCCAGCAAAAATGCCGGCCCGCGCCGCGCCAACAGCCGTGCGTTCACCTGCGCGACCAGAATGAAACCAGCAGCATTGGCGCCGAAAAACCAGCCGTAATGTTCGGCAGGTACACCGTAGAGTTTGATGAATACAAATGGCGAGCCCGCGATGTAGGCGAACATACCCGCAATCGCAATGCCGCCCGTCAGCGCATGCCCCAGAAACACCCGGTCGCCCGCCAGCCGCAGGTACTGGCGCAGGGCCCCGGACAGCGGCTGACGCGGTACATGGGCGGGCATACTCTCAGGTAGCCCAAGGCTGACCGCCAGCAAGCAGCCGGCACTGAACAGGCTAAGCGCAAGGAAGATCGACTGCCACCCGACCAGGTTCACCAGCACGCCCCCCAGCATCGGGGCCAGTATCGGCGCCAGGCCCATGACCAGCATCAGTTGCGAGAACACTTTGGCCGAGGCCACCGGGTCGCACTTGTCACTGACAATGGCCCGGGACAGCACCATGCCCGCGCAGCCACCCAGCGCCTGAACGAAGCGCGCCAGTACTAAGGCGTCCAGGCTGGGGGCGTAGGCGCACGCCAGCGAGGCCAGGGTGAACAGCGTCACGCCGAACATCAGGGGCTTGCGCCGCCCAAAGCGGTCGGCGACCGGCCCATAGAGCAACTGCCCCATGGACAGGCCAAGGAAGTAGGCGGCCAAGGTGGCCTGGACGTGTTGTTCGTCTGTGGCGAACGCCTGCGCCATGGCCGGGAAGGCAGGCAGGTAGAAGTCGATCGCCAACGGCCCGAACGCACTGAGTGCGCCCAGGATGAGCACCATTCGCAGGTTCATCAGGAATCCATAGCAGGCTAAGCAAGTGAACGATTCTACCTGCTGTGGACGCCGTAAGGAGAAAACATTTGAAACAAAGAGCCTTCCTACAAAGGCTCAGCCAGCCTCGGCCTGATAGCCTTCTTCGCGGATGGCCGCCAGCACCTGTTCCTGTGCCAGCGCGCTGTCAACGCGCACCTGCTTGGCAGCCAGGTCGACGTCCACCTTGGCCCCGGCATCCAGCGCCTGTACGGCGCGGGTCACGGCTTTTACGCAGTGGCCGCAGGTCATGCCCTGTACGTTGAAGACTTGCATCGGGGGTACCTCCTTCAGGTTTTGCACAAGTTTCAACCTTGCCACAGGGGCAAAGTCAACACGGTGGGGTGGCAATCCAAGCCGGGCTCGGCCAAGCTGCGGCTTTGACGATCAGGCAAGCAGGGGGTTTTCATGTTCAGGGCAGCATTGGGCATCGTCGGGCTGTTGGCTGTTGCCACTGCAGTGCCACCGGCCAGTGCCGAGGGCAACGCGGCATACAGCGTGCTGATCATTTCCCGTGAGCGCCTGGAAGTGGCCACCAGTTGCGAAATTGGCGTTTACCTCAATGATCAGCTCTCCGGGCGCCTGTTCCAGGAACAGTCCACCTCGTTCAACCTGCCGCCAGGGCCGGTGGATGTGCGCTTGCGCCTGCTGCCAGGGCAGATGCCCGGCTGTGCGCCGGGCCTTGAGGACCAGCGCAGCATCCGGTTGACGCTGCAGGCGGGCCAGATCAACAAGTACCGCATTGCCATGGGCCAGTATGGGTTGGAGTTGAAAGCCACACCGCTGGACTATTGACCTTCCCCGCGTGGCAAGGTTGATGCTTGGGGCCTGTCCAAGGAGGAGAGTCATGCCCGCATCCACTACGTACAACCTGCCCATTTCCGGCATGACCTGCGCCAGCTGCGCCGGCCGGGTAGAGCGTGCCCTGCGCAAGGTCGCTGGCGCTGAACAGGTCAGCGTCAACCTGGCCACCGAGCAGGCGCGCGTCCAGGCGCCCGGCGATAGCCTGCCGGCCTTGGTCGATGCCGTGCGCGACGCCGGCTACGAAGTGCCCGTGCGCAGCCTGGAGCTGCAGATTGACGGCATGACCTGCGCCAGTTGTGCCGGCCGTGTCGAACGGGCCCTGGTCAAGGTGCCAGGGGTACAGCAGGTGTCGGTCAACCTGGCCAGCGAGCGTGCGCACGTTGAAATGCTGACCGGGGTGGACGATTCAATGCTGATCGCCAGCGTGGAACAGGCCGGTTATACCGCCAGCCTGCCGGAGGCCGCCGAGGACGAAAACCGGCTGGCCCAGCGCCGCCTGCACCGCGAGCGGCTTGCCGTAGGCGCTGCCGTATTGCTGGCCCTGCCGCTGGTGTTGCCGATGCTGGTACAGCCGCTGGGCTTGCACTGGATGTTGCCGGCGTGGGCGCAGTTCCTGCTGGCAACGCCGGTGCAGTTCATTCTGGGTGCCCGTTTCTACGTTGCCGCCTGGAAAGCCGTGCGTGCCGGCGCTGGCAACATGGACCTGCTGGTCGCGCTGGGCACCAGCGCCGGTTACGGCCTGAGCCTCTATCAATGGGCGCAGGCACCGGCAGGCATGGCCCCTCACCTGTATTTCGAAGCGTCTGCCGTGGTAATCGCGTTGGTGCTGCTGGGCAAGTACCTGGAGAGCCGCGCCAAGCGCCAGACCGCCAGTGCCATCCGCGCCCTCGAGGCTTTGCGACCGGAGCGGGCATTGCGGGTTGTGGACGGCCGCGAGGAAGACGTGGCCATCGCCCAACTGCGTGTGGGCGACCTGGTGCTGGTCAAGCCCGGGGAGCGCTACCCAGTCGACGGGATTGTCGAGGACGGCAGCAGCCATGCTGACGAAGCCCTGATCAGCGGCGAGAGCCTGCCAGTGCCCAAGCAGCCCGGCGACTCGGTCACCGGCGGTGCCATCAACGGGGAAGGCAGGCTGCTGGTACGCACCCAGGCGCTGGGGACCGAAACCGTGCTGGCGCGCATCATCCGCCTGGTGGAAGACGCCCAGGCCGCCAAGGCGCCCATCCAGAAGCTGGTCGACCGTGTCAGCCAGGTGTTCGTACCGGCGGTGCTGGTACTGGCCCTGGTCACCCTGGTCGGCTGGTGGCTGGCGGGGGCTGCAATGGAAACGGCTCTGATCAACGCCGTGGCCGTACTGGTCATCGCCTGCCCTTGTGCACTGGGGTTGGCCACCCCCACCGCGATCATGGCCGGCACTGGCGTGGCCGCCCGGCACGGCATCCTCATCAAGGACGCCGAGGCCCTGGAGCGGGCGCATGCGGTCAACCGCGTGGTGTTCGACAAAACCGGCACCCTCACCTCCGGCAGCCCGCGTGTGGTCCACAGCCAGGCGGTGGATGGCGACGGCGCCAGCCTGCACCGGCTGGCCGGTGCCCTGCAGCGCGGCAGTGAACACCCGCTGGCACGGGCAGTGCTGGACGCCTGCGCCGAGCAAGGGCTCGAGGTACCCAGCGTAACGGGTAGCCAGTCGCTGACCGGCCGGGGTATCGCCGGCTGCGTGGACGGCCGGGACCTGGCCCTGGGCAACCGCCGCCTGCTGCAGGACAGTGGCTTGCAACCCGGGGCCCTGGCCGCCAAGGCGCAGGCCTGGGAAGCGCAAGGCCGCACCCTGTCGTGGCTGGTCGAGCGGGGCGAGCAGCCGCGCGTGCTGGGCCTGTTCGCTTTCGGCGACAGCCTGAAGCCTGGAGCCGCGCAAGCCGTGGAAACCTTGCGTGAGCAGCACATCAGCAGCCACCTGCTGACCGGCGACAACCGCGGCAGCGCCAAGGTCGTCGCCGACACCCTCGGCATCGCCGATGTGCACGCTGAAGTATTGCCTGGCGACAAGGCCGCCACGGTCACCGCGCTCAAGCAGGACGGCGTGGTGGCGATGGTTGGCGACGGCATCAACGATGCGCCCGCCTTGGCCGCAGCCGATATCGGCATTGCCATGGGTGGCGGCACCGACGTGGCCATGCAGGCCGCCGGCATCACCCTGATGCGCGGCGACCCGCGCCTGGTGCCGGCGGCGCTGGAAATCAGCCGCAAGACCTACGCGAAGATCCGCCAGAACCTGTTCTGGGCATTCATCTACAACCTGGTCGGCATCCCCTTGGCCGCGCTGGGCTATCTCAATCCGGTACTCGCCGGCGCCGCCATGGCCCTGTCCAGTGTCAGCGTGGTCAGCAACGCGCTCCTGCTCAAGGCCTGGAAACCCGACACGCGCACCCAGGAGGCGCCATGAACATTGGCCAGGCTGCCCGCCGCAGCGGGCTCAGCACCAAGATGATTCGTTACTACGAAGCCATCGGCCTGCTCAAGCCCGCCACGCGCAGCGACAGTGGTTACCGGTTGTACCAGGACGCAGACCTGCACAGCCTGGCATTCATCAAGCGCTCGCGAGACCTGGGCTTTTCCCTCGAAGAGGTCGGCAAGTTGCTGACCCTGTGGCAGGACCGGCAACGCGCCAGTGCTGACGTGAAGGCGCTGGCCATGCAGCACATCGATGCACTCAACACCCGCATCAAAGAACTGGTCACCCTGCGCGACACCCTGGGTGAACTGGTTTCACATTGCCAGGGTGATGACCGCCCGGACTGCCCGATCCTGAAAGAACTGGCCACTGGCGAGGCTGCCAGTTGCTGCCACCCAGCACCAACCGGCAGCCCGACACGCCATAAGCGTCCGAACGTGACCGAATAGTCACCCACTGCGATTTCATCCAATATTTACGGGCGTTTGCCTACATAAAACCCGGCTGCTGCCGATGCATTGGTGATCTGCCTCATGTGTCGACAATAATAATCCGGGAGCGCCTATGAGCATCAAACAGAAACTGACCTGGGCATTCGCGGTGATCGCCGGCTTGCCCATCGTACTCGTGGCCACCCTGGTGGTTCTCAACCTGCGTGGCGAAGCCCGGGACGGCTTTCTGGACAGCAGCAGCCGGGAAATCCGCCAGGTCAGCAACGCCATGAATATCTTCTTCCAGGGCATCAGCCAGAACGTGGAGTACATGGCTTCGCAACCGCTGGTCGCGGCCACTGGCGGCGAGCTGAGCAAGTATATGAGCGCGACGCCGTCCTATGAACTGGGGCCGCAAGCGAGCAATATCCTGGCCTTCATGACCAGCCTGGCCAATGCCCACCCGGGTTACGCCTACCTGTCTTACGGGGTGGCAGACGGCGGCTACGTGGGGTGGCCCGCCGGGCAGAAATTCGTCAACTACGACCCACGCACGCGCCCCTGGTACCAGTTGGCCATGGCCAACCCCGGCAAGACCCTGCGCACCAGTGCCTACTACTGGGCTGCCGATGACGCGGTGCTGGTCAGCACGGTGCGCGCCGTTGCCAACCAGTTGGGCAACCCGGGTGGTGTGGTCAACGTCGATGTCTCGATCAAAGGCCTGACGGAGATCGTCAAGCAGATCAAGCTGGGCGAAAGTGGCTACCTGCTGCTGATTGAAAACAACGGCAACGTACTGGTCGACCCACGCGATACCACGCACAACTTCAAACCGCTGGCGAGCTTCGGCGACGGTTACGCCGAGCTGGCCAAACACGGCAAGGGCCTGGCCGAAGTCGAGCTGAACGGCGTGCGCTACATGGCCAATATCTACCCGGACGAAAAACTGGGCTGGACCCTCATCGGCCTGATCAAGCAAGGTGAAGTGATGCAAACCACCACCCGCCTGACCTGGCTCATCGGTATCGTCGCGCTGGTGCTGGCAGCCGTGTTCGCGGTGGTGGGCGCCACCTTCGCCAAACTCATCGTGCGCCCGATCAACAGCGTGACCAGCGGCCTGGAAGACATTGCCCAAGGCGAAGGCGACCTTACCCGCAACCTGGAGATCCGAGGCCGCGACGAAACCGCGCAACTGGCCAGCTGGTTCAACCAGTTCCTGGGGGCCATCCGCAGCCTCATCCAGCACATCGGCGCGGCAGCCGGTAACATTCTCAACACCTCCACCCGTTCAACCCGGGTATCCAGCGACATGGCCGAGGCTGCAGGGCGCCAACGTGAAGCAGTGGACATGGTCTCCACCGCGTTCCATGAAATGGTCGCCACAGCCAACGAGGTGGCGCGCTCATGCAGCCAGGCGGCGCAGTCTGCCGACAGTGGCCAGCAACAGGCGCGCGAAGGCCAGCAGCAGATCGATGCCGCGGTCAGCAGCGTCGACCGCCTGAGCCACGAAATCGAACAGTCGGCGCAGTCGATCCAGCAACTGGAGCGTGACAGCAACGCTATCCAGTCAATCCTCGGCACCATCCGCTCGATTGCCGAGCAGACCAACCTGCTGGCTCTGAACGCGGCGATTGAAGCGGCCCGTGCCGGCGAACAAGGCCGGGGCTTTGCGGTGGTGGCTGACGAGGTGCGGGCCTTGGCCAAGCGTACCGCCGATTCCACCGCCGAAATCGATGGCCTGCTGGGTAACCTGGCCGGGCGCACCAGCGAAGTGGCCGCACAGATGCACGCCAGCCTGGAAGTTTCGCAGCAGTCGGTGAGCCGCATTGGCCTGGCGCGTGACAGTTTTGGGCAGATTCGCGAGTCGGTGGATGTGATACGCGACATGAATACGCAAATCGCCACAGCCGCCGAGGAACAACACCAGGTGGCCGAGGACATCAACCGGCACATCAGCCAGATCCACGGCGATGCACAGCTGGTGGCGGAGCTGGCCCAGGCCGCCCGTCAGGACTCGGAAAGCCTGGCGGGGCTGTCCAACGAACTGGATACCCTGGTGCGCAGGTTCCGCACCTGATGCCCCGCCTGCGCCTGCCGCCTGCAGGGCGGTAGACGCAGGTGCCGGCAGGCGCGGCTTACAGCTTCAGTTCACCCGGCGTTGCGCCAAACAGCTGCTTGAACGCGGCGATGTAGGCGGAGGTGGAGTCATACCCGCAGCCCAGCGCCGCATCGGTAACGCTCTCGCCGGCCTCCAGCATGGCCAGCGACGACAACAACCGCATGCGCTGGCGCCAGTTGCGGAAGCTCAACCCGGTTTCGCGCTGGAACAGGCGCATCAGGGTCTTTTCCGAACACCCAAGCTCCAGCGCCCATTGCTGCAAGGTCTGGCTCCGCTCGGGGGTAGCGATCAGGCGATTGCACAGGGCAAGCAACCCGGGATGGCGCGGCAGGGGTAACGAAAAACCTACCGCTGGCAGGGTACGCAGTTGGTCGAGCAGCACCGCCACCAGCCGTGACTCGGCGCTGTCGTGTTCAGGGTACTGCGGGGGCAACAGGCAGAACTGCTTGATCAGCTCCCGCGCCAGGGGCGTCACTTCCAGCACCCGGCATTCTTCGGTCGCCCACGGGCAGGCGTCGCGGCGGATGTAAAGGCTGCGCATTTCCGCCTGCATCGAAGTCACCACTTCATGCTCAGCCTGCGCAGGTATCCACACCCCCCACTGGGGCGGCGCGAAATAGCTGCCGTCCCGGGTGTAGACCCCCAACACGCCACTGATGGCGTACGAAAACTGCACCCAGTCATGCTGATGGCGAGTGGTCCATGACCCCGCGCCCAAGCGCTCGGCACGGGCATACAGGGGCCTTGGCAGGTGGTCCAGCGCCGGGATGGCGCGGGGGTGTCCGGTGGTCGGCATGGTGGTGTCTTATGGTTCTGAGCAGACAAGCCTAACAGCTACGGCGACACCGACGTTATCTTACCGCTCGACGATCACCGTCACACCCTGCCCGCCCGCTGCACAGATCGAAATCAGCCCACGCCCTTTCCCCGCCACCGACAGCAGTTTTGCCAGGTTTGCCACAATACGGCCCCCGGTAGCCGCGAACGGGTGGCCTGCCCCCAGCGAGCTGCCCTTGACGTTGAGCCTGGCGCGGTCGATAGCCCCCAGCGGTGCGCTCAAGCCCAGCTGTTCACGGCAATAGTCGGCATCTTCCCAGGCCTTGAGGGTGCAGAGCACCTGGGCGGCGAAGGCTTCATGGATTTCGTAATAATCGAAGTCCTGCAGGGTCAGGTCATTGCGCGCCAGCAACCGTGGCACGGCATACACCGGTGCCATCAGCAGGCCTTCGCGGCCCGTGACGAAGTCAACCGCAGCGGTTTCACCATCCACCAAATAGGCGAGCACCTCCAGCCCCTGCTGTTGCGCCCACTCTTCGGTGCCCAACAGCACCAGCGAAGCACCGTCGGTGAGCGGCGTAGAATTGCCCGCGGTCAGCGTGCCTTCGTCCGTACGGTCGAAGGCCGGCTTGAGGCGGGCCAGTTGCTCCAGGGTAAGGTCCGGGCGCAGGTTGTTGTCCCGGGCAAGCGACATGAACGGGGTCAGCAAGTCGTCCTGCCAGCCTTCGGCATAGGCACCCGCCAGGGCCTGATGGCTGCGCAGGGCCAACGCGTCCTGTTCTGCCCTGCCGATATGCCAGGTCTTGGCCATGCGCTCACAGTGTTCGCCCATCGACAGGCCGGTGCGCGGCTCGCCATTGCGCGGCAATTCAGGCTTGAGGTGATGAGGCCGCAGTTTCAGGAAGGGTTGCAGCCGGCCCATCAGGCTTTTGCCACGGTTGGCCTGCAACAGTACCTGGCGCAGGCCTTCGTTCACGGCGATGGGCGCATCGGAAGTGGTGTCCACGCCGCCAGCGATGCCGCAGTCGATCTGCCCCAGGGCAATCTTGTTGGCCACCAGCAAAGCGGCCTCAAGCCCGGTGCCACAAGCCTGCTGGATGTCATAGGCGGGCGTGAGCGGCGAGAGGCGCGAGCCCAGCACGCATTCACGGGTCAGGTTCATGTCGCGGGAGTGTTTGAGCACCGCACCGGCCACCACCTCCCCCAGGCGCAGCCCGTGCAGCCGGTAACGCTCTATCAGCCCTTCCAGCGCAGCGGTCAGCATGGCCTGGTTACTGGCCGTGGCGTAGGCGCCATTGGAGCGGGCAAAGGGGATTCGGTTGCCGCCCAGAATCGCGACCCGACGTAGTGAACGCATGCGCATGTTCCTCCTGAAACAATTTGATCCGTACAGCCTAGGTGTTTTTACCGCATTCGAACGACCGTGCCGCAAAGTTGGTCCACACTCTCAAGCTTGCCTTCTGGAGGACCCCTCATGAGCGATCGCTACCTTGGTTTCGCCAATTCCAGCCTGGGCCGTCGCCTGGTCGATACCCTGGGCCTGCCGCGCCCGGCACCTCTGGAGCGCTGGCAGTCCGGCCGCCTGCGCCCGGTGGAAGGTGCATTGGTGGTAGGCGGCGGGCCACTGGCGGGCCAGGTTGAAACAGTGGCGCCGCGCCTGACCGATGCCGTGTACAGCTTCAATGGCGAGCACCTGCAGGCACAGCCCTGGGTGGCCGGCCTTGGGCCGAAAATCAAGGCGCTGGTGTTCGACGCCAGCCATTTGTCCGACAGCGATGCCTTGAAGCAGTTGCGCGAGTTTTTCCAGCCGCTGTTACGCAGCCTGGCACCTTGTGCTCATGTGGTGGTGCTCGGGCGGCCTCCCGAGTCGCTGGCAGACCCGTTGGCCAGCGTGGCGCAGCGAGCCCTTGAAGGGTTCACCCGCTCGCTGGCCAAGGAGTTGCGCAATGGCGCCACTGCGCAGCTGCTTTATGTGGGCGAAGGTGCCGAAGACCAGCTGGAGGGTGCACTGCGCTTCTTCCTGTCGCCGAAAAGCGCATTCGTGTCTGGCCAGGTGCTGCGCCTGCAGGCCTGCGCTGCGCACGTGCAGGACTGGACCCGCCCGCTGGGCGGCCAACGGGCTCTGGTGACCGGCGCGGCACGCGGTATCGGTGCTGCCATTGCCGAAACCCTGGTGCGCGATGGTGCCGACGTGCTGCTGCTGGATGTGCCCCAGGCCGCCCAAGCGCTCAATGCCCTTGCTGCACGCCTGGGTGGCAAGGCCCTGGCCCTGGACATCTGCGCCAGCGACGCAGCAACGCAGCTGCTCGCTGCCCTGCCCGATGGCATCGACATCGTGGTGCACAACGCTGGCATCACCCGCGACAAGACGCTGGCCAACATGACCCCGGAGTACTGGGACGCTGTGATGGCGGTCAACCTCAAGGCGCCGCAGATACTCACCCAGGCGCTGATCGACAATGGCGCACTCGGGCAGCACGCCCGCATCACACTGCTGGCATCGGTGAGCGGTATAGCCGGCAACCGTGGCCAGGCCAACTACGCCGCCAGCAAGGCCGGGCTGATCGGCCTGGCACAGGCCTGGGCGCCTACACTGGCCGAACGGGGTGCCAGCATCAATGCTGTAGCACCGGGCTTCATCGAAACCCACATGACCGCCGCCATGCCCATGGGGCTGCGCGAGGCGGGTCGACGCCTTAGCTCGCTCGGCCAGGGCGGGCGGCCCCAAGACGTGGCCGAAGCCATCGCCTGGCTCAGCCAGCCCTGTACCGGTGCAGTCAACGGCCAGGTGCTGCGGGTCTGTGGCCAGGCACTGATGGGGGCTTGAACATGAAACGAACCTGGCACCACGTGCACCGCCCAGCTGGCCGCGCCAGCCTGTACCTGCGCGCCGCTGGCAAGCGCAGCATCACGGGTGACCGCCTGCCGGAAGCAGGCCTGCGCTGCTACATCCCACTGCAGCAGCAAAACCTGCAGGCCTACCGCCGGCTCTGTCACTTCGCCGATGACGGCCGCCTGCCGGCCACGTACCCGCACGTCATGGCGTTCAACCTGCAACTGCAACTGATGACCGGCCATGACTTCCCGTTCCCGCTGCTGGGCCTGGTGCACTTGCACAACCGCATCGAAGTACTGCGCCCGCTCGGGGGGCTTGAAGGGCTGCATATGGCCGTGTACGCGGATAACCTGCAACCCCATGCCAAAGGCGGCACGTTCGACCTGGTGACCGAGGCCCAGGACGGCATAGGCCCGCTGTGGCGGGAGACCAGCCGCATGCTGGTACGCGGGCTAAAGCTCGAAGGCGCCGCCACCCCCACGCCCCCGGACGAGCCCGTAGACCTGCCCGAAGCCACGCGCTGGTATGCCGACCGTGACATTGGCCGGCGTTACGCCAAGGTGTGCGGCGACTACAACCCCATCCACCTGAGTGCTGCCAGTGCGCGGCTGTTCGGTTTCCCCACCGCCATCGCCCATGGCATGTGGAGCAAGGCCATGGCCATGGCGGCATTGCGTGGGCATCTGCCCCACAGTGGGTATGGGTTCGAAGTGGCGTTCCACAAGCCTGTGCGCTTGCCCTCAGAGGTGATACTCAGTGCCAGTGAAGCTGGCACCACTGGCGCTGTGCGGCTGGATGGCCATGCCGGGGTGCTGCACATGGCTGGCCAGTGGTCACGCCTGTAGCCAACCGGGGCACTGTTGACCGTACGTTTGTGTGGGGCCCTTGCTTTGCAGCGGCCCTGCGCAGAAGCTATGCGGCACCAGGAGGCCCCGATGAACTTGCAAGAACTCACCCAACGCCTGCACCAGATCCGCGACAACAATGACTGGCAGCGCTTCCACAGCCCCAAGAACCTCGCCATGGCCGCCAGTGTGGAAATGGCCGAGCTGGTCGAAATATTCCAATGGCTGAGCGAAGACGAATCGCGCCAGCTGCCTGCTGACAAACTGGCCCACGCGGGCCAGGAAGTCGGTGATGTAGTGCTGTACCTGTTGCTGCTGTGCAGCGAGCTTGGCCTGGACATGGACCAGGTCGTGCGGGCCAAGCTTGCTGACAGCGAGAGGCGCTTTGCCCGATGAACGACCGCCACTTTGATGAACTGGCCACCCGCTTTGCCGAAAAAATCTATGGCGGAGCCAAGGGTGCGATACGCCTTGCCGTGCTGCAGGCCGACCTGGCCGAGGCACTGCCCGACCGCCCACTGCGTATCCTCGACGTGGGCGCAGGGCTGGGCCACATGGCCTTGTGGCTGGCCCAGCGCGGGCACCATGTCACCCTGGCCGAACCTGCCGCCCCCATGCTCGATGGCGCACAGGCGCGCTTTGCCGAGGCCGGCCAGGCCGCGACATTCATTCATGCGCCCTGGCAGGCGCTGCTCGGTGAGCTGACCGAACCCTACGATGTGGTGGTGTGCCATGCCGTGCTGGAGTGGCTGGCCGAACCAGAAAGCATCCTGCCGGTACTGCACCAGCTCACAGCTCCCCAAGGCTGGTTGTCGCTGGCGTTCTACAACCGTGATGCCCTGGTGTACCGGAACCTGCTCAAGGGGCATTTCCGCAAGTTGCGCAGCAACCGGCTGGAAGGTGAAAAGCAAAGCCTCACCCCGCAAAAACCTCTTGATCCCCGCCACCTCAAAGCGCAACTTGAGCCCATGTGGCAGGTCGAAAGTGAAAGCGGTATCCGGGTGTTCCACGACTACATGCCCAAGGACTTCCAGGACAAGGCGGAGCTGCTCGACCTGCTGGAAATGGAACTGGCCCACCGTCGCCACCCCAGTTTTGCCGGGCTTGGTCGTTACCTGCATTGGGTTTGCCGCCCACGTTGATCTGCCAGGCAGGAGGAAGCATGCCGTATCGTCTGTTTCGCCTCGCCCTGCTGCCGCTGGTCCTCGCGGGCTGTCAGGGCACCAACCCCTATGTGGCCAGTAGCCGGCCATTGCCCCCGGCGCCGGCGCAGGCGGCCAACACCTTCGATGCCAGTGCCTACCCCACCCCTGCCCGGGATTACGGGCATTACCAGAGCTGGGGCTGGCGCAATGGGCAGTTGCCCACCGGCTCGGCAAAGGCCGACCCGGCACAATTGGCCGATGCCGTCAGCGCCGCCCTCGACCAGCACGGGCTACGCCCTGCACGCAACGGCTCGCCAGACTTGCTGGTAAGCGCCAACATCCATCTGGAAAAGCGCCTGCGCCAGGTTCGTGATTACGACAGTTATGACCCTTACCCCTACGGCAGTGTCGGCTACGGCGGGTACCGCAACGGTTACGGTGGCTATGCCAGCGTACCGGTGGTGCGCACTTACCAGGTGGAAGTAATGGTGGTACGCGTCGATCTGTATGACGGGCGCAGCGGCCAGCCCGTGTGGAGCGGCAATGCCGAAAGCGGCAGCGACCAGGGGTCGCCCCGTGATCGTGAAAGTGCTGTGCGCCAGGCCGTCAGCAAGGCACTCAGCGGCTATCCTCCCAGTTAACGCTTAACGGAGAACCACCATGTTGCGCCGTCTGTTTCTACTGTCGTTTGCCGTGTTGCTGGCTGCCTGCTCGAGCAACAACGTGCAGCAGGATTACGACGCCAGTCGCGATTTTGCCGCCTACCGCAGCTGGGCCTGGCAAGAACCTGGGTTGCAGTACCGCCCGGACGACCCGCGCATCAAAAGCGACCTGACCGAACAGCGCATTCGCCAGGCTGTAGCCGATCAGCTCGACCAGCGCGGCCTGCGCCCGGTGCAACCCGGCAAGCAGGCTGATGTAAAAGTGCGTACCTATCTGATCGTTGAACAGCGCCAACAACAGATCACCACCAACTATGGCGGCGGCTGGGGTGGCTATTGGGGCGGTTACTGGGGCGGGCCGATGTATAACGAAACCCGCAGCGTCGACTACAAGGTGGCGACGATTCAGGTGGACCTGCTCGACGGGCGCGATGGCAAGTTGGTGTGGCGCGGCAGCGCCGAGCAGATCATGAACAACTACCCGCCTGGGCCGGATGAGCGTAACAGCGCCATTCAGAAAACGGTGGCGCAGGTACTGGGGAATTACCCGCCGGGTAGCCGGAGGTAATCGAATGATTGAACAGCGCTGAAGCGGGGCCGCCCGGCGGCCCTTGTGTCACCTGCGACAAAATCCATTCCGGCCACGCCTTTTCCCTGCCCATACCCCGCCCGCTCCCGGGTTCCGGTCTATCTTGACTGTGAAACCTGACTGAACAGGTAGTGTTCAACTTCAAGGGAAGGTGGGCTGTCGATGCAAAGCATTGTGCTTCTCCTATGGCTTGCCCTGTGCACCGAACAGGACGTGCGCCAGCGTCAGATCTCCAATGTACTCACCCTCGGCGTGGCCGTCTGCGCGCTATTCTGGCTATTCGCAACCGGCCACACCTGGTTGGGGGCAGACCCCGGCGATGCGGGCTGGGCATTGGCGATTGTGATGCTGCTTACCCTGCCGGTGTACATGCTCGGCCATTTCGGTGCGGACGACGTCAAGCTGATGGGCGCCCTGGCACTGGCCACAGGGCCCCAGTATGTATTGGGGACCTTCATTGGGGCCGGCATCAGCCTGCTGATCTGGCTGATGACCCGCAGGCGCTTGTGGGCACTGCTCGATGCGAAGGTGAAAAAGCGCCTGCAAGCCCTGACCGAGGCCATGGGCGACAAGCAGGCATTCGTACCTTACGTGCTGGCCGGCTTCCTCCTGACAGCTGTATGGATCCAATGAACATCCCGGCGGTCCGAAGATGTGTACGTGCCTTGTACATATTTCAGAGGTACGGCTACTTTTAAACTGCCAGAGCGTCTAGCCCGGGAGCAGGGCCGTATACGAACAGGGAGTTGATCGTGTCCAGACCAGTGAGTGAAGTAAAGGTGTTGGTGGTCGATGATCAATCGGCCATCGTTGAACAGTTGTGCGAATTCCTCAAAGCCAAGGGCTATGCGTGCACATCGGCCCTTTCCACCAACGAAGCGATCGAACGCTACATGGCCGACCCTGCCATCGGCCTGGTCATCTGCGACCTGCATATGCCTGAACGTGACGGCATCGAGCTGGTACGGGCGCTCAAGCAGATCAACCCGGGGCAGCGCATGTTCGAGGCCATCATGCTGACCGGGCGTGCGGAGAAACAGGACGTGATTCGCGCCTTACGTGAAGGCTTTGCCGATTACTACCAGAAGCCCATGGACCTGGACGAGCTGCTCGAAGGCGTGCGCCGGCAGGAAGAGGTGCTGGTGGAACGCCAACGCAATCTCAGCGACCTCGGCGGGTTGAACCAGCGGCTGCAGGAGCTGGCTGACTCTGTCGACGAGTTGTACCAGGACCTGGAGAAAGCCCGAGGCCAGGGCGCGCACCGTCGCGCAGGGGATGCCGAGGATACCGAGGGCGAGTTGCCTTCAGTGTTCGACAAGCTCTCGCCGCGCCAGCTTGAGGTCGCCCGCCTGGTGGGCAAGGGCAAGACCAACTACCAGATTGCCTGCGAACTGGGCATTACCGAAAACACGGTCAAGCTGTATGTCTCCCAGGTGTTGCGCCTGACCCACATGCACAACCGCACCCAACTGGCATTGGCGCTGACCCCGGGCTCCGCCCCCGTGCATCAGCGCTTCACCGCCCACTGACGGGCGACACCTGCCGGGCTACCTCACTGGCTGACCTGGAACGTTACGCGGGCTGTTTCGCCGCTTTCGTCCAGTGCGCTCAGCTCGGCCCGCCCTGCCTGCGGCAGGCGTAACGGCAGGCTGTCCTGGCCCTGGGTGTCACCCAGCGGCTGGCCATTGAGGAACCACCAGCGCCGGCCGGCGCCGCCCAGTGCTGACACATCAAGCTGCAATGGCTCACCGCTGTTGGCGGGACGACGCAGGTTATCACCCGGCCGCACCCCGACGATGGACAGCGGTGGCGCGCTGGCCGCAACCTGTGGCGGGCAGCCAGGGTCGATGGCAGGCAGCAGGGCCGCACGGCGCTCCGCCCGCGGCAGCCAGGGTTCCAGCGGCGCCGGCCATAACGCGATATCCCGCTGTCGGGCACCCGGGCAACTGCCGTCTACCCGCAACCCACGGTCATTGACCCACACGTTTTCGTGCAACCCCAGGCCGAGCGGTTGATCCGCCGCCTGCAAGGTCGGAGGGATGGTGCCGTCCAGCGTCCAGGCAAAGCGCTGGCGCCGGCAGTTCGGGGCCTGCCGCTGCAGGGGCTGGCCGAGTGGCCAGCAGATCGCAGCCACCCCCACGCTCGTCGGTACAGGCTGTGTCGGCACGCTCAGCCCCCGTTGGCGGTCACGGTTGGTCAACAGGTCATGCACCTGCAGCATCAGCGGTGCTGCAGAGGCCAGGCCGAACTGCCCGGGCACCGGCGTACCGTCGGGCCGGCCGATCCACACACCGATCAGGTAGCGAGGCCCCACCCCGACCGACCAGGCGTCCCTAAAGCCGTAGCTGGTACCGGTCTTCCAGGCAAGCTGCGGGCGCTGCACCCACTCGGCATGAGGGTCGCGGTCTGGCCGGGCCTGGCCACTGAGGATGCGGCGGATGATCCAGGCAGCACCCGGCGACATCAGGCGATGCTCTACCAACCGAGCCTGAGGCTGCAAACGTATCTGGGCCGTGTTGCCCTCACGGGCCAGTGCCGCATAGCCCCCCACCAGGTCTTCCAGGCGGCTGCCAGCTCCGCCCAGAATCAACGAAAGGTTCGGTTCGGCCAGCGGCGGCAATACCAGCGGCAAGCCCGCCATGCGTAGCTGTGCGGCAAAGCGCTTGGGGCCGTAGGCTTCCAGCAGCTGCACCGCTGGCAGGTTGAGTGACAGCGCCAGCGCCGAGCTGGCCGACACCGGGCCGCTGAAGCCGGACGAAAAGTTGCCGGGGCGATAATCGCCGTAGCGGCGCGGCACATCCTGCAGCAACGACTCGGAATGAATAAGGCCATCGTCCAGCGCCATGCCATACAGGAAAGGCTTGAGCGTGGAGCCTGGCGAGCGCAACGCCTGCACCATGTCGACATGGCCGAAGCGCCTGTCATCCGCCAGGTCGACCGAGCCCAGGTAGGCACGCACGGCCATGTTCTGCGCCTCGACCACCAAGATGGCCGCTGAGGTACGTTCGGGCAGCCGGGCGCGCCAGCCCAGCAGCAGGTCCTCAAGGCGCCTTTGCAGGGCGGCGTCCAGGGTGGTGCGTATCAGGGGCGGGCTACCGGCCGTATTCAGGCGCCGGGCCAGCAGTGGGGCCAACGCCGGCTCCTGGCGTGGCGCCAACAACAGCGGTTCCTCGGCAGCCTCGCGGATGCGCTGGGCAGGCCATACCTGGTATTGCGCCAGGCGTTGCAGCACCTTGTCACGGGCGCGCTGTGCGCGTTCTGGGTGGCGGTCCGGGCGCAGCCGGCTGGGGGCCTGGGGCAGCACGGCCAGCAACGCGGCCTCGGCGGGCGTCAGGTGCAAGGGCGACTTGCCCAGGTAGGCCCAGCTCGCGGCGGCGACGCCCTGCAACGTGCCGCCGAATGGCGCGCGGTCCAGGTATATCTGCAGGATCTCGCGCTTGGGCAAGTGCCACTCCAGCTGTAGCGTGCGCCACAGCTGGCGCAGTTTGCCTGCCAGGGTACGGTCATGCGGGTCGAGCAGCCGTGCCACCTGCATCGACAAGGTACTGCCCCCCGACACCACCCGCCCGCCGCTCAGGTTCAGCCAGGCCGCCCTGGCCAGCGCCAGCGGGTTCACCCCCGGATGGCGATAGAACCAGCGGTCCTCGTAGGTGAGCAGCGCCTCGAGATAAAGCGGCGACACCTGCTCGGGGCTGACCGGGTAACGCCAGACACCGTCGGCATCGGCAAAGCGCCACAGGGGCGTACCGTCTTCGGCAAGCACCACGCGCGCCAGGTCGTCCTGGGGCATCGGTAGCGGCCATAGGCGATCAGCCAGCCACAGCAGGCCAACCACAATCAGGCTGCCGAGTAGCGCAGCGCGCAGCAGCTTGCCCGCACGGGTGCGCGGCCACGCTAAGCTTGGCATTGGGAACCGACCTGGCCAGATAATGGCCAAAGGGTAGGGGACGGCACAATCGCCGAGTCGATCATCAGGAAGCAACTATGCATGTAGAAGGTTTTTTCGAGTGGCTGGGCCAGGCGCTGGGGTCGCTGATCCGTATCATCGTCGACGCGTTGAGCGGCCTGTTCAACCTGCTGGCCAATGCCGGTGGCAACTTCGTCGACGGCCTGGCACGCACCTTGGGCATGGACACCTCGCTGGTCAGCATCCTGGCGCTGATCGTCGGCCTGATGCTGCTGTACTCGGCAATCCGCGCGTTCATGCGAGCCTCAATCATCCTCGGGATCATCTGGCTGGTGCTGGGGTTGTGGGTGATGAGCTGGGTCATACACTAAGCGCCGGGCTGCCGTGTGTGGGCGCCAGGCAGGTGGGCACATTGCCCTCCTGCCTGGCGCTACCGCTGCCTAACGCGGCTTGACTGTCATTTCCCCTTGCCCGTCACCCACAGCCTGCAGGTTCGGGCGGTACATCGACTCGACCTGCGGCGGCGGCACCCGGTAGGTGCCCGGGGTGACTGCACGCGCCAGGTACAGCAGGTGGGTGGTGCCGTAGCCGTCGAGCTTCACGGCCGCGACGTAACGGTCGTCGCGGTACTCCTGGTGCACCACATTCGCGTTCTGCATCGACTCACGCCACTCTTTCACCGCGCTACTGGCGTTGTCCAGGCTGGCAGCGCTTTGCGCCAGGTTCTGGTTCTCCAGCTCCAGGCCGGCTGGCAGCAGGTCGACTACCAGCGCATCAGGCACACGGTCCTCGGCCTTCAGCGCCAGGTGCACCAGCACCAGGTCACCGCTGCGCAGGTTACCCAGGTCCAGCGGCTGGCCATTCATGCCCAGGTACTCACGACGGACCTGCATACCATTGCCGCTGGCCGCTGGGGCCTGACGGGGGTAACCCGAAACCGTCAGTTGCTGATAAAGCGTCTCGCCGCCCTGGTTCTGCACGGTCAGCGGGGAGGCCAGTAACGGGCCCTCCAGCTTCATGCCCGTATCGGCGTTGTCGAATTCGCGGATTTCACCCGCGCTGTCCAGCCGCGCTTTCCATGGGCTTTCAGGTTTACCGAGCAAGCCACGGCCTGCCAGGAACAGCGCATTACGCTCCTGGGTAGAGAGCCAGCGGTTGGCAGCCAACTCATCCGACAGGGCAAACAGGCGTTGATCGACCTGGCTGCTGGCAAGGTTGTTCTCCTGCAGCAGTGCCAGAATCAGCGCCTGGTCCCGCAGGGCGCTGCCGTAATCGGCCATCCAGCCTTTGCCACGGCTGACTGCAAGGCCAGCCTGCAGCGCCTGCTGCGCACGGGGCTTGTCACCCATTTTGTCCAAGGCCACGGCCAGTTGCACCAGCGGCAGGCCAGAACGGGCATCGGCCCGGCGTTCGAACAGGCCACGCAGCGCACCCAGCGGTGCCTGCTGGCTGCGCGCCAATACCAGGGCGGCATAGGCCTGGACCGCAAAGCGGGTGTGATCGGCGTTGTCGCTGTAGTCCACTTCGATCAGGTTGCGCTCCTGCAGGTAGCGCAGCAGGCGTTCGTTGGCCTTCTTCAAGGCTTCGGCCGGCACCCCGTAACCCTGGTCACGGGCCCGCAGCAGGAAGTCGCTCACATAGGCGGTCAGCCAGTACTCCTCCTCGCTGTCCGAACTCCACAGGCCGAAGCTGCCGTTGTAACGCTGCATGCCCAGCAGGTGTTCGATGCCCATTTCGATCTTGCGCTTGCGCACGTCTGCCGGTTCGCCCTTGATGCCCAGGCGCTTGAGGCTGTCGGCATCGGCGTACAGCGATGGGTAGAGGCCGCTGGTGGTCTGTTCCAGGCAACCATAGGGGTAGGCTTCCAGCGCACGAATCTGCTCGCCCAGGTTCAGCGGCGGCCGGCTAGACAGGGCCAGGGTGGCTTCGAGGCCCGCCGGCTCATAGGCCGCCAGGTCTGCTTCGGGCAGGGTCCAGGGCTGGTCTTTCAGTGCCACGCGGTAATGCTTGAGCATGGCCGGATAGGCAGGGCGCACGCCCAGCGTCCATTCACGTTCGAACGCAGCCGCTGGCTCATCTGGCAATTGCAGGCCTGTGACACGCACGTGGACCTTGCCCTGCCCCAACCCGCCTTGAGCTTGCACAGGGATCATCAGCGTGGAGCGCTGGCCTTCAGCCAGGGATACAGCTTGCACGGCACTGGCCGTGAGGCTGACTTGCCCTTCGGTGGTGATCTCCACGTTCAGCTGTTGGGCACGGCCCGACAGGTTGGCCAGGTCCAGCGCCAGGCGGGTACGGTCACCACCCGCCAGGAAGCGCGGGGCGGACAGTTCAGCAATGAGTGGCGCAGCGACCACGGTCTTGGCTTCAGCCATGCCGAAGTCTTCCTCGGCCCAGGCCTGGGCCATCACGCGCAGTTCACCATTGAAGTCGGGGATATCGACACTGGCCTGGCCTTCGCCGTTTTCGTCCAGGGTCACCGGCAGGCTCTGCTGGGCGACGATGGTCACCGTGGTATTGGGGCGTTTGCCGCCTTTGGCCATGGCCGCATCGCCACCAAATGCCAGGCTGGCCAGGCGACCTTGCCCGGCTTCGATCAGTTGGCCGTAGATGTCCAGCTGGTCGGCGCCATAGGCCTTGCGCCCGAACAGGCTGGCGAAGGGGTCTGGGGTTTTGAAGTCGGTAATGTTGAGGATGCCCACATCCACCGCCGACAGCAGCACATGCACCTGCTTGGGCACGCTGCCATTGCTTCTGGCGGCTTTGATCTTCACGGTAAGCGGCTGTTTGGGGCGCATTTTCTCCGGTGCCTGCAAGCTCACCGCCAGCTTGCGCTCGGCGCGGTCCAGCGGGAGGTGCAGCACACCCACCGCACGCTTGGGCGTGGCATTGGCCTTGCGCTCACCCGGGCGAATCACCAAGGTGCTCAGGTACAGGTCGTGGCGCGCCCAGGCCTTGTCCAGCGACACCTCGAAGGTTTTGCCCTCGGCAGGTACATCGATTTCCTGCCACCACAACGGGCCATCGCTGGATTCGATCATCAGGTAGCCACTGCCTGCAGCAGGCGGGGTGACAGTGACCTTGGCGGTCGCGCCGTCGGCATAGGACGGCTTGTCCAGCGCCAGCTTGACCTGGTCTGGCCGTACGGCGCCACCTTCGGCGTTATCCTGGGCGCGGTAACCGGCCCAGAAGCGTTCGCTCGACACCATACCCGTCTGTGGGTCTTCCACCTCCACGCGGTAGGGGCCCCACTCCACCTGGAAGTTCATCTTGGCGGTGGAGCCCGCCTTGACGCTGAGGGTTTCCTCGCTCTGGGTGAGGAATTTTTCGTTGTAGGCGTAGCTCCAGCCATCACTCTGGGAGTAGTTCCAGTAATAATCGCGTCGCTCGCGAATCAGCCGCACTTTCAGGTCGTTGGCCGCAAGCTTGTTTCCCTCGCGGTCGGCGACCAGGAATTCGAACTCGACGGGGCCATCGCTGTTGGTTTCTTCACCGTCAAACAGCCCACGCAGCCCGGGCAGGCGCTCGGCGGGCCACACAGGTTGCTCCAGGCGCCGGGTGATCGGCCTGCCACCGGACTCCTGCAAGCTGGCCTGCACGGTCAGTTGCAGCGGCGAACGCGCTTCGCCCCAGCGGCTGGCGATGTCGAGTACGGCCTTGCCCGCCTGGTCGAGGGTGACTTCGTCCAGTTCCAGGTCCTGGGTCAGCTCGGCCTCGGTGACCGAGCCAAACTGGTAGCCGGGCAGCGCAGGCACCGCCTCACGCAGCGGGCGAACATAGGCCTGACCGCTTAGGCGGTTGCCTGCCGCCGGTGCGCCGTACAGGTAGCGGCCGGTCACTTGGATGCGCGCATCTTCATCGGGTGCAAGGGGCTTGCTACTGCCTTTGAGCTCCAGCGCAAGCCGCTCGGGCAGGAAATCCTCGACCAGGAATTCATACACCTGCTTGCGCCCGCCACCCAGGTCGAGCAGCAGCTGCCAGCGGCCGGTTGGGGCCTCGGTCGCCAACTGCAACTGGTATTGGTACAGGCCATTGTTGTCGGCCTCCCAGACAAACTTGCGGCTGACCTGCTCATCCGGGCGCCGCACTTCCACATTCACTGGCTGGGCTTTCACCGGCTTGCCGTCCTGGTCGCGCAGCAAGCCGTTGAGCAGCACCGTCTCACCAGGCCGGTACAGGTCGCGCGGGCCGAAGATAAAGAACTGCAGCGGGTTGGCCTGGGGGCCGGTGATGTCAAACTCGGCCAGGTCCAGGGCGGCGGTATTGAGGCGCAGGAGCGTGGTGTGCACACCCTGGGTTGCGATCAGGGTATCGGCCTTGGTCGTGATCGGCAGTTGGGCATGGCCCTTGCCGTCCGTGCTGGCCTGCGCCAGCAGCTTGCCTTTTTCGTCATGGATTTCGAGGTTGACGCCGTTCAGTGCCTTGCCACCCTCCAGGGCCTGGGCGAACACGTCGATACGGTCACGATAACGATGGGCAGACACGCCGATGTCGCTCAAGGTAAACATCGTGGCCGGCTGCGAGTAGTCATAGGTACCCGATGCGCGCATCACCGCCAGGTAAACGCCTGGCGCTTGCAAGGGCTTGATGCCAGCAATCGGCAGCAGCACGGTTTCGCGGGTATTGCGCGCAGGGTTGAGGTCGAAGCGGCCGCTGTACACCAGTTCGGCCATGCTCAGGGTGTCTTTGGACTGGTAGTACTCCAGGCTGCTGCTACGCCCCCAGTTGGCGAGGAACGACGAGAGCATGTCCGGTTTGACCCGGAAGAACTCCACATCCACCTTGTCCACGTTCAAGGCAATGACCGGCAGGCCTTCGGCAAGGCGTGTCGGAAGCAGCGAACCCCGGCTGGCAAAGCCGATGGTCGGCTGCATGTCACGGGTTTCGAGGCGGGTGATGGACTCGTCCTGCAACTGCTCACCGTTGACTGCCAGCAAGCCCTTGTCCACGGTCAGCACCAGTTTGCGCTTGGGCTCAAGGTGGCGCAGGCGCAGCTCCATCTGGTTTTCGGACAGCTCCCAGGCGCCATCGACCTTGCCCTTCACGGTATCGACCAGATGCACCTTGCTGGCAAAGTCCTGTTTGGCGTCCAGCGGCGCCGAGAAGCTCAGCGACAGCGTGGCTGCGCCATCGAGTTGCACTTCGGAGGCGTCCAGCACGGTCAGCTCGCGGCCCTTGTAACGCTCGGCGAGCAGCGCCGGATCTTCGCGCTTGACGGGTTGGCTTGCGGCGGCCGTCGGCTTCTGAGCAGGTGCCGGCTTGTCCGGCGTGGAAGAGTCACAGGCGCTAAGCAGGGCCAGCGCACAGGCCAGCAACAATCCTTTGTTGAACATGGAGTACAAACTCTTGGACAGTGTGTAGGTGAGGGCTGCAACTATAGCGCACGCGCAGGCATGGCACCCAGCGCGACGCGGCAAGTGAGACCCCGCTCGGGCATATTGGTTGCGTGGTCGGTACACTCTGTTGCTGCATTGCCATACGGCTGTACTGCAACCCCGACTTTCCAGGCCCCCGATGACCTCGATGCTTACCGACTGGCGGCACCGCCCCACCCACCTGAAGGTGTGGGCGCTGGCCGCGCCGATGATCCTGTCCAATATTTCCGTGCCGCTGGTTACCCTGGTGGACAGCACGGTGATCGGCCACCTGCCCCACGCCCATCAGCTGGGGGCCGTGGCCGTGGGCGGCACGCTTTTCACCTTCATGGTGGGCCTGCTGGGGTTTCTACGCATGGGGTCTACCGGTTTCGCTGCCCAGGCAGCCGGGCGGGGCGACGGCGCGGCCTTGCGCCAGGTGCTGGTGCAGGCGCTATTGCTGGCCCTCGCCCTGGCCGTGCTGATCGCCCTGGTGGCCCTGCCCTTCAGCCAGCTGGCCCTGCATGCGATGCAGCCCAGCGCCGCGCTGCAGCAATCCACCGAGGCATTCTTTCACACCCGGCTGCTGGGTTTGCCGGCGGCGCTGGCCAGCTACGCGTTGGTTGGCTGGTTCCTGGGCACCCAGAATGCAAGGGCGCCGCTGGCGATCCTGCTGACCACCAACCTGCTGAATATCGCGCTGAATTTATGGTTCGTGCTGGGCCTGGACTGGGGGGTGCTGGGGTCGGCGCGGGCGTCGGTGATTGCCGAGTGGAGCGCTGCCCTGCTCGGCCTGGCACTCACCCGCCCAGCCTTGCGAGCCCACCCAGGGCAAGTGGCGTGGCGGGCACTCACCCGCTGGCAGGCCTGGCGGCCTCTGCTCGCAGTGAACCGCGACATCTTCCTGCGCAGCCTGGCGCTGCAAGTGGTGTTTCTGCTGATCACGGTACAAGGCGCTCGCCTGGGTGAGGCGACCGTGGCGGCCAATGCGCTGCTGCTCAACGGCCTGCTGCTCACAGCCTACGCCCTGGACGGGCTGGCCCATGCAGTCGAAGCCTTGTGCGGCCATGCCATTGGTGCACGGGACCGAGACACCTTGCGGCGCTCCCTGGTGATAGCCGGTGGCTGGTCACTGTTCGTCAGCCTGGGTTTTGCCGGGTTGTTCCTGCTGGGTGGGCACCTGTTCATCGACCTGCAGACCAACATCGAAAGCGTGCGCATGGCGGCATACCCGTACCTGCCCTACCTGGCGGTGCTACCGTTGATTGCGGTGTGGAGCTACCTGCTGGACGGGCTGTTCATCGGCGCGACCCGGGCACGGGAGATGCGCAATGCAATGCTGCTGTCGGTGTTGGTGGCACTGCCCTTCGGCGTGGTGATGAGCGGGTTTGGCAACCACGGGTTGTGGCTGGCCTTTCTTGGCTTCATGGCGTTGCGGGCGGTGACGCTGGGTTGGGTGGGGTGGCGGTTGCAGGTGCGAGGGGGTTGGGTGGGGTGAGGGTCGCGCCGCGTTGCGGCGCACCGCGAGCTTCGCTCGCTCCTACAGGGGGGTAGAAGCGAGCGATATACCGCCGCTTACGACGACAAGTACGAAGACCGGGTCAACCCAAGGCGCAACGCATCCAGGTACTGGGTACGTTCGCGTGCGGTGATCTTGGCGCTGGCCACCTTGTCGCGGTAATGGGTCATCAGTTCCTCCGGCGACAGGTGCACATAGCGCAGCATGTCCTCGATGGTGTCGTGCGTCTCGATACCGGCGTGGTAAACGCTGCCATCAGCGTTCTGGTAGATGTTCACCGAGTCGGTATCACCGAACAGGTTGTGCATATCGCCCAGGATCTCCTGGTACGCCCCCACCAGGAACACACCCAGCAGGTAGTCCTCGCCCTCGTTCAAGGCATGCACCGGCATGCTGGTCTCGATGCTCTGCTCATCCACGTACTGGTTGATCTTGCCGTCGGAATCGCAGGTCAGGTCCTGCAGCACGGCGCGGCGCAGGGGCTCTTCGTCCAGGCGGTGCAGCGGGATGATCGGCAGCACCTGGCCAATGGCCCAGGTGTCGGGCAGGCTCTGGAACACCGAGAAGTTGCAGATGTACTTGTCGGCAAGCTTGTCGTTCAATTCGTCCAGCACCTGGCGGTGGGAGCGCTGGCGAGCCTTCAGCGAGTTGTGCAGGCGGCGGCACACGGCAAAGTAGCACTGTTCGGCCAGGGCTTTCTCGGCCAGGGTCAGCTTGCCGTCGGCATACTGCGCCGCCACGTCACCCATGTAGTGGGTGGCGCGCCAGTAAGTCTCGGTCACCATCTCGATGTCGGTAGGGCCCAGCAGGTCGACCAGCCACTGCACGGTCTCGGGCAGGGCTGCCTTGTTCTCGATGGTCGGCACCTGGTCGTTGTGTTTCTCGACGTCGGTCACCTGGATCACCAGCATGGCATGGTGCGCGGTCAGCGAGCGGCCACTCTCCGAGAAGATGTGCGGGTGCGGCAGGCCCTGCGCGTCGCAGAACTCCTTGAGCATGCCCACCACCACGCCGGCGTAATCGTCCATGTCGTAGTTGATCGAGCTTGCATTGCGCGAGTGGGTGCCGTCGTAGTCCACGCCCAGGCCACCGCCCACGTCGATATGGTCCACCGGCAGGCCCAGGGCACGCAGTTCGCCGTAATAGCGGATGGCCTCCTTGAACCCATGCTGGTAATCGGCCAGGTTGGCGATCTGCGAGCCCATGTGGAAGTGCAGCAGGCGGATACCCTGGTCCAGCCCGGCATCACGGAAACGCTGTACCACCGAAATCAGCTGCGCGGCCGACAACCCGAACTTGGACTTCTCGCCACCGGTGTCGGCCCATTTGCTCGAGGCCAGCGACGACAGGCGCACCCGCAGGCCCACCTGCGGCTTGACCTTGAGCTCGGCGGCCTCGTCGATCACCAACGCCACTTCCGACTCTTTCTCGATGACGATGAACACGTTGTGGCCCAGCTTCTGGCCCATCAGCGCCAGGCGGATGAACTCACGGTCCTTGTAGCCGTTGCAGACAATGGTGCCGCCCTTGGGCGCCAGTGCCAACACTGCCAGCAGCTCAGGCTTGGAGCCGGCTTCCAGGCCGATGGACACGTTCTGCGTGGCGATGATGTTTTCCACCACCGCTTCCTGCTGGTTGACCTTGATCGGGTACAGCGCGGTGTACTGGCTCTGGTAGTCCAGGCGCGCGATGTTGGCATCGAAGGCGCCGGTCAGCTGGCGCACGCGGTCCTGCAGAATGTCAGGGAAGCGCACCAGCAACGGCAGCGACAGCCCACTCTGGCGCAGCTCGTCCACCTGCTCGAACAGGTCGATCGGGGCACTGTCCGGCCCATTGGGGCGCACTTCGACGCGCCCGGCATCATTGATGGCGAAATAACCAGCGCCCCAATGGCGGATGCCATACACACTGCGGCTGTCGGCCACGGTCCATTGGCTACCATCGTCTTTGCGTGTGCGTCGTACGGACATTCAAGTCCCCTATAAGTAAGTCGTAAACACGGCCCTGCCAGCTGGCGGGCGCAGTGTAAAAGCCAAAAGTGACGGTTCGTCTGTTGCCTGGGTAGACCCTGGTCACAGCAACGAGTTTAGAAAGCACCGGGCAAAAAGACTCAGCCGCCAGACTTCTTCGCCTTGAAACCCTGCTTGATGAGTTCGGCAACCAACAGCTCCACATGGTCGCCCTGAATTTCGATAACCCCGTCCTTCAACGCACCACCGGTGCCACAGCGGCGCTTAAGGGTGGTGGCCAGCTCCTTGAGCTGATCCAGCGGCAGCGGCACCCCGGTGACGGTGGTTACGGTCTTGCCGCCGCGGCCTTTGCTTTCACGGCGCACGCGGGCAATGCCATCCCCTTCGGGGATAGCCTGCTGCTTGCAGGTGCAGGCATCCACCGGCTGGCCACAGTCCGGGCAGTGCCGACCGGCATCGGTGGAGTAAACGAGACCGCCAAGGGCGGAAAAGGAAGAAGCTTTCTTGGCCACTTTTGTTCCTCTGCGCTGAGGACAAATACTGGTCGAGCCTGGGACAAGGCCGACCGCAAAGCCCCACTCTGGCAGGGGCAGCGCTACTGCCGCAAGGTGTTGCGGCAGCCTGAAAAGGGCGCGCAGTGTAACGATAAATCTGGCTATTGTGTAGGCGCGCCGCGATCGCGAGCGAAGTATTTGCACAGGAACGGGGTCATTGGCCAGCTCCACTTCCTGAGCAACACGCAAGCACTCAAAGGCTGGCTTTATAGCGCTGCAACGCCGCCAACGAATCCGGGCAATAAGGTTCGCTCAGGCTCTGCGCCTCAGCCTGCTCCAAGCCCATGAACCGCGCCTCCATCACCTCTTCCGGCTGCAAGCGCAACGGCGCATCGGACACCGCCGAATAAACTGCACACCACAAGCGGTTGCCAGGCTAGTCAAAGTAGAACCGCTCATGAAAGCGCAGTTTAACGCCCTCCACCCCCAGCTCCTCGGCCAGCTCCCTGGCCGCAGACTGGGCATAGCCCTCGCCCGCTGCGACCATACCCCCTGCCGCGACGTCCCAGTAACCTGGGTACAGCGCCTTGCTCAAGGTGCGCCTGTGCACGCACAACTCACCGGCGGTATTGAACAGCAGGATGAAGGTGCAGCGGCCGATCAGGCCGCGTTCGCGTAACTGCGCCCGGGGCAAAGCCCCCTGCACCTGGTCGGCTTCATCCACCCAGGTCACCAGCTCGCGGTCTGAAGCCGCCCGGTGGGCGGCCTCGCGGGCAGTGATGCTCACCTTAGCCCTGCGACAGCAACTGGCGCAGGTCGATGACGGCAGCGTTGGCGCGGGAGATGTAGTTGGCCATGACCAGCGAGTGGTTGGCCCACATGCCAAAGCCGCTGCCGTTGAGCACCATCGGGCTCCACAGCGGTTCCTGCGAGGCTTCCAGTTCACGAATGATCTGGCGCACGCTCACCGTGGCATTCTTCTTCGCCAGCACGTCGGCGAAGTCCACCTCGATGGCGCGCAGCAGGTGCGACAGTGCCCAGGCCTGACCACGGGCCTCGTAGAACACGTTGTCAATCTGCAGCCAAGGGGTTTCCACCACTTCCTCGTCCACCTGCGGCGCCTGGCCAGCCACCACCGAGTCGGTCTTGGACGTGGTGTTGAGCTTGACCCGGCCGACGCTGGCCGACAGGCGCTGGGACAGCGAACCCAGGCGGGTGGCGACATCGCCCAGCCAGTTGTTCAGGTTGTCGGCGCGGGTGTAGAAGATTGCACCTTTGTCACCCGAGGCCAGGCGTGCCTGGTAGCGCGACAGCGACTTGATACCTTCCTCGAACTCCGACTCGCTGGAAGGCAGAATCCAGCTCTTGTTGTCGAAGTTGAAGCGTGGCTCGGCCTTGGCCAGGTCGGCGTCTTCAGTGGACTGCGACTGCGAACGGGCGAAGTCCTTGCGCAGGGCCCGGGACAGGTCACGCACCTGGACCAGTACGCCGTATTCCCAGCTCGGCATGTTGTCCATCCACAGCCCTGGTGGGAAGCGGTCGTTGGAAATGTAACCGCCCGGTTTGTCCAGCAACGTGCCGGCCACGGTCTTGAGGGTTTCGATGGTGGTGTAACCCACGACCATCTGCTGGGCGTTACGTTGAGCGGCCGCTTGCGCGTTCTGCTGGACCGGGAACAGGTCCGGCTCCTGGCTCCAGTACCAGCCAAGGCCAATGCAGACCAACAGGTACAACCCGACCAGGGTCAGCAGCGCACGGCTCCACAACCCGCCAAAGTAGCTACGGGCGGCAGCGCCGCGGCTGTCGGCACGCTCACGGGGCTCGGCTTTCGCCTCGCGGTTTTTCCAGTCCAGCATGGCTTTGTCCTTAATCAGTCACGACGGTTCAGGGGCTTGGACCACAGGCCTACGCCAGGGTGCCACGGCAAGCCCGCCTCGCTGCACTATAAAGCAGACACTGCCTTACGCATAAACGACTCATCAGTCATGAACTGAATAGTGATCCTGGTCATTTTGTTGACATGTGACACTCACCCTGCAATGAAGAGGTGCTAGCATAGAGCCATCACTGCCCCTGCATACCACAACCTACAAAGTAGCCAGGACATGAGCCAAGCAGTCGAGCCGAGCCCGCAGCGCCCCGCCCAGCAGCTCACGCGTAGCGGCCTGCGCAAGGATGACCCGCTCGACCAGGTACTGCTCGCGCCTGTGCGCAGGCCGGTCTACATCCTGCTGCAGGACCACGAGCGTGCCGAGCGCCTCGCGCAACAACTGGAATTCTTCGGCCTTGGCGTCCAGGCGTTGCCAACGGCTGATGCGTTTCGTGCCTCCTTCAGTGAATGCCCGCCGTCGGCGGTGATCATGGATGTCGATTTCAGTGGCGCCGGCCAAGGCCTGGCACTGGCTGCCGAGATCCAGGCCAGCCTGGTAAAACCCGTGCCGTTGCTGTTCTTCAGCCACCACGAAACCGACACCCCTACCCGCCTGGCTGCGGTAAGGGCAGGTGGCCAGGACTTTCTCACCGGCACCCTGGAGGCCTCCAGCCTGCTGGAAAAGGTCGAACGCTTGACCGACGCCGCCCCCTACGACCCGCTGCGGGTGCTGATCATCGATGACTCGCGCACCCAGGCCTTGTACACCGAACGGGTACTGGCCGGGGCGGGCATGGTTACCCGCAGCCTGAGCGACCCGATTCGCACCATGGCCGAACTGGCCGACTTCCAGCCCGACCTGATCATCCTGGATATGTACATGCCCGCCTGCACGGGCCCGGAGCTGGCCAAGGTCATCCGTCACAACGACCGTTACGTCAGCGTGCCGATCATCTACCTGTCGGCCGAAGACGACCTGGACAAGCAGCTCGATGCCATGAGTGAAGGCGGCGACGATTTCCTGACCAAACCGTTTCGCTCACGCCACCTGATCACCACCGTGCGCAACCGCGCCGCCCGCGCCAGGCACCTGAAGGCACGCATGGTGCGCGACAGCCTGACGGGCCTGTACAACCACACACACATCCTGCAACTGCTCGAAGACTGCAGCTTCCGGGCGCGGCGTGAGTGCCAGCCGCTCAGCTTTGCCATGCTCGACATCGACCATTTCAAGAAGATCAACGACCGCCACGGCCACCCCATGGGTGACCGAGTGATCAAGAGCCTGGCGCTGTTCCTCAAGCAGCGGCTACGCAAGTCCGATTTCATTGGCCGTTATGGCGGTGAGGAATTCGCCATCGTCATGCCCAATACCGCCCTGGAGGCGGCGCACCAGGTGCTGGACGAGATCCGCCGGCGCTTTGCCGACATCCTGTACCCGGCCCAACCCCGGGACCTGCAGTGCACCTTCAGTGCAGGTGTGGTGCAACTGGATGACGGGCTGGACGCACTGACCATGGCCAGTGCCGCGGATGAAGCCCTCTACCGGGCCAAGCACGCAGGCCGTAACTGCGTGGTACGCGTAGAGCCTTGAAACGGGACCTACGCAAATAGCGGCACTTTGCCACTTTTTTTGACGCCGGGCCTTTGTCGTCATCACCACGTCACAAAATCGCAATAACTTCAGGCGCCTATCTCCCCCCTGCGCAGGAAGTGTGCGGCTATGCGCCTGAAGTGGCTGACCAATTTCAACACGCTGTTGCTGGTGACCGTGTGCATTGCGCTGGCGGCCACGTTGTGGTGGTCGCAACGGGCGCTGGAACGCCCTTACCAGATGATGGAGCGCTACCTGGGCCTGTCCCAGCAGTTCCAGAACCAGGCGGCGCGCAATATCCAGGCCTACCTGGGCAGCGGCGATGCCCTGCGCCACGCTGCCGCGCTGGAAGCCACCCAACAGTTACAGGCGGGCCTGGCCGAATGGCCGGGCGAACTCGCCGACAAGCTGCAGCCTAGCCTGGATGGGCTGCAGGCCTTCACCGCCGGGGATCTGCTGGCGGCAGGCAAGCTGGCAGGCGACCCGCAAGCCCTGCTGCTGCAGGCCGAGCGTGAACTGGGCGCCAACCTTGAGCAACTGGCCGGCTATGCCCGGGACAGCAACAGCCCCGACGCCAACCGTTATCAGGTACCGTTGCTGGATGCCGCCGTGCACCTGGGCCGGCTGTCGCTGGCACGGGACAAGCTGGTCAGCAGTGGCCGACCGGAGCTTGCCGATGAAGTGGAGCGCGAACTGCAACTGATACGCGCCCAGGCCCAGGTCATCGACGGCCTGCCGCTGCTGGGGGTGACCCGCGCCGCCGAGTCCGGGGCCGACGATTTTGCCGCCATGATGGGCCTGCAAACCCAGGCCAGCGAGCAGCAGGAAGATATGGCCGTGCCTCTCAAGCGCGAACTGCAGAGCCTGCTGGGCCGTTACCCTGCCGAACTGCAGCGCACCCGCGCCCAGATCGAGCGCCGCGCCGCGTTGGCGACCAGCACCGGCCAGCGTCTGGATGCGGTGCAACAGGCCATTGCCGCCCTGGAGCCAGAAGTGCGCAACCTGCATGGCAAGATTGCAGGGGAAGTGCGCATCATCCAGGGCCTGATGATCGGCCTGATCCTGTTGATCGCCTTGTTGATCGATACGCTGCAAAGGCGCCTTGCGCGCACCCTCACCAGCCTGGCCCCGGCCCTGTCGCGCTGGGCCGAAGGCGACTTCGCCCAGGCCATCGCCCTGGGCAAGACCAACCGCGAACTGCACGATATTCAGGAATCGCTCAACCGCCTGCGCCAATACCTGGTCGAGCTGGTGGGCACCATCCGCCACAATGCCGAACAGGTAGCCGGCAGCAGCCATGCCCTGGCAGGCATGAGCGCCGCCCTGCACGACGGCGCCCAACGCCAGGCCGGTGATACAGGCCAGATCCGCGACGCCCTGGGCGAGCTGGAAGCGACCATCCAGCAGGTGGCCGGCGATGCCAGCGCCGCCGCCCATGCCAGCCGTGATGCCGGGCGTGCGGTGGAACAGGGGCAGACGGTGATTGGCCAGAGCCTGTCAGGGCTGCGCACGCTGGTCGACGAGGTGCAGGGCAACGCCCGCATGATCGAGCAATTGGCCGAGGAGTCTGCCACCATTGGCGGGGTGCTTACGGTCATCCGCTCGATCGCCGAGCAGACCAACCTGCTGGCCCTGAATGCCGCCATCGAGGCGGCCCGCGCTGGCGAAATGGGCCGCGGCTTTGCGGTAGTGGCCGATGAGGTGCGCTCCCTGGCCCAGCGCACCACGGGCGCCACCGGCGAAATCCAGACACTGATCGACCGGCTGCAGCAGGCGGCCAGAAGCGCCGTGACCGGCATGCGTACCCAGCTTGAGCACGCCGAGGCGACCGCCAGCCAGGCGCAGACGGCGGACGGCGCGCTGGATGAAATCGTCTGCGCCATCCGCACCATCTCCGATACCGCCGTGCGCATCGCCGACGTCACCGCCCAGCAGAGCGGCGCCGTGAGCGAAATTCGTGACCACAGCGAACGTATCCATGAACTGGGCGGCGACAACCTGCAGCGCATAGGCGAAGGCCGCGAGCAAGGCGAACAGTTGCTGAGCCTGAGTGGCGAGCTGAACCGGGCGGTACGCGCGTTCAGGGTGTGAGCCAGTGCCCATGGGGGACATCGCACGGGCGCTCCGCTATCATGCGCGGCACGTTCCACCTCGCGAGTCCGCCATGCGCCGCCTGTTTTTCCTGTTGTTCCTGCTGCTGGCCAGCCCGGTGTTCGCCACCGGCCTGCTGGACAACCGCCCCAGCGCCACCCTTGGCGCCGCCTCGCTGGCCAACAATGCCGACTTCCTGCCGGTGCACGAGGCCTTCAAGCTCAGCCTGGTACAGGCCGATGCGCACAGCATCAAGCTGCGCTTTGTGGCCACCGATGGCTACTACCTGTACCGCCACCGGTTCCAGTTCCATGCCGAACCGGCGGACATCGCCCTGGGCACGCCGAATATCCCGAAAGGCGAGCCCAAGCATGATGAGTTCTTCGGCGACGTCGAGGTGTATCACGGGGTGCTCGACATCGAACTGCCGCGTACAGACTCCCGTGCATTCACGTTGCAGGTGGGTTACCAGGGCTGCGCCGACAAGGGCCTGTGCTACCCGCCGGAAACCGAACGCATCAGCATCGACGGCCAAGGCGCCAGCACCGCACTGGCTAGCCCCTCTGCCCCTGGCAGCGAACAGGGCTGGACGTGGAAGTCACTGCTGCTGTTCTTTCTCGCCGGCCTGGGCCTGACCTTTACCCCTTGTGTGCTGCCGATGCTGCCGATTCTGTCCGGGGTGGTGCTGCGCGGCCAGGTAGGCGGGTTGCGCGGCCTGGCGTTGTCGCTGGCGTATGTGCTGCCGATGGCCGCAAGCTTTGCCGCCCTGGGCGCGCTGATGGGCCTGTTTGGCGCAGGCCTCAACCTGCAGGCCCGCTTGCAGTCGGCCTGGGTGCTGGTGCCCTTCGCGCTGTTCTTCGTGGTGTTCGCCCTGGCCATGTTCGGCTTGTTCGAACTGAAACTGCCACAGGCGCTGAGCAGCCGCCTGGACAGTGTGGCCAGCCGCACCAAAGGCGGCTCGCTGCTGGGCGCGGCAGCGCTGGGGGTGCTGTCGAGCCTGCTGGTTTCACCCTGCGTTTCGGCCCCCTTGGCCGGTGCCCTGCTCTACATCAGCGCCAGTGGCGACGCCCTGGGCGGCGCCCTCAAGTTGTTTGCCCTGGGCCTGGGCATGGGCGCCCCGCTGCTGCTGATCGCCACCGGTGGTGCCGCCTGGCTGCCAAAAAGCGGAGCCTGGATGAACACGGTGAAAAATGCCATTGGCGTGCTGTTGCTGGGGCTGGCTGTCGGCCTGCTCAGCCGCGTGCTGCCCGGCCCGCTGACGTTGTTGCTGGTGGGCCTGCTGAGCGCCGGTGTGGCGCTGTTTCTCGGCGCCCTTGAGTTCGTGGTCAAGTCGCCACGCCAGCGCCTGGCACAGTTGCTGGGCCTGGCGTTGCTGGTGTACGCCCTCGCGTGCTGGTACGGCGCGCTCAGTGGCCAGGGCGATCCGCTGCGGCCATTGCCGCCCGCTGTTCAGGTGGGTGTCGGCACCCCTGCGGTACCGGCCGACGCCTGGCAAACCCTAACCGCCCCCGCCGCCCTGGACGCAGCGCTGGCGCAGGCCAAGGCGGCTGGCCAACCGGTGCTACTGGACTGGTATGCCGACTGGTGCATCAGTTGCAAGGTGATCGAGCACGAGGTGCTGAATGCCGCACAGGTGCGCCCGCAGTTGGCTGGGTTCAAGCTGCTGCGCTTTGATATCACCCAAAGTGATGCCGCCCAACGCGGCCTGCTGGACCGGTACGGGCTGTTCGGCCCACCTGCAATCCTGTTTTTTGGCGGTAATGGCAGCGAAATTACCGCTGATCGGGTCATTGGTGAAGTAAACGCCGATGAATTTGCCGCTATTCTTCAGCGCGTACGCGCTACTGCGGGGCTTTGAGGCGCCCGTATGCCGGGCGCAAACCTGCACTGAGTGACCGGATCCAAACATCCGGTCACATACTTCGCGCGAACCTCGGGCATCGTGCTGGCTATTTCGGGGAACTGGACACTTGGTACCCCTTTACGGCACACTCGCCGCGCTGTGTCGAATTGCCCTACAAATCCAAGGAATCCGCAGATGGCAACGCTACTGGTGCTTCACGGCCCCAACCTGAACCTGCTCGGCACTCGCGAGCCTGGCCATTACGGCGCCGTGACCCTGGCCCAGATCAACCAGGACCTGGAGCAACGCGCCCGTGCAGCGGGCCACCATTTGCAGTATTTGCAGAGCAATGCCGAATACGAACTGATCGAACGCATTCACGCGGCGCGCAATGAGGGTGTGGACTTCATCCTGATCAATCCGGCGGCGTTCACCCATACAAGTGTCGCATTACGTGACGCGTTGCTTGCGGTGAGCATCCCATTCATCGAAGTGCACCTGTCCAACGTGCACAAACGCGAACCGTTCCGCCATCACTCCTACTTTTCCGACGTTGCAGTGGGTGTGATCTGCGGCCTGGGCGCCAGCGGTTATCGGCTGGCCCTGGAGTCTGCGCTGGAACAACTGGCTGCCAACGCACAGCCCAAATAATGAAAACCCTGGCCTCGGTGGCCAGGGTCGAGAGAAACGTGTCGACACGTTTTTACCTTTCGCCCCCTGACCGAACCTTTGGGAGTTGATGATTAATGGATATCCGTAAAGTCAAGAAACTGATCGAGCTGCTGGAAGAGTCTGGCATCGACGAGCTGGAGATCAAGGAAGGCGAAGAGTCTGTCCGTATCAGCCGTCACAGCAAGACCCCGGCTGCCCAGCAGTTCTACGCACCTGCGCCAATGGCTGCTGCCCCAGTAGCCGCCCCGGCAGCCGCCGCGGCCCCGGTTGCTGAAGCCGCTGCTGCTGCCCCTGCCCTGAAAGGCACCGTGGTCCGCTCGCCAATGGTCGGCACCTTCTACCGCAAGCCTTCGCCGACCTCGCCGAACTTCGCTGAAGTTGGCCAGACCGTGAAAAAAGGCGACACCCTGTGCATCGTCGAAGCCATGAAGATGATGAACCACATCGAAGCCGAAATCAGCGGTGTGATCGACGCCATCCTGGTAGAAGACGGCCAGCCGGTTGAGTTCGACCAGCCGCTGTTCACCGTCGTTTGAATCGCGGAGAGCCAACGATGTCTGGGAAGCTCGAAAAAGTCCTGATCGCCAACCGTGGGGAAATTGCCCTGCGGATCCTGCGTGCCTGCAAAGAGCTGGGCATCAAGACCGTCGCGGTGCACTCCACCGCCGACCGTGAACTGATGCACCTGGGCCTGGCAGACGAGTCGGTCTGCATCGGCCCTGCATCGTCCAAGGATTCCTACCTGCATATTCCGGCAATCATCGCGGCCGCCGAAGTCACCGGCGCCACGGCGATCCACCCGGGCTACGGCTTCCTGGCGGAAAACGCCGACTTCGCCGAACAGGTGGAAAAATCCGGGTTCGCCTTCATCGGCCCCAAAGCTGACACCATTCGCCTGATGGGCGACAAGGTTTCGGCCAAGGACGCCATGATCAAGACCGGCGTACCTACCGTGCCCGGCTCCGATGGCCCGCTGCCGGAAGACGAAGAAATGGCCCTGGCCATTGCCCGTGAAGTCGGCTACCCGGTGATCATCAAGGCCGCCGGTGGCGGTGGTGGTCGCGGCATGCGCGTGGTGCACAAGGAAGAGGACCTGATTGCCTCGGCCAAGCTCACCCGTACCGAAGCCGGTGCTGCCTTCGGCAACCCGATGGTGTACCTGGAGAAGTTCCTGACCAACCCGCGCCACGTTGAAGTGCAGGTGCTGTCGGACGGCCAGGGCAACGCCATCCACCTGGGCGACCGTGACTGCTCGCTGCAGCGCCGTCACCAGAAGATACTGGAAGAAGCGCCGGCCCCGGGCATCGACGAGAAAGCCCGCCAGGAAGTGTTCAAGCGCTGCGTGGACGCGTGCATCGAGATCGGCTACCGCGGTGCGGGTACTTTCGAGTTCCTGTACGAAGACGGTCGCTTCTACTTCATCGAAATGAACACCCGCGTACAGGTTGAGCACCCGGTTTCGGAGATGGTCACCGGTGTCGACATCGTCAAGGAGATGCTGAGCATCGCCGCTGGCAACAAGCTGTCGTTCCGCCAGGAAGATATCGTGGTCCACGGCCATTCGCTGGAATGCCGGATCAACGCCGAAGACCCGAAGAAGTTCATCCCGAGCCCAGGCACGGTGAAGCACTTCCACGCACCCGGCGGCAACGGCGTGCGTGTCGATTCGCACCTGTACAGCGGCTACTCGGTACCGCCGAACTACGACTCGCTGATCGGCAAGCTGATCACCTGGGGCAAGGACCGCGACGAGGCCATGGCCCGTATGCGCAATGCCCTGGACGAAATCGTGGTCGATGGCATCAAGACCAACATCCCGCTGCACCGCGACCTGGTGCGTGATGAAGGCTTCTGCAAAGGCGGCGTCAACATTCACTACCTCGAGCACAAACTGGCGAACCAGGATTGATCGCGTAGTGTGATGTTCAACAACCCCGGCCCTGGTGCCGGGGTTTTTTATGGCCTGTCCGGGCCTGTGCTCACCCCTTCATCCGCGGCATTTCGATGCGGTGTTCATGTACGCGCCGATACAGCGTCGCGCGCGATATGCCCAAAGCCCGCGCCGCTTCAGCCGGCTTCCAGCGGTGACGTATCAAGGCATCGAGCAGCAACTGCCGGGCGGGGCACGATACCCCTGGGGCATCTGCAACAGGGGGTTCGTGTTGCAGCGCCTGGGGCAGGTCTTTCATCCGGATGTGCCCGCCTTCACTCACTGCGCAGGCGTAGCGCAGCACCTGGCGCAACTGCCGCAGGTTCCCAGGCCAGCGGTACTCCAATAGCGCTTGCAGCGCATCATTGGCCAACACGGCGTCGGTACTGCAGTTGGCCGCTTCTTCACTCAGCATCTGGTGGATCAACCCCAGCAGGTCCTCACGCTCACGCAGCGGCGGCAGCGCGAAGCTGGCGTTGGCCAGGCGGAAGTAGAGGTCCTCCCGGAACTGGCCCTGCTCCACCCTCGCCGCCAGATCCCGGTGCGTCGCGCAGATCACCTGAATGTCCACGTGCTCACGCCGCGCCGCGCCCAAGGGCGCCACTTCGCCGTCTGCCAGCACACGTAACAGGCGGGTTTGCAGGGTGAGGGGCATGTCGCCGATTTCATCGAGGAACAACGTGCCGCCGTCGGCCTGCTGCAACAGCCCCTGCATCCCTTTGCTGGAAGCCCCGGTAAACGCCCCCGCCGCATACCCGAACAGTTCGCTCTCGATCAGGCTTTCCGGAATGGCCGCACAGTTGAGGGCCACGAACGGCCCTTCGTGGCGACGGCTCAGGCGATGCAACTGGCGGGCGAACACTTCCTTGCCAGCCCCCGTCTCGCCCAGCACCAGTATTGCCAGGCCACAGTCCTTGACCCGCGTGGCCAACTGCAGGTGCTGCTCGATACGCGCGTCCTGGCCTTGCTGCACGGCCCGCGCAGGCGTGCGGCGCTGGGGCGGGCTGACCCGGCCGTACAGCCCGGCAAGGCCTGGCAGGCGCTGGGCACTGGAAGCACTGACACGCCGTAGCTGCTCAGGGTCGAACAGCTCGCCGATGTGCGCCGGCAAGCGCCCAAGCCTTTGCGCCAGGTGCTCTCGTGCCAGGCTGTTGAGCGCCTGCAGGCGCCCATCGGTGTCCCAGGCCAGCAGGTAGTCGGGCTGGCTTTCCACGTAGCCCGGGGTGCCATGGGCACGCATCACCCAGTGCCCCTGCGCACTGTGCATGAATACCGCGTTCTCGATCTCGCGCGCGGTCTGCTCCACCAGTTGGCGAATCAGGTGCTGGCTGCGACGGTCATCCGGCGACTGCAGGGCCGATACATCCAGCACGCCCAGCACCTCGCCTTGCGGGTCAAACACCGGCGCCGCCGTGCACGTCAGGCCGATGAAGGCCGCACGAAAGTGGTCGCGCTTGTGCACCGTGACCGGGGCCCTGCTGGTCAGCACCGCGGCCACCCCGCAGGTGCCCTCCACGCCCTCCGACCAGCAGGTGCCCAGGTCGAGCCCGGCCTTGCGGCAGTCCTTGCGGATGGCTGACTCGACGCGATAGTCGATGGTACGGCCCTGGGCATCGGTCAGCAGCACGCAGTAGTCGGCGCCGCGCACCCGTTCATGCAGGCGTGCCACCGCATCGCTGGCAATGCGCAAAAACAGCTCGGCACGCTCGCGGCATTCGTTCAGCAGGCTGGGTGAAAGCACCCGCGGCCCTTGTTGGGAGGCAGGGTCCAGGCGGTATAGCTCCATGGAGCGGCGCCATGAATCCAGGATCAGCGGTGGCACCGGCGCCTGGGGCAGGCGGTCGGCATTTTTCAGCACCCGGCTGACGCAGTCGACATGGGCTCGGGAGTTCGCGGCAAGCATTCAGGCCCTCCGGTTCTCGTTACAGCTTTTTATGGTTGTGCGGCCATTAAGCGCCCGCTGGCATGCCCCGACAAGCACGGGGTGATTATCGGCAGGCGTGAGACGCAGCGTCTCAACGTCTCACCGGCCGCAGCCGCGCGCCGGCACCGGGCGTCTCAGCCTGCCTGGCGAGGCTGATCACGAAATACATGCAGGGCCGCTCTGCAACGGGCCTTTCCGGCAGCCTGCACAAAGCTGGCACCGGCCTTGCTCCAGCCCAGGCAAGCACGTGCGATGGGCCTGCACGCTGTGAACCGTTGAGACACCCCGGAGAACAACAACATGTCCAATCAACTGAGCACCGAACAACTGCTGCATGCCTACGAGGTGATGCGCACCATCCGCGCGTTCGAAGAACGCCTGCATGTCGAATTCGCCACCGGCGAGATACCCGGCTTTGTCCACCTTTATGCCGGCGAGGAAGCCTCGGCCGCCGGCGTCATGGCGCACTTGCGCGACAGCGACTGCATCGCCTCCAACCACCGTGGCCATGGCCACTGCATCGCCAAGGGCGTGGATGTGTACGGCATGATGGCCGAGATCTACGGCAAGAAGACCGGTGTGTGCGGCGGCAAGGGCGGCTCGATGCACATCGCCGACCTGGGCAAAGGCATGCTCGGGGCCAACGGCATTGTCGGCGCAGGCGCGCCGCTTGTGGCCGGCGCCGCGCTGGCGGCTAGGCTCAAGGGCCGTGACGATGTGGCGGTGGTGTTCTTTGGCGACGGCGGCTCCAACGAGGGTGCAGTGTTCGAGGCCATGAACATGGCGGCGATCATGAAGCTGCCCTGCATTTTCGTGGCCGAGAACAACGGCTATGCCGAAGCCACCGCCTCGAACTGGTCGGTGGCCTGCAAGCACATCGCCGACCGCGCCGCAGGCTTCGGCATGCCAGGGGTGACCATTGATGGCTTCGACTTCTTTGCCGTGCACGAAGCTGCCGGCGCCGCCGTCGAACGCGCCCGCATTGGTCAGGGCCCCTCGCTGGTCGAGGTGAAGCTCACCCGCTACTACGGCCACTTCGAAGGCGACGCACAAACCTACCGTGCGCCCGACGAGGTAAAGAACCTGCGCGAGACCCGCGACTGCCTGATGCAATTTCGCGACAAGACCACGCGGGCGGGCTGGCTGAGCGTCGCACAACTTGACGCTATCGATGCGCGCATCGAAGACCTGATCGAGGACGCCGTGCAGCGCGCCAAGGCCGACCCCAAACCGCAACCTGCCGACCTGCTGACCGACGTCTACGTCGCCTACCCCTGAGCTGCCCATAACAAGAACGACAGGAGAATCACCATGGCAAGAAAGATCAGCTACCAGCAAGCCATCAACGAAGCCCTGGCCCAGGAAATGCGCCGCGACGAGAGCGTTTTCATCATCGGCGAAGACGTCGCCGGCGGCGCCGGCGCGCCGGGCGAGGATGACGCCTGGGGCGGCGTACTGGGGGTTACCAAAGGCCTGTACCACCAGTTCCCCGGGCGGGTGCTGGACGCGCCGTTGTCCGAGCTTGGCTATGTGGGGGCGGCGGTGGGCGCCGCGACCCAGGGCCTGCGCCCGGTCTGCGAGCTGATGTTCGTCGACTTCGCCGGCTGCTGCCTGGACCAGATACTCAACCAGGCCGCGAAGTTTCGCTACATGTTCGGTGGCAAGGCGGTCACCCCGCTGGTGATGCGCACCATGTACGGTGCCGGGCTGCGTGCCGCTGCCCAGCACTCGCAAATGCTCACCTCGCTGTGGACGCACATTCCTGGGCTGAAGGTGGTGTGCCCGTCTTCGCCCTACGACGCGAAAGGCCTGTTGATCCAGGCCATTCGCGATAACGATCCGGTGATCTTCTGCGAGCACAAACTGCTGTACAGCCTGCAGGGCGAGGTGCCGGAAGAGGTGTACAGCGTACCGTTCGGCGAGGCCAACTACCTGCGCGACGGTGACGATGTGACCCTGGTGACCTACGGCCGCATGGTCCATGTGGCACTGGAAGCTGCCAACAACCTTGCCCGCCAGGGGATCGACTGCGAGGTACTGGACCTGCGCACCACCAGCCCGCTTGATGAGGACAGCATTCTGGAAAGCGTAGAAAAAACCGGGCGCCTGGTCGTCATCGATGAAGCCAACCCACGTTGTTCCGTGGCCACCGACATCAGCGCGCTCGTTGCACAAAAGGCGTTTGCCGCACTCAAGGGACCGATCGAGATGGTGACCGCACCGCATACTCCCGTGCCGTTCTCCGATGCGCTGGAAGACCTGTACATCCCTGACGCAGCCAAGGTCGAGGCCGCCGTACGCAAGGTGATCGACGCGAAAAGGAGCGCCGCATGAGCCAGATCCATACCCTGACCATGCCCAAGTGGGGCCTGTCGATGACCGAAGGCCGGGTGGACACCTGGCTCAAGCAGGAAGGTGACCCGATCAGCAAGGGCGATGAAGTGCTGGACGTGGAGACCGACAAGATCAGCAGCAGCGTCGAGGCGCCTTTCAGCGGGGTGCTGCGCCGCGTGGTGGCCAAACCCGATGAAACCCTGCCGGTGGGGGCGCTGCTGGCGGTGGTGGTCGAAGGCGAGGCTGACGAGGCCGCAATCGAGGCCGTGGTACAGCGGTTCCAGGCCGAGTTCGTCGCAGAGGGCAACGCCGACCAAGCCCAGGGGCCCGCCCCGCAAAAGGCCGAGGTGGCCGGGCAACTGCTGCGCTGGTTCGAGCTGGGCGAAGGGGGTACGCCGCTGGTGCTGGTGCACGGCTTTGGCGGCGACCTCAACAACTGGTTGTTCAACCACCCCGCCCTGGCCGCCGAGCGCCGGGTGATCGCACTCGACCTGCCAGGCCACGGCGAGTCGGCCAAGGCTCTGCAACGCGGCGACCTGGGTGAGCTGGCCGAAACCGTGTTGGCCTTGCTTGACCACCTGGGCATCACCAAGGCTCACCTGGCTGGCCACTCGATGGGCGGCGCAGTGTGCCTGAACATTGCGCGCATGGCCCCGCAGCGGGTGGCAAGCCTGAGCCTGATCGCCAGCGTGGGCCTGGGCGAGCATATCAATGGGCAGTACCTGCAAGGCTTCGTGGCTGCCGCCAACCGCAATGCCCTGAAACCGCACATGGTCCAGCTGTTCGCCGACCCGGCGCTGGTGACCCGGCAGATGCTGGAGGACATGCTCAAGTTCAAGCGGCTGGAGGGCGTGGACGGTGCCTTGCGCCAGCTGGCTTCGGGCCTTGCCGAGGGCGATACCCAGCGCCACGACCTACGCCATGTACTTGCCCAGCAGCCGGCGCTGGTGATCTGGGGCGGCAAGGACGCGATCATCCCGGCCAGCCATGCCGAAGGCCTCGATGTTGAAGTGCTGCTGGTGCCTGAGGCTGGTCACATGGTGCAGATGGAAGCTGCCGAAGCGGTGAATCGCAGCATGCTGGCGTTTTTGCGCAGCGCCTGAAGGACCGGGGCTGCTACGCAGCCCATCGCGAGCTGCGCTCGCTCCTACATTTTTGTGGGCAATTATTCCAGTGTAGGAGCGGGCGGCGCTCGGGTTCACAGGCGGAAAAATCATCAGAGCGGGCACCTTCAAGCCCTCCCTCCCTCCTACCGTCGCTCACCCAATCTGCGTCATACTCGGCAAACTTATTGCCCGGTCATCGCCATGCGTCCACTGCTGCCTTTTACCTTGCTTCTGCTGCTTACCGCTTGTGGCGATGGCGAATCCCTGTTGCCGCCAGATGCGCGCCTGCCCGATGGCGGCCGCTACCGAGGCCAGGTGGTCGATGGCCTTCTGCAGGGCGAAGGGCGCATCGACTACCCCAACGGCAGCTGGTACGCCGGTACCTTCAAGAATGGCCAGTGGCACGGCCAGGGTGAATGGCATGGCCAGAACGGTGAGGTGTACCGTGGCCAGTTCAAGGATGGCCTGTTCGAAGGCCTGGGCGACCTGATCACCCCCGGCAGCCATTACGCCGGCACCTTCCGCCACGGCCGCCGTGACGGTGAAGGCACCCTCAAGCAGGCCGACCAGACCTACCGTGGCCAGTTCAAGGACGACCAGTACGAAGGTGCCGGCCAGCTGGAGCTGGCCGACGGCAGCCGCTACCAGGGCCTGTTCGCCAAAGGCAAACCCAACGGCGCCGGGGTACGCAGCGACGCCAGCGGCAACCAGTTCAGCGGGCGCTTCGTGGACGGCCAATTGCAAGGCACCGGTACTTACGACAGCGTCGACGGCGAGCAGTACATCGGTGAATTCAAGGACAACCGCCTGGAAGGCCGGGGCCGCTATGAAAATGCCGACGGTGATGTGTGGATCGGCCAGTTCAAGGACGGCGCGCTGGTGGGCGAAGGCGAAATGCTCGGCAGCGATGGCAGCCATTACAAAGGCGCTTTCGTCGACTGGCGCATGTCTGGCCACGGCAGCCTGAAACTGGCCGATGGCAGCCAGTACGTGGGTAACCTGCTCAACGATGCCTACCACGGCCAAGGGCGCCTGACCCTGGCCAACGGCCAGGTGCAAAGCGGGGTCTGGGCCAACGGCGTGCGCGTGCGCGACCAGCACGGCAAGCTGCTGCCCGACCCTCTCGACCTCGCCCTGCTCAACCAGGGCCGGCTGCTGGACGAAGCGCTGGCGGCAGTGCCGCGCTCGCTGGCGCCCATCCAGCTGTACAGCCTGGTGGTGGCCGGGGATGGGCAGCAGAGCGTGTTCCTGCGTGAGGCCGACTACGTCAGCAACCTGCTGAAGGTACGCTTCGGTGCCCGTGGCCAGGTCACCCTGGTCAATCACCGCGACTTCATGGCCACACGCCCCATGGCCACCCGCCAGAGCATTACCCGCGCGGCCCAGGCACTGGCAGAACGCAGCGGCCCGCAAGACCTGCTGTTCATCTACCTCACCAGCCACGGCAGCGAGGATCACCAGCTGGTGCTGGACCAGCCACGGCTGCAGCTGGCGGACCTGTCTGCCGACGAGCTGGCCAGCGCCCTGGCACCGCTCAAGGACCGGGACAAGGTCATCGTCATCTCTGCCTGCTATTCCGGTGGCTACATCGCCGGCCTGAAGGACGAGCGCACCGTGATCATGACCGCAGCGCGGGCTGACCGGGTGTCGTTCGGCTGCTCGGAAGAAGCCGACTTCACCTACTTTGGCGATGCCCTGTTCGCCCAGGCACTGAACCAGACCGACGACCTGAAACAGGCGTTTGAACTGGCGCGTGACAGTGTTGCCGAACGGGAACGAAGGGAAGGCTTCGAGGCGTCTGAACCGCAGTTGTGGGCGCCGCCCAAGGTGCTGGAACACTGGCAGCGGCTGCGCAGCCAGCAAGCCGAAGAAGCCTTGCGCAATGCCACGCATGCCAAGGTGGGGGCCCAGGCAAAAACGCCGCGCAACCACTAAGCTTGGGTGTAACAAGGGAGAGACATCATGTACTTGACGCCTCAGCATGTCCTGCTTGCCGGAGCGACCGGCCTGACCGGTGAACACCTGCTCGACCGCCTGCTCAACGAGCCGACCATCACCCGGGTGCTGGCACCGACCCGGCGGCCACTGGCCGAACATCCTCACCTGGAGAACCCCGTCGGCGACCCGGCGGTGTTCTTGCCACAGCTGGGTGGGCGTGTCGACATTGCCTATTGCTGCCTGGGCACCACGCTGAAACAGGCGGGCTCCGAGTCTGCTTTCAGGGCAGTGGACCTGGACATGGTAGTGGCCTTCAGCAAGCGGGCGCGGGAAATGGGCGCCCGTCACCTGTTGGTGATCAGCGCGCTGGGCGCAGACCCGAAATCCTCGATTTTCTACAACCGGGTCAAGGGTGAGATGGAGCAAGCATTGAAGGCCCAGGACTGGCCACAGCTCACCATCGTGCGCCCCTCGTTGCTACTGGGCGAGCGCAGCCACCCGCGCCTTACAGAAAAACTCGCAGCGCCGTTTTCCAAGCTGATACCGGGCAAATACCGGGGTATCGAGGCCTGCACCTTGGCCAGGGCCCTGTGGCGCCTGGCGCTGGAAGAACAGGACGGGGTACGCATCGTCGAATCGGACGAGCTGCGAAAGCTGGGCAGGCCGTAGCCGTCAAAGGCCGCCCGAGGCCCTGTACTCGATACCCGCTGCGGTCAGCAGGGACAGTGGCAGCAGCAGGGTATCGAGGAGCATGCTGGGCACAAGGTCAGCCTTTGCAAAATAGGGCGCCTCAGCACCAAACCGATCCAGCGGGCAGCAGCCGCCATTGATCACGTACCAGTCCAGCCGGGCCCCGGCATACACCACCGGGGCCCCAGGTACATTCGCATCCAGTGTACGCACCGTGGCGCAGCCGCCCAGCGCAGCCACTGCCATCAGGCAGGCCAATGCTCGCTTCAATCATCCACCCCAAGGTGATGCTCACCCCAGCGCGGCAGCATGTCCTGCGGGATGTCCAGCAGGTTGAGAATGCGCGCCACCACAAAATCCACCAGGTCATCGATGGTCTGCGGCTGGTGATAGAACCCGGGCGCGGCAGGCAAAATCACCGCGCCCATCTGGGAGAGCTTGAGCATGTTCTCCAAGTGAATGGTGGAGAACGGCGCTTCGCGCGGCACCAGGATCAGCTGGCGACGCTCCTTGAGGGTCACATCGGCAGCCCGCTCGATCAGGTTGTTGCAGGCGCCAGTGGCAATGGCGGACAACGTGCCCGTCGAACAGGGCACTACCACCATGGCAGCGGGCGCGCCGGAGCCCGACGCAACCGGCGACATCCAGTCTTCCTTGCCGTACACCCGCACCTGCCCGGCGGCGGCACCGGTGTACTCGGTAAGGAACGCCTGCATGGCCTGAGGCTTGGCCGGCAGCAGCACGTCGGTCTCGGTGGCCATCACCAGTTGTGCGGCCTTGGAGATCAGAAAGTGCACCTCGCGGTCCTCGCGCACCAGGCAGTCGAGCAGGCGCAGGCCATACTGGGCGCCCGAGGCCCCCGTCATGGCCAGGGTGATGCGCTGCGGCCCGCTCACTTCAGGGCCTCTGCCAGCTTGCCGTGCAGGCCGCCAAAGCCGCCGTTACTCATGATCACCACGTGGGTGCCTGGGCGGGCCTGGCCCTTGATCTGCTCGATGATCGCCTCGAGGCTATCCGCCACCGTGCTCGGTACCGTGCACTGTGCGGCAGTGCCCGCCAGGTCCCAGCCCAGGTTGGCAGGCGCGTACCAGATGACCTGGTCGGCATCATTGACGCTTTCGGGCAGGCCGTCGCGGTGCGCCCCCAGCTTCATGGAATTGGAGCGTGGCTCGATCACCGCAATGATCGGCGCCTCGCCTACGCGCTTGCGCAGGCCGTCCAGGGTGGTGGCGATGGCGGTAGGGTGATGGGCGAAGTCGTCGTAGAGGGTTACACCCTGGACTTCAGCGACCTTTTCCATGCGCCGTTTAACGCTCTTGAATGCGCTGAGGCCTTCGATACCCATGGCGGCCACCACGCCCACATGGCGTGCTGCCGCCAGGGTAGCCAGGGCATTGGCCACGTTGTGCTGGCCAGTCAGGGCCCAGTCCACCACGCCCTGCACCTGGCCTTCGAACAGCACCTCGAAGCGCGAGCCGTCCGGGCTGAGAAGGCGCGCCTGCCACTGCCCGCCATCGCCCGTGGTCTGTACCGGCGTCCAGCAACCCATGCCAATCACCCGCTCCAGCGCCTGTTCGGAGGTGGGGTGAATCACCAGGCCTTCGCTGGGGATGGTCCGCACCAGATGATGGAACTGCCGCTCGATGGCCGCCAGGTCCGGGAAGATATCTGCGTGGTCGAATTCCAGGTTGTTCAGGATGGCGGTGCGTGGGTGGTAATGCACGAACTTGGAGCGTTTATCGAAGAAAGCACTGTCGTATTCGTCAGCCTCTACCACGAAGAAGGGCGTCGCGCCCAGGCGGGCCGACACCGAAAAATTCTGCGGCACACCGCCAATCAGGAAACCCGGGCTCATGCCAGCGTGTTCCAGCACCCAGGCCAGCATGCTGCTGGTGGTGGTCTTGCCGTGGGTACCGGCTACCGCCAGTACCCAGCGCCCCTGCAGCACATGGTCGGCCAGCCACTGCGGGCCAGACACATAAGGCAGGCCCTTGTTCAGCACGTACTCCACTGCCGGGTTGCCGCGGGACATGGCGTTGCCGATGACCACAAGGTCTGGCGCCGGGTCGAGTTGCGCAGGGTCGTAGCCCTGGGTCAGCTCGATGCCCTGGGCTTCAAGCTGGGTGCTCATGGGCGGATAGACATTGGCGTCGGAGCCCGTGACGCGGTGGCCAAGTTCCTTGGCCAGCACCGCCAGCGAGCCCATGAAGGTGCCGCAAATACCGAGAATGTGAATATGCATGGTCGACCTCGCAAAACATCGAGGCAGGGTAGCCCAGGGCGCGATAAATCGCACCAGCTGTTTCGCTCAGGCTGGTCGGTTCAGGTCGTGCTTGCGCAGTTTCCGGTACAGGGTGTTGCGGCTGATGCCCAAGTACTCGGCAACCCGGGTGAGGTGCCAGTGTTTTGCTTGCAGGGCGGCCAGGAGTGTTTGGCATTCGGCATCTTTCAGGGCGTCGGGCCCTGACGCGGGCAAGCCAGCACCTGCACGCAAGGGCGAGCCCTCGCGGATGATGTCTGGGAGGTCGGCAAAAGCGATGTGGGTGTGCTCGCACAGCGCTACCAGGGTGCGCAACACGTTACGCATCTGCCGCACGTTGCCGGGCCAGGCGAAAGCCAGCAGCGCCTGGCGCGCGCAGGGTGCGATGTCGATCAACTGGCCTTTGGCCTCCTCGCGGAACAAGAAGTCCAGCAACTGGGCCTTGTCGCTGCGCTCGCGTACCGCAGGCAGTGCTACCTCCAGGCCATTGAGGCGGTAGTAGAGGTCTTCGCGGAAGGTGCCCTGCTCCACACGTTGCAGCAAGTCACGGTGGGTGGCGCTGATGATCCGCACGTCCACCGCCTGGGGCTCGCCGCCAATCGGCACCACCTGGCGTTCCTCCAGCACCCGCAGCAGGCGCGTCTGCAGGTCCAGCGGCATGTCGCCAATCTCGTCCAGCAACAAGGTGCCGCCATCGGCCTGCAGCAGCTTGCCGCGCATGCCTTCCTTGCGTGCGCCGGTGAAACTGCCGCCGCGGTAACCAAACAGCTCGCTTTCGATCAGGCTCTCGGGGATGGACGCGCAGTTGATGGCCACGAACGGTTTGTCGCGTCGCCCGCTGGCCTGGTGCACGGCGAGGGCAAAGGCCTCTTTGCCGCAACCGGTCTCCCCGCGCAGCAGCAACGGCACATTGCGCTCGAACACCCGCACGCTACGGCGGAAGTGGTTCTGCAACGCAGGGTCCAGCAGGCACACCTGCGGCTGCACCTCGGGCACCGGCAGCGGCTGAGCCGCAGGCACCGACCACACCGGCGCGGGCGCCTGACCACGCAGGCTGGCAAACACCAACCGGCCATCGACGGTGTGCAGCGGCCACACCGCACTGCCGCCCGGGGTGGCTCGGCTGAATACCTCGTCGTGGCGGCAGGTGAAAAAGTCTTCCAGTGACTGGCCGACTACGCCCCCGCGCACGCGCCCCAGCAGGTTGAGCGCGCTCTGGTTGGCAGCGCAGATGCGCCCATCCCCCTCCACCGCCAGCAGCCCTTCGCTGAACAGCCCGACCGATTCGGCCTGGACATGAAAACGCAGCAGCCAGTACTGCTCGAACTGGCGCAGGAAATAGCAACTCTCGATCATCTTGGCCGACAGGGTGACCATGGCCATGGTGTGGAATTCGCTTTGGCGCGAAACATCGGGCCGCGCTGACGACACGTCGAGCACCGCCAGCAACTGGCCGTGGGGGTCGAACACGGGGCTCGCAGAGCAGGTCAGCCCGGTGTGCCGCCCACGGAAATGTTCATGCTGGTGAATGGTGAGCGCCTGGCGCTCGACCAGGCAGGTACCGATGCCGTTGGTGCCCTCGCGGGCTTCGCTCCAGTCGGCGCCCAGCCACAGCCCGGCGCGCTCGAAACTGCGCCGCTCGGCAGGCGCGGTGACGCAGTTGAGGATCACCCCGCGTGCGTCGGTGAGCAGCACCGCGTGGCCGGCACCCGAGAGCTGCTGGTGCAGGCTGTTCATCTCGTGCTCGGCAATTTGCAGTACCTGGCGCAGGCGCTCGCGGCTCTCCTGCAGGCGGCCATGCTCCAGCACCACCGGAGCCTCGATCAGTGCCGGGTCGAGGTGATAGTCCTCCAGGCAACGCAGCCAGGAGCGAGCGATGGACGGGTCGCCGCCACCCTCGCTGGCGCCGCCGTGGGCCACCGTGTGCACTTGCCGGGCGTGGCGGGTGAACGGGTTGCTCTGCATTGTTGTTGTGCTCCGCAGATGAGTGCATCGCCCCAGCATCCTCCACCGCGCAGGGGTTTGCAATGCAGCGGCCCAACGTTGTGCCGTAAACGGTACACAGTGTCATGCCCAACCGTACCGCCAGCGGTACAAGGGCCAGGCTGCAACAACCGAAAACTGGCACAAACCTTTGATTTTATTGAGCGAAGGCACAGTGGCCCGCGCTTTGCTCTACGCTTGGTAACTCCACACAAACACAATAGCCAGGAGACACACCATGCGTTACGCACATCCCGGTACCGAAGGCGCGAAGGTTTCCTTCAAGAGCCGCTACGGCAACTACATCGGTGGTGAGTTCGTTCCTCCGGTAAAGGGTGAGTACTTCACCACCACGTCCCCGGTGGACGGCCAGCCGATTGCCGACTTCCCGCGTTCCACTGCCGAAGACATCGACAAAGCCCTGGACGCTGCACACGCGGCCGCCGATGCCTGGGGCCGCACCTCGGTGCAGGACCGCTCCAACGTGCTGCTGAAAATCGCCGACCGCATCGAGCAGAACCTCGAAGTGCTGGCCATTACCGAAACCTGGGACAACGGCAAGCCAATCCGCGAAACCCTGAACGCCGACATCCCGCTGGCAGTGGACCACTTCCGCTACTTCGCCGGCTGCATACGCGCCCAGGAAGGCGGCGCTGCCGAGATCAACGAAAACACCGTTGCCTATCACATTCACGAGCCACTGGGCGTGGTCGGTCAGATCATTCCCTGGAACTTCCCGATTCTGATGGCCGCGTGGAAGCTGGCCCCGGCACTGGCGGCCGGCAACTGCGTAGTGCTCAAGCCTGCTGAACAAACGCCGCTGGGCATCACCGTACTGGTCGAGCTGATCGGCGACCTGCTGCCCAAGGGCGTGCTCAACGTGGTGCAAGGCTTTGGCCGCGAGGCCGGCGAGGCGCTGGCCACCAGCAAGCGCATCGCCAAGATTGCCTTCACCGGCTCTACCCCGGTGGGCTCGCACATCATGAAATGCGCGGCCGAAAACATCATCCCTTCCACCGTCGAACTGGGCGGCAAGTCGCCGAACGTCTATTTCGAAGACATCATGCAAGCCGAGCCGAGCTTCATCGACAAGGCCGCCGAAGGCATGGTGCTGGCGTTCTTCAACCAGGGCGAGGTGTGCACCTGCCCGTCGCGGGCACTGGTGCAGGAGTCGATCTACCCGCAGTTCATGGAAGTGGTAATGAAGAAGGTGCTGCAGATCAAGCGCGGCGACCCACTGGACACCGACACCATGGTCGGCGCACAGGCCTCCCAGCAGCAGTTCGAGAAGATCCTGTCGTACCTCGACATCGCCCAGAAGGAAGGCGCCGAGCTGTTGACCGGCGGCAAGGTGGAAAAACTGGAGGGCTCGCTGGCCACCGGTTACTACATCCAGCCGACGTTGCTCAAAGGCAACAACAAGATGCGCGTGTTCCAGGAGGAAATCTTCGGGCCGGTGGTCAGCGTGACCACGTTCAAGGATGAGGCCGAGGCCCTGGCGATTGCCAACGACACCGAGTTTGGCCTGGGTGCCGGGGTGTGGACCCGCGACATCAACCGCGCCTACCGCATGGGCCGCGGGATCAAGGCTGGCCGTGTCTGGACCAACTGCTACCACCTGTACCCGGCCCACGCGGCGTTCGGCGGCTACAAGAAGTCGGGTGTTGGCCGTGAAACGCACAAGATGATGCTCGACCACTACCAGCAAACCAAAAACCTGCTGGTGAGCTACGACATCAACCCGCTGGGCTTCTTCTAAAAGGGCAGCTGCAAGCTGCAAGTTACAAGCGGCAAGAGGGGCGGACCGCATCATGGCTGCCCCTGTTGCTCGCTTGTGGCTAGAAGTTTGCTAGTGATCTTCGTGGCTCAACGCTCGCCACTGATAACAACCACATAAATTCAAACAGCGAGCTCCAAGCTAAAGAAGATGGCGAGCCAGGCGCAGTTCGCTTTGTCTTGCAGCTTATGGCTTGCCGCTTGCCGCTTTTTTTTGAAAGGTGAAATTATGCCAAGCGATCATTCCGCCGGCTCGCCGGCAGGCTCTTCCGTCGATTTCGAAAAGGTCGGCTCCGACTATTTCCAGCAACGTGAACTGAAAAAGGGCGCCGCAGGCTGGGTTTTGCTGGTCGGCCTGGGTGTGGCGTACGTGATTTCCGGCGACTATGCCGGCTGGAACTTCGGCCTGGCCCAAGGTGGCTGGGGCGGCATGTTCCTGGCCACCTTGCTGATGGCCACCATGTACCTGTGCATGTGTTTCTCCCTGGCTGAGCTGTCGTCCATGATCCCTACAGCCGGCGGCGGCTACGGCTTTGCCCGCAGCGCATTCGGCCCCTGGGGCGGGTTTCTGACCGGTACGGCGATCCTGATCGAGTACGCCATTGCCCCCGCCGCCATCGCCACGTTCATCGGCGCCTATTGCCAGTCGCTGTTCGGCATCGGCGGTTGGCTGATCTACCTGGTGTTCTACGTGGTGTTCATCGCCATCCACATCTTCGGCGTGGGCGAGGCGTTGAAGCTGATGTTTGCCATCACTGCCGTCGCGGCCATTGCACTGGCCGTGTTCCTGGTGGCCATGGTGCCCCATTTTGATGCAGCCAACCTGTTCGACATCGCCGTTACCGACGCCGCAGGCGCCAGCAGCTTCCTGCCGTTCGGCTACGTGGGCGTATGGGCGGCCATCCCCTATGCCATCTGGTTCTTCCTTGCAGTGGAGGGCGTGCCGCTGGCCGCTGAAGAAACCAAAAACCCCAAGCGCGACCTGCCGCGCGGGCTGATCGGCGCCATGCTGGTGCTGGTTGCCTTTGCCTTGCTGATTCTGGTGGTAGGCCCAGGTGGCGCGGGCTCCGAAGCCCTTAAGGCCTCCGGCAACCCGCTGGTCGAGGCCCTGGCCAAGGCCTATGGTGGTTCCACCTGGATGGGCAGCTTTGTAAACCTGGTGGGCCTGGCCGGCCTGATCGCCAGCTTCTTCTCGATCATCTACGCCTATTCCCGGCAGATCTTCGCCCTGTCCCGGGCTGGTTACCTGCCGCGCAAGCTGTCGGAAACCAACAAGAGCAAAGCGCCGGTGATGGCCCTGGTCATCCCTGGCATCATCGGTTTTGCTTTGTCGCTCACCGGCCAAGGTGATCTGCTGATCCTGGTGGCGGTTTTTGGCGCTACCTTGTCTTATGTACTGATGATGGCGGCGCACATCACCTTGCGGATCCGTCGGCCGAAGATGGAGCGGCCCTACCGCACGCCGGGGGGCATCTTCACCTCGGGGCTGGCCCTGGTGCTGGCCTGTATCGCGGTGGTCGCGGGCTTCCTGGTAGACCCGCGGGTGGTGATTGGCGCCGCCGTGATCTATGCGGTGCTGATCGCGTACTTTGCCTTCTACAGCCGCCACCACCTGGTAGCCGGCACACCGGAAGAGGAATTCGCCGCGATCCAGCAGGCCGAACAGGCCCTGCACTGATCATCGCCACCTGCCGCGGGGCAGCCCGCGGCTCTGGAGAACCTGTATGGCAACTTTCGTGCACACGGTCGGCCAGATGGTCTACCGCTTCGACAGCCTCAAGGAGGTGATGGCCAAGGCCAGCCCGGCGCGTTCCGGTGACTACCTGGCCGGCGTCGCCGCCAGCAACGATGGCGAGCGGGTGGCCGCGCAGATGGCCCTGGCGAACATCCCGCTGACACACTTTTTGAGCGAGGCATTGGTCCCCTACGAGGACGACGAAGTCACCCGCCTGATCATCGACACCCATGATGCCCAGGCATTTGCTGCGGTCAGCCACCTGACAGTAGGTGGCCTGCGGGACTGGCTGCTCAGCGAGCAGGCCGACGAGACGAGCCTGCGGGCACTGGCACCTGGGCTGACGCCGGAAATGGCCGCAGCCGTGTCGAAGATCATGCGCGTGCAGGACCTGGTGCTGGTAGCCCAGAAAATTCGCGTGGTCACGCGCTTTCGCGGCACCATGGGCCTGCGTGGGCGGCTGTCGACGCGGCTGCAGCCCAACCACCCCACCGACGAACCGGCAGGCATTGCCGCGAGCATTCTCGACGGCCTGCTGTACGGCAATGGCGATGCCATGATCGGCATCAACCCGGCCACCGACAGCATCGCCTCCATCTGCGCACTGCTGGAGATGCTCGACGCCATCATCCAGCGCTACGACATCCCTACCCAGGCCTGCGTACTCACCCACGTCACCACTTCGATCGAGGCGGTCAACCGTGGCGTACCGCTGGACCTGGTGTTTCAGTCCATCGCCGGTACCGAGGCCGCCAATGCCGGGTTCGGCATCAACCTCAACGTGTTGCAGGAAGGCTACGAAGCCGGCCTGTCGCTGCAGCGCGGCACCCTCGGCCAGAACCTGATGTACTTCGAAACCGGCCAGGGCAGTGCCCTGTCGGCCAATGCCCACCATGGTGTCGACCAGCAAACCTGTGAAACCCGCGCCTACGCCGTCGCCCGCCACTTCAAGCCGTTTCTGGTCAATACCGTGGTCGGCTTCATCGGCCCGGAGTACCTGTACAACGGCAAGCAGATCATCCGTGCCGGCCTCGAAGACCACTTCTGCGGCAAGTTGCTGGGCGTGCCCATGGGTTGTGACATCTGCTACACCAACCATGCCGAAGCCGACCAGGACGACATGGACACCCTGCTGACGCTGCTGGGGGTGGCCGGGATCAACTTCATCATGGGCATCCCCGGCTCCGACGACATCATGCTCAACTACCAGACCACCTCGTTCCATGACGCCCTGTACGCGCGCCAGACCCTGGGCCTGAAACCCGGGCCGGAGTTCGAAGCGTGGCTGGCCCGCACCGGCATCTTCACCCAGGCCGACGGCCGGGTGCGTTTCGGTGACAACCTGCCGCCGGCGTTCCGCCAGGCATTGGCGCAGCTCGCATAGGGATGACCATGAACAAACACACACCTACTGCCGACAACCCCTGGCTGGCCCTGCGCAACCTCACCCCGGCGCGTATTGCCCTGGGCCGTGCCGGCACCAGCCTGCCCACCGGCGCGCAACTGGATTTCCAGTATGCCCATGCCCAGGCCCGCGATGCGGTGCACCTGCCATTCGATGCTGACGGCCTGGCGGCCCAGCTGAGCGAGCGTGGCCGCCACAGCCTGCTGCTGCACAGCGCGGCAAGCGACCGCCACCAGTACCTGCAGCGGCCCGACCTGGGGCGGCGGCTGAACGACGAGTCGGCGGCAACCCTGCGCCAGTACGCCCAGCAAAACCCCGGCGGGGTCGACCTGGCGATCGTGGTGGCCGACGGTTTGTCGGCCCTGGCCGTACATCGCCATACCCTGCCGTTTCTGGCCCGCTTCGAGGAGCAGGCCAGCGCCGACGGCTGGGCCTGCGCGCCGGTCGTGCTGGTGCAACAAGGCCGGGTAGCGGTGGCCGACGAAGTGGGCGAATTGCTGGGCGCGCGCATGACGGTCATGCTGATCGGTGAGCGCCCAGGGCTCAGTTCACCCGACAGCCTGGGGCTGTACTTTACCTACGCCCCCCGGGTAGGCCTGACCGACGCCTACCGCAACTGCATCTCCAACGTACGCCTGGAGGGGCTGAGTTACGGCATGGCAGCGCACCGCCTGCTGTACCTGATGCGCGAAGCCTGCCGGCGCCAGTTGTCGGGCGTGAACCTTAAAGACGAAGCCGAGGTGCATAGCCTGGAAAGCGACGACCTGGCCAGCCAGAAGGGCAACTTTCTGCTGGGCAAAGATTAACCAAGCTGTCACGTAGGGCAGATTGCACTTGCCCCGGGCATTGGGCAGCATGGCCTTGGACGCTGCTGGCGTTGCACTGTTTTCCACATGGACGCTGAGGGCCGCACATGCGCATCATCAAGGCAACCCTGGATCACCTCGACCTGCTAACCCCGATGTTCGTCAAATACCGGGAGTTCTACGGCCAACTGCCCTACCCCGACAGCTCTCGCAGCTTTCTGCGCAAGCGCCTGACGCGTGAAGAGTCGGTGATCTACCTGGCATTGCCCGATGACGATAACAGCAAACTGCTGGGCTTCTGCCAGCTGTACCCTAGCTTCTCGTCACTGTCGTTGAAGCGGGTGTGGATTCTCAACGACATCTATGTGGCCGAAGACTCCCGGCGCATGCTGGTGGCTGACCACCTGATGCGCGAAGCGAAGAAGATGGCGCGCCAGACCAACGCCGTGCGCATGCGGGTTTCCACCAGCATCGACAACCAGGTGGCGCACAAGACCTACGAGTCCATCGGGTTTCGCGAGGACACCGAGTTCCGCAACTACATTCTGCCCATCAGCCAGGAATGACCTGCGGTTGCCTTATCGCGGGTATGCCCGCGACAAGGCCAGCCGAGGACGACTTCCGTCGTAACCCGCCGCTACAAACTCCCCGGGCATGATCCTGACTTCGCCGTATAATGGCCTACTTGTCATGTGAGAAATGTTTCCCCTCTCCCAGCTAACCGAGCCTTCGACCAAGAACACAGGTGCTGTACATGGATTTCAACCCGCTGGACCTTATCCTGCATCTCGATGCGTACCTCGACCTGCTGGTCACCAATTACGGCCCCTGGATCTACGCCATTCTGTTTGCCGTGATTTTCTGCGAAACCGGCCTGGTGGTCATGCCGTTCCTGCCGGGTGACTCGCTGCTGTTCATCGCCGGCGCCGTGGCCGCGGGGGGCGGTATGGACCCGGTACTGCTTGCCGGGTTGCTGATGATCGCCGCTATCCTCGGCGACAGTACCAACTACGTCATCGGGCGAACGGCCGGGGAGCGTCTGTTCAGCAACCCCAACTCGAAGATCTTCCGCCGCGACTACCTGCAGCGCACCCACGATTTCTACGAACGCCACGGCGGCAAGACCGTGACCATGGCGCGCTTCCTGCCAATCCTGCGTACCTTTGCCCCGTTTGTTGCCGGCATCGCTCACATGCACTACCCCCGCTTCCTGGGGTTCAGCATTGCCGGGACCTTGCTGTGGGTAGGTGGGCTGGTCACCCTGGGTTACTTCTTCGGTAACGTGCCGTTCATCAAGCAGCACTTGTCGCTGATGGTGGTGGGCATCATCGTGTTGTCACTGGTACCCATGATCCTGGGCCTGCTGCGCACCCGCCTGGGCCGCACGGCCAAGGCACACTGACCGCCAGGCGTTGCGTCCATGTGGTCATTCAGCGCCTGGCGGCGCAAGCGCACCCTGGCGCGCTACCCCATCACGCCCCAGCAATGGCAGGCCGTGCGCGAGCGCCTGCCAATGCTCGACGGTATCAGCGACGAAGAAGACCACTGGCTGCGCGAAGCCTGCATTCTGTTCCTGCTGGACAAGCACCTGACATGCCTGCCGGGGGTCGAGCTGGACGACCAGCAGCGCCTGATATTGGCAGCCCAGGCCCAGTTGCCGTTGCTGCACCTGGGCGAGCTGCACTGGTACCAGGGCTTTCACGAAATCATCCTCTACCCCGACGATTTCAAGAGCCCCCAGCGCCACCGTGATGCCAGCGGCATCGAGCATGCCTGGGACGGCGAGCACAGCGGCGAGGCCTGGCAGCAGGGCCCGATCATCCTGGCCTGGAGCGGGGTACTGGCCAGCGGTGGCTGGGAAGCCTACAACCTGGTCATCCACGAGCTGGCGCACAAGCTGGACATGCTCAACGGCGACGCCAATGGCCTGCCGCCCCTGCACAGCGACATGTCGATCGAGCACTGGGCCAGCGCCATGCAACACGCCTACGACGACCTCAACCGGCAGCTGGACGCCAACCCCGACGCCGAAACCGCCATCGACCCCTATGCGGCAGAAAACCCCGCGGAATTCTTTGCAGTGGCCAGCGAGTACTTCTTCAGCGGGCCCGACCTGCTGTACCAGGCCTACCCACAGGTCTACCACCAGCTGTCGCTGTTCTACCGCCAGAACCCGCTGGCCCGGCTCAAACAATTGCAGGCGGAGCACCCCGCGTACCGTGAGCACCCCGCCTGACGCCCCGCGGCATCAGGCCAGGCGTGGCATGCGCAGGCAGAATATGCCTATAATCGCCGCCACTTTTTTGGTCAAACACGGGGGCACTGCCCAATGAGCTACAGCAAGATTCCGGCGGGCAAAGACCTGCCGAACGACATCTACGTCGCCATCGAGATCCCGGCCAACCACGCGCCGATCAAATACGAAATCGACAAGGACAGCGATACCCTGTTTGTCGACCGTTTCATGGCTACCCCGATGTTCTACCCGGCCAACTACGGTTTCATCCCCAACACCCTGGCTGACGACGGCGACCCGCTGGACGTGCTGGTGGTCACCCCTTACCCGGTAGCCCCAGGCTCGGTCATCCGTGCCCGCCCGGTAGGCGTGCTGAACATGACCGACGATGGCGGCGGTGACGCCAAGGTTATCGCTGTTCCACACGACAAGCTGTCGCAGCTGTACGTGGACGTGAAAGAATACACCGACCTGCCAGCCCTGCTGATCCAGCAGATCGAGCACTTCTTTGCCAACTACAAAGATCTCGAGAAAGGCAAGTGGGTCAAGATCGAAGGCTGGGATGGCGCAGACGCCGCCCGCGCTGCGATCACCAAATCGGTCGCTGCCTACAAGGGCTGATACCGTTGTATGAAAAACCCCGCTTTGGCGGGGTTTTTTTATGGCGGCTGAACGCGTCACGCGCTGTGTAATGAGGCCGGTAACAGGTCCTACAACGTCTTACGTCTTAGCCCTACAAACCACCGTATTTCTTACAAGCCCTGTCAACCTGCTGTTCATATCCTTGCTGGCACCTCGCCGCTACACTCGCGCCATGAACACATCCGGTGACCGCCTCAGGGCCCTGCTTCATGAATGCGGGCTTACAGCCTCCGACTTCGCTGCCCAGTGCGGCGTGACCCCACAGCATGTCAACAACTGGTTCAACCGCGGCGTGCCACTGGCGCGCCTGGACGAACTTGCCGACCTGTTCTGCGTGCACCGCCGCTGGCTGCGCAGCGGCGAGGGCATCAAGCACCCCAATGCGATTTTGCGCAATTGCGCGCCGCGGCCTGCGCCTGCGCAGGTGCCCATCCCGTTGTCGGTGCAGCGCGGCCGGGTGGTGAGTGTGCCCTTCCATGAGTTGCGCAGTGGCCTGCTGTGCCCGGTAGCCGGCCGCCACCTGCGCCTGCCCGCCAATGCCTTGAAGGGGCTGGGGGTACACCCCGACAACACCCTGTGCGTGGCCATGCCCACGGGCAACATGGCGCCGCTGATTCCACTGCAGGCGACGTTGGCAATCGACATGGGCATGACGCAGATTGTCGAGGGCGAAACCTATGCCTTGATGCTCAATGGGGCCTTGCGCGTGCACAACCTCAGCCTTGGCCAGAACGGCACCCTGTACCTGCACAGCCACGACCGGCACAACTATGCGGTTGAGCGCTACACGCCCGCCCAACGCCATGCCCAGGGGCTGGAGATTCTGGGCTGGGTGTTCCACTGGGCGTTCTTCCGCCAGCAACGCCCGCGGTGACACACCCTGTGCCATTTTTTGCTGTGCATACTGGCTGGGGCCTTGTATGCTACGCCGCACATCAGCCCCGCCCGGTGCAAACCGCGGCCCAGAGGGCTCGGCGATACCCCACACGGGCATCTGCCTTCTTTTTCAGGCCTTTGCTGGCCACCCTGTTAAGGCGATTGCGGCTTACCATAAATTAGCCGGAAGCGTCCCCGAGAAGCCGGCCACAAGCCGGCTTTTTATTGTGTTTTTTTCGGCTGCGTGAGGTCGATTCAAAACGCATCACCCCCTCAGAAATCGTAACGCGCCCCCACCATCATGCTGCGCGACGGCCCGTAGAAGTTGAACGTCGAGGTAGACCCCACCCGCGACAGGTAGTCCCGGTCGAACAGGTTGTTCACGTTCAACGTGGCTGTAAGCTTCGAGGTCACCGGGTACGACAGCATGGCATCCACGGTAGCGTACCCCGGTGCATCGATACGAACCCCGCCATTCTCCGAGTGGAAGTTGCTCATCGCCGAAACGCCGCCGCCGATGGCCAGCCCTGTCAGCGGGCCCTCGCTGAGGGTGTACTTGCTCCACAACGAAGCCTGGTTGCGCGGCATGATGAAGAAGGTGGTTTCGGCATCACCCTTGACCGTTTCGGTTTCCATCCAGGTGTAACCGGCCAGCAATTCCCAGTTCGGCGTCAGTTTGCCGCTAACTTCCACCTCGGCGCCCTTCACCCGGGTCTTGCCTGATGCCGCCGAGTCATTGGTGGCCACGCCGTCGGCGTCGTACACCGTGGTAGCGCGGTTCTCATCTGTCAGCCGGAATATTGAGAACCGTGTATTCAGGTCGCCACCGAAGTAGCTGCTTTTCAAGCCGAACTCATACTGCTCGCCCTCGCGCGGCTTCAATACACGGCCATTGCCATCAGTGGCAGACTGCGGCTTGAACACTTGCGAGTAGCTCGCGTACAGGGCGTGGTTCTCGGTGAGGTCGTAGACCAGCCCACCGTAAGGCGTGAAATGGCCATCTACCTGCTTGCTGTCGTTGGTGGTGGCGCCGGTCTTGAGCGTGGTGGTGTAGAAGTCGCCGCGGTACCAGCTGAAGCGGCCACCGGCGATCAGCGCCAGGCGCTCGACCGGGCGGAAGGTCACCTTCGAGTACAGGCCGTATTCTTCTTCCTGCATCCCCGTCTCGGTGCTGTAGTTGGGCGACGGCTTGGCGAAGCGCTTGGGCGTGTAGGTATTGACGTTGATGGCCCCCAGGTTGGTGGTGCCGTTGAGGTACTCGGTGTCGTAGTTCTTGTAGTCGCTGCCCACCACGAACTCACTGACCTGGCCGAAAGTTTCGAACGGCTGGCTGTAGCTGGCGTCCAGCGCGTAGGTGTCCTGGGTGAAATCCCGGGCGCTGGCGCGTTCGGAGTTGGCACCATTGGCCGCATTGGTGGCGGTGAAGGCATACAGGTAATCGGTATCACGGTGCGAGCCGCGGGCGGCGATCCGGCCATAACCACCATTGTCGAAACGGTGGGTCAGTTCTGCGACCAGGTCGGTGGTCTTGCCGTCGAAGCTGTTCCAGTCCGCCCCCAGGAAGCGGGAGTGGCTGAAGTCTGGCACCTGGCCGGCCAGTGTCGCCGGGTAGCCGTTGTGCGGGGTGATGTTCTTCACCTCATGGATCAGCCCGAACGACAGGGTGGTGGCATCGTCCAGGTCCACATCCAGCGCACCGTAGTAACTGTTGCTGGTGTTGGCGTTGTAGTCGACCTCGCCATTGGTGTCGTCGCGTGAGGCAATCAGGCGGCCACGCACGCGGCCAGCATCGTCCAGCGGCCCGCTCAGGTCGATTTCTTCATGGTTGGTGTCCCAGCTGCCGTAGCGGCCTTCCACATGGCCCTGGAACTCGGCCGTAGGGCGCTTGCGCACCATGTTGACGATGCCACCCAGTTCGCTGGTGCTGCTGAACAGCCCCGCCGGGCCACGCATGATTTCCACACGGTCGAAGGCCACCAGCGACGGCACGGTACCGAAGATGCTGGCCATGGGCGCCGGCAGGCCATCGATGTTGAACTCGCTGTATTCGTAGCCACGGGCATAGATGGAGGAGCGGCCGCTGTCGTTGGTCAGCGTGCGCAGGCCGGCGGTGTACTTGGCCAGGTCATCCAGGTGCACGAACTGGCGATCCTTGACGTAATCCTGGGTATAGACGGTGATCGATTGCGGGATGTCTTTCAGCGCAGCCGGCGTTTTGGTCCCCACCGTGGCGGCGTCCACGCTGTAACCGCCAGTCTGCTCCGATGGCAGCATGTCGTAGAGCCGGTTGCCCTCGATGGTCAGCGCCGGCAGATCAAGCGTGCTGTCTGCGGCCGAAGCCTGCACCGCCACCGTTTCGGCCAGTGCCGACAACGAAAACGGCGCCATCAACCCCAGCATTACCCAACGCACACGCCCCACCCCGTTTGAACCCTTCATGACCTACCCTTCGCCCAAATAGAAATAGTTCGCAAACGAAACACGTTGCTTTTTGCGAACGATACCGGAGCAAAATCAGGGGTGCAGCAGGATTAACCTTCTTAACACACGCAGGCATTGCCCCTGCCGGGGCGACAGTGGGATGATCCACAACTGATAGACATTCTCATTCAAGGCTGCCCGTGCCCACCTCCCTGCTGCTCGTCGAAGACGACCCTTGCCTGCGCCACGACCTGGACCGCCACTTCCTCGACCGCGGGTTTCGCGTGCAGGCCTGCGCCTGCGCCGAGCAGGCCCTTGGCGCCATCGCCCAGGCACCGTTCGACTTGGTGTTGCTGGACATCATGCTGCCAGGCATCGATGGCCTGACCCTGCTCGACGCCCTGCGCCATCGCCAGGCCGTACCGGTGATGCTGATGTCGGCGCTGGGCGCAGAGCAGGACCGCATCACCGGCTTTACCCGGGGCGCCGATGACTACCTGCCCAAGCCTTTCAGCCTGGCAGAGCTGGATGCACGGGTGGACGCGCTGCTGCGCCGGGCGGCGTTTGCCCGCCAACCCGCACGCCTTGCAACCCTTGGCAACTTGCTGTTGGACCAGGACCGCCAGGATGCCCTGAACGGCGGCAAACCGGCCGGCCTGACGCCGTCCGAATTCCGCTTGCTGGTGACCCTTCAGGCCCATGCCGGCGAGCCGCTGAGCAAACCGTTTTTGTACCAGACCGTGCTGCACCGGGCCTATACCCGCCTGGACCGGGGCCTTGACGTGCACGTGTGCAACCTGCGGCGCAAACTCGCCGACATCGACGTGCAGCACGTGCAGATCCAGGCGGTGCGTGGCCAGGGTTACGTGCTGGTCGACCAGGAGCAGGCGTGATGCGCCGTCACCCGCTGCTATGGAAGCTGGCATTGCTGCAGGTGAGTTTCTGCCTGCTGCTGACCTGGCTGATATGGACGTGGGGCCTGAGTGTTGAACGTGGCAGCTACTTTCTGCCTGAGGCCGACCAATTGTACCTGGCGCGCTATGGCCAACAGGCCGAACAGGCCCTGGCGGCCGGTGGAGCGCCTGCAGTCGAAGCCTGGCGCCAGCACGTGCAGGCAACCGAGGGCACCTGGGTCGCAGTGGTAGGCCCGCACCTGCAAAGCCTGGGCACCACGCCGCTGACCGCCGACGAGGCCGGCCACCTCACCTTCATGCGCAAGCTGGCCTGGCCCATGAGCCGACGCCTTCAGGATGAACTGCCCTACGTGAGCATCGCCTTCGTGCAACACCCCGGGCAAGGTCGGGTGGTGATGCAGTTGCCCGAGCGCCTGCTACCCACCGGGCTGACCCCCTGGACCCACGTGGTCACACACGGTATTGCCCCGGCACTGCTGGCGCTGCTGCTGGGCCTGGCGCTGTACAGGCACCTTGTGGCGCCATTGAACCGCCTGCGTGACCGCGCCGATGCCCTGCGCGCCAACGACCTGGAGAGCCCCGGTTTGCATTTGCACGGCCGCCACGACGAACTGGGCGAGCTGGCGCAGGCGTTCGACCACATGGCCACCCGCCTGCGCCACAGCCTGGAGCAACAGCGCCTGCTGCTGCGCACCCTCTCCCACGAGCTGCGCACGCCCCTGGCACGCCTGCGTATCGCCCATGACAGTGGCCTGCCAGCAGCGCAGCTACGCGAGCGCCTGGATTACGAAGTCGCCGATATGCAGAAGCTGCTGGAAAACACCCTCGACCTGGCCTGGATGGATACCGAACAGCCCAGCCTGGCCACCGAGCCTGTGCTGATGGCTTCGGTGTGGGAGGCGCTGTGCCAGGATATCTGCTTCGAAAGTGGCTGGGGCCGGGAGCGCCTGCCCTGCTCGCTCGGTAGCGACTGTGTTGTCCAGGCCCATCTGGACAGCCTGGCCCAGGCCCTGGAAAACCTGATGCGCAATGCCATTCGCCACTCCCCGCCCGCAGGCCGGGTGAGCCTGGACGGCTGGCGCGAAGGGGGAAGCTGGCACCTGTGCCTGCGTGACCAGGGCACGGGCGTTCCCGAGCATGAGCTGGAGCGCATCTTCACGCCTTACCAACGCCTGCCGGGCAGTGGCACAGGGTTCGGCCTGGGCCTTGCCATCGCCCGCCGCGCCATCGAATTGCAGGGTGGCCGGCTGTGGGCCAGCAATGGCAACCCCGGGCTGCACCTGCACCTGACACTGCCCATGGCACCTGACGGTTTAGAAAGTTAAGGCGCTTTACGCGCTGGCGGGGCTGTCTATCATCTGGCGATTCAACCCTTGCCCCCTGACGAGACGCCCGATGAGCAAGTTGATCCTGGCACTGACGCTCGCACTGGCCTTCGTCGCCTGCGGCGCCACGGCCCAGCCCCAACACGACCAGGTGATGGACACGACGTTGTTGCACCGCCCCGGGCTGGCTTACCGCTTCAGCCAGCTCGACCTGGACTCGGCCGACGGTAAGCGCCACTACCGCTTGTGGGTCGGCAAGCCGAACCGCCCTGCACCGGCAGCCGGTTACCCGGTTCTGTGGATGCTCGATGGCAACGCCGCCCTCAGCGCACTGGACGAAGCCCAGCTGGCCAAGCTCGCCGAGGGCCAGGCACCGCTGCTGGTGGCGGTGGGGTACCAGACTGACCACCGCATCGACCGGGCAAGCCGCACCTACGACTACACCCCGGCGCTGGCCGGGCAGGCTGACCAGCGAGACCCGCTCACCGGGCAACCCAGCGGCGGCGTAGAGGCGTTTTTCGACCTGCTGCGCACCCGCATGCGGCCGATGGTGGCGCAGGTTGCGCCCATCGACACACAGCGCCAGACGCTGTGGGGGCACTCCTACGGAGGCCTTGCCGTGCTCCACGCGCTGTTCACCCGGCCAGGGGAATTCAGCCTCTACGCGGCCGCCAGCCCCTCATTGTGGTGGCACGACGGGGCCATCATCGATGAAGCCCAAGGTGTGCAACAGCGCCTGGGCACTGCCCGGCCACATGTGGTGCTGATGCGCGGTACGGACGAGCCTGGCAGCCCGCAAGGCCCCGTGGGTGATGACGCGGAGCAACGCAGCCGCGAATTGCTGCAGTACCTTGGCAACGTTGCAGGCCTGCAGGTGCAGTTCGAGCGCTTCCAGGGGCTCGGGCATGGGCCCATGCTGCCCGCCTCGCTGGGCTGGGTGATCCAGGGCATGGGCGGCATGCAAGGCAACCGCCCACTGCCCCGGTAGCCCAGGCCCTCGCCATTCAGGCTTGCCAAAGCCGTAGGCCGGTACGGTATGCTGGGCCGGTCTTCAGGGCGGGGTGAAAGTCCCCACCGGCGGTAAATCGAAAGATGAGCCCGCGAGCGCCCCGGCCATGCCGGGGGTCAGCAGACCTGGTGAGAACCCAGGGCCGACGGTCATAGTCCGGATGAAAGAAGGCGTCAGGCAGGGGCCATCAACGGGCGCCCCTGCGCGCGCATTGTGTTCGCCCCGAGACGTTCATCGACCCTTCACGAGGAGCGTTTCATGTCTACGTTGCACCCTTTGCACTTCCCCAACGTCAGTGCTGCCATCGCCGCCTTCCAGGCTGGCCGCCCTGTGCTGTTGCTCGATGATGACGACCGCGAGGACGAAGCGGACATCATCGCCGCCGCCGAGAACATTTCGTTGCAGACCATGGCCATGATGATTCGCGATTGCAGCGGCATCGTCTGCCTGTGCCTGGATGAAACCACCGTCGATGACCTGCAGCTGCCGCCCATGGTGCAGAACAACCAGGCCCGGCACGGCACCGGGTTCACGGTAACCATTGAAGCCGCAGAAGGCATCACCACTGGCGTGAGCGCCCAGGACCGCCTCACCACCATTGCCGCTGCACTGGCCTCCACCGCAGCGCAGCGCCATATCGTCAGCCCAGGGCATGTGTTCCCGCTGCGCGCACGCAATGGTGGGGTGCTGGTACGCCGTGGCCATACCGAAGGCTCGGTGGACCTGGCGCGCCTGGCAGGCCTGCGCCCCGCTGCCGTGCTGTGCGAGCTGATGAACCCCGATGGCAGCATGGCACGGGGTGAAGACGTGGCCGTGTATGCGCGCCAGTACGGGCTGCGGATGCTGACCATCGACGAGCTGGCGCGCTACCGCGAAGCACAGCTGCAGCGGGTAGCCGAAACCGCCTGACACGCCATACCCTGGCCGGCTTCTCCTGCCTGCAAGCTGCACGGGCAGGCGGGGCCTCGCCGCTCAAGTTTGCTCCCCCCGGCCCGCTCTGCTAGTGTCGCGGCGTTCAGAATGCCACCGAGACAGCCGCCATGGCCCGTAAAAAAGCTTCCCTCGATTTCGAGCAATCCCTTGCCGAGCTGCAAGCACTGGTCGAGCGCCTGGAGAACGGCGAGTTGTCGCTGGAAGACTCACTGGCCGCCTTCGAGCAGGGCATCGCCCTGACCCGTGATTGCCAGGGCGCCCTGGCCCAGGCCGAGCAAAAGGTGCAGATTCTGCTGGAGCGCGACGGCGAGCTGGCCGCCCAGCCCTTCGATGTGGAGCCCGAGGCATGATCGGCGCCTACCAGGCCACCTGCCAGGCGCGTGTCGACAGCGCCCTCGAACCGCTGTTCGTCGCCCCCAGCGAACCGCTGCAACGGCTCTATGCTGCCATGCGCTACAGCGTGATGAACGGCGGCAAGCGGGTGCGCCCGCTGCTGGCCTACGCCGCCTGCGAGGCACTGGGTGCACCGGCAGAGCAAGCCAACGGCGCCGCCTGTGCGGTCGAGCTGATCCATGCCTACTCACTGGTGCATGACGACCTGCCGGCCATGGACGACGACGACCTGCGACGCGGCCAGCCGACCACCCACAAAGCCTTCGACGAAGCCTGTGCCATTCTTGCCGGTGACGGCCTGCAGAGCCTGGCATTCAATGCCCTGCTGGACCCACGCCTGAGCCCCCAGGCCGACAGCATCCGCCTGGCCATGGTGCAAGCCCTGGCCAAGGCGGCGGGCCCAGCCGGCATGGTGGGCGGGCAAGCCATCGACCTCGGTTCGGTGGGCATCAGGCTGGACCAGCGGGCGCTGGAATTCATGCACCGCCACAAGACCGGTGCGCTGATCGAAGCCAGTGTGCGCCTGGGCGGCCTGGCCAGCGGCCGCGCCGAGCAACCTCAGCTGGATGCCTTGCAGGCGTACGCACAGGCCGTGGGCCTGGCGTTCCAGGTGCAGGACGATATTCTCGATGTCGAGAGCGATACCGCCACCCTGGGCAAACGCCAGGGCGCAGACATTGCCCGTGACAAGCCCACCTACCCCTCGCTGCTGGGCCTGGAGGCCGCCAAGGCCTATGCGATCGAACTGCGCGACCAGGCGCTGGTCGCACTGGAAGGGTTCGATGAAAAAGCCCAGCCGCTGCGTGAGCTGGCGCGCTATATCGTCGAACGCCGCAACTGACCCTGCGGCCCCTGCGACACCCGTGTGAATGGGCAGCTTTTCCTCCAATGGGGTAAACTGCCGCGTCTTAACACCTATAACGACTCGCCTGATGCCCACGACGTTTCAAGAGATCCCCCGCGAACGCCCGGTCACGCCGCTGCTCGACCGCGCTGACACGCCTGACGGCCTGCGCCGCCTGGCCGAAGCCGACCTGGAGAGCCTGGCCGACGAGCTGCGCCAGGAGCTGCTGTACACCGTGGGCCAGACCGGTGGGCACTTCGGTGCCGGCCTGGGCGTGATCGAGCTGACCATCGCCCTGCACTACGTTTTCGATACCCCGGACGACCGGCTGGTATGGGACGTGGGCCACCAGGCGTACCCGCACAAGATCCTCACCGGGCGCCGCAACCGCATGCTCAGCCTGCGCCAGAAGGACGGCGTGGCCGCCTTCCCGCGCCGCAGCGAAAGCGAGTACGACACCTTTGGCGTCGGCCATTCCAGTACGTCCATCAGTGCCGCGCTGGGCATGGCCATTGCTGCACGCCTGCAAAACAGTGGGCGCAAGTCGATTGCCGTGATCGGCGATGGTGCGCTCACCGCAGGCATGGCCTTCGAAGCGTTGAACCACGCCCAGGAAGTCAACGCCGACATGCTGGTGATCCTCAACGACAACGACATGTCGATCTCGCGCAACGTCGGCGGGCTGTCCAACTACCTGGCCAAGATCCTCTCCAGCCGTACCTACGCGAGCATGCGCGAGGGCAGCAAGAAGGTGCTGTCGCGCCTGCCGGGTGCCTGGGAAATCGCCCGCCGCACCGAAGAATATGCCAAAGGCATGCTGGTGCCCGGCACCCTCTTCGAAGAGCTCGGCTGGAACTACATCGGCCCCATCGACGGCCACGACCTGCCCACCATGATCGCCACCTTGCGCAACATGCGGGACCTGAAGGGCCCGCAGTTCCTGCATGTGGTGACAAAGAAGGGCAAGGGTTTCGCCCCGGCTGAAATCGACCCCATCGGCTACCACGCCATTACCAAGCTTGAGCCAGCGGACAAACCCGCTGCGCCCAAGCAGGCCAGCGGCCCCAAGTATTCTGCCGTGTTTGGCCAGTGGCTGTGCGACATGGCGGCTGCCGACAACCGCCTTGTGGGTATCACCCCGGCCATGAAGGAAGGCTCCGACCTGGTGGCCTTCAGCGAACGCTACCCCGAGCGCTATTTCGACGTGGCCATCGCCGAACAGCACGCGGTTACCCTGGCGGCCGGCATGGCCTGCGAGGGCAGCAAGCCGGTGGTGGCGATCTACTCCACCTTCCTGCAGCGTGCCTACGACCAGTTGATCCATGATGTGGCCGTGCAGAACTTGGACGTGCTGTTTGCCATCGACCGTGCTGGCCTGGTGGGCGAAGACGGGCCGACCCACGCCGGCAGCTACGATTTGTCGTACCTGCGCTGTATCCCGGGCATGCTGGTGATGACCCCCAGCGACGAAAACGAGTTGCGCAAGATGCTCAGCACCGGCCACCTCTACAACGGCCCGGCGGCTGTGCGCTACCCACGTGGCACCGGCCCGAACGCGCCGATCAGCGACGACCTGGAGCCGCTTGAAATCGGCAAGGGCGTGGTGCGCCGCCAAGGGAGCAAAGTGGCCCTGCTGGTGTTCGGCGTGCAACTCGCGCCAGCGCTGCAGGTGGCCGAGCAGCTCGACGCTACCGTGGTCGACATGCGCTTCGTGAAGCCGCTGGATGAAGCGTTGGTGCTGCAGTTGGCCGATAGCCATGAACTGCTGGTGACCCTCGAAGAAAACGCCATTATGGGCGGCGCGGGGGCTGCGGTGGGTGAGTTCCTCGCCAGCCAGGCGGTGACCAAGCCGTTGTTGCACCTGGGCTTGCCAGACCTGTATGTGGAGCACGCCAAGCCTGCGCAGATGCTGGCCGAGTGCGGGCTTGATGCGGCGGGGATAGAGGCTTCGGTGAGAGCCCGCATGGGCAAGCTCGGCCTTTGATTTACTGGGCCGCTTTGCGGCCCGATCGCCGGCAAGCCGGCGGTTGCCAGGGTAAAGCCAATGAAACTCCCAACCCTCACCGCGACCCTGCTGTGCCTGCCGGTGCCACTACTGGCGGCTGAGCGTGATGCCCCCCTCAAGCTGCCCGATGTGCTGATCAGCGCCAGCCGCCAGGTGGAATCGCGCACTGCCACCAGCGCGGCCAATACCGTGTTCACCCGCACCGATATCGACCGCCTGCAACCCACCAGCGTCACCGACCTGCTCACCCGCGTACCTGGCGTGCAAGTGGCACCCACCGGTGGTCGTGGCAGCCTGCCTGGTATTTTTATCCGCGGCACCAAGACAGCACAAAGCCTGGTGCTGGTCGATGGCGTGCGTATCGCCAACGCTACCTCCGGTGACAGCGGCCTGCAGTTTCTGAATGTGGACCAGATCGAGCGGGTCGAGGTACTGCGCGGTTCTCGTTCGGCGATTTACGGCAGCGATGCCATTGGCGGGGTTATCCAGATCTTCACTCGGCGCAGCAACGGTGCCGGTTTGCAGCCACGCCTGCGTGTGGCAGCCGGCAGCCACCAGACGTTCCAGCGCAGCCTTGGCCTGGCTGGTGGCGACGGAGCCACACGCTTCAACCTTGGCGCCAGCCTGGATGAAACCGCCGGTATCGATGCGACCGGCCCATCGTTTGCCAGCGACAGCGACCACGATGCCTACCGCAACAAAGCGCTCAACCTCAGCCTGAGCCACACCTTTGGCGAACGCTTCGAGGCCGGCTTGAACCTGCTGAACAGCCAGGGCCGCAGCGAATACGACAACCCCTATGGCCGCTTCGACATGGACACCTTCGAGGTCAGTGGCCAGCAACCCTACACCGACTTTAGCGTGAGCAGCCTGGGTAGCTATGTGGACGCCCAGTTCAGCGACGGCTGGCATTCCAGGCTGGAGCTGGCCCACAGCGAAAACCGCGACGACAAGCGTGACAAGCTCAGCAGCGAACGCTCTGTTTTCAATACCTACCGGGACCAGGTCACCTGGCAGAATGACCTGGTGCTGGACGAGCGCAACAGCCTGCTGGCCGGTGCAGACTGGTACGAAGACCGGGTGCATGCCAGCACCGACTTCACCCAGGACAGCCGCTGGAACCGCGCCGTGTTCATCCAGCACAGGTATACGGGGGAAGGTTTTGCCACGGAACTGGGCGTCCGCCACGACCGCAACCAGCAGTTTGGCGGCCAGACCACCTGGAGCGGCAGCCTGACCCTGCCGCTTGATGAGCGCAACGATGTGCTGCTGTCGTACAGCGAGGGCTTCCGCGCCCCAACCTTCAACGACCTGTACTACCCGCAGTACAGCAACCCTGGCCTCAAGCCTGAGCACTCACGCAGCTACGAGCTGCAGTGGCGCAGCCAGCTGACGACCGACAGCCGGCTGGAAACCTCGCTGTACCGCACCGACCTGCGCGATGCGATCGTGTTCGGTGAGGGCTCGATACCGCGCAACGTCGCCTCGGCACGCATCAATGGCCTGGAAATGGCCTTGGCCCAGCAGTGGGGCGCCTGGCATAGCCAGCTGGGTTTGGCGCTGATCGACCCACGTGACCGCGACAGTGGCCACACCCTCGCCCGCCGCGCTCGCCGTACCTTGAGCCTGGATGTGGACAGGGAACTGGGGCGTTTCAACGTCGGGGCGAGCTGGCAGGCCGTGAGCAGCAGTTATGACGACGAGGGCAACCGTAACCGCATCGGCGGTTATGGGCTGCTGGGGTTACGCGGCAGCTGGGCGGCCACGGATGCGCTGAAGCTGGAGGCCAAGGTGGACAACCTGCTGGGCCGCTCGTACGGCCGGGCACGCTACAGTTATGAAGGGACCAACCCGACTTACCGCGAGGAAGGCCGCACCCTGCTGTTCAGCGTTACCTGGACGCCGGCGCTTTAGCCGCCAGCAGTGCACACAGGCGGGCTGTGGCCTCTATCATTTGCCCGCTGGGCCGCTCCAGCCCTTTGTCGGGCACGACCAGCAGGCGCTGATCGGCTACCGCACGCAGCTGCGGCCAGCGCTTCCAGCCGGCCAACTGGGCTTGGTCTCCGGCCACAACCACCTGGGGGTTGCGCGCCAGCACCGCCTCAACGCTGACCTGCGGTGCCGGCAGGCTCAGGTCGGCGAACACATTGCGTGCCCCACACACGGCCAGGGCGTCGCTGACCACCTGGCGGCCACCGAGGGTATACAACGGTCGGTCCCATACCTGGTAGAACACCTGCAACGGCTCACGCCGCTGGTATTGCTGACGCAGTTGCTGCAGCCGTTGACGCAGTGCCTGTGCGTACCGGCGGCCCTCCTCGCCACGCCCCACCTGTTGGCCAATGGCCTCGATCTGCCCGATCAGTTGGTCGACAGTGCGAGGTTCGGCACTGAAGGTTTCAATGCCCAGGCGCTTTAGCTGATCGCGCTGGGCGGGGCCAATACTGCCCGGCCACAGCAGCAGCAAGTCTGGCTGCAAGCCGACCAGGCGCTCTATGTTCAACTGGCCCTGGCGCCCAACCGAGGGCAGCGCCGCCAGCGCGCCAGGCCGCTCGCCACCGTCGAGCACACCTACCAACAAGTCATCAGCGTGCAGTTCGAGCATGATTTCGGTCATGGAGGGCGCCAGGCTGACGACCCGCAGCGGCGGCGCCGCCATGGCGGTGGATGCCAGCAGCGCCAGCAACCCGAGCAACAGGCGCATCAGCCGAGCTGGCGTGGGATGCGATAGAGGTACAACAGCACCAGCGTCGACAACGCCAGCAGCAGGCGCGGTACCGTCTCAAGGCCTACCAGTACCGACAGCGCCCCGACCCAGGCCGGGAAGCACGCGTACAACATGGCCATACGCCGGGCCCGTGCCAGCTCGATCCAGGCAGCAGGCTCTGCGCGGGTGCCCAATGCCTTGGAAGTGGCGATAAGGGCCAGTTTGTAAGCACCGAAGCGCGGCAGGCTGAGGAACATGGTGGCCGCGCCAGCGATGAACAGCGGCATGGCCAGCACCGGAATCAGCGCATCGCCCCCGCCGAAGGCCCAGGCCATGACAGGCAACGGCACCAGGCCGACCGCCAGGTATTGCCACCAGGCCAGCGCCAGGCGCCGTTTGACCTGGGCGCGGGTCACGCCTGGGGCACCTCGCCCTGGTGTTCATTGCCCAGCATATGGCCCAGCTTGCCGGCCTTGGTCGCCAGGTAGTAGCGGTTGTGCGGGTTGTGGCCGGTGTGCAGCGGCACGCGCTCTGCAACCATGATGTTCATGTCGGTGAGGGCTTTGACCTTGCGCGGGTTGTTGGTCATCAGGCGCAGCGACTTCACCCCGAGGTGCTCGAGCATCGGCAGGCAGATGCCGTAATCGCGCTGGTCGGCGGCAAAGCCCAGGCGCTCGTTGGCTTCGACGGTATCGGCACCGCCGTCCTGCAGTTCATAGGCGCGGATCTTGTTCAGCAGGCCGATGCCACGGCCTTCCTGACGCAGGTACAGCAGCACACCGCGCCCCTCGCGGGCGATGGCCTGCAGGGCAGCTTCAAGCTGCGACCCACAGTCACAACGCTGGCTGAACAGGGCATCCCCGGTCAGGCATTCGGAGTGCAGACGCCCCAACACCGGCTGCCCGTCCGCGATGTCACCCAGGCTGAGCACCACGTGCTCACGGCCCGTGGCTTCATCGAGAAAGCCATGCATGGTGAAGGTCGCAAAGGGGGTCGGGAGTTTAGAGGCGGCAACAAAGACGACGGGCACGTTGTGCTCCTGGCATAAGTAGGTGATTTCTCGTGGGCCGATTGTATCAGCAGGTCGGCGACTGTGCGCTGGCTGAATACGGGCGGTTGATATCGAAAAATTCGATACACCGCTGCTTGCAGGCGATCACTGAGGGGCGCTGCCTGCCCCGAACGGGTACGGCTGCTTCCAGTGCTCGAAAATGGCCTTCAGCTCACCGCTGCGTACCAGTTCGCCCATGCGCTTGTCGAACAGGTCGCGCAAAGCCCTGCCCTGGTCGTGACGGGCAAAGGCCAGGTACAGCGGTAGTTCGGCCACGTGGGTACGGCGAAAATGCTCGGGCCGCGAACTTTGCCCCAACACATAGTCGACTTCGGTAAGCGCGTCTATGTAGAAGTCCACCCGGTCGTGCTCAAGCATCGGCAAGATGCCTTCACGGCGCTGGATTTCACGAAAATCACGAACCCGCGGCAGGTATTTGCCAAAGTCGTAGCCGCGCACCCATGCCAGGCGAAAGTCACCGATGTTCGCCAAGGTGGGGGCTGGCTTGCTGGCCAGCCCCAAGGCGTAGATATGGTCCATGTCGTAGTGCCAGCGCGGGTAGAGGTTGTCTTCGTCCTCTTCCTTGTACGAACCCACCCAGGCATCGGCCTCGCCGCGTTTGACCAGGCCGATGGCCCGGCTATAGGGGGCGCTCTGCACCACCACCTTGACGCCGGCCGGCTCGAATACCTTGCGCATCAGGTCCCAGGCGAGCCCGCTGCCATCAGCATTCGTATAGTCCAGCCATTCTTCGCTGGCCAGGCGCACTTGCTGGGGCAGGCGTTCACCTGCTGCCACCCAAGGGCAAATACTCAGCAGCATTGCCAGCAATACAGCCCTCACGGCCATCCCTACGCTCCCTGTGTCAGGCAACCGCCCAAACCAGCACCTGCATGCCCAGCCAGGCGAACACGCCTGCCAGGATATCGTCCAGCATGATGCCCACACCGCCGTGTACGTGGCGATCGATCCAGCGAATGGGCCAGGGCTTGAGGATGTCGAAGAAACGGAACATCAGGAAGCCCGCCAGCAACCATTGCCACCCGTCCGGCACCAGCCAGAGGGTGATCCACATGCCGACGATCTCGTCCCAGACGATGCCTTCGTGATCGTGCACACGCAAGTCGGTGGCCACTTTGCCGCACAGCCAGATGCCGAACAGCATGCTCACACCCAGCAGCAACCAGTAACCCCAGTCTGGCAGCATCTGCCACAGCGGGATGAACGGTATTGCTACCAGCGAGCCCCAGGTACCCGGGGCCTTGGGCAAAGTGCCCGAACCAAAACCAAAGGCGATGAAGTGCCACGGGTTGCGCCAGACCGAAGGCGGAACGAACTCCGCAGGCACCTGATTGGGGTGGTCGGTCACGGTGTCTCCCTAAAATGTTGGTAGCCCCGCTGCACGGGGGTGATGTCCTGGCCGTCGCGGTCGAGCAAGGTAACGCCCTGCCCTTCCAGTACGCGGCCAATCACATGCACTTCGATAAAGCCCAGGCTGGCCAGCGGCGCCAGGGCCTCGGGCGGCAGTGTGAAGGCCAGCACGTAGTCGTCACCCCCGGTGAGCGCCGCCTGCAACGCAGCGTCATGCCCGAGAAATGCCTGCAAAGCAGGAGACACTGGCACCTGGGCCAGGTTCACCTGCAGCGCCACGCCCGAGGCCTTGGCGATGTGCCCACAATCGGCGAGCAGCCCGTCGGAGATGTCCAGCGCCGCCGTGGCAGAGCCACGCAGCCATTGCCCCAGGGTGAGCTGTGGCATGGGGGCCCAGTAGTGATTGAGCAGCGGCTCGGCCTGCTCGGCAGGCGCCTGGCGCTGGCCCAGTACCAGCGGCAGTGCGCCAGCCGCGTTGCCCAGCGGGCCGCCGACACACAGCACATCCCCAGGGCGCGCACCACTGCGGCGCAGTGCTTGCCCGGCGGGCACACGGCCAAAAACGGTGATAGTGATGCTCAACGGGCCACGGGTGGTGTCGCCGCCCACCAGGCTCATGCGGCAGCGGTGGGCCATACGGCTGAGGCCATTGGCGTAAGCCGCCAGCCAGGCCGGGCCGACCTCGGGCAGTGTCAGCGCCAGGGTGAAGCCGATGGCGGTGGCGCCCATGGCGGCCAGGTCACTGGCTGCCACGGCCAGCGAGCGCTGGCCAAGCAGGCCAGGGTCGCAGGCGTCGGGAAAATGCACCCCGGCCACCAGCGTGTCGGTGGACACGGCCAGTTGCTCGCCGGGTGGCAGGCTGAGCAGGGCGCAGTCGTCGCCGATCCCCAGCACCACGCCCTCACCCCCTTGCGCGCAAGCCGCAGAGGCAAAGTAGTGGTTGATCAGCTCGAACTCACCCATGGCAGCCAGCGCCGGGGTCAGCGCTTGTTAGCCTTGACTTCAACTTCACGCAGCACAGGTGCCAGCTTGTCCAGCACGCCGTTGACGAACTTGTGGCCGTCGGTGGCCCCGAACACTTTCGCCAGTTCCACACCTTCGTTGATCACCACGCGGTACGGTACGTCGACGCGCTTGATCAGCTCCCAGGTGGACAGGCGCAACACGGCCAGCTCAACCGGGTCCAGTTCATCCAGTGCAATGGCCATGCACGGCACCAGCGCGTTGTCGATCTCGTCCTTGCTTGCCGGGACCCCATGCAGGATCTCGCGGAAATAGGCGCCGTCGACATCGGTGAAATCGTTATCGACCCGGAACTGCGCCTCGATCTCGTTCAGCGAATGCTTTGCCATGTGCCACTGGTACAGCGCCTGGGTCGCAAGCTTGCGCGCTTCACGACGCTTGGCGCTCTTCGACGGCTTGCCGGCATCCGCAGGTTTTGGATCGCGCGGGTTGAAACGATCGCTTTCGTCGCTAATCACTTGGCCTCCAACTGCGCCAGCAGGCTGACCATTTCCAGAGCGGACAGGGCGGCTTCGGCACCTTTGTTGCCGGCCTTGGTGCCGGAGCGCTCGATGGCCTGCTCGATGGAATCGACGGTCAGTACGCCGAATGCCACCGGTACGCCGAACTCCATGGACACCTGGGCCAGGCCCTTGGTGCATTCGCCCGCTACATATTCAAAGTGCGGGGTACCACCACGGATCACTGCACCCAGGGCGATGATCGCGTCATAGGCACCTTGCTGGGCGACCTTCTGTGCCACCAGCGGGATCTCGAAAGCACCCGGAGCACGGATGATGGTGATGTCGCTTTCGCTGACACCGTGGCGTACCAGGGCGTCAACGGCACCGCTCACCAGGCTTTCGACGACGAAGCTGTTGAAGCGGCCAACCACCAAAGCATAGCGACCTTTGGGGGCGATGAAGGTACCTTCGATGGTCTTCAGGTTCATTCCGATATTCTCATCTTCAAACGCGAGGCCGCTTGCTGGCGGCCTCGACAGGGGTATGGACTCGAGCTGCAGGGCATCAATGCCGCCTCAAGTCACTCGGAGGGCACGTATTCTACAACTTCCAGGTCGAATCCGGATATCGCGTTGAACTTCATCGGCGAACTCATCAGGCGCATCTTGCGCACGCCCAGGTCCCGCAGGATCTGCGAGCCGGCGCCGACGGTGCTGTAGGTGGTGGGCGCCTTGACCGGGGCATCGCCCGCGCTTTCGCGGATATGCGCCAGCAGCACATCGCCGTCCAGCGGGTGGCCCAGCAGCAACACCACGCCGCTGCCGGCCTCGGCCACGGCGGCCATGGCAGCGCGCAGGCTCCAGCGGCCCGGTTGCTTAACCAGCAGCAGGTCGCGCAACGGGTCCATGTTGTGCACGCGCACCAGGGTCGGCTCTTCGGCGCAGATACTGCCCAGGGTCAGGGCCATGTGCACGTCGCCTTCCACCGCGTCGCGGTAGGTGACCAGGTTGAATTCACCCAGCTCGCTTTCCACGGGCTGTTCGGACACCCGCTGCACGGTGCGCTCGTGGATCATGCGGTAGTGGATCAGGTCGGCGATGGTACCGATTTTCAGGCCGTGCTCGGCAGCGAACACTTCCAGTTCGGCGCGACGCGACATGGTGCCGTCGTCGTTCATCACTTCGCAGATCACGCCGCTGGGCTCGAAACCGGCCATGCGCGCCAGGTCGCAAGCCGCTTCGGTGTGGCCGGCGCGGGCCAGGGTGCCGCCCGGCTGGGCCATCAGCGGGAAGATGTGCCCGGGGCTGACGATGTCTTCGGCCTTGGCGTCCTTGGCAGCTGCCGCTTGCACGGTACGTGCACGGTCGGCCGCGGAGATACCGGTGGTAACACCCTCGGCCGCTTCGATGGACACCGTGAACTTGGTGCCGAAGCCCGAGCCGTTGCGCGGGGCCATCAGGGGCAGCTTCAGGGTTTCGCAGCGCTCGCGGGTCATCGGCATGCAGATCAGGCCGCGGGCGTGCTTGGCCATGAAGTTGATGTGCTCGGGCAGGCAGCATTCGGCTGCCATGATGATGTCGCCTTCGTTCTCGCGGTCTTCGTCGTCCATGAGGATGACCATTTTGCCCTGGCGGATGTCTTCGACCAGTTCTTCGATGCTGTTGAGCGCCACTGGCACCCCCTTCTCAATCAGGATTTCAAGAAGCCGTTGGCGGCCAGGAAGCTTTCGGTTATGCCACTGCCCTTGCTCGGTTCGGCAGCCTTGTCGCCCAGCAGCAGACGCTCCAGGTAACGGGCCAGCAGGTCGACCTCAAGGTTTACCCGACGCCCTGCGCGGTAGTCGGCCATGATGGTTTCGGACAGGGTGTGCGGGACGATGGTCAGCTCGAATTCGGCGCCATCGACCTCGTTGACCGTGAGGCTGGTGCCATCGACGGTGATCGAACCCTTGTGGGCGATGTACTTGGCCAACTCCCTGGGTGCGCGCACACGGAACTGGATGGCGCGGGCGTTATCGCTGCGCGAGATGATTTCGCCCACCCCGTCGACGTGGCCACTGACCAGGTGCCCACCCAGGCGGGTGGTAGGGGTGAGGGCCTTTTCAAGATTGACCTTGCTGCCACTCTTCAGGTCGATGAAGGCCGTGCGCTTGAGGGTTTCGACGCTGACGTCGGCCCAGAAGCCGTTGCCGGGCAGCTCGACCGCCGTCAGGCACACACCATTGACGGCAATGCTGTCCCCCAGCTTGACGTCTGCCAGGTCGAGCTTGCCGGTTTCGACGTATACACGCACGTCGCCCCCCTTGGGGGTGAGGCTGCGTATGGTGCCGATGGATTCGATGATGCCGGTGAACATGGGTCTTCCTCAAAAACGCTTTGCGCGGGGCAAGCCGGGCATTATACGCCGGGCGGCGGCAGCGGGACGGCTGTGACGCGCCAGTCATCGCCTACTGCACGCATGTCGGTGATTTTCAGCCGCGGCGCCTCGCTCATCCTGCTCAGTGGCCACTCCAGCAGCGGCCTGGCGAGGGAGCCGAGGAAGGTGCCAGCGACGAACAGCTGGTACTCATCGACCAGGCCGTGCCGGGCAAACGCCCCCACCAGCCCAGCGCCGGCTTCCAGCAGGATTTCGTTGACGCCCCGGGCCGCCAGGGCGTGCAGCAGCGCCGGCAGGTCGACCTGGGCATTGTCGCCGGGCAGGCTGAGCAGTTCATGGCCTGCTGCGGCATAGCGCGGGTCATCCGCGACAGCGGTCACCACCAGGGCCGGGCCGGCCTGGAAAAAAGGCGCGTCCAGCGGCAAGCGCAGGCGGCCATCGACCAGCACGCGCAAGGGGGGGCGGCTGAGGGCAAGTTGAGTGGTGTCGGCATCCAGGCCCAGTTCATCACCGCGCACGGTCATGCGCGCATTGTCGGCCAGCACGCTGGCCGCGCTGGTCAGCACCGCGCTGGAGCGGGCGCGCAGGCGCTGCACGGCCGAGCGGGCAGCCGGGCCGGTGATCCACTGGCTCTCGCCGCTGGCCATGGCGGTGCGCCCGTCCAGGCTCATGGCCAGCTTGGCGCGAACGAACGGCATGCCGTGCTCCATGCGCTTGAGAAAGCCCGGGTTGAGCGCCCGCGCTTCGGCTTCAAGCACACCGCTGGCCACTTCAATGCCGGCGTCGGCCAGGCGCTGCAAGCCACGCCCTGCCACTTGCGGGTTCGGGTCCTGCATGGCTGCGACCACCCGCGCCACGCCGGCCTTGACCAGGGCTTCGGCGCACGGCGGGGTACGCCCATGGTGGCTGCAGGGTTCGAGGGTCACGTAGGCACAGGCGCCCCGGGCCTGCTCCCCGGCCTGGCGCAGCGCGTGCACCTCGGCATGGGGCTCGCCGGCGCGAACGTGCCAGCCCTCGCCCACCACCTGGCCATCGCGCACGATGACGCAACCCACGCGGGGGTTGGGGTGGGTGCTGTACAGGCCCTTGCGCGCCAGTTCGAGCGCGCGGGCCATGTAGTGGGCATCAAGGGCGGCAGAGGGGCTTTGCATGTTCACTCTTTGGCTGGCTCGCGGGCCAGGCGGTCGATTTCTTCACGGAACTCGTCCAGGTCCTGGAAGCGGCGGTAAACCGAGGCAAAACGGATGTAGGCCACTTCATCGAGCTTGCGCAGCTCGCCCATGACCAGTTCGCCCACCACCAGGGATTTCACTTCACGCTCACCGGTGGCGCGCAGCCGGCTCTTGATGTGCGCCAGCGCAGCTTCCAGGCGCTCGACGCTCACCGGGCGTTTTTCCAGGGCCCGCTGCATGCCGGCGCGTAGCTTGTCTTCGTCGAAGGGCTGACGTGTACCGTCCTGCTTGATCAGCCGGGGCAGCACCAGTTCGGCGGTTTCGAAGGTGGTGAAGCGCTCGCCGCAGGCCACGCACTCGCGGCGGCGGCGCACCTGCTCGCCCTCGGCAACGAGGCGAGAATCGATGACCTTGGTGTCGTTGGCACCGCAAAAGGGACAGTGCATGGTGGCAGGCAACAAAAAAAGGGAGGGCCATGGTAGCGCATTGCACTGGCAAGACAAGCCAAAGGGGTTAACATCCAAGGGAAATCTGCCCGCTAAGGACTCCTCCATGCACCACCGAGCACTCGTTGTGCTGTGCTGCGCCGCCCTGCTCGCCGCGTGTGGCAGCGACAGGCCGAAGACCGACACCCCGCCTGCGCCTGCGCCGGTTGCCAAAGCCAAGCCTGCCAAAGTGCTGGGCCCGCTGCCCGCCTACCAGCGCGAGTTGAGCGGTACCTTGCTGGAGGTGCCGGCCGGGGCCGAGGTTGAACTCGCCCTGCTGGTGATCGACGAGCGCAACCGCCCGCAACGGCTGCTGGCCAGCAGCAACCTGACCGGTACTGGCCAGGCGCTGCCCTACCACTTGCGTTTCAACCCCGAAGCCTTCCCGGCCGGCGCACGTGTAGAGCTGCGCGGCCGCGCCAGCCGCTCCGGCCAGTTGATCCTGCACCTGCCGCCGGTGGCCATCGCCCAGGCGCAAACCCAGGCCACCGGCCCGCTGCGCTTCGAAAAGGCGCCTTGAGTGGCGCCGCTGGCCCTGACGCAGGCGCTTGGCGCGCTGATCGGTGAAGCCCGCCTGGTCGTCAGCGACCTGCCCGGCTGCGACCTGCGGCTGTGGCTGATCGACGAGCAGAACATGGACCGGGCCTTCAGCAGTGATGAAACCCGGCGCATCCTGGAAGAGCCGCCGTACTGGAGCTTCTGCTGGGCCAGCGGCCTGGCCATGGCGCACTTTCTGGCAGAGCACCCGCAATGGGTAGCGGGCAAGCGAGTGCTGGATTTTGGCGCAGGCTCCGGCATCGCCGGTATCGCGGCCGCGCGGGCGGGGGCGCTGGAGGTTGTGGCCTGCGACCTCGACCCGCTGGCCTTGCAGGCATGCCAGGCGAATGCGGCGCTCAATGGCGTGACGCTGGGTTACAGCAGCGATTTTTTTGCCGAAGACGACCGCTTCGACCTCATTCTCGTAGCCGACGTGCTGTACGACCGCGCCAACCTGCCGCTGCTGGATGCCTTTCTCGGCCGCGGCCGCCAGGCGCTGGTGGCAGACTCCAGGGTGCGCGACTTCAGCCACCCGCTGTACCGGCAACTGGGGGTACTGGACGCCCTGACCCTGCCAGACCTGGCCGAACCGCACGAATTCCGCCGGGTCAGCCTGTACCACGCCAGCCGCGACCCCTTATAGTGGTGCCATACACCCGTTTGTGAGAGTCGCGATGACCCAAGACACGCCCTACATTTTCGACGTCACCGATGCCAACTTCCAGCAGCTGGTGATCGAGAACTCCTTCCATAAGCCCGTGCTGGTGGATTTCTGGGCCGAGTGGTGCGCGCCCTGCAAGGCCCTGATGCCGCTGCTGGCAAAAATCGCCGAGGGCTACCAAGGCGAGCTGTTGCTGGCCAAGGTCAACTGCGACGTTGAACAGCAGGTCGTGGCCCAGTTCGGTATTCGCAGCCTGCCCACGGTGGTGCTGTTCAAGGACGGCCAGCCGGTTGACGGTTTTGCCGGTGCCCAGCCTGAATCGGCAATCCGCGCCCTGCTTGAGCCCCATGTGCAACTGCCCGCCCCGGCCGCTGCGTCGCCGCTGGAACAAGCCAAGGCGCTGTTTGCCGAAAGCCGCTTCGCTGAAGCCGAGGCGCTGTTGCAGGCACTGCTGGCTGAGGACAACAGCAACGCTGAAGCGCTGATCTTCTACGCCCGTTGCCTGGCCGAGCGCGGTGAGCTGGGTGAAGCCCAGGTGGTGCTGGATGCGGTCAAAAGTGACGAACACAAAGCTGCACTGGCCGGTGCCAAGGCGCAACTGACCTTCCTGCGCCAGGCCGAGAGCCTGCCGGAAGTGGCTGACCTGAAAAGCCGGCTGGCGCAGAACGCCGAAGACGATGAGGCGGCCTACCAGCTGAGTATCCAGCAGCTGGCGCGCCAGCAGTACGAGGCGGCACTGGAAGGCCTGTTGAAGCTGTTCCAGCGTAACCGCGCTTATGAAAACGGTCTGCCACAAAAAGCCCTGCTGCAGGTGTTCGAGTTGCTAGGCAGTGATCACCCGCTGGTGGGGGTTTACCGGCGCAAGCTGTCGGCGGCGATGTTCTAGCCTTTCCGGGGCCGCCAGCCGGCCCCTGTGTCCAAGGCCTCTCAGCCTACCCAGTGATACACCGGCGCATCCTCGCCACTTGCCACCTTCACCTCGCTGGAGTGGCGCAAGCGCACCAACAGGCGCTTGCCTGCGGCAGTGCTCCCGGCCAGGCCCTCCAGGCGGTCGAGCAATTCCGGCCCGCTCATTTGCCCCGCCACGCGCAACACGTCGCGGGCTGCAGCCCACTGGCCGTCGTCCTGGCGGGGCGCCGCTGCGGCTGGGGGCTGGACAGGCTGCGGGGCAACCGGCAGCTCAGCCTGCCGGCCGAGCTGGGCCCACTCTTCAGGGGCCAGTTCGATTGTCAGGTCCACAGGCCATTGGCCAATCTGTCCACGTATTCTCACGGTGCATTCCTTGAAGCGGGTTGATGCGATGCATGCTACCGCAACATGAAACCTGCGCCACGCAGGCTGGTAGTCGCGGGAGAATTCGTTATAACATAACCGCAACATCCATAACCTGTTCTGGAGCATTCCATGCGTCGTCTGCTGCTCGCCCTGCCCTTCGCCTTGCTGCCACTGGCCGTGGCCTACGCCCATGATGACGATGACCATGATCACGACCATGCCCATGGCACACTCGGCGCCCATGAACACGGGGTGGCCAAGCTCAACGCCGTACTCGATGGCAACAGCCTGGAGCTGGAACTGGACAGCCCGGCGATGAACCTGGTGGGCTTCGAGCACGCCGCCAGCACCGATGCCGACAAGGCCAAGGTAGCGGCGGTGCGCAAACAGCTCGAACAACCCCTCACGCTGTTCGGCCTTGCTGCCGCCGCCGGCTGCAAGGAAGACCAGCAAGCGCTGGAAAGCCCCTTGTTCGGCGATGCCGCCAAGGCTGACAACGACGGTGACGCCCATGAAGATAGCCACCAGCACAGTGATATCGGGGCCCATTACCAGCTCACCTGCAGCAACCCGGGCAAGCTCGCACAAGTAGACCTGGCACCGCTGTTCAAGGCGTTCCCGGCCACCCAGAAAATCAACGTGCAACTGATAGGCCCCAACGGCCAGAAAGGGCTGGAAACCACACCGGCCAAGGCCGTGGTTACGTTCTGAATGGGCCAGCCGCTGATACAACTGCAAGACCTGGTGTTCGCCTGGCCTGGCCAGGCGCCGCTGCTGGATGTGCCGGCATTCCAATTGGATGCCGGTGAGGCCGTGTTTCTCAAAGGCCCCAGCGGCAGTGGCAAAACCACGTTGCTGGGGTTGCTTGGCGGCGTGACCGTGCCCGAGCGTGGCCACATTCGGTTGCTGGGTCAGGACGTGGCCGGCCTGGGGCAAGGCGCCCGGGATCGCTTCCGGGTGGACCACACCGGCTATATCTTCCAGCAGTTCAACCTGCTGCCGTTTCTGTCGGTACGGGAAAACGTCGAACTGCCGTGCCGCTTCTCGGCCAGCCGCAAGACGCGGGCCGAGCAGCGCCACGGCAGCGTCGCCCAAGCGGCGCAAACCTTGCTGGCCCACCTGGGCCTGGATGACAGTGCATTGCAGGCAAGGCGCGCCGACAGCCTGTCGATTGGCCAGCAGCAGCGGGTTGCCGCTGCGCGCGCGCTGATCGGCCAGCCCGAACTGGTGATCGCCGACGAGCCGACATCGGCCCTGGATGCCGATACCCGCGAGGCGTTCATCAGCCTGCTGTTCGCCGAGTGCCGCGCGGCGGGCGCCAGCCTGCTGTTCGTGAGCCACGACCAGAGCCTGGCGCCCCTGTTCGACCGCCACCTTTCCCTGGCCGAACTCAACCGCGCCGCCAAGCCCCGGGAGGTCTGATGTACCTGTTTCGCCTTGCCCTGGCCAGCCTGGCCAACCGGCGCTTTACCGCCTTTCTCACCGCGTTTGCCATTGCCCTGTCGGTCTGCCTGCTGTTGGCCGTGGAACGCGTGCGCACCGAAGCCCGCGCCAGCTTTGCCAGTACCATCAGCGGCACCGACCTGATCGTCGGCGCTCGTTCCGGCTCGGTCAACCTGCTGCTGTATTCCGTGTTTCGCATCGGCAACGCCACCAACAACATTCGGTGGGACAGCTATGAACACTACGCCAAGGACCCGCGGGTGAAATGGGCCATCCCCATTTCGCTGGGCGACTCGCACCGCGGTTATCGGGTGATGGGGACCACCGGCGACTACTTCGAGCACTATCAGTACGGCCGGCGTCAGCACCTGGAGCTGAGCCAGGGCCGCGCCTTTGCCACCGACCCGTTCGAGGTGGTGCTTGGGGCAGAAGTGGCCGAAGCCCTGCACTACACATTGGGCGACAAGCTGGTGCTGGCCCATGGGGTGGCAGCCATCAGCCTGGTGAAACACGACGACAAGCCGTTTACCGTGGTCGGTGTGCTCAAACGCACTGGCACCCCGGTAGATCGCACCCTGCATATCAGCCTGGGCGGCATGGAAGCCATCCACATTGACTGGCACAACGGGGTGCCAGCCCGGGGGGCGGGGCGCATCAGTGCTGAGCAGGCGCGCACCATGGACCTGCAGCCAACCGCCATTACCGCCTTCATGCTGGGGCTCAACAGCAAGATCGCCACTTTCAGCCTGCAACGTGAAATCAACGAGTACCGCAGCGAGCCGCTGCTGGCGATCTTGCCTGGGGTGGCCCTGCAGGAACTGTGGAGCCTGATGGGCACCGCTGAGCAGGCCCTGTTTGTGGTGTCGCTGTTCGTGGTGCTGACCGGTTTGATCGGCATGCTTACGGCGATTCTGACCAGCCTCAATGAGCGGCGGCGGGAGATGGCGATCTTGCGTTCGGTGGGCGCCAGGCCGTGGCATATTGCAGGGCTGCTGGTGCTGGAAGCGCTGGCGCTGGCGGGTGTCGGCATCGTCGCCGGGCTGGGCTTGCTGTATGCGGGCATAGCCCTGGCCCAAGGGTATGTGCAGGCCAACTACGGCTTGTTCCTGCCGTTGGCGCTGCCGAGCGCCCACGAGTGGACGTTGCTGGCTATCATCCTTGGCGCGGCGTTGCTGATGGGTAGCGTACCGGCCTGGCGAGCGTATCGGCAGTCGTTAGCCGATGGTTTGTCGATCCACCTTTGAGTACGTGTTCAATGATCAGACAGCTACTTGACAGCAGTCCGGGCTTGCCCGCGAAAAGGCCGGCACTGCGCTGGTTACTGGCCTTGCTGATGCTCGCCGCGCTGCCAGCATGGGCCGCCGAGCCCAAGGAGCTCGACTGGCCTGCCCTGATCCCCGAGGGCGCCCCGGTCATCCCGCCGCAGCTCACCCCGCTGCACGACATGTCGCAGCTCAGCAATGCGCTTTCTGCCGAGTCTGCCCCCGCTGCGCGCCAACAAGCGCCGGATGCCCCTGTGGTGCAGAGCCTGGACGGGCAGCAGGTCAAATTGCCGGGGTACATCGTGCCGCTGGAAGTGAGCGAGGAAGGCCGCACCACCGAGTTTCTGCTGGTTCCGTATTACGGCGCGTGCATCCACGTGCCGCCACCGCCTTCGAACCAGATCGTGCATATCTTCAGCGAGATGGGCGTGCGGGTGGAGGACCTTTACCAGCCTTACTGGATCGAGGGCCGAATGCAGGTAAAAGCCACCAGCAGTGAACTTGCCGATGCCGGTTACCAGATGGAAGCCGAAAAAATTTACGCCTATGACCTCAAGTAAACGCTGTTTGCAGGGGGTGAAGACGCTTCGTTGAGCTGGGTCAAACTTTCTGTTTAGTTGCATCCGTACCATTGGACTACATGATTATTAACGTCCTCTGGGAGCTTCCATGAACAAGTCCTTGCTCGGTGCCTCACTCGTGGCCCTGGCACTCGCCGCCCCTGCCGCCCACGCCTATCAACCGGGTGATTTCATCATCCGTGCCGGTGCCATCACCACCGCACCCAATGAAAGCAGCAGCGACCTGAAGTTTGATGGCAACAAGGTTTCGGGTACGAAGGCGACCCTGGACAGCGACACTCAGCTGGGCCTGGCATTTGCCTACATGCTCACTGACCACGTCGGCCTGGAGTTGCTGGCTGCAACCCCGTTCCAGCACACCGTGGGCGTTAAAGGCCTGGGTGGCGGCCTGGACGGCAAACTGGCAGACATCAAGCAACTGCCACCGACCCTGTCGCTGCAGTACTACCCGATGGACGCCGCGTCTAAATTCCAGCCATACGCTGGCGTGGGTATCAACTACACCCTGTTCTTCGACGAAGACCTGAGCAGCAACCGTAAACAACAGGGCTTCAGCAACCTGAAACTGCAAGACTCCATTGGCTTCGCCGGCCAGCTGGGCATGGACTACATGCTCACCGACAACCTGCTGGTCAACGCCGCCGTGTGGTACGTGGACATCGACACCAAGGCGAGCGTCAACGGCCCAAGCGCATTGGGCTACAGCAAGACCAAGGTCAATGTGGACGTGGACCCATGGGTGTACATGGTGGGCCTGGGCTACAAGTTCTGATCGAACCCGTTACCGGGGCCGCATCGCGGCCCCGTTTCATTGCAGCCCCTATTTCTACCGAGATGTAGCGGGGCTGCTCAACAGCTGTGCCAACCCTTCGGTCAGTGAAGTGGCCTGGGGGAAATCGAAGCGTGTCAGCAAGCGCTGGTTATCCGCCCGGGAATGGCGAATGTCACCCGCACGCGGCGCGGCATGGCTGATGGCCGGCAGGCTGCCTATCACCTGCTGCAACGCAGCCAGCAGCTGGTTCAGCGAAGTGGCCTGGTTCAGGCCGATGTTCACTGCGCCCTCCCCTACCTGCGCTTGCTCAAGCGCCTGCACCATCACCCGCACCAGGTCGCCGACATAGAGGAAGTCCCGGGTCTGCTCGCCATCGCCGAACACCGTGATCGGCAACCCCTGCAACGCACGTTCGCTGAAAATGCTGATAACGCCGGAATAGGGCGAGGACGGGTCTTGCCGCGGGCCGAAAATATTGAAGAAACGGAACACCACCGGCTCCAGGCCGTGCTGGCGACGGTAGAAGTCCAGGTACTGCTCGCTGGCCAGCTTGTCGACCGCATAGGGTGTCAGCGGTGCCTTCGGGGTATCCTCGGCAATTGCCTGGCCCTCGCCGTTGTTGCCGTACACCGCAGCACTGGAAGCGAACAGCACACGGCGCACACCGTGCACGCGCATGGCCTCGCACACATTGAGGGTGCCGATGAAGTTGCTTTGGTGCGTGCGCACCGGGTCGTCCACCGAGGCCTGGACCGAGGCCACAGCAGCCAGGTGCACAACCGCCTGGCAACCTTCAACCGCCCGCTGAACAAGTGCGGCATCAGCAATATCACCCTCGATCAGTTCGAGCCGGGGGTGCTGCAGTTGCAAGTTGTTGCGCTTGCCCGTGGACAGGTCATCGACAATGCGAACCGCATAGCCTTTATCCAGCAATGCATCGCACAGGTGCGAGCCGATGAAGCCGGCACCGCCGGTGATCAGGATTGGGGAATCAGACATGACGGTAGAACCGGTCCAGTAGGGCCGGCAAGCCGGCACGCCAGGCCCGCGGCTTGATGCCGAAGGTGTGAAGGATTTTCTTGCAGGCCAGCACTGCGTTCTGCGGCTCTTCGCTGGCATCCGGGCGTGCGGCATGGGCTTGGGCGGTCGGCGCCTGCACGGCCAGCTGGCGGTGTTTGCCCGCCTCGGCAAGAATGGCCTGGCCCAGCGCCAGCGGCGTGGTCGCCTCGTTGCCGGCGTAGTGATAGGTGCCCCACAGGGGTGAGCTGCAGTCCAGCTGCTTGAGCACAGACAGTATGACCCTGGCCGCGTCGTCTACTGGCGTTGGGTTGCCGCGCCGGTCATCAGCCAACAGCAGCTCGTGCGGCTGCTCCGCACGGGTCAGGAAACGCCCCAGGGAGCCCTCGAGGGTTTCATCGAGCAGCCAGCCGAAGCGCAGCAATACGTGCTGGGGGCACGCCGCCCGCACGCTTTGCTCGATGCGCCAGAGTGCCTGGCCACGCAGGCCCAGTGGCAGCGGTTCGTCCTTTTCGCTATAGGCGGTAGCCCTTGAGCCATCGAAAACCCGGTAGCTCGAAGGCTGCACCAGGGTGATCTGGTGGTGCTGGCACAATTCGGCCAGCCGCTCCACGGCACGCTCCTGTTGAGCCAGGCGCGGTTCGCTGACCGATTCGGCCTGGAACCAGTCGAAGTAATAGGCCAGGTTGATCACCGCGTCGGGGCGATGATCGTCAAGCAGCTGAGTGAGGCTGGCCGGCGCCCAGCCATCTTCGGGGGGGCGTGGGGCCAGGAAAGCGATGTCCTCCTCGGCCCCAAGACGAATCAGCGCTTGCCCAAGGGCATTGCCACCACCCAACAGCATCAGGCGCATACGCATAGAGTCAGCAGATCCGGAGAGGTTAGTAAAGGAAAGCGGCCATTTTGCGGTTTCCGGGCGGGGAAGTCCAACCACAGGCTCGGTCACACATTAGGCCGCTGCACGTGACCGTACCGAACGCTCAGTACAGATGGCCGCTTACTCGATTTCAAACAGACTGTTACGCAGAGGCCCCACACTCAGCCGCTCCCGTACATCGTCATCTATACGGGGGTCGTCCGGGCGGTACAGTTTGACCTGGCGATAGGCGTTGATGCGATTGATCTCCTGCCCCAGGTACTCCCACACCACCCGCGTACACGCAGGGTTGCGGCGGTCTCCACTGGACACGCCCGACTTCAGCCCATTGAGGCGCGTGATGCGGCTCTTGAAACTGGGAATCAGGATGGTCTGGCTCATCTCGTTGTAGGTCAGCGACTCGTAGTCGATGAGAAACACCCGGTCCTGCAACTGGAACGCGGCGCCCAGGTAGCGGCAGCGCACTTCGGCGTGCTGGTCGGTGGCGGTGGAGCGCTCCTGGCGTTCCTGGCGTTCGAACAGAAAGCGCCCGCGCTCCTCCCACAGGTGCACCAACGACACCAGGATGGTGCCCGGCACCGACATGCAGTTGGAATACTCGAAGTAGTAACCGCAATAGCGCGACAGGTTGCCAGCGTGTTCATGCAGCGGCCGGAACAACTCGCTGATCGGGTCGTCAGGTTGCTCGGCGAGGGTTGAGACGCGCGCACCGATCAGGCGTGAGAACTGCTCGGCAGGCAGGTTGAGCTCGTAATCCTCGACCCCGAAGAAGTCACCGATGCGCTTGAGGTTGTAGGCCGTCGGACGGCTCTGCCCGCTCAGGTATTTGTTGAACTGGGCCCGGTTGATCGACAGCTGCCGGCAAACCTCGGAAATAGAGCGGTAGTGGCTGCAAGCCAGCTTCAGATTGGTAGCGAAATGATCGCTCATGTGCAAAACCCGGATGACGCGAATGGCGCAAGTGTAGCATCAAGTCGCATCAAGTGTGAGCAACCCGCGAAATTGTAACCACTCTTGTCATGGCCAACCATGCGCCCCAACGAATAGCGGTGCGCCTGCCGTCCGCTGGTCTTTCCACACGAAGAATAAGAATCGAGGTCATTTTCCAATGCTCGAAGTAATCAACGATTTCCTCTCGGGGAAACTTCTCATCGTGCTGATCGTGGGGCTGGGTAGCTACTTCACCATCCGTTCCCGATTCGTCCAGTTCCGCCACTTTGCACACATGTTCGGTGTGTTCAAGGAATCGCTGCGTGGCCAGGCAGGCCAACTGAGCTCCTTCCAGGCCCTGATGCTGAGCCTCGCCGGCCGCGTTGGCGCCGGTAACATTGCAGGTGTTGGTATCGCTGTAACCCTGGGCGGCCCTGGTGCCGTGTTCTGGATGTGGGTAACCGCGCTGGTGGGCATGTCCAGCAGCTTCTTCGAATGTACGCTGGCCCAGGTGTACAAGCGCGCCGACGGCGATGGCCTGTACCGCGGTGGCCCGGCCTACTACATCCAGCATGGCCTGAAATTCAAGGGCATGGCGATCGTGTTCTCGATCCTGCTGCTGGTCACCTACGGCTTCGCCTTCATCGGGCTGCAGTCGTACACCGTGACCCACTCGCTGCAGAACGCCTTCAACTTCGATCCGCGCCACACCGGTATCGTGCTGGCGGTGCTGCTGGCCATCACCTTCATCGGTGGTATCAAGCGCATCGCGGCGGTGTCCGACCTGCTGGTGCCGATCAAGACCCTGGCCTACATCGGCGTGACCCTGTACGTGATCGGCACCCAGATCGAACACGTGCCCGCCATGCTCGAAACCATCTTCAAGAGCGCCTTCGGCCTCGATCCTGCCTTTGGCGGCCTGCTGGGCAGTGCCATCGTCATGGGCGTGAAGCGCGGCGTGTTCGCCAACGAGGCGGGCCTGGGCAGTGCGCCTAACGTGGCCGCTGTGGCTGCCGTCAAGCACCCAGGTGCGCAAGGCGTGGTGCAGGCGTTCAGCGTGTTCCTCGATACCTTCGTGATCTGCACCTGCACCGCCCTGCTGATTCTGCTGTCGGGTTTCTACACCCCGGGCTTCGAAGGTGACGGTATCGTGCTGACCCAGAACTCGCTGGCCGCCGTGGTCGGTGACTGGGGCCGCATCTTCGTCAGCGTGGCGCTGTCGCTGTTCGTGTTCACCTGCATCCTCTACAACTACTACCTGGGCGAAAACAGCCTGCAGTTCCTGAGCCGCAACCGCGCAGTGCTGATGGTGTTCCGGGTACTGGTACTGGCCCTGGTGGTATGGGGTTCGATGCAGGACCTGTCGACCGTGTTTGCCTTCGCCGACATCACCATGACCTGCCTGGCCTTCGTCAACCTGATGGCCCTGGCCCTGCTGTTCAAGGTCGGCCTGCGCGTAATGCGCGACTACGATACCCAGCGCAAGGCGGGTATCAAGCAGCCAGTGTTCGACTCGGCCAAGTTCGCCGACCTGGACCTGGACCGCAACGCATGGCCTGCCAACCCGCAGGTGGACACAGCTTCTGACAAAGCAGTCGGCCAGGCCGAACTGCAGCGCTGATACCCTGCCGTGCCAAGCCGCCCCGTTCGCGGGCGGCTTTTCTTTCTCCGCTCACCGCTACGGATGCTCTCCATGCGTGCAGTCAAGAACCTCCTCGTGCTCTACACCGGTGGCACCATCGGCATGCTTGAAACCCCCGAGGGCCTGGCCCCCGCTGGCGGTTTCGATGCCCGCATGCGTGACCACTTCGCCCTGATGGCCGACGCGCCCAAGGTCCAGTGGACCTTGCAGGAACTTAACCCGCTGCTCGACAGCGCCAACATGCAGCAACGCAACTGGCTGGCCATGCGCGATGCCATCGTGCAGGCGGTGGAAGTGGCCGGCCACGATGGTGTGCTGGTGCTGCATGGCACCGATACCCTGGCCTACAGTGCTGCGGCGCTGTCGTTCCTGCTGCTGGGCCTGCCGGTGCCGGTGCTGCTGACCGGCTCGATGCTGCCAGCAGGGGCCCCCGACAGCGATGCCTGGGGTAACCTGTGCGGTGCGTTGCAACAGTTCGAACAGGGCCTTGAAGCCGGCGTACAGCTCTACTTCCATGGCCGCCTGCTGCACGGTTGCCACGCCTCGAAGCTGCGCAGCGAGGCCTTCGATGCGTTCGCGGCGCTGCCCCGTCATCGCCACAGCGAGCGCGCAGCAGAACTGCCCGCTGCATTGACCTACCGCCACCCTCGCCAGCCGGTCAACCTGGCGGTGGTACCGGTGTTCCCAGGCCTGCAGGCCGCGCACGTGCAGGGGTTGCTGGCCAGCGGCGTGCAAGGCGTTCTGCTGGAATGCTACGGCAGCGGCACCGGGCCGTCAGATGACCAGGCACTACTGGACACTCTGCGTGAAGCGCGCCAGCGCGGCGTGCTGCTGGCAGCCATCAGCCAGTGCCCGGAAGGCGATGTGGTGTTCGACACCTACGCCGCAGGCAATCGCCTGCGTGGTGCGGGGTTGGTGAGTGGCGGCGGCATGACCCGCGAAGCTGCGCTGGCCAAGATGTTCGCCCTACTGGGCGCTGGCCTGAACGTCGACGAGGCCGAGCAGTGGTTTGCCCTGGAGCTGTGCGGGGAGCGGTAGAAGTGGCGGAAGGCAGCGGGAGTCGAACCTGCCCGGGAACGGATGCCGTCCCCAACCGGGTTTGAAGCCCGGCCGCGCCACCGGGCGCGATTGCCTTCCTTTGAGTCAGTGCCTGGCCTGCTGCTGGGCCAGGGCGCTGTCAGCGCGAATGTGGCGCTGGTCGGCCACCCTGCGGGTCAGGCCAATACGGTCGAAATACTCCAGAATCTGCACACTGCGCTTGCGACCGATGCCCAACATATCGCGAAACGCCGCAACCTGCACTACCGGCGTGGCATCGATGTGGCTCTGCAACAGCTCTGCCATGCGCTCCAGCGTGGCTTGCGGGTAGAACAGGTCACGCACTACCTGGTGCACCAACCCTAACCGGGCCAACTTGCGCAGCAGCAGGCGGACGTCAGCTTCGGCGCAGTTTTCTTCACTCGCCAGTGTCCTGACCCAGGGCGGGTCGTACAGCCCTGCCAGCAGCCGGGGCTGCAAGCGTGCCCACAATGCCGTGTCTGCGTCGCTCAGCTGAACCTTGTGATCCGGCAGGTGCAGCCAGGCCCCGCTGCTGGCCAGGTCGCCCTGCGCCAACAGCTCATCCACCAGGCTGACGAAGGCCGGGCGCTCAAGGGGCATGGCTGCAAAGCGCCTTAGCCGGTCGCGGTCGGGGCCAAGCTGGTCGGGCTCCTGTGCGTGAAACAGCGCCAGCTGATTGAGCAGTTCTTGCCGCAGTGCCTGCCATTGAGCGTTGGCAAACAACAACTCCCCCTGCCGTGTGGCGATCACCTGGACATCCTCGGGTAATGCCCAGGTATTGCGCAGGCGATTGAATTGCCGCTCCAGGCGCTGGGGGTCGATGCCACCGACGGCACTGGCCAGCAGCCCTGGCAGCGCCTGCTCAAGCCCTGGCGCATCACGCAGCACCTGCAACTGTTGCAGGCGCTGTTCACTGCGGCGCTGCCGGCTGGGGGCGAACGGGTCGAGCACCCTGCCCCCGCCCAGGGTGTGCTGGGCACGCTGGTCACGTAGCACCAGGCGGTCGCCGTGCACGGCCTGCAGGGGTGCGTTCAGCAACAACTGGGCGAACATGCGCTGGCCAGGGGCAAGGCTTGGCCCTTCCAGCAGGGCAACCCTGGCAGTTACATCCTGAGTGCCCAGGTGCACGTGCACAGCATTGAAATGTTCGAATACCCGCCCCTCGCCCGGTAGCAAGTGCAGCTCGATGTCTACCCTTACGCTGGGCGCATGCAGCCACTGGGGCACCAGCCAGTCGCCCCGGCGCACGTGCTCCACCGCCAGGCGCTCGGCAGCGATATTCAGCGCCACCCGCTGCCCCGCTTCTGCCACCAGCGCTGGCTGGTTCTGCGCGTGTAACCCGCGCACGCGTACCGGTTTGGCGGCCTTGCCCAGCAACAGCGTATCGCCAGCCCTTACCTGCCCGGCCAACGCGGTACCGGTTACCACTACACCGGCACCGGTGACGGCGAAGGCGCGGTCTACCGCCAGGCGAAAACCGCCGGCCACGCTGCGGCGCTGCACATCACGCCCCGCCATCACCAAGGCCTGACGCAGCGCCTCCACCCCTGCCCCGGTGATACTCGACACTGCAAACTGCTGCGCGCCGGCATAGGGCCCTGGCGCCAGCAGCTCGCTGACCTGCCGCTGCACCTGCGCTAGGCGTTCAGGTTCGACACGGTCACTTTTGCTGATCGCCACCAGGGCCTGGGGGATGCCCAGCAGCTGGATGATCGCCAGGTGCTCGCGGGTCTGCGGCATGACCCCGTCGTCCGCCGCCACCACCAACAGCACCAGGTCGATGCCGTGGGAACCGGCCAGCATGTTGTGGATGAAACGCTCGTGACCCGGCACGTCGATAAAGCCCGTCAGCGGCGCGCCCTCCGCCAGCGCCGCATAGCGGTAGCCGAGGTCGATGGTCATGCCCCGTGCCCGTTCTTCCTGGCGATGGTCGCCGGCCTGGCCGGTGAGCGCCTGCAGCAAGGCAGTCTTGCCATGGTCGATGTGGCCGGCTGTGCCAACGATCACTGCACCGGCCCCACGTGCAGGCCGGGCAACTGCGCCAGCCACTGGGGCTCGTCGTCCAGTTGGCGCAGGTCGAGCCACAAGGCGTCATCGTCAATGCGGCCAATGACCGGCACTGGCAGCTCGCGCAGTGCACGCTCCAGCGCATGCAGGCTGCGCCCGCGCAACCGCTTGGGCACCAGCGGGCGCACGCACAACGCGGCGCTGGGCAGGCGTGCCACAGGCTGGCTGCCACTGCCGATCATGCCCAAGGCAGGTTGCACGCTCACGGCCCACTGTTCACCCAGGCGGGCCTTCAGCTCGGGTTCCAGGCGTTCGGCCTGCGCCTGGATATCCGTTTGGCTACGGGTAAGCAACTGCAGGCTGGGCAGGCGTTCGGCCAACCGGTCGGGGTTGCGGTACAGCGCCAGTACTGCTTCGAGCGCGGCAAGGGTGATCTTGTCGACGCGCAGGGCACGCTTGAGCGGGTTTTTCTTGATACGGGCGATCAGCTCCTTGCGGCCGACGATAATGCCGGCTTGTGGCCCACCCAGCAGTTTGTCACCGCTGAAGGTAACGATATCAGCGCCGTCAGCCAGGGCCTGGCGAACGGTGGGCTCGGCCGGCAGGCCCCAGCGCGTGAGGTCCAGCAGGCTACCGCTGCCCAGGTCTTCGAGCAGTGGCAACTGGTGCTGACGGGCGATGCGCGCCAGCTCGGCGGTGGGCACCTGGTGGGTGAAGCCTTGGATGCTGTAGTTGCTGCAATGCACGCGCATGAGCAAACCGGTACGCGGGCCGATAGCGGCCTCGTAGTCGCGGGCGTGGGTACGGTTGGTTGTACCGATTTCGTGCAGCTTGACCCCGGCACGGGCCATGATGTCGGGGATGCGGAAGGCGCCACCAATCTCGATAAGTTCACCCCGGGAGATAATGCCTTCCTTGCGCGCGCCCAGGCTGTTCAAGGCCAGCATGACAGCCGCCGCGTTGTTGTTGACCACGGTGACGGCTTCGGCACCGGTCAGCTCGCGCACCAGCCCCTCGATCAGGTCATCACGGTCGCCGCGCTTGCCGGTGGCCAGGTCGAACTCCAGGTTCAGCGGGTAGCGCGCCGCGGTGTGCATGGCCTCGATGGCCTCTTCAGGCAGCAACGCCCGGCCGAGGTTGGTATGCAGCACGGTGCCAGTGAGGTTGAACACCCGGCGAACCTGGCTGCGTTGCTGGCTGGCCAGCCGCTCGCCGGCACGGCCCAGCAGCACTTCGCCAGCCAGCTCGGGGGCGCTGAGTTCGCCAGCGCGGGCCGGTTCGCGCAGGTCGTCGAGCAGTTGACGCAACGTGGCCAGGACGGCGTCGCGGCCGTGGCGGTCGATCAGCGGGTGGCAGGCGGGGTGACGCAGCAGTGTATCGATGGAAGGCAGGCGTGGGGTGTCGCTGGCTAAGCTGAGGGACATGCGGTACTACCCTGGGCTGGTCCGTTTGCGGTACTGGCCTTTGTCGCCAGCGAGCCGGCCCCACAGGCGTTTTCTGTAACCCCTATGGGAGCCGGCTTGCCGACGATGCAGGCGACTCGGTCTTACAGTGTAGACACTCTACCCCTGACCTGGGGCAAGCATCAGGTTCGGCGCCAGGCGATGGAAGCCTTCCTGGTCCAGGCACATGTCCAGCGCCAGCGTTGCCAGGTCGTCAGCCAGTGGCTCAGCCGCCGCGTCGTTTTCCAGGTAATGCTGCTTGAGGTAACTGTTGCAGCCTGGGCAGCACTCCGCGCGCAACGGCGCCTTGCCCGGGGCGTGGCGGTCGTCGTCGAGGGTGGTGTAGCGCAGGCCCTTGCTCGACTCGCAGTACACGCATTTGACGCGCACCACGTGCCATTCACAGGCACACAGCGAGCAGGCCAGGTAGCGCAGGCCATTATGCTTGCCGCGGTTGCGCACCACCCCAGCCATGGCCGGCGAGCCACAGGCCGGGCACTGGGCCAGGCTGGCGGCAGGCTTGAGCTCGGTGCCGGGCAACGCCAGCAGCCAGCTGGACCATGCCGCTTGCAAGGCAGCCCCCATGAACGGCACCAAGGCCGCCGGCACCGCATCGTACTGCCCCGAGAGCAAAGCGATGCCCCAGCCCTTGCGCTGGTTGTCATCACTGCTGCGCAGCAGCTGCACCGCTGCACCCAGCGGGCTATCGGCAGGCTCGTCGAAGTGGCCCAACAGCGCCTGCAACCATGCCAGCCAGGCCCCTTCGCGGACCAGGCTGTCAGCCGCCAAGGGCGGCAGGCCGTGGCTTATACACAAGCGCTGACGGTCCTCGGCAACAGGCAATGCAGAGGGTGGGTTGTCCACAAGCTGCTGCTGAATGCGGCACAGCCGTGCCACCAACAGCAGGTAGCGGCGCAGCGGGTTGCCTTCAGCCAGGCGCTCCAGGCGGGCGGCGCGCAAGGCGAACAGGTTGGCCGGCGGCAAGTGCAGAAACGGCGGCATGACCGCCGACGCTTCGATCTGCCCGGGTTCGAGTATGCTGCTCAAGCGTTCATCCTTCTTTTCTGCGGTGATCGGACGGCGTCTTGTCACCCGTCACTTCGCGGTACCACAACTCATGGTGCTTGCGCGCCCAGGCGCGGCTTACCCAGCCGTGCAGCATGGCGCCAACCGAGCCCTTGATCCAGATGCCTGCGTAGATGTGCACGATGATGCTGAGCACCAGCACGAAGGCCGCCAGGGCATGCAGCAAGGTAGCCAGGCGTATGGCGCCAATGCCGAAATACTGGCTGAAGTAGGCACGCCAGATCACCACGCCACTGACCAACAGAATCAACATGCACACCAGCAGCGTCCAGAACAGCAACTTCTGGCCGGCGTTGTACTTGCCGATTGGGGGCACGCCATCCTCCTGGTTGCGCATCACCCGGTCCACGCGCCGCAGCCATAGCCGGTCGTTGGCGGTGATGAAGTTGGCGCGCCAGAAGCGGATTACCAGGCCAAGGAAGAACACGAACATCGCGACGCCCAGGAACGGGTGCAGAATACGCGTCCACGGCCCACCGCCGAACAGGTTGCTGAGCCAGAACAGCGCCGGGTGGAACAGCGCCAGCCCGGACAGCCCGGCCATGAAGAACAGGATCGCCACCACCCAGTGGTTGGTGCGCTCGTTGGCGTTGTAGCGCAGGATGGGTTTGTTGTCGTTCATGGCCGCTGCTCCCCTTGCCCACCAGGCTTGGTCGGGTCGTACACATGCACTGCCGGGTCCACCTGATGCACGTCATCAGGCGGGGTCGGGTGTTCATCCTCCTCCACCCGCTGAGGCCCGATGCGCACGTAGTGGAAGAACCCGGCCAGCACCGCAGCCCCCATGGCCAACAGCGCCAATGGCTTGGTGAAGCCCTTCCACAGCCCTACCAGTGGGCTGATCACCGGCTGGTCCGGCAGGCCGGCATACAGCTTGGGCGTATCGGCGTGGTGCAGCACGTACATCACATGGGTACCGCCGACGCCATCCGGGTCGTACAGCCCGGCCTTGTCGTAACCCCGTGACTTCAGGTCGACGATGCGCTCGTCGGCATGCACCTTCATCTCGTCCTTGGTGCCGAACACGATTGCGCCGGTCGGGCAGGTTTTCACGCAGGCAGGTTCCAGCCCTACGCTCACGCGGTCCGAACACAGGGTGCACTTGTAGGCCTTGTGGTCCTTCTGCGAGATGCGCGGGATGTTGAACGGGCAGCCAGTGATGCAGTAGCCGCAGCCAATGCAATGGTCCTGGTTGAAGTCGACAATACCGTTGGCGTGCTTGATGATCGCCCCCGGGCTGGGGCACGCCTTCAGGCAGCCTGGCTCTGCACAGTGCATGCAGCCGTCCTTGCGGATCAACCACTCCAGGTTGCCATCGTCGCGCTCATGCTCGGTGAAGCGCATCAACGTCCAGGTTTCGGCACTGAGGTCCTGGGGGTTGTCGTAGGTGCCGTGGTTGTGCCCCACCTCGTCGCGCAGCTCGTTCCACTCCGAGCACGCCACCTGGCAGGCCTTGCAACCGATGCACTTGGTGGTGTCGATCAGCTTGGCGACCTGCTCCTGCTGGCGCACCGAAGGCGGCACGGTGGTGGTGGCCGAGCGGGCAATGATGTCTTGGCTGGCCATCAGCGTTTCTCCACTTTGACGAGGAACGACTTGGACTCTGGTGTCTGGGTATTACCATCGCCCAGGAACGGCACCAAGGTGTTGGTCAGGTACCCGTGGCGGGTCGCCCCGGTGAAGCCCCAGTGCAACGGGATACCGATCTGGTGCACGGTCTGGTTGTTCACCTGCAACGGGCGTATCCGCTTGGTCACCACCGCCACCGCGTCGATATGCCCGCGCTTGCTCGACACCCGTACCCGGTCGCCGGCCTTGATGCCCTTCTCGTTGGCCAGTACTTCGCCAATTTCGACAAACTGCTCGGGCTGGGCAATGGCGTTGAGCCGGCAATGCTTGCTCCAGAAGTGGAAGTGCTCGGTCAGCCGGTAGGTGGTGGCCGCATACGGGAACTCGTCGTGGGTACCGAGGGTTTCCCACACCGAATCGAAGATGCGCCCGGCAGGGTTGCTGATCACCTTCTTGTTGTTCGGGTGCAGCGGGTTGATGCCAATGGGCGTCTCGAACGGTTCATAGTGCTCAGGGAATGGCCCTTCGGCCATCTTGTCGATGGCAAAGAAACGCGCCACGCCCTCGGGGTTCATGATGAACGGGTTCATGCCCGCCTCCGGCGGCGAGTCCACCTTGAAGTCCGGCACGTCAGTACCGCCCCAGGCCTTGCCATTCCACCACACCAGGCGTTTTTTCTCCGGGTCCCAAGGCTTGCCCTGTGGGTCGCTGGAGGCGCGGTTGTAGAGGATGCGGCGGTTGGCAGGCCACGCCCACGCCCAGTTCTGCACCTGGTGCATACCGTAGGGGTCGCTGTTGTCGCGGCGAGCCATCTGGTTGCCCTGCTCGGTCCAGCACCCGGCGAAGATCCAGCAGCCGGACGCAGTACTGCCGTCGTCCTTGAGCTGGCCGAAACCAGAGAGCTGCTGGCCGGCCTTGATGGCGGCGCCGGTTGGGTCGGTGAGGTCCGTTACTGCCCAGCCGTTCATCTCCTTGGCCAGTTCCTCGGGGGATGGTTCATCGGCGATCTTGTACGGCCAGTGGATGTTCAGCAGCGGGTCGGGGTAAGCCCCGCCCTCTTTCTGGTAGCGCTGGCGCATGCGCAGGAACAGCTCGCTCATGATCTGCACATCGGTGCGGGTTTCGCCCGGGCCATCGGCGCCTTTCCAGTGCCACTGCAACCAGCGGCTACTGTTGACCAGCGAGCCGTCTTCCTCGGCGAAGCAGGTGGTGGGCAGGCGGATCACTTCGGTCTGGATGTTGGCCGTGTCCACGTCATTGTATGGCCCCGCGTTGCGCCAGAACTCGGACGTCTCGGTCGCCAGTGGGTCCATCACTACCAGCCACTTGAGCTTGGCCAATGCGGCGGTGACGCGGTTCTTGTCCGGCAACGCGGCGATCGGGTTGAAGCCCTGGCACATGTAGCCGTTGACCTTGCCCTGGCTCATCATCTCGAACATGCGCAGCACGTCGTAGGCCGGCACGTCGAGCTTGGGCAGCCAGTCGTAGCCCCAGTTGTTCTCGGCGGTGGCATTCGGGCCATACCAGGCCTTCATCAGGCTGACGTGGAATTTGCCGTAGTTCTGCCAGTACGACAGTTGCCCAGGGCGCAGCGGCTTGGACGCGCGCTTGTCGATGTAAGCGGTGTAGTCCTGTTCGGCATCGCCAGCCAGGGTGAGGTAGCCGGGCAGCGAGTTGGACAGCAGCCCCAAGTCAGTCAGCCCCTGGATGTTGGAGTGGCCACGCAGCGCGTTGACCCCGCCCCCCGGCATGCCCACGTTACCCAGCAGCAGTTGCACCATGGCCGCACTGCGGATGATCTGCGCACCAATCGAATGCTGCGTCCAGCCCAATGCGTAGAGGATGGTCATGGTCTTGCCGGGTGCCGAGCACGTGGCAATTTCTTCCCACACCTTCATCATCGCGTCCTGGGGCATGCCACAGGTCATGCTCGCCAGTTCAGGGGTGTAGCGGCTGTAGTGCTGCTTCATCAGCTGGAACACGCAACGCGGGTGCTGCAGGGTCGGGTCGACCTTGGCAAAACCGTCGTCACCCAGTTCGTAACCCCAGCCGGATTTGTCGGCATAGATACGCTTGCTTTCGTCGTAGCCGCTGAACAGCCCGTCTTCGAAGCCATAGGTATCTTTGACGATGAACGACACGTCGGTGTAGTTGCGCACGTACTCGTGCTGAATCTTGTCGTTGCTAAGCAGGTAATTGATCAACCCGCCCATGAACGCGATGTCGGTACCGGTACGGATCGGCGCATAGTAATCGGCTACCGAAGCGGTACGGGTAAACCTTGGGTCGACCACGATCAGCCGCGCCTTGTTGTGCGCTTTGGCCTCGGTCACCCATTTGAAGCCGCAAGGATGCGCTTCTGCTGCGTTGCCACCCATCACCAGGACCAGATTCGCGTTGGCGATATCTGACCAATGGTTGGTCATGGCGCCACGGCCGTACGTCGGGGCAAGACTTGCCACCGTCGGGCCATGTCAGACACGTGCTTGGTTATCGAACCCCAGCATCCCTGTAGCGCGGACGACCTTGTGGGTCAGGTAGCCAGCCTCGCTGGAGGCGGCCGATGCAGCGAGAAAGCCGGTGGTAAGCCAACGGTTGACCGTTTGCCCCTGGGCGTTCTTTTCGATGAAGTTGGCGTCGCGGTCTTCTTTCATCAGGCCAGCGACCCGGTCGAGCGCTTCATCCCAGCTGACCCGTACCCATTCATTGCTGCCCGGCTTGCGGACCTCGGGGTACTTGAGACGGCTCTCGCTGTGGATGAAGTCCAGCAGGCCGGCGCCTTTGGGGCACAGGGTGCCGCGGTTTACCGGATGATCGGCATCGCCTTCGATGTGGATGATGCTCTGCTTGACGTTCTTGCCCGCATCACCCTGGCTGTACATGATCAGGCCGCAGCCGACCGAACAGTAGGGGCAGGTGTTACGGGTTTCTTTGGTGTGCGTCAGTTTGAAATGACGCACCTGCTCGGCAAACGCAGGCGTCGGGGCCATACCCAACGCCGCAAGACTCGAGCCTCCAAGGCCGACGGCGGCGACCTTGAAGAATTGCCGACGGTTGAGATCCATCGTGCACTCCTGATCAGGTTTGGACGCGCGGATCATGGCCGGCGCCTCTTGGTAGTCACGGTGGCGACTTTTAAAGGTCACCAATGGTTAAGACTAGCAAGAAAACGTGAAAGTGCGGTGATGCGTGTCACAACCAGATAAATCGCCAGCCGTGGCTGATCGCCGAGTTGTCGCTGTTGATGTGGGTAAAAAAAACCCAGAGCAACTGCCCTGGGTTTCTGGTCTTGCTGAACGCGTGCCGTTCGATCAGAACGGAATATCGTCATCAAAGCTGTCAAAGTCTGCGGCCGGCTGCTGTGCAGGCTGCTGCTGCGGTGCCGGGCGTTGCTGCTGTTGCGGCTGCGGGCGCGGGGCCTGCTGGCGGGGGGCCTGGTTGTATTGCTGCTGCGGCTGGCCGCCACCGTAGTTGCCACCACCCTGATTGTACGGGTCACCGCCTTGCTGCTGGTTCTGCGGGCGACCGCCGAGCAGTTGCATGGTGCCGTTGATGTCGACAATGATTTCGGTGGTGTAACGCTTGATGCCGTCCTTTTCCCACTCGCGGGTCTGCAGCTTGCCTTCGATGTAGCACTGCGAGCCTTTGCGCAGGTATTCGCCGGCAATCTCGGCAACCTTGCCGAACAGCGACACACGGTGCCACTCGGTACGCTCGACCTTCTGGCCCGACTGCTTGTCGGTCCACTGCTCGCTGGTAGCCAGGCTCAGGTTGGTCACGGCGTTACCGTTGGGCAGGTAGCGGACTTCGGGATCCTGGCCACAGGTGCCGACCAGAATGACTTTGTTAACCCCACGGGCCATAACGTTCTCCTAGGCTTCGCACGCCGCTGAGGCTGGGTTTACCAGGCGCTCCAGGGTCGTACGGTCCAAAATTTTCGTATCCAGTTTGATGTAGACGGCTGCTTCCTCTGCCACCACCACGGCGTCGGTCACGCCAGGCACGGCCATCAGCCGCGTGGCCAAGCCGGCTTCGTTTGCGGCCTCAGGCGTCAAGGGCATGCGCAGGCTGGTCACATACGGCGGCTCGTTCATGCTCAAGGCGACGACCAGCCAGATGGCACACAGTATTGCGCAACCGAGGAACACCAGGTTCAGCCCGCCGTGCTGGAACAACCAGCCGCCCATGATGCCGCCCAAGGCCGCACCGAGAAACTGGCTGGTGGAGTAAACCCCCATCGCCGTCCCTTTGCCACCGGCGGGTGACACCTTGCTCACCAGCGAAGGCAGCGATGCCTCCAGCAGGTTGAATGCAGTGAAGAATACCACGGTGCCGATCACCAGTCCGCGCAAACCGTCAGCCCACTGCCAGAAGAACACCTCCACCAGCAGCAGCACACTGACCGCCCCGGCCAGCACGCGTTTCATCTTGCGCTTTTTCTCGCCGTAGATGATGAACGGCACCATTGCAAAAAATGAGACGAACAACGCGGTCAGGTATACCCACCAGTGCTGCTCCTTCGGCAGGCCGCCACGCTCGACGAACGCCAACGGCAGTGCGACAAAGCTCGCCATGAGGATGGCGTGCAGGATGAAGATGCTCGCGTCCAGGCGCAAAAGGTCCGGGTGGCGCAGGGTTGGCCCGATGGCCTGGCGTGCCACGCCGGATTCGCGGTGCTGCAACAGGGTGTGGGTGGCCGGCACCACGAACGCGATGAGGGCGATCCCGACAAGGGCAAGACCTGCAGTGGCAAGGAACAAACCTGATAACCCGAAGGCACTTGTCAGCAGTGGCCCGACGACCATCGCCACGGCGAAGGACAAACCGATGCTCATGCCGATCATGGCCATGGCCTTGGTGCGGTGCTGTTCGCGGGTGAGGTCGGACAGCAGCGCCATGACGGCGGCAGAAATAGCCCCGGCGCCCTGCAGGATGCGCCCGGCGATTACGCCCCAGATCGAGTCTGCCTGGGCCGCCAGCACACTGCCCAGGGCGAACACCACCAGCCCGAGGTAGATCACCGGGCGCCGGCCGATACGGTCGGACACCATGCCGAACGGGATCTGCAACACCGCCTGGGTCAGGCCATAGGCACCGATGGCCAGACCGATCAGCGCCGGCGTTGCGCCTGCCAGGTCCATCCCGTAGGTGGCAAGCACCGGCAAAACCATGAACATGCCCAGCATACGAAAGGCAAAGACCAAGGCCAGGCCGCCAGCGGCGCGGGTTTCGCTGCTGCTCATGCGCTCGTTGTGGGTGTCGTGCATGGATTAATCTCGTATGAACCGGCGGCGATTCTATCAGTCCGACAGCTTGACGGCATCTACGCGACGCTTTGCCGCGTACTGGCAGGGCGCCGTATAATTCTTCGTTTATGCCCGCCGAGCGAGGCCGCAGTGGACAAGATCCTGATTCGTGGGGCACGTACCCACAACCTGAAGAACATCGACCTGACCCTGCCCCGGGACAAGCTCATCGTCATCACCGGCCTGTCCGGGTCGGGCAAGTCATCCCTGGCCTTCGATACCTTGTATGCCGAGGGCCAGCGCCGTTACGTGGAATCGCTGTCGGCCTACGCCCGGCAGTTCCTGTCGATGATGGAAAAGCCAGACGTCGACACCATCGAAGGCCTGTCTCCGGCCATCTCCATCGAGCAGAAGTCTACCTCGCACAACCCGCGCTCTACCGTGGGGACCATTACCGAGATCTACGACTACCTGCGCTTGCTGTATGCCAGGGTCGGCACCCCCCGCTGCCCGGACCACGACATTCCGCTGGAAGCGCAAACGGTCAGCCAGATGGTGGACCTGGTGCTGGAGCGCCCTGAGGGCAGCAAGCTGATGCTGCTGGCCCCGGTGATACGCGAGCGCAAAGGCGAGCACCTTGCCGTGTTCGACGAGCTGCGCGCACAAGGCTTCGTGCGGGCCCGGGTCAATGGCAAGCTGTATGAGCTGGACGAACTGCCCAAGCTGGACAAGCAGAAAAAGCACAGCATCGATGTGGTCGTGGACCGTTTCAAGGTGCGTGCCGACCTGCAGCAGCGCCTTGCAGAGTCGTTCGAGACAGCCCTCAAGCTGGCCGACGGTATCGCGCTGGTCGCGCCGATGGACGATGAACCCGGTGAAGAGACGATTTTCTCGGCGCGCTTCGCCTGCCCCATTTGTGGCCACGCCATCAGCGAGCTGGAACCCAAGCTGTTTTCCTTCAACAACCCTGCCGGCGCCTGCCCCACCTGTGATGGCCTGGGGGTAAAGCAATTCTTCGACACCAAGCGCCTGGTCAACGCCGAGTTGACGCTTGCCGAGGGGGCGATACGCGGCTGGGACCGGCGCAACGTCTACTACTTCCAGATGCTCGGGTCACTGGCCGCGCACTATGGCTTTAGCCTGGACGAGCCCTTCGGCGAGCTGGCCCCTGAACACCAGAAGGTGATCCTGCAGGGCAGTGGCAAGCAGAGCGTTGACTTCAAGTACCTGAATGACCGGGGCGACATCGTCAAGCGCTCGCACCCGTTCGAGGGCATCGTGCCGAATCTGGAGCGCCGTTATCGCGAAACCGAGTCGGCTACCGTGCGCGAAGAACTGGCCAAGTTCCTCGGCACCCAGCCCTGCCCGGACTGCCGCGGCACCCGCCTGCGCCGTGAAGCGCGCCATGTCTGGGTGGGCGAGAAAACTTTGCCGGCCGTCGCCAACATGCCCATCGGCGATGCCAGTGGCTATTTCAGTGAACTGACCCTGACCGGCCGGCGCGGTGAAATTGCATCGAAGATTCTCAAGGAGATCTGTGAGCGGCTGCAGTTCCTGGTGAACGTCGGGCTCGACTACCTGACCCTGGACCGCAGCGCGGAAACCTTGTCCGGTGGCGAGGCGCAGCGTATTCGCCTGGCCAGCCAGATCGGCGCAGGCCTGGTGGGGGTCATGTACATCCTCGATGAGCCGTCCATCGGCCTTCATCAACGGGACAACGACCGCCTGCTGGCCACGCTCAACCACCTGCGCGACCTGGGCAACACCGTGATCGTGGTTGAACACGACGAAGACGCCATCCGCCTGGCTGACTACGTGGTGGATATCGGCCCGGGTGCCGGTGTGCATGGCGGGCAGATCGTGGCTGAGGGGACGCCGCAGGAGGTCATGGACCACCCTGATTCGCTGACCGGCAAATACCTGTCGGGGCGCAAGAAAATCGTCGTGCCGGCCAAGCGTACGCCGCGCAACAAGAAGCTGCAGCTCAAGCTCAAAGGCGCGCGTGGCAACAACTTGCAGAACGTCGACCTGGAAATCCCGATCGGCCTGCTGACCTGCGTGACAGGGGTATCCGGGTCGGGCAAATCGACACTGATCAACAACACCTTGTTCCCCCTGGCTGCTACCGCGCTGAATGGCGCCAGTACGCAGGAAGCAGCGCCACACGCCAGCATGGACGGCCTGCAGCACCTGGACAAGGTGGTAGACATCGACCAGAGCCCCATTGGCCGAACGCCCCGCTCCAACCCGGCTACCTACACCGGCATCTTCACGCCGATCCGCGAGCTGTTCTCCGGCGTGCCAGAGTCACGTTCCCGGGGCTACGGCCCTGGCCGGTTCTCGTTCAACGTGAAAGGCGGGCGCTGCGAAGCGTGCCAGGGCGACGGCCTGATCAAGGTAGAGATGCACTTCCTCCCGGACATCTACGTGCCCTGCGATGTGTGCAAGAGCAAGCGCTACAACCGCGAAACGCTGGAGATCAAGTACAAGGGCAAGAACATTCACGAAGTGCTGGAAATGACCATCGAAGACGCTCGCGAGTTCTTCGATGCCGTACCGGCACTGGCGCGCAAGCTGCAGACGCTGATGGACGTCGGCCTTTCCTACATCAAGCTGGGCCAGTCGGCGACCACGTTGTCGGGTGGTGAAGCGCAGCGGGTGAAGCTGTCACGTGAGCTGTCCAAGCGCGATACCGGCAAGACCTTGTACATTCTTGACGAGCCGACCACAGGGCTGCACTTTGCGGATATTCAGCAGTTGCTGGATGTATTGCACCGGCTGCGCGACCACGGCAACACCGTGGTGGTGATTGAACACAACCTGGATGTGATCAAAACGGCTGACTGGTTGGTGGACCTGGGGCCGGAAGGCGGTTCCAAAGGTGGGCAGATCATTGCCTGCGGAACCCCCGAAGAGCTGAGCAAGATGAAGCAGTCTTATACAGGGCACTACCTCAAGCCGCTGTTGGAACGGGACAAGGCATAAGCAAAAGGGGCCGCTTAGCGGCCCCTTTCATTACATCTGCGACTGCAAGTAGTTCTGCAGGCCAATGGCTTTGATCAAACCCTGCTGCTTCTCCAGCCAGTAGGTGTGATCTTCTTCCGTATCGGCCAACTGGGCTCGCAGAATGTCACGGCTGACATAGTCCTTGTGCAGCTCGCACAGTTCGATGCCTTTGCACAGCGCGCCGCGCACCTTGTACTCCAGCTTCAGGTCGGCTTCGATCATCTCTGGCACCGTGGTACCCACTTCCAGATCGTCCGCACGCATGTCTGGCGTGCCCTCGAGCATGAGGATGCGGCGCATCAACGCGTCGGCGTGCTGGGTTTCTTCTTCCATCTCGTGGTTGATACGTTCATAGAGCTTGGACAGGCCCCAGTCTTCATACATCCGTGAGTGAATGAAGTACTGGTCGCGCGCTGCCAGTTCGCCCTTCAGCAACGTGACGAGGTAATTGATTACGTCCGGGTGGCCTTGCATCGCCCTGCTTCTCCATATGAAAACGTCTATGGCACATAGTGTGAACCAGCTTTGCGCCACGGTCACTGGGAAATGCGCAATTCGATGCAAAAAATCGGGCAAACAGTAGTGATATTCATTGAAAAACCGCCCAAATGAGGGCGGTTCTTCTTATCACTTCGACTTAGGCGAGGTTCACGCCCAACGCGTTGGCAATGCCCTCCCCATACGCCGGGTCAGCTTTGAAGAAGTACTGCAACTGGCGCTGGATGACATCTTCACTCACACCCGCCATGGTGCCGGCAATGTTGTTGATCAGCAGCGACCGTTGGGCTTCGCTCATCAGACGGAACAGCGCCCCGGCGTGGCTGTAATAGTCGTTGTCCACACGGTGGTCGTGGCGGTCTGCAGCACCACTGAGGGCCAAGGCCGGTTCAGCGTGGGCTGGCGACTGCTTGGGGGCGTCAGCGTAGCTATTGGGCTCGTAGTTGGGTGCAGCGCCATAACCGCCCGTGGCCATGGAACCATCACGCTGATAGCTGTTTACGGCGCAGCGCGGCGCGTTTACCGGCAGGTGCTGGTGGTTTGTGCCTACCCGGTAGCGATGCGCGTCGGCGTAGGCGAATACGCGGCCTTGCAGCATGCGGTCGGGCGACAGGCCGACGCCCGGCACCATGTTGCTCGGGCCAAACGCGGCCTGTTCAACTTCAGCAAAGTAGTTGAGCGGGTTGCGGTTGAGTTCCAGCACACCCACTTCGATCAGTGGGTAGTCTTTCTGAGACCAGGTCTTGGTGACGTCGAACGGGTTCTCGGCGCGGTTGGCTGCCTCAGCTTCGCTCATCACCTGGATGCACACCGTCCAGCGCGGATACTCACCGCGGTCGATCGCTTCGAAAAGGTCGCGCTGAGCATAGTCGGGGTCAGTGCCTGCCAGGCGTGCGGCATCGGCAGGTGCGAGGTTCTTGATGCCCTGCTGAGTCTTGAAGTGCCACTTCACCCAGGTGCGCTCACCTTGTGCACTGATCAGGCTGTAGGTGTGGCTGCCAAAACCATGCATGTGCCGGTAGCCATCCGGAATACCCCGGTCGGAGAACAAGATGGTGACCTGGTGCAGCGCCTCAGGCGAGTGCGACCAGAAGTCCCACATCATCTGGGCATTCTTCAGGTTGGTCTGCGGGTGACGCTTTTGGGTATGGATGAAATCCGGGAATTTCAGCGGGTCGCGGATGAAGAACACCGGAGTGTTGTTGCCAACAATGTCCCAGTTGCCTTCTTCGGTGTAAAACTTCACGGCGAACCCGCGCGGGTCGCGCTCGGTGTCAGCCGAGCCGCGTTCACCACCCACGGTGGAGAAACGCAGGAACGTCTCGGTCTGCTTGCCGACTTGATTGAACAGTTTGGCGCTGGTGTATTGAGTGATGTCCCGGGTAACCGTGAAGGTGCCATAAGCACCCGAGCCCTTGGCGTGAACACGGCGCTCCGGAATGTTTTCACGGTTGAAATGGGCGAGCTTCTCGATGAGGTGGAAGTCGTCGAGCAGCAACGGGCCGCGAGGGCCGGCAGATCTAGAGTTCTGGTTATCGGCTACAGGTGCGCCGCTTGCGGTGGTGAGAATCTTGCTCATGGGCTCTCCTTATCAACATTCGGTGCCGTTGGATCGGCTTGAGGGAGAGTATCGACGAGCGGCAGCCTTAAACCAAATTCATTACCTGATTCATATCAATAGAAAAAGACAATTTTAGCGAGCACAAAAAACCGGGCACTAGGCCCGGTTTCTTGTAGCAGACAGAACGTCTTACTCGGCAGCTTCTACAGCACCACCGACTGGACGATCAACCAGCTCGACGTACGCCATAGGCGCGTTGTCGCCAGCGCGGAAACCGCACTTCAGGATGCGCAGGTAGCCGCCCTGACGGGTGGCGTAGCGCTTGCCCAGATCGTTGAACAGTTTGCCAACAGCGGACTTCGAACGGGTACGGTCGAAGGCCAGACGACGGTTAGCAACGCTGTCTTCCTTGGCCAGGGTGATCAGCGGCTCGGCAACGCGACGCAGTTCCTTGGCTTTCGGCAGGGTGGTTTTGATCAGCTCGTGCTCGATCAGCGACACTGCCATGTTCTGGAACATAGCCTTGCGGTGAGAGCTGGTACGGCTCAGGTGACGTCCACTTTTACGATGACGCATGATTCATTCCTTACCAAACACTACGTTCGGTGATTACGACGATCAGGCGGTCGCCTTGTCGTCTTTCTTAAGACTTGCAGGCGGCCAGTTGTCGAGGCGCATGCCGAGAGACAGACCACGAGAGGCCAGGACGTCCTTGATTTCGGTCAGGGACTTCTTGCCGAGGTTAGGAGTTTTCAACAGCTCTACTTCGGTACGCTGAATCAGGTCGCCGATGTAGTAGATGTTCTCCGCCTTCAGGCAGTTGGCCGAACGTACAGTCAGTTCCAGGTCGTCAACCGGACGCAGCAGGATCGGATCGATCTCGTCTTCCTGCTCGACTACGACAGGCTCGCTGTCACCCTTGAGGTCGACGAACGCGGCCAGCTGCTGTTGCAGGATGGTCGCAGCGCGGCGGATAGCCTCTTCAGGATCCAGGGTGCCGTTGGTTTCCAGATCAATGACCAGCTTGTCCAGGTTGGTACGCTGTTCAACACGGGCGTTCTCGACCACATAGGCGATACGACGCACCGGGCTGAAGGAGGCGTCCAACTGCAGACGGCCAATGCTACGGCTTTCGTCTTCGTCGGTCTGACGGGAGTCGGCCGGCTCGTAACCGCGACCACGAGCTACAGTGAGCTTCATGTTCAGGGCGCCATTAGACGCCAGGTTCGCGATTACGTGATCGGGGTTGACGATCTCGACATCGTGATCCAGCTGAATATCGGCAGCGGTAACCACCCCCGAACCCTTTTTCGACAAGGTCAGCGTAACTTCGTCACGACCGTGCAGTTTGAGAGCCAGGCCTTTCAGGTTCAACAGGATTTCAATGACATCTTCCTGTACACCTTCGATCGCAGAGTACTCATGGAGTACGCCATCGATCTCGGCCTCGACTACTGCACAGCCAGGCATGGAGGACAACAGGATGCGGCGCAGCGCGTTGCCCAGGGTATGGCCGAAGCCACGCTCGAGAGGCTCGAGCGTGATCTTGGCGCGGGTCGGACTGACTACCTGCACATCAATATGGCGGGGAGTCAGGAACTCATTTACCGAAATCTGCATGGATGCACCTATTTTCTAGCCCTTACTTGGAGTAGAGCTCGACAATCAGGTTTTCGTTGATGTCGGCAGACAGGTCGCTGCGAGCAGGAACGTTCTTGAAAACGCCCGACTTTTTAGCAGCATCCACATCAACCCACTCAACGCGGCCACGCTGGGCGCACAGTTCAAGGGCTTGAACAATGCGCAGCTGGTTCAGCGACTTCTCACGAACCGCGACCACGTCACCCGGACGAACTTGGTAGGATGGAATGTTTACAGTTTTACCGTTGACGCTGATCGCTTTGTGCGAAACCAGCTGACGGGACTCGGAACGAGTCGAGCCGAAGCCCATACGGTAAACGACGTTATCCAGGCGGCACTCGAGCAGTTGCAGCAGGTTCTCACCGGTTGCGCCTTTTTTCGAGGCTGCAGCCTGGTAGTAACCGCGGAACTGACGCTCCAGTACACCGTAGATACGACGAACTTTCTGTTTCTCGCGCAGCTGGGTACCGTAGTCGGACTGACGGCCACGGCGCTGGCCGTGGATACCTGGGGCTGCTTCGATGTTGCACTTCGATTCCAGAGCGCGAACGCCGCTCTTCAGGAAAAGGTCAGTGCCTTCACGGCGAGACAGTTTGCATTTTGGACCAATGTAACGTGCCATTTATCTGTCTCCTGATTACACGCGACGCTTCTTCGGCGGACGGCACCCGTTATGCGGGATTGGCGTCACGTCGGTGATGCTGGCGATCTTGTAGCCGCAGCTGTTCAATGCACGAACGGCGGACTCACGACCTGGACCTGGACCCTTGACGTTAACGTCGAGGTTCTTCAGACCGTATTCCAGCGCAGCTTGACCAGCACGCTCGGCAGCAATCTGAGCTGCGAACGGGGTGGATTTGCGCGAACCACGGAAACCCGAACCACCGGAGGTCGCCCAGGACAAAGCATTGCCCTGACGGTCGGTGATGGTCACGATGGTGTTGTTGAAAGACGCATGGATGTGGGCGATGCCATCAACCACTGTCTTTTTGACTTTCTTACGAGGACGAGCAGCAGGTTTTGCCATGTCTATATTCCTGGGCGATTACTTGCGGATCGGCTTACGCGGGCCCTTACGGGTGCGTGCGTTGGTCTTGGTGCGCTGACCGCGAACCGGCAGACCTTTACGATGACGCAGGCCGCGGTAGCAACCCAGGTCCATCAAGCGCTTGATCTTCATGTTGATGTCACGACGCAGGTCACCTTCGGTGGTGAACTTCGCAACTTCGCCACGCAGGGTTTCGATTTGCTCGTCGCTCAGATCCTTGATCTTTGCGGCTGGGTTTACGCCAGCGTCTGCACAGATTTTCTGTGCAGTGGTGCGACCAACACCATAGATGTAGGTCAGCGAGATAACAGCATGCTTGTTATCTGGAATGTTAACGCCTGCAATACGGGCCATTCAGTGGGACTCCAATTGACAGCTACCTACGCCCCGGAAGCCAAGAAATAGGGCGCGAGATAATATCGCTGTAGAAACGAATAATCAACCCAGCAGCACACTAGCTGCTGGGTTTGAAGCACAGGTCACACTCAGCCTTGGCGCTGTTTGTGACGCGGTTCTGCGCTGCAGATCACTCGTACGACGCCTTCGCGACGGATGATCTTGCAGTTGCGGCACAGCTTTTTCACCGATGCACGAACTTTCATTACCGACTCCTCGAACCTTAGGGGCGTATCAGCGCAGCAAACCGCTGCCACCGTAGCCTTTCAGGTTGGCTTTCTTCATCAGGGATTCGTACTGGTGCGAAACGAGGTGCGATTGTACTTGGGACATGAAGTCCATCACAACCACTACCACAATCAGCAACGAGGTCCCGCCAAGGTAGAACGGCACATTTGCTGCCACCACCAGGAACTGGGGCAGAAGGCAGACGGCCATCATGTAAAGAGCACCGAACATGGTCAAACGGGTCAGAACGCCATCAATGTAGCGCGCCGACTGCTCACCAGGACGGATACCCGGAATAAAGGCACCGGACTTCTTCAGGTTTTCCGCTACGTCTTTCGGGTTGAACATCAGCGCTGTGTAGAAGAAGCAGAAGAAAATGATCCCTGCACTAAACAGCAAAATGTTCAACGGCTGACCAGGAGCGATCGACTGCGAGATGTCCTGCAGCCAGCCCATACCTTCGGACTGACCGAACCAGGCACCCAGCGAAGCCGGGAACAGCAGAATGCTGCTCGCGAAGATGGCTGGGATAACCCCCGCCATGTTCACTTTCAGCGGCAAGTGGCTGGTCTGCGCAGCGAAGACCTTGCGGCCCTGCTGACGCTTGGCGTAATGAACGGCGATGCGCCGCTGACCACGCTCAATGAACACCACGAAACCGATAATCGCTACTGCCAGCAAACCGATAGCGACCAGGGCGAAGATGTTGATATCGCCTGTGCGCGCAGACTCGAAAGACTGCCCGATTGCTCTCGGAAGACCGGCAACGATACCTGCGAAGATCAACATCGAGATACCGTTGCCCACACCGCGCTCGGTGATCTGTTCGCCCAGCCACATCATGAACATCGCGCCCGCCACAAACGTGGAGACGGCGACGACATGGAAGCCCAGGCCTACAGAAAACGCCACGCCCTGGTTGGCCAGGCCAATGGACATGCCAATGGCTTGTACCAGCGCCAGGATAACGGTGCCGTAGCGGGTGTACTGGCTGATCTTGCGACGGCCAGCTTCACCTTCCTTCTTCAACTGCTCCAGTTGCGGGCTGACCGCGGTCATCAGCTGCATGATGATCGATGCCGAAATGTACGGCATGATCCCCAACGCAAAGATGCTCATGCGCTCAAGCGCGCCACCGGAAAACATGTTGAACAAGCTAAGAATGGTCCCCTCATTCTGCCGAAACAGATCCGCCAGCCGGTCTGGATTGATGCCAGGAACCGGGATATGCGCACCTATCCGATAGACGATGATCGCCATGAACAGAAAGCGCAGACGAGCCCAGAGTTCCGACATCCCGCCCTTACCGAGCGAAGAGAGAGCACCTTGCTTAGCCATTTATTCCTCGAACTTGCCGCCAGCTGCTTCGATAGCCGCACGCGCACCCTTGGTGGCTGCGATGCCCTTGATGGTAACTGCGCGAGTGACTTCGCCAGACAGCATGATTTTCACACGCTGAACGTTCTGGCCGATCACGTTGGCATCCTTCAGGGACTGCACGGAAACCACGTCGCCTTCCACCTTGGCCAGTTCGGACAGACGCACTTCTGCGCGGTCCATGGCTTTCAGGGAAACGAAGCCGAACTTCGGCAGACGACGGTGCAGCGGCTGTTGACCGCCTTCGAAGCCCGGAGCGATGGTGCCACCGGAACGGGAGGTCTGACCTTTGTGACCACGGCCACCAGTCTTGCCCAAACCGCTACCGATACCACGACCCGGACGATGCTTCTCGCGACGGGAACCCGGCGCTGGACTCAGATCATTGAGTTTCATCGATTAGCCCTCGACCTTCAGCATGTAGTAAGCCTTGTTGATCATCCCGCGGTTCTCGGGAGTATCTTGGACTTCTACAGTGTGACCGATGCGACGCAGGCCCAGGCCTTTAACACACAGGATGTGGTTAGGCAGGCGGCCGGCGGTGCTCTTGATCAGCGTTACTTTTACGGTTGCCATGATCAGAAGATCTCCTCGACGCTCTTGCCGCGCTTGGCAGCAATGGATTCAGGAGATTGCATGGCTTTCAGACCCTTGAAGGTGGCGTAAACCACGTTCACTGGGTTGGTCGAACCGTAGCACTTGGCCAGAACGTTCTGAACACCAGCAACTTCCAGGACAGCACGCATTGCGCCACCGGCGATGATACCGGTACCTTCCGAAGCAGGCTGCATGTAAACCTTCGAGGCGCCGTGGGCAGCCTTGGTGGCGTACTGCAGGGTGGTGCCCTTCAGGTCAACCTGGATCATGTTGCGGCGAGCAGCTTCCATGGCTTTCTGGATCGCAGCAGGTACTTCGCGCGATTTGCCACGGCCGAAGCCAACACGACCTTTACCATCACCTACCACGGTCAGCGCGGTGAAGGTGAAGATACGGCCGCCTTTTACGGTTTTGGCAACGCGGTTAACTTGAACCAGCTTCTCGATGTAGCCTTCGTCGCGCTTTTGATCGTTATTTGCCATAACTTAGAACTCCAGCCCGCCTTCACGAGCAGCATCAGCCAGCGCTTTGACGCGGCCATGGTACTTGAAGCCGGAACGGTCAAAGGCAACTTGAGATACACCGGCGGCTTTCGCGCGCTCAGCTACCAGCTTGCCAACCTTAGTGGCCGCGTCGATGTTGCCAGTGGCGCCATCACGCAGTTCTTTGTCCAAGGTCGAGGCACTTGCCAGAACCTTGCTGCCGTCGGCCGAAATGACCTGGGCATAGATGTGCTGCGAGGAGCGGAACACGCACAGGCGCACGACTTCGAGTTCGTGCATCTTGAGGCGTGCTTTGCGAGCGCGACGCAGTCGAGTAACTTTTTTGTCGGTCATTTGCTAGGCCCTACTTCTTCTTGGCTTCTTTACGACGGACTACTTCATCCGCGTAACGCACACCTTTACCTTTGTAAGGCTCTGGCGGACGGAAATCGCGGATTTCAGCGGCCACCTGACCCACCAGCTGCTTGTCGATACCCTTGATCAGGATGTCGGTCTGGCTTGGGGTTTCAGCGGTGATACCGGCTGGCAGTTCGTAGTCCACTGGATGCGAGAAGCCCAGAGCCAAGTTCAGGACGGTGCCCTTTGCCTGTGCCTTGTAACCAACACCGACCAGCTGGAGCTTGCGCTCGAAGCCTTGGCTTACGCCTTGGACCATGTTGTTCACCAGAGCGCGGGTGGTACCGGCCATGGCGCGAGCTTGCTGATCACCGTTGCGAGCGACGAAACGCAGCTCGCCAGACTCTTCGGTAACTTCAACAGACGAGTGAACGTTCAGTTCGAGAGTGCCTTTGGCACCCTTCACCGAAAGCTGCTGGCCGGCGAATTTGACTTCGACGCCTGATGGCAGCTTAACGGGGTTCTTAGCGACGCGAGACATGCCTATCTCCCCTTAGAACACTGTGCACAGAACTTCGCCGCCGACACCGGCAGCGCGCGCAGCGCGATCAGTCATCACACCTTTGTTGGTGGAGACGATAGACACGCCCAAACCGCCACGTACTTTCGGCAGGTCTGTGACGGACTTGTACTGGCGCAGGCCTGGACGGCTGGAGCGCTTCAGTTCCTCGATGACCGGACGGCCTTCGAAGTACTTCAGTTCGATCGACAAGGAAGGCTTGGCCTCACCAGTTACCTGGTAGCCGGCGATGTAACCTTCGTCCTTCAGAACTTTGGCAACCGCGACCTTCAGGGTAGAAGAAGGCATGCTTACGACGGACTTTTCAGCCATCTGGGCATTACGGATGCGAGTTAGCATGTCCGCTAACGGGTCCTGCATACTCATGGGCTAGATGCTCCTGATACAAGAATTATTAGCCTTGCGGCTATCACAACCACCTGAGCAGGCAGGGCAAAGTACCCAGGCCCAGGTGAGCCGGTCATTCTAGACACAACGCAGAAACGAAACAAGCCCCATAGAGGGGCTTGTTTGTGGGCGAGGTCACCGGCGGTCGGAAGATTGCTCCCCTTCCACCGGGATCACACCAGCAGTGCTTACCAGGAGGCCTTGACCAGACCTGGTACGTCACCACGCATTGCAGCTTGACGCAGCATGTTACGGCCCAGGCCGAACTTACGGTATACACCGTGAGGACGACCGGTCAGGCGGCAACGGTTGCGCAGGCGTGCAGCGCTGGCATCACGCGGTTGCTTCTGCAGCGCGACAACGGCAGCGAAACGCTCTTCAGGAGAAGCGTTCAGGTTGACGATGGTCGCTTTCAGCTCGGCACGCTTTTTAGCGTACTTGGCTACCGTGAGCTGACGCTTCAGCTCGCGGTTTTTCATGCTCTTCTTGGCCATTTTCCTACTCCAATCAGTTGCGGAACGGGAACTTGAAAGCACGCAGCAGAGCGCGGCCTTCGTCATCCGAACGAGCAGTGGTGGTCAGGGTGATGTCCAAACCGCGCAGAGCATCGATCTTGTCGTAATCGATTTCCGGGAAGATGATCTGCTCTTTCACACCCATGCTGTAGTTGCCACGGCCATCGAAGGACTTGGCATTCAGGCCGCGGAAGTCGCGAACCCGAGGCAGGGAGATCGCCAGCAGGCGGTCCAGGAATTCGTACATCTTGTCGCTACGCAGGGTCACCTTGACACCGATCGGCCAGCCTTCGCGGACTTTGAAGCCAGCGATGGATTTGCGAGCGAAGGTCACAACCGGCTTTTGACCGGTGATCTTTTCCAGGTCGGCAACAGCGTGCTCGATGACTTTCTTGTCACCGATGGCTTCGCCCAGACCCATGTTCAGGGTGATTTTGGTAACGCGCGGAACTTCCATCACGTTCGACAGCTTAAGTTCTTCCTTAAGCTTAGGAGCGATTTCGTTCCGGTAAATCTCTTTCAGTCGTGCCATGGTCTTCTACCTAGCAGTGTTCAAGCATCAACCGCTTTTTGGGTCGACTTGAAGACACGAATTTTCTTACCGTCTTCTACTTTGAAACCAACGCGGTCAGCCTTGTTGGTTTCACCGTTGAAGATGGCAACGTTGGAAGCGTGCAGAGGCGCTTCTTTCTCGACGATACCGCCCTGAACGCCCGCCATCGGGTTAGGCTTGGTATGACGCTTGACCAGGTTCACGCCACCGATGACCAGACGGTCGTCAGCGAGAACCTTCAGCACCTTACCGCGCTTACCTTTGTCTTTGCCGGCGATCACGATGATCTCGTCGTCACGACGAATCTTTTGCATGTCGGATCTCCTTACAGCACTTCAGGGGCGAGCGAGACGATCTTCATGAACTTCTCGGTACGAAGTTCACGGGTCACTGGCCCGAAGATGCGAGTGCCGATCGGCTCTTGCTTGTTGTTCAGCAGAACAGCAGCGTTGCCGTCGAAACGAATGATGGAACCGTCGGCGCGACGAACACCGTGACGGGTGCGCACAACAACAGCGGTCATCACCTGGCCTTTTTTGACCTTACCGCGCGGAATCGCTTCCTTGACGGTAACTTTGATGATGTCACCGATGCCGGCGTAACGACGGTGCGAACCGCCGAGCACCTTGATGCACATGACGCGACGAGCGCCGCTGTTATCGGCCACATCGAGCATGGATTGAGTCTGAATCATAAAATTTCTCCGACCCCTAGCCCTTAGACTTCAACAGCGCGTTCGAGGACTTCAACCAGTGCCCAGGACTTGGTCTTGGCCAGCGGACGGGTTTCGGTAATGGAAACCTTGTCGCCGATTTTGCACTGGTTGGTTTCGTCGTGCGCGTGCAGCTTAGTCGAACGCTTAACGTATTTACCGTAGATCGGGTGCTTGACGCGACGCTCGATCAGAACGGTGATGGTCTTGTCCATTTTGTCGCTGACGACACGGCCAGTCAGCGTACGGACGGTTTTTTCAGCTTCAGCCATGATCACTTACCTGCCTGCTGGTTGAGCACAGTTTTCACGCGAGCGATGTCACGCTTAACTTGCGAGAGCAGGTGCGACTGCCCCAACTGGCCAGTTGCTTTCTGCATGCGCAGATTGAACTGGTCGCGCAGCAAGCCGAGCAGTTGCTCGTTCAGCTGCTGTGCCGATTTTTCACGAAGTTCATTCGCTTTCATCACATCACCGTCCGCTTAACAAAGGAGGTGGCGAGAGGCAGCTTTGCAGCAGCCAGGGCGAAAGCTTCGCGCGCCAGCTCTTCAGAAACACCCTCGATCTCGTACAGGACTTTACCTGGCTGGATCTGGGCAACCCAGTACTCCACGGAACCCTTACCTTTACCCATACGAACCTCAAGAGGCTTTTTGGAGATCGGCTTGTCCGGGAACACACGGATCCAGATCTTGCCGCCACGTTTTACGTGACGGGTCAGCGCACGACGTGCGGACTCGATCTGGCGAGCGGTGAGGCGACCGCGAGCAACAGCTTTCAGGGCGAATTCGCCGAAGCTGACTTTGCTACCGCGCAGTGCCAGACCACGGTTGTGGCCAGTCATCTGCTTGCGGAATTTTGTACGCTTTGGTTGCAACATTTGGCGTACCCCTTACTTAGCAGCTTTTTTACGAGGCGCTGGTGCTTGTGGTTTCAGTTCTTCTTGGCGACCACCAATTACTTCGCCTTTGAAGATCCAAACCTTCACACCGATCACACCGTAAGTGGTGTGAGCTTCGTAGGTGTTGTAGTCGATATCGGCACGCAGGGTGTGCAGGGGCACACGACCTTCGCGATACCACTCGGTACGAGCAATCTCAGCGCCGCCGAGACGACCGCTCACCTGGATCTTGATGCCCTTGGCACCAATACGCATGGCGTTCTGCACGGCGCGCTTCATGGCGCGACGGAACATTACGCGGCGTTCCAGCTGCTGAGCTACGCTTTGCGCAACCAGCATGGCGTCGAGTTCCGGCTTGCGGATCTCTTCGATGTTGATGTGCACAGGCACACCCATCTGCTTGGTCAGGTCCTGACGCAGCTTCTCGACATCCTCACCCTTCTTGCCGATAACGATACCGGGACGAGCGGTGTGGATGGTGATGCGTGCAGTTTGAGCCGGACGATGAATATCGATACGGCTTACGGACGCGCTTTTTAGTTTGTCGTGGAGGTACTCACGCGTTTTCAGATCCTTCAACAGGTAATCTGCGTAAGTAGCACCGTCTGCGTACCAGACGGAGGTGTGCTCCTTGACGATTCCCAGGCGAATGCCAGTGGGATGTACTTTCTGACCCATCTGATCGACTCCGTTACTTGTCCGCAACCTTGACAGTGATATGGCAAGACCGCTTGACGATGCGATCAGCACGGCCTTTGGCACGTGGCATGATGCGCTTCAGCGAACGCCCTTCGTTGACGAAAACGGTGGAGACCTTCAGGTCATCAACGTCTGCGCCTTCGTTGTGTTCGGCGTTGGCTACGGCCGACTCGAGGACTTTCTTCATGATTTCAGCGGCTTTTTTGCTGCTGAAGGCCAACAGGTTGAGCGCTTCGCCCACCTTCTTCCCGCGGATCTGGTCGGCGACCAAGCGGGCTTTCTGGGCGGAGATGCGAGCGCCCGACAACTTAGCGGCTACTTCCATTTCCTTACCCCTTAACGCTTGGCTTTCTTGTCAGCCACGTGCCCGCGGTAGGTGCGGGTACCGGCGAACTCGCCCAGTTTGTGGCCGACCATGTCTTCGTTCACCAGAACGGGGACGTGTTGACGACCGTTGTGTACGGCGATGGTCAGACCGACCATTTGTGGCAGGATCATCGAACGGCGCGACCAGGTTTTAACTGGCTTGCGATCGTTCTTCTCCACCGCCACTTCGATCTTCTTCAAGAGGTGAAGATCGATAAAAGGACCTTTTTTCAGAGAACGTGGCACTGTCGTATCCCTCTAGTTACTTGCGACGACGGACGATCATGTTGTCGGTACGCTTATTACCACGGGTTTTAGCACCCTTGGTTGGGAAGCCCCATGGCGATACCGGATGACGACCACCGGAGGTACGACCTTCACCACCACCATGTGGGTGGTCAACCGGGTTCATGGCAACACCACGAACGGTTGGGCGAACGCCGCGCCAGCGTTTGGCACCAGCTTTACCCAGCGAACGCAGGCTGTGCTCGGAGTTCGAGACTTCGCCCAGGGTCGCACGGCACTCAGCCAGGACTTTACGCATTTCACCAGAGCGCAGACGCAGGGTCACGTAGACACCTTCGCGAGCGATCAGCTGAGCCGAGGCACCAGCGGAACGAGCGATCTGTGCACCTTTACCCGGCTTCAGTTCGATGCCGTGAATGGTGCTACCTACTGGAATGTTGCGCAGCTGCAGGGAGTTACCGGCCTTGATTGGGGCCAGTGCACCTGCGATCAGCTGGTCGCCAGCGCTCACGCCTTTAGGGGCGATGATGTAGCGACGCTCACCGTCTGCGTAGCACAGCAGGGCGATGTGAGCAGTACGGTTTGGATCGTATTCGATACGCTCGACAGTGGCGGGGATGCCATCTTTGTCGTTGCGACGGAAGTCGACCAGACGGTAATGCTGCTTATGACCACCACCGACGTGACGCGTGGTAATACGGCCATTGTTGTTACGACCACCAGACTTCGATTTCTTCTCGAGCAGCGGTGCGTGAGGAGCGCCTTTGTGCAGCTCCTTGTTGACCACCTTGACCACGAAACGGCGGCCAGGGGAAGTCGGTTTGCATTTAACGATTGCCATGATGCACCCCTTCCTTACTCAGCACTGCTGCTGAAATCGAGATCTTGGCCTGGCTGAAGGGAGACGATCGCCTTCTTCCAGTCATTACGCTTGCCCAGACCACGTGCGGTACGCTTGGTTTTACCCAGAACGTTAACAGTCGACACGTTTTCAACTTTTACGTTGAACAGGCCTTCGACAGCTTTCTTGATTTCCAGCTTGGTTGCATCGGTAGCAACCTTGAATACGAACTGGCCTTTTTTCTCAGCCAGAACGGTAGCCTTCTCGGAAACGTGCGGGCCAAGGAGGACTTTAAATACGCGTTCCTGGTTCATCCCAGCAGCTCCTCGAATTTCTTCACGGCCGAGACAGTGATCAACACTTTCTCGTATGCGATCAGACTGACCGGGTCGGAACCTTGTACGTCACGTACATCGACGTGCGGCAGGTTACGAGCAGCCAGGTACAGGTTCTGATCAACAGCGTCGGAAACGATCAACACATCGCTCAGACCCATGCCGTTCAGCTTGTTCAGCAGATCTTTGGTTTTCGGTGCTTCAACAGCGAAGTCCTGAACCACGACCAGACGGTCGCTACGCACCAGCTCAGCGAGGATGGAGCGCAGGGCAGCGCGATACATCTTCTTGTTGAGCTTCTGCGAGTGATCTTGAGGGCGAGCTGCGAAGGTAACACCACCGCCACGCCAGATCGGACCACGAGTGGTACCAGCACGAGCACGGCCAGTACCCTTCTGACGCCATGGGCGCTTACCGCCACCAGCCACGTCGGAACGGGTCTTTTGCTGCTTGGTGCCCTGACGGCCGCCGGCCATGTAGGCCACGACTGCTTGGTGTACCAGCGTCTCGTTGAATTCGCCACCGAAAGTCAGTTCGGAAACTTCGATCGCCTGAGCGTCATTTACATTAAGTTGCATGTCAGTTTCCCCTTAACCGCGAGCCTTGACAGCTGGACGTACAACCACGTCGCCGCCAGTAGCGCCTGGAACGGCACCTTTGACGAGCAGCAGGTTGCGCTCAGCGTCTACGCGAACAACTTCCAGGGACTGCACAGTCACGCGCTCGGCGCCCATGTGACCGGACATTTTCTTGCCCTTGAACACACGACCAGGAGTCTGGCACTGGCCGATGGAACCTGGGACACGGTGCGACACGGAGTTACCGTGGGTGTTGTCCTGGCCACGGAAGTTCCAGCGCTTGATGGTACCGGCGAAGCCTTTACCTTTGGACTGACCAGTAACGTCTACCAGCTGGCCTGCAGCGAAGAGTTCAGCTTTGATCAGATCGCCAGCCTGGAAATCGCCTTCTTCAAGACGGAACTCCCAAACACCGCGACCAGCGGCAACGTTGGCCTTGGCGAAGTGGCCTGCCTGAGCGGCAGTCACACGCGAAGCACGACGCTCGCCGACAGTGACTTGCACTGCACGGTAGCCATCGGTTTCTTCAGTTTTGAACTGGGTGACACGATTCGGCTCGATCTCGATGACCGTGACCGGAATGGAGACACCTTCTTCGGTGAAAATGCGGGTCATACCGCACTTGCGACCGATTACACCAATAGTCATGTTGTAAACCTCATGAGTGTACGGGGCTTTCACCCGCTATGGCCGCCCATTTCAGAGCGTTACACGACTAGACCGAAGTCTTAGCCGAGGCTGATCTGTACTTCCACACCTGCCGCCAGATCAAGCTTCATCAGCGCATCAACGGTTTTATCCGTTGGCTGGACGATGTCCAGAACACGCTTATGAGTGCGAATCTCGTACTGGTCACGCGCGTCTTTGTTGACGTGCGGGGAGACCAGAACGGTGAAACGCTCTTTGCGGGTAGGCAGTGGAATTGGACCACGCACTTGTGCACCAGTACGTTTCGCGGTTTCCACGATTTCCTGGGTGGATTGGTCGATCAGGCGATGGTCGAAAGCCTTCAACCTGATTCGGATTTGCTGATTTTGCATTGGATTTCAGACTCCAGGCTGTTCCCAACGGACGCACTACGCCCGCTAAAAGGAGGCGTGATTCTATAGACGCCCCCAATTAGTGTCAACCCAATAAAAAAAACCCCCGCTGAGCGGGGGTTTTTTCAATCGGTCGAGTGATTACTCGATGATTTTGGCCACAACGCCGGCGCCGACGGTACGACCGCCTTCACGGATAGCGAAGCGCAGACCGTCTTCCATTGCGATGGTTTTGATCAGGGTAACAGTCATCTGAATGTTGTCACCTGGCATTACCATTTCAACGCCTTCCGGCAGTTCGCAGTTACCGGTCACGTCAGTGGTACGGAAGTAGAACTGAGGACGGTAGCCTTTGAAGAACGGCGTGTGACGGCCGCCTTCTTCCTTCGACAGGACGTAGACTTCTGCGGTGAACTTGGTGTGCGGCTTGACCGAACCTGGCTT
>NZ_BBIU01000029.1 GCF_000730645.1 Pseudomonas parafulva NBRC 16636 = DSM 17004 | reverse complement strand
AAATGGCGCCCTCAGGGCGTTACAGAACGTCCAGCAGCTCGACGTCGAACACCAGTACGCTGTGCGGCGGGATGCTGCCCACACCTTGCGCGCCGTAGGCCAGCTCGCTCGGTACATACAGGCGCCATTTGCTGCCGGCATTCATCAGTTGCAGGGCTTCGGTCCAGCCAGCAATCACACCACCCACCGGGAATTCAGCCGGCTGGCCACGATCGTACGAGCTATCGAACACGGTGCCGTCGATCAGGGTGCCATGGTAGTGGGTGCGCACGCTGTCTTCGCGGGACGGCTTGGCGCCTTCACCTGCGGTGAGCACTTCGAACTGCAGGCCAGAGGCCAGGGTAGTGATGCCATCACGCTTGGCATTGTCGGCCAGGAACTGCTTGCCAGCGCCAGCAGCGGCTTCTGCCTTGGCAGCCGCTTCGGCCTGCATCACTTCGCGGATAACCTTGAAGCTGGCCGACAGATCGGCTTCGCTGACGCGGCTGCCTGCACCGTTGAACGCGTCGGTCAGGCCGGCCAGGATGGCTTCCAGGCTGACGCCCGGTGGCGGGTTGTCACGCAGCTGGCCACCCAGCTGACGGCCGATGCCGTAGCTGACGCGGGTTTCGTCGGTAGACAGGTTGAGTTCGGACATTGTCATGCTCCGCAGCAGGGCGCAGCGAAGCCGCGCCCTTGGTGAAAAGGGCCAGCAGCCTAGCACACTGCTGGCTGCCAGCGGCAAGCGGCTCAGTGCTTGGTGAGCTTGTCCAGGTAACCCATGCAGAACGCCGACAGCACGAAGGTCATGTGAATGATCACATACCACATCAGGTACTCGGTGGAGATGTTCTGGGCGTCCATGAACACTCGCAGCAGGTGGATGGACGAAATGGCCACGATCGAAGCGGCTACCTTCATCTTCAGCGACGAGGAGTCCATCTTGCCCAGCCAGTTGAGCTTTTCCTTGCTCTCATCGATGTCCAGCTGCGAGACGAAGTTCTCGTAGCCAGAAATCATCACCATCACCAGCAGGCCGCCTACCAGCGACATGTCGATCAGCGACAGAATCACCAGGATCAGGTCGGCTTCGCTAAGGGCGAAGACGTTGGGCAGGACGTGAACCACTTCCTGGAAAAACTTCAGCGCCAGCGCCAGCAGGCCCAGGGACAGGCCGAAGTAAATGGGAGCGAGCAGCCAGCGAGAGGCATACATCGCATTTTCAAGAATACGTTCCATGGAGGGTTGGGGCTCGTAGGTGACTGGAAAAACGACGGCGAGTATAGCCAGCCACCTGTTACAGCAAAAGCCCAGGCCCTTGCCTCAACTCTCAGGATGAAACTGGTAATCACCCAGGTTCCTGCACCGCTCGCCGTTGATCCGCCGCAACTGCGCCTGAAGATGCAGGCACCAGATCTGCGGATCTTCGCTCAACTGGTAACCGTGCAAGGTCAGGCTGTCGACAATGGCGTTCAACACCGATTCTGCCACCATGGGCCCGTGAAACGGCCCCTGGGCCTTGATGGCCGACGGTTGCTCGCCGGCCATGCCGGCAGCGAACAGCAACGTCCACATGCCGGTATCGCCGGCAAGCGGGCGAATGCTGCATTCAATTCGAGTCACCAGGCCCAGGCACTGGCGAGTGAGGCTGAGGTTGCGCATGGCCGCGTCCCCCTAGAGCCGAGATCGGCCTGAACACCAGGCCGTTTCCATCCTGAACCTTGATGCTGTCCCTAAGTTCCAGCATAGAGGAACCGTGAGAAAGATGGAAAACCGGCGCCGAACGGTAGCACATGGCCGCCAGCGCCGGTTTATTGACTCAAGCCGGCTTGGCTTGGGCGATCACCTCTTCGAGGCGTTCTTTTTCTGCCTTCTCGATGTCTTCCTCGCTGATCATCTCGGCGATCTCTCGCAGCCGTTCGACCACACGCGCGTTGACACTGCCTTCGGTGAACTGGCCTTTTTCGTCGGGCGCCCCAGCCTCCTCGCCCACCAGCAGGCTAAGTGCCTCGTCTGCCTGGCTGACCGCATACACGTGGAACACGCCGTTCTCCACTGCCTGCAGCACGCGTTCGTCGAGCATCAGCGTGGCAACGTTGGCGCGCGGGATGATCACACCCTGCTCGCCCGTCAGGCCACGTGCCTCGCACAGGCGGAAGAACCCTTCGATCTTCTCGTTCACCCCACCCACTGCCTGCACCTCACCAAACTGGTTGATGGAACCGGTGATCGCAAAGCATTGCTTGAGCGGCGTGCGCGACAAGGCGGAAATCAGCGTGCAAGCCTCGCCCAGCGAGGCGCTGTCGCCGTCCACGTAACCGTAGGACTGTTCCAGGGCAATACTGGCAGAGATGGCCAGTGGGAACTCCTGGGCATAACGGCTACCCAGGTACCCGGTGAGAATCATCACCCCCTTGGAGTGGATCGGCTGGCCCAGGTTGACCTCACGCTCAATGTCGACGATACCGCTGCCGCCCGGGTACACGGTGGCGGAGATACGCGCCGGCATGCCGAAGGCCGAGTCGCCCACTTCCAGCACGGTCAGCCCGTTGCACTTGCCGATGGCTGCGCCCTGTGTGTCGATCAGGATGATGCCGGCCAGCATGTCGTCCAGCACCCGCTGTGAAACACGCCCGGTACGCGTGGCCTTGGCCTTGAGCGCACGCTCGATGTGGCCGGCATCGGTCATCTCGTCACTGGCCAGCTGGCGGATGAAATCCGCTTCGCTCACCAGCTGGAACAGGTCGCCGATACGGGCAGAAAGGCGCGACTGGTTTTCCGCCAGCCGGGCGCTGTAGGTAGCCAGCCGCGCCACGGCGTCACTGGTCAGCGGGGCCATGCCCTCCTCGTTGGTGCGGGTGCGCAACAGCTGGGCGAACTGCTCCAGGTTTTCGTCGACCATGGGCATGTCTTCGTCGAAGTCCACCAGCACCCGGAACATCTCCTGGAAGTCCGGGTCGTGGTCTTGCAGCGCGTAATACAACTGGCGCGAGCCGATGATGATCAGCTTCACGTTCAGCGGGATCATCTGCGGGGTCAGGCTGACGGTGGCGACACGGCCCAGCTCGCCCAACGGCGATTCCATCTTGAGTTTGCGCGACTGCAAGGCACGCTTGAGGGCATCCCATACAAACGGCTCGCCGAACATCTTCTCGGCTTCAAGAATCAGGAAGCCGCCATTGGCACGGTGCAACGCGCCGGGGCGCAGCTGGCGGTAGGAGGTGTACAGCGCGCCCTGGTCGGTGCTGTATTCGATGCGGCCAAACAGGTTGTCGTAGGTGGGGTGCGGTTCGAACACCACCGGCGCGCCGCCATCGACATGATGGCCAACCATCAGGCTCGGCGCGTACTGCTCCTCGAGTAGCTTGCGCGCCACGGCGTCGGTCTTGCTGTCATCGACCAGTTGCTCGACTATCGTGCGCAGTAGATTCAACTGCACTGACTGCAAGTAAGCGCACACGGCCGCGTTTTCGGCGTACTTCTCCGACAATGGCGCCAGCAGTGGCTGCAGCGCCAGGGTAATGGTTTCTTCATTGAGCTGGCGCAGCTGGTTGTTGGACTCGCGCTTCCACTGCGGCAAGCTGGCGAGCTCCTCGTTCAGCTGCTCCTCGAGCAGGGCGATGTCTTCGTGGAACTGCTCGCGCACCTCTTCTGGCAACTGGGCGAATTCAGCTTCGTCCAGCGCCTTGCCGTCGGCCATCGGGGTAAAGGCGACGTTGCTGGCGTCGCGGTACAGGGCCACGTCCTTTTCCAGCGATGCCCGCTCGATCACATCCAGGGCGCGGTCATAGCGCTGGTTGAAGGCGCGGTCGATGGCGCCTTTTTTCTGCTGGTAGGAGGGGTGTTCGAACACTGCCGGGAAGGTTGCCAGCAGGTTGTCGATCAACCCGCCCATGTCGGCGATGAATTCACCGGCCGTGCCCGAAGGCAGCTCAAGGGCGCGGGGCTCACGGTTATCGTCGAAGTGGTTGACGTACACCCAGTCGGCCGGCGTCTGCTGACGCTTGCCCTCGGCCTTGAGGTAGCGTTTGACGAACGAGAAACGCCCGGTACCGGGCTCGCCCATGACGTACACGTTGTAACCAGGGCGCGGCATGGCCACGCCGAACTGCAGGGCCTCGACAGCACGTTCCTGGCCCAGGACTCCGCGAAACGGCTCCAGATCGTCGGTATTGGCAAAGGCAAACTGCTCGGGGGAGAAACGCCGGGTCAGGGCTTCAGGCGCAAGACGCAGGCGCGCAGCGACAGGATCGGGCATTGGGTTTCCTTACTTCGGCGGGGCAGATGGCAGCATTCTGGCGCCGCCTGCGCGAGGGTTGCAAGGCTATAAAAACTTTATGTCGCAGGTGCGACGGTGTCTTGTGCAGGCAAATTTTTCGCAATCAGTGACGCAACCTTTAGATCGCGCCTAAACTCCAAGCTGCGCGGGTGGGTGAAATGCTTTCCCGACCTGGCAATCGAGTTGCCAGAAACCTGACCCTTGGTTTAAGTCAAATAGAGAATAAAGCTATGAAACGGATTCTTCTGGGTACTCTGTTCACCGTGGCCTCGCTCAACGCAATGGCCGATGCGCCAGGCGGCCCGAACTGCGGCTGGGGCAACATGCTGTTCGAAGGCCAGCGCGGCACCCCTGCGCACTTCCTGGCTTCCACCACCAACGGCACTTCCGGTAACGCCACCTTCGGCATGACCTCCGGCACCAACGGCTGCTCCACCAAGGCTTCGCTGACCTACGGCGGCAAGTCCTGGTTCGCCATGAACGGCATGATGAACGAGCTTTCCGAAGACATGGCCATGGGCCAGGGTGAAGCTCTGACCACCTACGCCGTGGTACTGGGCGTGGCACCGGAAGACCGCGGCTACTTCGCATCGGTCACCCACGACCACTTCAACCAGATCTTCAGCAGCGCCGACGTCAACGCTGAAACCGTACACAGCAACACCCTGGCCGTTCTGAAGAACGACCCACGCCTGGCCAAGTACGCTACCGAGGCGTAATTGCCGCTTTTCCCGCCCCGGCCCCGGGGCGGGTTTCGCCTTCTCTTCGGCATCGTCTGGAAGTAGCTGCCCCCTATGTTCAAACGCCTCGCTTCCCTGGCGCTGTTAGCCTGCGCCCCTGTTCATGCCGCCCCGCACATCGACCAGGCTCGCCTTCAGCAACTGGCAAACACCCCCTACTGGATAGCCCTTGGTCATTATGAAACGGGCAAGCTGGGTGGCTGGCGCAGCTATGTGGACGACGATGCGTTTTTCCTGGCGCAGGACGGCGCACACCACCCGGACCGCGAACTCAAGGCCACCGTAGAGGCTCTGTACGCACCGGCAAGCCTTGGCGACAAGCATGCTCAATGCGTGTTCCCGGCCCGCACCCGCTGGCTGCGTGAGCAGCTCGGCCTGCAAGGCCTGCCACAGCCTGACTGCCAGGAATTCAAGACCTGGTACCAGTCGATCGACCCACACAGCGCGGCGCTGATCTTCCCGGCGGCTTACCTGAACAGCCCCTCGTCCATGTTCGGCCATACCCTGCTGCGCATCGACCAGTCCACCACCCGCAGCGACGACACCACGCTGCTCAGTTACGCGATCAACTTCGGCGCCTACATCGAAGGCAGCGACAACAGCATCCTGTATGCCTGGAAAGGCCTGGCGGGCGGCTACCCTGGCCTGTTCGCGCTGATGCCCTACCAAGAAAAGCTCTCCGAATACCGCAGCCTGGAAAACCGCGACCTGTGGGAGTACCAGCTGGACCTGACCCCGGAAGAAACCGGGCGCATGGTGGAACATGTGTGGGAACTGAAGCAGATTCAGTTCGACTACTTCTTCTTCGACGAGAACTGCTCCTACCGCCTGCTGGAATTGCTGCAGGTGGCGCGCCCAGGCCTGGACCTGACCTCGCAGTTCCCGCTTACGGCCATCCCTACCGACACGGTCAAGGCGGTAAAGCAGTCCGGCCTGGTGGCCAGCGAAATCTACCGCCCTTCGCGAGAGCGCGAGCTGTTGGCGCGGGCAGCACCGCTGGATCATGACGAAAAACGCCAGGTGCTGGCCGTGAGTGCCGACACCGCACAACTGCAAAGCCCCGCGTTCAAGGCACTGCCCCGGGAGCGTCAGGCACTGGTGCAGGACGCCGCCTATCGCCTGGAGCGCTACCGGGCCAACGGTCAGGAGCGCGACCCCGGCCAAGCCAAGCGCAGCTTCGAGCTGCTGCGCGCGATCAATACCAACCCGCCGCCACCCTTGCAGATTGAGCGCCCGGGGCTCCCCGAAGACGGCCACGATTCGCGTACCTGGCAGCTTGGGGTAGGCACCCGGGAAGACCGCGCCTTCGCCGAGTACGGCCTGCGCATGGCCTACCACGACCTCAACGACAACGCCTATGGCTTCCCGCTCGGCGCCCAGATCGAGATCCTGCAGTTGAAGGTGCGCCAGTACGAAGGCAATGACTGGCAGGTGCAACGCCTGGACCTCGCCACCATCCGCTCGCTGACACCGCGCAACGAGCTGCTGAAACCCTGGTCCTGGCAGGTGGCCGGTGGCCTGGAGCGGGTACCGGGCAAGCATGACGACGAGGTGCTGGTCAGCCACGTGAACGGCGGCGCCGGCGGCACCTGGCAACTGGCCGACGGTTTGCTGGGCTTTGCCTTGGGCACAATGCGGGTGGAGCACCACAACGATTTTGCCCAGTTCATTGCACCGGCGGCGGGGTTCAACGGCGGGCTGTTGTGGCGCAACGGGCTGGGCAACATGACGCTCGAAGCCAAGGGGGACTACTTCACCAACGGCGAAGTACGCCGCAGCCTGAGCCTGAACCAGCAGTGGGAGATCAGCCAGAACCTAGGGCTGCGTCTAAGTGCCTCACGCGGGTTCAGCCACCTGGCCACGGCACAGAACGAGGTGATGCTCGAAGTAAAGTGGTACCACTACTAGCTCTCGCGGTAGAACCCGCGACTCTTTGACACTGTTTTGACAGCACCGCGACAAATCGCCCTCTAGACTGGTTATCAACAGCTGGAGGGTGGGTGGCCATGTGGCGGTACGGGTTGGGCTTGTGCGTTGCGTTGCTGCTGGCGGGGTGTGAAAGCACCCACGAGCAGATGGTCGGGCGCGGCTATCCCCCCGCCTATGCCGACGGCTTTCAGGATGGGTGCAGCAGTGGTCGGCAAGCCGCCGGTGTGATGGTGGGCGACTTTCGCAAGAACGTGCTGCGCTATCTGCACGAGCCGCAGTATGAAACCGGCTGGGACGATGGTTTCCGCCAGTGCAAGGCCACGCAGGACAGCGCCGAGCAGCAGCAATACCATCAGCGCTTCTGGGACCAGCGCGACCGTGACTGGCAGCAGGAAAAGGACCGCGGTGCAGCCAGGGCCTGGCGCCCCGACTGAGTCGCTACTGGGCATTCGTTGAAACCCTCAGCCTGCCATGATGGTCCTCTGCACAAGGAGGCCGCCATGAGCCGAGCATTCGTCAACGAAGACCAAGCCGCCGCCCAGGCCGATCAACCGGTAGAGCGGCATGTGAGTGAACAACCCAACTATGTAACCGCCAGTGGCCTGCGCCAGTTGCAGGCCCGCGTGGCCAGCCTCAACACCTTGCGCAGCGAGCTGGCGGCGCAGGGTGAGCGCGGTGACAAGCAGCGGTTGGCCGACACGGAGCGTGACCTGCGTTACTTCACCCTGCGCGTGCAGAGCGCCCAGGTGATGCCCCCTGCCCAGTCATCCAGCAAGGTCGCCATCGGCAGCCGCGTTACATTTGCAGATGAGGATGGGCTGGAGCAGACCGTACAGTTGGTGGGGGAAGACCAGGCCGACGCCGGGCGCGGGCTGATCAACTGGGGCTCGCCCCTGGGGCGGGCGCTGCTCGGTGCTGAGCCTGGGGACGAGGTGGCGTGGCACCGACCGGCGGGTGATCGGGTGATCGAGGTTGTGCGGATCGACGGTGAAGCAGATTAGGGCCGCAACGCGGCCCTGATAGCGGGCGGGTCAGACTACGCCTTGCGCCAGCATCGCATCCGCCACTTTCACGAAGCCTGCGATATTTGCACCCTTGACGTAGTTGACGCGGCCGCCGGCCTCTTCGCCGTAATGCACGCACGCATGGTGAATCGACTGCATGATGCCGTGCAGCTTGTTGTCCACTTCGCCGGCCGTCCACAGAAGGCGCATGGCGTTCTGTGACATTTCCAGGCCCGACACGGCCACGCCGCCGGCATTGGAGGCCTTGCCAGGGGCATACAGAATGCCTGCCTCCAGGAAGATATCCACAGCCGCAAGCGTGGTAGGCATGTTGGCGCCTTCGGCTACACAGATGCAGCCATTGCCCAGCAGCGCCTTGGCATCGTCCACATCCAGCTCGTTCTGGGTGGCGCAAGGCAACGCGATATCGCACACCAGGCTCCACGGAGTTTGGCCCTTGCGGAATTCCAGGCCAAACTGCGCGGCCAATTCGCTGATGCGCCCACGCTTGACGTTTTTCAGCTCCATCAGCGCATCCCACTGGGCATCGGTGAGGCCCGCTTCGGCGTACAGCGTGCCTTCGGAGTCAGACAGCGAAATAACCTTGCCGCCCAAGTCCATGACCTTGCGCGCCGCGTATTGGGCAACGTTGCCCGAGCCCGAAATGGCCACACGACGGCCATCAATGCGCTGGTTCTGGCGTTTGAGCATTTCTTCGGCGAAATACACGCAGCCGTAGCCAGTTGCCTCCGGGCGGATCAGGCTGCCGCCATAGGTCATGCCCTTGCCGGTGAGCACCGACGTGAAGTGGTTGGCCAGGCGTTTGTACTGGCCGAACATAAAGCCAATCTCGCGGGCACCCACACCAATATCGCCAGCCGGCACATCGCAATCAGCGCCGATGTGGCGATACAGCTCACTCATGAACGCCTGGCAGAAGCGCATCACTTCAGCGTCGCTCTTGCCCTTGGGGTCGAAGTCCGAACCACCCTTGCCACCGCCCATGGGCAGGGAGGTGAGGGAGTTCTTGAATACCTGCTCGAACGCCAGAAACTTCAGCACGCTGAGGTTCACCGACCGGTGGAAGCGCAGGCCGCCCTTGTACGGGCCGATGGCGCTGCTCATCTGGATGCGGTAGCCGCGGTTGACCTGCACCTTGCCTTGGTCATCCACCCAGGAAACCCGGAACAACACCGCGCGCTCAGGCTCCACCATGCGCTCGAGAATGCCCGCCTGCAGGTAATGGGGGTTGGCTTCAAGAAACGGCCAGAGGGTGCGCAGCACCTCTTCCACGGCCTGGTGGAATTCCGGTTGGCCGGGGTCACGCTGCTGCAGGCGTGCGAGGAAATCGTCGACGGATTCGATCATGGTAGACATCTCACCAAGAGGATTGGACTTATTGGTTTTCTCTGGAATGTACCAAGAAGCAATCGCCCTGCAACAGGGCGCGATGTCGTTTTAATGAAATTATTTGGTGCGTTTTATATAAATGTATACAAAATAAAGCGCTATTTGCCGGTTTCAGGCACAAAAATGGGGCCTTGAAGGCCCCATCGTTGTGCAGCTAAAAGCGGCTTACTGGGCCAGCTTCTTGTGGCGCACACGGTGCGGCTGGGCAGCAGCATCACCCAGGCGCTTCTTGCGGTCGGCTTCGTACTCGGTGTAGTTGCCTTCGAAGAACACCACGTTGGAATCGTCTTCGTAAGCCAGGATGTGCGTGGCTACACGGTCCAGGAACCAACGGTCGTGGGAAATCACGATGGCGGCGCCAGGGAAGTCCAGCAAGGCTTCCTCCAGCGAACGCAGGGTTTCAACGTCGAGGTCGTTGGACGGTTCGTCGAGCAGCAGCACGTTGCCGCCCTCTTTCAGGGTGAGGGCCAGGTGCAGGCGCCCACGCTCACCACCGGACAGGTCCTTGACGAACTTCTGCTGGTCACCGCCCTTGAAGTTGAAGCGGCCAACATAGGTGCGCGACGGGATCTCATAGTTGCCGATGCGGATCTGGTCGGAGCCGTCGGAAACCTGCTGGAACACGGTTTTGCCACCGTCCAGGTCTTCGCGGCTCTGGTCCACGCAGGCCAGCTGCACGGTTTCGCCAATCTCGATGCTGCCCGAGTCCGGTTGTTCCTTGCCCATCAGCATGCGGAACAGGGTCGACTTACCGGCACCGTTACCGCCGATCACACCCACAATGGCGCCCTTGGGCATGGCAAACGACAGGTTGTCGATGAGTACGCGGTCACCATAGCCCTTGGTGACGTTCTTGAACTCGATGACCTTGTCACCCAGACGCGGGCCAGCCGGGATGTAGATCTCGTTGGTTTCGCTGCGTTTCTGGAATTCCTGCGACTGCATTTCTTCGAACCGCTGCAGGCGCGCCTTGGACTTGGACTGGCGGGCCTTGGCGCCTTTGCGCACCCATTCCAGTTCTTCCTTCATGGCCTTCTCGTGGGCGCTCTGCTGCTTGGACTCTTGCGCCAGGCGATCGGACTTGGCTTCCAGCCAGCCAGAGTAGTTGCCTTCGTACGGGATACCCGCACCACGGTCCAGTTCCAGGATCCAGCCGGCAACGTTGTCGAGGAAGTACCGGTCGTGGGTAATGGCTACCACGGTGCCCGGGAAGTCGTGCAGGAAGCGCTCCAGCCAGGCGACGGAATCGGCGTCCAGGTGGTTGGTCGGTTCGTCCAGCAGCAGCATGTCGGGGGCCGACAGCAGCAGGCGGCACAGGGCTACACGGCGCTTTTCACCGCCGGACAGGTGTTCGATGCGCGCATCCCAGGCCGGCAGGCGCAGGGCATCGGCCGCCACGTCCAGCTGGCGCTCCAGGTTATGGCCGTCGGCGGCCTGCAGGATGGCTTCGAGCTTGGCCTGTTCGGCGGCCAGCTTGTCGAAGTCGGCATCGGGCTCGGCGTAGGCCGCGTAGACCTCGTCCAGGCGGGCCTGGGCATCCTTGATTACGCTGACCGCTTCTTCGACCACTTCGCGCACCGACTTGGTGGGGTCCAGTTGCGGCTCCTGCGGCAGGTAACCCACGTTGATGTCGGGCATCGGGCGGGCTTCGCCGTCGAACTCCTTGTCGACACCCGCCATGATGCGCAGCAGTGTCGATTTACCCGCGCCGTTCAGGCCGAGTACACCGATCTTGGCGCCCGGGAAGAACGACAGGGAAATGTTCTTGAGAATTTCCCGCTTCGGCGGCACGACCTTGCTCAGCCGATGCATGGTGTAGACGTATTGAGCCAAAACCAAGCCCTCTCATTCAGATAAGTAAGGACATCGACGAGCGCCCCGGCGATGGCCAGGGGAGTCACGGTCGGGTGTCGTTGAACAAAGTGGACCATTCTACGCCAACGCGCCGCGTTGCATAGGCGTGGCTAATGGTCGAGAAAAGGGGCGCTGGCCTGCAGATGCTGCGGCCAGCGCGGGGTCAGACGTGGCGCTGCCTGGCCTTGCCGCGTGGCAAGCGGCAACGCTCACCTTGCTCGGCAAGGCGCGAAGCCCAGGCCGACTTGACGCTGAAACCACCGCTGCGCGCTGGCTGTACAGAGGCCACAGGTGCCGACGTGGCGGAAGGCGTGGCGACCGGCTTGGCGCCTGGCTTGGCGCCTGGCTTGGCCACAGCTACAGGTGCCGGTTGCGCAGCTGCCCTGGCGCTGGTACGCAACTCGGCCAGCGATGGCGCCTTGGCCTTGGTAGCGGCGGCGGGTTTTACCAGCGAGCGCTGGCAAGTCTTGCAGGATACGTCCTCGGTCACGGCAGTGCTGACAAGGGTCTGACTGCTGCGCCCACAGGCGGAATCCAGGCCATTGGTGGAAAAGTGAGTAACCAAAACCGAACATCTCCGATGCGTTGTCATGTGAAGCGGGCGGCATTCTCGCACAGGTTGCAGGGGCTTGCCGAACCAGCGCCCCACGGCACACGGCGAACAGCGCTGGCACTTTGCCACAATGCTAGGCATGCTAGCCGGTTTCGAGTGTCCGGCTTATAGTGCGCCACCGCGGTATGGCAGCCAGGCACCGGCAGCCGCCGCGCATGACCCTACCTGCCATCGCCAGCCCAATCGCAGGATCGACGCTTGACCAATCACACGCTACCGCCTTCATCGCGTTCCGCGCCCCAGGCGCCCGCTACCAGCATGCGCGGGTCGATCAAGGGTGCGTTGGCGTTGCTGGCCTTGCTGCTGCTGGGCCTGTTGCTGTGGCAGCTGTTCGCACAGTTCAACAACACCCAGGCCGAGCTGCGCAAGAAGAGCCTGGATGCCACCACGGAGCTGGCCGACCACCTGAGCCTGAACATGGCGTTCAAGGCGCAGCAGGCCATCAATGTGATGCAGCCCTACATCAAAGCGCCGGCCCCGGCTGCGGTCAGTGCGCTGGTTGGCGTGCTGCGCGAACGGATACCCGCATTGCAGAGCGTGGCGTGGCTGGACAGCGCGGGCCGTTCGCGTGTCGACAGCCTGCCGGGTGCGGGCGACCGCGCCTTGATCGACGAATTGCTCAAGCTCAACCAAGGCCGCCCCTACTTTTTCACCAACGCCGCCGACAACCGCACGCTTTACCTGCTGCTGCGCCAGGCGCCCGAGCAGGACCGCGGCTACTGGCTGCTGCGCCTGTCACCTGACTACTACAGCACCCTTACCGAGCGCCTGAACGGCGCCAGCCACCCGCAATGGCTGCTGGAAAACAGCCGCAGCGGCGATGTACTGCAACGCCACCTGTCCTCACACAGCAGCCAGGCGCCTTTGCAAAGCGTGATGCTGGCGTTCATCGACAACAGCACCTGGCAGTTGCGCGGGCAATTCGACGCGCATCTGGCGCGGCAGAAGCTGCTGCCCGCGCTGATCGGCAAGTGCGTGCTGGTGCTGATCTGCGCCCTGCTGCCGCTGCTGGCCCTGATCAACATGCGCCGCCGCCAGCGCGCATTGCAGGAAGACCGCCGGCGCTACCAGGAGATTTTCGAAGGCACTGGCGTAGCGCTGTGCGTGCTGGACCTGTCCTGCCTTCCCGGGCAACTGGACCGCTACCACGTGCGTAACCGCGCAGCGCTCAAGCAAAGCCTGGCCCTGGAGCCAAACCTGCGCCGCGCACTGCTGCAGCAACTGAAGATCACCGAGGTCAACCAGGTGGCCCGCCAGTTGCTGAACATCGACAGCCATGAAGGGGCCTGGCAGCGCCTGTTCGACGAAAGCGGCAATGGCCGCGACAGCGTCGGCATGCAACTGATCGATGCCTTGATCGAGCAGCGCGCCTTGCTGGAGCTGGAAGTGCGCCTGCCCTCCCCCCTCGGTGGCGAGCTGCACCTATGGCTGATGGCACGCCTGCCGCAGCAGCGCCGGGACTACCAGGCCGTGATCCTGAGCATCAGCGACATCACCAGCCGCAAGAAGGTGGAACTGTCACTGCTGGAGCGCGAAAGCTTCTGGTCGGACGTGGTCCGCACCGTGCCAGACCAGCTGTACGTGCAGGATGTGCACAGCCAGCGGATGATCTTCAGCAACCGTCACCTGGGCCAGACACTGGGTTACGACCGCACCGAGCTGGCCCAGATGGGCGACCGCTTCTGGGAGCTGCTGCTGCACCCTGAAGATGCCGAACACTACAAGGCCTTGCGCCAGCAACAACGTGATACCGGGCACGACCAGCCACTGCACTGCCAGTTGCGCTTCCGCCACCGCGATGGCAACTGGCGCTGCTATGACATCCGTGAGCAGGTGCTGGCCCGCGACGCGGACGGCCAGGTGACACGCATCATCGGGGTCGGCAAGGATGTGACCGTGCAGATCGAGGCCAGCCAGTCGCTGCGCGACAGCGAGCAACGCTACCGCATGCTGGCCGAGAGCATCAGCGATGTGATCTTCTCCACGGACAGCCAGCTCAAGCTGGACTATGTGAGCCCTTCGGTGCAAAGCGTGCTGGGCTACCAGACCGACTGGATTTTCGCCAACGGCTGGCAGTCGATCATCGCCAACCCGGCCCAGCTCACCGGCATTTACGGCCTGATGGAGCGCGTCAGCAAGGCCATGGACGACCCGGCCCAACTGGCCGAGTTGCGCAACCATCTGCCGATGCAACTGTTCCTGTTCGACTGCCTGCGCGCCGACGGCCGCAAGATCCCGATCGAACTGCGCCTGGTGCTGGTGTGGGACGATGACCAGCGCTTTGAAGGGGTGCTGGGTGTGGGCCGCGACATCAGCCAGCAACGCCGCGCCGAAAAAGACCTGCGCATGGCCGCCACGGTATTCGAGCACTCCACGTCCGCAATCCTGATCACCGACCCGGCGGGCTACATCGTGCAGGCCAACGAAGCGTTCAGCCGCGTCAGCGGCTATGCGGTCAGCGAGGTGCTGGACCAACTGCCGGGCATGCTGGTGATGAACGAGCAGCAGCAAGCGCACCTGGGCTACATCCTCAAGCAGCTGAACCAGCGCGGCAGCTGGGAAGGCGAAGTGTGGCTCAAGCGCCGCGATGGCGATCACTACCCGGCCTGGGTGGGCATCACCGCCGTGCTGGATGACGAAGGCGACCTGGCCAGCTACGTGTGCTTCTTCACCGACATCAGCGAGCGCAAGGCCAGCGAACAGCGCATTCACCGCCTGGCCTACTACGACGCCCTCACCCACCTGCCCAACCGCACGCTGTTCCAGGACCGCCTGTACAACGCCCTGCAGCAAGCCGAGCGGCAGAAGGCGTGGGTGGTGCTGATGTTCCTCGACCTGGACCGCTTCAAGCCGATCAACGACTCCCTGGGCCACGCCGCCGGCGACCGCATGCTCAAGGACATGGCCCAGCGCCTGCTGGCCTGCGTGGACGACGACGATACCGTGGCGCGCATGGGTGGCGACGAGTTCACCTTGCTGCTGCAGCCACGGGCCACCCGCCAGCTGGCCCTGAACCGCGCCATCCATGTGGCGGAGAACATCCTTGGCAGCCTGGTGCGTCCGTTCGTACTGGAAAACCGCGAGTTCTTCGTTACCGCCAGTATCGGCATCGCCCTCAGCCCGCAAGATGGCAGCGAGCTTAGCCAGCTGATGAAGAACGCCGACACAGCCATGTACCACGCCAAGGAGCGGGGCAAGAACAACTTCCAGTTCTACCAGGCCGAGATGAACGCCAGTGCCCTGGAGCGCCTGGAGCTGGAAAGCGACCTGCGCCACGCGCTGGAGCAGAACGAGTTCATTCTTTACTACCAGCCGCAGTTCAGCGGCGACGGCAAGCGCCTGACCGGCGCCGAGGCGCTGCTGCGCTGGCGGCACCCAACCCGAGGCCTGGTGCCGCCGGGCGACTTCATCCCGGTGATCGAGGAGCTGGGCCTGGTGGTGGACGTGGGCGACTGGGTGTTGCGCGAAGCCAGCCGTCAGCTCAAAGCCTGGCACAAGGCCAAGGTGCGGGTGCCCAAGGTGTCGGTGAACATCTCGGCGCGGCAGTTCTCCGACGGCCAGCTGGGCACCCGCATCGCCAACATCCTGGATGAAACCGGCCTGCCACCGGCGTGCCTGGAGCTGGAGTTGACCGAGAGCATCCTGATGCGGGAGGTGACTGAGGCGCTGCAGATTCTCGCCGGCCTGAAGAACCTGGGCCTGAGCATTGCGGTGGATGACTTTGGTACCGGTTACTCGTCGCTCAACTACCTCAAGCAGTTCCCCATCGACGTGCTCAAGATCGACCGCACCTTCGTCGATGGCCTGCCGGCTGGCGAGCAGGATGCGCAGATCGCCAGGGCCATCATCGCCATGGCCCACAGCCTGAACCTGGCAGTGATCGCCGAAGGTGTCGAAACCCATGAGCAGCTGGAGTTTCTGCGTGAGCACGGTTGCGACGAAGTGCAGGGTTACCTGTTCGGGCGGCCCATGCCAGCCCACCAGTTCGAAGCCCAGTTCGCCAACGAAACGCTGTTCATGTTCGACTGACGTTTCCAAAGCGCGGCACGCGGTGCTCTACGCCTATTGAAACCGGACTTTCAGGTCAACTCTCGCCCACCTCCAGCCCACAAACGGCGCGGCCTGCAACATGAGGCCCTTTGGTCCGCGACTTGATGCCACTTCATATGCCAGCTGCGGAGCAATCGGTTAGAATGCCCCCCCAATTCACCCCGATCCTTGAGGACCGCCATGTTCAGCCGTGATTTGACCATTGCCAAGTACGACGCCGAGCTCTTCGAAGCCATGCAGCAAGAAGAACTGCGCCAGGAAGAGCATATCGAGCTGATCGCCTCGGAAAACTACACCAGCCCGGCTGTCATGGAAGCCCAGGGCTCGGTGCTGACCAACAAGTACGCCGAAGGCTACCCAGGCAAGCGCTACTACGGCGGTTGCGAGTACGTCGACGTGGTCGAGCAACTGGCCATCGACCGCGCCAAGCAGCTGTTCGGCGCCGACTACGCCAACGTTCAGCCACACGCAGGTTCCCAGGCCAACGCCGCGGTCTACCTGGCGCTGCTGTCGGCCGGTGACACCATTCTGGGCATGAGCCTGGCCCACGGCGGCCACCTCACCCACGGTGCTTCCGTGAGCTCCTCGGGCAAGCTGTACAACGCCATCCAGTACGGCATCGACGGCAACGGCCTGATCGACTACGACGAAGTCGAGCGCCTGGCGGTCGAGCACAAGCCGAAAATGATCGTTGCCGGCTTCTCGGCCTACTCGCAGGTGCTGGACTTCGCCCGCTTCCGTGCTATCGCCGACAAGGTCGGTGCCTACCTGTTCGTCGACATGGCCCACGTGGCCGGCCTGGTAGCTGCGGGTGTTTACCCGAACCCGGTGCCGTTCGCAGACGTGGTCACCACCACCACCCACAAAACCCTGCGCGGCCCGCGCGGCGGCCTGATCCTCGCGCGCAAGAACGAAGAGATCGAGAAGAAGCTCAACTCTGCCGTATTCCCGGGCGCCCAGGGTGGCCCGCTGGAGCACGTCATCGCCGCCAAGGCCATCTGCTTCAAGGAAGCCCTGCAGCCTGAGTTCAAGGCCTACCAGGAGCAAGTGGTGAAGAACGCCCAGGCCATGGCGAGCGTGTTCATCGAGCGCGGCTTCGACGTGGTGTCTGGCGGTACCAAGAACCACCTGTTCCTGCTGTCGCTGATCAAACAGGACATCTCGGGCAAGGATGCAGACGCCGCCCTGGGCAAAGCCTTCATCACCGTCAACAAGAACTCGGTACCGAACGACCCACGTTCTCCGTTCGTCACCTCGGGCCTGCGTTTCGGCACCCCGGCCGTTACCACCCGTGGTTTCAAGGAAGCCGAGTGCCGTGAACTGGCCGGCTGGATCTGCGACATCCTGGCTGACCTGAACAACGAAGCGGTGATCGACGCCGTTCGCGAGAAGGTCAAGGCCATCTGCAAGAAGCTGCCGGTTTACGGCAACTGATCGCAGCGTTGAGTTGAAGAAGCCCGGTTTGATACCGGGCTTTTTTGTGCCTGCTGCTAGGCGGCCAAGTGGCGACGCAGAAACGGCCCGGTCACTGACTCCGCAGAGCGGATCATAGCGGCCGGTACACCCTCGAAGATAATGTTCCCACCTTGCTTGCCGGCGCCAGGGCCCATCTCGATCAACCAGTCTGCATGGGCGATCACGTCCAGATTGTGTTCAACCACGACCACGGTAGCCCCCCTCTGCGTCAGGTCGTCCAGAATCCCGAGCAGCTGGTCCACATCGGACATGTGCAAGCCGGAAGTCGGTTCGTCCAGGACGTACAAACTACCTTCATCCACCAGCTTGCTGGCCAGTTTCAAGCGCTGGCGCTCGCCGCCGGACAAGGTGCTCAACCGTTGCCCAAGAGAGAGATAGCCAAGCCCTGCTCTTGAGAGCCTGCTTAATGGCTCGCTGATGTTTTCACAGAACTTGAAACGCTCCTTGGCGGCATCAACAGATAACGCGAGGACCTGGAAAATGTTGCAGCCCATCCAGGTGACTGAGCGCGCCGCCTGGTTGAACCCCGTGGCGCTGCACGCGTCGCAAGGCGTTTCGACGCTGTCCATGAAAGCCAGGTCGGTTTGCACCGTCCCAAGGCCCTTGCAGCCAGGGCAGGCACCTTGGCCGTTGCTACTGAACAGGCTGGCCGGCTGACCGCTGCCTTTCGCAAAGCCCGCACGAATCTCGTCAAGTACGCCGATGTAGCTTGCAACTGACGAACGCCGCGTCCCCCCCAGGCTTTTCTGATCGACCAGGATGGCGTGCGGGCAATGGCGAGGGAGCAGGCAGTTGACCAGTGTGCTCTTGCCGGACCCGGCCACGCCGGTGACCACCGTCAGCACGCCAGTGGGAATGCAGACACTGACATCGTGCAGGTTGTGCAGGAACAGGCCTTGCAAGGTGATGGGCGGCGTCGCGGCACACCTCTCTCGCTCTGCGAGCGGGGCAACTGGCCGTCGCAGGTAGCGCCCTGTGAGCGTATCGGCCTGTCGCAAACCAGCCACATCCCCCTGATACACCACCTGCCCGCCGTCTTTCCCGGCGCGTGGTCCCATGTCCACGACATGGTCGGCAATGGCAATCACATCAGGGTCGTGCTCTACCACCAGCACCGTATTGCCTTTGTCGCGCAGGCTACGCAGCAAGCCATTGAGCTGGTCAACGTCACGCGGATGCAGCCCTACGCTGGGCTCGTCGAATATGTAGGCGATGTCGGTAAGGCTACTGCCAAGGTGGCGGACCATCTTCACGCGCTGTGACTCCCCACCCGACAGGCTGGTGGTCTCGCGGCCCAGGCTGAGGTAGCCCAACCCGATGGCGCGCATCTGCTCCAGTCGCTCGACAATGGCCGACAGCACCGTCATAACTGTTTCTTCTTGGATTGTGCGGATGAACGCCAGCAGATCAGAAACTTCCAGGGCGGAACAGTCCGCGATGGAGTTGCCGTTGATACGGCACGACAGGATGCCTGGGTTGAGCCGTGTCCCATCGCAAGCCGGGCACCGCTGGCGCGTGATGACCCGGGCAAGCCCTTTGCGCTCGGCCTGGGTCAGCCGCGCGGGCTCATGGTCCAGATAAGCACGTTTGAAACGTGGCACAACGCCCTGATACCGCGCGGACGACGGCCAGCCGGGTTCAGGGCTGGTTACGGCAAGGTCGTCGGCATACAGCAGCATCCGCCACTCATCCTGGCTGTAATCGGCCAGCGGTTTGTCGCAGTCGAACAGGCCTGAGTACACATAACGCTTCCAGCGGAAGGTGCCGCGAGCAAACGTCGGAAACTGAATTGCGCCTTGGTTGAGTGACTTGCTGCGGTCGAACAACAGGTCCAGATCCAGTTCGTCCACCCTTCCCAGCCCTTGGCAGGTCAGGCACATCCCGTGCGGATGGTTGAACGAGAACACATTGGAATAGCCCACGAAGGGGCGCCCGATGCGGGAAAAAAGCAGCCGCAACAGTGGCTGTATATCGGTGGCTGTACCAACCGTCGAACGGGAGCTGCCGCCTAACGGCTTCTGATCAACCACGATCGACGCCGGCAAATTACGCAACGCATCGGCCTGCGGCTGCCCATAGTGCTGCAGCCGGTGGCGGACGAAAGCACTTTGGCTTTCATTGAACTGACGCTGGGATTCTGCCGCAATCGTGTCGAATACCAACGAAGACTTGCCGGACCCGGATACGCCGGTGAATACCGTGATGCAGCGCTTGGGGACCTTCAGCGTGACGTCGTGCAGGTTGTTGTTACGGGCGCCGAAGATTTCAATGTCGAGACAGGGCGTGCGTACAGGGTTCATGTATTGCCTCCCTGGTCGGCATCATGGTTGGCCAGCGCAAAACTGACCTTGTCGCAGAGTTCAGTGAACATGGCCTGTTCACCGGGCGTGAGCACCGCTGCGGCAATGCGCGCCGCTTCACGTCTGCCCGTCGCAGCACGAACAAGGAAGTCGCGCCCCGCCAGTGTAAGCGCGGTGACCATCTCGCGCCGATCCCCATTGCCCTGAATCTGCTCCACCAGGCCAAGGTCTTTGAGTACGCGCAAGGATTTGGAAATGCCTGGTCGCCCCGCGCCAAGCTTGTCACCCAGCAGCGAGGGCGTCGCTGGGCCTTGCAAGCGCAGAAGCTCGAGGATGTCGTACTGTGGCCAGCTCATCGCCTCAGGCGTGTAGCGGGTGCGGCGCGCCACCAGGACGCATTGAAGATGCGACAGGGCGTTTTCCAGGGCACCGGGGGATTCGTCAGCATGCACGAGCAACATGAGGACCTCATCAAGTTTCCTAAAAGAAATTTTATTGAGAGATAAACGGCAGTAAAATGCCAAAATGATTTCCAAATGGCAATCGAATTTTGTAAAGCACTGTAAACGTCCCAACGGGTATTTCTGCAAACATCCAGTGCCAACGGCGATTAACAGCCAGCCCGTGGACTGAAATGCCGGAACAGCTTCCAAGTAGGCCATTCATAGGGTTAGCCATAGCCTTGTGCACCGTTGAACACATTGGAGGCACCCCCTGATGACACACAAAGCCCGTTCCTTTATTGCAACCCTCCAAGTAAAGGGTTGCCCAGTGAATACTTTCGACAGCATGACCCGCGGTGAGGTGGTGCTGGAGAGCCCACTGACCAATCCTGCTCATGCCCTGGACGGCGCATCGGTGCTTGGCATGCTCAATTGCTCGGATGAGGACTGGCAGCACGGCCAGGACTTGGGGCTTATCACCTTCGACCGGGTGGCTGCGCCTGCCCCGTTGTTGCTGTACTTCCGCCATAGTGACGAGGGTTATCGCCTCTACGTTCGAAGTGGCCAGCATTTTGGCCATGGGGTTTTCGCCAAGACGGATGGGGTGGTGACGGTTGGACCCATTGGCCGACAAGATCCGTCAACCTGGACAGTGACCGAAGCACACACCGGTGCCCCGCTGGATGTGAGTGCCACTAACACCGAGGAACTCGATGTCTACCTGACGAACATCTCTGCCCCCTTGGGGCTTAACCACCTCTACCCGGTGGGCCATTACGCGGTTTGCCACGCAGGCGCGGGGCCATGTGCACTGACACTGTCGTTTGAGCAACGCGATGTCGACTGGCTCAAGGCAAATTGAGAGGCCAGCCTGTTGCTGCATGGCTCACTGGAACGGGTTGGCCTCGAGGCAATACGTCAGCAGATCCTGATCACTTTCAACCTGCAACTTGCGCATGGCCGACACTTTCTGGGCGCTGACCGTCTTGTTGCTACGCGACAGTTGACGCGCGATATCGCCCACCGTCATGCCCGCAACGAACAGACGCAGCACTTCCAGCTCTTTGGCAGAGAGCCGATGAAAGCGCGCTTGCACTTCGATGCTTGCGCGCACCACCGAGATCGGCGGCGGCATCAGGCTCACGTAGCGCTGCCGCTTTCTCAAGGCTTCCAGGGCCTTGTCGATTTCATCATGAAGCTGGTTTTTTTGTATCACCCCAGCCACCCCAAGTTCATGCAGCCGAGCCAGGATCAGGGTGCTGGAAATCATGGTCAGCACCAACACCTGGGTCAGCGGAAAGTGCCTCAGAATGTATTCGACGAGTTTGAAGCCGTCACCATAGACGGCATCGCCCGGCATGTTGAAATCGGTGATGAGAATGTGCGGGTGGTGGTGTTGCAGTTGGTCGATCAGCGCAGAAGAACTGACGGCCTCTGCGATGACGTTGTAGTGACCACTACGTTGCACGACCTCGCGCACGCCCAGCAAGACGATGGGGTGGTCGTCGGCAATGACCACGTTTAGTTGCGGCATGTACAACACTCCTTGTCGGGCAGGATTCACCCAGAAAAATCGTCCAGCAGACACTGCGCAACTACGCCGAGACGCGTGCACAATGCGCGGATCTGTTCGGCCAGCAGGCCGTCCATAGGCGCTTCCTGAAGAGCATCTTCCAAGCGCTGGCAAACCTCATACAGGCCCTTGGCATGCACGCTCGCCAACGCGCCACTGAGGCTGTGCAACCGTTGCTGCACCAAGGCGGCATCGCCGTGGGCCAAGCCCTGCTCGATCTGCGCCACATCTGCCAGCAGCGTTTCTGCCAGCAGCTGACGCATGGGGGTCGAGAGCTCGATCCAGCCGGTACGGTCGTCATCCTCTTCTCGGACGGCAGCACCCTGACCGGCCGCACGCCGGCACTGGGAAATCAGCGCCTGGCGCAGCCCCCCGAGGCTCAAAGGCTTCACCAGCCAGGCATTCATGCCGGCGGCCAGGCAACGCTCACCTTCTTCACGCAGCGCATTGGCGGTGATGCCGATGATCGGGACCGACACGCCTTGTTCGCGCAGGGCGCGTGTGAACGCATAGCCATTGAGGCGGGGCATGTTGATGTCAGTGATCACCAGATCGAAAGCCTGCGCGGACCACGCTTCAAGCGCCTGCTGGCCATCACTTACCACCGTGGGGCGAGCACCCAGCGCCGTCAGTTGCTCGGCCATGACAGCCTGGCTGACCGGGTTGTCCTCAGCTACCAGTACGCGCACGTCCAGGGAAGGCACCTGGGTATATGACGGCACAAACTGGGCCGGTGTCACGGTGCGGGAGCTTTCGACCACAGGCAGGCGAACGATCAGCGAGAGGCTGCTGCCCAGCCCCAGCTCGCTCACCACACGCATGCTCCCCCCCATCAGCTCGCTCAGCCTTGAGCAGATGGAAAGCCCCAGTCCTGCACCACCGCCCTCTTCACCGGCACTAACCTGGTAGAACGGCTTGAACAAGTGTTCAATCGCCTTCTCGGGAATACCTTTCCCGGTATCGGTGACCTGCCATTGCACCAGCACACTGTCATCGGCACGTTCCTGGACCGTGAGGCGCAGGCGTACACGCCCGCAATCGGTGAACTTGATGGCGTTGCCCAGCAAGTTGTTCAGCACCTGGCGTATCCGCCCGGCGTCCCCCTCCACGAGGGCGGGCATGGCCGGGTCGATTTCCGAGTCGATCTGCAAACCTTTGTTATGGGCCGTGGCCGTGAAACTGGCCACTGCGTCCTCGACCAGCTGGTGGGGGTCAAACGGTATTCGCTCCAGCGCCATCTGCCCGGACTCGATCTTGCTGACATCCAGCACGTTGCTGATCAGCTGGAACAGCACCGCACATGAACTTTCGATGATTTCCAGGTAGTGGCGCTGACGCTCGCCCAGATCAGTCAGCGAGAGCAGTTCCAGGTTGCCCAGCACGCCGTACAAAGGTGTGCGTATTTCATGGCTCATGGTTGCCAGGAATACGGTTTTTGCTTCATTGGCGGCCGTTGCTTGCCGGCGCGCCTGATTCAATAACTGGTTTTCATCGACGTGCCGGGTGACATCGTTACAGCCACAGAGAAAGACATCCTGGCCGTCGTAGCGCGAAGCAACCACCACCGCTTGCAGGTAATGCCCTTCCACCAGCAGACACATTTCGCCGGGAGCCTGATCGCCGTAATGTTGCGCCAATACCTGGGTCACGGCCGAGGCAATGCCCCACTGCACCGCGCGTTCATTTTCCAGCAGCAACTGCCGGTCATACCGGCGCACGACGCAGAGGCCGACCGGGGCGTTGTGCAGGATGATACGGTTGAACGCCTCGTTTTCGGCAAGCCGGTCCTGAGCACGCTGGGCAGGTACGACAATACGCGACTTGAACCAGTGGTCGATCCACAAGCCAAGGATGATCGCGGCAATGAAGGTGAGCCCAAGGCCCAGCAACGGCCACTTGGCATAACGCAGGAAGTTCTGGTAGGTGATCGCATACAGGCCGGTCCAGGGCCTGCCCCCTGATGCCTTCATCTTGAAGCGCAGGCCATCGCCATTGAAACTGAGGCCCAAGGGAGCCGCGTCGTCCACGCCGAGTTCCCCCATCAGCACATCGCCTTCGGGTGAAATCAAGGTGAACTGGTTGTACACCGACAGGCGCAACACCCGCTCGAATTCATCGATCTGTTCCGTGTCCATCACTGCCGCCAAGGCCAGCGGCTGCTGGGGAGTGCCGGCGGGATGCAAGGTGTAGTCCGCGTCGAAACGAATCATGGCGACGATTCGCAGGTTGTCATCGTAGAGCGGCGCCGGGGACCGCAGCCAGTGCACGCGCTGGTCGGCGAGCAAGCCCGGGGTGGCCATCAGTTGCCCCAGGCGATCCACCGCAGCCATGTAATGCTGTGGCAGCAAAGGCAGATGCTGGCGCTGGTCTCCTGCGTACGGAATAGCTAGGCTGGCCCTGCCGGGCGCCAGGACGAATACCTGCGGGGAGGCATAGAAGGAGCGCGCCCAGAAACCGCCGTAGTAATCGGTGAGCTCAACCCCCAGTGCCAACGCCCGTCGCACGTCTGCCGCGCTGTAGCCAGCGCTGTATGCCAACGAGAACGCCAGCGACAGTTCCTGGCCCCGGGCCTTGAGCAGCGTGCGACCCGGGATAGGCAGCGACTGCACCACTGATGCCGGATCTGCCAGGCGATCAACGGAGACCGTGGCCTGGCGGCTGCTGGTGACCACATTGCGCAGGAACACTTCGTGCTCATGGATGATCTCCACCACCCGCGCAAAATGCAGCTCCAGGCGCTGCTGCTCGGACTCGAGCAGCCTGGACACCGCCCAATAGCAGGTGCTGGACAGCAGCATCAGCAGCCCGCTGAGCAGCAGCAGCGTTTTGTTGAGGCGCTGGGAGCTTCTGGCAAGCTTGTCCATCCGCAGGCTGGCATGTTTCATGATTGGAATCGTCACATGTGGGTTGGGGAGCGAAGGGCCGGTTCAAGCCGTGGGCAGAACGTCATGCGGCAAGGTCAGTGGAGCACCACAACTGCCTGCTGGGCATTGCCATCATCGTCCAGCCATGCAAAGTGCAGTTCAGCGCCAGGGGCAAGTACCTCGCTGCCCTCCAGTACCCGCCTTGAAAACGGTGGCAAGGTATCGGGCCGGAGCGCAACCACCACCTGCCCCTGGCGAGCTTCGGCACTGGACACGCTGACGAAGTAGGGGCTGGGATTGGTCATCATCACCCCGCGCCCGGCTGTGGTTGCCTTGAGATGCCGAACGGCATCGCCGGCACTGCCCGCAAGCCCGTCAGGGCGCATGATCACCTTCATCTGCATGCGCAATGTAATGGTGAGGCGAGTTTCACCTTCGCCAGGCCCCTCGCGGGGCTGGGGGGGTATTTCATAGAGGTTCAGCCAGTACATCGACTCACGATCCGGCGCGAGCGCCTCGCCGCTGTACAGCAAGCGCAAGCTGCGTTGCTGCCCCGGTTCCAGCCGAAACACTGGAGGCAGCGGCAGAATTGGCGCCACGGCATCCGGGCTGGACTCCAGCTCGCCATCGTCGATCCACGCCTGTACCACTACCGGGTAAGTGTTCTGGTTGACCAGCGCCAGCGATGCTTCGCGCTGGCTGCCCTGAAAGATGACCCTGGTGCGCTCGGCGGTCACGCCAGCCAAGGCCGACAGGCTGACCATTGTTGTTGCGGCCAGCAATGCGATACGCAGGCAGTTATTGAACACGTATCACCACTTGCGCCGTCGCCTCCACGCGCCCCGCCGTCACCGCAGGCTGGGTGCCGACCTGTAGCTTTTCGAGCCTGGCGTGAAAGACCTCACTGTACAGCGCAATACCATTGGCACTGCCGGTAAGGTTGGAGCTGGCGCCGATCACCGGGTACCACCCCCGAGCGCCCGAAGCGATACCTTCGGCGGAATCCTCACGGGTCAGCAGGTTCATAGCCGCACCCCCGCGCGATATACGAATACCGACGCCCTGGGCGATGCCGGGTTGGCCATAGCGGTCGGACACCAGATACGAAACGCCCCCGTTCTGGTTTATCAAGCCCAGTGAAGACGAAGCGGCCAACGAGCCGGAAGAGACCTTGATACCCAGCGCTGTAGCATTTGGGGCGGTGGAGCTCACTGCATCTTGCTGGCACTTGAAAGCCACCACGAACGGTACCTCACGGCTGGCGCCGGTGTTGATTTCCTCGACGGATATGCGCGCAAAGTTCACATGCGACGTGACGCTGGTCACTGCGCAGGTTGGGTAGCGTTTAAGCGTCACCCTGTTGTACAGGCCCAGCGAACCGGGCCAGTTTCTGAACCAGCCTGCATAGTTTCCAAAGTGAGGCTGGCCCACCCTCGGGGACCCGATGCCCGGCCCTTTGATGGCGATGTAAGCAGCTGGCTGGGCATAGCGATAGAGCGTGGAGGGTGCGGTGGGCGCATAGCGGCTGTACCTGCGATTGTAGGGCGCACTGAACAACTCCGCGCGCACAGCGCTCAGGTTCTTGGCCTTGACCAACTGGTAACCTCTTGAATCCCGGTCCAGGCCGGTGAGGCGTCGCTCATTCCAGGTAGAGGTGAAGTACTGGCCTGTATCCAGATGGGTAAGGCGCAACAGCACATTCGCCCAGGCAGTACTGTAGGCATGCTGAAGACCGATGGTATTACCAACACTGTCCCCGCCACGGTACCAGCCGCTGTAGAGGTTATTACCGTTGGTAGAGAACATCTCATAGACCTCGTCTTGCTGCTCGCAGCGAAACAGGACATGTTCCGGGTCGAAGCCGGCTACCGAACCGTACTGTGTGAATGGCGCCACGGCGCTTGCAAGCAGCGTCGCGTGAGGTTGAAAGCTGCTGTCGCTTACGTTGACAACGCTGGGCAGGCCAAGTGAGCCATTACATGCCCCACATGCCCCCCGCCACGCACTGGCCGTTCCCTCACCAGGGCGAATCTGCCAGTTGGCCGTGGTGCCTGGCCTGCCGACAGATGTCACTTTGTAGCAAGTAGCCAAGGCCACGGGTGAAAACACCATGGCAAATAGCGACAAGAGCCGAACCACGGACTTCATGATTGTTCCTCCGTTAACAGGCAAACCCCTTCCAGCAACACCAAGGCCTGGCCAGCGCGGGCTGGCTGAGCAGCCAGGTCATAGGGCAGCCAGCAACCATCCTCGGCGCGCTCGCCCCAGCGCACATGCAGCCGGCCTTTTTCGCCCTCGGCGCGTGCGTATACCTGCCCGCCCTGGCCGACCAGGCCGATGGTAGTGCCGTGGCCATCGACGACATCGGCACCCAGCGGCGGGTGCGTCCCATTGGCCAAGGTGGTACGAATCAGCAATGCATGGCCAGCCAGGGTCTTGAACGTAACCAGCACAGCCGCGCCGGCATAAGGCGCCACCTTGCGTTCGGTGTCCACCAGTTCGGCCTGCTCACCGATGCCCTGCGGGTCCAGGCCAACCGCGTTGTAGCGATAGGGTGAGAGTGCAGGCACCACGGCATAACCATTGCGATCAACCCGGGCGCCCTGCCCGCCCCTTACTACGGCACCTGCAGCCCCCTTGGCCTGCACCAGGGCAAACGTATCACCCACGTAAGGCCCCAAGGTGAGGCCATCACCGTGCAACACTGCCGCACCGCGCAAACCACCATTGATTTGCCGATAATTCGCCCCCTGCGAGTAACCGCCATTGAGGGTTGCAAGGGATGTCTGCGTCTGCAGGTTAGCGTTCCAGTCCGTACCCCGGCCGTTGCTGTCCCGGCCTGCCGCAATGGCGTAGCTGGTGGTGCTTTGGTCGCCTAGCGTGCCGTTGAGCCCGGTGTGCACACTGCTACCGCGGCTATCGCCCGAGCGCCGGGAAAGCGTGGAGCTCAGGCTCGGCGCACTGCTGGAAGAACCCAGCGGCATCGACAGGCTCAGGGTAAGCACGTTGTTGCGGTTGCTTGTGCGCCCGCCCCAAGGCTGAAGCCCCAGCAACGGATCGTTGCCAGCCCCGCTGTCCTGGTACCACAGTGTGCGCTGCCGGGAATAAGCCAGGCTGTAGCTCAGTTGCCGCCAGGTATTGGAGTAACCGAACTGCAGCTGCAAATCCCTGCTCTTGCCATCGTAATAATCGCTTCTGGAGCCGTTCAGAAACAGATTGCCGTATTCACTCAGGTTCTGGTTGAGCATCAGGGTGAGCTGATTGCGTTGCTTGAAAGTACTGGAATCCCATACCTCTTCACGTCTGCCGGTGTCACGGGCCCCAAGGGCATCCCCCAGGTCCCGGTAGCCCTCGGTCGAGTAGCGATAACCTGCCAACGTCACGGTGGTATCGGTTGGCTGGAAGGTACGGCTGTAGTTCAACCCCAGGCGCCAGCCCTGCTTGCGCTGGTTGTTCTCCACCGTGGCACTGGAAAAGGTGGTATTGAACCCCACGGCACCATAGGCCGTTGCCAATACCCCGCCACCCAGGGCCGCAAGGTAATCCTCGGCCACACGCAAACCCAGGTTCGCAGACAGTTCGTTGCTCAGGCCATGCTGGTAGATAAACTCGCCAAATGTGCCGTGGCTACGGCTGTTCTGGCGCACCTCGCCCACTGTCGCGTTGTAGCGTGAAAGGCCTGGCCGTATGGAGTCCGGCACCGCCGAGTAGGGCACGGTGAACTGCGACACACTGCCGTCGGCCTCAATCACCTGCACATCCAGGTCGCCGTTGTAGGCAGTCCCGTAGAGGTCGTCGATCACGAACGGGCCCGGTGCGACGGTGGTTTCGTGAACCTTACTGCCGTCCTGGCTGATCACCACCCGCGCACTGCTGTTGGCGGTACCGCGCACTTGCGGTGCATATTGGCGCTGCGAGTCGGGCAACATGCGGTCGTCGGAAGCCAGCCGCGCGCCACGGAAACCAACGCTGCCAAACAGATTGCCCTCGGTGTAGCTATCGCCCACCGTGAGCTCGCTGCGCCATTGTGGTATGGCACGCTGGGCGTAGGTGCGCACGCTGTTCCACTTGCTCAGGCGGTTGCCACCAAAGGTGGTGTAGCTGTAGTTGGACTGATGGCGCAAGCGCCACAGGCCCAGGTTGACACCGCCGTTGAGCCCCAGGTAGCCATAGCTCGAATCGCCGTTGCCGTCGAAGCCATACCGGGAGCGGTACAGATTGGCATCGTAATTGACGAATGCCATGCTGCTGCCCCCCTCCCATTCGCGGGGGCTGACGTAACCGCGCGGCTTGAGGTCGAGCAGTGCCTGGGGCACAGATAGATCCAGGCGCAACAATGCACTGTCGAACTTGAATGAAGCGCTGGGCAGGCGTTGCCCCAAGGTCAGGCAACTACCCGGCGCATCAGCATCAGGTTCGGGCGCCCCTTTCACCCCCAGGTCGACTTGCAGAAAGTGCTCGCTGAAACATGGCTGCACCGCGTCGCCAGCGTTGCGAAACACGACTTCGCTTCGGCTGATGTAGTGCTTATTCAGGTACAGGTCGACCAGATAGGTACCGGGATCGACCTGGTTGATGCTGTTGAAGCGTTCAAGGCTGCCGCCCGCCAGGCCAGCACCCAGCACCAGGCTGTCATCGAAACGATAGGCAGGTTCGCTGCTCGCCCCCCTGGCAGCCATCAACGCAAACGCACCAAGCATGGCGGCTACATGCATGAACCTAACGCGACAGTTCATGGCTCAAGCCTGTCTGCGCACCGTAGTCATTGATTAGCTGCACACGCAGCTGCAGCAACCCATCCGGCAGCGCGGCTGGGGTTGCCAGGGCCCATTGCGCCTGGCCGAAGGGCGCAACCATGCTGGCCTGCAACGGCAGCCGATGCTCGCCAACCTGCAACGCGGCTGAACCAAACGATGCGTAGAAGCCCGTGGGGTTATCCACCTGAACCTGCCAGCCGCCACCGCTACGCACCAGGCTGAAGCGCAGCTTTTCAGGCAATTGGTCCGGGCTTCCCGCAATACCCTGCGGGCGATAGAACAGCTTAAGGCGGTTGCGCAGCATCAGCAGCATCTGGTCCCGCCCGCCGTGGGCAACATTCAGCGGTGGAATTTGCAGGACATTGAGGTGGAACAACGACTCACGGTCCTGGGGCAGACCCGCGCCGGTGTAGATGATACGCAGCGTCTGGCCGTGGCCAGGCGCCAGTCGCGACACTGCGGGGTTGGCCAGGAACGGCGCATCTGCCGTTTCTGGCGTGGAGGCTGGGTCGTTGATATCAACCCAGGCCTGAACCACATTGGCGAAATTGTCCTGGTTGGTGACCTGCAGGGTTTTCTCCCGCGCCTGGCCGGGGTAGATGACGCGGGTACCGGCGATCACCACGCTGCCCTGGGCCGGCACCGTCCAACCGCACACCAGCAACAACGCCAACGCGGCGGGCGCTGGTGTCGGCGCGCGCAAAAGGGCCAGAAACTGGCGCCAGGCACGGCGCAGGCCGCGCTGGTCAACCCAGTGCCTGGCAAACCGCCAGATGGAGCGCCCCATCGCTAACAGGTAGCCATGAATCATTCGTAGCGTACGGTGTAGGTCACAGAGCCGAGCACTGGACCGGGCGTCACACTGACCGCCTCAGCAACATAGCGAACGGCGTAGTCGTAACTGACGGTTGTCTGGCCAGAGGGCAAAACGATGTCGCCCGCCCTCACCGCTGCATTTCCAGCGAGGTTCAACCGGTTGCCGCCAGCCCTGTCGAGCAGCTGGAGTGCCACGCCAGTGGCACCGCCCACTGCGGTATTGGCGAGATTCCCCGCGGGGGTTGCATTGACAGCCTGAAAAACGGTGGCGAAGTGCTGGTCACCTGTTGTCGATGCTACGCACCCCGTCAGGCGCAGGCTGAACGGCGTTTCGCCTGCCACACTGCCAGCGTTGCCGTGGAGCGCGTCAACAGAAACGCTGTCAAGCAGTACCGTTGGATCAGCAAGGCCATTGATCACCGCCGAGCAGGTTTGCGAAGTGACCTCACCGTTGAAGTTTATGGTGTTGGCCGCAAACGCAATACTGGGTGTAATAGCAACTGCCGTGATCGCCAGAACGGCGGCGCAAACGTTCATTCAAAACTTCCTGTGCTTGTTTTATACAATCAGGCAGGATGAAGCAGCTCTACCAAGCATGCTCTCAGACGAATCTTAAAAGCGATGCCTGCAGCAGCTGTGCACACTCGTTACAACCTTTCCAGGCAGCCCCCTTGACCAGAGACCAACTCGAAACCCACCAGACCCTGATCTACTTCGCCGCCGTGCTGGCGGCCATCGTGTTTGGCTTGCTGTCCAGCACCACCGCGCGTCACCTGGAAGCACTGGCCACCCCCGCTATTGCCGTACTGATGTACGCCATGTTCCTGCAGATTCCGTTTCTGAGCCTGCGCGAGGGCCTGAGTAATCGCCGCTTCATGGCTGCCTTGCTGCTGGCCAATTTCATTCTGGTGCCGTTGCTGGTCGCGACCATTACCCGTGGCCTGGTGCACCACCCAGCACTGCTGGTAGGCGCATTGCTGGTACTGCTGACGCCCTGTATCGACTACGTGGTGGTGTTCACCCACCTGGGCAAGGGCGATGCACGGTTGACCCTGGCGGCCACGCCCATACTGCTGTTGCTGCAAATAGTGCTGCTGCCGGTTTACCTGGCGGTATTACTGGGGGACAGCGCACAGGTAGACCTGGCGATCAGGCCGTTTCTGCAGGCATTTCTGTTACTGATCGTGCTGCCGCTGGGGCTGGCGGTGCTGACCAGCGCAAGCGTCAAACGGTCCAGTGCGGTGGCTGCGTGGAATGATGCCTGGGCATGGATGCCAGTGCCGGCAATGGCGCTGGTGCTGTTCGTGGTGATCGCACCGCAGATCAGCGTGGTGCTGAGGGACTTGGGCCAGTTGCTACCCGTGGTACCGGTGTACCTGGCCTTTGCAGTGCTGGCACCGCTGATCGGCTGGGCGACCGCACGGCTGATGCGGCTTCCGGTGCCCCAGCAACGCTCGATGATGTTCAGTGCATCCACCCGTAATTCACTGGTAGTGCTGCCATTGGCACTGGCGTTGCCAGAGCCGTTACGCACCCTGGCAGCGGCGGCGGTGATTACGCAAACACTGGTGGAGCTGGTGTGCGAGCTGATCTACGTGCGGGCGATCCCGAGGCTCACCCGCACGTAAAGGGCTCAGCTGACCACGTGCAGGTAGTGCAGGTGGCGCTCGTACTGGTCAAGGATATCGCCGATCACATCCTCACGGCTCCAGCCCATGACGTCGTAGTCCTGGCCACCTTCACGCAGGTACACCTCGGCGCGGAAGTACTTGCGTGCATCGTTGTTGTCGTCCGACTCGCGGATGACAAAACTGGGGGTATTAAACGCGCGGGGGCGAACTTCGTATTTGAAGCGGCCTTCACCCGCATGGGACAACTCCAGGGTGACACGGCCGTCGTCGCGCTCATCTACCGTGACGTCGTAACCCTGCTTGCGCAGTTCCTGGGCCACTTCCTCACAGGCGGGTTTCACCACATCGTTGATGAAGCGGGTCACGTGAGCCCGGCGCGGCATCATGGCAATGTTGCGCAGGCGCCGCTGCCAGCCGCCGTGATTCTGCCGGTGCTGGCGCTGGCCTGGCAGGGCCTGGGTGCGCAGGCCGCGCCGGGTGGCATCCAGCCCAAGCGCCTTGAACAGCCCCCACATCGCCACCAGCAGAATGACCGCAAACGGCAAGGCGCTGGCGATAGTGGCCGCCTGCAGCGCTTTGAGGCCGTTGGCCAGCAACAGGGCGATGGCCACGGCGCCCATGGTGACCGACCAGAACACCCGCTGCCACAGGGGCGAATGGCCTTTGCCCGACGAGGCGAGCATGTCGACCACCAGTGCCCCGGAGTCGGCAGAGGTCACGAAGAACACCACCACCATCAGCACCGCCAGCATCGACACGGCCGTTGACCACGGGAAGTGCTCAAGGAATGCGAAGAGCGCCAGCGAACTGTCCTGGTCGACGACCGTCGCCAGGTCCTTGATGCCGCCGTGTAGGATCATGTGAATGGCGGTATCGCCGAACACGGTCATCCACAGCAGGGTGAAGCCGGCCGGTACGAACAACACGCCGCAGACGAACTCGCGAATGGTGCGGCCGCGGGAAATACGCGCGATGAACAGCCCGACGAAGGGCGACCAGGACAGCCACCAGCCCCAGTACAGCAACGTCCAGCCACCGATCCAGTCGGTGGGTTCGTAGGCAAACAGGTTGAAGGTTTTATTGACGATGTCGGACAGGTACGCGCCCGTGTTCTGTACGTAGGCCTGCAACAGGAACACGGTCGGGCCCACAATCAGCACGAACAGCATCAAGATCACCGCCAGGCCCAGGTTGAGCTCGGAGAGGATACGGATGCCTTTATCCAGCCCACTGGCCACCGACAGGGTGGCAAGGGTACAGGTGACAGCAATCAGAATGACCTGAATGGTGGTGCTGATGGGCAAACCGAACAGCTGGTGCAGGCCGCTGTTGATCTGCAGCACGCCGTAGCCTAGCGAAGTGGCGACGCCAAACACCGTGCCCAGAATGGCAAAAATGTCCACCGCATGCCCAATGGGGCCGTAGATACGCTCGCCAATCAACGGGTACAGCGCCGAACGCAGGGTCAGCGGCAGCCCGTTGCGGAAGCTGAAGTAGGCCAGGATCAGCGCCACGATGGCGTAGATGGCCCAGGCATGCAGGCCCCAGTGGAAGAACGTGATGTTCATCGCTTCGCGCGCTGCCGCGATGGTGTTGGGCTCACCCACCGGCGGGTTGATGAAGTGCATCACCGGCTCTGCAACGCCGAAGAACATCAGGCCGATGCCCATGCCTGCGGAGAACAGCATGGCGAACCAGCTTTTGTTGGGGTAATCCGGCTCGCTGTGGTCCGGCCCCAGCTTGATGTCGCCATAACGGCTGACCGCCAGGAACACCACGCTGATCAGTACCAGCGCCACAGTGAGGATGTAGAACCAGCTGGCGTTGGTGATGATCCATTGCTGGACATGTTCGAATACGCGCTGGGCGTGTTCCTGGAAAACGGTGGCATACAGCACCAGCAACAATACGAGTATGGCACTGGTGAAGAAGACGGGCGGGTTGATGGTGCTCCTGCGTTTTTGCTCTGCAGTCATAGGCAGTATTACTCCTGGCGTTCAGCGCTGCGCATCGTGAATGGGTGGTCAGGACACGACCACCCTCGGCGCGTGATGAATGAGAGATGCTGAAACCTTACCGTCAGTTCCGGCATTTCCCAAACTTAACCGCTGTGTTTTACCGCCAGGCATTCGCCAGCAGGTCAGCCCAGGTCGCGTTTGAGCGCGGCAATGTGTTCCGGGCCGATGCCGCAGCAGCCCCCTACCATGCTGGCGCCCCGCTCGCGCCAGTCGGTGGCCCAGGCCAGGTAGCCCGGTGGGTCGAGGTCTTCACGCAGTTCATCCAGGCCATCATTGGCCGTGGCCTCCTTCGGCTGCGGCGGGAAGGCGTTGGCGTACGCCCCTATTGCCACCTCGGCCCCGTGCTGTTCGATCACCTGGCGGGCCACATCGATTGCAGCGCCAATCACTTCGGGCTGGCTGCAGTTGAACAGCACCGCCGCAGCACCGAGGGCAACCACGGCCTCGATGGCATCGGCTACCGGTTCACCTGAGCGCAAGCGTGGCACGGCGTCCACGTCTTCGTCCTGCAAGGTGAACGACACCCAGAACGGGCGGCCGTCTGCAGGCAGGTGCTGATGAATGGCCCGCACTTCGGCAATGGCGCTTTGGGTTTCTGCCAGCCACAGGTCCACATGGGGTGACAGGCCTTGCAGCAGTGGCAGCAGCACCTCGGCCACGCGCTCAGGCTGGAACAGGTCGGGGCGGTAGGAGCCGAACAGCGGTGGCAAGGAGCCTGCCACCTTCACCGGGTGCGCACCGCTGTCGGCGGCGTGACGGGCCAGTTGTCCGGCAATATTGGCGAGCTGGCGCCCCTCTTCAGCGAAGCGCGCTTCGCCAATATGGAAAGGCACCACCGCGTAGCTGTTACTGGTGATCACCTGGGCACCTGCAGCAATGAACGCCGCATGCACACCCACCACGGCCTCCGGCGCTTCGCTCAGGGCCAGTGCCGACCACTCGGGCTGGCGGAACGGCGCCCCGCTGCGTTGCAGTTCACGGCCCATGCCACCGTCAAGAATCACCATCGCTCGCTGTTTCATATAACTACTCTAAAGGTGCTTATGAATAAAATTCATTATGTTGACCACATATATAACTATTAAATACCCAATCCCTTTTTTGGCCAACTTTTCAGGTATGAACATGCGATTTTCTGCATTGCTCGGCGCGGGCCTCGTGCTGCTTGCCACCGCCTCCCAGGCTTTTGCCGGTGCCACGCTGGAGCGAGTCGAATCGCGCAAGGAACTGGTCAATGTGCTGATGGAGAGCTACCCGCCGTTTTCCTTCCTGAACGACCAGAACCAGCTGGATGGCTTCGACGTGGATGTGGCCAAGGCCGTGGCCGCCAAGCTGGGCGTGAAACTGCGCCTCGAAACCCCGTCCTGGGACGTGATCGCCGCAGGGCGCTGGAGCGGCCGCTACGACATCTGTATCTGCTCCATGACCCCGAGCAAGGCCCGCGCCGAGGTGTTCGACTTCCCGGTTGAATACTACGCATCGCCTGCGGTGATCGTGGTCAACGCCAAGGACGATCGCATTCACGGCGCCAAGGACCTGGACGGGCGCAAGGTAGGCCTGACCAGCGCCTCCAGCTATGAAAGCTACCTGAACAAGAACCTGGTGATTGAAGGTGACGAGGGGCGCAAGATCGAATACCCGTTCGACTTCGTGCAGATCGCGCCCTACGACACCGACAACGTCGCCTTCCAGGACCTGGGGCTGGGTGCCGGCGTGCGCCTGGATGCCATCCTCACCAACCTGGTAACCGCACAACCGCGCCTGAACCAGGACAAGCGCTTCAAGCTGGCCGGTGCGCCGCTTTATGAAGAGCCGAACGCCGTAGCCATCGAAAAAGGCGACACCGAGTGGGATGCCAAGGTACGCCAGGTATTCGCCGAGCTGAAAGCGGATGGCACCCTGAGCAAGCTGTCGCAGAAATGGATCGGCGCCGATATCAGCAAATGAGTACCTTCCCTTCCGCCCCCAAACCCACGGCCCCCCGTCTGCTGGGCTTCAAAACCCGGTTGCTGCTGACCTGGCTGGCGATGTTCGCGCTGTTTATCGGGTTCTTTCTCAGCTTTGACCTGAAGTTCTCGATCATTGTGGAGAAGTTTCCCAACCTGGCGGGCTTCACGCTTGGGCCAAACGGGTTTCTGCAAGGGGCGGCACTGACGCTGTTCCTGTGCCTGTGCTCGATGGTGGTGTCGGTGCTGCTGGGCTTTGCTGCGGCCCTGGCCAGGCTGTCGGGCAGCGCGGTGCTGGTGGGCGTGGCCAGCTTCTATACCTCGTGATTCCGCGGTACGCCGCTGCTGATCCAGATCCTGCTCATCTACCTGGGCCTGCCCCAGGTGGGGCTGGTGCCAGGCGCCATCAGTGCCGGCATCATCGCCCTGTCGCTGAACTACGGCGCCTACCTCAGCGAAATCTTCCGCGCCGGCATTCTGGGCGTGGCCCGGGGCCAGCGTGAGGCCGCACTGGCCCTGGGCATGCGCCCGCCGCAAATCTTCAGCAGCATCGTGCTGCCCCAAGCCATGCGCGTGATCATCCCGCCCACGGCCAACCAGTTCATCTCGATGCTGAAGGATTCGTCGCTGATCTCGGTGATGGGGGTATGGGAAGTCATGTTCCTTGCCCAGTCCTACGGCCGCTCCAGCTACCGCTACCTGGAAATGCTGACCACGGCGGCGGTGATCTACTGGGTGCTGTCGATTGTGTTGGAACTGGTGCAGGCGCGGTTGGAGGGGCATTACGGGAAGGCGTATCAGCGTTAAGGAGCCTTCATGGCATCGGTGGTAGCCTTGATGATCTCTCTGGCTGCTTCGACGCTGATTGGCAGCGGAGCCTGGGCATCATCCTGCTCGGGCTTGGGTCGATGATGGAAATAACGAAGCAGGGCGATCAAAAGCAAGGTGGGAACGGTCGATAGCGCTACGATGATAGGGACATCACCTGTGGCGTGGGGCCGTATCGATGTGAAGAGATACCAACTGCCCAGGCTGATGCGAATGTTGCCCAGAAACACAAAACCAAGCAGCGCTACGTAGAAAATGATCACAAGTACCACCGTCACGGTGGTCAGGCGCTTCTCCCATCTAAAACGCCAAGACTCTCGCCTCAGGTAGTCACTGACAATCCCTGCATTGTCCGCTTCGCCAAGGGACAGATCGTCACTGGTGCTGGTCATAGAAACCCGATGGCCTTCAGCCTGAATTCCATTGCAGCGGTGGAGACCCCAAAGGCTTTGGCCAAACGGGTGAGGTCCGTCACTCGCTGCTCGAGGATCATGTGCTTGACCAGCGCTGCTGGCATTAACAAGGCGGCAGCAAATCTGTTGGCGGCAACCTCCTTGGGGTCACGCGCCCTGGCACTGAATTGCTCGGTGGTATCACGAGGGGCATCCAGATCACCGTGAACGTGATGGCCGATTTCGTGAGCAATGGTGAAGCGCTGGCGAACTGGCGCGTCGCCGAGGTTGTAGGTGATGAGAGGATTGCCGTCGCGGTAGGAGTAATGACCACTCTCGTTGGGCCGCCAGTTGGCCTGGTCAAAAGGATTCAACGGTTTAACCTCGATGCCCATCGCGTGAGCAATAGCGAGGGGGTTAACAGGCAACCGCCCGTCCCAGTGGGCATGCAGGACGTCGTTTGCAGTGCGGTACTCCATACGGCCTCCTGTCGAAGATGGTGGTGTTTTGAAAATGAGGCTGGATTCTGCACAAGTCAAGCAGACTGGGTCAAATGCGCACTGACACACGATGTGTCGTCTGCCCTCAAACCCTCAACGCGGCCCATCCGCCACCAACTTCGAAGAAAACTGCCCCACCGCCGTCACCACCTGCTGCGCCCCGGACTGGATCTCGCTGATCACGCTGCCAGCCTGCTGGGCCAGGCTCAGGCCAATTTCTGCCTGTTTTCGGCTCTCCCCCATGCTGACCACCGCCTCTTCCACCAAGGCGTTGTTCTTCTGCACCACTTCGACGATTTCCTGGGTAGCGGCGCTGGTGCGGCCAGCCAGCTTGCGCACTTCGTCCGCCACCACCGCGAACCCACGGCCCTGGTCGCCGGCACGTGCCGCTTCGATAGCGGCGTTAAGCGCCAGCAGGTTGGTTTGCTGGGCAATGCCACCGATGGTGGAAACGATGGATGTGATCAGGTGCGACTGGTGCCCCAGCGCCTCGACGCCCGTGGACACGCTGGTAACCTGGGTGACGATGCGGTTCATGGTGTCGACCGTATCGCGCACAGCCTCGGCGCCGCGCTGGGCGGAGCTGTCGGTTTGCCGGGAAATCTCGTAGGCAACGTCTGCCGCCGAGTTGACCTGCTGCTCGTGTTCCACCTGCTCGGTGATATCCACGGCAAACTTCACGATCTTGTACAGCTGCCCCCGGGTGTCGCGCACCGGGTTGTACGACGCCTCCAGCCACAGCTCACGCCCGTGCTTGTCAAGCCGCTTGAACCGCTCGGCAACGAAGCGGCCGTCATTAAGGCTGGCCCACAACTGCTGATACTCCGCAGACCTGGTGTAGACCGGGTCGCAGAACAGGCTGTGGTGCTTGCCGACGATTTCCGCCAGGGTGTAATGCACGGTGTTGAGGAAGTTCTCGTTGGCCGTGAGGATAGTGCCGTCGAGCTTGAACTCGATCACCGCCGTCGAGCGGGACAGCGCCTTGATCAGCTCTTCATTCTCGCGGGCCTGGTCGATGCCAGCCGTGACGTCAATGCCGTAGGCAGACATGTGCGTGACTTCACCTGTGGGCGACTTCACAGGGCACCAGGCTGCACGCATCCACACCATGCGGCCATCGGCGGCAAAGTAACGGTAGGCGTCGCTTACACCGGTACCTTTGGCAATCGCCGCCTGGAAGTTCCTGTAACACGGCAGCTCCTTGACGTAGCTGGGCGCCAGCGTACCCAGTGAACTGCCTACCAGCCGCGAGGCGTCGATGCCGATGAACTGTGCAAAGCGTTCATTGACTGCGGTGATCTGCATGCCCCGGTCCACGGTGATTTCAAGCATCTCGCTGGACCTGCTCTGTTCTGCAGCGCGCAGCCTGGACAGTTCCTGCCTGAGCGCCTCGACCTCTTCCTTAAGCCGTTGGTTGAACATGGAACACCTCGCATTGTTGGGCAGCAACTCTCGGGCCTGAACAGCCCCGGTAATGGTAGGACACTGGGAACAAGCCTCAGGTTTGCCGCCCCTGCTGTAACCACGCGGCAAGGTCCGCTGCCGGCATGGGCCTGGCGTAATAATAGCCCTGCCCCTGATCGCAGCCCCATCCACGTAATACATGGTGATGCAGGTCGGTCTCTACGCCTTCGGCAACCACGGTCAGGCGCAGGTCTCGCAACAGGCTGACCAGGCCACGTACGATGTGCCAGTCATTGCCGCCCGGTTGCAGTTCCACCAGCAGGGAGCGGTCGAGCTTTACGCTGGTGGCGGGGATTTTGCGCAGGTAGATCCAGTTGCTGTAACCGCTGCCGAAGTCATCGATGCCGATCGCGACGCCCAGGGCGCGGAAACGCTGAAGCTGCTCATGCACCGTGTCGAAGTCGGTGACCAATGCGCTTTCGGTGAACTCCAGCTCGACCTGCGCAGGGCTGACGTCATATTCAGCCAGCGCCTTGTTCAGGTCGTCATACAATTGCCCGTCACCGAGATCGAGCGCCGAGATGTTGAGCGACACCTGCAGGGTGATCTGGTGGGCCCGCCAGTCAGCGATCTGTTGGCACACCTGCCTGATGACCCAGCGCGTAATACCGCGGATGGACGCCGTGGTTTCTGCCAGCGGAATGAACTCTGCCGGGCTGATCTGGCCCAGGGTTGGGTGCACCCAGCGCAACAGCGCCTCCACCGCCACGCAGCGGTTGCTGTTGAGGTCCATGCGCGGCTGGTACACCAGGCTGAGCTGATCTGGCGCGGCAAGTGCCGCTTCCAGGGCGTTGAGAATGGCGGTGTTGCGCCGCAGGCTGGCATCCACCACCGGGTCGTAGGCAAGCCAGCGCTGGTCGGCCTTGCGCGCGGCGTCCGTCATGCTCGCCATCAGCCGCAGAATGTCCAGCGACGGGTCGACATCCACGCCCAGTGCGAGCACGCTGATGCCCACGTCCGGCACAACGGGCACGTTACCGCTGTGCAGCGGGCCGCTCAGGGAACGCACCAGTTCACCCAGCCGGGCGCCCAACACGGACGCGTCACAGGTACCCACCACGGTCATGAAGCCCAGGGTGCTGGGCCGGTACAGGCGGCAACCCTCCGGTAGCGCCGCCACCAGTACCTCTTTCACCGCCAGCATGAAATTGGTGAAGAACTCGATACCCAGTGCCTTGAACAGGCCGTCCATGCCGGCGGCCGATATCGGCTCGATGAAGATAGCCACCTGGCCCGTCAGCGCCGCCGCATCCTTGAAGTCGGCTTCGAATCGGCGGCGGTTGGGCAGGCCGGTCATGGGGTCGTAGAAGTTCTGCTGGTGGATCGACTGCAAGCGCTCGACCACAACCCTGGCGGCGTTGCTGAGCAGGTTGCGGTCCCGCTCGCACAAGGCCGGCCGGGTCTCATGGTCGATGATGCAAAGGCCACCCAGGCTCACCCCGGGGCGAATCACCAAGGGGGCACCTGCGTAATAACGAATATGCGGGCTGGCCTGTACCAGCGGGTTATCCACAGTGCGGGCGTCCTGCAAGGTGTCGCAGATTTCCAGCACCGACTCCTGCCAAAGCCCGTGAGCACAAATCGACACGTCCCGGGGGGTGCGGTCATCCGCCAGGCCGATCTTGGCCTTGAACACCTGATAGTCGCGGTCTACCACGCTGACCAGTACGGTGGGCACGTCGAAGTAGGCACACAGCATGTTGACTATGCTGTTGAGTACCGGGTCGGAGCCGCCCGCCAGCTCGGAAGTAAGGCGGTCCACTTCAACCAGGCGCAAGCGCTCATCTTGCAGGATCGTTAGATTGTCCATGAAAACTCCGGTTGAAGTACCTTTGAATCGTAGCCTATAAGGCACAATGCCAGCTTATCTGGTGTTTATTGTTAAGGACAATGAAAGCCCGAGGGGGCTGCGGCCAAAAAAATCTATTGGACGGTGCCTGTTATCTCGCCTATGAGTCCCTGAGGCTCTGCTGTTGTGTTGCAGGTTCGTACTGATGAATTCCAGACTATTCCGGAGTGATTCTTGACCTGGTTGAAACGTGTAATCGTCGCCCTTTTGCAGCGCCTGGAACGGGTGCAACTGAGTGTTGCCAGCCGTTACCTCGGCGCCGTGCTGGTAGTGGCCTTGTGTTGCGCCGCCCGTGCGCAGATGTCGCCTGCCGCCCTCCCCTACCTGTTCTTCATACCCGGCCTGATGCTGATCGGCTTCTGGTTCGGCGCCGGGCCTTCGGTACTGGGTTGCACCCTGGCGGTGCTGGCTGCGCAGTACTTTTTCATCGGCCCACCAGGGTTCGCCGCAGACTGGACAGCCTGGGCCAACAGCCTGAGTTTTGGCCTGGTGACGCTGGGCATGGCGACGATCTGCTCGCTGCTGCGCAGCAACCTCAACGCCGTGGACCACTTGAACAGAACCCTGGAAGACGAAGTGGAACGCCGTACCGATGAACGGGACAGTATCTGGAACGTATCCCCGGACCTGATCTGCACCCTGTCCGACAACGGCCAGCTACTGGCCATGAACCCGACGTGGCAGCTGGCGACAGGCTGGAGTGAGGAGCAGCTCAAAGCCGGCGCATTCTACAGTTTTATCTCGCCAGCGCAGCTGGCAGATGCATTGCGCGAACTCAACGGCAAGCCCATCGCCGAACTGGACACGCAAAGCGTGCGCAGCAACGGCCAGCCTTTGCTGCTGAACTGGCGCATCACCAGCCTTGCCGGCCTGTATTGCGCCGTAGCCCGGGACGTTACCCAGTACCGCGAGCGCCAACAGGCCTTCGAGCGGGTGAGTTCGCAACTGCAGCAAAGCCAGAAGATGGAGTCGCTGGGGCAACTGACCGGTGGCCTGGCCCATGACTTCAACAACCTGCTGACCGTGATCAGCGGCAGCCACGACATGATCGAGCAGCGCCTGGCCCAAGGCCGCCACGGCGAGCTGGACCGCTACCTGGCGCTGGCCAGAACGGCCACGCGCAAGGCCAGCACCCTTACCCACCGGCTGCTGGCGTTCGCCCGCAGGCAGCCGCTGGCCAGCGCGACCGTGGATGCGGTGTTGTTGATCGAGGACATGAAAGACCTGCTGTCCAGAACGCTTACCCCGCGCATCGAATTCCAGTTCGAGCCCTTGCAGGGCTCGACGCTGTGCTACTGCGATGCGCATCAGCTGGAGAACGCCCTGCTGAACCTCTGCATCAACGCCCGCGACGCAATGCCACAGGGGGGCCGATTGCAGGTGCGGGTGAGCAAGGTGGCGATCGGGGCGGGCCATGCCGAGCTCGCCGCCGGCGAATACGTGGAAATCTGTGTGACCGACACGGGCATGGGCATGCCAGCCAGCGTGGCGGAACGAGCGTTCGAGCCCTTCTTCACCACCAAGCCGCTCGGCTCGGGTACCGGGCTGGGGCTGTCGATGGTCAAGGACTTCGCCCGCCAGGCGTCGGGCACGGCACTGATTGACTCGGTGATGGGCGAAGGGACGTCCGTCAGTTTGCTGCTGCCGATTTACCGTGACCCGGTACCTGCTGCTGTTGCTGCGCCTGTAGACGAATCAGCAGGTGAACCCGCCAGCCAGCGTGGGTGCGCCATGGTGATCGAGGATGAGGTAGCGATCCGTGAACTGGTTGCCGAGTCCTTGAAGGAACTCGGCTTCGAGGTGATCGAGGTGACCGCCCCTGCTGAGGCCTTGCAGCACATCGACCAGCGCCCAGACCTGCAGCTGGTGGTGACCGACCTGGTGCTGCCTGGCAGCCTGGCCGGTGACCGCATTGCCGAAGGCGCCCGGGCACGGGTGCCGGGGTTGCGGGTGCTGTTCATTTCCGGCTTGATCGACGGTGCCGCCGAACTGGCAGAGCGCCAGGACCGCACCCGTCTGCTGCCCAAGCCCTTTACCCTGCAGCAGTTCAAGGCCTGTGTGGAAGGCATGTTTACAGAGGCGAACACCACAACCCAACCGTGAGCGCAGGGCGCCATCGCTCGATCACTCGCAGGCTGCGCGGCCTACCCCTGGCAAAACCGAATACGGTTGCCAAACGGGTCGTAAACCTCCAGCACCTTGCCCCACCCTTGCTCGACAATATCCGGCCGCCCATACCCATACCGCTTGGCGGCCAACTCATCGCGCAGGCGTTCGATGTTCACCATCGGTACAAACAGCGTGCTCCCCGGGCTGGCATCCCCATGGTGCTCGGACAGATGCACTTTCAGCCCGTCGCGCTGAATACCCATATACAACGGCAGGTCCGCTTCAAAGCGGTGTTCGAACTCGACCGTGAAGCCGAGAAACTCCAGGTAAAACTCTCGGGCTTTCGCTTCATCGAACATGCGCAGAATGGGGATGGCGGTTTCGAACCGGATTGCTGAAGGGTCGGGTGCCGTGGGGAGCATTGCCGAAGCGGTGTTCCAGTCCTTGTAACCCAACTGCTGCGCCACGATTTCCAGCGCCGCGGAATGGGGCAGGTTCTGGTCCCGGGTTGCCAGGGATGCACGCAGTGCCTTGGCCATGCGCTTGGCGGTATCAATAGTCGACATCTTGCCTCCTGAAGCCGAAGCAGACCGGTGCTCGCATTGCCAAACCTCGGCTGAAGAGAGGATGTGCAGGAATGATGTGTTGAAATGCTTTCACCTTTCCGGGACGGAGCGAGCGGCAGGCAGCATTGGCCTGGGGGCGATAGTACAGGGTGTGAGGGTGGGCCGGAAGGCGGGTCGGTGTTAAGTGAGCACTGGCCCTACTGACGCTAGAAACTTTGTGGTTTCCCGGTTGGAACGCAGGCGCACCACCCGGCACCCCGCAGGCGCGGTGGCCGCCAACTGTTCCATCTTGGCACGCGCAGTGTTTCTCGATGACCAGATGTACTTGAAGAACTCGGGAAGGTTGCCGAGCAATTCCGGGCAGTTCTCCGGCAAGTCTGGGCGCGTGTGGCCCCGGTTCGACAAGGTTCTGAAAACCACGCGCCAGCACCTGAGCGCCAGGGAGCGGTCGACCCAGATGAGAACGTCGGCACGGGCCAGGCGGGTATCCCAGGTTTGCGAATGACCGCCTTCGAAGATCCATCGCTCACCGGCTTCTACTTCATGGCACAGGCGGGTTTTCTCGTCCCGGCTGCGTTCTACCCAGCCAGGTTGCCAATGGATGGTATCGATGTGGATAACCGGCAGGCCCGTGCGCTCGCCCAGTTGGCGGGCCAATGTGCTTTTACCGGCGCCGGGTTGGCCGACGATCATGACCCTTTGCACGTGAACTCCTTTTCTAATGGGGGGTGTTGTTGATGTCGGTGCGGGAACGGCAGCCCTTGGTTGCTACGCTTCGCCCGCACAAGAGCTTGCCGCAATGTCCGCTGACGCTCTGGCTGATGAGCATCGTGTGTGCACTTGAAACAAGCATCCATGAGGTACCAAGTTCAGGTTGGAACTGCCACGATCCTTCCCACGAGATTGGGTGACAGCTGTGTGCAGGGTAGGAATACCGGGAAGCTTGGAAACCCGGCCAGGCCGAGGCCTGCCCACACACAGCCACCATTAGAGTGACATCCTGCACACAGCGGCGCCTGCGATGGCGACTGAAGACTCTATTGGGGCGCGGCTGTGGAGGCAACATCCCAAAGGTCGGATAAAGCCCGCCTTGGCGTAGGAGGCAAGAATGCAGTGCAAGAACTCATTGCTTCATCAATGCTGATGCCGATGATGAATATCCGGAAAGTGCGCATGGCTGTGGCGCATCGGCAGATGCTCATGCCGATGGCTGTGAGGCTCCGTCCCATCCCATTCGAAGTCATGGTCGTGCTGATGGTGTTCATCATGCACATGCCGGTGAGCATGTAGCTGGCGCAGGTGCTGATGTCCGTGGGCATGGCTTTCGGTCAGGTGTATCCAGACGCCGAGCGCCATCAGCGCGGCAGCTATCCAGAACAACCCGGTCACAGCCTCGCCCATGAACAGAATCGAGATGGCAGCCCCAAGGAACGGCGCAATCGAGAAGTACGCCCCCGTACGTGCAGTCCCGAGCCCTCTCAATGCCAGCACAAACAGCACCAGGCTGAAACCATAACCCAAAAAGCCCACGATCAGGATCGGCCCAAGCCGCGCCAGCTCTGGTAGATGCGCGCCAAGCGCAATGGCCAGCACTGTGTTCACCACACCCGCTACCACGCCTTTGGTGCCCGCAATGAACAACGCGTCGGACGCCGAGATCTTGCGCGTCAGGTTGTTATCCACAGCCCAGCACATGCACGCGATCGCCACCGCTACAGACCCCAACCAGTCTTGGGCGCCAGTGGGGCCCTGCGGCCAGGCCAGCAGCACGCCCCCCGCGACAATGGCCACCATGCCAGCGACAATCCGGCGGTCGGCGTTTTCCTTGAACACGATCCAGGCCAGAACCGCCGTCAGCACGGCCTCAAGGTTGAGCAGCAGCGACGCGGTAGTCCCTGAGGTGAGGGCCAAGCCAAACATCAATGCGACCGGCCCCAGCACGCCACCAAAGGCGATTGCGCCCAAAAACCATTGCCACTCTGCTGCTGCCAGGCCGGGAGGCGTCCAGCCTCGGTCGCGAACAAGCCGGGTGATGGTCAGCCCTGCGCCGCTACCCAGGTAGAGCAAGCCGGCCAGCAGGACCGGAGACATGCCCAGCCCCAGGAACTTGGCCAGTGGGGTACTCGCACCGAACAGTAATGCGGCGCCCAGCGCGTAGACGATGCTGTTGGTCATGGTACGGTCCGTAGTGCAGTGGGCTTGGCATGAACGATACCCCTCCCATGCCCTGCCCGCACGCACTAGCCATCCTTATCAGGGAGCAACCTTCGCGGGATCCACCTGTAGCATCCAGCGGCTCCGCTGGGACTGAAGCGCCTCTTCAAGCCCCGAGGCTTCCCAACCGTCCTGGGCATCGCGGCTCTGCTCAAATGTATCGTTCAGAACCTTCAGCAAGTTACGCGACTGAGTAACAGCTTTGGGCGTGGTCACATCGTCCTTGAGATCGCCCTGGATGTAAGTAAGCACTCGCTCTTTCTGGCTTGCCTGCTGAGTGGCGCTGGCCTCTACCAGAATCCCCTCATCGTAGGCCAGGCGCGTGCTGCTGCTCGCCTGGTCATCGATCAGGTGATAGGTGTAGTTCTGCGACTTGCGGTCGTTATCCAGGTTAAGGGCTCCCTGCTGGCCAATGGCGCGATGGAACGAAGCCTGCAGTTTGCTCTGCTGATGCTGCTCAACAGACAAGTTCTGCAAGGCCCGCCCTTTGATAGACGTGGTCTGCGACAGGTTGAAGCTGAAACTGTCCACTTCATCTGGCCGCATCGGGTTTGAACTGCGTGCGTTCTCGCTGATCGATGCTTTGAAGTCTGCCAAGCCACTCAACAGAGCACGGTCCTTATCGGTCAGCGACAACGGCCGCTGAGTAACCGGCTGGCGGTTGTCATCCATGCTGTTGAGCGCGGTGAATGCATCCTTGAGCAGGCCCACCAGGTGCCTGTCGCCATGCCCACGGCTTTGCGCCGCGTCAAACTGGTTCAGGTAATTGTCGATTGCGGCTTTGCGTTGGGCGCCGTTACCCAGTAATTCGGCATCCTGTGTGTCCAGGCTAAGTTTCACCTGGCCGGATGGGCCCTCGAGGCTGAGGCTTCGCGCCTTGTCATTGAGTGCCAGATCAAAGGCCTGCTCGCCGCTCGGGGTTTCCAGCTTTGCCGTCATTTGCAGTGACGTGAACACCGCTGGATCAAGCTTTACCAGGCTGCTCAATTTCAGTTGCGGCGGTACTTCATACAAGCCATCGATAGCGGACTGGAATGAATCAGCCAGTTCGCCTAGCCCCTTCAGCTCATCCGCAGTGAGTTCAGCACCTTCAACTTCGGCGCTGACAGCCAAGCCCTTTTCGCTGCTGGCCAACAACAGCTTTACAGTGGCCCCGGAGGCAGTGGTGAGGTTGAACGTAACGCCGTTGTCCGGGTGGTTGCGCAGGTTCTGTTGCTGGAGCTTGAGCTCATCCGCAATGAGCGGCGCGTTATCTGTGTAGGTGAATAGCGACTGGGAAATGCTGTTGCCGCCATTCAGCGCCAGCTGCTGCATGAGCGCGCCGCCGATACCCTTGAAGCGGCTGGCGGTTCTGGACGACTCGAACGCAGTTTGCAGGGTTGTGGATAACGTATTCTGGCTGTCACTTTCCCAGGCATAGCGGGTGCGGGCTGAGAGCAGGCTATGGCGGGAATAGATGTCTGGATCATTGCCAGTGGGGGACTGGCCGAGAACGACGTGGCTGCTCGGCGAGGGTGGCGTATCGGCGATTGGGGTAGCGGCCTGCTTGCTCGCGATCGCTGGAGATGAATGCGAAAGGGTGGCGCTTTGGTCTAGGCGATAGGTTGCTGTTATCGAAACCATGGGGGCGTCCTGCCGGGCGTGGGTGTTGCAATGATATCGGCAGGCCATCATGTTTCATTAGGCGAACGACTGAGCTCGTGCGGATTGCCCCTACGTGATCCAGCGAGAAGCCTTACAGGAGCGCGACTTGCGAACAGCCACAGCCAGCCATACGTTGCTTTAGTCGACGTATATTGCTTGATCGCGCTCGGCGACCTGAACGAGAAGGCGCGACAGCATTACAACCACGACGGCAGGCGCTTTTTTAGGGTGCTGTTTCGAGCAATGGCGGCTGTGCGTGGGAGACCTTAGGGTCTGCCGGGTTCCTTTTCCTCGGTTCGCCAACCTGCGTACAGCGGCCACCTTAACCGTTTGGCAACGGGGGTGCGGGGGCTGAGGACTTATGCGAGGTGCACTATGGAAAAGTCAAAAGTAATGGCGAGTGGCGAGGACCAAGCACTGAACCAGTCCGATGTGGTTTCGCTGATTGATGATTTAGGGCTGGATGGTGGGATCAACGCTGATCGAGACCAGATTACAGCCATCGGTAACGGGACATGGGACGCTTGGTTCGACGGGATTGGCGTCGACGCAGATGCCATGACAGATCGCAAACAGCCGCTCGTTCAGGAACGTCAGAAACTTTGAAGGAGCGGAGGACTCCTCACCATGATCCATGTCTGGAAGGATTTGACCAGACATGGGCCCTCCCCTTCTAGCCCTTCTCCTGAACAGAGTCTGGATTGCTTTCGTACCGCAACCATCCCGCAATATTGGAGCCTCCCCCTACGCGATCCTTGGGATGAACACGCCCTTCATTAACAGGCACCTCTGCAAAATCAAACGGGCTCATGCCCTCAATGCACGCAACATTGACCCCGTACTGGTCGGGCGAAGAGCGGCGCTGGTGGAAGGTATAGATGCCGCATTTCGAACAGAAGTAGTGCTTGGCTTCGCGAGTGTTGAACTGATAAAGCGTCAGCGCCTCTTGCCCTTGGGTAACAGTGATATCCCCCAGATTGGCCGATACCGCCACAGCGCCTCGCATACGGCAGAGCGAGCAGTTGCACCTGCGTGCAGTTCGCAGGCCGTCGGTCAGGCGCAGCGAAAACCGCACTGTCCCGCAATGGCAGGCTGCTTGGTAAACAGGGCGATCATCGCTTTTTTCATCACTCATGGCGTTTCTCTAGTCTAGGAAACTAACTTGAAGACTCACGGCACAGGCTCTGAATGTATACCCATCGGCCTGAACCGTGAATGTCTCCCACGCGCAGTCGTTAGCGCAGCAGGTTGGTCTTCGCCAAGTCCAACACCTCGTCACCACGCCCGCTCATTACCGCTTTTAGCATGTACAGGCTGAAGCCCTTGGCCTGCTCCAGCTTGATCGCCGGTGGCATGACCAACTCCTGAGTAGCGGTGACCACGTCGACCAGCACCGGGCCATCGTGCGCCAGTGCACGGCGCAGGGCGTCTTCCAGGTCTTCCGAGCGCTCTACGCGAATCCCCAGGATGCCCATGGCATTGGACATGGCGGCGAAATCAGGGTTGTGCAGGTCGGTGCCGGTGTCGAGATAGCCAGCCGCCTTCATTTCCATGGCGACGAAACCCAGTGAGGCGTTGTTGAACACCACCACCTTCACAGGCAATTTCAGCTGCGAGAGCGAGATGAAGTCCCCCATCAACATGCTGAACCCACCGTCACCACTCATCGAGATGACTTGGCGACCCGGGAAGGCTGCCTGCGCGCCCATGGCCTGAGGCATGGCATTGGCCATCGAGCCATGGTTGAACGAGCCAACCAGGCGACGCTGCCCATTCATCTTCAGGTAACGCGCTGCCCAGACAGTGGGCGAACCCACGTCAGCGGTAAATATCGCGTCTTCGGTGGCCAGTTCGCTGAGCAGACGCGTGACGTATTGCGGATGGATTGGCCGATCGCCTTTGGATGGCTCCGCCAAGTCGTCCAGGCCCTGGCGCGCCTTGCCGTAGGCTTTCAGTGAGTCCTCCAGGAAACGGCGATCAGTTTTGCGCGTCAGGCGCGGCAGCAGCGCGTTGAGGGTTTCGCCCACATCAGCAGCGATGCCAAGCGACAGGGTGGCACGGCGCCCCAGCGCTTGCGGGTCACGGTCAACCTGTACGATCTTGGCATCGCTCGGGTAGAACTGCCGGTAAGGGAAGTCGGTGCCCAGCATCACCAGCGTGTCGCAGCCCAACATCGCGTGGTAACCGGAGCTGAAGCCGATCAACCCCGTCATGCCAACGTCGAAAGGGTTGTCCCACTCCACGTGCTCCTTACCCCGCAGCGCATGGACCACCGGCGCACCAAGCGCATCGGCCAGCGCCACCACCTGGTCATGAGCCCCCGCGCAGCCACTGCCGCACAGCAGGCTCACTTTGTGGCTGTCTTCCAGCAACTCGGCCAGGCGCTGCAAGTCGGCTTCGGCTGGCAGGATGCGCGGATGCTGCAATGCAGGCCAGGCTGCCGGCTTTTCCTCCACCTCCAACAGCGATACATCACCGGGTATCACCACCACCGCCACACCGCGGTTGAGAATGGCCGAGCGCATCGCCCGGTGCAGCACCTGCGGCATCTGCGCCGGGTTGCTGACCAGCTCGATGAAATGGCTGCATTCCTTGAACAGTTCCTGCGGGTGGGTTTCCTGGAAGTAGTTCAGGCCAATCTCCGAGGACGGGATTTGCGCGGCGATGGCCAGCACCGGCACCCGGTTGCGGTGGCAATCGAACAGGCCATTGATCAAGTGCAGGTTACCCGGCCCGCAACTGCCTGCGCACACCGTCAGCTCGCCGGTGACCGCAGCCTCTGCACCGGCGGCGAAGGCTGCGACTTCCTCATGGCGCACGTGCATCCACTCGATGCTGTCCATGCTGCGCAGGGCGTCGGTAAGGCCGTTGAGGCTGTCGCCGGTGAGGCCCCAGATCCGTTTGATACCGGCCTGTTCGAGGGTTGAGGCCAGTTGCTGGGCCATGTTGATCTTTGCCATGAGAACTCCTGGTGCGAACGGGAAGAAGTGATCGATGGGAATAGAGACAGGCGTGGGGTGGGGGGTGTTCGGTTAGGTCTGTGAAGGAATCGTCATGTGGGGTAGCAGGGTTGGGGCGGGATGGGCTGCAGATAGGTATCGGAAGCACAGCGTCGGGGTTGGCTTTGCGCTTCGAACTGGGCTTTAAGGGATAGTTACTCAATAACACTAGTCGGTGGCGAGACGAAGTGATGGGCCAGCAGTACAGAAAACCCGCATGAAGCGGGTTCCAAGGAGGGCTGGATAGCGAGAAATCGCCATAAGGTATGTGCATAGTGCAGGCATAGAAAGACGGTTGTTGGCCGTCAGGGCCCGGTTTTCGCGGGGCTGGAATTTCGTGGATTTTTTCATGTACCTCCTACCGTGACTCTAAACATATCAGCTAGTTATGGTTTTCAGTGGAATCGAATCGGAAATCGCGAAGCCTCCTCCCACCATGTCGAAGTGTCAGTGATCTTCGCTACAAACCCGAATGCCTGGCTTACCTCGGATGCGCATGAGGTTAGTGAGTCAATGGGCACTGCACTCTTCCACGAGCGCCGTAAATTTTATCGTCGGCTCCACGTGCCAATATGAGCATCCTAGAGATGCTGGATTGCCTGTTTGGGACAATGCGCTGCACATCAGCCGTTCTGCCTAACGTCAGGTGGTGTGACCTCGGTTCGTTTTTCTCAGCAATAAGCAAAGAAGTATATGCCTTGATTAATGATGGCGAAGATTTCTCGCGTGAGCTTAAATTACGCTGGTCAACGGAGACTAGAGCGAAAGCGGTGGGTGAATCGTTTTTTCACAAACGGGAAAGCTCACAATCGCACAAATAAAGCAATGAGCATTATGAGTAATATACGGATTCACATGGACTTAGCCAAACATACGATGCTAACCGGCCATCCGACTTATACATGAGGGAGACGTCCACTTGCCAACTGCGAGCAGCCTGAGAAACATTATTAAAAATATTGCCTGCAGCTACCGTAACCAACATAATTTTACTGACTCGTGAGCTTGAGGAATTCATGCAATGAAAGCAGAGAAAGATCAATTTACAAACAACAAAAACACTATGTTTAGTGCACTCGCAAGCTATATAAATAACGCACTATTTACAACACTCCCAGAAACGGCAGACTTGTCGACTCTAATAGAGAAAAAAGATATCAAAGCCGGTGTCTTGGAGGATACGATGGGACTACACATCCATGAATTCATCCACCAACTTCATAACTTATCCACTACAGCTGGACTTCAGTTACTACAAAGCAGACTGACAGCCTTACAGATATTCGCGACTGGAACTGACGACAATGGCCACTACATTCGTCAAGGTTCAGTCTACAAGAATGTCAATGACGACCTACTGAGAAACTTTGAGGAAGACTACTTTAGGATTATCGGTTGCACAGAGAAAATTCGTGAGCAAGGATACTTAACAGAGTTTCATTTTGAAGAGACTTTAATGCACGAGAAAACTAACGACTATGACGAGCCCTTCACCATTGCCGGCATGAAATTAAAATTCAAAATTGCAGGATCTCAAAAGGAAGTCGAGATAGATAATATTGGTTATAGCATGATCACAGAGGGGATAGCTTATGAAATAGAAAAGCAGGTCCGCAACAATATCACAGGCAAAACTGGCGCCGAGTTAGAGTACTATACTCCGCCAATGCCTTATAGATTATATCGCCCTATAGTAGAGCACTTAGTTGGCCGCGAGTGCGATTTATCTGAATTGGTAAAGGTCGGTACCATCGCCCTGCAGCATAAAATCCCCTCTCATGGACTGATTGTATCCACATCGGCGCTCAAGCGAGGAAGCTCCTATTTCGAGGACTTCAGTAAAGACATGATGCTGGAATTTGAGGCAGCAGTGTCGGAATACCAAGAAACTATAGACCAGCTCGAGAGGACTGTATTTTCAAGTACCGCACTAAAAACAGGCCTATCAACTTTAAATACCATCACCACTTGCGCCATTCAAAAACGAAAAGCAGACCCGTTTTACGAGTTGATTTTTTTAAGTCATAAACTAACCTTAGAAAATTTTACACATATAATTATGACCGGTAATTTTCCTCCTAGATGCATTCTACAAAACAAGCCTGATGGCACGGCTGATTACTACTGGACAGGAAGCAATGTTTCCGACCTAAGCGACACTGAAATCGGATCAATCTCTATTCTACAGAGTGCCCTTCAGTTTTCTCAACTCCACTTGTCTAGCAGCGCCGGCTTCAATAATACTTCTGAACTCCAAAACAGTCAAAATAATCTGTCCTGCCCTTATATTAAAATTTGCCCATTAAAGAATAATAGAGCAGACCCAAACCTGTGCTCCAGCTCCCCTTGGATGCATGACGTTGGAACTCAGGAAGGTGAGGTATGCTGGTACGTAAATGGTGTGAAGTCATTGAGGAATCATCGGTTCCGCGAATACGACGACGCTTACAAAAACTCAACTCCATCATAGAGTCTAGTGCAGTGGTTCAATGAAACCGCCCCCCATTTAGGCGAGAACGCTCGTCACAGAGAAGTGTCTGCTGACTAGGCAACGTCGTACCTTTACCCCTGAGTTCGAGCTCGAAGCTGTCTGCCTGGTAAGTATGCGATTTCTAAACCCCACCTGCCTTACAGTGGGTTAACAGTTTACCATGGCATCTCTGGCGAGCAGTTCCACGGCAGCAGCGCTTCGTAGTCTGCTACTGACGAGGCGTGCGGCAGCCGTTCAAGTACATGGCGCAGCCACGTGTAAGGCTCTCGGCCGTTGACCTTCCCGGTCTCGACCAACAAAATTCGCCGACGAGCTAAATCAGCATGTTTGGCTGAAGCAGTAACCGGGGGTGTCCTCAGTTTTAAGGATACCCAGTCGTGCCCTTGGGACGTGAGCTTTGGAAAAGAGCTTAGTAAATACACCCTATATTAGTCTTGTCTTTGCCAACTAAATTGAGCAGGGGCTGGATAGACTGAGGGCTCGAACCTATGATTGTAGAAGCAGCCCGGATCGCCAACTTTGCGTTAAGTTCATTGACTATTTGTTTTCCAACTACCACAAGCCCGCCGCCGAACTTTCCAGATTCAGCAGCCACAAACGCATAAGTCGGCGAGATCGGGTAATAGAAATCTACATGCTCAGCAGTCTTATATTCAGCGCGCCATACCTGCTCATGGATATTTATGACTGGCTGATCCGACGTTATAAATTCAACCTCTCCATCGCTTTGTAAAAGCGAGTGAGTATAGCCAGTTCGATTCAGGTACAGTTCCCGACCTAGATTCATACCCAGCATGTAGCTAATGAACCACCAGCTATTCTCCATGCTTTGTGCCACTCTCAAAAAATCGGGCGTGCTTCGGTTTAAACTCGCAAGCGCTTTCTCCTTGAAGGCTTTTGTTCTAGAGAACTGGTGACCAACGAAACTCAGAAACTCCAGCACATTGGCATTCTCATTAAGAACTTCCAATCCCCCGGCAGCAAGGCATTCAAATATCGGGAGCACTGAGTTTTCGTGCGATGAGTGAAGATTTTCCATCATTTTGCTTTCAAGAGCTTGGATAGATCTATCTGCCTCAGGATGATGGCGACCTATTTCGCTATAAAGGTCAGAGACTGTTTGAAAAAGCAAAAAATCTGATAGATAGCTCATGTGCAGCTCGTGTTGATCGGGAGCGCTTTTCTTAGAAGCCATTTTTATTAGCTGCACATCAAACTCGCTTAAGCATGTCAGCTTATAAAAATGCAGGTCCATGCCAATACCAAGGATGCCGTGTTTTGCGATCTTTCCGGTTTTAGTTGTATGAAATGCATTCACCCCATCCAGAGACCAACGTTTTATGTAACTCCGCCAAACATGGTGATGTTTCTTCTTTACTTCGAAAAACTTTTCATCCATGGCCCTTTCTACTTGTCCTGTGACGGGAATCATTGGTTAATAAGAATACCCAGTCGTGCCCTTTTTTCCAATTGTGCCCATGCCCCAGGGTGGGCGCGACTGGAAAAAGCGCACGACTGGCGACGCCGTTAGATTTGAGCTTGGCTCACTTCCAGGCAGGCAGCGCATGGCCAGCTTCGTATTGCTTAGTCAGCCTAATGATCTTCTGCCAGTCGGAGGCATGGTGACGGCATCTTGAATCGGTGCCGAGATTCATAGCCCCTCGGCGGAGGTCTCACCAATGACACAATCACTCACTGCTACTCAGTTTCTGAGCCAGGCTGATGAGCTGACGCGCCTACTCAGATCGATAAAACCTAACTGCGAGAGCCAGGCCAAATCAGCTTGCTGTATTGCGATTCTGCAGGCCAGCGGCTACGTGCTCAGCCCGGCCGGCCCGGCTGAGGCACAAGCCGAGCTCGATCGGGCTGCCAAGCTCTATGGCTTTGCGGATCAGGTTTATTAATTGGAGGTAAACCCGATCAGCGCCACGAAATCCGCAATCTTTATTTCGTCGCGTCCATGAAAAAGCCCCGCCAGATCGTCTATGTGCGGGGCTTCTCTTTGCTGTCACCCTGCTGTCACACCGCTCGCTGCTGTCACGGTAATTCGGCTGGATGCCTTGATTTTTCTGGTGCCGGGGATAGGAATCGAACCTACGACCTTCGCGTTACGAGTGCGCTGCTCTACCGACTGAGCTACACCGGCGTGTAGCGCAACGTACCACTGCCGCACCCGTTACGCAAACCTCTGTTTCCGCTGGCTTATTCCCCTCCCCTCACGGCGCTTTGCACCCCTTGGGCGCCAGCTCTTCCTCGATGTCAGTACTGCACGCCCAACCACTAGGAGAACGGGTCAGCGTCAGGCCCTTGCCCAGCACATTGGCCGGGGCATCGACCAGGGTGCAGACGATGCTGGCGCTGGCGTCTGCGGCCTTGCCGCTGGCGGTGATGGCGCAGTGTGCGGTGGTGGGCTGGCCGCCCAGGCTGGCGACGTCGGTGACGTCGCGGCCATCGTTCAGCCGCAGGTCCATCGGGGTTTTGAGCGCGCTGATTTCCAGCAGGCCGGCGGCGGCCTTGGAGCGGGCCTGGTGGTTGGTGTACATCGGTAAGGCGATGGTCGCCAGAATGCCGATGATCGCGACAACGATCATCAGTTCGATCAGGGTGATACCGCGTTGCCCTTTCATGAACAGTTTCCTTTTCGATACGCATGCACTTAGAAAACCGGCGCGCCCCACCGGCAGCGGCGCAGTAGGCCTGAACAGACACCTTTTGTCACCCCTGCCTGCGTGGGCTTCGCCATCGCTGATCTACTCTAGTGAGCAACACGGACGCGCGCCCTTCCATGGACGGGGCAAGCTGTTTCCAGGCTTGTCCCACGGGCAGAAAAGGCCTTTTTATGAACGCGACAACACAGCGCTACACCTGGCGTGGCACGGATGCCCACGGCACGCCTGTCACTGGGCAAACGGCGGGGCGCAGCCCTGCCTATGTGCGGGCGGGGCTTATACGCCAAGGCATCAACGTGGTGAGTTTGCGGCCTGCTGGCGGGCTGGCCCTGGGGTTGCCCAAGCGGCAGGCGAAGGCGGACCCGGCGGGTTTCAGCCAGCAATTGGCGACGTTGCTCAAGGCCGGCGTGCCGCTGTTGCAGGCACTGGAGGTGATGGGCCGCAGTGGTTGCGAGGCGGGGCAGGCGCAGTTGCTGGGTAAATTGAAACAGGATTTGCACGCGGGGCTTGGGCTGGCGGATGCACTGCAGCGCCACCCGGGGTGGTTCGATGCGCTGTACTGCAACCTGGTGCGGGTGGGTGAGCAGTCGGGCACGCTCGACCGGCAACTGGAACAGCTTGCCGGCATGCTGGAGCAGCGGCGGGCGCTGCAGAAGAAGGTGCGTAAGGCGATGATCTACCCGTTGTTGCTGTTGCTGACGGGGCTGGGGGTGTCGGCGGTGTTGTTGCTGGAGGTGATTCCGCAGTTCGAGTCTTTGTTCGCGGGCATGAATACTGCGTTGCCTGCGTTCACGCAATTTGTGATCGACCTGGCGGCGGGGTTTGGGCGGCATGCCCCCTGGCTGCTGTTGGTGGCAGTGGGGCTGGGTGTGGCTTTGCGGCAGCTGTATCGGCGGCATCTGCCGGTGCGTTTATGGTGGGCGCACAGGGTGCTGCAGGTGCCGGTGTTCGGGGCGCTGATGGGGCAGGCGGCCCTGGCGCGGTTTGCGCGCAGCCTGGCGACATCGTACACGGCGGGCGTGCCGCTGCTGGATGCGCTGGGCACGGTGGCCAAAGTGTGCGGCGGTGAGCTGCATGAGCAGGCGGTGCTGCGGCTGCGCCAGGGCATGGCCAATGGGCTGGGGCTGCATCGGGCGATGGCTGGGGAGGTGCTGTTCCCGCCGTTGCTGGTGCAGTTGACGGCTATCGGCGAATCCAGCGGCACGCTGGACCAGATGCTGGACAAGGCCGCCAGCCATTATGAAGAACAGGTCAGCCAGACGCTGGACCAGATGACCAGCCTGCTGGAACCCGCCATCGTGCTGGTGCTGGGGGTGCTGGTCGGTGGCCTGGTGGTGGCCATGTACCTGCCGATTTTCCAGCTGGGTAGTTTGATCTGACGATGACTGTGTGGAACTTGCTGGCGATGCAGCCGGCGTACTTCATTACCCTGGTGGCCCTGCTTGGCTTGTTGGCGGGTAGCTTTCTGAACGTTCTGGTGCACCGTCTGCCAATCATGCTGGAGCGGCAGTGGCGGCGTGAAGCGCAAGCGGTGTTGAACCTGCCCGTTACGCTCTACCAGCGTTTCGACCTGTGCCTGCCGGCCTCGCACTGCCCGGGGTGCGGGCAGCGCATTCGGGCGTGGCAGAACATTCCGCTGCTCAGTTACCTGGCCTTGGGTGGGCGCTGCGGGGCCTGCAAGGCCAGCATCAGCCTGCGCTACCCGTTGGTTGAAGCGGCCTGCGCGCTGTTGTCGCTGGCGGTGGCGTGGCGCTTTGGGCCCTCGGCCCAGGCTTTGATGGCACTGCTGCTGACCTGGTGCCTGCTGGCGCTGAGCCTGATCGACGCCAGGCACCAGCTGCTACCGGATGTGCTGGTGCTGCCAATGTTGTGGCTGGGGCTGATCGTGAACTGCGCCGGGCTCTATGTGCCGCTCTCCGATGCGCTGTGGGGTGCGGTGGCGGGGTACTTGAGCCTGTGGGCGGTGTACTGGGCGTTCAAGTTGCTCACCAACAAAGAGGGCATGGGCTTTGGCGACTTCAAGCTGATGGCGCTGATTGGGGCCTGGGGCGGGTGGCAGGTACTGCCGTTGACGTTGCTGTTGTCGTCGGTGGTGGGTGCTGTGGTTGGCCTGTGCCTGGTGGGTTTGCGCAGGCATGCGCTGGGTACGCCCATCCCCTTTGGGCCTTATCTGGCCATCGCGGGGTGGATTGCTGTGCTCTGGGGTGATGAAATACACCTCTCCTACATGCAACTGCTTGGATACCGATGACCACTGCGGCCTTCACCCCCTGGATTCTTGGCCTTACCGGCGGTATTGGCAGCGGCAAGAGCGCGGCTGCAGAGCGATTTGTCGAGCTCGGCGTGCATTTGGTTGATGCCGACCAGGCGGCGCGCTGGGTGGTGGAGCCCGGCCGCCCTGCCCTGGCCAGCATCGTCGAGCACTTCGGGCCCGGCGTGTTGCAGGCAGACGGGCAACTGGACCGCGCCGCGCTGCGGCAGCTGATTTTTGCCGACCCGGTACAGCGCAAATGGCTGGAGCAGCTGCTGCACCCGCTGATCGGGCAGGAGATTTTCAGTTACCTGGCCAAGGGGCAATCGCCCTATGCGGTGTACGTATCACCTTTGCTGATCGAGTCGGGGCAGTATCAGAAAACCCAGCGGGTGTTGGTGATCGATGCACCGCACCACCTGCAGGTGTCCCGCACCCTGGCCCGCGACAACACCAGCGCCGAGCAGGTCCAGGCCATTCTCAAGGCGCAACTGAGCCGGGAGGATCGCCTGCGCCATGCCGACGATGTGGTGGTGAACGACGGCGACCTGGCCGCGCTGCACGAGCAGATTGACCGCCTGCACCATTTTTACCTGACTTTACGAGGAGGCCAGCCATGAGCCAGCCAATGACCGTGGATTGCCCAACCTGTGGCGCACCTGTGGAATGGAATGAGAAAAGCGCTTTTCGGCCGTTTTGCTCGGACCGATGCAAACTGATCGACCTGGGGGCCTGGGCTTCGGAGGAACACAAGATCCCGGGGGCAGAAGAGTCGGAAGATGAGCTGTATTCCGGCGACCTGGAGCCACGCCACTAAGCCCATCCTGATACTCAGCGGTCCTCTTCCTTCCACGGCGCCTGCAAATAGCGGGTGCGGTTGAAGGTTTCCAACCACTCCGGGCAGAACACCACCAGCGCACTGATAATGGTGCCGTTGATAAATGCCTCTGGGAACATCATCAACCACAAGAAGCCGGCAAAATCGCTGAGCCACTCGGGCATGGCGAAAATGCCGTCCAGCCACAATACACCCAACGCAGCGGCCAGGCAGGCGACCACCGTCAAGGCTGCCGGGAAAAACCCGGAACAGAAGATATACACGAACAGGTTCTTGGGTTGGGCGCGCTCTACCCACAGGGCGCAGGCCTCGGTAATCAACACCGGCAGGCCCACCAGCAGCAGGCCGTTTACCCCTAGCGCCGCCAGGTCCTGCCGCCCCAGCGCCAGCAGGCCTAGCTGGGCCATGAACCCGCCCACCACCGCCAGCGGCCAGTCCAGTATCAGGGTCACGGCCGTCATGCCAATGAAGTGGTACGACACGCCGGTATCAAAATCACGCCGCACCAACCACAAGGCAAACAGGCAGACCACTGTGCCAAACAGCAGGTGCTGGCGGCGCCGGTCCGTGACCAGCTCTACCCAGTACACCCGGCCCGCAGCCCACACCAGCAATGGCACATAACCGAGCCAACCCAGTGTCAGGGTGGTGCCGGACAAAACATGTGCGCTGATCACCTGCCAAATACCCCTGAAAAAAGCATGGACAAACCTGAGTCTACACCCATTCCACGCCTGCCCAGGCGGCTGGCCCCGGCCAAACCGATTTCTGCGCACAAACAGCATCTTATCGTCATCGAATAGCAGCTAAGCTAGCTACATGGATGACTCAGACTACCTGCGCCTGCTTACCATCCAGGCCGAACAAGCCAATGCCTTTCTTTCCAATGCACGTAAATGGGAGCGTGAGCGTTGGGTGTGCCAGCGCCTTTTGCAGGGCCTGAACATCCCCTACCGCACTGACGACTTCACCCCCGCCGGGCAGGAGCCACCTGACGTATTGTTCCGTGATGCGGCGTTCGAGGTGTTTTTCGTACTGGACGAGGGGCGCCGGCTGAACGATGAATGGCGTGAAGAGCTGCAACGCCGGCGCAGTGCTTTTTCCCTGGCGCAACTGGTACGCCGCGAAGCCCGGCCCCGGCGTATCAGTGCCACCGAGCTGCTGGGGCGGCTGGCGCCCACGTTGCGCAAGAAGGCGCACAATTACCGTGAGCGCGGGCTTGAGCTGAACGAGCTGGACATCATTGCCTTCGCCAGCCTCAAACGCGAAGTGCTGGACCTGAACACGCACTTCCCGCCACCCACCGAATACCTGCGCCAGGGCTGGCGCTCGCTGTCGCTGGTGGGGCCGACCTTTGCCCGGGTGCTGTTCGCCCACCCCGATGCCCCGGATTTTCTGCGCGGCAACCTGGGCCGCAGCATCGTGTTCGATGTGGGTATCAGCCTTTGATCCTGTGCCGCCGCTGATCAGGATGCCGTACACTCGGCGGCCAAGATAGAAAGCATTATCATTTGTTTCATGCGCCTGCACGAACACTGTAGCGTTTGCGCAGTCACAAACGTCTATCTGACGAGGCCCACCATGACCAGCCGCCTGAACCCTGAAGATCAGCGTCGCGTCGATGAATACCTGCAAGCCCCGCAACACCAGGTGCAGCGCCGGCCCTTTCGGCCATGGTTGCTGCTGGTGGTGGTGCTGGCGGTAACCATCGGGTTGGGCCTTGTCAGCCGCCTGCTGAGTGGACTGGTGCTATGAGCTGCCTGGCGCTCGCCCTCCCCTCGTGCACGGTGCGGCCGGCCCATTGGGCCAAGAATTCCGTAAACCTTATGAGATACCCCCATGACTCATCGCATCGTGATTGTCGGCGGCGGCGCCGGCGGCCTGGAACTGGCGACCCGCCTGGGTAAAACCCTGGGCAAGCGCAAGCAGGCCTACATCACCCTGGTGGACGCCAACCTCACGCACATCTGGAAGCCCCTGCTGCACGAAGTGGCGGCCGGCTCGCTGAACTCCTCGGAAGACGAACTGAACTACGTGGCCCAGGCCAAGTGGAACCACTTCAATTTCCAGCTGGGCCGCATGAGCGGCCTGGACCGCGAAGGCAAGCAGATCCAGCTGGCCGCTACCCTTGATGAAGAGGGCCGTGAACTGCTGCCGGCCCGTACGCTGGGCTACGACACCCTGGTGATTGCCGTGGGGTCCAACACTAACGACTTCGGCACCTTGGGCGCGGCGCAGCACTGCCTATTCCTGGATACCCGCAAGCAGGCCGAGCGTTTCCACCAGCAACTGCTCAACCACTACCTGCGCGCTCACGCCGGAGATGTAGCCAGCGAGAAGATCAGCGTTGCCATCGTCGGGGCCGGCGCCACGGGTGTGGAACTGGCCGCCGAGTTGCACCATGCCGCCCACGAGCTGGCGGCCTATGGCCTGGACCGCATCCAGCCCAAGGACATGCACATCACCCTGATCGAGGCCGGCCCGCGCGTGCTGCCGGCGCTGCCCGAGCGCATCAGCGTGCCGGTGCACCAGACCCTGGAAAAACTGGGGGTCAAGGTGATGACCAATGCGGCGGTGAGCGAGGTGACGGGCGACTGCCTGAAGACCAAGGACGGCGAGGTGATCCAGGCCAGCCTGAAGGTATGGGCGGCGGGCATCCGTGCACCGGGCTTCCTCAAGGACATCGACGGGCTGGAGACCAACCGCATCAACCAGCTTGTGGTGCGCCCTACCCTGCAGACCACCCGCGACGACGATATCTTTGCCTTCGGCGACTGCGCCGCCTGCCCGCAGCCAGGCACCGACCGCAATGTGCCGCCACGTGCACAGGCCGCGCACCAGCAGGCGTCGATGCTGGCGCAAAGCATCAAGGCAAGGCTGGAGAACAAACCGCTGCCGACCTATGCGTACAAGGACTACGGCTCACTGGTCTCGCTGTCACGCTTCTCGGCAGTGGGCAACCTCATGGGTAACCTGATGGGCAGTGTGAAGCTGGAAGGCTGGCTGGCGCGCATGTTCTACGTGTCGCTGTACCGCATGCACCAGATGGCCCTGTACGGGTTTTTCCGCACGGCACTGATGATGCTGGGCAGCAAGATTGGCCGAGGTACAGAGCCGCGGTTGAAGCTGCACTGACCCGAGCTGCACATGCCCGGTGGTGCCCATTCAGCCGTCGTCAAGCGATGCGTTGTTGGCCGCCGCCGGGCCACGCAGCAGTAGCAACAGGCACCAACCAGCCGTTGCCAGCAGCACCACGCTGGTAACGCCGAACACAAACCGCAGGCCCAATGAGCCAGCCGCAAAGCCGCCAAGCACCGGGCCGGCGACTTGGCCCAGGTATTGAGCCGAGGTGGAATAGCCCAGCATCTTGCCCACCCTGTTGGCGCCGACGTTCTGCCGGATGACAGCCGACACACAGGGGATCAAACCGCCCAATGCCAAGCCCATGGCCAGGCGCAACACGATCAGTTGCCAGGCCTGGGTGACCAGCGCCTGGGGAATCAACAGCAACCCGGCGATGCCCAGGCATACCACCACTACCTTCAAAGCGCCGAGGCGGTCGGCCAGCTTGCCCAGCCTGGGTGCCGAGATGATGCTGCCCAGCGCCGAGGCTGCCATGCACAACCCCGCCAGCCAGGTGACAGACTGCGCGCCCACGTCCAGGCTGCGGATATACAGCGTAACGATCGGTTCGATCGACATGTTGGCCATCATCAGGATCATGGCAACGAACAGCATGGTGAAGACGACAGACATGTCTGGCCGGGGCGCAGGCGCGCTGTCGGCCCGGGCCTTGTCGGCTTTGCCCTGACGGGGTGGCGAGGTAATGAACAGGCACGTCGCCAGGAAGTTGAAGAAGATCAGCCCGCTGGCGCCCAGGAAGATGGTGCGGATATCCATGACGGTCGGCAGAATGCCGCCGAGCAGCGGCCCCACCAACCCACCGGCCATGATGCCCGACGAGAGCATGCCAAGCGCCCAGCCGGAGCGCTCTTTCGGCGTTTGCGCCGCCACCAGCACGTACGACCCCGAGGTATAGCCACCGGCAAGACCGACTAGCAAGCGCAATACCACCAACTGCTCCACAGTCTGCGCCAGACCAATCAGCGCCATGCTGACAACCATGCCGAAACTGGCCCGGATCAGGTTTTGCCGGCTGCCGTAGCGGTCTGCCAGGTGCCCCCATAACGGCGCTACCAACGCGGCGCTGAAAAAGGTCGCGGCATAGGCGATGCCTGACCAGCGGGCAATGTCTGCATCGCCCACGGCACCTAGATGCTCCACGTACACCGGCAGAAACGGTAGCAGCACGGTCATGGCAACGATATTGACGAACGATCCAAAAAAACAGATTGCCAGGTTACGTTGCCACTGCATTACTGCGCTCCTGCGAGGGGTGTTGGGGAAGCAGCCTCATGAGGGCATGGAAACCCTCAACACCCATTGCAGCAGTTGCACATCGGCCACGTCCAGTTAAAACACGGCCTAGCACCCGGCCTGAACGATTTCCTCGGCAGCGAGGCGGCCCAGGTACGGCGCCAGGATGACCCCGGGGTGGGCTATCAGCGCATACACCCCATGCGCCCCCGGCAAGTAACCCCGCACGGGTTCGCCCCCTTGGGTCATTGGCCGCTGGCAGATGCTGACGGCACGCAGCGACAGCCCAGAGGTGCCGATGAACATGCGCTTGATCGCCTCGGCGGTGTGTTCGGCAAGGGCCGGCAAGCCTGCCTCGCCTTCTGCAGGGGCATCTTCCGCGCAGGCCACACCACCTTCCAGCGCCGGGCGCAGTTCCAGGCCATTGCCGTAGACCAGGTGCCTGACTACCCCGGCAGGCGCCGAGAAGCGCATCAACACTGCAGGCTTGGTGAGGATGGGCAATTGAAATGCCTGCTGCCCGGCCAGGCCAATGGCCGCATCGGCATTGGCCAATACCACGGTGCGTGCGGCGAAGCGTTCACCGGCACACAGTGCTGCCGTGACACACCCGTTGTTCAGCTCCAGCCCATCAACGCAACGGCCATACAGCACCTGCGCACCCGCTTGCTTGGCGCCATGGAGCAACTGGCGGGTCAGCGCGACGGGCTCGACCGCAAAATCGTCAGGGGCCCAGGCGGCCAGCCTGGGCGGGGTTACCAGGCAGGGCTCCAGAGCACTGACCTGCTGGGCATCCAAGGGGTGCAGCCGTACACCCGCGGCCTGCTGCTGGTCGATGAGGCAAGCGGTTTGCTCGTCGCTGTCCAGCCATACCAGCGCCCCACGGGCAGCGACAGGCAGGGGCCCGAGGTCGAGTGCCAGGCGGCGGAAGTCGGCGATGGCCTGCAGCGTTGCGTTAAGCGCAACCGGGTTTTCAGAGGCAGAGGCGCTGGCAGTACCCACCCAGCCATACGACCACCGGGTAACACCTGCTGCGGGCCTGGCCCCCTGCTCCAGCACCGTGACCCTGGCACCCAGCCTGGCCAGGTGCCAGGCAACGGAGGCCCCCATGATGCCCGCGCCTACAACCACGACGCTTGATGTATTGGCTACCATGCCAAATCGTCCTTATACCGCCCAGTGACACGAGGCAGGATAGCGGATTTACGGCACAACCAAGGGTTTGGAAAAATCGGGACAAAAGAAAAAGGGCATCTCATTTGAGATGCCCTTTTTACATGGTGGGTCGTGTAGGATTCGAACCTACGACCAATTGGTTAAAAGCCAACTGCTCTACCAACTGAGCTAACGACCCGGAAAATGGTCGGGGTGAGGGGATTCGAACTCCTGACATCCTGCTCCCAAAGCAGGCGCGCTACCGGACTGCGCTACACCCCGAGATTGGCTCCGCGACCTGGACTCGAACCAGGGACCCAATGATTAACAGTCATTTGCTCTACCGACTGAGCTATCGCGGAACTGAACTTCGGTACAACTTTTTTGCTACTTCGAAGCTTGTGTTAGCTTCGGTCTCTTTGGCTATCCGCTTTCGCGTTGTCGCTGCTGAGCGCCGGCTATTCTACAGTCTTCGTTTTGCTTGTCAACCACTTTTTTTCATTCAACTTACTGATTTGTAAGTTGTTTTGCGGTCACCGGTGTTGCTGGTGATTCGCTTAGTGCCTGACAACGCGGCGTATATTAGGGGCACTCTAGAATTGATGCAAGCAAAAATTTCAAAATTTTCAGCAAGTTAACAAACCCGCCCGGAAAGGCCCGATTTTACTGGGGTTGTGCTGGCCGCATCGCGATCAAACCCACCCCCACAGGTACTGCCCAGCCCGGGGAAATGGCGCTATCACCCAAAAAAAACCCCGCCGAAGCGGGGCTTTCAAACGAGGTAATCAGCTGAAGACGATCTCGTCGCCTTCCACCTTGGCGGTAATCGCCGTCCCGGGGATGAACTTGCCGGCCAGGATCAGCTGCGCCAAGGGGTTTTCGATCCAGCGCTGAATCGCACGCTTCAACGGCCGTGCGCCGTACACCGGGTCGTAACCGACCGCAATCAACTTGTCCAACGCCTCTGGGCTCAGGCTCAGCGACAGCTCGCGCTCCAGCAGGCGGCTGCGCAGGCGGCCCAGCTGGATCTCGGTAATGCCGGCGATCTGCTCGCGGCCCAGCGGTTCGAACACCACTACCTCGTCGATACGGTTGATGAACTCGGGGCGGAAGTGCGCCCCTACTGCATCCATCACCGCCGCACGCTGGGCTTCACGGTCGCCCACCAGTTCCTGGATCTGTGCAGAGCCCAGGTTGGAGGTCATCACAATGACCGTGTTGCGGAAGTCCACGGTGCGGCCATGGCTGTCCGTCAGGCGGCCATCTTCCAGCACCTGCAGCAGCACGTTGAACACATCTGGGTGCGCCTTCTCCACTTCGTCCAGCAGCACCACCGAGTAAGGCTTGCGCCGTACGGCTTCGGTCAGGTAGCCGCCCTCTTCATAGCCCACATAGCCTGGTGGGGCGCCGATCAGGCGAGCCACGGAGTGTTTCTCCATGAACTCGGACATGTCGATGCGCACCATGGCCTCTTCGGTGTCGAACAGGAACTCGGCCAAGGCCTTGCACAGCTCGGTCTTGCCCACACCGGTAGGGCCAAGGAACAGGAACGAGCCGCTTGGCCGGTTGGGGTCGGACAGCCCCGCGCGGGAACGGCGCACGGCGTTGGCCACCGCGGTAACCGCCTCGCCTTGCCCAATCACACGCTGGTGCAGCAGGTCTTCCATCTTCAGCAGCTTCTCGCGTTCGCCCTCCAGCATCTTCGACACAGGGATGCCGGTCCACTTGGAGACCACTTCAGCGATTTCTTCCTCGGTGACCTTGTTACGCAGCAGCTGGTTATCGGTTTTGCCATGCTGGTCGACCATCTGCAGGCTGCGCTCCAGGTCCGGGATTACCCCGTACTGCAGCTCGGCCATGCGGCTGAGGTCACCTTTGCGGCGTGCGGCTTCCAGCTCCTGGCGGGCCTGCTCGATCTTTTGCTGGATCTGCGCCGAACCCTGCACTTCGGCTTTTTCCGATGCCCAGATCTCTTCCAGGTCGGAATATTCGCGCTCAAGCCGCTCGATTTCTTCGGTCAGCTTTTCCAGGCGCTTCTTCGCAGCCTCGTCTTCTTCCTTCTTCAGCGCCTGGGATTCAACCTTCAGCTGAATAAGGCGACGGTCCAGGCGGTCCAGCACTTCCGGCTTGGAGTCGATTTCCATGCGGATGCGGCTGGCCGCCTCGTCGATCAGGTCGATGGCCTTGTCGGGCAACTGCCGGTCGGTGATGTAACGGTGGCTGAGCTTGGCGGCGGCGATGATTGCACCGTCGGTGATGGCAACTTTGTGGTGCACTTCATAGCGCTCTTTAAGGCCACGCAGAATCGCAATGGTGTCTTCCTCGCTGGGCTCTTCCACCAGTACTTTCTGGAAGCGGCGCTCCAGGGCTGCGTCTTTCTCGATGAACTGGCGGTACTCGTTCAGCGTGGTAGCGCCCACGCAGTGCAGTTCACCACGGGCCAGTGCCGGTTTCAGCATATTGCCGGCGTCCATGGCGCCCTCGCCTTTACCGGCACCGACCATGGTGTGCAGCTCATCGATGAACAGGATCACCTGCCCTTCCTGTTTGGACAGCTCGTTCAGAAGGCCTTTCAGGCGCTCTTCGAACTCGCCCCGGTATTTGGCACCGGCGATCAACGCGCCCATGTCCAGCGCCAGTAGGCGCTTGCCTTTCAAGCCATCGGGCACTTCGCCGTTGATGATGCGCTGGGCCAGGCCCTCGGCGATGGCCGTTTTGCCCACGCCGGGCTCACCGATCAGCACAGGGTTGTTCTTGGTGCGGCGCTGCAGTACCTGTACGGTGCGTCGGATCTCGTCGTCACGGCCGATCACAGGGTCCAGCTTGCCCTCTTCGGCGCGCTTGGTCAGGTCGACAGTGTATTTGTCCAGCGCCTGGCGCGACTCTTCGGCGTTGGCGTCATTGACGGCAGCGCCGCCGCGCAGGTTATTGATTGCGTTTTCCAGGGCTTTCTTGCTCACGCCCTGGCTCAGCAGCAGCTTGCCGAGCTTGCTGTTCTCGTCCATGGCCGCCAGCACCACCAGCTCGCTGGAGATGAACTGGTCGCCTTTCTGCTGGGCCAGGCGGTCGGCCTGGTTGAGCAGGCGCGCCAGGTCCTGGGACATGTTCACGTCGCCAGTGGGGTTCTGGATTTTCGGCAGTTGGTCGAGTTCTTTTACCAGCGCCTGGCGCAGGCTGTGGATATCGAAGCCCACCTGCATCAGCAGTGGCTTGATGGAGCCGCCCTGCTGCTCGAGCAGTGCCTGCAACAGGTGCACGGGCTCGATGGCCGGGTGGTCCATGCCAACGGCGAGGGATTGCGCATCGGATATTGCAAGCTGCAGCTTGCTGGTCAAACGGTCTATTCGCATGGGTTACCTTCCTTTAAAAGGGCAGGTCGGAGCGATGGACAGCGCCTGTTATGAAGAAACCTGCCTGAGATGCCTTATAGATAAGGCTGATTCTGGAAGATTCAAGCTTAGCGGGGTTGACCGAAGTCATTGTGATGGATTAGTGCAGGCGATGAAGCCAGAGCGGTTAGCGCTGATCGAGCCAGACCAACGATGCAAAACGCCCACCTTGCGGTGTACGGCGGTAAGAGAAGAACCGCTCATCACTGACGGTACACAGCCCGCCGCCATAAACAGCCGTTACACCGCTGGCTGCAAGGCGAATACGCGCCAGCTCATAGATGTCGGCCATCAACTTGCCAGGCCGCGCGCCCTCGACGAAGGCCCGCGCTGCCTCGGGGTGCACGGCGGTGAAGGCATCACGCACTTCCAGCCCCACTTCGAACGCTTGCGGGCCGATAGCCGGGCCCAACCACACCAGCACCTCTTCAGGCGCCAGGGCCAGGCGTTGCAGCGTGGCCTCAAGCACGCCACCTGCCAGCCCGCGCCAGCCGGCATGGGCTGCGGCCACACGGGTACCGGCGCGGTCGCAAAACAGCGCAGGCAGGCAATCGGCGGTCATGACCGTGCAAGCGATACCGGGCTGGTGTGTCCAGCTGGCGTCCGCTTCGGCTACCTCAGAGGGGTCGGCGTCGGCGACCTCCAGCCCGTGCACCTGTTTGAGCCAGGCTGGCTGAATGGCGAACTCACGGCTCAGGCGACGCCGGTTCTCGGCGACCGCAGCAGGGTCATCCCCCACGTGATCGCCCAGGTTGAGCGTGTCGTAGGGTGGCAGGCTGATGCCGCCCCGACGGGTGGTGACGCAGGCGCGAACCGAGGCTGGCGCGGGCCAGTCAGGTATCAGCAACGCCTGCGTCAATTCGCTCATCCGATGAAGCTCTCGCGGTCCTGGTTCAGCAGGGACAGCAACCACACGAAGTCGTCCGGCAGCGGCGATTCCCACTCCATGCGTTCACCGGTGGTCGGGTGGTGCAGCGCCAAAAAGCGTGCATGCAGCGCCTGGCGCGGGAAGGTTTTCACGGCCTCGACCATGGTCGGGCTGGCCGCCGGCGGAATGCGGAAGCGCCCGCCGTAGGTCTGGTCACCCACCAGGGGGAACCCGACGTGGGCCATGTGCACACGGATCTGGTGGGTACGCCCGGTTTCCAGCTTTACCCGCACATGGGTGTGCGAGCGGAAGCGCTTGAGCACCCGGTAATGGCTGACCGCAGGCTTGCCGCCGTCGGTTACTGCCATGCGCTGGCGCATGCCGCCGTGGCGGCCGATGGGGGCATCGATCTTGCCACCTGCAGTGACCACACCGACCACGATGCATTCGTAGATCCGGCTGACCGAGCGCTTTTGCAGCTGGTCGACCAGGTTGGTCTGCGCCTGCAGGGTCTTGGCCACCACCATCAGCCCCGTGGTGTCTTTGTCCAGGCGGTGAACGATACCGGCACGGGGTACGTTGATGATGTCTGGCACATGGTGCAGCAGGGCATTGAGCAAGGTCCCGCTGGCATGCCCGGCAGCCGGGTGCACTACCAGACCGGCGGGTTTGTTGATGACCATGATCTGGTCGTCTTCATAGACGATGTCGAGTGCGATGTCCTCGGCTTCCCACTCGCCCTGGGCTTCCTGTTCGGCCTCAAGGGCGAGAACGGCGCCACCATGGACGGTGTCACGCGGGCGCAGGACAGCGCCATCGACCGTCAGACGGCCTTCTTTGATCCACGAAGTCAGCCGCGAGCGCGAATACTCGTCGAACAATTGGGCGGCGACCTGGTCGAGGCGTTGACCGCCCAGTTCGGACGGTACCTCTGCGCTAAGTTGAATGATCTCGGACATGCTCGATTCGGCGGGCGCACAGCCTTTGGTTTCGGCTGCGAGCTTGTGGTTAAATACGGCTTCTTTTGTCCCGGGGTTGGCCGGGGCGCTCATCATAACAGGACGGCCCCGCCCAAGACAGCGGCCGTCAAAGGGACGCAAGCCGCCATGCAAGTGAAACACCTGCTGCTGATCGCCATCCTCGGGCTCACCGCGGCCTGTTCCTCTAACAAGGAAGTCATCGACGAGAACCTCAGCGAGGCCGAGCTGTATCAGCAGGCCCAGGCTGACCTCGACAATTCCAGCTACACCAGTGCCGTGAACAAGCTCAAGGCCCTGGAGTCGCGCTACCCGTTCGGCCGTTATGCCGACCAGGCGCAGCTCGAGCTGATCTACGCCAACTACAAGAACGCCGAGCCGGAGGCTGCCAAGTCGGCTGCCGAGCGGTTCATCCGCCTGCACCCGCAGCACCCGAACGTGGACTACGCCTACTACCTCAAGGGCCTGACCTCGTTCGACCAGGACCGCGGCCTGCTGGCGCGCTTCCTGCCGCTGGACATGACCAAGCGTGACCCGGGTGCCGCCCGCGACTCGTACAACGAGTTCGCCCAGCTGACCAGCCGCTTCCCCAACAGCCGCTACGCACCAGACGCCAAGCAGCGCATGATCTACCTGCGCAACCTGCTGGCCTCGTACGAAATCCATGTGGCTGACTACTACCTGAGCCGCCAGGCTTACGTGGCAGCGGCCAACCGTGGCCGTTACGTGGTCGAGAACTTCCAGGAAACCCCTTCGGTTGGCGATGGCCTGGCAGTGATGGTGGAGTCGTACCAGAAGATGCACCTGGACGACCTGGCCGCCACCAGCCTGGAAACCCTCAAGCTCAACTACCCCGACCACCCGAGCCTGGCCGATGGCGAGTTCCAGCCCAAGCAGACCGAGTCTGACGGCCGCGGCTGGCTGTCCAAGGCCACGTTGGGCCTGATCGAAACCGACACGCCGCTGCCGCCAGGAGAAACCCGCGCCAACCAGGACGTGGTCAAGCAGTTCCAGGACGCGCGCGACGAAATCCCGAAAGAGCTGCTGCCCAAGGACGAGAACGGCGACCCGATCGAGCCGCAAGGGCCGAAGGAAGCCGAGAAAGATCGTTCGTGGTTCAGCTACATGACCTTCGGCATGTTTGACTGATCTGCCGAGAGGGAGGCCTGGGGTGACCCCGAATTAGGCCTCCCTTTTTCTCTGGCGCCGTCCTAGACTGTCGGCTTCATCATTCGACAAGCTGAACACCATGGTTCGCCTACTCTTCTGGATCGTCCTGATCGCCGCCGCGTTCTGGCTGTGGCGCAAGTTCAAAGTCAGCCAGCAACCCCGCCCCGAAACGAAGTTGGATGCGCCCCTGAAAATGGTGCGGTGCGCCCATTGCGGCGTGCACTTGCCCACCGACCGTGCGCTCACCCAAGGCAACGAGTGGTATTGCAGCCAGGCCCATCTGCAACAGGGGCCTGGCCGTCAGGGCTGAAACTGCGCCCGGGCTGCTAACCCAAGCGCCCCTGCGGGGCATACGGTGCCGGGTCGATGATGGGCTCGGCCCCGGTCAGCAGGTTTGCAAGCAGCTGGCAGGACGCAGGCGCCAGTACCAGCCCGTTGCGGTAATGCCCACAGTTCAGCCACAACCCATCATGGCCGGGCACTGGCCCGATGTACGGAATGCCTTCAGGCGAACCGGGCCGTAGCCCCGCCCAATGCGCCACCACGGGCGCCCCTTCCAGCTCGGGCAGCAACTCCACCGCCGACGCCTTCAGGCTGGCCAGCGCTTCTTCCGTCGGGGTTTTGTCGTAGCCGGCGTGTTCGAGCGTGCTGCCCACCAGAATGTGGCCGTCTCGCCGGGGGATTGCATATCGCCCTTTGGCCAGCACCATGCTCGGCAGAAAATGCTCGTCGCATTTGAACAGGATCATCTGCCCCTTCACCGGCTCCACCGGCAATGCCAGGCCCAAGGTGCGCAACAGGTCGCCACTCCAGGCACCGGCACTGAGCACCACATCATCCGCTGCCAGCACTTCGTCGGCCAGTTGCACACCGGTAACCCGCCCGCCTTGCTGGACGAAGCCTGAGATCTGGCAGTGTTCACGCAGGGTTACATTGGGCAATGCCAGTAGCGCTGCCTTAAGCGATTTCACCAGGCGCGGGTTGCGCACATTGGCTACGCCGGCCATGTAGATGGCCCGGCCAAAGCCCGGCCCCAACACCGGCACTGCAGCGTAAACCGCTGCAATATCCACGGCATTCAAGGGCCGCTGCTGACGCGCTGCCCAGGCCAGTGCCTCGGCCTCGTCGTCCAGGTCCAGCCAGTACAGGCCGGTGGTGTGCACTTGCGGGTCAACGCCGGTGGTGGCGAACAGGTGCTGGCCCAGCAGTGGATAGAAATCCTGCGACCAGTGCGCCAACGCGGTGACGGCAGGGCTGTACCGCCACGGGTACAGCGGCGACACGATGCCACCGCCGGCCCAGGACGACTCACGGCCAACTTCGCCCTGATCGCACACCACTACCTGCCCGACGCTCGCCGCCAGGTTGTATGCGGTCAGCAGGCCGATCACCCCGCCCCCGACCACCACTACTTGCTTGCTCATGTGTAGATCCAACACCTGAAGTTAAACTGCGATGCACCGGGCATCATTGAACCTTCAGCTTCCCCAGCAATGCGTGCTGTCGATGGCACCTGGGTTGCCGCGTACCCCAGCATGGTCAAGCTGGAAGTCGCCACAACGGTCGTCGGCCATGCGCCCCTGCGGCAGCCGCAGGGCGCGCAGCGTGAAGGTATCGCTGCCACGCAGGGCCTGCAGGCTGTAGTCACGGTTACCGGCGGGCAGGTACAGCTCGCCCTCGGCATACTGGCCGGTGAGCATACGATGCCGCTCAAGCCGTAGCGCAGCGTCGTGCAGCAGGCCGGCCACTTCGCTACGGGCGGCCTGCCGAAGGTGGTCGCTGTAGGCGGGGTAGGCAATGGCTGCCAGAATGCCGGTCACGGCCAGCACAATCAACAGCTCGATCAAGCTCAAGCCTTGCTGCATGTCAGTCTCCCTGCACTCTTTGCCGCCATGCGATGCGGCGGGTTTGATCGCCGTTGATGGCGTAGACCGCCTCCAGCACCTGCCGCGGCCGCGCCTGCAGGCTTACGGCCGTGACCCTGAACAATGTGACAGGCAGCCCCTCCGGCACATGGGCGGCACGCATGCTGATACCCAACTGCTGTATCTGATAGAACCCCTCCGGCGCTTTGTGCCAGTGGCCCCCAAGTGCATGGGGGCGTTCAGGCGGGGCGCACGGTTGGCACGGTGCAGGCGCCTGGTGATGCAAAGCCCCCTGCCCTGCCAGCAACGTTGCCTCGGCCTGCTCAAACGCCAGCAAGCCATCACGCAGCACCCCGGCCATCTGCGTCTCAACCAGCGCGGCACGCAAGGCCGAGGCTGCGAGTACGCCCAGCAACAGGCTGATGACCAGCGCCAACAACAGCACCACCCCGCGCTGACGCTTCATGGCAAAACTGGGTTGCGCAGGGCAACACTCAAGCGGTGCCGCTGCTGCAGCTGCAAGGCGGGGTCATGCAGCGCAAGGTCCAGGTCGATACGCGGGCTGCCAGCGCTTGTGAGGTAGGCGATATCCAACGACCGCACGTGCTCCATCAGCGGCTGGGTGCTGTTACTGCGAGTGAAATACAACGTGCTGCCCCTTAGCTCATAACGGTGCCGGCTGATGGGAATAGCCAGTTCACCGCTGCCCTGCACCTGCCCCACGGCAACCTGGGCGTGGTCCCGGCAATTGGTAAGCACGGTCCAGTCCGGGTGCAGAACATGGCCGGCCACATCCGCCACGATCAGGTTCAGGCTCGACGGGCCTACCTCCACTGGCCGGGTGAAAGCCAGGCGGGTGGCACTGTCGGGAAAGTCGCCAGGCAGTAAGCGCAGGCAACCGAACATGCCGGCCATGCGAATATCCTGGGCCATGCGCAGCAACGCCAGGCGTGCGTCCTCCTGCATGCGCAAGGCAGCGCCCTGCAACCGCCACACCTGATGGGCAGAAGCGAACAGTTGGCTGGCAGTTGTGAGCAACATCAGCCCAATCGCCAGCGCCAGCAGCAGCTCCAGTAAGCCATAGCCCCGTTCGACGCGCCTCATGGTTGCGCCCGCTCACGATCACTGTGAGCCGCCAGCGCCGCCTGCACGTCGACCCTGGCCCTGTCGGTGGCCTGCAGTGCCTTTACCTGGAGCGCCGCTGCCGCGAACAGGCCGGCGCCCAGCACCAGCACTGCCAGCAGCACTTCCAGCAGGGTCATGCCTTGTTGCCTTGCGTGCATCCTTGCACCTCCTGTGACTTTTCGCGCAGGTGTGGTGTACACCTGCGACTGGCAGGGTTGCTCAACGCCCGTGAAGCTACAGCCAAGCACTTCCCGGGAGGAATGCACGGTGAAGCAACGCGGTGCAACACTGATACAAATATTGTCGGCACTGGCCATCGCGATGCTGCTGTCACAGCTGGGCATGCCGGCCTACGCCACGTTCAGCGACGACCTACACCGGGCCGCTGCCGCGCGGGACCTGGCACAAGCCCTGCGAAGCGCTCGCGGGCACGCCATGCTGCAGGGCCAGCCGGTACGGGTGCAGGCACTGGACAACGCGTGGGGCAATGGTTGGGTGGTGATGCTCGATCACAATGGGCAGGTGCTGCGCGAACACCGCCTGCCACGGCCACTGCGCATTGCGGGCAACATTGGCGCAACCCTGAAGTTCAGCGCGGTGGGCATCCCCATGAGGCCTGGCGGCGGCTGGCTGGGGGGCACGCTGGACATTTGCGAGCGGGGCACCGCGCTAAGCCGGCATCAGGTGGTGCTGGCTTCAAGCGGCAGGGTCAGGGTGGCGACCGAAGTGAATGAGACGCCACAGTGCCGGGGCGCCTGACCAAAGGCGGCAGTTGAGGCCCGTCCTGCGAGCCTTGCACTGCCTTGAGGCTTGCTTTAAAGCAGCGAGCGCACGCGCAGCTCTTTGGGCATGGAGAAGGTGATGTTCTCTGCACGCCCGTCCAGCTCCTCGGCACCGGTTGCGCCCCAGGCCTTGAGCTGTTCGATCACACCCCGTACCAATACCTCGGGGGCCGACGCACCCGCCGTGATGCCAACCCGCGCAGCCTCGGTGAACCAGCCCTGTTGCAGGTCCTCGGCACCATCGATGAGATAGGCCGGTGTACCCATGCGCTCGGCCAACTCGCGCAGGCGGTTGGAGTTGGAGCTGTTAGGGCTGCCCACTACCAGCAACACGTCACACTCGTCGGCCAGTTGCTTCACAGCGTCCTGGCGGTTCTGCGTGGCGTAGCAGATGTCATCCTTGCGCGGCCCGCCAATGTTCGGGAAGCGTGCACGCAGGGCGTCGATCACCCGGCTGGTGTCGTCCATGGACAACGTGGTCTGGGTCACGAAGGCAAGGTGGTCAGGGTCTCTGACCTGCAAGCTGGCGACATCACTCTCGTCTTCGACCAGGTAGATGGCACCGCCATTGCTGGCATCGTACTGCCCCATGGTGCCTTCCACTTCCGGATGCCCTTCGTGGCCGATCAGGATGCATTCGCGGCCATCACGGCTGTACTTGGCCACCTCGATGTGCACCTTGGTCACCAGCGGGCACGTAGCGTCGAACACCTTCAGGCCACGGCCTGCTGCTTCCTGGCGTACGGCCTGGGAAACGCCGTGGGCGCTGAAGATGACAATGACGTCATCCGGCACCTGGTCCAGCTCTTCGACGAAAATAGCGCCACGGTTGCGCAGGTCTTCGACCACGAACTTGTTGTGCACCACTTCGTGACGCACATAGATCGGCGGGCCGAAGACTTCCAGGGCACGGTTGACGATTTCGATCGCCCGGTCGACCCCCGCGCAGAATCCGCGGGGGTTGGCGAGTTTGATTTGCATGCTCGGCTCCAGGCTTACAGGGCCTTCACTTCGAGGATCTCCACCTCGAACGTCAAGGTCTTGCCAGCCAGTGGGTGATTGAAGTCGATGGTCACCTGGTCATCATCGAACGCTTTGACCACACCGGGCAATTCGGCGTTGGCGGCATCCTTGAAAATGATCAGCAGCCCTTCGGACAGCTCCATGCCCTCGAACTGGGACCGCGGCATCACTTGCACGTTCTGCGAATTGGGCTGGCCGAAGGCGTTCTCCGGGGCCACCACCACCGTGCGCTTGTCACCGGCCTTGAAACCGAACAGTGCGGTTTCGAAACCGGGCAGCAGGTTGCCATCGCCCACCTTGAAGGTGGCCGGGGCCTTGTCGAAGGTGCTGTCGACGGTGTCGCCGTTTTCCAGGCGCAGGGCGAAGTGCAGCGTGACTTCGGTGTTCTGGCCGATACGAATGTCAGTCATGGGCCGGCTCCTCGGTCTTCTTGCTCTTGAACATGTCCAGCGCCAGCATCACCGCACCGACCGTGATTGCACTGTCGGCCAGGTTGAAGGCCGGGAAGTAATGCCGGTTCTGCCAGTGCACCAGGATGAAATCGACCACATGGCCCAACACCACACGGTCCCACAGGTTGCCGATAGCGCCACCCAGCACCAGCGCCAGCGCCACGGCCAGCCAGGTTTCGTGACGCCCAAGGCGCTTGAGCCACACCACCAGCACGGCACTTACCACCACGGCGATGAGGGCGAACAGCCAGCGCTGCCAGCCTGCCCCGTCTGCCAGGAAGCTAAAGGCAGCGCCGGTGTTGTAGGCCAACGTCCAGCTGAAGTAATCAGGGATTACCACGATTTGCTGGTACATGGTCAGGGCGTTGTCGAAATACAGCTTGGTGGCCTGGTCCAGAACCAGCACCAGCAAGCTCAGCCACAGCCATGCAAGGCGCCCGAAGCGCCCCGCTGCAGGGTTAGGCATAGTGGCGCACCTCGCCCTGGCCGGTCAGGTTCTCGACGCAACGCCCGCAGATTTCCGGATGCTCCGGGTGGCTGCCAACGTCGGCTCGGAAGTGCCAGCAACGGCCGCACTTGGTGTAGCCGGACTTCACCACTTTCAGCTTCAGGCCCTCCACTTCGGTGGCCACGGCTTCGGCCGGTGCCTGAGCGAACGGCACCACGCTGGCGGCTGAGGTGATCAGCACGAAGCGCAGTTCGTCACCCAGCTTGGCTAGGTCGGTGCTCAGGCCTTCGTCGGCGTACAGGGTGACTTCGGCTTGCAGGTTGCCACCGATGACCTTGGCGGTGCGCTGGTTTTCCAGCTCCTTGTTGACCGACGCCTTGACCGCCATCACGCGGCCCCAGTAGGCGCGGTCCAGCTCGGTGCCTTCAGGCAGCTCGCTCAGGCCCTCGTACCAGCCGTTGAGCATGACCGACTCGTTACGCTCGCCCGGCAGGTATTGCCAGATTTCGTCGGCGGTAAAGGCCAGGATCGGTGCAATCCAGCGCACCAGTGCTTCGCTGATGTGGTACAGCGCGGTCTGGCAGGAGCGACGCGCCACGCTGTTGGCGCCGGTGGTGTACTGGCGGTCCTTGATGATGTCGAGGTAGAAGCCGCCCAGCTCCTGCACACAGAAGTTGTGCACCTTGGAGTAGACGTTCCAGAAACGGTACTCGCCGTAGTGCTCTTCCAGCTCACGCTGCAGCAGCAGGGTACGGTCAACCGCCCAGCGGTCCAGCGCCAGCATGTCTTGCGGCGCCAGCAGGTCGCGCGCAGGGTCGAAGCCAGACAGGTTGGAAAGCAGGAAGCGGGCGGTGTTGCGGATGCGGCGGTAGGCATCGGCGCTGCGCTGCAGAATCTGCTCGGAAACCGCCATTTCACCGGAGTAGTCGGTAGCAGCAACCCACAGGCGCAGGATGTCGGCACCCAGGGTGTTGTTGACCTTCTCTGGCTCGATGGTGTTACCCAGCGACTTGGACATCTTGCGGCCGTTCTCGTCCACGGTGAAACCGTGGGTCAGCAGCTCGCGGTACGGCGCGTGGCCGTCGATGGCGCAACCGGTCAGCAACGACGAGTGGAACCAGCCACGGTGCTGGTCGGAACCTTCCAGGTACAGGTCGGCGCGCGGGCCGGTGGCGTGGCCGATGTCGTGGGAGCCGCGCAGCACGTGCCAGTGGGTGGTACCGGAGTCGAACCACACATCCAGGGTGTCGGCGATCTTCTCGTACTGGTCGGCTTCAGCGCCCAGCAGCTCGCTGCCATCAAGCTTGAACCAGGCCTCGATACCTTCCTGCTCCACACGCTTGGCCACTTCTTCCATCAGCTCGACGGTGCGCGGGTGCAACTCGCCGGTCTGCTTGTTGAGGAAGAACGGAATCGGTACACCCCAGTTGCGCTGACGCGAGATGCACCAGTCAGGGCGGTTGGCGATCATCGAGTGCAGGCGTGCCTGGCCCCAGGCCGGGACGAACTTGGTGTCTTCGATGGCCTTGAGGGCGCGCTCGCGCAGCGGCTCACCGGTGCTTGGCTGCTTGTCCATGCCAACGAACCACTGCGCTGTGGCGCGGTAGATCAGCGGCGACTTGTGGCGCCAGCAATGCATGTAGCTGTGGCTGATGGTTTCGGTGTGCATCAGCGCACCGACTTCGCTCAGTTTCTCGACGATGGCCGGGTTGGCCTTCCAGATGAACTGGCCGCCGAAGAACGGCAGCGACTCGGCATACACGCCGTTGCTCTGCACGGGGGTGAGGATGTCGTCGTTGACCATGCCATAGCGCTTGCAGGTAACGAAGTCGTCTTCACCGTAGGCTGGCGAGGAGTGAACCACGCCGGTACCGGCACCCAGCTCGACGTACTCGGCCAGGTAGATGGGCGACAGGCGGTCGTAGAACGGGTGGCGGAAGTTGATCAGTTCCAGCGCCTGGCCCTTGGCAGTGGCGATGACCGCGCCTTCCAGGCCGTAGCGGGCGAGGCACGGCTCGACCAGTTCTTCAGCCAGCACCAGCAGACGCTCGCCGGTGTCGACCAGGGCGTAGGTGAAGTCCGGGTGGATGTTCAGCGCCTGGTTGGCCGGGATGGTCCACGGGGTGGTGGTCCAGATCACGATGGCAGCGGGCTTGCCCAGTGCCGGCAGGCCGAAGGCAGCTGCCAGCTTGGCTTCGTCGGCGACCGGGAACGCCACATCGATGGTCTGGGACTTCTTGTCGGCGTATTCCACCTCGGCCTCGGCCAGGGCTGAACCGCAGTCGAAGCACCAGTTCACGGGCTTGAGGCCCTTGAACACGAAGCCTTGCTTGACCATCTCGGCCAGGGCGCGGATTTCACCGGCCTCGTTGGCGAAGTTCATGGTTTTGTACGGGTTGCCCCAGTCACCCAGCACGCCCAGGCGGATGAACTCGGTTTTTTGCCCTTCGATCTGCTCGGCAGCGTACTCGCGGCACAGCTCGCGGGTGCGATCGGCAGACAGGTGCTTGCCGTGGGTAACCTCGACCTTGTGCTCGATCGGCAGGCCGTGGCAGTCCCAGCCCGGCACGTACGGCGCATCGAAGCCGGACAGGGTCTTGGAGCGGACGATCATGTCCTTGAGAATCTTGTTCAGCGCGTGACCGATGTGGATCTTGCCGTTGGCATAGGGCGGGCCGTCGTGCAGCACGAACTTGGGACGATCCTTGCCAATTTCGCGCAGCTTCTGGTACAGGCCAATGCTGTCCCAGCGCTGCAGGATCTGCGGTTCGCGCTGAGGCAGGCCGGCCTTCATGGGGAAGGCGGTGTCCGGAAGGTTTAGCGTGGCTTTGTAGTCGGTCATTTCAGGCTCTTGGTTAGCGGTTGAGCGTGCCAATGTGCACGTGCGGCGGCGATATCCGCATCGATCGCCGACTTCAGCGCCTCCAGGGAGGCGAATCGCTGCTCTTCACGCAGCTTGTGGTGGAACACCACCGTCAGGCGCCGGCCATACAGGTCGCCGGCATAATCCAGAAGATGAATTTCCAGGTGCGGGCGCCCATCACCGGCAACGGTGGGGCGCACGCCGATATTACCGACACCCGGCCAGGCCTTGCCGTCGATCTCGATGCTGGCCAGGTAGACCCCGGACAGCGGCACGCGGCGGCGCTTGAGCTGGATGTTGGCAGTGGGAGTACCGAGCTGGCGGGCCAGCTTCTGGCCGTGCAACACGCGGCCAGTGATGCTGTAAGGGCGGCCCAGCAGGTGTTCGGCCAGTTCGAAGTTGCCATCGGCCAAGGCCTTGCGCACTTCGGTGCTGCTGACCCGCAGGCCGTCCTGGATCACCGTATTGGCGGCCTCGACGGTAAAACCGTACTGCTGGCCGGCCTGGACCAAAAAGGCGAAGTCACCTGCGCGGTCGCAGCCAAAGCGGAAGTCGTCGCCCACCTCCAGGTGCCGCACGCCCAGGCCATCGACCAGGATGGCCTTGACGAAGTCATCGGCGCCGAGTTCACCCAGGCGCTGGTTGAACGCCAGGCACAGCACCCGGTCGATGCCCTCGCCGGCCAGCAGCTCGACCTTGTCGCGCAGGCGGGCCAGGCGGGCGGGTGCGGTATCGGGGGCAAAGTACTCGCGCGGTTGCGGTTCGAAGATGACCACGCAGGTGGGCAGGCCCAGTGCCTGGCCGCGCTCACGCAGGCGCGCCAGGATAGCCTGGTGGCCGCGGTGAACCCCGTCGAAGTTGCCAATGGTGGCGACACACCCCCGGTGTTCGGGGCGCAGGTTGTGAAGACCTCGAACCAGCTGCATAACGCGCTTCTTGCTCATAAAGTGGCCGATTATAACCACACCCGGGCGCCGGTAACAGGCAACAGCGCCCAAGGGCGGCATGGAATGTGAAAAACCGACACCTGGCCCGGCCGTGCTTCAGTGCAAGGCTTTGCGGGCGAAATGCCGGGGCCGGAAGCCGCACAGGTACAGGCAGCCAAAATAGGTCACCACCCCTGCCATGATCAGCGCCCCTAACCGCAACAGGCGCTCAAGCATGTTGCCCTGCTCCCAGGCGGGCAGGTAATGAAGGCCGGCCAGCAACACCGCCGACATCAGGCTGACCGCCAGCACCAGCTTGCACAGGAACAACACCCAACCCGGTTGCGGCTGGAACAGCTGATGGCTGCGCAGCTTCCAGAACAGCAGGCCGGCATTCAGGCAGGCGCCCAGGCTGATCGCCAGGGCCAGCCCGGCGTGTGCCAGGGGGCCTACCAGTACCAGGTTGAACAGTTGTGTGCACACCAAGGTGAACACGGCAATTTTCACGGGTGTGCGGATATTCTGCTGGGCATAGAAGCCGGGGGCCAGCACCTTGACCAGGATGATTGCCAGCAACCCTACCGAATAGGCGACCAAGGCACGCTGAGTCATGGCCGCATCTACGGCACTGAACTTGCCGTACTGGAACAGCGCAACCGTCAGCGGCTCAGCCAGCAAGGCCAGGCCCAACGTGCAGGGCAGTACCAGCAGGAAACACAGGCGCAGCCCCCAGTCGAGAATCCGCGAGTATTCCTCACGGTCCCGGTTGGCGTATGTCTTGGCGAGGGTCGGCAGCAGAATGGTCCCCAGCGCTACGCCCAGCACGCCCGATGGCAGTTCCATGAGGCGATCGGCGTAGTACATCCACGATACCGAACCGGCTACCAGGAACGACGCGAATATCGTGTTGATGATCAGCGAGATCTGGCTCACCGACACCCCAAGGATGGCGGGCAGCATCTGCTTGAGCACTCGCCACACCCCGGCGTCGCGCAGGTTCAGCCGCGGCAGCACCAGCATACCGATCTTCTTCAACGCCGGCAGTTGATACAGCAACTGGGCCAGGCCGCCCGCCAGCACACCCCAGGCCAGGGCCATGATCGGCGGGTTGAAGTACGGCGTCAGCCACACGGCGAAGGCGATCATGGCCACGTTCAGCAGCGTGGGCGTGAAGGCCGGTACCGTGAAGCGGTTCCAGGTATTGAGGATGGCCCCCACCAAGGACGACAGCGAGATCAGCAATATATAAGGAAACGTCACTCGCAGCAGGTCGGTGGTGAGCTGGTATTTCTCGGCGCTGTCGACGAAACCTGGGGCAGTGGCCCACACCACCCAGGGTGCGGCCAGGATGCCGATGGCGGTGACCACGGCCAGCACCAGCGTCAGCAGCCCGCTGATATAAGCCACGAACGTGCGCGTGGCCTCTTCGCCCTGCTGGCTCTTGTACTCGGCCAGGATGGGCACGAATGCCTGGGAAAACGCGCCTTCGGCAAAAATGCGCCGCAGCAGGTTGGGCAGTTTGAAAGCAATGAAGAAGGCGTCGGTGGCCACCCCGGCGCCAAAGATGCGCGCAAGGATGGTGTCGCGGACAAAGCCCAGCACCCGGGAAATCATGGTGATTGAGCTGACCGCAGCCAGTGATTTGAGCAGGTTCATCGAAAAGATTCACGCCAATGACAGAGGACGCTGCCAGACAGCGTCCGAATGTGCGATACTCCCGCGCCTTCGCAGGGGAGCCAAAAATTCCCGAGTTTACAGGTCGCGCAGCAGAAAGGAATCTTTCCCGCCTGTTGGTGCACCGCTCGGCGGAACCTTGCAAGTGGCCTTGACATCCGGTCGACTCATCGGCATGATTCGCGGCCTATTTTGTTTGCTATTTACCTAAAGTCTTTCGAGGAGCTCGACGGTGGCCAACACACCTTCCGCCAAGAAACGTGCAAAACAGGCTGAGAAGCGTCGCAGCCACAACGCCAGCCTGCGTTCCATGGTCCGCACCTACATCAAGAATGTAGTCAAGGCCATCGACGCAAAAGACGCCGACAAAGCACAAGCTGCTTACGTTCTGGCTGTGCCTGTAATCGACCGTATGGCCGACAAGGGTATCATCCACAAGAACAAAGCTGCTCGTCACAAAGGCCGTCTGAATGGCCACATCAAGGCGCTGAAAGAAACTGCAGCTGCCTAAGCGACGTGCTAGTCGAAAAACCGACCCTAGGGTCGGTTTTTTGTTGCCTGCAGTTTTCGTGTGAGCCTTTTTCATCAAGGGGCCGCTGCCAACGGCCCCTCGATGGGTCACTTGCCCAGCTGAATTTTCGGCGCCCATTGCAGCCAGTCATCCTCGGCCTTGTCGAACAAGGCGAAGGTCTGCTGCGGCCGCGCAGGGTTGCCCATACGCTCGCCATCCGGCGTGGCAAAGGCGATGCCGCCATCGATCAGGGTTTCCAGCGACTCGGTACGCACGGTCGCCCCTTTCAACAGGCCCCAGTCGAAACCGAAGCCACTGCTGTTCCAGAAGCGGCTGCCGCTGCGTACCAGGCTGGCATAACGGGGCTCGATCAGGATGTGGATCAACACGCGGTCAGCGCTCTGGCCAAGCTCGAAGCCAGTAACCTTGCCCACTGCGACCTCGCGGTAGGTCACCGGCACACCAGCCTTGATAGAGCCACGGCGCGGCGCACTGAGGGTCAACGGCAGGCCTATTTCGGGGCCCGCCACCTCCGGCGCATCAGCCAGGGCAATGAAATCCCGCTGCGGCCCCCGGTCCTTGGCGGCAGGCTGCACTTCCAGGTATTGCCCGCTGATCAAGGTATCAAGGTTTTCTGTACGCACCAGGCCCAGGGCCGGCTTGACCACCCAGAACTGGGTGCCGACGCGGGCGATCTTGTCAGCCGCCTCGGTGATACGCGCGCGCAACAGCACGGCCTGAAGGTCTGCTGTAAGGTCGACGCTCTCGATGCTACCCACATCCAGCCCACGGAAGCGGATGGCGGTACCTGGCTTCAACCCATCAGCCCGCTGCACCCGGATGGTAACCAGGGTGCCCGCTCGGTTCACCGCCTCTTGGTTCTCATGCAGGCGGAAGCGCGGAATGTGGCGCTTGAGCGGTGCATTCGCCCGTGGCGTGTCGAAGGCGATACCCCCTGCCATCAAGGTCTGCAGGGATTCACTCTTCACCTTGATACCCGAGAGGCCACCGGTAAGGGTAATGCCGCTGGCATTCCAGAAGCGTGACGATGCATTGACCAGCTTTTCGTATTCCTTTTCGATGTGAACGCCAATCAGGATACGGTTGCTGTCGCGGGCGAACTGGTAGCTTTGCACGCTGCCCACTTTCACCTGGCGGTACATCACCGGGCTGCCCACTTCGAGCGAGCCCAGGGTATCGGCGAACAGCACCATGTGCAGGCCGGGCGCTTTCAGGTCCAGTGGAGGCGCCTTGGCCCGCGCTTCGAATTCACGCTCAGGCCTCGCACCCTTCTCGCCAGGGCGAATGGCGATGTAGTTGCCCTTTACCAGCGCTTCCAGGCCGGTGATCCCGGCAAGCGAGATCGACGGCTTGACCACCCAGAACTGGGTGCCCTCCACCAGGTAATCCTCGGTCAGCGGGTCCAGGGTGAGCTCGGCGGTGGCGCTGGAAAGGTTGTCTTCCATTTTCAGGGTTTTCAGCGACCCCACCTGGATACCTTTGTACATGACCGGCGTACGGCCAGCCTGCAGGCCCTCGTAGTCGCTGAGCTTCACCTTCACACGGATGCCCGCCTGGGCGGCATCGAAGTCCTCATAAAGCCGGAACGGCAGGCTCGGGTCGGTTGGCGGGCTGTCCTTGCGATGCTCCGGCGTCGCGAAGGCGATACCGCCGGCAACGATGCTGGACAACGACTCGCTGCGCACCTTCACGCCAGAGAGCGAGGCATCGATGCTGACGCCGCTGGCGTTCCAGAAGCGCGTATGCTTGCGCACCAGGTTGGCGTAGGCAGGTTCAATGAAGACCTTTACCTCGACCGTGCTCTGGTCGTCGGACAGGCGATAGCTTTTCACCCGCCCAACCTGGATCTGCTTGTAGAACACCGGGCTGTCGCGGTTGAGTGACCCCAGCCGCTCGGCCTTCAGCACAAGGTGCAGCCCCGGTTCGGAGTCTGAGAGCGGGGGCGCAACCTTGAGTGCGGTGAAGCGCTTGGTCGGCTCGCCCTCCCCTGGGCTGACGGCAATGTAGTTACCTGATACCAGCGTTTCTAGCCCGGTAATACCTGCCAGGCTGACGCTCGGCTTCACCAGCCAAAAGCGGGTGCCTTTGTTCAGGTGGTTCTCTGCCGCCTGGTTCATTTCGATAGTGGCGATAACGCCCTGATTCTCACCCTTGGCATCCAGCACCAGGCTTTTCACCTTACCGACCGGCATGCCCTTGTAGATCACCTCGGTCTTGTTGGCGACGATGCCTTCGCCCGACTCGAAGCGCACTTCAATCTGCACGCCAGCTTCGCGGTAGGCCTGCCACGCGAGCCAGCCGCCGATCATCAAGGCGATCAGGGGCAGGATCCAGATGGCCGACCAGTTGGAAGCGGGGCGGGTTTTGGCCGTTGGCAGGTCACTCATGGTCGTCATCCGACTCCGTATTGTCCCAAATCAGTCGGGGATCGAAGGTCAAAGCAGCAAGCATCGTCAGAATCACCACAGTTGCAAAGGCGACAGCGCCCAAATTGGCTTCGACACTGGCTATCCGCCCGAAATTCACCACTGCCACCAGGATGGCAATGACGAAGATATCGAGCATGGACCAGCGCCCTATGAATTCGATGAAGCGGTACATCCAGATGCGTTGCCGTGCTGACAGTGGCTGGCGACGCTGGACCGAATACAGCAGCAAGGCAATACCCACCAGCTTGAACGTCGGCACCAGGATGCTGGCAACGAACACTACCGCAGCGATCGGCACCATGCCGTGTTTGAGCAGGGCAATGACGCCCGACATGATGGTGTCGGGGCTGCCCTGGCCAAATGAGCTGACCGTCATGATCGGCAGCACATTGGCAGGGATGTAAAGAATGAACGCCGCCACCAGCAGCGCCCAGGTTCGCACGATGCTGTTGGGCCTGCGTGCGTGCACCAAGGCACCACACCGGGTGCAGGTTTGTGAGGTGTCGCCAGGCACCTGCCGGTTCAGTTCATGGCACTCATTGCAGACAACAATGCCTGCATCAATCGCCCGCATGCAGGTCCTCCCCCGCTAACGCACTCCAGATCTGGTGCGGTGACATCACCACTTCAAGCCACACCTGAACCAGCAACAGGCTGATGAAACAGAACAGGCCAAGGCCAACGGTAATCTCGGCCAGGTCCACGAGTTTCACAATGGCCACCAATACACCCATGAAATACACCTCGAGCATGCCCCAGTCTCGCAGGTGGTGATAGATGCGATAGAACAGCAACCCAAACTTGCGCCCAACGTTCAGCCGAATGGCCAGCAATACAGCCAACTGGCAAAGCAGCTTGGACAACGGAACCGCCATGCTGCACAGGAACACGACAATGGCCACCCCACGCATGCCCGAGTCGTACAGGCCCAGTACGCCACTCCAGACCGTGTCATCCGAGGTTTGACCCAATAGGTGCAACTGCATGATCGGCAGAAAGTTGGCCGGGATGAACAGCAGCAGCGCAGTGAGCACCAGGGCCAGGCTGCGGTTCACCACGTTGTGCCGGTGGGCGTATAGCTCGTATCCACAGCGTGGGCATAACGCCTTTTCACCATTGTGTAGAACAGGCTTGCGCAGCAACAGATCACATTCATGGCAGGCGACCAGTTCGTCCAGCGGCAGGTCGGCCAGTGCTTCTGGTTCGGCAGGGTTGGGCATAGGGTGCTTCTGACTGGGTGGGTGGGGTTATTCTAGTGGCCTTGGCTGGGTTTGTGGGAGGCGCTTGTGTCTAGGCAGGCCCAAGGA
>NZ_BBIU01000030.1 GCF_000730645.1 Pseudomonas parafulva NBRC 16636 = DSM 17004 | reverse complement strand
CTGAAGCCGTTCCCACACGGTGGATTGCGCCAGCATTCAGATTTTGTGGAAGATAGTTGTTCCCACAGGATTGATGTTGTAGCAGCAGGGTTAGTGCTGCTACAGGGTTACTGCTGTGCCCAGGGCAGAATCGGGATCGCGGTCACGGCGTTTTGCGGGCTGCCTTCCACAATGCGGTCGCTGTATACCAGGTACACCAGCGTGTTGCGCTTCTTGTCCAGGAAGCGCACCACCTGCATGGTCTTGAACACCAGCGAGGTGCGCTCCTTGAACACCACGTCGCCATCCTTCAGGTCGCCCTTGAAGCTGATCGGCCCAACCTGACGGCAGGCAATCGACGCTTCCGCACGGTCCTCCGCCAACCCCAGCCCACCCTTCACCCCGCCCGTCTTGGCCCGAGACAGGTAGCAGGTCACGCCCTCGACCTTGGGGTCGTCAAACGCTTCGACCACAATGCGGTCGTTCGGCCCCAGGAACTTGAAGACAGTGGATACCTGGCCGATCTCCTCGGCGCCGGCCAGCATGGGCAGCGACAGCGCCACCACGGCAAAGATCTTTTTCAGCATAGTCATACCAGTACCAGATTGTCCCGATGCACCAGCTCAGGCTCGGCGCTGTAACCCAGTATCGTCTCGATGGCATCGGACGGCTGGCCAATAATCTTCTGCGCTTCCAGGGCACTGTAGTTGGCCAGGCCGCGTGCGACCTCCAGGCCATCGGGGCCCACGCACACCACCATTTCGCCGCGGCGGAAGCTGCCCTGCACAGTCTTGACGCCGACCGGCAGCAGGCTCTTGTTGGCCTGGCGCAGGGCCTGCACGGCACCGGCATCCAGCACCAGGGTGCCACGGGTTTGCAAATGCCCCGCCAGCCACTGCTTGCGGGCGGCCAGCATGCCACGCTCGGGGGACAACAGGGTACCCAGTTGCTCGCCGGCCTTGAGGCGGTCGAGCACACGCTCGATGCGCCCACCGATGATGATGGTGTGGGCCCCGGAACGCGCTGCCAGGCGCGCTGCGCGCAGCTTGGTCTGCATGCCGCCACGGCCCAGGGCACCGCCGGTTCCACCCGCCACCGCGTCCAGCGCCGGGTCATCGGCGCGGGCTTCGCTGATCAGCTGGGCATTTGGGTTGTTGCGCGGGTCGGCGTCGAACATGCCGTCACGGTCGGTAAGGATCACCAGCAGGTCAGCCTCTACCAGGTTGGCCACCAGCGCCGCCAAGGTATCGTTGTCGCCAAAGCGGATTTCGTCGGTGACCACGGTATCGTTCTCGTTGATCACTGGCACCACACCCAGCTCAACCAGGGTGCGCAGGGTGCTGCGGGCGTTCAGGTAACGCTTGCGGTCGGACAGGTCGTCATGGGTCAGCAGGATCTGTGCGGTGTGCTTGCCATGCTCGCCAAAGCTGGACTCCCAGGCCTGCACCAGGCGCATCTGGCCAATGGAAGCGGCAGCCTGCAGCTCGTTCATCGCACTGGGTCGCGACGTCCAGCCCAGCTGGCTCATGCCAGCCGCCACGGCCCCGGAAGAAACCAGTACCAGCTCAACCCCTGCCTCGCACAGCGCGACCATCTGCTCGACCCACACGGCCATGGCACCGCGGTCGAGGCCTTTGCCATCGGCGGTCAGCAGCGCACTGCCAATCTTCACGACCCAGCGCCTGGCGCCCGTCACCTTGCTTCGCATCTTCTTCCAACCTATGTCGAATCTGTAGATACCGTGGATACAAAAACGCCGCTCCAGAGAGCGGCGTTTAGTGTACTGCAACCGGTCAGTCGCGCACGTAAATGATTTCCGGGCCGTCTTCGTCGTCCTCGAAATCATCGTCCCAGCCGTCGTCGTCGCCGATGTCGTGCACGCTCTTCACGCCAGTGCGGCGCAAGGTGCGGGCATCGTCCAAGGCCTGCAACTGGGCACGGGCTTCGTCTTCGATGCGCTGGTCGAGGTCGGCCAGTTCTTCGGCGTAGGCCGGGTCGTTGGCCAGGCGGTCGGCGCGGTCTTCGAGGTAGCGCATCAGGTCGTGGCTGAGCTTGTCGGTGCCTTGCTTGGAGATGGCCGAGATCACGTAGACCGGGCCTTCCCACTGCAGGCGGTCGATCACTTCCTGCACACGCTCATCACGCTCGTCGTCCATGACCATGTCCGACTTGTTCAGCACCAGCCAACGTTCACGTTCGGCCAGCGACGGGCTGAAGCGGGTCAACTCGTTGACGATGACTTCTGCGGCATCGGCCGGGCTGCTTTCGTCCAGCGGCGCGATGTCGACCAGGTGCAGCAGCACACGGGTGCGCGCCAGGTGCTTGAGGAAGCGAATACCCAGGCCAGCGCCCTCGGAAGCGCCTTCGATCAGGCCGGGGATGTCGGCGATGACGAAGCTCTTCCAGCGGTCGACACTGACCACACCCAGGTTTGGCACCAGGGTGGTGAACGGGTAGTCGGCCACTTTCGGCTTGGCGGCCGATACCGAGCGGATGAAGGTGCTCTTGCCAGCATTGGGCAAGCCCAGCAGGCCGACGTCGGCGAGCACTTTCATTTCCATCTTCAGGTCGCGCTGGTCGCCCGGCTTGCCTGGGGTGGTCTGGCGCGGCGCACGGTTGGTGCTGGACTTGAAGCGGGTGTTGCCCAAGCCGTGCCAGCCGCCCTGGGCGACCATCAGTTTCTGGCCTGGGGTAACCAGGTCACCAATCACCTCCTGGGTGGAAGCGTCGATCACGGTGGTGCCCACCGGCACGCGCAGGAACAGGTCTTCACCCTTCTTGCCGGTGCAATCGGTGCTGCCGCCATTGGAGCCGCGCTGGGCTTCGTGGTGACGGGTGTAGCGATAGTCGACCAGGGTGTTGAGGTTTTCGTCGGCAACCATGTACACCGAGCCGCCGTCACCGCCGTCACCACCGTTGGGGCCACCGTTCTCGATGAATTTTTCGCGACGGAAGCTCATGCAACCGTTGCCGCCGTCGCCGGCCTTGACCCGAATGGATACTTCGTCAACAAACTTCATTAAAACCGCCTCTCGTCGCTAGACGAGTTGAATGACTCAAAAACATGAGGCTCTTGCAAAAATGAGCGCGGCGGCCCCGTACGACCGTAGAAACCAACGCCGGCAACCCAGACAAACAGCTTTGCAAGAGGCTCACCACAAACGAAAAAGCCCCGTCGCATGACGGGGCTTCTGGAGCGACGTCGCGATTAAGCGGCGACGATGCTCACGTAACGGCGCATGAACTCGCCTTTCTTCTCGAACTTGATCACGCCTTCAATCTTGGCGAACAAGGTGTGGTCCTTGCCCATGCCAACGCCGTAGCCAGCGTGGAATTCGGTGCCGCGCTGACGGACGATGATGTTGCCGGGCTTGATAACCTGGCCGCCATACATCTTCACGCCAAGGCGTTTCGATTCTGAGTCGCGACCGTTACGAGTACTACCACCAGCCTTCTTGTGAGCCATGGTTCAATTCTCCAAATAAATTCAGGGGATCTAGGGGATTAAGCCTGGATGCCGGTGATTTTGATCTCGGTGAACCACTGGCGGTGGCCCATACGCTTCATGTGGTGCTTACGACGACGGAACTTGATGATGCGAACCTTGTCGTGGCGGCCTTGTGAAACGACTTCGGCCACTACTTTAGCGCCAGCAACAACTGGAGCACCGATGGTGACTTCTTCACCGTTGGCGACCAGCAGGACGCGATCGAAGGTCACGGATTCGCCAGTGGCGACTTCCAGTTTTTCGATCTTGAGGAATTCACCTTCAGCGACTTTGTACTGCTTGCCGCCGGTAACGATTACTGCGTAAGACATGGTATTTCTCCGATAATCCTGCTCACCCAGCGCTTTATATGATGAGTATTGGCTGGCATGGCTGCACAGGGCTGGAACGGCCCGGCGCAATTGCGTAAGGCAGGTGCTGCCCAGGAAGTTAGGGTGCGCGATTGTACGCAACCCGGGTTTTGCTTGCAAGTACCGCCCCCGGCCGACTGGCACCGTGCCTTGACACACCGGGACCCGCAACCTAGCATGCCGCGCAACCTCACTGGAGCAGCCGATGCAACCCCAAACCTTCTACCGTGCGGTGGCTGACGATTTCAGCGCCGTCGACGAGATCATCAAGAAGCAGCTGACCTCGCGCGTGCCGTTGGTATCGAAGATCGGCGACTATATCACGTCTGCCGGTGGCAAGCGTCTGCGCCCGCTGCTGGTGCTGCTGTGCGGCAAGGCCCTTGGGCACCAGGGCGACGACCTGCGCCTGCTGGCCGCCACCATCGAATTCCTGCACACCGCCACCCTGCTGCACGACGATGTGGTCGACATGTCCGGCATGCGCCGCGGTCGCTCCACCGCCAATGCACTGTGGGGTAACGCCCCCAGCGTGCTGGTAGGCGACTTCCTTTATTCCCGCTCGTTCGAAATGATGGTCGAGCTGAACTCCATGCCGGTGATGCAGATCCTGTCCAAGGCCACCCGCGTGATCGCCGAGGGCGAAGTGCTGCAGCTGTCGCGGGTGCGCGATGCCAGCACCACCGAGGACGTCTACATGGACGTCATCCGTGGCAAGACCGCCATGCTGTTCGAAGCGTCCACCCACAGCGCCGCCGCGCTTGCCCAGGCCACCGACGCCCAGCGCGAGGCGCTGCGCACCTTCGGTGACCACCTGGGCGTGGCCTTCCAGCTGGTGGACGACCTGCTCGACTACGAAGGCGATGCAGAGGCCCTGGGCAAGAACGTGGGCGACGACCTGGCCGAAGGCAAGCCGACCCTGCCGCTGATCTACACCATGCGCGAAGGCACCGCCGAGCAGGCTGCGCTGGTGCGCAAGGCTATCCAGAAAGGCGGCCTGGAAGACCTCGAGCAGATCCGCGCAGCGGTGGAGGCATCCGGCGCCCTCAAATACACCGCTGAAATGGCGCGTAGCTACGTGAGACGCGCCATCGAATGCCTCGAAGTGCTGCCGGCCAGCGAGTACCGGGACGCACTGGTGGAGCTGAGCGAGTTCGCGGTGGCGCGCACTCACTGACAGGCCGCATCGCCTCTGTCGCGGGCGAGCCCGCTCCTGCAGCGGTGCTGTCGTGGGAGTGGGCTTGCCCGCGCTTGCATTTGTCCGGACAAAATCACTTCTGCAGCAATACCTTCTACAATGTGGGTTTTTAAACACCCGCCTGTTAGAGGAACCGAAGTGAGTACTTTGCCACCCTGCCCGAAATGCAACTCCGAATACACCTACGAGGATGGCACTCAGCTGATCTGCCCAGAGTGCGCCCACGAGTGGTCGGCCAGCGGCGACGCCGAGGCGGCCAGCGACGAGGTGGTGAAAAAGGATTCGGTGGGCAACGTTCTGCAGGATGGTGATACCGTCACCGTCATCAAAGACCTCAAGGTCAAGGGTTCCTCCCTGGTGGTCAAGGTCGGCACCAAGGTCAAGAACATTCGCCTGTGCGACGGCGACCATGATATCGACTGCAAGATCGACGGCATCGGCGCCATGAAGCTGAAGTCCGAGTTCGTGCGCAAGGTCTGATTTCACAAGAATCTGCCAATTGGTTCTTGCTATTTTGATAATAAGAATTATTCTCATTGGAAAGCTATCCAAGGAGAATGGTCATGACTTATCTGATAGACGCCTGGCTGGACCGCCCTCATCCCTACCTGCGCATCCTTCACCGGGAAACCGGTGAGGTGTGCGCGGTGCTCGAGGAAGAAGCACTGGACGAATTGCGTGACCAGGGCGACCTGGACATGAACGGCCTGAACTCGAGCGAGCCCGGGGTACTGAAGGAGCTGGTGCGCAACCTGTTTCTGTTCTGCTATGCACGGGCCTTGCGCCCAGGCGGAACAGACTGGAATTGACCTCTATGGAGCCACTG
>NZ_BBIU01000031.1 GCF_000730645.1 Pseudomonas parafulva NBRC 16636 = DSM 17004 | reverse complement strand
CAATCTGCGTCGCCTGTGCTTTCGCGCGCTCAGAAGCAAAAAGCAAAAGCGCAGGCAAGGATAACTGCTGCCCTATGGCAGCCTGGTTCGAACCCCATGCGGCCTGCGTGGTCTTCTTAGGCGAAGCCTGGCTTGATACCCCAGGCCGGTGGGTTTGCCACCGCGCTTGTGTCATCATGCTCCGACCGCCGGTGAGTCTCCATTTATATGCCCTCTATGAACAGACCTTACGCATTGCTGCTTGCCTTCGCCCTGCTCCAGGGCTGCCAGAGCCTGGCCCCGCAAAAGGCCGAGCCCCCCGCCGCCGAAGCCGGCAAGCGCGAGGCCGAAAAGCCCATGGTGTATGGGTCGTTCACGCAGGACACACTCTATAGCCTGCTGGTGGCCGAATTGGCCGGCCAACGCAACCGCTTCGATATCGCCCTGGCCAACTACACCGACCAGGCCGCGAAAACCCAGGACCCTGGCGTTTCCGAACGGGCCTACCGCATCGCCGAATACCTGGGCGCCGACGAACCCGCCCTGGACAACGCCCTGGTGTGGGCCCGCAACGACCCGCAGAACCTCGACGCCCAACGCGCCGCCGCCATCCAGCTGGCGCGCGCCGGCCGTTACGATGACGCCATGGCCTATATGGAGAAGGTGCTGCAGGGCCAAGGCGATACCCATTTCGACTTCCTGGCCCTCTCTGCTGCCGAAACCGACCAGAGCACCCGCGATGGCCTGCTGCACAGCTTCGAGCGGCTACTGGCCAAATACCCCGACAACAGCCAGCTGATCTTCGGCAAGGCCTTGCTGCTGAACCAGGATGGCAAGGCCGAACAAGCCCTGGACCTGCTCGAATCGCACCCGCCACAAAACGGTGAAATCGCACCCATACTGCTGCGCGCGCGGCTGCTGCAAGCACTGGACCGTGGCCCCGAGGCCCTGCCGTTGCTGCGCAAGGCCATCCGCGACAACCCCGATGACAAGCGCCTGCGCCTGACCTATGCCCGCACCCTGGTGGAGCAGGACCGCATCGCCGACGCCAAGGGTGAATTCCTCAGCCTGGTCCAGCAGTACCCCGAGGACGACGAGCTGCGCTATTCCCTGGCACTGGTTTGCCTCGAGAACAAAGACTGGGACGAGGCCGAGAGCTACTTGCAGGAACTGGTCGAGCGCGACAGCAACACCGATGCGGCGCACCTGAACCTGGGCCGCATTCGCGAAGAGCGGCACGACCCTGCCGGCGCCCTGCGTGAATATGCCCTGGTAGGCCCAGGCCCCGATTACCTGGCGGCCCAATTGCGCCAGGCCGATATCCTGATCGCCAACGGCCGGGGCACCGAAGCGTCACGCCTGCTGGCCGAAGCCCGCGAGGCCCAGCCCGAGCAGGCCATTCAGCTGTACCTGATCGAATCGGAAAGCTACAGCAACAACAACAAGGACGCTCAGGCCAACCAAGTGCTGCAGCAAGCCATCCAGCGCTACCCCGACGACCTCAACCTGCTGTACACCCGCGCCATGCTGGCAGAAAAGCGCGACGACCTGGCCCAGATGGAAAAGGACCTGCGCGCCATCATTGCCCGTGAGCCGGAAAACGCCATGGCCCTGAATGCCCTGGGCTACACCCTGGCTGACCGCACCACCCGTTATGCCGAGGCCCGCCAGCTGATCGACAAGGCCCACCAGCTGACCCCGGACGACCCCGCTGTGCTCGACAGCCTGGGCTGGGTGAATTACCGCCTGGGTAACCTGGACCAGGCCGAAGCCTACCTGCGCCAGGCATTTGCCAGCTTCCCCGACCATGAGGTGGCTGCCCACCTGGGTGAAGTGCTCTGGGCCAATGGCAAACGCCGCGAGGCCCGCCAGGTTTGGGCCAAGGGCTTCGAAGCCCAGGCCGACAGCCCCATTCTGCGCAAGACCCTTTTGCGCCTGACCGGATCCGAGACTCTCTAGACCATGCTATTGCGCCATTTCATTACCTTCTCCCTCATCGCCCTGCTGGCAGGCTGCGCCGGTTTCGGTAGCCGCGAGGCCCTGCAGGGCCAAGGCGACCCGCAACAGTGGCGGGCCCATAAAGAACAGCTGACCCAGCTCGACGGCTGGCAGATCAATGGCAAGGTAGGCATCCGCGCTCCACGCGACTCCGGGAGCGGCACCCTGTTCTGGCTGCAGCGTCAGGACTACTACGACATTCGCCTGGCCGGCCCATTGGGCCGCGGCGCAGCACGCCTGACCGGTCGCCCGGGCGGCGTGGTGCTCGAAGTGGCCAACCAGGGCCGCTATGAAGCCACCAGCCCCGAAGCCCTGCTGGAAGAGCAGCTGGGCTGGAAACTGCCAGTATCGCACTTGGTGTGGTGGGTGCGCGGGCTGCCCGCCCCCGACAGCAAGAGCAAGCTCACCTTGGACGGCGACAGCCGCCTGGCCGGCCTGGAGCAGGACGGCTGGCAGGTCGAGTACCTGAGCTACGCCGAACAGAACGGCTACTGGCTGCCTGAACGCCTAAAGCTGCACGGCAAGGACCTGGACGTGACCCTGGTGGTCAAGGACTGGCAACCGCGCCAGCTGGGGCACTGAGTTCATGCGCACGCTGACCCTGCCTGCCCCGGCCAAGCTCAACCTCTGGCTGCACATCATTGGCCGCCGCGATGATGGCTACCACGAGCTTGAAACCGTGTTCCAGTTCCTGGAGCACGGCGATGAGCTGAGCTTTGCCCTGCGTGACGACGGCATTATCCGCCTGCACACAGACATCGCTTCGGTACCGCACGATAGCAACCTCATCGTGCGTGCCGCCCGTCAACTGCAGGCGCAGTCAGGCACCGCGCTGGGCGCCGACATCTGGCTGAACAAAGTGCTGCCCATGGGTGGCGGCATCGGGGGCGGCAGTTCGGATGCCGCCACCACCCTGCTGGGCCTTGCCCACCTGTGGCAACTGGGCTGGAGCGAAGACCGCCTGGCTGCCCTGGGCCTCTCGCTGGGCGCCGACGTGCCGGTGTTCGTACGCGGCCATGCAGCGTTCGCCCAAGGCGTGGGCGAGCAACTGACCCCGGTCGACCCGGAGCAACCCTGGTACGTCGTGCTTGTGCCGCAAGTGTCTGTCAGCACAGCAGAAATTTTTTCGCATCCACAGTTGACACGTGATTCTCTCCCCCTTAAGATGCGCCCCGTTCCCGAGGGAAACAGTCGAAATGACTGCCAACCGGTGGTAGAGCAGAATTACCCGGAAGTTCGCAACGCGCTGAATTCACTGGGCAAATTCACAGAGGCTCGACTTACCGGCACTGGAAGTTGTGTGTTTGGGGCCTTCCCAAGCAAAGCCGAAGCTGATAAAGTTCTGGCCCTTCTTTCAGCGACCCAAACAGGGTTTGTGGCGAAAGGAAGCAATATTTCGATGTTGCATCGCAAGCTGCAAAGTCTGGTCAAGAAGTCGAGCGCATAAGCGTTCGCAGCAACAGATACAGGGGCGTCGCCAAGCGGTAAGGCAGCAGGTTTTGATCCTGCCATGCGTTGGTTCGAATCCAGCCGCCCCTGCCATTTTCCTTATACTCATCCAGGTATACCCTCAGCCTTCAGGTACTGCGCGTGTCCAAGATGATGGTCTTTACGGGGAACGCCAACCCCGATCTGGCTCGACGTGTGGTACGTCAGCTGCATATCCCTCTCGGTGACGTCTCTGTCGGTAAATTCTCCGACGGCGAGATCAGCACTGAGATCAATGAAAATGTCCGCGGTAAAGACGTTTTCATTATTCAGCCGACCTGCGCACCGACCAACGATAACCTGATGGAACTGGTAGTGATGGCCGACGCCTTCCGCCGCTCCTCAGCCTCCCGAATCACCGCCGTGATTCCCTACTTCGGATACGCCCGCCAGGACCGCCGTCCGCGTTCGGCACGTGTAGCCATCAGCGCCAAAGTCGTCGCTGACATGCTCACTGTCGTGGGTATCGACCGTGTACTCACCGTCGACCTGCACGCTGACCAGATCCAGGGTTTCTTCGATATCCCGGTCGACAACATCTACGGCTCGCCCGTACTGGTCGATGATATCGAAGACCAGCGTTTCGAGAACCTGATGATCGTTTCCCCGGACATCGGTGGTGTCGTGCGCGCACGTGCTGTCGCCAAGTCCCTGGGTGTCGATCTGGGTATCATCGATAAACGCCGTGAGAAGGCCAATCACTCCGAAGTGATGCACATCATCGGCGACGTCGAAGGGCGCACCTGCATCCTGGTAGACGACATGGTCGACACCGCCGGCACCCTGTGCCACGCGGCCAAAGCCCTGAAAGAACACGGTGCTGCCAAGGTTTACGCCTACTGCACGCACCCTGTCCTGTCGGGCCGTGCGATCGAGAACATCGAGAAGTCGGTACTGGACGAGCTGGTGGTGACCAACACCGTTCCGCTGTCCGCCGCTGCTCAGGCCTGTGACCGTATCCGCCAGCTGGATATCGCACCGGTTGTGGCTGAAGCGGTACGCCGCATCAGCAACGAAGAATCGATCAGCGCAATGTTCCGCTAAGCGGAACGCACGCTGACGAAAAGCGCCCCGCCCCAGCACCGTTGCTGGGGCGGGGCTTTTTTGCCATCCCCGTTGGCGCTGGTCGCAAACGCCCTCGGGGGGCTATTTTGGAGAAACAAAATGACTGATTTCACTCTGAACGCCCAAGCGCGTACTGACCTGGGGAAAGGTGCGAGCCGCCGCCTGCGTCACTCCGCCAGCATCCCAGCCGTTGTTTACGGTGGTGGTAAAGAAGCTCAATCCCTGACCATCGTGGCCAAGGAAATCGCCAAACTGTTCGAAAACGAAGCTGCCTTCAGCCACGTTATCGAACTGAACGTTGATGGCACCAAGCAAAACGTCATCATCAAGGCCATGCAGCGCCACCCGGCCAAGCAGTTCATCATGCACGCCGACTTCATCCGCGTTGTGGCTGGTCAGAAACTGACCGCCAAAGTACCGGTTCACTTCATCAACGAAGAAGCCCCGGTCAAGAAAGGCGGCGAAGTTTCGCACGTTGAGTCCGAGCTGGAAGTTTCCTGCGAAGCGAAGGACCTGCCTGAGTTCATCGAAGTGGACCTGGCCAACGCCGAAATCGGCACCATCATCCACCTGTCGGACCTGAAAGCTCCGAAAGGCGTAGAGTTCGTTGCTCTGGCCCACGGTGATGACAAAGCAGTTGCCAACGTTCACGCCCCGCGCGTTTCCGCTGAAGCTGAAGAAGAAGGCGCTGCCGAGTAATCCACTCGCACGCCGGTGTTGATCGGGTTACAGTGCCGCGCGCCCTGTAACCCAACAACCCCAAGGAAGAGCCCCTGACGTGACCGCCATCCAGTTGATCGTCGGCCTGGGTAACCCCGGCCCCGAATACGAACAGACCCGGCACAACGCAGGGGCTCTTTTCGTAGAACGCATTGCCAGCGCCCAGCGTGTTTCGCTCGCCGCTGACAAAAAATATTTCGGCCTGACGGCTAAGTTCAGCCATCAGGGCAACGATGTTCGCCTGCTCATCCCCACCACCTACATGAACCGCAGCGGCCAGTCCGTGGCGGCATTGGCCAATTTCTTCCGGATCAAACCGGAGGCCATCCTGGTGGCGCATGACGAACTCGACCTGCCGCCCGGCGTTGCCAAGCTCAAGCGCGGCGGTGGCCATGGCGGGCATAACGGCCTGCGCGACATCATCGCGCAGCTCGGCAACCAGAACGACTTCCACCGCCTGCGGCTTGGCATCGGCCACCCGGGTGACGCCAAACTGGTCTCCAACTTCGTCCTGGGCCGCGCGCCGCGCGCCGAGCAGGAGAAGCTCGACGCCAGCATCGATTTTGCCCTCGGCGTGCTGCCGGACGTGCTGGCCGGCGACTTCGCCAAGGCCATGCGCGAGCTGCACAGCCAGAAGGCCTGATTTCCTTTAGAGAGGGGAATACCCATGGGTTTCAATTGCGGCATCGTCGGCCTGCCCAACGTCGGCAAGTCCACCCTGTTCAACGCCCTGACCAAGTCTGGCATCGCGGCGGAGAACTTCCCCTTCTGCACCATCGAGCCGAACAGCGGCATCGTGCCGATGCCCGATGCGCGCCTGAATGCACTGGCGGAAATCGTCAAGCCCAACCGCATCCTGCCGACCACCATGGAGTTCGTCGACATCGCGGGCTTGGTCGCCGGCGCTTCCAAAGGTGAAGGCCTGGGCAACAAGTTCCTAGCCAACATCCGCGAAACCGACGCCATTGCTCACGTGGTGCGCTGCTTCGAAGACGAAAACGTGATTCACGTCTCCAACAGCGTCGACCCCAAGCGTGACATCGAGATCATTGACCTCGAACTGATCTTCGCCGACCTGGACAGCTGCGAGAAACAGCTGCAGAAAGTGGCCCGCAATGCCAAGGGCGGCGACAAGGAAGCCCTGGCGCAAAAGGCCATCCTTGAGCAATTGATCCCGCACTTCACCGAAGGCAAGCCTGCGCGCAGCCTGATGAAGAACATGAGCGCCGAGGACAAAGCCGTTATCCGTGGCTTCCACCTGCTCACCAGCAAGCCGGTGATGTACATCGCCAACGTGGCTGAAGACGGCTTCGACAACAACCCGCACCTGGACGTGGTGCGCGCCATCGCCGAAGAAGAAGGCGCGGTCGTGGTGCCGGTGTGCAACAAGATCGAAGCTGAAATCGCCGAGCTGGACGACGGCGAAGAAAAGGACATGTTTCTGGAGGCCCTGGGCCTGGAAGAGCCTGGCCTGAACCGCGTGATCCGCGCCGGCTACGAGCTGCTGAACCTGCAAACCTACTTCACTGCCGGTGTGCAGGAAGTGCGTGCCTGGACCGTTCGCGTCGGCGCTACTGCCCCCCAGGCTGCTGGCGTGATCCACACCGACTTCGAAAAGGGCTTCATCCGCGCCGAAGTGGTGGCCTACGACGACTTCATCCAGTTCAAAGGTGAAAGCGGTGCCAAGGAAGCCGGTAAATGGCGCCTGGAAGGCAAGGACTACATCGTCAAAGACGGCGACGTGATGCACTTCCGCTTCAACGTGTAAGCACGCCCTGTGCAACACCTGAAACCCTTGAGGTCAGCGCCTCAAGGGTTTTTTCATTTCCAGGGCGCCTTCACCGCGTTTGCCCATCAAGGTCACCGGCTCAGAAGTCGCCTCGCAAGGTCAGCATGTAGCTTCGCGGTGTGCCGTAGGTAGTGCCGCGAGTCCAGTAACCGGTAGAGTCGAAGTACTTGCGGTCCAACAGGTTCTCCACGTCCACGCCCACCGTCCAGTGCGGGTCCAGCTTGTAGGCGGCCCGGGCATCGAAAATGGCGCGGCCGCTGTTGCTGACCTCAATCGGCGGATCGTAGTAGTGGGACTGGGCAGACACGCCGCCGCCGATGCTGAAGCGGCTCCACTCCCCTGGCAGGGTGTAGTTGGTGTTCAGCCGCAGCATGTGCTTGGGCGTTTGCCCCGAGATCGGGCCGCCGCTTTCCGACTGCGTGGTGTTGTAGGTATAACCGGCAGCCACCTGCAGGCCAGGCAGCAGCTCGCCCGTGGCTTCGGCCTCGAAGCCTTTGCTGCGGCTGATGCCATCGCTGTTGATGAAGCAGCGGCCAGCGATGTCACCTGCGCACTTGCCATCGTTGGCATAGTCCCGTGCGGCGACTTTTTCTTGCTCGATGTAGAACATTGCAAAAGACACGTTCAGGCGTTTGTCGAGCAGCTCGCCCTTGATGCCAGTCTCGTAGTTGGAGCCTACGGACGGGTCCAGCATCTTGCCGTCGACGGTACGGGAGCTGGCCTGGGGCATGAAGATGTCCGCATAGCTGGCATACAGCGACCATTTGTCGTTCAGGTCGTAGATAGCACCCACGAAGGGCGTGAACTCGTGCTTCTGTTCATTGGTGCTTTTCGAGTCTTCGCTGGAGGTCTCGGTCTTGTACCAGCTCAGCCGCCCACCCAGTACCAGGCTCAGGTCTTCGGTCATGTGCAGGCGGGCGTTCAGGTAGGTGCCATAGCGCGTATCGAAGGTGTCCTGCTTGTAATCCCACCCCTGGCGTGCCAGCTCTGGCACGTTATTGTGATCAGGCCGGTAGACGTTCAGCGGGATGGGGCTGTCCAGTGCCTGGGAGACCTCTTTATCGTTCATGTTGCGCCTGGACCAGTTGGCCCCCAGCGACAGTTGATGGCGCAGGCCGAAGGCCTCGAAGTCGCCGTCCACATGGCCGTCGACGGCATTGGCCGTGACGTCGAACTTGTGATAATTGACGTCGTTTACCTTGGGGCCGGTGGGGCTGCCATAGGCGAGGGTGTCTTCGGCGTCCCATTCGATGGCGCTGCGGTTGTAGCTGCTTTCGGAATGGGAGAGCGCCAGCTTGCCGGTCCAGTTGTCATTGAAACGGTGGTTGAGGTCGGCGAACACTTCATCGGTGCGGCTCTGCAGGGTGGCCCAGTCCTGCCCCAGGAACGTCGAGCGCTTGAGGTGCGGGTTGCTGGCATCCGGGTTGTTCGGCAGGCCCAGCACGCTGTAGCCATCGATGCGCGAGGTTTGCCGACGCAAGCCCAGCGCAACGGTGGTGGCGTCGCTCAGGTCGCCTTCGACGATGCCATACAGCAATGGGCGCTTGGACTTGGTCACGTCGGTGAAGTAACCACGGTCCTCGTAGGAGGCGACCATGCGGCCGCGCAGGGTGCCCTCAGGGTTCAGCTTGCCGCTGGCGTCCAGGTCCAGGCGGTAGTTGTCCCACGACCCCGCCCGGGTGATGACCGTAAAACGTGGGTCGGCAGTAGGGCGTTTGCGCACCAGGTTGACCGCGCCGCCCGGGTTACCCGCGCCAACCAGCAGCCCGGCAGCACCGCGCAGCACCTCTACCCTGTCGAACACCGCCATGTCCGGGATCATCCACCCGGTGTAGGCGTACGCCTGACCGGCCACGCCGTCGACCATGTAGCTGTCGTCGGTCAGGTCAAAGCCGCGAGAACTGAAATGGTGGTTCCCGTAGCCCCGGTTGGCCCGGGTGATGCCGGTGGTCTGGGCCATCACCTGGTCAAGGGACACCAGGTTCTTGTCATCCATCAACTTGCGTGTCACCACAGTCACGGACTGCGGCGTCTCACGGAGCGTCTGCGGGGTTTTGCCGATGGTCACGGCGCCAGTGGTGTAGGAATTTGTGAACTCGGTGGTCTCCCCCAGGCCCTGGCTGTTGATGTTGGTGGCGCCGAGTTCCAGTGCGCCTTCCGCGTCCACCGCAGGCACCACGCTGAAGGTGCCGCTACCGGTCACGATGGCCTGCAGGCCGCTGCCGGCAAGCGCCTGCTGCACGGCCTGCAACGGGCTCATCTGGCCCTGTATGGCCGGTGCCTGCTTGCCGGCGACCAGCGCCGGGTCAAGGGACATCACCTGTCCGCCCTGGCGGGCGATGGCATTGAGGGTTTGCGCCAGGCTGGCGGCCGGTAGATCGAAGCGCTGCTGCTGTTGCACAGAACCTTGCGCCCACACGTGGGCCGCGGGCGCGGTGGCCAGGGTGATGGCGAGGGCAAGGGGCCAGGGTTTGAACACGTGAAGACTCCTGAATGTTTGCTGTTGTCAGGAGGGAGGTGGGACGAAATACAAAAAGCGGACACGAATCATAAAAATTTTCATTCGAGCAGGGGCAAGGTTTTTTGCCTGCGTGTTCACCGCGCTTCGATCAGCGTCACCCACCCGCCGAAACGTCTCACCCGGATAGGCATGGTCTCCTCCAGAGCCGCCAGGGTTCGCTCACTGTCATCCAGCGGGAATACGCCCTGCACGCGCAGCTGACGTACCTGCGGGCTGACGCGGATCACACCCGGGCGATACGGGCGAAGGGCGTCGACTACAGCGTCCAGCGGCTCGTCCAGCACACTGAGGTGGCCCTCAAGCCAATCGGCGCGGTAGGCCTGGCTGCCCTGCAGGGGCTCGATGCGCTTGCGGGTGAGCAAGGCCGCCTGCCCTGCTGCAAGGTCGAGCCAGGCACCCCCTGGCAGCGATGCTCGCACAGCATGCTCCAGCACCACCACACGGGTGGCATCAGCCTGCTGCTCGACCAGAAAACGCGTACCCAGTGCGCGCGCATCACCTTGCTCACTGCGCACGATAAAGGGCCTTGAAGCATCGGGCGCCACCTGTATGACCAATGCGCCGCGATAGAGTCGCAACAGGCGCTGCCCGGCCGTGAACTGCACATCCACGGCCGTGCCTGCGTTCAGGCTCAGCCGGCTGCCATCGGGCAGCATGAGGATACGGCGTTCGCCAGTGCCCGTGCGCAGGTCGGCGGTCAACACCCGGCCACCTTCACTGCGTACCCCCAGCCACAGAGCCCCACCCACTACGCCCAACCCGCCGATACCGCGCAACACCTCTCGCCGGCCAATCGATGGCTGCAGCAGGGTATCCCGCAGGGCATCGGGCGCCTGCCGCGCCACCTCGTAGTGCTGGCCCATGCCCCGCTGCAACTGTTCCCAGGCCTGGGCATTGGCGGGGTCCTGCGCCAGCCACTGGTGGAACTGGGCCTGCTGGCGGGCTTCGTCGCGGCCCGAGCGCAGCCGCACCATCCAGGCGATGGCCTGCTCGGCGGCCGGGCCAAGGGCGGTGCGGCTCATGGCTGTGCGCCGCTGAGGTAGCACTGGCGCAACGCCTGGGTCATGTACCGCCCGACCGTGCGCTCGGACACCCCCAGCCGACGGCTGATCTCGGCATAGGGCAGACCATCCAGCTGGCTCAGCAAAAAGGCTTTTTTTACCACCAAAGGCAGCCCGGCCAGGCTGTGATCGATCGCGTGCAGCGCCTCGAGCAGCAGGTGGGTTTCTTCTGGCGAGGGCGCCAGCGCCTCTGGCAGCATCATCAGCCGTTCCAGGTAGGCTTGCTCCAGGCGGCGCCGCCGGTGGCGGTCGAAGATCAGCCGACGGGCGATGGTGGCCAGGTAGGCACGCGGCTGCTCGATGGTCGCCGGGTCCACCCGGGCGGCGATGATCTGGCAGAAGGTTTCGGCCGCCGTGTCCTCGGCATCCGGGCGGTTGCTCAACTGGCGCCGAACGTGCTGCAACAGCCAGCGGTGGTGGTCACTGAAAAAGAAACCCAGCTTGCGGGTATCGGATAGAGACACGGGCGAAACCAGAGGTGAATGAGAATGCATCGCATCTTATAGACAGCGGCGGTGAAGTGCCAGCGTCTATGAAGCTGCTGACGCAACAAGCAACATTGGCCCGAAACAAACGTAGGAGGAGCGAGCAAAGCTCGCGATGCGCCGCGCGGGCGGCGCTCGGTCTCGTAGGCGCAGATCATGTTGCGGCGAACACTTGGCAGCCCTGATGCAATCTCAGCCCGGGACCCTTCACCGGCAGAATGCGGTTGGGCGGGGAGGTGTTCGCCTTTACAGGTGCAGCGCCTGGGAGATCGAGCGCCGCCCGCGCGGCGCATCCCGAGCTTTGCTCGCTCCTACATCTGTTTCGGGCCAGTTATGCCTGGGGCATTTGTGCGCGCTTGCCGTCACTTCACACTTTTCTGAACTGATTATTTGCCATCAGGGATTTTTCACGTCGCTGCGCCCCACCAGAATCGCCTGACCACAATCACAATAACCGTGAGGCCACTTCCGTGGACCATAACGCCCAGGTGCGGCAAGCCGCCGCCAACCTCGTTGCCGCGTTCGCCAGCAACGACACTGATCGCTACTTCGCCTGCTTCAGCGAAGACGCCACGTTTCTGTTTCATACCCTCCCCCACCCGCTGCTCAGCCGCCATGCCTATCAGGCGCTGTGGGCCCAGTGGCAGGCTGAAGGTTTTGCCGTCCTACGTTGTGAGTCGAGCAACACCCAGGTCAGCCTGCAGGGTGAGGTGGCGATCTTCATGCACGATGTTGCCACGCATCTACGCATCGCCAACGAAGAGCACGCCCTGAGTGAACGGGAAACCATCGTCTTTCGCCGCCAGGGCGAAGCGTGGCTGGCCTGCCACGAACACCTGTCGGTGATCACGCCCAGCTGATTTTTTTGCGGCGCTGCCGCACTGCCATCGCACCCACAAAAAGGCCCGCGCACTGCGCCGGCCCACAACAACCGCGCTGGAGCACTACCATGAGCCACACGACCGGGATAGAAATCAACGGTGTCGAACAGATACCCGACGATCAACGCCACGCAACACCGCTGGACCTGTTCCGCCTGATCTTCGGCGGCGCCAATACCTTTGCCACTGCCGTGCTGGGCAGTTTCCCGGTGCTGTTCGGGCTGTCGTTCCAGGCGGGGTTATGGGCGATTCTGCTGGGTGTTGGGGTGGGTGCGCTGATCCTGGCCCCCATGGGCCTGTTTGGTGCGCTGAACGGTACCAACAACGCGGTATCGTCGGGTGCGCACTTTGGCGTACACGGCCGTATCGTCGGCTCGTTTCTGTCGCTGCTCACCGCAGTCGCGTTCTTTTCACTGTCGGTGTGGAGTTCGGGCGATGCACTGGTGGGCGGCGCCAAACGCCTGGTGGGCCTGCCCGAGAATGACCTGACCCTGGGCCTGGCCTATGGCCTGTTCGCCGTGCTGGTGCTGGTGGTGTGCATCTTCGGCTTCCGCTTCATGTTGTGGGTGAACAAGGTGGCGGTATGGGCCTCCAGCCTGCTGTTCCTGCTGGGTATCGTCGCCTTCGCCGGGCCGTTCGACGCTGGCTATGCCGGTAGCGTCAACCTGGGCCAGGCAGGCTTCTGGGCGGCGTTCGTCGGGGCGGCGATCCTGGCCATGAGCAACCCGGTGTCGTTCGGGGCGTTTCTGGGGGACTGGTCGCGCTACATTCCCCGCCAAACGCCCAAGGCACGCATCATGCTGGCGGTGATCGCGGCCCAGGCAGCCACATTGATTCCGTTTCTGTTCGGCCTGTGTACCGCCACCTTGGTGGCAACCCAGGCGCCGGACTACATCGCCGCCAACAACTACGTGGGCGGCCTGCTGGCGGTGGCGCCGGGCTGGTTCTTCCTGCCGGTGTGCCTGATTGCGGTGATCGGCGGCATGTCCACCGGCACCACGGCCTTGTATGGCACCGGCCTGGACATGTCCAGCGTGTTTCCGCGCCTGCTCAGCCGCGCGGCGGCCACGCTGCTGATCGGCGTACTGGCCATCGGTTTCATCTTCGTCGGCCGTTTCACCTTCAACCTGGTGCAAAGCGTGTCCACTTTCGCCGTGCTGATCATTACCTGCACCAGCCCTTGGATGGTGATCATGATCCTCGGCCTGATCACGCGTCGCGGCTTCTACCACGCAGACGATCTACAGGTATTCACCCGCGGGCAACGCGGCGGCCACTACTGGTTTCTGCATGGCTGGAACTGGCGCGGCATGGGTGCCTGGCTGCCCAGTGCTGCCGTTGGCCTGTGCTTTGTGAACCTGCCGGGGCAGTTCGTCGGGCCGCTGGGTGAACTGGCCGGCGGCATCGACCTGAGCTTGCCGGTAACGCTGGGGCTGGCAGCCGTGTTGTACCTGCTGCTGCTCAACCTGTTCCCTGAACCTGCGGGCGTCTACGGCCCCAATGGCCCGCGCTGGGTGCGTTGCAAGACCGCCCCGCCTACCCCTGTAACCCACGCCAAAATGGCCTGACTGGATACCGAACATGACCGCTTCCAACTACATCGCCGGCCAGTGGGTCGCAGGCCAGGGCAGTGAATGCCTGCACGTCTATGAGCCGGCCTTGGGCCAACCGTTCGATGAACTGACGGCCGCCAGCGTGGCACAGGTGGACGCGGCCGTTGCCGCCGCCCGCCGCGCCCTGCCCGCCTGGAAATGCACCGACGCAAATGCCCGCGCGGCCTACCTGCGCGGCTTCGCCCGCGAACTCGGTACCCGCCGTGAGGCGCTCATCGGCCTGCAGATGCGCAATAACGGCAAGCCGCGGCACGAGGCAGAAATCGACCTGGATGATGCCATCGCCACCTTCGAGTACTACGCCGAACTGGCGCAGCAGTTGCCAGCCCGGCAACAGGATGTGCCGCTGGCAGCAGCCGGCTTTACGTCACGCACGCGCCTGGAGCCGGTCGGTGTAGTTGGCTTGATCGTGCCGTGGAACTTCCCGTTGGTCACCAGCGCATGGAAGCTCGCACCGGCCCTGGCAGCGGGCTGCACCGTGGTGCTCAAACCCTCGGAAGTGACACCCTTGGTGGAACAGGCCTATGGCCATATCGCCGAGGCCCTGGGCCTGCCAGCGGGCGTGCTGAACATCGTCAACGGCAAGGCAGAAACCGGTGCAGCCCTCAGCAGCCATGCTGGCCTGGACAAAGTCTCGTTCACCGGCAGCAACGGCGTGGGCAGCCAGGTGATGCGCAGTGCAGCGGCGCAGTGCCGGCCTGTGACCCTGGAGCTGGGCGGCAAGTCGGCCATCGTGGTGTTCGACGACTGCGACCCGGACCAGGCGGTGGCGTGGATCATCGCCGGCATCACCTGGAACGCCGGGCAGATGTGTTCAGCCACATCACGTTTGCTGGTGCAGGAAGGCATTGCCGATACGCTGCTGCCCCGCCTGCAGAAGGCGCTGCAAGCGCTGCGCGTCGGCAACCCGCTAGGCGAGGACGTGGACATGGGCCCGCTGACCAGCCAGGCGCAATGGTTGAAGGTAGCGGGCTACTTTGCCACCGCCCGGGAAGAAGGGCTGACCTGCCTTGCCGGCGGCGAGGTGCTGGGCCGTGAAGGCTGGTTCGTCAGCCCGACGCTGTACACCGATGTGCCGGTGGAAAGCCGCCTGTGGACCGAGGAGATTTTCGGCCCGGTGCTGTGCGCCCGCCGCTTCGTCAGCGAGGCCCAGGCCATCGCCGAAGCCAACGACAGCCGTTTCGGCCTGGTGGGCACGGTGTGCTCGGCGGACCTGGCGCGGGCCGAACGTGTGGCCGATGCCCTGGAGGTTGGCCACGGGTGGATCAACTCGGTACAGGCGGTGTTCGTCGAAACGTCCTGGGGCGGCACCAAGGCCAGCGGCATCGGCCGCGAGCTTGGGCCGTGGGGGCTGGCGGGGTACCAGTCGGTCAAGCACGTGACGCGTTGCCTGGGCTGATGGCTGCCTGCACTTGGGGCCGAGCGCCGCAGGCGCGGCGTTCAGCCCCAAGGTCAACCATCAGGCCGGCTCGTCCGCCTGCCGCCCAGCCTCCTGCACCAACACCATGCTTTGCGGCGACGACAGCGCGATGCCTTCATCGCGCAACCGCCCAAGGATGGTGAACAGCAAGTCACTGCGCGCCCCGGATACCTGCCGCGGGCCCGCCACGTAGCCACTCACCCCGATCACCATGCCGCTGCTGGTCAGGTCCTTGAACGACACCGACGGCGCCGGCGCATCCAGAATGCCTTCGTGCTCCTGGTACGCCGTCAGCAGCAGCTCGCGCACGCGGTTGGCATCGGTGTCCAGTGGCAAGGTCAGGGTAATGCCGACAACGCCCAGCGCATTGCCCATGGTGACGTTGCGCACGTTCTGGGAAATGAACTGCGAGTTGGGCACGATCACCGTCGAGCGGTCAGACATCTGGATCTCGGTGGCGCGCACATTGATACGGCGGATGTCGCCCTCGACCCCAGCCAGGCTCACCCAATCCCCCACCTTCACCGGGCGTTCGGTGAGCAAAATCAGGCCGGAGATGAAGTTCTGCACGATCTGTTGCAGGCCGAAACCGATACCCACCGACAACGCACTGACTACCCAGGTCAGGCTGGTGAGGTTGATGTGCAGGGTGGACATCACCAACATGGCCAGGAACAGGAAGCCCAGGTAACCCACCAGCGTGACCAGCGAGGCCCGCATGCCGGCATCCATGTCGGTTTCCGGCAACAGGCGCTCACTGAGCCAGCGCTTGACCACGCGAATGGCCAGCATGCCGCACACCAACATAGCCAGCGCCAGCAGGATATCCTGGGGCACGATGTTCAGGTTACCCAGCAGCTTGCCACCGGTGCCGTCCCAGTCACCCAGGCTAAGCAGCAGCTCACTGGGGCTGGTGCCCGACGGCATCAGTGCCAGCAGCAAGGCCAGGAACAGCACCACGGTGCGCCCGAGACCCGCCAGCACGGTACTGGCCTGGGCCTGGTGGCGCGGTGCCAGGCCCAGGCTGGCGGCCAGCGCCAGGCCACCCGGCTGACGGGGGGACAGCAGGGTTTCACACAGGTCGCCCAGGAAGGTGGTCAGCAGGTAGGCGCAGGTGACCACCATACTCACCCACAGCAACTTGGCGGTGAGGAAGTAGGCCAAGGTCAGGTAACCAGCCAACAACGCCAGCAGGATCGACGCCAGCCACACCACCATCACGAACGGGATCAACCCGGCTAGGCCAGTCGGGCGCTCCAGGCCATGTTCGCGCAAGGTGCGACGGTACGAAAGCAACGCCCCGCCGAAGATCATGGCCACCACCAGCGCGGTGAGGCCGTTGACCGCCACGGTCAGCGCCAGGCTCACACCAATCACGCTGTTGATGCGCTCCATGGTCATCATGACCATCAGCGCCAATGCCAGCACTTTCGGGAACCAGCCCAGGGCACTGGCGACTTCGTCATGAATGGCTGGCAGCCGCCAAGACGGGCGCTGCAGCATCAGCATGGCGCGGCCCAGGCCGGTGATGAAGGCGCTGAACACCACCAGGGCCAGCACATGATTGGTCAGGCTGGCCAGGTCGGTACCCAGCTCGGCGCTGCTTTCCAGCCCCCAGCGCAACAGCGACACGGAACCGGCAATGGTGCCCAGCGTGGCCAGGCTCACACCCAGCGCCAGGGCGCTGCGACGTAGCCGGCCTTCAGGCAACCCACTGACCATGGCCCTGGCCAGCAGGCGCTCCAGCAACCCGCGTACCAAGGTCCACACCAGGATCGCCGCCACCAGGCTGGTGATGAACAGCCAGCGGTGTTCGGCACTGAATGCGCTGCCCAGGGCATCTGCAGCCTCCCCGCGCAGGTCGCGCAGGCGGGCCACGTCGTCCTGGGTAGGGCGGATGATGCTTTGCCAGAACGCCGGGCTCAGCGGTGAGGCGGCCCGGCTGGTGATCTGCGAGTTGAACAGGCTGCGCCGCAGGTTGACGATCTGGGTAGACAGGTCGCGGGCCGACTGGGTCAGCTTGGTCGCCCGGTCTCTCTCGGCAACCAGCGCCTTTTTCTCAGCCTCCAGGGCCTTGCGCTGCTGGGTCAGGGTGGCGGCTTCGTCCGGTTGCACCGGGCCGATCACCTTGAGCTTGTCGTCGACCTTCTCGGCATCCGTGGTGCGCTGGGTGCTCAATGCATCGGCCTGGCGCTGAACCTGCACGGCAGCCATGCGCAACTGGGCCAACAGGTCGTCGTTGGCGTCGCTGGTGACGCCCTGGCGGATCTGGTCCAGGCGGTCGCTCAGTTGATCGACGCTGGCATTGTCATCCAGGGCCTGGGCGTCGGTGGCGGACGGGCTGGCGGCAGGCGCAGGCGCGGCAGGGGCCGACCAGGCCGGGCCGGCAAGGGCCAGCATCAACGCCAGCATGGCCATCAGGCCAGGGCAAAAACGGGCAAGGCTGACACGCCTCATCGAATATTCCTCTTTCAATTCGATCTGGCGGGGCATTCTACGCCGCTTGCAGCCTTCAGGAGAGTGCCGTTTCTCGTGCCAGCAACTGGCGCTTGCGCTCCACCCCCCAGCGATAGCCGCTGATATCGCCATCCCGGCGTACCACCCGGTGGCAGGGGATGGCCACCGCAATGCGGTTGGCCGCGCAGGCCATGGCTACGGCGCGCACCGCCTTGGGTGCGCCAATACGCTCGGCGATATCGCTGTAGCTGACCCGCGCGCCCACCGGCACCTCGCGCAGGGCCTGCCACACCCGTTCCTGGAACGCCGTACCCTGCACGTCCAGCGGGAGGCCCAGGCCCAGTGCCGGTGCTTCGACAAAGCCGATCACCTCGGCGACCACCCGTTCGTAGGCGCGGTCGCCACCGATCAGCTCAGCCTTGGGAAACTGGTCTTCGAGGGCGTGCAACAAGGCCTGTGGGTCATCACCCAGCAGAATCGCGCAGATACCCTTGGCGCTCTGGGCCACCAGGATCGCCCCCAGCGAACATTGGCCGATGGCGAAGCGAATGCTGGCGCCTGCGCCTCCGGTGCGAAACTGCCCCGGGCGCATGCCCAGGCGCTGATCGGCACTTTGGTAGAAGCGGCTGTTGGAGTTGTAGCCGGCCTGGTAGATGGCATCGGTAACCGTGCACTGCCCCTGGCCCAGGCCAGTGCGCAGGCGCTGCGCGCGAAAGGCGCTGGCGTAGGCCTTGGGGGTCAGCCCTGTTTCGGCCTTGAACAGGCGGTGCAGGTGATAAGGGCTCACTGCCAGCGCCTGGCCCAGCTGCTCCAGGCCAGGGGGCGGGTCACCCGCTTCGATCAGGCGGCAGGCGCGGGTAATCATCTGGCGGGTGCGCCCGGCACTGGCTGATGCGGCCAGGCAGCGTTTGCAGGGGCGATAGCCGGCAGATTCAGCGGCGAGCGGGGTATCGAAGAATTCAACGTTGCCGCGCTTGGCCAGCCGAGAACGGCAGCCGGGGCGGCAATAGATGCCCGTGGTACGCACGGCGTAGACAAACTGGCCGTCAGCCTCGCTATCACGGGTTTCCACGGCCTGCCAACGCTGTTCAGGGGTGTTGTAGGGTTTCATGATGTGTTCCCAGGTTAGGCTTCAGGCGCGCCACAGGTACCAGGCGGCCACCGTTCGGTAGGGGTGCCATGCCTGGCCCAGCACGCGCATCTGCCCGGGCGTCGGCGCTTTGGCCAGCCCCTTGAGCCGCCGATACCCCTCCCTGATGCCAAAGTCGTCGACCGGTAGGATATCGGACCGTGCCAGGCTGTAGATCAGCAACATCTCCACCGTCCACCGCCCTACCCCACGCAATGTGATCAACCGTTCGATCAACGCGTCATCGGCCATACCCAAGGCTTCTGCCTGGGTGGGGACTACACCGTCCAGCCGGCCTTGCGCGATGCCCTGGACAGTCGCCAGTTTGCTGGCCGAAAAGCCGCATTCGCGCAGGGCAACCGGGCTCAGCGCCAGCAACTGGTGCGGCTGCGGAAATGCCTGATGCGGGAACAGTGCCAGCAGGCGCCCCAGAATCGCTTCGGCAGCGCGGGCGTGCAGTTGCTGGTAGGCAATGGCGCGCACCAGTGCCTCATAGGGCTCGCGTCCCGGCGTCGCGTGGTGCAGGCACGGGCCCACCGCGGCAATGTGCGCGGCCCAGTCAGCGTCCAGCGCCCGAAGGTGCTCGGCGGCTTCCCGGTAGGCCTGAGGGGAAAGATCGGCCAGGATCATGGCGCCTCCTAGGGGTTAGTGAAAGCCAGCTTAGCGCAGCCGTTCATCGGGCGAACGCCGGTTCTTGCGCAGGTAATTCCTGGTATGCCATTGCCGGCCATAGGCACGCGCGAATAGAATTGAGAAATATTCACAATCACATCCATCATGGAACCGGGCCTTGGCGACGATGCAGTTCAACGACACGCTGAAACCGACCGAGGTCGCCCTGCTGTATCAATCCCACCACGCCTGGCTACGGGCCTGGCTAAGCAGCCGGGTGGGTTGCAGCGAGCACGCTGCCGACCTGGCCCAGGACACGTTCGTGCGCCTGCTGCGGGCCCGCCAGGTATCACCGCTGCGCGAGCCCCGCGCCTACCTGAGCAGCATTGCCCGTGGCCTGATGATCGACCAGTTCCGCCGTCGGGCGCTGGAGCGTGCCTACCAGGAGAGCCTGGCGCACCTGCCCGAGGCCGAAATACCCAGTGAGGAACACCGCCTGGTGATTCTCGACAGCCTCGAACGGCTCGACCGCGCTCTGCATCAGCTCAAGCCACGCGCACGGCAGGCCTTTCTGCTCGCCCAGCTCGACGGTTTGAGCCTGGTGCAGATCAGCCAATGCCTGCACGTGTCCCGTGCCACCGTCGAGCGAGACCTGGCCAAGGCATTTCAGGTTTGCTACCGGTTGCGCTATGCCGATGCATGAGCACAAGCCTGCGCAGGCGCAGGTCGACCAGGCCATCGACTGGCTGGTGAAGCTGCGGTTCGGCACCCCCAGCCCGCATGCGCAGGAACAGTTCCGGCAATGGCTGGCCAGCCATCCGCACAACCCGCTGGCCTGGCAGCGGGTGAGCCACCTGGATGAAGAATGGGCGCAATTGCCCAAAGACCTCAGCCGGCGCACGTTGCAGGGCAGCCAACGCCAGCGCATCAGCCGCCGCGACCAACTGAAGTTGCTGGCGCTACTGGCAGTGGGCGGCAGCCTGGGCTGGGCGGCACGAGAGCCACTGGGTTTGCCGCAACTGCTGGCCGACAGCAGCACCGCCACCGGCGAGCGCCGCCAGTTGCAGAGCAGCGACGGCAGCCGGATACAGTTGAACACCGCCAGCGCCATCGACCTGCGATTCAGTGCCGGGCTGCGACAATTGGCGCTGATCCGCGGTGAGGTGAGCCTGGCCAGCAACCCGGACGACACCCGCCCCTTTCGCATCGATACCCGCATCGGCCCGCTGCTTACCCTCGATGGCCAGTTGGTGCTCCGGGAAAACGACCAGGGCCTGCTGGTGGCGGTACGCCGCGGCGAGGTGACGCTGTTCCCCGGATCGCCCGCGCAACTGCAGGTGCCCCCAGGGGAAACCTGGCAAGTCTGGGCCAACGGTCGCCATCAGGCCGTGCAGCCGCACAACGACCCCTGGGGCTGGACCGACGGGGTACTCAGCGTGCAGCAGATGTCGCTGGGCGAATTCGTGTCAGAGCTTGCCCGCTACCGCCCCGGTCTGCTGCGCTGCGCAGCGCAGGTGGCGCAACTGAAGGTGTCCGGGACCTATCAACTGGCCGACACCGAGCAGATCCTGCGGCTGCTGGCCAGCAGCCTGCCCATTCGCGTGCACCACCGCACTCGGTACTGGGTGAGCATCGACGCGGCCTGACCGCACGGGCAAAAAATAAATGAGGGGTAATCTCATTCTCGTTCGGCCTGAAGAAACACAGCCCTAAAAGTGGCCTTCGCAACCTTCAGGAGCGCTTCATGATTGCCCCGTGTTCTTCCAGCACCCACACGCTGCGCCGTGCAGTCGGCACCGCCGTATTGGGCCTTGGCCTGGCCGCCAGCAACCTGTGCCCGGCCCTCGCCCTGGCCGCCGTGGCCAGCCAGAGCCCGCAAACCGAGTGGGCGATCCCAGCCGGCCTCCTGGCCCCGGCGCTGGACCAGTTGGCCCGCCAGGGCGGCCTGAACCTTGCCTTCGACGCCAACGCCTTGCAAGGCAAGACCACCCAAGGCGTTCAGGGCCGGCATGACAGCGCCAGCGCGCTGGCGATCGTGTTGCAAGGCAGCGACATGCAGGCTCAGCAACAAGGCGACAACAGCTTCTTGCTGATGCCGGTGATGGATGCCGGCAATGCCATGGAGCTGGGCGCCACCAGTATTTCCAGCGACCGTCTGGGCGAAACCACCGAACACAGCGGTTCCTACACCACTGGCGCCGTGACCATCGGCAAGATGCCACAGACCCTGCGGGGCACGCCGCAGTCGGTGAGCGTGGTGACGCGCCAGCGCATCGAGGACCAGAACATCACCAACCTCACCAGCCTGCTGGAGCAGACGCCCGGTGTGGTAGTGAACTACACCGACAGCGAGCGGGTGCAGTACTACTCGCGTGGCTTCCAGATAGACGCCATCCAGTATGACGGCGCCACCGTGGTGCAAAGCAGCGGCGGCGGCGCGTTCATCCAGTCCGATGCAGCCTTCATCGACCGTGCTGAAGTGCTGCGCGGGGCTACCGGCATGCTGCGCGGGGCGGGTAACCCTTCCGGCACGGTGAACCTGGTGCGCAAACGCCCCACCCACAGCTTCCAGGCTTCAGGCACCGCTACCCTGGGGTCCTGGAACGCCCAGCGTTACGTGGCGGATATCTCGGGGCCGCTGACCGACACCGGCAATGTACGTGGGCGGGTGATCGCCGTGCACGACGACCGCGATCTGTTCCAGCATTCGCGCAGCGAGCGCAAGGAGGCGTTCGGGGGTTCGCTGGCCTTCGACCTGGATGAGCGCACCACCCTGACCACCGGGCTGGAATGGACCAAGCTGGACGCCACCGGTGCCTGGGGCAACTTGCCCGCCGATGCCACGGGCGCGCCGTTGCCGTTTGGCCGCAGCACCTACCTGGGCGCCGACTGGAACCGCTGGAACCGCAGTAACCTGAATACCTTCGCCGAGCTGGAACACCGCTTCGACAATGACTGGACGCTGAAGCTGATGGCCCTGCGCTCACATTTCGAACTGGACGACCATGGCTTCAAGCAGACCTTCATGGAACGCGCCCCAGCCAGGCTCAACCCAACCGGTAACCCCTACCTGATGCAATACCAGGTTACCGAAGGTGATGGCGGTGAGAGCCTGCAAAATAACCTCAGCGCCACCTTGAACGGGCCCTTCAGCCTGCTGGGCCGTAGCCACGAACTGATGCTGGGGGTGGAGCGCATCCGCAACGACTCGTATGCCTCGGCCACCAATCGGGTGATTTCCGGGCTGTACGACATCCGCTACTGGGACCCGAAAACCAGCCTGGCCGAGCCGGACATTGCCATCACCGCCCACCCCGTGCGCACCCGCACCACGCAGGAGGCAGCGCATGCCACCTGGCGCATTTCGCTGGCCGACCCGCTGACCGCCATCATTGGCGCACGGGCCAACTGGTACGACTACGAGCAGGAAAACAACACGGGGGCCAGCGGCCGTTTCAGCGTCGATCAGAAGATCGTGCCCTATGCAGCACTGATCTACGACCTGAACGACAACTTCAGCGTCTACGCCAGCTACACCGAAATCTTCAACCCGCAAACCGTGGTGGACAAAACCAACTCGGTGCTCGACCCGGTGGTCGGCGAAGCCTACGAAACCGGCATCAAAGGTGAATTCTACGAAGGCCGCTTGAATACATCCCTGGCGTTCTTCCGCATCAATCAGGTGGGCACCCCGGTAGACGACCTTACGTCGGTCCCAGGCCAGTGCAGCACCACTGCCCTGTGCAAGATCGCCTCGGGCAAGAGCCGCAGCGAAGGCATCGACCTGGAGGTCTCGGGCGAGATCCTGCCGGGCTGGCAGTTGACCGGCGGCTACACCTACAACACCACCGAGTATGTGAAGAACACCGCTGCCACCAACGGCAATGCGATCCGCACCACCGACCCGCAGCACATGCTGCGCCTGTTCACCCACTACCGCCTGCCCGGCGCACTGGATGCCTGGACCATCGGCGGTGGGGTACAGGCGCAGAGCGATATCTACGCGCGCAGCGGCCAGGCCAAAGCCACCCAGGCGGGCTATGCGGTGTACAACGCCATGCTCAAGTACGATATCGACCGCAACTATTCGGTGCAGCTCAATGCCAACAACCTGTTCGACAAGGCGTACTACCGGCAGATCAACACCACCGCAACCGGCTACTACTGGGGTGAGCCGCGCAACGTCGCGGTGACCCTGCGCGCAAGCTTTTGACCGCAGCGCCCGTGCGGCCGGGACAGGTCAGTCGGCAACCGCCGACACCTGCCCTGCCCGCCGGTATGCCTGCCTGGCAAAGCACACGAACAACCCGGCCATAAGCGCCAGCGCCATGGGCAGGCCATGGGGCGCCACATCCATGGCCGCACCACTGACCAACGGCCCCACCAGGCTGCCTACCCCCCACAGCAGCCCGACGCTGGCATTGGCGGTGACCAGGTCCTGCCCCTTGAACCGTTGCCCGATCAGCACCAGCGCCAGGGTGTAGATCCCTCCCGCAACCGCCCCCAGCAGCGCCAGCAACGGCCACAGCAGCCAGGCCATGTTGAGCAACCAGGGCAGGCCAATACCGATGGCCATCGCCACCAGCCCGCACAACAGATGCAGGCCGGTACGTTCCACGCGATCGGCCAGCCAGCCCAGTGGCAGCTGGAACAGCATGTCGCCGGCAAACACGACCGTCACCATCAGCGCCGCCACGCCCACGGCAAAGCCGTGGCTGGTGGCATACACCGGCAGCAGCGACAACACCACCGCATCGAAGAACGAGAAGAACAGCACGGCCACGCACAAGGCCGGCGCCACCCGGAAGAACCCGGCCAGGCCGAAACTCTTGTCGCCCTCTTCATGGGCCACGTAATCATTGGGCACAGTGAACAGGATGCACAGCAGTGCCAGGCCATAGCAGGCGGTGACCACACCGGTTATCCACGGGCTGCCAGCGCCCACCACTGCGAGCATGGCCGGGCCCAATACCTGGAAGCCGGTGAAACTGGTGGCGTAAAGGGCCATGATCTTGCCGCGGTTGTGGTCGGGGCACAGCTCGTTGACCCAGGATTCGCCCAGAATGATGGCGATCCCCATCCCAAGCCCGAGCCCCAGGCGCAGCAGCGCCAGCATCCACAGCGAGCCGAACGCAGGCTCGAGGAGGGCGATGCTGACGGTGCACAGGCTGAAGCACAGCAGGTAAAGGTTGCGCCGGCTGAGGTGCCGGCAACAGGCATCGACCAGAAACGCCGAGAGCATCATCCCCGCCGCCGGGATAGCCGAAATGACGCCGATTTCCAGGGTCCCGGCACCGGCCTCGTGCAGGCGCAACGACACCAGCGGCAGTGTGGCCCCCAGGCTGAAACCCACCACCGAAACGGCGAACAGCAGGCCCGCCAGCAAACGCATGTTCATGTACCACTCCTCGCAAACCGATAAGACGTGCACACACAGGCTCGCCCACCAGGGCGGCGGGCGATGCGCAAACGCAGATCAGTTCAGGTGTGGCGAGAAGGTGAAGGCAAACAGCACGCTGCGCCGGCGTTTGAGCACCGTGTCACTCGGCCACGCGCGGCGCAGGCCCTCAAGGGCTGGCTGACGGGTGCCGGGCAGGGACAGGAAACGGCGCATTGCTGGGGCCACTACGCAGAGGTGACAGGAAGAGGCGGCACTCTAGGCCACCGCAGGCAATACCGTCAATTGCCCGCAGGCCTTGCCGCAGCGAAGGGGCTGCAACGCAGCCCCCTACCATCAGCGCTTGCCGGTGCTGGGCAACAGGATCGCCAGTACCCCGAACAGCGGCAGGAACGAGCACAGCCCGTACACATACTCGATACCGCGCAGGTCAGCCACATACCCCAGCAGCGCCGCCCCGATGCCGCCGAAGCCGAACATCAGGCCGAAGAAGATGCCGGCGATCATGCCCACACTGCCGGGTACCAGTTCCTGCGCGTAGACCACGATGGCGGAGAATGCCGAGGCCAGGATAAAGCCGATCACCACACTCAGCACGGTGGTCCAGAACAGGTCGGCGTAAGGCAGCGCCAGGGTGAACGGCGCCACGCCCAGGATCGAGAACCAGATCACGGCCTTGCGCCCGATGCGGTCGCCAATAGGGCCGCCGAAGAACGTACCCGCCGCCACCGCGCCCAGGAACAGGAACAGGTGCAGTTGCGAGCTGGCCACCGATACCCCGAACTTCTCGATCAGGTAGAAGGTGAAGTAGCTGGTGAAGCTGGCCATGTAGAAGTACTTGGAGAACACCAGCAGGCCGAGCACCACCAGCGCTGCAACCACCCGCCCGCGGGAAATGCCATGGGTGGCCTGCACCGCCTTGCGGGCCTTGGCCTGGTTGAGGTGCTCGGTGTACCAGCGGCGCAGCATCAGGGTGACGCCCAGGAAGAACAGCGCGGCGACGCCGAACCACGCCACGTGGGTCTGCCCGAAGGGTATGACAATGGCGGCAGCCAGCAGCGGGCCCAGGGCAGAACCCGTGTTACCGCCCACCTGGAAGGTCGACTGGGCCAGGCCAAACCGCCCCCCGGACGCCAGGCGCGCAATGCGCGAGGTTTCCGGGTGGAAGGTGGAAGACCCGATGCCCACCAGGGCAGAAGCCAGCAGGATCATCGGGAAACTGCCAACGAATGCCAGCATCACGATGCCGATCAGCGTGCACACAGTGCCCATGGGCAGCAGGTTGGGGTTGGGTTTGCGGTCAGTGAAGAAGCCCACCCAGGGCTGCAGCAGGGAGGCGGTGATCTGGAACGTGAGGGTAATCATGCCGATCTGGGCGAAGCTCAAGTTGTAATTGGCCTTGAGCATCGGGTAGATGGCCGGCAGCACCGACTGGATCAGGTCGTTGATCAGGTGCGCCAGGGCGCAGAAGCCGATGATGCGCATCACCAGCGGCGTGGCGTTGCTCGCCGGGGCTGGGGTGGACGCCGGGGTGGCGCTGGGGGTGGCCATGGCCTGGATCTCCGTCGGAATGCTGGGCTCCGATTATCGGGAAACAAATAGATACATAGCTACCTTTTTTTCCCCTCGTCGCGATGCACTTGTAAATGGTTCTCAATATAATTAGCATCTTTTGCCCTTGCCCCTGTCAACGTCGGGCGCCCGCGCCCCTCTCTTGAGCAGCCCTGTCCATGCGCCCGATGCCCGCCCAGCAGTTGCAGCCCGACCCACATGATGAAGCCATGCAATGGTTTGCACTGCTGCGCCAGCCTGGGTGCGATCAACCCCTTCAACACGCCTTCGCTGCATGGTGCCAGGTGCCACAAAACGCACAGGCGTATGCCGAGTTGCAGGCGGTGTTGCAACGCGTGCAGCCACCAGCAGCCCGCCCTCGCCCGCAACTGGTGCAGGTGCGTCACGGGCATTTGGGCAAATGGCTGGCGTTGGTGTTTCTGCTCGGCCTGGCGATTGCTGCATGCCTGTATTGGCCGCTGTTACAGCGCCTTGGCAGCGAATTGCACACCGAAGCTGGTGAGCGCCGTAGCACACGCCTCGCCGATGGCACTGCCCTGCACCTGGACAGCGCCACAGCGATGAACGTGGACCTGCGCAGCCGCACCCGTCAATTGCAGTTGGTGCAGGGCCAGGTGTTGCTGGAGGTGATGCTGGACGGGCGGGCCATGCAGGTGGAGGTTGGCCAGGCACGTGTGGAAGTGCTCGGCACCCGCCTGCAAATCGCCCGCTTGGCCGGGCACGATGAGCTGACGGTGTTCAACGGCAAGGCCATGGTTACCCAAGGCGGTGATCAACGCCTGGTCGCGGCTGGTGAACGGGTGAGCTTCGATGACACCCACATCGGCCAGGTGCAGAAAGCTGACCTGAAAACCGCCGACAGCTGGCGCAACGGCCATCTGGTCGCCAAAGACGCCCCGCTGGACGAAGTGCTGGCGCGCCTCGCGGGTTACCAGGGCCGGCGCCTGTTGCTACTGGATGAGCAAGCGGCGCAACAGCGGGTGAGCGGCAATTTCAACCTTGATCGCCCGGCAGAAAGCCTGGCCCAAGTGGCGGGCCCGCAACACCTGACGCTTCAAGGGCTCCCTGGGTGGCTGATAGTGCGCTGAACCGGCACTGGCTGCTAAGTTTTTGAAAGCGTGCAAATTTTTTTGAAAGGAGTGTTGACAGGGGAGGCGTTCAAGAGAATAATGCGCGCCATCGGCTACATAGCTCAGTTGGTTAGAGCATAGCATTCATAATGCTGGGGTCCGGGGTTCAAGTCCCTGTGTAGCCACCAAATCCTGCTTCGGCCTGTCAATGACAGTTTACGAAGCAACCTGAAAAGCCCGCCTTGTGCGGGCTTTCTTGTTTCTGACGTTTGTTTCAAGCTTCAGCTGAGCTCGTCTGATTACTCAAACAGTGCCTGAACCCGGGCCAGCACGTCGTCCATTACAACCTCAGGCACTGCTTCTATGCGTTTGGCGCTGCGAGCCTCAAGGTCGACAGTACGAATCTGATTGCACAGCACCACACCTTGCGTCTCAGCGCCGCTGCCACTCAAAGTGACGGCAAAGCCGGCGTAACGAGCGAAGTCGCCACCCTGAGTGATCGGCGCGATCACCGCCAACCCGGTTGCATTGTAAGCCGCAGGCGTAAGCACCAGCGCTGGGCGATAGTCGCCTTGTTGTTCTCGTCCCTCGGTGGGGTTGAGGTTCACGCGCACAATGTCACCACGATTGAATTTTGCTCTTCTCACGCTTCACGCCCCACCGGTGGCATCGCATTCCAAGCGGCAAGCTCTGCCGGCTCCGGGGCAGACAAATCACATTGCTTCATCAGATCGGCCAATTGGTAATGAGGCTTGGCTTTCGCCGGTTTCAGCGTCATGCCCTCAGCAGACACATCAAGCTTGAGAACGTCACCGCTGACCAAATTCATGAGCTTGAGCACCGCAGCTGGCAGACGAATCGCTGCGCTATTGCCCCATTGCTGAACTTTCACTTCCATAAGCACCTCCATAAAGTATCTTCATTGTAGATACCTGAAATGCTTTGGCAAGCATTGATATATGGGCGGTTGCGGCATTGCAGTCTATTCATGTCTGCCAAAGGCTTTACCGCAACCCCACCCCACTCACCGCGACAGCTACCCCCAAACCCATCAGCGCCACCCCGATCACCCGGTCAGCCATCCGTTGCCGCTCGATCATCGCCCTGCGCAGCACCGGGCTTGAGAAGAACACTGCCACCAGGCTGAACCACGCCCAATGCGCCACCGACATGAAGGCGCCGTAGGCGAAGTTCAGCCACAGTGGGCTGCCAGGTTGTACAACCTGGCTGAAGGCACTGATCACGAACAGCATGGTTTTGGGGTTGAGGCAGTTGGTGAGGAAACCTGTGCGCAGCGCCTGCAACAGGCTGCCGGCCGTGGCGGCAGGTTGGTCGAGGTTGATGCGCTGTATGTTGGTAAATGACCGGTAACCCAGGTAGATCAGGTAGCCGGCGCCTAGCGCCTTCATGATCAGAAACAGGGTGGGACTTTGGCTGATGAGCACTGCGATACCGAAGACGGTATACAGCACGTGCACCTGCACCCCCAGCGCAATGCCCATTGCCGCCGCCAGCCCGGCCATCCGGCCCTGGGCATAGCTGCTGCGGGTGACCATGGCGAAATCAGCCCCTGGGCTGACGACGGCAAGCAGGGTGAACAGGGCGACAGCGATGAGTTCAGCCACGGGAGAGCTCCAGATGAGTGATGAAAATGCACGGAAAGGGCTATTCTCATGGGCTCTGGGGCTGGGGAAAATCGATTTATAGTTGAGGTTATCTGCTAGTTTAAGTCACAGATTTCTTGTTTAAAGCACCAGCGCCATGATCCTGCCTCCCCTCAATACCCTGCGCTATTTCGACATCGCAGCCCGCACGCAAAACTTCGTGCGCGCAGCCGAACAACTGCACGTTACCCACGGCGCCGTCAGCCGCCAGGTACGCCTGCTGGAGGAAAGCCTGGGCATAACGCTGTTCGAGCGCCGCAACCGGGCGATTTTCCTGACCCCGGCAGGCCGCGCCCTGCACGCCACCACCCGGGCGGTCTTCGAGCAGCTGGAAACCGCCGTGCAGCAGCTCACCCGCCACGACGATGTCACGTTGGTCGTGTCCTGCGAGCCGACTATCGCCATGCGCTGGCTGATCCCTCGGCTGCCCCGCCTGCACGCGACCCATCCAGACCTGCAACTGCAACTGGTGGCTGCTGGCGGGCCGCTGGACTTCGCACGCACCGGCGTCGACCTGGCGATCCGCCGCGACGACTTCCGCTGGCCCAGCCATCTGTACCAGCAAAAAATCTGCGATGAGTGGATCGGCCCGGTGTGCCGCCCTGGCGCGCCGTTGAAGGTGGAGGGCCAGCGCCTACTGCACAGCGCCACCCGCCCCGACGCCTGGGGCACATGGCTGCACCTGAACGGCCAACCGCCCTGCCCCGGCGAACGCGGCGATTTCGAGCATTTCTACCTGTCGATTCAGGCAGCGGGTGCCGGGCTGGGCATGGCCATGGCCTCGGCATTGATGGTGCGTGACGAACTGGACAGCGGGCAGTTGCAGTCACCGTTTGGCTTTGTGCCGGACGGCTCTGCCTATTACCTGCTGAGCAACCACCGCCTCGATGACGGCGGTAAACGCCAGCGCTTCGCCCAGTGGGTGACCGAGCAATGCCAGGGTTGCCTGGCTCACCTGGGCTTGGTGCAAAACGATGAACCCGCACTGCCGTCCCCACCCCAGGTGCGGTAACCGGCGGTGTCCAGGTGAATGCGGCCGCTTGGGTAGCGGCCCAGGCCCATGTTCCACGCCTGACCGTGCTGCTGCCAGAACTGGCACAGCGGGCCGGGGTTGGCCGCGGGCGGCAGCAGAATATCCACCGCAAAGGCCCGGGTGTGAGCGCTGCCAGGAGCACCGCCGGCACAGCGGTTCAGGCCTGGGTCGCGATAGGCCGATACCACTTCGAAGGCCGGCAGGATGCCTTGAACATTCAGGGCCTTGAGCAGGGAGAGGGTTGAACGCACTGCAGGCCAGTTGCCTGGAGGGGGTACGGCAAAGGGCGCGGCGCGGCAGGGCTGCCAGTCGGAAGCAGAACGCAGCAACTGGTGAATGGGCACCACCCCATAAAGGCGGGCATCTACCAGCATTTCCCGAAACGGCCGCGTCGGGTGGTCGCCCGCCCACTGGGCGAACATCCACACATCTCGTGTATCAGCCTGGGCTACACTCGCCGCCAGCAGGCCCACCATCAGCAACCGTATGTTCACTCCGCCCTCCCCTGCCTGCAACAGTGGCCGGCGCGGGCTCAGTCTTCGAGCAGCGTGCAGGCCATCACCAGGGCATCTTCACGACCGCCCGCCACTGGATAGTAGTCGCGCCGGCGGCCGATTTCGTTGAAACCGAAGCGCTCGTACAAGCGATAGGCCGGGTTGCTGGCGCGTACCTCCAGGAAACACTCCCGGCCGTTGAGCTGGTAGGCGCGGGCCATCAGGTGTTCAAGCAGCCGCAAGCCCAGGCCCCGGCCCTGGTTCTCCGGCTTGACGGTGATGTTGAGCAGGTGCGCTTCGTCGATGATCACGTTGATCACGCCATGACCCACCTGCTGCTGGCCGTCGAACATCAGCCACACTTCATACGATTTGAGCGCATCCAGAAAAATCCCCCGGGTCCAGGGGTGGCTGAATGCGGCGTATTCGATTTTCAGCACGGCATCCAGATCCGCCTCGGTCATGGGGCGGAAACTGATCGAGTCACTCATTCAACGTGCTTCCAGCGCGCCATCAGCTGGCGCATGGCTTTCCAGACGTCCGCCTTGCGCTGCGGCTCGTCCATCAACAGTTCAAGGCCCGGCAAGGCCCAGGCATCGCCCAGGCCGCCGAGCGGGAGGGTTTGGTAATAGGCCTGCTCGTCGGCATTGGCGGCAAAACGCAGCGCGGGCAGCCCGACCAGCCACAGGCAGGTGCAGGGGGCGTCTTCCAGCCGCGCCTGGACGAAGCTCTGGACGAAATCCCGTGCGGCTTCGGGGCCCTGGTCCATGTTGCCGCGCACCAGCAGCGGCCAGCGTACCGGCTCGCCGATGATCTGCGGGGCATCGGGCAGGCCGGCTGCGCGCAGCATGTCCTTGAGCAGCAGGTAGGAGGGGTCGCGGCTCTGGAACGGCTGGCCGGTAGCAAGTTCAACCAGCAGCAGGCAACTGCCGGCGCGCAGCAACTGCAGCGAGAAGCGCGGTGGCGGCACAGGGGCTGCGCGGGGCGCTGCGGGTTGCGCCTCGGGCTCGCTGGGCTTGGCGGCGGGTTTGCTGGTGCCCGGGCGTGGAACCTCTATTTTTGGCCGCTCGGCAACACGGGCCTGGACGATGACAGGTGCCTGCTCACCCGGTGGGGCCGGCCTTGCGTCGAAGTCGATGTCTTCGACCGGCATGACCGGCAGCAACAGTTCGGGCCGCGACGGCGCAGCGAACGGCAGTTCGGCGCGCGGCAACCAATGCACCACTTGCATGGCGGAAAGGTAGGCGCGACGACGGGGTTCGGTGAGCAAGGGCGGGTATCCGAGGGGTGAAGGCGGTTGCGCATTCTAACGTGTACGGCGTCGTTTTTGCAGCGCCCATCAGACCGCGCGCCGCTCGATCTGCCAGGCGCCACTAAAACCGAGACATACACACCCCATTACAGACCAAGGGGTAAAACCCCAGGCCCCGGATGCAGTACAATCGCCCCCTTTTTCTTGGCAACGAGCCCAAGCCAATGATCGAACCCAAGCGCGTCCTGCGCGCCCTAGCCGAACACTGGGCCTTGATCGAGCCGCTGTGCGAGCGCTTCGACCAGGGCACCCTGAGCCTGGTGGAGCTGCGCCACCACGTGGCCCGCCAGCAGGTCGAAAGCACCCCGCAGGACATCACCCAGCTGCTCGATGTGTGGATCCGCCTGGATATTCTGGTGCCGGTGGCCAAGAGCCCCAACCGCTTCGAGCTCAACGCCCAGATCCACGACTTCCTGGCTTACCTGCGCCGCGAGCACCGGCTGGGCCTGTGCCTGGAAATCGAAGCCTACCTGCGCCACCTGGAGCGCCTGGCCGGGCACATCCAGGATGCCTTCGACAACCGTGACAGCGACGACCTGGCGCGCCAGCTGCGCCTGCTCGACATGCGCGTGCGCGATGTGCTGAAGAAGCTCGACAATGACGAGCAGGCCCTGGTGGCCGTGGCCGAGCGGGCCAAAACCAGCAACCGCCAGATCCCCCTGCGTCAGCGCTACGCCGAAGTACTGGCTACCTGGGACGAATACGTCGAGCCCATGATCCAGCTGGTGAACGCCGACGGCGCCTTCGAGCAGGGCGTGCGCAAGGTAGAAACCGTGCTGCTGAAGCTGCTGGGCGAACAGGCGCGCCTGGGGCACCTGGTCGACGACGACATGCTGCTGCGCACCCACGCGCGCATCCTGGAAATGCAAACCAGCGCCCAGCTCACCCTGCGCCACGCCCGCGAGCTGCTGCTGCCGCTGCGTGAAGAGGCGCGCCGGCACAACGCCGTGACCCGGGGCGCGGCACTGGCACTGTCGGTGATCCGCCGCAAGGGCCTGGACGCCCTGCCGCAAGCCGCTATGCCACTGTTCACCCGGCCGCAGAGCACCTTCCTGGGCAGTGCCAGCCAGGTGGAGGCCTATGTCTATGCCCTGGCCCGCTTCGAGCCTAAACCGGCGCGTTTCCCCAAGGCCCACAAGCCTTCCTCCGGCGCCCTGCCCCGTGCACCGCGTACGGTCAAGGAAATGACCGATCGCTGCGAACAGGCGCTACCACTGCCCGACCTGATGGTGTGGCTGCTGGAGCAGGAGCCCGAGGGCGCGACCGACGAGCTGCTGTACTGGTTCTCGCGCCTCTCGCGGGAGAAGCGCTTCAAGCGCCAACGCCTGGACCGCCGTGACTACACCACCCATGAACACCGGGTCAGCCTGCGCTCGTTCGCCCTGACCTCCAGCCGCGAAGACGCCACCACAGCGCCTACCGATACCAACGCGAGCCCAGCCCATGCATCTTGATCTTTCCGAACTGTCCCAGCTCGCGCCGATCTTCCGCGAGCTGTTCAAAGGTTTTCACGTCAGCCGCCGCGATCCCGAGCTGTACGCCCAGTTGTCGAACTTCCAGGACCAGTACCGCACCCTGTTCAAGGCCCTGGGCTTCGAGCTGGTGTGCGATACCCGCGGTTTCTACTACTTCGTGCCGGACATGGCTGCGGCGCAGGTGAACAAGACCGCCCAGCGCCTGTCGCTGTTCACCTTCATCCTGGTCGAGCACCTGGCCGACCAAGGCCGCGACCCGATGGCCGTGCTGGACGGCGGCAGCCTAGGCCGTGACGAGCTGCCCTCGCTGCTGGACAAGTACCGCGACCTGTTTCTGCAGGCCGAGGTACAGACGGTGGACGAGCTGGAGGAGAAGATCCTGCGGCGCATGACCCAGCTCGGCTTTGCCCACGAAGAAGGCGGCATCTACCGCTTTCTGCCACCCATGCACCGTTTTCTCGATGTGTGCCTGGCCGTGCAGCAGGACCGCGACCTGGCAGCCACCCTGCACAGCGACCTGCCCCTGCCGACCCCGACCCTGGTCGAGGAAGAAAGCCCCGAAGCACTCAACCGCACCGACGACCCGCTGGACCTCAGCCCCTTCGAGGGCGAGGAAAGCGAGGAGCAGGCCTTGGCGCGGGCCATTCGCGAAGAGCAACAGGAGATTGACGCATGAGCCAGGAACGCTACGGTATCCGCCGCTTCGCACTGCTCAACACGGCGGGCTACAGCCTCGGCCTGTTCCCGCTGGAACACCCACTGTCGGTGTATGGCGCCAACAACCTGGGCAAGTCGGCGTCGATCAACGCCCTGCAGTTCCCCATTCTGGCGCGCATGTCGGACATGAGCTTCGGCAAGTACAGCCTTGAGCAGTCGCGCCGCTTCTACTTCGCCAGTGACACCTCGTACATTCTTTGCGAGCTGAGCCTGCCCCACGGCACCCACGTGATCGGCGTTGTCGGCCGTGGCCCGGGCGGCGGCTTCGGTCACCAGTTCTTCGCCTACAAAGGCGAGCTGGACCTGGCCCACTACCAGAAGAACGACACCTGCCTGCGCCAGAAAGAGCTGTTCACCAACCTTGAACGCCTGGGCATCAAGGCCTACGAGGTGAAGCCCGACGAGCTGCGCCGGCTGCTGGTCGGCGGCCACACCTCGATACCGCTGGACCTCACCCTGATCCCGCTGCGCTCCACCAGCGAGCAGAGCCTGAAAACGTTCCGCGCCCTGTTCATCAACCTGCTGCACATGCGCGAGATCACCGCAGCCAAGCTCAAGCAGCTGTTCCTGGATGCCTTCGAACACAGCCTGCGCTCCGGCAGCGTCGACTACATTGCCGCGTGCGAGGAAGCCTTCCGCGACGTGCGCCGCATGGAGCAGGACTACAACGCCCTGGTCGCCGCCGGCCCCCTGGTGGAAGCCCTGGCCGGTGGCGTGGCCCAGCGCGACATCCTGCGCGGCAAGCTGCACCGCATTTCGCCGGTGCTTGACACCCTGCTGGGCACCTGGCAGGAATACGCCATGGCGCGCAAGGAAGAGCTGGTCATCCAGGCCGAGCACTACCGCGGCGAGCAGGACCGCCTGCAGAACGACCAGCGCGGCGGCACCCAAGAGCTGATGCGCCTGGAGCGGGAAATCACCGGCATCCAGCGCTGGCTGGGTGAGCTGTCGGTGCTGCGCCACCGCTTTGCCCTGGTCGACGACGTCAAGGTGCTGGAACAGCAACTGCTGGCGGCCAAGGACGCCCACGACGAGCTGGCCGGTGCCCTGGCCCAGTCTCGCCAGTTCAGTGCCGAAGACCTGGACGAGCGCGTACGCGACCTGGAAAAACGCCTGAAACAAGTCAGGCAGCAGCTGGACCACGCCGACAACAACAGCTATGCCCGCCTGCGCGAAGAGTTTTCGCAGCAGGACGTCGACCGCCTGATGCGCCTGTTCAACGGCGCCCTGTTCAGCCTGCCGCTGGGCGAGCGCGGCATCGAGCTGGACGACAGCGACCTGTGGGTCAAATCGCTGGAAGCGGTGCTCGACGGTTTCAAGGGCGAGCGCTTCGAGGCCCCTGGCCTTTCCATCGACCTCACCCACATCGACCCGCCTGCGCTTCAGGCGTTGGCCGACCGCGCTGCATTGCGCGACCAGAAAGAGCGCCTGGACAAGGAGCTGCGGCAGCTGAAGACCCAGCAGGCCGTCAGCGCCGACCGCTCCGCCTCCAAGGCGCAGACAGAGGCCCTGTACCAGCAGGTGCTCGACGCCCAGAAGGCGCTGGAAGACTTCCGCCGCAGCCAGACCCTGGCCGCCGAGGAACCCGAGAAGCTGGAGCAGCTGTCGCAGCTGGAAGCCGCCCAGGATGAGCTCAAGCGCTCCAGCGACGCCTTCACCGAGCGCGTCCAGCAACTGTCTGCCAAGCTGCAACTGGTCGGCCGCCAGATCGGCGACCTGGAGTCCCAGCAACGCACGCTCGACGACGCCCTGCGCCGCCGCCAGCTGCTGCCTGCCGACCTGCCCTACGGCACGCCGTTCATGGAAGCCGTCGATGACTCGATGGACAACCTGCTGCCGCTGCTCAACGACTACCAGGACAGCTGGCAGGCTTTACAGCGCGTGGACAACCAGATCGAGGCGCTGTACGCCCAGGTACGCTTGAAGGGCGTGGCCAAGTTCGACAGCGAGGACGACATGGAGCGCCGCCTGCAACTGCTGGTGAACGCCTATGCCCACCGCACCGACGAGGCGCTGACCCTGGCCAAGGCTCGCCGCGCAGCGGTTACTGATATCGCCCGCACCTTGCGCAACATCCGCAGCGACTACGACAGCCTGGAACACCAGCTGGCCTTGTTCAACCGCGAGATCAACCGGCGCCAGGTGTCCAACCTGGAAAGCTTCCGGGTGGTGCTGGCGCCCAACAAGGAGGCCCTCAAGCACATCGACCAGATCATCCACAGCGCCGGCCAGTACGAAGAAGGCGAGACCCTCTCGGTGTTCGACCTGACGCAAAGCGCCGAGCAGGACAACAAGAACGAAGAGGCCAAGGAATACCTGGCCCGGCTGGTGGCGGCCAACCACAATCAACTGGGGCTCAAGGACCTGTTCGAACTGGCGTTCGAGATCACCAAGGTCAATGGCCAGCCGGTGATCCACGCCGACATCGACGGCGCGGCGTCCAACGGCACCACCATGACCATCAAGGCGCTGACCAACATGTACCTGTTGCTGCACCTGATGGACCGCGACCTGGCCGGCCGCATTCGTCTGCCGTACTACCTGGACGAAGCTGCCGACATCGACGAACGCAACCAGGCAGCCCTACTGGAAACCAGCCTGCAGCTGGGCTTCGTGCCAATTCTGGCGAGCGTGAAGCCGCAGGTGTCGGCACGGGTGGCGATTGACCTGGAAGGGGGCAGCGGCCCCAATGGCATCTACATCGACGAGGCCGACTGGAAGTACATCAGCCGGCTGGATGAGGTGAAGGCGGTTGTGCGCGAGGGTCAGGCCGAAGAGTTGGCCTGACGGTGCACCCTGTGGGGCGGGGTTACCCGCGAATAATGCACTACTGCAATTATTCGCGGGTGAACCCGCTCCCACAAGGACCGCGCCGGCATTCAGATTTTTGGCACACAGTTGCTTCTACGCTATCGCGCTGGGCGATGATTTAACGAGCAAACCCCACTCCCTGTGGGA
>NZ_BBIU01000032.1 GCF_000730645.1 Pseudomonas parafulva NBRC 16636 = DSM 17004 | reverse complement strand
TTGTGGGAGCCTCCCATGTTGAACACCCTTCTACCCATCCTGCTGTTCGCTGCCCTTGGTCTGGCGGTGCTCGGCGCCCTGCGCCGGGTGCGCATGTGGCGCCGGGGTCGGGCCTCCAAGGTCGACCTGATCGGCGGCCTGCTGGCCATGCCGCGCCGCTACCTGGTGGACCTGCACCATGTGGTCGAGCGCGACAAGTACATGTCCAAGACCCACGTGGCCACGGCTGGCGGCTTCGTGCTATCAGCTGCTTTGGCGATCCTGGTGCATGGTTTTGGCCTGCAGAGCAAAATCCTCGGCTACGCGCTGCTGGTGGCCACCGTGATCATGTTCACTGGCGCCATCTTTGTCTTCAAGCGCCGCCTCAACCCGCCTGCGCGCCTGTCGAAAGGCCCGTGGATGCGCTTGCCGAAGAGCCTGCTGGTATTCGCCGCAAGCTTCTTCATTGCCACCCTGCCGGTCGCCGGCATCCTGCCCGCCAACACGGGTGGCTGGGTGATGGTCGGCATTCTGGGCTTGGGCGTGCTGTGGGGCGTGTCCGAGCTGTTCTTCGGCATGACCTGGGGCGGGCCGATGAAGCACGCCTTCGCCGGTGCCCTGCACCTGGCCTGGCACCGCCGCGCCGAACGCTTCGGGGGCGGCCGCAGCACTGGCCTCAAGCCGCTGGACCTGGAAGACCCGAACGCGCCGCTGGGTGTGGAAAAACCAGTGGACTTCACCTGGAACCAGCTGCTGGGCTTCGACGCCTGCGTGCAATGCGGCAAGTGTGAAGCGATGTGCCCGGCCTTTGCTGCCGGCCAGCCGCTGAACCCGAAAAAGCTCATTCAGGACATGGTCATCGGCCTGGCCGGTGGTACCGATGCCAAGTTCGCCGGCAGCCCTTACCCCGGCAAGCCGATCGGCGAGCATGGCGGCCACCCGCACCAGCCGATCGTCAATGGCCTGGTGGATGCCGAGACACTTTGGTCGTGCACCACGTGCCGCGCCTGCGTTGAAGAGTGCCCGATGATGATCGAGCACGTGGACGCCATCGTCGACATGCGCCGCCACCTCACCCTGGAAAAGGGCGCCACCCCGAACAAGGGCGCCGAGGTGCTCGACAACCTGATCGCCACTGACAACCCTGGCGGCTTCGCCCCGGGTGGCCGCATGAACTGGGCTGCCGACCTGAACCTCAAGCTGCTGTCCGAGGTGAAGAGCACCGAGGTGCTGTTCTGGGTAGGCGATGGTGCGTTCGACATGCGCAACCAGCGCACGCTGCGTTCGTTCGTCAAGGTGCTCAAGGCTTCGGGTGTGGACTTCGCCGTGCTGGGCCTGGAAGAGCGCGACAGCGGTGACGTGGCCCGTCGCCTGGGTGATGAAGCCACGTTCCAGCAACTGGCCAAGCGCAATATCCAGACCCTGGCCAAATACACGTTCCAGCGCATCGTTACCTGCGACCCGCACAGCTTCCACGTACTGAAAAACGAGTACGGTGCGCTGGGCGGCAACTATCAGGTGCAGCACCACAGCACCTACATTGCCGAGCTGATTGGCGCCAACAAGCTCAACCTCGGCCAGCACAAAGGTGGCAGCGTCACCTACCACGACCCGTGCTACCTGGGCCGTTACAACGGTGAATACGAAGCCCCGCGTGAAGTACTCAAAGCGCTTGGCATCGAGGTGCGTGAAATGGAACGCTCAGGCTTCCGTTCACGCTGCTGCGGCGGTGGCGGCGGTGCGCCGATCACCGACATCCCTGGCAAGCAGCGCATCCCCGACATGCGCATGGACGACATCCGCACCACAGAGGCTGAAGTGGTGGCTGTGGGTTGCCCGCAGTGCACGGCGATGCTCGAAGGTGTGGTGGAGCCGCGCCCACTGATCAAGGACCTGGCCGAACTGGTGGCCGACGTGTTGATCGAGGAAGACGCCCAGGCGGCGGCCAGCAAACCAGCCAAGACCAAACGTGAACCTGCGGAGGTGCATTGATGAGCGACATCATCCGCCGCGACCCTCGCGCCGAGTGGATCGCCCGTAACCGTCTGCACCCGCTGCACGCAGCCATGCAGACTCAACAGACCAGCTGGATGGGGCCCAACGGCCTCATCCGCAAGAACCCGCACGCCAGCGCCGCAGGCTTCATCGGCCCGAACGGGCTCAAGCGCATCGACCGCAGTGGCGCCCAGCAGGGCACTGCCAGCGGGGCGCGGCGCACGGCGGCGGCCGAAGTGCAGTTGCCGCTGCATCAGGTGGCCGACCCTGCGTTCTACATTGCCGTGGTGCCGGACATGGTCGGTGGCCGCCTTGGCAGCCACGACCGCGACTTGCTGGGCCTGGCCCACAGCCTGGCCGGCAACGACGGTGCGGTGTTGGCAATCGTGTTCGGCGAGCACAAGGAAAGCAGCTTCGCCAATGCCGGCGTAGACCGCCTGCTGGTGATCGACGGTGATGAATACCAGGGTTATGCGCCAGAGCAACTGGTGCAGGGCCTGCGCGCGGTGGACAACCAGTTTGCCCCACGCCACTGGCTGCTGCCAGACAGCCGCACCGGCGGTGGTGAGCTGGGCCGGCGCCTGGGGGCGGCGTTGGGTGAACGCCCGGCTACCCGTGTGTGGCAAATCAAGGACGGCCAGTGCATCGGCCGTGCTGGCGCTGGCCAGCAAGACATGCAGCGTGCACTGCCGCGGTTGATCCTGGCCGCGGCCGAGTGTGCCGAGCCGGTCAGCGAGACGCGCCACGAAGCGTTGCCGGTCGAGTTGTCTGCCAATGTTGCCCGCAGCATTTCGCGTATCGAAGACCTAGGCTCGGTGGCGGTAGACCCGGCCAAGATCGCCATGGCGGAGGCCGAGTTCATCGTCTCTGGCGGCAACGGCGTCAAGGACTGGCCACTGTTCCACAAGGCCACCACCGCGCTGGGTGCTACCCAGGGCGCGTCCCGCGTGGCGGTGGACGACGGCCACATGCCGCGTGATCGTCAGGTGGGCGCCACGGGTACGTGGGTAACTGCACGGGTGTACATGGCGGTGGGTATCTCCGGCGCCATCCAGCACCTGCAGGGCATCGGCGCCTGCGACAAGGTGGTGGCGATCAACATGGACCCCGGTTGCGACATGATCAAACGCGCCGACCTGTCGGTCATTGGCGACAGTGCGGCGATTCTCCAGGCACTGATCGACGCTGTGGATAACTACCGCAACGGCGCCCAGCGCGACGCGGCATAAGGGCACGAGCATGAGTACGAAAGTCATCAGCCTGGTCTCGATCGGCGCCCACCCAAGCTCGGGTCGTGCGCGCCGCGCCGAGCAGGATTCACGTGCAGTGGAGCTGGGCCTGCAACTGGCCGGCGGGGATCTGCAGGTTGTGCATGCAGGCGACCCTCACGAGGAAGCCCTGCGCGGTTACCTGGGGATGGGCCTGGAACACCTGGATGTGCTTGAGCAACCCGCTGGCGCGGATGTGCTGGGGGTGCTGGGCGATTACTTGCGCGGTGCCGGTGCACAACTGGTGCTTACCGGCAGCCAGGCCGAAACGGGGGAGGGGTCTGGCATGCTGCCGTTCCTGCTCGCCGAGAAGCTTGGCTGGCCGCTGGTGGTGGGGCTGGCCGAAGTGGAGTCCATCGAAAACGGCACAGCACAGGTGTTGCAAGCGCTGCCACGTGGCCAGCGTCGGCGTTTGAAGGTACGCCTGCCGCTGTTGGCCACGGTCGACAACGCCGCGCCCAAACCGCGCCAAAGCGCCTTCGGGCCCGCACGCCGCGGTGTACTGGCGGCGCAGGACGTGCAGGTGGTGGACGATGAACTGCTGGGCGAAGAGGCCCTGCAGCCGGCGCGCCCACGGCCCAAGCGGTTGAAGGTGATCAAGGCCAAAAGCGGCGCCGACCGCATGAAGGCTGCGACGGCCAAGGCCAGTGGTGGTGGGGGCAAGGTGCTGAAGGACGTCACCCCGCAGGAAGGTGCCGAGGCAATTCTGAAGTTGTTGGTGGAGGAAGGTGTGCTGCGCTGATTGGCGTGGCTTTTCACTGAACCCGCGAGGCATCAGCGCAATGGCTGGCACCGGCTTTGCCGGTGATCGCGGGTAAACCCGCTCCTACAGGGGGCGATGGGGGCTACTCACTGCCTGTCATTTCTGCCAGTTCGCAAGCGCGGCCTCCCTATATACCCTGCACGCATGCCACGCGAGTTAGGGTAATCATGCCGACCTTTCTTCATAACAACGATCGCCGACATTCCGTATCAGAAAACGGGCGCCCACTTCATCGCGCCTATTCGCCCTATGGCGCTGGGAACGGGCTCTTCGAGTCACGCCTTGCCTTTTGTGGAGAGTTGCGTGATCGGCTGATGTGCAGCTACCCGCTGGGAAATGGGTACCGGCACTACAAGCCATCGATCATGCGCTTCCATACACCCGATAAATACAGCCCATTTGGTGATGGAGGCTTGAATACTTATGCCTACTGCGTGGGTGATCCAGTTAACTACAGAGACCCAACTGGGGAAAAGCCAGAAGAGTATGTGCTGCCAGTGCTGAGCATCTTCACCAACCTCATGGGTGTCTTTATCAGCGGCCTACGTTTCAGGTCTTTCTACAAGCGAATCAATTCGCTCCCACGGAGTGCCATAGATCCTCTTCTACCGAGTATCCCCAAGCCATCGCGCGCTGACTGGGTGCTATCGAGTATTAGCGCCCTATCGGGTACGGCCGGGCTTACCGTCGGGGTGACCAGAACAGTTGATCCGGACGCCGATTGGCAAACCTGGGCGCTTGCAGCGCTGACGATAGCGTCGCTGGGCACCTCTACCTATGAAGCGTGGAAGCTGGCGCAAGCGAAACCGTGGCAATCGAGTGACCCCACACTCGTTCACGTGCCGTTGTCTCAGAGATCGACGAGGAGCGTTGACAGTTCTTTAAGGGGGCGTGTGCGCCCTGTAAACACAGACTTCTCGGACAGGCTGCAAAGTAATGCTGCAACTATAAGATCCGCTTAACGTCGGCTTGAAGAAGGATAGCGACATCTGTCGCTACCCCGACTTCTAGCGCAGCTACTGCGCCAACACTTCCTTCAGATACGGTGCAGGCTCCGCACCCAAGTTGTTCAGCAAGCGCCCGCTGTACCAGTCGATGAAGTTCACCACACCAAACTCGTAGGTTTTGGAGTAAGGGCCCGGCTGATAAGCCGTGGAGTTGATGCCACGCTGGTTCTCTTCGGCCAGGCGGCGGTCCTGGTCGTTGGTGGCGTCCCACACCTTGCGCATGTTCTCTGGGTTGTAGTCCACACCTTCTACGGCATCCTTGTGCACCAGCCACTTGGTGGTGACCATGGTTTCCTGGGCGCTGATCGGCCACACGGTGAACACGATCATGTGGTCGCCCATGCAGTGGTTCCAGGAGTGGGGCAGGTGCAGGATGCGCATCGAGCCCAGGTCTGGGTTCTTGATGCGGCCCATCAGTTTCTGGCAGGCCTGCTTGCCATCCATGGTCATCGACACGGTGCCCTTGAGCAGCGGCATGCGCACGATACGGTTACGCAGGCCATGGCTCTTGTGCAGGTACGGGATTTTCTCGGCTTCCCAGGCGGCGGCAGAGGCTGCCACGTGGTCCTTGAATTCCTGGCTGGCGCGTGGGTCGTTGGTGTCGTCCCATTCCAGCAGGGTTTGCAGCAGTTCTGGGTGCGAACCGTTGCAGTGGTAGCACTCGCGGTTGTTTTCCAGCACCAGCTTCCAGTTGGCTTTTTCCATCAAGGTGGTTTGCACCGCCACCTTGGTGTTTTCCATGTCGTACGGTTCCATGTAGTGGTCCAGCGTGGCCAGGAACTCGTCGATGGCCGGCGGGTTTTCCGCCAGGCTGATGAAGATGTAGCCGCCAGCCACCTTCACGTTGACCGGCTTGAGGCCGTACTGCTTCATGTCGAAGTCGGCGCCCATCTCGGTGCCGGCGAACAGCAGGCGGCCGTCGAGCTCGTAGGTCCACTGGTGGTAAGGGCACACCAGTTTCGCCACCTTGCCCTTTTCGCTGACGCACAGGCGCGAGCCGCGGTGGCGGCAAACGTTGTGGAAGGCATGCACCTTGCCCTCGGTACCCCGCACCACGATGATCGGGTTCTTGCCGATCTGCAGGGTGAGGTAGTTACCCTTGGCCGGGATCTCGCAGGTCATGCCGGCGATCAGCCACTCTTTGTGGAAGATCTCCTGCATGTCGATCTGGAACAGACGCTCGTCGGTGTAGAAAGGCTGGGGCAGCGAGTAGGTGCGCTCGCGGGTCTGCAGCATCTCGGCGGTGGCCTTGCGTGCAGGTTCCAGTGGATCGCCCAGGCTCAGGGTTGCGGTGACGTCCATCGTGTATTCCTCGGGGCCGTTTGCGGCCGGCAAAAGGTGGCTAATCGTTGTTGTGGTGCCGCAAGGCTGTTAACCATGAACAGCGTGTTGTTTTGCGGTGGAGTGTGCGTCCGAAGGCGGCGTGAACCGTATCCATGGGCGACATGGCCGAATTGAATTACGACGCCGCAGCCCTTGCGGTGCGGGGCTGGTCGCGATAAGTACGCCGATGTCGCTGGCAGGAATGTTCATGGCTTCAAGCTTGCGCATCATCCAAGCCATAAAAAGGCCAATAGTCGGCTGCTGGAGATGAACATGTCCGATACCTTTCTCAATCCGGTCACTACCCAGACCTGGGCCAACGGCCGCCACATCGTGCGCTGCGTCAAGGTCATCCAGGAGACCTGGGACGTGCGCACCTTCTGCTTCATGGCAGACCAGCCGATCATGTTCTTCTTCAAGCCTGGGCAGTTCGTGACCCTGGAGCTGGAAATCGAAGGCAAGCCGGTGATGCGTTCCTACACGATCTCCAGTTCGCCGTCGGTGCCGTACAGTTTTTCCATCACGGTAAAACGCGTGCCGGGTGGCCTGGTGTCCAACTTCCTGCACGACACCATGCACGAAGGTGCCGAGCTGCCGGTGCACGGCCCGGTCGGCCTGTTCAACGCCATCGACTTCCCGGCCGCCAAGGTGCTGTACCTGTCCGGTGGCGTCGGCATCACCCCGGTGATGTCCATGGCCCGCTGGTTCTATGACACCAACGCCAATGTGGACATGGTGTTCGTGCACAGCGCCCGCTCACCGAAAGACATCATCTACCACCGCGAGCTGGAGCAGATGGCCTCGCGCGTGCCCAACTTCAGCCTGCACATCATTTGCGAGAAACACGGTTTGGGCGAGCCTTGGGCGGGTTACCGTGGCTACCTGAACCAACGGCTGATGGAGTTGATTGCCCCCGACTACATGGAGCGCGTGGTGTTCTGCTGCGGCCCCACCCCGTACATGACGGCGGTCAAGCGCATGCTCGAGGCGGTGGGCTTCGACATGGACAACTACCACGAGGAGTCCTTCGGGGCGACCCCGGCCGAGGCCAAGGCCGACGCCGTGGAGCACGCCGAAGCGGCGGCAGACGCGCCAGAAGTGGACGCTGCCGACCTCAACCTGGTGGAGTTCATCGGCAGCGAGAAGAGCATCCGTATCGCCCCCGGCGAAACCGTGCACGCTGCAGCGGCCAAGGTCGGCCTGATGATCCCGAAAGCTTGCGGCATGGGCATTTGCGGTACCTGCAAGGTGCTCAAGCTGGGTGGCGAAGTGGAAATGGAGCACAACGGCGGTATCACCGAGGAAGATGAAGCCGAGGGGTACATCCTGTCGTGCTGCAGCGTGCCGAAAGGGGATGTGCGCATCGATTATTGAGGGCCAGGCTGGGTTGGTTTTGTGCAGCCTGACTGACCGGTGGTTGACTCAGGTCGGAACAAGCAGGTGGATACCCTGTCAATCTGCGGGGCGGAAACCTTGTGAATCCGATATTTAATGGCGATGGGCAGCACTTTTCTTTATCGTGTGCGCCCCTCGCAACAACTGAGATAGACCCATGCTTGAAGCCTCCCTCAATCAAATCGAGCAGCTGGTCAGCGACCTGATGCAAAAGAACGCTCAACTCACCGAGCAGAACACCACCCTGGGCCAGGAACTGGCCAAGGCAAAGGAAGAGAACGAAACCCTGCAGCTGTCGCTGATGGAGCAGGAAGAACAGAACGGCAGCACTGCAGCCCGCCTGCAGGCCCTGCTGGAGCGTGCCAACGCGGGTGCAGTGGGCGCATGACGCTGCAAGCGCAACCGATCAATGTTGTGTCGATCCTGGGCAATGACTATTCGATCAAGGCGCCTGAAGGCCAGGAGGCAACCCTCGCCCAGGCGGTACAGATGCTCAACACCGCATTGGCCCAGACCAAGCGCCAGTACCCCACGCTGATCGGTGACAAATTGCTGGTGCTGGCGGCATTGAACCTGTGTTCTCAGCAAATTCAGCTGAAGATCGATCACAAAAGTGACCTGGAGCGGGCTCAGGCACGTATCGACGCGACAGTCGATGTTATTGCTCGCACGATGAGTGAAAGCTGACTTACCGCTAAGCGACTAGGTCGGGCACTAGATTGCCTATTGCAGACCCTCGGTGGCAAGGGGGTTTGCTAACCATCATTTCTGTCAGTTTCAACATCGACTTGCTTTGCGCAAGAATAAGCACCTTGATGGCGAGGTTGTGAGATTTCATGATGGTCGAAAAAAATACAGTATCGAGGGCTGCCCGATCTGTGCCGGCATTGGAGGGTGGAGCCACGACCGTTGGCTATACGGCCTACGGCTATCTTCGACCCGGGGCAAGAGCCATCCATTTAGGTTTCAATGGCCAGGTCTTTAATCATGGCACTGGCGGGTATGCGCTCGGGAATGGATACAGAATTTACAGCCCGACCTTGATGCGTTTTCAAGCCCCTGATGAACTCAGCCCGTTCGAAGCCGGGGGTTTGAATAGCTATGCTTACGTCGCCAACGATCCGGTCAATCAGCAGGACCCGACCGGACGTGTAGCCGAGCGGAGAGCACTTCAGCGTCGCAATTCCACTGGCCGATCAACTCCAGATAAACGATGGAGCCGTCCAATTATCTCCAGCAGGGCATGGGATGTAGAGAATCAGCTGCCACAGCGTGGTCACGCTGGCCCTCAGCCAATTAGCGGTCATCCCCGCCCTGCATCCCTCTGGTATGAAGACGAATCGAGACCTCAGCCGTTTAGGTCTCTAAAAAAGGCCTCCCCACTCGAACGCCTTCTGTTGGAGCGCAGCCCTGCAACCGATGCGTTGCTGCAAAAATTGCCTGTTGGAGATCTGAAGAATTTAGGCGGCAGCTCCAGGACTACCGCGTCCTCGGTGGTACATCACCTGACCAGAAGCGGCGCCTCACCGCAACACATTCACCTCGCTCATCAGCTCGCATTTGAACCCTCTCTTAAATCTTGGGTGGAGCATGCGGCCCATCGAGTATTGATGAAGGCGGAGCCTGAATTGAGCAGAACTCCGCAACAAGCGGTTGAGCAAATTCGTCAACACATCGTTTAATGGCAGGTCAAACGCCGGGCACACGGGTTTACCACTCAACCGTAACCAGCGTTACAGAGATACTGATGTAGTCTGCACGATGCTAACGTAGCCTTAGGCTGTGCTCACATAATTGTCAGCAGTTTAAGAAACTGCGTATATCTGCCGCCAACTCCCGCACCCGTGTTTCTTCGGTATCCCAAGAGCACATGAAGCGCGCGCCGCCGCTGCCGATGAAGGTGTAGAACCGCCAGCCCTTGTTGCGTAAAGCTTCGAGGGTAGGTTCGGGCATTTGCAGGAACACGCCATTGGCCTCTACGGGGAACATCAGTTGCACACCTGGCAAATCGCTCACCAATGACGCCAGCAACTGCGCGCAGCGGTTGGCATGGGCGCTGTAGCGCAGCCAGGCGCCGCCCTCCAGCAGGCCGACCCAGGGGGCGGAGAGGAAGCGCATTTTCGACGCCAGTTGCCCGGCTTGCTTGCAGCGGTAGTCGAAGTCTTCGGCCAGTTGGCGATTGAAGAACAGGATGGCCTCGCCAACCGCCATGCCATTCTTGGTGCCGCCAAAGCACAGCACATCGACGCCGGCTTTCCAGGTGATTTCTGCCGGGCTGCACCCCAGAAATGCGCAGGCATTGCTGAAGCGCGCACCGTCCATGTGCAGGTTGAGGCCCAGCTCCTTGCAGGTGGTGCTGATGGCCTTCAGCTCATCGGGTCGGTAGACGGTGCCCACTTCAGTGGCCTGGGTGAGGGTCACCACCCGTGGCTTGGGGTAGTGGATATCCTGGCGCTTGAGGGCCACTTCGCGGATCGACTGTGGGGTCAGCTTGCCGTTCACACTGGCCGCGGTCAGCAGCTTTGAGCCGTTGGAGAAGAACTCGGGTGCACCGCACTCGTCGGTTTCGACGTGCGCAGTCTCGGAGCAGATCACGCTGTGGTAGCTCTGGCACAGCGAGGCCAGGGCCAGCGAGTTGGCGGCGGTGCCGTTGAAGGCGAAGAACACTTCGCAGTCGGTTTCGAACAGCTTGCGAAAGTGCTCGGCGGCGCGTTCGGTCCACTGGTCGTCGCCGTAAGCGCGGTCGTGGCCATGGTTGGCCTGCTCCATGGCGGCCCAGGCTTCGGGGCAGATGCCGGAGTAGTTGTCGCTGGCAAATTGTTGGCTCTTGTCTGTCATGGCACTGTCCTTTGAACGACGCAGAGCAGCACTCTAAACCATCGTTTTGGCAGTTGCCTATACAAGCTGTGCATTGTCGAGTATCTGGTTGTCTGGGCTGGCCTCTTCGCGGGTAAACCCGCTCCCACAGGGCCAGTACTACCTTCCAGAGCTCTGCTGTACCAGTGGGAGCGGCGGTGCGGCGATCCGATTTACCCGCGAAGAGGCCGGCAGCACCCGCAAAAAAACGAATGTCGTAAACGCGCCATTGCAAGGCGTGCGCAGGCATCTGACACGCCCCCGCCAGTCATACCATCGCCGCAAAGGGTCGTTGAACCCTCCGAACAAAAAATGATCGCTGCCGGGAGAGACAAGATGTTCAGCAAGCAAGACCAGATCCAGGGTTACGACGATGCACTGCTGGCGGCGATGAATGCCGAAGAACAGCGGCAGGAAGATCACATCGAGCTGATCGCCTCGGAGAACTACACCTCCAAGCGCGTGATGCAGGCCCAAGGCAGCGGCCTGACCAACAAATACGCCGAAGGCTACCCGGGCAAGCGCTACTACGGCGGTTGCGAGCACGTCGACAAAGTCGAGGCGCTGGCCATCGAGCGCGCCAAGCAGCTGTTCGGTGCCGATTACGCCAACGTTCAGCCGCACTCCGGCTCCTCCGCCAACAGCGCCGTGTACCTGGCACTGCTGCAGCCGGGCGACACCATCCTGGGCATGAGCCTGGCCCACGGTGGCCACCTGACCCACGGTGCCAAAGTGTCGTCGTCGGGCAAACTGTACAACGCCGTGCAGTACGGCATCGACACCAACACCGGCCTGATCGACTACGACGAAGTCGAGCGCCTGGCGGTCGAGCACAAGCCGAAAATGATCGTTGCCGGCTTCTCGGCCTACTCCAAGACTCTCGACTTCCCACGCTTCCGCGCCATTGCCGACAAAGTCGGTGCGCTGCTGTTCGTGGACATGGCCCACGTTGCCGGCCTGGTAGCCGCTGGCCTGTACCCGAACCCGATCCCGTTCGCCGATGTGGTCACCACCACCACCCACAAGACCCTGCGCGGCCCACGTGGGGGCCTGATCCTGGCCAAGTCGAACGAAGAGATCGAGAAAAAGCTCAACGCTGCCGTATTCCCGGGCGCCCAGGGCGGCCCGCTGATGCACGTGATCGCCGGCAAGGCGGTGTGCTTCAAGGAAGCGCTGGAGCCTGAGTTCAAGAGCTACCAGAAGCAAGTCATCGAAAACGCCCAGGCCATGGCCCAGGTGTTCGTCGACCGTGGCTACGACGTGGTGTCTGGCGGTACCGACAACCACCTGTTCCTGGTCAGCCTGATTCGCCAGGGCCTCACCGGCAAAGACGCCGACGCTGCCCTGGGCCGCGCGCACATCACCGTCAACAAGAACGCCGTGCCCAATGACCCGCAGTCGCCGTTCGTGACCTCGGGCCTGCGTATCGGCACCCCGGCCGTGACTACCCGTGGCTTCAAGGTGGCCCAGTGCGTGGCCCTGGCCGGCTGGATCTGCGACATTCTCGACAACCTCGGTGACGCTGATGTGGAAGCCGATGTGGCGAAAAACGTCGCGGCCCTGTGCGCAGATTTCCCTGTTTACCGCTGAGTGGAGTCCCACACCATGCAACGTTACTCGGGCTTCGGCCTTCTCAAGCACTCCCTCAGCCACCACGAGAACTGGCAGCGCATGTGGCGCACGCCCACGCCGAAAAAGGTGTACGACGTGGTCATCGTTGGCGGTGGCGGCCATGGCCTGGCCACGGCCTACTACCTGGCCAAGGAGCACGGCATCACCAACGTGGCGGTAATCGAAAAAGGTTACCTGGGCGGCGGCAACACCGCCCGTAACACCACCATCGTGCGTTCCAACTACCTGTGGGACGAGTCGGCGCACCTGTACGAACACGCCATGAAGCTGTGGGAGGGCCTGTCCCAGGACCTCAACTACAACGTCATGTTCTCCCAGCGCGGCGTGTACAACCTGTGCCACACCCTGCAGGACATGCGTGACTCCGAGCGCCGCGTCAGTGCCAACCGCCTGAACGGCGTGGACGGCGAGCTGCTGAACACCGCCCAGGTGGCGGCCGAGATCCCGTACCTGGACTGCTCCAAGAACACCCGCTACCCGATTTTGGGTGCCACCGTGCAGCGCCGTGGCGGCGTGGCCCGTCACGATGCCGTGGCCTGGGGCTTCGCCCGCGCAGCAGACGCCCTGGGCGTGGACCTGATCCAGCAGACCGAAGTGACAGGTTTCCGCAAGGAAAACGGCGCGGTCATTGGCGTTGAAACCAACAAAGGTTTCATCGGCGCCAAGCGCGTCGGTGTGGTCACCGCCGGTAACTCCGGGCACATGGCCAAGCTGGCCGGCTTCCGCCTGCCGCTGGAATCGCACCCGCTGCAAGCCCTGGTATCCGAGCCGATCAAGCCGATCATCGACAGCGTGATCATGTCCAACGCCGTACACGGCTACATCAGCCAGTCCGACAAGGGCGACCTGGTGATCGGTGCCGGTATCGACAGCTGGGTCGGCTACGGCCAGCGCGGCTCGTACCCGGTGATCGAGCACACCCTGCAGGCCATCGTCGAGATGTTCCCCAACCTGTCCCGCGTGCGCATGAACCGCCAGTGGGGCGGCATCGTCGACACCTCGCCGGACGCCTGCCCGATCATCACCAAAACACCGGTCAAGAACATGTTCTTCAACTGCGGTTGGGGTACTGGCGGCTTCAAGGCGACCCCGGGTTCGGGCAACGTCTTCGCTGCGAGCCTGGCCAAGGGCGAAATGCACCCACTGGCTGCGCCGTTCTCCATGGACCGTTTCTACAACGGCGCACTGATCGACGAACACGGCGCTGCCGCCGTCGCCCACTAACCGGAGACACCGTCATGTTGCATATTTTCTGTCCCCACTGCGGCGAGCTGCGCTCCGAAGAAGAGTTCCACGCCTCTGGCCAGGCGCACATCGCCCGCCCGCTGGACCCCAGCGCCTGCTCCGACGAGGAGTGGGGCACGTACATGTTCTACCGTGACAACCCGCGCGGTATCCACCACGAGCTGTGGGACCACGTTGCCGGCTGCCGTCAGTACTTCAACGTCACCCGCAACACCGAGACCTACGAGATTCTGGAAACCTACAAGATTGGCGAGAAGCCGCAGGTCAGCGCCCGTGAACACACGCCTGAGCGCTCGGCTGCTGTAAACGAACGGGGAGTCAACGTATGAGCCAGACCTATCGCCTCGCCAGCGGCGGCCGCATCGACCGCAGCAAGGTGTTGAACTTCACCTTCAATGGCAAGACCTACCAGGGCTATGCCGGCGACAGCCTGGCGGCCGCACTGCTGGCCAACGGCGTTGACATCGTCGGCCGCAGCTTCAAGTACTCGCGCCCCCGCGGCATCATCGCGGCAGGTACCGAAGAGCCGAACGCCATCCTGCAAATCGGCTCCAGCGAAGCCACCCAGATCCCCAACGTGCGTGCTACCCAGCAGGCCCTGTATTCGGGCCTGGTTGCCACCAGCACCAACGGCTGGCCGAACGTCAACAACGACGTCATGGGCATCCTTGGCAAGGTAGGCGGCAGCATGATGCCGCCGGGCTTCTACTACAAAACCTTCATGTACCCCAAGTCGTTCTGGATGACCTACGAGAAGTACATCCGCAAGGCTGCCGGCCTGGGCCGTGCACCGCTGCAGAACGACCCGGACAGCTACGACTACATGAACCAGCACTGCGACGTGCTGATCGTGGGTGCCGGCCCTGCTGGCCTGGCCGCTGCCCTGGCCGCTGCGCGCAGTGGTGCCCGGGTGATCCTGGCTGACGAACAGGAAGAGTTCGGCGGCAGCCTGCTCGACACCCGTGAAACCCTCGACGGCAAACCGGCTGCCGAGTGGGTCAGTGCGGTGGTGAAAGAGCTCGAAGGCCTGCCGGAAGTGACCCTGCTGCCACGCGCCACGGTCAACGGCTACCACGACCATAACTTCCTGACCATTCACGAGCGCCTCACCGACCACCTGGGTGACCGTGCGCCGATCGGCCAGGTACGCCACCGCGTGCACCGCGTACGCGCCAAGCGTGTCGTGCTGGCGACCGGTGCCCACGAACGCCCGCTGGTCTATGGCAACAACGACGTGCCGGGCAACATGCTGGCCGGTGCCGTGTCTACCTACGTGCGTCGCTACGGCGTGGCACCGGGCCGCAAGCTGGTGCTGTCGACCAACAACGACCACGCTTACCGTACCGCGCTGGACTGGCACGACGCCGGCCTGCAGGTAGTGGCCATCGCCGATGCGCGCCACAACCCGCGTGGCTCGCTGGTGGAAGAAGCACGTGCCAAGGGTATCCGCATTCTTACCTCCAGCGCCGTGATCGAGGCCAAGGGCAGCAAGCATGTTACCGGTGCCCGCGTGGCAGCCATCGATGTGCAGGCACACAAGGTCACCAGCCCAGGCGAAACCCTTGAGTGCGACCTGATCGCCACTTCCGGCGGCTACAGCCCGGTGGTTCACCTGGCTTCGCACCTGGGCGGTCGCCCGGTATGGCGTGACGACATTCTGGGCTTCGTGCCGGGCAAGGCCCCGCAGAAACGTGAATGCGTGGGCGGCATCAACGGTGTATACCCGCTGGGTGACGCCATTGCCGATGGCTTTGAGGGCGGCGTGCGCGCAGCCACCGAAGCCGGTTTCAAAGCCACCGTCGGCACCCTGCCAAAAACCGTGTCGCGCAAGGAAGACGCCACTGTGGCGCTGTTCCAGGTGCCGCACGACAAGGGCACTGCCCGCGCACCCAAGCAGTTCGTCGACCAGCAGAACGACGTCACCGCTGCGGCCATTGAGCTGGCCACCCGCGAGGGCTTCGAGTCGGTCGAGCACGTCAAGCGTTACACCGCACTGGGCTTCGGTACCGACCAGGGCAAACTGGGCAACATCAACGGCCTGGCCATCGCCGCCCGTTCGATGGGCATCACCATCCCGGAAATGGGCACCACCATGTTCCGCCCCAACTACACGCCGGTTACCTTCGGTGCGGTAGCGGGCCGGCACTGTGGTCACCTGTTCGAACCGGTACGCTTCACTGCCCTGCATGCCTGGCACGTGAAGAACGGCGCCGAGTTCGAGGACGTGGGCCAGTGGAAACGCCCGTGGTACTTCCCCAAGGCCGGCGAAGACATCCATGCCGCCGTTGCGCGTGAGTGCAAGGCCGTGCGTGACAGCGTCGGTTTGCTGGACGCCTCGACCCTGGGCAAGATCGACATCCAGGGGCCGGATGCCCGTGAGTTCCTCAACCGCATCTACACCAACGCCTGGACCAAGCTCGATGTGGGCAAGGCCCGCTACGGCCTGATGTGCAAGGAAGATGGCATGGTGTTCGACGACGGCGTAACCGCCTGCGTTGGCGACAACCATTTCATCATGACCACCACCACGGGCGGCGCTGCACGTGTGCTGCAGTGGATGGAGCTGTACCACCAGACCGAATGGCCTGAGCTGAAGGTGTACTTCACCTCGGTCACCGACCACTGGGCCACCATGACCTTGTCCGGCCCCAACAGCCGCAAGCTGTTGAGCGAACTCACCGACATCGACATGGACAAGGAAGCCTTCCCGTTCATGACCTGGAAGGAAGGCAACGTGGGTGGGGTACCGGCGCGGGTGTTCCGTATTTCGTTCACCGGTGAGCTTTCCTACGAGGTCAACGTACAGGCCAACTACGCCATGGGCGTACTCGAGCAGATCATCGAGGCTGGCAAGAAGTACAACCTGACCCCGTATGGCACCGAAACCATGCACGTGCTGCGCGCCGAGAAGGGCTTCATCATCGTGGGCCAGGATACCGATGGTTCGATGAACCCGGACGACCTGAACATGAGCTGGTGCGTGGGCCGCAACAAGCCGTTCTCGTGGATCGGCCTGCGTGGCATGAACCGTGAAGACTGCGTGCGCGAGAACCGCAAGCAGCTGGTAGGCCTGAAGCCGATCGACCCCACCAAGTGGCTGCCTGAAGGCGCGCAACTGGTGTTCGACCCCAAGCAAGCCATTCCGATGGACATGGTCGGCCACGTGACCTCCAGCTATGCCGCCAACTCCCTGGGCTATTCGTTTGCCATGGGCGTGGTCAAGGGCGGCCTCAAGCGCATGGGCGAGCGGGTTTACTCGCCGCAGGCTGACGGCAGCGTGATCGAGGCGGAAATCGTGTCTTCGGTGTTCTTCGATCCGAAGGGTGAGCGGCAGAACGTCTAAGTCCCCGGATGGCAAACGGTGCCGGGCGGGTAATGAGGTCCCTGTAGGAGTGGGTAAACCCGCTCCTACAGGATGCACCACTCGCCATGGCACCGTATGCGACCTACAGAATTCAAGGCAGGTAAGAAATGAGCGCTATCAACGTCTTCCAGCAAAACCCCGGCGCCGAGGCCAAGGCCCAGTCGCCGCTGCACCATGCCGACCTGGCCAGCCTGGTGGGCAAGGGCCGCAACAACGCAGGCGTGATCCTGCGTGAACGCAAGTTCCTCGGCCACCTCACCCTGCGCGGTGACGGCCATAACCCGGAATTCGCCGCTGGCGTGCACAAGGCCCTGGGCCTCGAGCTGCCGGTCGCGCTGACCGTGGTCGCCAGCAACGACATGTCGCTGCAGTGGGTGGGGCCGGATGAGTGGCTGCTGATCGTACCCGGCGGCCAGGAGCTGGCGGTGGAGCAAAAGCTGCGTGCTGCCCTTGAAGGCCAGCACATCCAGGTGGTCAACGTCAGCGGTGGGCAGAGCCTGCTGGAGCTGCGCGGCCCGAACGTGCGCGAAGTGCTGATGAAGTCCACCAGCTACGACGTACACCCGAACAACTTCCCGGTCGGCAAGGCTGTGGGCACCGTGTTCGCCAAGTCGCAACTGGTGATCCGCCGTACGGCCGAAGACACCTGGGAACTGGTGATCCGCCGCAGCTTCTCGGACTACTGGTGGTTGTGGCTGCAGGACGCATCGGCTGAGTACGGTCTGGCCATCGAGGCCTAAGGAGAAACACCATGAGTCGGGCACCGGATACCTGGATTCTTACCGCCGACTGCCCGAGCATGCTCGGTACCGTCGACGTGGTGACGCGTTATCTCTTCGAGCAACGCTGCTACGTCACGGAGCACCACTCCTTCGACGACCGGTTGTCAGGGCGGTTCTTCATCCGCGTGGAGTTTCGCGTACCGGACGGTTTTGACGAACACGGCCTGCGTGCAGGCCTGGCCGAACGCAGCCAGGCTTTTGGCATGGCCTTCGAGCTGACCGCGCCCAACCACCGCCCCAAGGTGGTGATCATGGTGTCCAAGGCCGACCACTGCCTGAATGACCTGCTGTATCGTCAGCGCATTGGCCAGCTGGCCATGGACGTGGTGGCGGTGGTGTCCAACCACCCCGACCTGGAGCCATTGGCCCACTGGCACAAGATCCCTTACTACCACTTTGCCCTCGACCCCAAGGACAAGCCCGGGCAAGAGCGCAAGGTGCTGCAGGTGATCGAGGACACGGGTGCCGAGCTGGTGATTCTTGCCCGTTACATGCAAGTGCTGTCGCCCGAGTTGTGCCGGCGCCTGGACGGCTGGGCAATCAACATCCACCACTCGCTGTTGCCTGGGTTCAAAGGCGCCAAGCCTTATCACCAGGCGTACAACAAGGGTGTGAAGATGGTCGGTGCCACCGCGCACTACATCAACAATGACCTGGACGAAGGGCCGATCATCGCCCAGGGCGTCGAAGTGGTGGACCACAGCCATTACCCCGAAGACCTGATCGCCAAGGGGCGTGACATCGAATGCCTGACGCTGGCGAGGGCGGTGGGGTATCACATCGAAAAGCGGGTGTTTTTGAATGCCAATCGGACGGTGGTGCTTTGAGGGTGCCTCATTCTACCACCCGTGCGAGTTGGTATCCGCTGCTGAATAGGAAGAACTACTGTCTTCGAACCCGTGCGTGACGGTGAAGCAGATCGGAAAAGTCCTGCATTACGGTCGCTGACTCATTTCTGGCGTCCACGAGCATGAAGCTTGCTTCATTCACGGAGGCCCTGAGGGGGTGCCGCGATTTTAGTTCGTGCAGTGCAGATCGCTGGACCTTTTGTAATTGAGTAAGTTGATCTCTTACTACCTTTGTATGAAGGTCGATTGTTGAGTCCGAATCCACAAAAATTCCCGACTCGACCGAACTGCGCCTTGCCCACTCTCTTTCCATGAGAATATCAGCACGCTCTTGCTGCCTTTCTAGCTGAATTGGATTTAGCTTTCGAGGCGCAGAGGTGACCGGCTTAGCATATATATTGGTAATGCCGTTATTATGATAGGATATGGTTTCCAATACACGCTCATCAGTTGATTTAATCTGATAGTAAACTCCCGTGAGTTTTTTTTGGCTCGGTGGAGGTAGTGCTTCTGAAGGCACGTTAGGGCTCTCTGAAGGCACGTTAGGCCTCCTGGCATTCAGTCTCTTTGATAGCCAGCTGTAGAATCTAGTAACTGGCTTGAAAATAAACGGCGCTTGCCCGCTCGGGTCAATCTTGCCAATCGGATCACCGCTGCAATAGGCATAGGCATTGAGTCCACCGGCGTTAAAAGGACTGAGCGCGTCTGCACTGTAAAAGCGCATGATGCCGGGGCAGTATAACCGGTGGCCATTCCCCAGCAGGTAGCCTTCCAGCGCGGTGTCATGGAACTCGCCATTGAAGCCAATGACGGAAGTTCGTGCTCTTTCGGCTTCGTCGTGGCCGTAGGCAGTGAACGTATTATGATCTGTTTGCCCGTGCCGGTCCGCTGTCAGAAGCAGTGAACCGGCCTTGTCCTGCGCGCAGAGCAAACGCTTGCCGTGGTTGTTTCGTTCTGCTAGGTGATTCAGCCCAGCTCGAAGCAAGCGGGTGGTCGTGGAAGGTGTTTTTATCACCGATAGCTGGGTGAAATTATAAAACAGAAAGCTGTTGTGCGCGTTCATGACCGTTCACCGTTTGCTTGAGGGCTTCACGTGATCCTACAGTGGAAGGGGCCAGCCCGGCACCTGTCAGAAATACCGGTGGCTGGCCACGCCGAGGCTCAGAACAACCATGGTCCTTTGCCGTAAACAGATAACCCCCTGTCGCATTTAGTCACGGCGAGGTCATCTATCAAGCCCACAATTCCCTGCATCCAGTAACACATGCCGCCCATGGATGGCGGCGCGTTCAACCACCGCTGCATAAATACAAATCAAGCGAGGTAAGAGCATGTCTGGTAACCGTGGAGTGGTGTATCTCGGCGCTGGCAAGGTCGAAGTACAAAAGATCGACTACCCCAAGATGCAAGATCCGCGCGGCAAGAAAATCGAGCACGGCGTGATCCTCAAGGTGGTTTCCACCAACATCTGCGGCTCTGACCAGCACATGGTCCGCGGCCGCACCACTGCCCAGGTCGGCCTGGTGCTGGGCCACGAAATCACCGGTGAAATCGTCGAGAAGGGCAGCGACGTCGAGCGCATGCAGATCGGCGACCTGGTATCGGTACCGTTCAACGTGGCCTGCGGCCGTTGCCGCTCCTGCAAAGAAATGCACACCGGTGTCTGCCTCACTGTCAACCCGGCCCGTGCCGGTGGTGCCTATGGCTATGTAGACATGGGCGACTGGACCGGCGGCCAGGCCGAGTACGTGCTGGTGCCATACGCCGACTTCAACCTGCTGAAACTGCCTGAGCGCGACAAGGCCATGGAGAAAATCCGTGACCTGACCTGCCTGTCCGACATCCTGCCAACCGGCTACCACGGTGCCGTGACTGCGGGCGTTGGCCCTGGCAGCACCGTTTACGTCGCGGGCGCTGGCCCGGTCGGCCTGGCTGCCGCTGCTTCGGCCCGCCTGCTGGGCGCTGCCTGCGTCATCGTCGGCGACCTTAACCCGGCTCGCCTGGCCCACGCCAAGTCCCAAGGCTTCGAAGTGGTCGACCTGTCCAAGGACACCCCGCTGCACGAACAGATCGTCGACATCCTCGGCGAGCCAGAAGTGGATTGCGCTGTCGATGCCGTTGGCTTCGAAGCCCGCGGCCATGGCCATGAAGGCGCCAAGCATGAAGCCCCGGCCACGGTGCTCAACTCGCTGATGCAGGTCACCCGTGTTGCCGGCCAGATCGGTATCCCCGGCCTGTACGTGACGGAAGACCCGGGTGCGGTGGATGCCGCCGCCAAGATCGGCGCACTGAGCATCCGCTTCGGCCTGGGCTGGGCCAAGTCGCACAGCTTCCATACCGGTCAAACCCCAACCATGAAGTACAACCGTCAGCTGATGCAGGCGATCATGTGGGACCGCATCAATATCGCCGAAGTGGTAGGCGTGCAGGTGATCAACCTGGATCAGGCGCCGGAAGGGTATGGCGAGTTTGATGCAGGGGTGCCGAAGAAGTTTGTGATTGACCCGCATAAGATGTGGGGCGCGGCGTAATAGATGTCGCCTAAAAAGAGCCCCTCAAAATGAGGGGCTTTATCATAACCATCGTCATTTCATGGTAAGCCCTAACCGGCCGTGTGAAGTGCCAGACCTTCCCGTTATCCTATGTATTCGAAGATCTAATTTCATTAACTAAGCTGGCAGGAAATAATTCGTCATAGCTAGGGAGGTCTACGTTTATGGGCCTGTTCCAAAGCTGATCCCTAATGCGCAATGCTTCGTCAAGTTCAGCAACATACTGGCGATGGTCTCTACTGTTCATGTGTCCGGAAATCTCGACGTCAAGTAGGAGGTCCTTGATCTTGGCCTTGTTGGCGATTATCTCTTGTCGTGTACTAAGTGGTATACGTTTGTAAGCCTCAATATATGTTGGGGGCGAGGGGAGTAACTCACGCGTGACCGTGGGTTCAAGGGTGCTCAGATTTAAGTTTGGTTCGCTGATGCTGCGAGCTGAAGTTTCTGCATTGGGAGTAGCCAGCGCTGCCGTCGATCTATGTGCCCGTTGAGTTGCAAGACGCTGTGGTCGTCTTCTGAGACCCAATAGATTTCCTATTCCTTTAATCGGGCTGAGCCAGCTCTGTCCGCTAGGATCAATGCGGTTCACTGGATCGCCAGCACAATATGCGTAGGCGTTGATCCCACCCTCGTGAAATGGGCTTTTCACATCGGGGGACAAAAACCTCATCAATGCAGGGGCATAGACCCGACGGCCAGATCCCAACAGATATTGGTGCGTCAGGCTATTTAGATATTCCCCATTGAAGCCAATTAAAGCAAGGGCTGATGAAAGACGGTGCCCATAGGGAGTGTAAGAAAGCCCTGCAACTACCGTGGTTTGGCCCGGCGTCGAGGCCTTGAGATACCTCTTGACAGGGTCAGAGGTGTTTACTCCTGTCTTAGCAATCATTGAATACCCCTTACCGTTTGCCTAAATGCTACTCTTCTTATATTTAGTGTGGGACCGTTCATTAGTCTCGGATACTGGCAAAAATAACAGGCTGGCCTCGGCTTTTAATGGGCCCGATAAGGAGGCGGCCGTTTCGACCCTCCTGGCCCTCAACTGCACGCCAAGGTGCTGGTGCCCGAGGCGCAATAAAACCTCGGGCGGCGAGTTGCACATCACGCCTTAACAAACGGTGGGCGGAGCCCGGGATGTAATAGGACTAGCGCGCACCAGCCCTGGCAGCAAGGTAATTTTGAACCCGCCCAAGCTACCCCGATCTCTCCCAACGACCTGCTTACTGCATTCAAGGCGCTGGCTTCGGGCGCGTTTAGTCAAGTGTCGCACCTCCGAGGACCACCTCACACTACCTGACTGGTAATGCACTCGTATGGGCTATACGCAGAGGCGGTAATTCTCAATGGCAGGCCCTCGACTAAGAACTGTCGCTCTAGTCTTTGCCTCAGCACAGGCTGTGCGCAACTATCAGAATTATCAGGTGCAGCCGGTGGAGCCACTGGCACCCTCCGTGGCTTCTTTGCCTGCCGTCGATGTAGAAGCCGGCTTGCAAGCGACAGGCCACTTCGGCCAAAAAGCTCAGCCCATCTCCCCGCGCAGCTGCTCGATCCGCTGATCCTTCTCCACCCACAACCGGTTCACCCAGGCCTGCACAGTCTGGCGAAACTCCGGATCATTCTCGTAATCTCCCGCCCACAGCGCGGGGTCCAGTTCGCGTACCTGAATATCAATGATCACCCGGCTGACACTGCCATTGAGCAGGTCCCAGAACCCTGGCGCCTTGTTGCCGGGGTACACGATGGTGACGTCAAGCAGGGCATCCAGCTGCTCGCCCAATGCAGCCAGCACGAAGGCCACACCGCCGGCCTTGGGCTTGAGCAGGTGACGATAGGGCGATTGCTGTTCCAACCGCTTGGCTTCGGTGAAGCGGGTACCTTCTAGGTAATTGACCACGGTCACTGGTTGGCGGCGGAACAGCTCACAGGCGGCCTTGGTGATTTCCAGGTCCTTACCCTTGAGCTCGGGGTGCTTCTCCAGAAACGCCTTGCTGTAACGCTTCATGAAGGGGTAGTCCAGGCCCCACCAGGCCAGGCCCAGCAGCGGCACCCAGATCAGCTCTTTTTTCAGGAAGAATTTGAAGAACGGCGTGCGGCGATTGAGGCTTTCGATCAGTGCGGGGATGTCTACCCAGCTTTGGTGGTTGCTCACCGCCAGGTACGAAGTGTCTTTGCGCAGGCTTTCGACACCGCGAATGTCCCACTGGGTAGGGATGCACAGGGCGAAGATGGCTTTGTCGATTTCCGACCAGGTTTCGGCCACCCACATCACTGCCCATGAGGCGTAGTCGCGGCCACGCCCTGGCAGCACCAGTTTGATCAGGGCGAATACCAGCAGCGGGCCGATCAACACCAGGGTGTTGAGCAGCAGCAGGGTGGTAGTGAGAATGCCGGTCAGCAGGCGACGCATAAGGAAACTCTTGTTGTGGGATGAAAACTGTTGGCAATGATAAGCAGGGCGTTGGCCTACGCCAAATGTCCAATGCGCTGCGATGAAGACAAATGTTTCACATTATGTTGGTTAGGCTTGTGACAGCGAACCTCTTCTGCCGGTGCAGTCTAAGCACCGACCCCTCTCAAGGAAGCTTGCCTGTGAAACCACTGTTTGCCCTGCTGTCAGTGTTGGCGCTACCGGTGATGGCCGCCGAGCCTACCGTGTATGGACGTTATGAAAACATCGCACTGCCGGAGATCGGTGAAACGCTGAAAGCCAAGATGGACACCGGTGCCTACACGGCGTCGTTGTCGGCAAAGGACATCGAACGCTTCACCCGTGACGGCGAGGAGTGGGTGCGTTTCCGCCTTGCCACCCAGGATGCGGACGGCAAGGTGTACGAGCACAAGGTCTCGCGCATCAGCAAGATCAAGGCGCGCGCCGAAGAGGACGATGAAGGGGATGCGCCCGAGGCGACCAAACGGCCGGTGGTTGACCTTGAGCTTTGCCTGGGCGATGTGAAGCGTACGGTCGAGGTCAACCTTGTGGACCGCAGCCACTTCAATTACCCGCTGCTGGTGGGCGCCAAGGCCCTGCGCGAGTTCAAGGCTGCAGTCAACCCGGCGAAGAAATACACGGCGGGCAAGCCGGGTTGCTGACTAGGTTCAGGTTTGCAGCTTGAAATGGGCTGGGGCCATCGCGGGTAAACCCGCGATGAGTCCGCTCACGCCACTGGAGCGGTCGCTACCATGGACGGCCGCAGGCTCACCTCGGCATACCACGCCGCCAACCCTGGCTGACGCTCCCGCCAGCCAAACTCGGGCTGGCGCAGGTCCAGATACCCCAGTGCACACGCCAGGCCAATGGCTGCCAGGTCGAACCCGGATGCCAGCTCAGCCAGGTGCTCCTGCTCCAGGTTGGCGAGGCTACGACGGATTTTTTCGGCCTGAGCCTCCAGCCACCCGCCCCAACGCTTGTCTTCAGGCCGCAAGAAGCTTTCGTAGCGGCTGGAAACAGCCGCATCCATGATTGCATCGGCCTGGGACGCCAGCGTCATGCGCCGCCAGCGGGCAGAGCCCTCCCGGGGTAGCAGTGGCTGGCCCACGTGCTGCTGGTCAAGGTATTCGCAGATGACCCGGCTGTCATGCAGCACGGTGCCGTCATCCAGGCGCAGGGCCGGGATCTTGCCGATCGGGTTGCCCTGGTTGAGCTGCGCATCGCCGCTCACCGGGCTGATATTCACCGTGTGCAGTTGCACACGCTGCAGCTGGCCGGTTTCGTGCAACACCACCATGACCTTGCGCACGAATGGCGACAAGGGGGCGTGAAACAGGGTCATCGTGCTCATGCTTCAATTACCCTGCAGGCTAGGCGGCAGGCACACGCCGGTACCGCCGATACCGCAGTAGCCCTGGGGGTTCTTGGCCAGGTACTGCTGGTGATAGGCCTCGGCGAAGTACACCGTCGGTGCCTGGTCGATTTCAGTGGTGATTTCGCCGAAGCCTGCCTTGCTCAGCTCGGCCTGGAAGGCGTCGCGGCTGGCCTTGGCCTGTTCCAGCTGTTCCGGGCTGGTGCAGTAGATGGCCGAGCGGTACTGGGTACCGACATCGTTGCCCTGGCGCATGCCTTGGGTCGGGTTGTGCAGTTCCCAGAACATGGCCAGCAGCTCGCGGTAGCTGACCTTGTCCTTGTCGAACACCACCAGCACCACTTCGGTATGGCCGGTCAGGCCCGAGCAGACTTCTTCGTAGGTAGGGTTCGGGGTGAAACCGCCAGCGTAGCCAACCACCGTGCTGACCACACCTTCACGCTGCCAAAAGCGGCGCTCTGCGCCCCAGAAGCAGCCCAGGCCGAAGATGGCGAAGTCGATAGCGCCTTCGAAGAAGGGGCCGAGTAGCGGGGTGCCTTCGAACACGTAGTGGAATTCGGGCAGGCTCATTGGCGTTTCGCGGCCAGGCAGGGCCTGTTCCGCGGTAGGCATGACGTTTTTGTTCACCAGGATTTCCGAACGCAGGACCATGGCCGTTCCTCTGTGTTTTTTCAGTTGGATAGGTGCTGGGGCATTCGCGGGTAAACCCGCTCCCACAGGCCTTTCACAGTATTCGAAATACTTGGTGGGCTTGTGAGTTAATAGGCCCTCATGGGCACTATAGTGCCCGAGGTTTATGCTGCTGTCAGGCCATCGGCCCGCGTGGGTAACGCTTCAATCGCTCGGCAAGCTCGCGCCCTGGGATCGGCCGGTCGAACAGGTAACCCTGGCCAATGTCGCAGCGGTGGCGGCGCAGGAACGCCAGCTGGGCGGGTGTCTCGATGCCCTCTGCCACCACTTTCAGCTTCAGGTTGTGCGCCATGGCCACCACCGCCGAGGTGATTTCCATGTCGTCCTGGTTGTCCGGGATATCATTGATGAAGCTGCGGTCGATCTTGAGGATGTCGATCGGAAACTTCTTCAGGTAGCTCAGCGAGGAGTAGCCTGTGCCAAAGTCGTCCATGGCCAGGGTCAGGCCCAGGGCTTTCAGTTCATCCAGCTGGCGGTGCGTGTCGTCGCTGGCCTCCAGCAGCAGCCCTTCGGTCAGTTCCAGTTCCAGCAGGTGCGCCGGCAGCCCCTCCTCGCGAATGATGCTGCTGATCGAGGCCACCAGGTCCGGGTCGGAGAACTGCTTGGGCGACAGGTTGATGGCCACATGCAGGTTGCCCAGGCCGGCTTCGCGCAACGCCTTGCTCATGCGGCATGATTGGCGCACCACCCATTTGCCGATGGGGATGATCAGGCCGGTTTCTTCGGCCACGCTGATGAACTGGTCCGGGCGGATCATGCCGCGCTCGGGGTGGTTCCAGCGCAGCAAGGCTTCCAGGCCCAACAGCCGGCCACTGCGCAGGCACAGCTTGGGCTGGTAGAACACCTCCAGCTCGTTCTGGGTCAGCGCGCGGCGCAGGTTGTTCTCGACGAACAGCTTGTAGCTGGCTTCGGCATTGAGCACTTCGGTGAACACCTGCACCTGGTGCTTGCCGTTGGCCTTGGCCTTGTGCAGGGCAAGGCCTGCGTTCTTCATCAGGCTGGTGGGGTCGGCGCCGTGCTGCGGCGCACTGGCCAGGCCCACCGAGGCAGTGACGTTGATCAACTGGTTGTCGACGAACATCGGTTTGTCGAGGGTATGCAGCAACTGCTGCGCCACGCTCTGGCCCGCTTCCAGGCTGGTGTCGTCGAGCAGCACGGCGAACTCGTTACTGGCGAAGCGCGCCAGGATGCCGCCGGCGTGCAGGCTGTTGCGCAAGCGCCTGGCCAGGCTGATCAGCAGCTTGTCGCCGGTGTGGTGGCCCAGGCTGTCGTTGATGCGCTTGAAGTTGTCGATGTCTACCAACAACAGGCACATGGCGTTTTGCACGTCGCGGGCGAAGCATTCGTCCAGGCTGCGGATGAAGGCAGGGCGGTTACCCAGGTTGGTCAGGTTGTCGGTGTAGGCCAGCCGCTCGATGCGCTGCTGCGCCAGCTTGGTCTGGGTGACGTCTTCGTAGATGCCGATGTAGTGGGTCAGCTCGCGGTTGTCGCCGTACACCTTGGAGATCGACAACTGGCCCCAGTAGGGCTCCAGGTTCTTGCGCCGGCTTTTGAATTCGCCCTGCCAGCTGTTGCCCATGGCCAGGCTGGAAGGGGAATCGAACAGCAGTTCGTTGAGGTTTTCCAGCGCGGGCAACTCACCCAGGTGGTGGCCCTGGACTTCATCGGTGCTGTACTGGGTAATGGCGGTGAAACTCGGGTTTACATATTCCACCTGGCCATCGCGGTTCACCAGCAGGAAGGCACTGGCACTTTGTTCCACCGCTCGCTGGAACAGGTGCAGCGCGCTGGTGGCGGCACGGCGGTTGTGGTTGGTGATCACCTGGGCGAACTGGTCGGCCAGCTCGCCTGCAAAGGCAATTTCGTCTGACTGCCAGGCGCGCGTCTGCCCGGTCTGCTCAAGGCACAGCACGCCTACCACCTGGCCGTCGACGCGGATACTGGCGTCGAGCATCGCCTTGTTGCCGGGGCCCATGCTTTGCAACAGGGCGCGTGTGCGGGGGTCGTGGCCGGCATTGTGGGCGTCGATGGCCCGGCTGGCGTGCAGGGCGTCCAGGTAGTCGGGGAAGCGGCTGGCGTCAATGGCTTCGGGCTGGCGGTAGGCCTGCACGTCGCTGTACCAAGCGGTGATGGGTTCGAGGCGCTGGTCTTCCAGGTGCCAGATGCCAGCGCAGTCGATCTTGTAGATTTCGCAGGCACTGCGGGTGATCAATTCGGCGGCTTCGAGCAGTGAGTTTTCGGCGCTGTACCGCTGGCGTGCCAGGCGCAGGATGAGGTCCTGCTGGCTGCGCACCCGCTCCAGGTGCTCCAGTTGTTCCTGCTGGGCACGCTGGTTCAGTTGCAGGGCCAGTTGCAGGCGGTTGTTGCGCGACTCAAGCTCACTGGCGGTCTCGCCGGTGTCTTCGGGGTGGTCGTCCAGCACGCTCAGGTAGCCGCGCAGCAACTGGCGGTTGTGTTGCTTGTAGCCTTCGCCCACTTCCAGCATGCGCAGTGAGGCGCTTGGTGTATGCAGGGTGTAGCGCACCCGGTAATAGGCACGTTGGGCCAATTGCAGTTGAATGTCGTCGTGCAGCCGGTAGCGGGCCTCAGGCTCCATCAGGCTGGCGTAGGGGGCATCCACCAGGGCGCACAAATCGCCGGCGTGCAGGCCAAACTGGCGCTCGCAGGCCGGGTCCAGGTACAGCAGCGACCAGCTTGCTTCGTTGAGCCTTTCGAACCGCAGCATACCCAGCCGCGACGGCACGGGTAACGGCGTGACGACCTCGGCCGCCACACGGCTGGCGGCATCGGTTTGGCTTTTCATCGAAGACTCGCTTGAAGAGGGAACGCGCCCGTTGGACCACGTCGAATCTGGCAAGGTTGCATCATGTCCCTATGGCTGGCAAGCGGCCATGTTTGAGGGTGTGTAATGGTTATCGGCGGGGTGAGCGGGAAAGTTAGATCGCCTTGGGTTTTTTGACGGACAAAAAAAGCCCCGCCAAACGACGGGGTTGAGGTACGAGCGTGGCAGCTCGAAAAAAGTCCTGCCCCTCGCCAGGAGGGGCAGTGTGCAGCGTTACAGCAGCAGGGTGCGGATGTCGCCCAGCACATCGCCCAGACGCTTGGTGAAGCGCGCGGCGGCAGCGCCATTGATCACACGGTGATCGTAGGACAGCGACAGCGGCAGCATCAGCTTGGGCTGGAAGGCCTTGCCATCCCACACCGGCTGCATGGTGGCTTTCGAGACCCCCAGGATTGCAACTTCCGGTGCGTTGACGATCGGCGTGAAGCCGGTGCCGCCAATGTGGCCGAGGCTGGAGATGGTGAAGCAGGCGCCCTGCATCTCGTCAGCCGACAGCTTCTTGGTGCGGGCTTTTTCGGCCAGCGCCGCGGCTTCGGCAGCCAGTTGCAGCAAGTTCTTCTGGTCGACGTTCTTGATCACCGGTACCAGCAGGCCATCCGGGGTGTCCACGGCGAAACCGACGTTGACGTACTTCTTGCGGATGATCGCCTTGCCGCTTGGGGCCAGCGAGCTGTTGAAGTCTGGCAGTTCCTTGAGCAGGAAGGCGCAGGCCTTGAGCAGCAACGGCAGCACGGTCAGCTTGACGCCTGCTTTCTCGGCCACAGCCTTCTGCGCCACGCGGAAGGCTTCCAGCTCGGTGATGTCGGCAGAATCGAACTGGGTGACGTGCGGCACGTTCAGCCAGCTGCGGTGCAAGTTGGCAGCACCGACCTGCATCAGGCGGGTCAGGGCCACTTCTTCCACTTCACCAAACTTGCTGAAGTCCACGGCAGGGATCGGCGGGATGCCTGCGCCACCGGTGGCACCGGCAGCTGCAGGTGCTTCCTTGGCCTTCTGCATCATGGCCTTGACGTAAACCTGCACGTCTTCTTTCAGGATACGACCGTGTGGGCCGCTGGCCGCCACTGCGCCCAGCTCGACACCGAATTCACGGGCCAGCTGGCGCACGGCAGGGCCGGCATGAACCTTGGTGTTGCTACCGGCAGCTGGCGCAGCGGCTGCAGGTGCAGCGGCAGGGGCAGCAGGCGCAGGAGCACTTGCCGCCGGGGCTTGTTCAGCCTCGGCCTTGGCCGGCGCCGCAGCCGCAGGGGCTGGAGCAGCAGCCGGCGCGGCGCCAGCCACTTCCAGCTTGAGGATCAGGTCACCGGTGCCAACCTCATCGTCCAGCTTGGCGATGACTTCCTTCACCACGCCAGCGGCGGGGGACGGGATTTCCATGGAGGCCTTGTCGGACTCCAGGGTGATCAGCGACTGGTCGGCTTCGACGGTATCGCCAGCCTTCACCAGCACTTCGATGATCTTGGCCTTGCCCGACGAACCGATATCCGGCACGTGGATGTCCTGCACGCTGGCCGCAGCCGGTGCAGCAGCGGGGGCCGGGGCAGCTTCTGCGGCAGGCGCTGGCGCCGCTGCTTCTGCTGCAGGCTTCTGCTCGGCCGCCGGTGCCTCAGGGGCCGCAGCAGCGGCACCTTCGGCTTCCAGTACCAGCAGCTCGTCGCCTTCTTTCAGGCGGTCGCCCAGCTTGACCTTCAGTTCCTTGACCACACCAGCCTTCGGTGCCGGGATCTCCATGGAGGCCTTGTCGGACTCCAGGGTCAGCAGGCTCTGGTCGGCCTCGATACGGTCACCGACCTTGACGAACAGCTCGATGATTTCACCTTCACCGCTGCCGATGTCAGGTACGCGAATGAGTTCGCTCACTTAAAAATACTCCTCAGCAGTCCAGGGGGTTGCGCTTGTCCGGGTCGATGCCGAACTTGACGATGGCGTCAGCCACAACCTTGGGTTCGATCTCGCCGCGGTCAGCCAGGGCTTCCAGGGCAGCCAGCACCACGAAGTGGCGGTCGACTTCAAAGAAGTGACGCAGCTTCTTGCGGCTGTCGCTGCGACCGTAACCGTCGGTACCCAGGACCTTGAACTCTTTGCTTGGCACCCACTGGCGAATCTGCTCGGCGAACAGCTTCATGTAGTCGGTAGACGCGATCACCGGGCCTTTGCGACCGGTCAGGCACTGCTCGACGTAGGTCTGCTGTGGCTTCTGGCCAGGCTTGAGGCGGTTGGCGCGTTCCACGGCCAGGCCGTCACGGCGCAGTTCGTTGAAGCTGGTGACGCTCCACACGTCGGCACCGACGTTGAACTCTTCACGCAGGATCTTCGCTGCCTCGCGCACTTCGCGCAGGATGGTGCCCGAGCCCATCAGCTGCACATGGTGTGCGGCGTCACGGGTGTCTTCTTCCAGCAGGTACATGCCCTTGATGATGCCTTCCTCCGCACCGGCCGGGATGGCAGGCTGCTGGTAGGATTCGTTCATCACGGTGATGTAGTAGAAGATGTCCTGTTGCTCTTCGGTCATCTTCTTCATGCCGTCCTGGATGATCACCGCCAGCTCGTAGCCGTAGGTGGGATCGTAGGTGCGGCAGTTCGGGATGGTACCGGCCATCATGTGGCTGTGACCGTCTTCGTGCTGCAGGCCTTCACCGTTGAGGGTGGTACGGCCGGCAGTACCGCCGATCAGGAAGCCACGGGTGCGGCTGTCGCCAGCGGCCCAGGCCAGGTCGCCAATGCGCTGGAAGCCGAACATCGAGTAGAAGATGTAGAACGGTAGCATCGGTTGGTTGTGGCAGCTGTACGAGGTACCGGCAGCGATGAACGACGACATGGCGCCGGCTTCGTTGATGCCTTCCTCGAGGATCTGGCCCTTCTTGTCTTCGCGGTAGAACATCACCTGGTCTTTGTCGACAGGCTCGTAGAGCTGGCCGACCGACGAGTAGATGCCCAGCTGGCGGAACATGCCTTCCATACCGAAGGTACGGGCTTCGTCCGGAATGATCGGCACGATGCGCTGGCCGATTTCCTTGTCCTTGACCAGCTGCGCCAGAATACGCACGAAGGCCATGGTAGTGGAGATTTCGCGGTCGCCCGAGCCGTCCAGGATCGCTTTCAGCGTTTCCAGTGGCGGGGTAGGCACGCTGAAGCTCTTGGCGCGGCGCTGCGGCACGAAACCGCCCAGGGCTGCGCGGCGCTCGGCCAGGTACTTGGCTTCGGCGGAACCTTCTTCAGGCTTGAAGAACGGCAGGTTCTCCAGCTCTGCATCCTTGACCGGGATGTCGAAGCGGTCGCGGAATTTGCGCAGGCTGTCGACGTCGACCTTCTTGGTGTTGTGCGCGGTGTTCTTGGCTTCGCCGGCACCGGTGCCGTAGCCCTTGATGGTCTTGGCCAGGATAACGGTCGGCTGCTCTTTGTGGTTAACAGCCTGGTGGTACGCCGCGTAGACCTTGTACGGGTCGTGGCCGCCACGGTTGAGCTTCCAGATCTCGTCGTCGGACAGGTCTTCGACCATGGCCTTGAGCTCTGGGGTGTTGAAGAAGTGCTCACGCACGTAGGCGCCATCTTTGGCCTTGTAGTTCTGGTACTCGCCGTCGATGACTTCGTCCATGCGGCGCTGCAGGGCACCGTTGGTGTCCTTGGCCAGCAGTGGGTCCCAGAAACGGCCCCAGACGACCTTGTTGACGTTCCAGCCACCGCCACGGAACACGCCTTCGAGTTCCTGGATGATCTTGCCGTTGCCGCGCACAGGGCCGTCGAGGCGCTGCAGGTTGCAGTTGATGACAAAAATCAGGTTGTCCAGCTTCTCGCGGCCGGCCAGGGAAATGGCGCCCAGGGATTCCGGCTCGTCGCACTCGCCGTCGCCCATGAAGCACCAGACTTTCTGCTTGCCGGCCGGGATGAAGCCACGGGCTTCCAGGTACTTCATGAAGCGTGCCTGGTAGATGGCCTGGATCGGGCCCAGACCCATCGATACGGTCGGGAACTGCCAGAAGTCAGGCATCAGCCAGGGGTGTGGGTACGAGGACAGGCCGTTGCCGTCCACTTCCTGACGGAAGTTGTTCATCTGTTCTTCGCTGATGCGACCTTCCATGAAGGCGCGGGCGTAGACGCCTGGCGAGGCGTGGCCCTGGAAGAACACCAGGTCGCCGCCGTGTTCTTCGGTCGGGGCCTGGAAGAAGTAGTTGAAGCCGATGTCGTAAAGGGTGGCGCTGGAGGCGAAGCTGGAGATGTGTCCGCCCAGGTCCGAGTCTTTCAGGTTGGTGCGCATGACCATGGCCAGGGCGTTCCAACGCACCATCGAGCGAATGCGGCGTTCCATGAACAGGTCGCCAGGCATGCGTGCTTCGTGGGTGACAGGGATGGTGTTGCGGTATGGCGTGGTGATCGCATACGGCAGCTGAGAGCCACTACGGGTGGCCAGCTCGCCCATACGGGTCATCAGGTAATGAGCGCGGTCTTCGCCTTCTTTGTCGAGGACCGACTCCAGGGCATCCAGCCATTCCTGGGTTTCGATTGGATCGAGGTCTTGCATGGCTTGCTCCAGGGCGGAAAGGCAACCAGAATCGATTGCCTGAGATTGCGACTGGCCTTATGGGCAGACGTCGTGAATTCTTGGAATACCGGGGTATCGTCCGGCGCCGTGTAGTTTTACTACATTTGCTTTCTCATTTCATGCCTTTGCACGCCATGGGTAGTAGTAAAACTACAGCTGTGCGACGTTCGGTCGCATCTCGGCTTGTGAGGAAAAACGTTCATGTTGGTTGGTAGTGAGTCGCGAACGGGTGGTCCTTGATGTTTGTTGCCACAAAAACAGGCATTTCAGCTATTTCCAACCTTTGTACGACAGTCCAACCGTGGGCCGGTGTCTCCTTGGCCGCTTTCCCTCTCCCTTTTCACGCCGATCAAGGATAGACCATGCGCCTACCTTTGCCCTCCGATCTGCCACCTGCCCTGCAGCCACTGGCCACGCGCAATGGGCAGTTTTTGCAAGATGCCGTGGCTGCCCACCCCGGCCTGGACCTGAACCTCTGGAGCCCGTTGCACCGCCAGCAGTTCGATCAGGTGGCCGCCGCCAGCGATTTCGTGCTCGGCCTGGCCCAGCGTGACCCTGCCATGCTCTTCGGCCTGCTGGCCGCGGGCGCGCTGGACCGGCGCCACGCGCCCGGCGAGCTGCGTGCCCAGGTTGCCGAGGTAGCCCAGGCGGCGCAAACAGAAGAAGAACTGGCGCGTAACCTGCGCCGTGAGCGCAACCGCCAGCAACTGCGGATCATCTGGCGGGACATCACCCGCCAAGCCGACCTGGCTGAGACCTGCCGCGACCTGTCCGACCTGGCCGATGCCGCCATCGACGAAGCGTACCAGTGGCTGTACCCGCGCCACTGCCAGCAGTTCGGCACGCCCATGGGTAACCGCAGTGGCCAGCCGCAGCACATGGTGGTGTTGGGCATGGGCAAGCTGGGGGCCGGCGAGCTGAACCTGTCGTCGGACATCGACCTGATTTTCGCCTTCCCCGAGGGTGGCGAAACCGAAGGCGTGAAGCGTTCGCTGGATAACCAGGAATTCTTCACCCGCCTGGGGCAGCGCCTGATCAAGGCGCTGGACCCTGTCACCGTCGACGGCTTCGTGTTCCGCGTCGACATGCGCCTGCGCCCCTACGGCTCGTCTGGCGCACTGGTGCTCAGTTTCAATGCGCTGGAGCAGTACTACCAGGACCAGGGCCGCGACTGGGAACGTTATGCCATGATCAAGGCGCGGGTGGTGGCCGGGGACCAGGCAGCCGGTGCGCAGTTGCAAGACATGCTGCGCCCGTTCGTGTACCGCCGGTACCTGGATTTTTCGGCGATCGAAGCCCTGCGCACCATGAAACAGCTGATCCAGCAGGAAGTGCGGCGCAAGGGCATGGCCGACAACATCAAGCTGGGTGCGGGTGGTATCCGCGAGGTGGAGTTCATTGCCCAGGCCTTCCAGCTGATCCATGGTGGGCGGGACCTGAGCCTGCAACAGCGGCCGCTGCTCAAGGTGCTGGCAACGCTGGAGGGGCAGGGCTACCTGCCGCCCGCTGTGGTGGCGGAGCTGCGCGAGGGGTATGCGTTTCTGCGCTATACCGAGCATGCCATCCAGGCCATTGCCGACCGCCAGACGCAGATGCTGCCCGAAAGCGACACCGACCAGGCACGGGTTGCCTACATGCTCGGGTTTGCTGACTGGCAGGGCTTCCAGGCGCAGCTCAGCCACTGGCGGGGCCGTATCGACTGGCACTTCCGGCAGGTGATCGCCGACCCGGATGACGAGGACGGTGTAAGCGAGCTGGTGGTGGGCGGCGAGTGGTCGCCGCTGTGGGAGCAGGCCCAGGACGAGGAAGCAGCGGGTCGCCAGCTTGAAGAAGCCGGCTTCCGGCAACCCGTTGAAGCCTTGCGCCGCCTGGCGGCACTGCGCTCCAGCCCGCAGTTGCGCTCGATGCAGCGTATCGGGCGCGAGCGCCTGGATGCTTTCATCCCGCGTCTGCTGGCCCAGGCCATCGAACACGAAAACCCCGACCTGGTGCTGGAGCGGGTGTTGCCGCTGGTCGAAGCCGTGGCGCGGCGGTCTGCCTACCTGGTGCTGTTGACGGAAAACCCCGGGGCGTTGCGGCGGCTGTTGACGCTGTGTGCGGCCAGCCCGTGGATTGCCGAGCAGATTGCCCGCTACCCGTTGCTGCTCGATGAGCTGCTCAACGAAGGGCGCCTGTTCAGCCCGCCGTTGGCGCCAGAGCTGGCCAGCGAGCTGCGTGAAAGGCTGACCCGGATCCCCGAGGACGACCTGGAGCAGCAGATGGAGGCCTTGCGCCACTTCAAGCTGGCCCACAGCCTGCGCGTGGCAGCCTCGGAAATCAGCGGCAACCTGCCGCTGATGAAAGTCAGCGACTACCTTACCTGGCTGGCCGAAGCCATCCTCGACCAGGTGCTGGCCCTGGCCTGGCGGCAGACTGTGGCCCGCCATGGCCAGCCCGTGCGCAGCGACGGCAGCCCCTGCGACCCGGGCTTCATCATCATTGGTTACGGCAAGGTCGGCGGCCTGGAGCTGGGTCATGGGTCGGACCTTGACCTGGTGTTCATCCACGACGGTGACCCGCAAGCGGAAACCGACGGCGCCAAACCTATCGACAGCGCGCAGTTCTTCACCCGCCTGGGCCAGCGCATCATTCACCTGCTGACCACCCAGACCAACTCGGGGCAGCTGTACGACGTGGACATGCGCCTGCGGCCTTCTGGCGCATCCGGGTTGCTGGTCAGCTCGCTGGGGGCGTTCGAGCGCTACCAGCAGAACGAAGCCTGGACCTGGGAGCACCAGGCCCTGGTACGCGCCCGGGTGCTGGTGGGTTGCCCGCGGGTAGGCGCGGCCTTCGAGGGCGTACGTGCCCAGGTACTGGGCCAGCCTCGGGACCTGGAAAAGCTGCGCATCGACGTGAGTGAAATGCGCGCCAAGATGCGTGACAACCTGGGCACCAAGGCAACCGCCGCCGGCACGGCGGCCAATGCCTTCGATGCCGGCATGCCCTTTGACATCAAGCAGGATGCGGGCGGTATCGTCGATATCGAATTTATGGTGCAATACGCCGCTTTGGCCTGGTCGCACGACCACGCGGCCATACTGCGATGGACCGATAACATCCGCATCCTGGAAGAGCTGGAGCAGGCGAACCTGATGCCGGCCAGCGACGCGGCGTTGTTGCGTGAAGTGTACAAGGCGTTCCGCTCGGCCTCGCACCGCCAGGCCTTGCAGAAGCAGGCCGGGGTGATCGACGCGGCGCAGTTTGCCGATGAACGCCGTGAGGTACGGCGTATATGGGGTGAGCTGGGCCTTACGTGAAGGGCCTGTCGCCTGTAGGCGGGCTTGCCCGCGAATGGCCCACGTGGGTGGTACACTGTCCGCCACATAGCCTGAATATAAAGAGGGGAGGCCAGGCTTACCGCAGCCTGCAGCCTCCCCGAGTGTTTCTGGACTAAGCATGAGAATACTGATCATTGGCCCCAGCTGGGTCGGCGACATGGTAATGGCGCAGACCCTGTTCCAGTGCCTGAAACAGCAGCACCCCGACTGCATGATCGATGTGCTCGCCCCCGAGTGGAGCCGGCCTATCCTCGAGCGCATGCCTGAGGTGCGGCAGGCGCTTAGCTTCCCGCTTGGCCATGGTGCGCTGGAACTGGCCACCCGCCGGCGCATTGGCAAGTCATTGGCCGGTCAGTACGACCAGGCCATCCTGTTGCCTAATTCGCTCAAGTCGGCGCTGGTGCCGTTCTTTGCCGGTATCCCCAAGCGCACCGGCTGGCGCGGCGAGATGCGCTTTGGCCTGCTGAATGATGTGCGCAAGCTGGACAAGGCCCGCTACCCGCTGATGATCGAGCGTTTCATGGCCCTGGCCTACCCGCCGGGGGCAGCGCTGCCGCAACCTTACCCGCGCCCCAGCTTGCAGATCGAAGCCCAGAGCCGCGACGCTGCCCTGGCCAAGTTCGGGCTGGAGCTGGACCGCCCGGTGCTCGCACTGTGCCCAGGTGCCGAGTTTGGCGAGGCCAAACGCTGGCCTGCCGAGCATTACGCTGCAGTCGCCGACGCGATGATCCGCCAGGGCTGGCAGGTATGGCTGTTCGGCTCGAAAAACGACCACCCTGTGGGTGAGCAGATCCGTGACCGGCTAATCCCCGGCTTGCGTGAAGAATCGTCCAACCTGGCCGGTGAAACCTCCCTGGCCGAGGCCATCGACCTGATGTCCTGTGCCCAGGCCGTGGTGTCCAACGATTCTGGACTGATGCACGTGGCAGCTGCCCTCAACCGCCCGCTGGTGGCGGTGTACGGGTCTACATCGCCTGGCTTCACACCGCCGCTGGCCGAACAGGTGGAAGTGGTGCGCACCGGCATCGAGTGCAGCCCGTGTTTCGACCGCACCTGCCGGTTTGGCCACTACAACTGCCTGCGCCTGCTGCAGCCAGGCAGCGTCATCGCGGCCTTGCACAGCCTGAGTGGCCCGGGGTTGATCGATGCTGTGGTCGAGGTCGAATAAGTGCGGGTACTGATCATCAAGACCTCGTCGCTGGGTGATGTGATCCATACCCTGCCGGCGCTCACCGATGCGGCCCACGCCATACCCGGCATCCGCTTCGACTGGGTGGTGGAAGAAGGCTTTGCCGAAATCCCCAGCTGGCACCCGGCCGTGGACCAGATAATCCCGGTGGCAATCCGCCGCTGGCGCAAGAACCTGTGGCAGACGCTGCGCAGCGGCGAATGGAAGGCGTTCAAGCAGCGCCTGCGCGCGCGCAAGTACGACCTGGTGATCGATGCCCAGGGCCTGGTCAAGTCGGCCTGGCTTACCCGCTATGTCAAGGCGCCCATCGCCGGGCTGGACCGCTATTCCGCCCGTGAAGGCTGGGCCAGCCGCTTCTACGACCGGCGCCTGTCGGTTGCCGTCGGCCAGCATGCCGTGGAGCGTGTTCGCCAGTTGTTCGCCATGGCCCTGGCCTATGACCTGCCGGAAGGGATCGGCCAATACGGCCTGGACCTCGACCGCCTGCAACTGCCACCGGCTGCACCCTATGTGGTGTTTCTGCATGGCACCACCTGGGCCACCAAGCATTGGCCCGAAGCCTATTGGCGCGAGCTTGCCGAGCGCATGGGCCGTCGCCGGCTGGAAGTGCGCCTGCCCTGGGGCAACCCGGCGGAAAAGGCCCGGGCCGAGCGCATCGCCCAGGGCTTGAACAACTGCCAGGTGCTGCCCAAGTTGAACCTGGCAGGCGTGGCCCGTGTGCTCGCTGCCGCCAAGGCCTGCGTCGCGGTCGATACCGGCCTGGGCCACCTGGCCGCAGCGCTCGATGTGCCTACCTTGTCGCTGTTTGGCCCAACCAACCCGGGCCTTACCGGTGCCTACGGGCGGACCCAGGTGCACCAGGCCAGTGACTGGCCGTGCGCGCCCTGCCTGCAAAAAAAATGCACCTACAAACCGAGCGCCGAAGACCTGCGCCGGTACGATCCGAACCGCGAGTGGCCGCTGTGCTTCACTCGCCTGAATCCCGAGCATGTGGCGAGCCGCTTGAGCGCGCTGCTGCTGGCTGAGGATGTCCGTTGATGCAACTGGCTTTCGTGCTTTACAAATACTTCCCCTTCGGTGGGCTGCAGCGCGACTTCATGCGCATCGCCCTGGAGTGCCAACGGCGCGGCCACCAGATCCGTGTGTACACGCTGATCTGGGAGGGCGACATCCCCGCAGGTTTCGAAGTGCTGGTGGCGCCGGTCAAGGCGATCTTCAACCACCGCCGCAACGAAAAGCTCACCGCCTGGATGCAGGCCGACCTGGCCGAGCGCCCCGTCGACCGCCTGATCGGCTTCAACAAAATGCCGGGGCTGGACGTTTATTACGCTGCCGATGGCTGCTTTGAAGACAAGGCCCAGACCCTGCGCGGTGGCCTGTACCGCCGCTGGGGCCGTTACCGGCACTTTGCCGAGTACGAGCGGGCCGTGTTCGACAAGCACGCCAGCACCGAGGTGCTGATGATCTCCGAAGTGCAGCAACCGCTGTTCATCAAGCATTACGGCACCCCGGTGGAGCGTTTTCACCTGCTGCCGCCGGGCATTTCCCAGGACCGCCGGGCCCCGGCGAACGCCGCCGAGATTCGCGCGGGTTTCCGCAAGGAATTCAACCTGGCAGATGACGAACTGCTGCTGGTGCAGATTGGCTCCGGCTTCAAGACCAAAGGTGTGGACCGTAGCCTGAAGGCGCTGGCTGCGCTGCCTTCGGCCTTGCGCAAGCGCCCCCGGCTGATGGTGATCGGCCAGGATGACCCCAAGGTGTTCCAGCTGCAGAGCGCAACCCTGGGCCTGGGTGACCAGGTGCAGTTCCTGAAAGGGCGCAGCGACATCCCGCGGTTCCTGTTGGGTGCCGACCTGTTGATCCACCCGGCCTACAACGAGAACACCGGCACGGTGTTGCTCGAAGCGCTGGTGGCAGGCTTGCCGGTGCTGGTGTCGAAGGTGTGCGGCTACGCGCATTACATTGCCGAGGCCGAGTGCGGCCTGGTACTGGACGAGCCGTTCGAACAAGAGCAGCTCAACGGCTACCTGCAGCGCATGCTCGAAGACCCACAGGCCCGCACCGACTGGTCGCGCAACGGCCTGCGCTTCGCTGATACCGCCGACCTGTACAGCATGCCGCAGCACGCTGCCGACGTGATCCTGGGGCAGGAGGGCGTATGAAGCTGATACTGGCCGAACCCTTCAAAAGCCTGTGGGCCGGGCGTGATGCCTTCGACGCCGTGGAAGCCTTGCAGGGCGAGGTGTACCGGGAGCTGGAAGGGCGTCGCACGCTGCGTACCGAGGTGGCTGGCGAAGGCTTTTTCGTCAAGATTCACCGCGGCATCGGCTGGGGTGAGATTGCCAAGAACCTGCTCACGGCCAAGCTGCCGGTGCTCGGTGCAGGGCAGGAATGGCGAGCCATCCAGCGCCTGCATGAAGTGGGTGTACCGACCATGACCGCCGTTGCCTACGGTGAGCGCGGCAGTAACCCGGCCACGCAGCACTCGTTCATCATCACCGAAGAACTGGCGCCCACCATCAGCCTGGAAGACTTCAGCCTCGACTGGGTGAAGCAACCGCCTCAGCCGCGCCTGAAGCATGCGCTGATTGCACGTGTGGCCGAGATGACCGGTGGCATGCACCGCGCCGGGGTGAACCACCGTGACTGCTACATCTGCCATTTCCTGCTGCACACAGACCGGCCGGTGACGGCGGATGGCTTCAAACTGTCGGTGATCGACCTGCACCGTGCGCAGACACGGGCGAAAATCAGCCGGCGCTGGCGCGACAAAGACCTGGCCGCCCTGTATTTCTCGGCCCTGGACATTGGCCTGACCGCCCGCGACAAGCTGCGCTTTTTGCGCGCGTACTTCCAGCGCCCGTTGCGCGAGGTGCTGCGGGACGAGGCCGCGCTGCTGGCCTGGCTGGAACGCAAGGCGCAGAAACTCTACGACCGTAAGCAACGCTATGGGGATGCACTCTGATGGCGAGTTGGACACTGGCGCCAGGTTATCAACATCTGGCGGCGGACTTCGGCAGCCTCGATGCGGTGTTTGCCATCCAGGGCGAGCGCCTTACCCGCGACCCGCTCAGCGAGGTGGTGCGGATCGAGCGTGACGGGGTCAACTACTACGTCAAACGCTACACCGGTGCCGGCAAGCACATGCGCCGTTACCTGGGTCGGCCGCGTATCAAGGCCGAATGGCAGAACCTCAAGCAGTTCGACAAATGGGGCATTCCCACGGCCGAAGTAGTGGCCTGGGGGCTTGAGCGCAACGGCCTGGCCTTTGGCCGCGGTGCCATGATTACCCGCGAGCTGCCCAACACCGAAGACTTGTCGGCCTTGGCCGAGCGCCATGATGCGCGCCTGGCCGACCGCGCCTGGGTCGACCATATCAGCCGCCAGCTGGCCCGCCACACCCGGGTCATGCATGAGCACCGCTTTGCCCACAACGACCTGAAATGGCGCAACCTGCTGGTCGACGACCAGGGCACGGTGTTCTTCATCGACTGCCCCACTGGCGACTTCTGGCGGGGCTTCATGTGGCGTCACCGCTTGATCAAGGACCTGGCCTGCCTGGACAAAGTGGCCAAGTATCACTTGTCTGCCACCCAGCGCCTGCGCTTCTACCTGCAGTACCGTGAGCGCAACCGGCTGAACGACCGGGACAAGAAGCGTATCCGCCAGGTACTGGGCTTTTTCGAGGGAAGGGAATGACCGACTACGTGGCCAGCGACGACAGAGCGCTGCTCAAACGCCATGGCCTGGACGATTTCGAGGCGCTGTGGGCGTTGCAACTGGACGCGGTGGACGAGCCCAATACCGGCCGTGGTGGCTGGAGTAGCGTGTTCCGCCTGGAGCTTGAGGGCAAGGGTTACTACCTCAAGCGGCAAAGCGACTACCTGACCCGCACCCTGCACCGGCCGTTCGGCGAACCCACCTTCGCCCGCGAATTTCGCAACATCGTGCGTTACCAGAAGCTGCACATACCGGCCCTGCAGGCGGTGTTCTACGGCGAACGCAAACAGGCTGGCCAGCACCGGGCGGTGTTGATGACCCGTGCGCTGGACGACTGGAGCGACCTCGACAGCCAACTGGCGCAGTGGGCGCAACTGGGCGCCGCTGCGCGCGACGGCATGCTGATAGCGTGCGGCCAGTTGGCGCGTACGCTGCACGGCGCCGGCCAGGTGCATGGGTGCTTTTATCCCAAGCACATCTTCTTGCGCCAGCGCCGGGAAGGCTGGGACGCACAGCTGATCGACCTGGAAAAAACCCGGCCGTTGCTGTTCGGCATGCGTGACCGCCTGCGCGACCTGGAGCCATTGCTGCGCCGGGCGCCGGTGTGGGGTGAGCACGACGTGCGCACGCTGCTGGCGGCCTACCTGGCGCAGCCTGCAGGCAGCACGCTGGTCGACACTTGGCTGCAACGGTTGATGCAACGCCGCCATCACAAAGAGGCACGCTGATGCACCTGTCTGAACTGAAAGCGGCAGGTCGCCACCCGTCGCTGCCCCTGAGCCTGACCCTGGCAGATGCTGCCGGTGGTGCCGATTTGCAGTTGCTGAGCCTGCTGCGTGTGCTGCCAGGCCAGCGTTACGTAGGCGCGGGTATCTGGCGGGGCATTCCGGTGCTGGCCAAGCTGCTGGTAGGCAGCAACGCCGCACGCCAGTTCCAGCGTGAGCTGCAAGGGGTGAAACTGCTGGCCGAGCAAGGCCTGACGACACCGAAGCTGCTGGCTGACGGCCTGGTGGAAGGTGAAGGCGGCTGGTTGCTGTTCGAGTTTCTCGATGGCGCACAGAGCCTGGCTGATGCCTGGGCTGGCGTGGAACAACTGCCTGCACTGGCCGACGAACAACAGGCCGTGTTGGGCGAAGCGCTGACCGCCGTGGCACACATGCACCGGCAGGGCTTGTGGCAGGAAGACCTGCACCTGGACAACCTGCTGCGCCACGGCGGCAAGCTGTACCTGATCGACGGCGCCGGTATCAAGGCTGAAACGCCTGGCCAGCAGCTCTCGCGGCCACGGGTGCTGGAAAACCTCGGGGTGTTCTTTGCCCAGTTGCCCAAGCGCCTGGAGCCCTTCATCGAGGAGCTGCTGGTGCATTATCTGCTGGCCAATGCCGAACATGCACTGCCCCTGGAAGCCTTGCAGAAGCAGGTAGACAAGGTGCGCGCCTGGCGCCAGAAGGACTACCTGGAAAAAGCCGGCCGCGAATGCAGCCTGTTCAGTGTGCAGCGCAGTCTGTCTGGCCTGCGCGCAGTGGTGCGCAGTGAGGCCCAGGCCATGCTGCCGGTGCTTGAACAGGCCGATGCACTGATCGAGCAAGGGCACCTGTACAAGACCGGCGGCGCGGCCAGTGTGGCGCGCATCGAGGTCAATGGCCGCCCATTGGTACTTAAACGCTACAACATTAAGAACACCGCGCACTGGTTCAAGCGGTTCTGGCGCCCGAGCCGGGCCTGGCATTCATGGATCGAAGGGCACCGCCTGCGTTTTCTGGATATCGCCACGCCGCGCCCCCTGGCGGTGCTGGAGCAGCGGGTGATGGGTTTGCGCACTACGGCCTACCTGGTGACCGAATACATCGACGGGCCAGACCTCAGCGCCTGTTTCGCGCCGCACGTTGAAACGGGGCAGGCCCCCGAAGAGCAGGTTCAGGCGCTGGTACAGCTGATGCAGCGGCTGATCGCCGAGCGCATCAGCCATGGCGACTTCAAGGGCCATAACCTGTTCTGGCAGGGCGGCCAATGGTCGCTGATCGACCTGGATGCCATGACCCAGCATGCGACCCAGCTGAGTTTTGCCCCGGCCTATGCCCGCGACCGTGCGCGGCTGCTACGCAACTGGCCCAGCAGCAGCGCCCTGTACCAACGCCTGAATCAACTGCTGCCCACGCTGACCGCGTAGCCCTGCGGTAGCGCCAGCCAGGCGCTGCTGCGCCCGGCCTGGCGCACACGCATACGCCACTGCTGGCCCTGCCAGCGCAGGATGGCCCAGGCGTAAACGGCGGCCGCCGAGGCGCTTCCCAATTGCAGGTGGTAGTGATCCACCAGCAGGTGCCTGCGCACGGGCAAGGCGTGCCCCCCTGCCAGCAGATAGAGCTGGCCGGTGCTGAGGTACAGGCCCGGGGTACCCGCAGGGGTGCCGAGTGGCACTTTGGCCAGGCGACAGCCGTCCAGCAGCGCTCCCAGGTCAGGCAGGCCGTCGTACCAGAGCACGGGCGAATCCACCACCCACTCACCATCCTCGCGGCGCTTTACCGGCACCTTGGTGTACGCGTCGGGCTGGCGAGGGTCGACCACTCGCCAGCGATAGCCGTCGAAGGCGACCTGATACGTGCGGCCTGCCGAGTCCTTGATGAAGTAGAAGGTGACCCCAGGATAGGGGGATTTCTGTTCGTAGATGCCTTCCTTGTGAATACCGTCTACCCGGTAATGCAGCTTCTGGGTGTCTACGCGCAGGGCCAGGGCTGGCGGTAACAGCACAGGCGGCGTCGGTGGCATGCCCCTTATCGCCCTGCGCACTACGGTGGAGCCACCGATGCTGTTTATACCGTCGTTGACATGGGTAAAGGCTTCTACCAGATGCTTCAGTACACCTACACGATCTTCCTGCTTGTAGGCCTGGGTCATGTCCAGAACAGAGATCACCGCACGGCCGAATGACAGTGGTGTCAGCGCCCGGTTTGGCAGTACCAGGCTAACCAGGTCGAGCAGCACCCACAGGGCATGAAGGCTGAACTCGCCAAGCAGCTCCAGCTTGGTATTGGTGCTGGCATCCACCATGGCGAGTGCTGCCCGCACTTCGGCCAGGTAGCGGGCCTGCTGAAAATCGCCAGTGATGGCTGGCGTGGCGATTCTTGGCCCCATGCGGCCTTTCAGCAAGCCCCGCTCCAGCTGCGCATGGTCTGCCAGTGGCAGGCGCTCCTTGAGGTAGTCACGCAGCAGGGGCTGAGCGCGCAGTGTGCGCAGCAGGTGCCGGGCGTTGCGGTACTCGCGCCAGGCCCGTCGGTCCGGTGCGTCGGGGGTGTACACCACGAACCGCTGCAGGCCAGGGTTATTTGGTGTGATCAACATGACGCCCATGACTGTGTGGCTGTCGATCAGGCACTGACGAACACTCAACCGGTGGCCATGGCTGTGCCGCTGTTCGCTGTTCGGGTGATCGATGACCGCCCTGCTCCAGGCATAGCCTCGTTCGAACACGTCTTCGAGGTAATGCCCGGCGTAACGGGCCTTCGCTGCCTCGGCCTGCATGCGTGCCGTGCTGATCGCAATGTATTGCTGTTGACGCCACTGTGCATCGGGTGAGTCCAGCAGGTGGGCGCGCAAGTACCGGCTGTAGGTTTCGCCCACGTTCAGGTCGCGGACCAGTTGCTTGATCTGCGCGGGGGTAACCTGCGGGACGGCGCTGTTGTCTTTGCGGTGTACGCGTGCGGTGAGCCAGTAGTCGATGTCCAGCCAGGCAACATTGAGCGCTGCCAGCTGGTCGAGGCGGTAGGTTTTGCCCACCAGCTCGATGGTGTCGCCGACCTGGGGGCGGCTTGCCGCCGGGATGTAGCCTGTGGCAAGGCCTGGGTGCAATACAGGGCCGCGCTGACGGGCCATGGTCACGCTGACATACAGCTCGAGCGGGTCTGCGTCGAACTGGTGGCGCTGGCGCAGGGCCGCGCGCAGGCGCTCACACGTCCAGGCGTTCAGGCTGTTCTGGTCCAGAAACTGCTCGTGGCTGAGGATGCCAGGGGCGGCGGCGCGGTCGATGGCAATGATCAGTTCCTGCATGGTCTGCATCACATGGGTGAGGGCTTGTGGCGAGGCGTTCTTCAGCCAGGCCGGAGAATTGCGTTCCAGCAACAGGCCATAGCGGGTATGCAGGGCGGGCGGGCTGCCCGCCAGGGGTAGCAGGTCGGCAGCGTGTTCCAGGTGCTCGGCCAACTCGAGCCAGTTCACCTGGCCGGCTGGCACGGCTGCCTCCCATACGTGGGTCAGGCGTACACGCTGGCCATCTATCAGCACTTGGGCCTGGTGCTGCACCAGGTCGTCGTTGAACCACTCGTAGCGCAGGCGCTCGGCGTTGCGCGCCAGGTCGCGCGTTTGCTCATCAGGCAGATGACGCAACAGCGGTTGGCTCTGCAGTGGGTCATCCAGCCGTTCGCACAGCTCCACATGCAACTCCGCCAGGTCATCGAACGCCTCGATGCCGTGGGACAAACTGCACAGCAGCGCATATTCACTGTGTTGGGCCGGTTCTGGCATGCGCCCTTCAGGGCCACCTTCGATAATGATGAAGGTGCCGGGCAGGTAGCCACGCCAGCTCGGTGTGCTGATATCCAGCACGGGCCGGTAGACCTGTGGCCGCGTGGGGCTGGGCAGGTGCTGGCGCTGCCACGACAGCGGCAACTCGATGCAGGTTTTCATCAACTCGGCGTGGTTCGAACCCAGGGTATGGTCGCCGATGCGCAGGTTGATCTGCGCCAGTAGCTGGGCGCGTAGCACGGCGGCCAGCCTGGCTTGGCGTGTTGAGGGGGTGGCGCCGGTGTCCAGCCAATAGGCGGCGAGGTCGGCAAAGTAACGCTGGCGTGCCTCCAGCCAGGGCAAGCGGGTGTCGGGTTGGGGTAGCGGGGTGAGCAGGTCGGCCAACTGCTGGTCGTAGGCGATGAATTGTTGCAGGCTCATGGGCGGCACTCCGTGGGGTGGCGCCATAGCCTGGTGGGCCTGGCAGGCTCAGGCGCGTTACCCGGGTACCTCAACGTTTGCCGAGGCCGTATATGCTCAGTACCGCCGGCAAGCCAAGGCCCAGCCAGGCCAGCATGTCCCATACGCCGTCACCGAGTAGCGCGGCGAACAGCCCCGCTGCGCCAAGCACCGCGATCAGCCCTGGCCAGGCGAAGATACGCCAGGTACTGCGTGAGCTGTGGCTCATGGTTTTTGCTCCCGCGCTCGGCGCTGCTTGCCCCACCACAGGTACAGGCCACTGAGCAGTACCACGATGGTCAGGGTATCGAGTACCGCCCACAACACCTGCATGGGCCGCCCGCCGTAATCGCCAAAGTGCAGCGGCTGCGAGAGCCCCATGGCATCCATGTACCAGGGGCGCTCACCAACGGCGGTCACCGTTAGGTTGCGGGCGTCGATCAGGACCGGGGTGAGCAGGTGCGACGTCAGGTGGCTGGCACCCTTCATGAACACGGCGTAGTGGTGCTCGCTGGAAAAGCGCGTGCCCGGGAAGGCGATGAAGTCTGCCTGCATGCCGGGTGCAGCCTGCTCGGCGATGTGCAGCAGGTGACTGGCCGGCGCCCGCTCGGTCAGCGGCGGGGCATCACGGTAAGGCGCCACCATGGTCACCAGGCTGTCGTTGCGCCAGGCGGCGATCACCAGGTCGGACAGCGCGCTGATCACGCCCGTTACCCCGACCACCAAGGCCCAGGTCAACGTGACGATGCCAATCAGGTTGTGCAGGTCGAGCCAGCGCAGCCGGGTGGATTTGTCCCGGCGCACTGCCGCAAAGGGCAGCCGGCGCATGAACGGTGCGTACAGCACGGTGCCGGAGACGATCGCCACGATGAACAGCACACCCATGAAAGCGAGTAGCAGCTTGCCCGGCAGCCCGGCGAACATGTCCACGTGCAGGCGCAGCATGACCATCATGAACCCGCCATTGGCGGCGGGCATGGCCACGGCCTCGCCGGTGCGGGCGTCGAGCATGAAGGTGTGGGAGGCATTGGGCTCGGTGCCGGCCGTGGCGGCGGTAATGGCAACCACACCGTCGGGTTCGTCGGCATCGAAGCCGAAGTATTGCATGACTTCGCCCGGACGGTGCTGCTCGGCCTTGAGCACCAGTTGCTGCAGGTCCAGGTGTGGAGTACCCGCAGCCATCTGGCGCAGCTCGGGGGCATCGCCCAGCAGGTGTTCCAGTTCGTGGTGGAAGATCAGCGGCAGGCCGGTAATGGCCAGCAACAGCAGGAACACCGTGCAGACCAGGCTGCTGTAAGTATGAACCGTCGACCAGCGGCGGATGGTTGGGCTTTTCATCGGGGTACCGGTTGGGGCGTTCAAGCTGGGAGGCCGCAACGCGGCCGCCCCGTTACTCAGAACTGGTAGGAAGCGCTAGCCACCACGCTGCGTTCGTCACCGTAGTAGCAGTAGTAGCTGTCGCAGGTGGACAGGTAGTCCTTGTTGAACAGGTTGGTGGCATTGACCGCAACCGACGCACCTTTGAGGCTGTTGGCAAGGCGGCCCAGGTCGTAATGCACGGAGGCGTCGAACACGGTGTAGGCATCCGCCTTGCCCAGGTAGGTGTTAGCCTGGTCGCCGTAGGTGTTGCCGGTGTAGCGCGCGCCCAAACCGATGCCGAACCCATCGAGTGCCCCTGCGTGCCAGGTGTAGTCGCCCCATACCGATGCCTGCTGGTTAGGCATCAGTTGCAGGCGGTTACCTTTGTAGTCGCCTTTCTGGACATCAGATTTGGCCAGGGTATAGGTGGCGATCACCTTCAGGTTGTCGCTCACATCCGACACGGCTTCCAGTTCCAGGCCACGTACTTTCACTTCACCTGTCTGGCTGGTGATGGTAATGCCGCCGACGGTGTTGGTTACTGACACGTTCTTCTGAGTCAGGTCGTACACAGCAGCAGAAAGCAGGGTGCTGGAGCCTGGCGGTTGATATTTCACCCCCAGCTCCCACTGCTTGCCTTCGGTGGGCTTGAACGACTCGGTAGGTGATGCCGTTGCGTTGAGGGTGGGCTGGAAGGACTCGGCGTAGGACAGGTAAGGCACGAAGCCTGAGTCGAACACGTAGCTGAGCGCGGCGTTGCCGCTGAACTGCTTGTCCCGCTGGGTATGGGTGGCGTCGTCTTTATTGAAGAACTTGGTGCCCGTGTGCACCCAGTCTTCACGACCGCTCAGGGTCAGGCGCCAGTTGTCCAGTGCCATCTGATCCTGCAAGTACACGCCGGTTTGCCGGGTTTTCTGGTTGTAGTCGTAGAACGCAGTGGAGCGGGGCGGGCGGGTGATGGGCAAGCCATACACCGGGTTGTTGACGTTGCTGTCCGGCACGTCAAAGCCGAAGATCGACAGGTAGTTGGTGTTGATTCGCTGGTGGTCCAGGCCTATCAGCAAGGTATGGCTGAGGGCGCCGGTGTTGAAGTCCGCCTGGAAGTTGTTGTCCACCGCAAACTGGCTGATGTCTTCATCGGTGTTGGTGGACATGCGCCGAACGGTGCCATCGTCACTCACAGGCGGGCTCTCGCGGTTGTAGCTGCCGGGGGTAATGGTCTGGAACGCCAGGTCGGACTTGGTGTAGCGCACGTTCTGGCGGAACTGCCACACGTCATTCAACCGGTGCTCGAAGGCATAGCCCAGCGCGTAGTAAGTGCGGTCGTAGTATTCGTAGCCCGGGTCGCCCAGGTTCTTGTGGTGCGATACCTTGCCGAACGGCATGTCGATCTTGGTGCCTTGTACGGGCCGGAACTGGCTGGTAGCACCGGTATCGTCGCGGGTGAACTGGCTGAGCAGGGTCAGCGAGGTGTCTTCGTCGATGTTCCAGGTCAGGCTGGGCGCAATGTTGTAGCGCTTGTCGTCGATATGATCGATGGGCGTACCGCCATCGCGAACCACACCGCTTATGCCGTACAGCCATTGCCCCTGGTCGTCGATCTTGCCCGTGCTGGCAAAGTTGATCTGGCGATGGTTGTCGCTGCCATATTGCAACTCGATTTCATGACTGCTCTCGGCCTGCGGGCGACGGCTGACCATGTCCAGCAGGCCACCGGGCGGGGTCTGGCCATACAGCGATGAGGCCGGGCCGCGCAGCAGGGCCAGGCGGTCGAGGTTCCAGGTTTCGGCCTTTGGGTTGGCATACACGCCCCGCGGCAGTGGCAGGCCGTCGAGGAACTGGGTGGGTTCGAAGCCGCGCACGCGCATCCAGTCATAGCGCGTGTCACTGCCAAAGCTCGCCGAGACGATGCCCGGCATGTAACGCACCGCGTCATCCAGGCTGTGAACGCCACGGTCTTTCATTTGCTCACGGGTGGCCACAGAGATGGAACGGGGCACCTCGACCAGTGCAGTATCGGTCTTGGTGCCTGCCGCGGTGCGTTTTGCCACGTAGCCTTCCACCGGGCCCCAGGCATTTTCGTTGACGCTGGCGGCATCCACGGTGGTGGCCGGCAGGGCCAGGCTGCCCTGTGCAACCGCTACCAGGCTGTAGCTGCCCACGCTGCTCTGCTGCAACTGCAGGCCACTGCCTTGCAGCGCGGCCTGCAGGGCGCCCAGGCCGTTGTACTGGCCATTGACCGGTGCCGACCTGCGGCCGCTGACCAGCGCCGGGTCGATGGCCAGTGCGATGCCGGCCTGGCTGGCGATCTGGTTCAGGGTAGCGGCCAACGGCCCGCTCGGCAGCGCGTAGGCACGGGTGGTGGCCTGCTCGGCGGCCAGCAAGGCGGGGCTTGCCAGGGGCGCGCTCACGGCGATGGCCAGGGCCATCAGGCTGGGGCGCAGGATACGATCGACAGCTCGGGACATGCAGCGGCTCCTAGACGGATAAGTGCTAACTGCTTCCTTGCCGGGCGAGGTTTGAAAAGTGACAGGGGTAGGGCAAAAAATAATGGGCCGGTGCAATGCCTGGCCAACTTACCGGGGTGTGACGTTGACCCACCAATGGGTATGTCGCTCGATCTTGACCGGCAGCGCGGGTACCAGCGACTCCAGCGCCAGGTCAGTATCGGCCAGCGGGAAGCTGCCGCTTACCCGCAGGTCGGCGACCTTGTCGTCCACGCCCAGGTAGCCGCTGCGGTAGCGCCCCAGGGTGGCCAGCAGGTCGGCCAGGCGCATGTCTTCCACCACCAGCATGCCACGAGTCCAGGCGTCTGCGCCGGGCGCCACGGCGCCGATCTGGCCCAGGCCATTGGCGTTCATCAGCACCTGCTGGCCCTCGCTCAGCACCTGCTCATCACCGCTGTTGGAGGGCCGGGCGCCTACCGAGGCCTGCAACACCTCCAGGCGCGTGCCTTCGGCCTCCCGGCGTACCAGAAAACGCGTGCCCAGTGGCCGCAGGCGGCCGTCATCGGTGCGTACCAGCAGTGGGCGCGGGTCTTCATGGCCGGTCTCGATGGAGATTTCACCCTGATGCAGCACGATTACCCGCTGCTGGCCCTGGTAATTGATATCCACGGCGGTATGGGTATTGAGGCTGAGCATGGTGCCGTCCTCCAGGCGCAGGGTGCGCAACTCGCCGGTGGCAGTGCGTTGGTCTGCCAGCCAGTAGCTCGGCGCCAGTGAGGGCGCGCCCACCCACGCCAGCAAGGAACCGAGCAGGAACACGCCTGCCAGCCCCCCGCCAAGCTTGCTGACACGCTGGCGCAAACCTGCCCGCGATTGCAGCAGGGCCTGGCGTGCCGGGCCTGCGGCTGCGCTGACGCGCGTATCCAGGGCCGCAAGTTGGCGCCAGGCACGGGCATGTTCATCGCTGGCGGCGTGCCAGCGCATGAAGGCACTGCGCTCATCCGGGGCTGTGCCAATGTCGTCCAGGCTGAGCTTCCAGGCGATGGCGGCCTCCAGCACCTTGGCCGACACCGGTGCGTTGTTCACGTAGGTTCCCCATACAGAGCCACGTAGCACTGGCGCATGCCCTGGGCGATGTACTGGCGTACCCGGGATACCGATACCCCGAGGCGTTCGGCGATTTCGGCGTGGCCCATGCCGTCGAGGCGGTTGTGCAGGAAGGCTGCGCGGGCCTTGCTGGACAGCTTGCCCAGCAGGCGGTCGATGGCTTTGAGGTCTTCGAGGATGAGGTGCTGCACCTGGGGCGAGGGGTGTTCGGCAGGGGGCAGCTGCGCAAGCTCGGCCAGGTAGGCTTGCTCCAGGGCAGCGCGGCGGAAGTGATCGAACATCAGGCCCTTGGCCACCGCAGCCAAGAACGCCCGTGGCTCACGCGGGGTTTGCAGCTGCTCACGGCCGAGCAGGCGCACGAAAGTGTCCTGGCTGAGGTCTTCGGCACGTTGCCGGCAGGCCATGCTGCGTTGCAGCCAGGCGAGCAGCCAGCCGCGATGGTCGCGGTACAACGCACCGACCAGATCGGCGTGTGGGCTCTGAGCAGGCAAGCAGCGTCCCCCCTGGAACGTATGCACTAACTAACGATAACTATTCGCGATTGTTACAGAGGCGCAGGGGGATGTGCAATGGACGGTCATCGGGTACCCAGCCTTTAGGTTTGCGATGCCGCGCAGTTGATTTATTTCGCAAGCAAGCCACATCAACCTGTGGGA
>NZ_BBIU01000033.1 GCF_000730645.1 Pseudomonas parafulva NBRC 16636 = DSM 17004 | reverse complement strand
TGGGCTGGGCGTTGGTTTGTTTACGCCCTGGCCTCTAGCGGTGCAGCACGTACTGGCCGCTGAAAAGTACTGCGGCTTCATCACTCCCCACGTTGCTGACGGTCGTTTCCAGCGTCAGGCGCGCTCTGCCGCGGCGCTGGTAGAGCGCTAGAAACCGTTCCCAAGCCTTTTCATCCGGGGCCGCACAGCGCGCTACCGCCGCGCCAGTTACCGGTAGCGGGTAGCTGATCTGGCCTTCATGAATGACAATATGCCCGTCATCGATACCCAGCTCACGCAAACGCAGGTGCAGCCACCCCCAACCCGCCAACACCGCTGCGCAATAAAGGCTGCCACCGAACATGGTGCTCTTGTGGTTGACGTTGGCCGCCAGCGGCAATTGCAGCTGCAGCACCTGCTGCTGCCAGCCCACCACCTCCAGGCCCATCTCCTGCGTCAGCGGAATATCGCGGTGCAGCACCGCCTGCAGGTACTGGCTCTCGTTACTCATCAACGGGTTTCCTCATGGTCGTCATGGCCACCGCTGCCGCCTTCGAAATGCAGGCCATGCTTGCGCAGCTTGTCGTGCAGGGTTTTGCGCGGGATGCCCAAGGCTTCGGCCAGGCTGCGCATCGAACTGTGGGGCTTGGCCAGCTCGGCAGTGATCAGCGAGCGCTCGAAGTGCTCCACCTGTTCACTCAGGTTGCCCGTGACCACGCTGGGTGCAGCAGCAGCCGAAGGCGCGGCCTGGCCGTCCAGGGCCAATTCCAGGCCAAGGGCAAAGCGCTCGGCGGCATTCTGCAGTTCGCGCACGTTGCCCGGCCAGTCATGGCGTAGCAGCAAGGCGCGCTGCGCAGGTTGCAGGGCGTGTGGGCCCAGGCCGTGGCGCTGGGTAGCGGCGTCGGCATAGTGCTGGAATAGCAGCAGAATGTCGTCGCCCCGCTCGCGCAGTGGCGGAATGCGCAGCGGTGCCACATTCAGGCGGTAATACAGGTCGGCGCGGAAGCGGCCCTGGTCGGCAGCCTGGCGCAGGTCTTCCTTGGTGGCGGCGATGACGCGGATATCCAGCGGGATAAGCTGGTTGCCGCCCACGCGCTCTACCACCCGTTCCTGCAGCATGCGCAGCAGTTTCACCTGCACATCCAGGCTCATGCTCTCAATTTCGTCCAGGAACAGCGTGCCGCCATTGGCGAATTCGAACTTGCCGATGCGGCGCTTCTGCGCGCCGGTGAAGGCGCCTGGCTCGTGGCCAAACAGCTCGCTCTCCACCACCGATTCCGCCAGTGCGCCGGCGTTGATGGCCACGAACGGGCCGTCCCGGCGGCTGGAAAGGTCGTGCAGCGCGCGGGCTACCACCTCCTTGCCAGCCCCGGTTTCGCCCAGGATCAGTACGTCTGCGCGGGTGGCGGCCAGCGCTGCGATCTGCTCGCGTAGGCGCAGCATGGAGGGGGACTGGCCCACCAGCCGGGTGGCCAGTTGCTGGCGATCGCTCAGGGCCAGGCGCAGGCTGCGGTTGTCCAGCACCAGGCGGCGCAGCGCCAGGGCACGGCGCACGCTGTCCAGCAGGGCATCGCTGGCAAAGGGTTTTTCCAGAAAATCGTAGGCGCCGGCGCGCATGGCCTGCACCGCCAGCGGCACATCACCGTGGCCGGTGATCAGCAGCACCGGCAGCTCGCTGTCCAGGCCGCGCAATTGCTCAAGCAGTTGCAGGCCATCGATACCGGGCATGCGGATGTCGCTGACCACCACGCCCGGCCAGTCGGCCTCGATACGCTCGGCCAGGCCCTGGGCATCGGCCAGGGTCACCACCTTCAGCCCGGCCAGGTCGAGGGTCTGGCTCAGGGCCTGGCGCAGGTGCGGGTCATCATCGACCAGGATCACCTGAGCGTGGCTGTCGATCTGTGTCTCGGGGCTCATGCCGAGGAATCCTCCGAATTGGGCAAGGTCGCGCCAGGTGGGGCTACACGCATTTCCAACGTGAGCAGTGCGCCGCCTTCAGGGTGGTTGGCCAGCAGCAGTTCCCCACCCAGGGCGCGCATCAGGCTTTCGCAGATGGCAAGGCCCAGGCCCAGGCCCTGGGTGCGTGTCTTGGTGGTGAAGAACGGCTCCTTGGCATGCTCCAGGGCCTGGCGGCTGAACCCCGGGCCGTTGTCGCGAATGTACAGGTAGACGCAGTCATCGTGCTGTTCGGCACTTATCCACAGCCGGCGCGGGTTGGCTTTTTCGGTCAGGGCATCCAGGGCATTGGCCAGCAGGTTGCTGAGCACCTGGCGCAGGCGGGTTTCGCCGGCCTGTACCCACAGGGTGGCTTCTGGCAGGTCGCGGACCAGTTCCACCGCCATGGCGCGGCGGCGCTTGGCCAGCAGGGCTAGGGCGTCATCCAGGGCCGGCTGCAGGGCCACGCTTTCCGGGGCATGCCGGTCGCGCCGGGCGAACGCGCGCAGGTGGGCGATGATCGAGGCCATGCGCCCGGTCAGTTCGCCGATCAGCTTGAGGTTGCCACGGGCGTCCTCGATGCGTTGGTGGTCCAGCAAGATCTCGGCGTTTTCGGCGTAGCTGCGGATGGCCGCCAGGGGCTGGTTCAGCTCATGGCTGATGCTGGCCGACATGGTGCCCAGCACCGACAGCTTGCCGGCCTGCACCAGTTCATCCTGCGCACGCACCGCCTCCTGCTGGGCATTCTCGCGCTCCAGCACCGCACTTTTCAGCCGCGTGTTGAGGCCTTCCAGGTCGGCGGTACGCTCGGCTACGCGCTTTTCCAGCTGCTGGCGGCCGTGCGCCTCAAAGTCGATACGGTCGATGTAGTGGCGACGGCGCTGCATCACCAGGCCGGTCAGCAGCATCACTACCAGCAGGGCGCCAGCGCCGATGGCGGTGACCGTTTGCACCGAGCGGTCCACCAGAATGCGTGGGGCAAGGATGCTGACCTGCCAGCCGGTTTGCGTGATGTCGCGGGTTTGCGTGATCCACGCGTCAGGGTTGATCACCAACGGCTGTGGCGCCTGGGTGGGGTAGGGCTGGATGGCGATAATGGCCTGGCGTTCTGCTTCGGTCAGCGGCCGGGTGGCACGGAACCGCCAGTCGGGGCGCGAGGTGAGAATGACCACGCCGTTGTGGTCGGTCAGCAGCAGCTGCTCGGGGGTACGGCCCCACAGGGTTTCGGTGTGGTCCAGGTCCACTTTCACCACCAGCACCCCAACGATGCGCTCGCCATCGCGCACGGCGGCGGCAAAGAAGTAGCCGCGTTTGGCCGAGGTGGTGCCCTGGCCGAAGAAGCGCCCCAGGTGCCCGGCCATGGCTTCGTTGAAGTACGGGCGGAAGGCGAAGTTGCGGCCCACGAAGCTGTCTTGCTTGTCCCAGTTCGACGCTGCCAGGGTGTTGCCGCTCACGTCCATCAGGTACATCACTTCGGCGCCGGTCTGCTGCACGATGTTCTTCAGCAGCCGGTTGGCATTGGTGACGGCCTCCAGGCGGAACGGGTCGGCCAGCACGCCGCGCAGTGCGGGCAGGTCGCCGAGTATCTGCGGCAGGGTTTCGTAGCGGTGCAGGGTGCCCAGCAAGTTGGCCACGTACAGGTCCAGGGTCTGGCGGTTTTGCGATGCCAGCTCCTGCTGGTAATACCGCTCGGCCAGGTGATGCAGGGGCCACAGCAGTGGCACCAGGCACAGGGCCAGCAGGGCCAGGCTGCGCCAGCGGGGACGACGAGGGGGCGTGGGCTTTGCAATCATCGGGTAAGTGCGCCAGATAAGTCTGACGCAATTATGCGCTACTTAAGGCAGTAGTTCCGCCTCGGTCAGCGACACCCCCAGCTTGTCCTTTTCGGAAAGCACCGGTGGCTGCCTCAAGCCCCAGTCGATGGCCAGGGTGGGGTCGTCCCAGCGGATGCAGCGGTCGGCGCCGGGGTTGTAGTAGTCGGTGGTCTTGTAAAGGAACTCCACCGACTCGCTCATGACCGCAAACCCATGGGCGAACCCTGCAGGTATCCAGAGCTGGCGATGGTTTTCGGCAGAAAGGTGCACGGCCACCCAGCGGCCGAAGGTAGGGGAGTGCTTGCGCACATCAACGGCTACGTCACGGATCTCCCCCTGCACCACGCGCACCAGCTTACCCTGGGTGTTCTGCACCTGGTAATGCAGGCCGCGCAGCACGCCGGCCACCGAGCGGGAATGGTTGTCCTGAACGAACTCGACGCTCGTGCCAGTGTGGCGGGCAAACTCGCGCGCGTTGAACGATTCGAAAAAAAAGCCGCGGCTGTCACCGAATACCTTGGGCTCGATGATCAGTACCTCGGGGATTGCAGTGGGAATGATGTTCATCGGGGGCCCCCTGGCTGCTGTTCAGTAATGACCCTAGCTGGCGTGCGTGCTTTTTTCTCATGAAACAATCTTGGCTGGATGCCAGGGGTAGCCTTGTGCTAGATGTGATGGCTTGGACAGGACAGCGTTTACCGATTCTTATCGGTTATAGTGGTTGTTAAGGCAATGTAATAATCTTTTTACCGGTTTAATTATAGATATATATCGGTTATAAATTCCCCGACGCCCGCCTCGTTCGGTCAGGGCCATTGACAGAGGTCAACGATGAAAACCCTCAATTCCACGCCCCGTGCCGATGGTTTCCACATGCCCGCCGAATGGGCCCCGCAAACCCAGGTATGGATGATTTGGCCAGAGCGCCCCGACAACTGGCGTTTGGGTGGCAAGCCTGTCCAGGCCGCCCATGTGACCTTGGCCAAGGCCATCGCCCGCTTCGAGCCCGTCACCGTTGCCGTGTCTGCCGGCCAGTACGAAAACGCCCGTCGCCAGCTGGACCAGCCGAACATCCGCGTCGTGGAAATGAGCAGCGATGACGCCTGGGTGCGCGATACCGGCCCAACCTTCGTTATCAACGACCAGGGCGAAGTGCGGGGGGTGGACTGGGGCTTCAATGCCTGGGGCGGCTTCGACGGCGGCCTGTATGCGCCGTGGAACCGTGACGAAGAGCTGGCCACCAAGGTGCTTGAAATGGAGCGCTGCCAGCGCTACCGCACCGAAGGGTTCGTGCTGGAGGGTGGGTCTATTCACGTGGACGGTGAAGGCACCGTGATTACCACCGAAGAGTGCCTGCTCAACCGTAACCGCAACCCGCACCTGAACCGCGAGCAGATCGAAGCGGTGCTGCGCGACAACCTGGCTGTCGACACCGTGGTGTGGCTGCCGGATGGCCTGTACAACGATGAAACGGATGGCCACGTCGACAATTTCTGCTGTTACGTGCGGCCGGGCGAAGTGTTACTGGCCTGGACCGATGATTCCAACGACCCCAACTATGCACGTTGCCATGCCGCGCTGCAGGTGCTGCGAAACACCCGCGATGCCAAGGGCCGTGAATTCATCGTGCACAAGATGCCGATCCCGGGTCCGCTGTATGCCACCGCTGAAGAATGCGCAGGCGTCGACCAGGTGGCTGGCAGCCAGGAGCGCGACCCTTCAGTGCGCCTGGCGGGCTCGTACGTGAACTTCCTGATCGTCAACGGCGGCATTATTGCACCGAGTTTCGATGACCCTGCAGATGCCGAGGCCAAGGCCATTCTGGCGAAGATCTTCCCGGACCACGAAGTGGTGATGATCCCGGGCCGTGAATTGCTGCTGGGCGGAGGCAACATTCATTGCCTGACGCAGCAGCAGCCTGCCCCGCTGCACCGCTAGGGTTCTGCACCGCCCGACGCCCGGCGCGGTGGCTGGCATACGTTTTGTATTGTTTATCAAGCAGATAGCCCGGCTGGGTTGGGTTATCCGTTTGTAACAATACCTACGTAAGTTAGCTGCTCACGGGCCAGGAGTACGTGTAGACATGAATGCAGCAAGTGAGTCGGCTTTGCGCCCAATGGCAGTGGATCACTCAGTGCTGAAGGTGTTGGCGAGGTGGTTGAAACACCATGGAAGCATCAGGGTCAGGACGACCGACCCACGACGTCTACTTGCCGGGCGCTACCCCCAGGGGCTGATCAGCGATGCAGAGATGCAGGCGTTGATGGCGGTGTGGCACTGATCGTCAGCCTTTAAGGGCATGCGCCACTCCACCCCAAATGCTCTGAATGCAGGGCTATGGGGTGGGTTTTTCGCGGGTCAAACTGGCAATTACAGCGGGCCCTTCAGAAACTGTAACTCCCTGTCACCACCAGACTACGCGGGTCACCCACCTGAATCTGCGCAGCACTGGTCGCCGAACTGTAGTAGGTCTTGTCGGCAATGTTGCTCAACGCAGCGCGCACGTCCCAGTCATGGGTGCGATACCCCGCCAATGCATCCCAGCGGCCATACCCCGGCAATACCGTGGTGTTCTGGTTGTCTGCATAACGCTCGCCCACCAGCGTTAGGCCGGTTTCGGCGTACCAGCCCAGTTCCGGCTTCCAGGTGACGAACAGGCTGGCGTTGCGCTTGGCCACATCATTGATGCGGTTGCCTTCCAAGCCGTTGTTGTCCTTGACCACGGTGGCGTCCTGCAGGCCGACACCCCCGCGCACGTACCAGTTGCCGATCACATTCCCCGTGGCAGTCAGCTCAATGCCCCGTGAGCGCTGCAGGCCGCTGAGCAGGGTGATTTCCGGGTTGATCGGGTCGCGGGTGCGGCGGTTGTACAGCTCCAGCTCATACACCGCCAGGGTGGTGGTCAGGCGCTGATCAAACCAGTCGCTTTTTACACCGATCTCTTTCTGCCGGGTCAGCTCCGGGCCGGTATCGTTGGTGTTGCCCGCCGCGCCTGGGGTAATGCCGATCAGCCCGCCACCCACAGGTGCAAACGTCTTGCTCCATGAGGCATAGAACGAGTGATCACGCCACGGCGTGTACACCACGCCCAGGCGCGGGCTGGTGGTGCGGCTGTCCTGCTTCTCAGCCAGGTTGCGCACCTTGTTGGTGGTCTCGACTTCGAACTGGTCGAAGCGCACGCCGGCCAACACCTGCCATTGGTCATTGAGGCGAACCTGGTCCTGCAGGTACACCCCCCGGCTATCGACCACGGTGTGGTTGTTGCTGGACACCACCATGCGGCCGTTGTGCTGCCGGCTGCGATCCGGGTTGTTCAGGGACAGCGCCGGCACCGGCCTGCCGCCGGCAGACACCGCTGCGGCGGTGTACAGGGTGGGGTCGCGGCGCTGGTTGCCGAACTCCAGGCCCAGCAGCAATTTATGCTCCAGGCCCAGGGTGTCGAAGTCACCCTCGGCTTCCAGGTTGTTGAACAGGTTGCGGGTGTTCAGGTCCTGCTGCCAGCGCTGGCGGGTCACCGTTGCCGTGGTGGCGTTGTAGGCGGTGGGGTAGGTGTTGTCGAACTCGCTGTCCAGCTCGAACAGGCCCAGGGTGTGGCGCAGCTGCCAGGTTTCGTTCAGCTGGTAGTTGAGGCGCGAGCGCAGCGACTGGGCGCGGTCGTCAATGTAGTCACGGTGGGTATCGCCATAGGTGGTGCTGCGGTTCACGTCGGCCGGGCGGCCGTTGACACCCGGGATGCCGCGGTCGGGGGTGCGGTTGAAGCGGCTGTATTCGTACTGCACCAGCCAGTTCAGGTCGGGGGTGACCTGCCAGCTTACCGAGGGCGCGAACAGCTGGCGGCTGCCATCGATGCCGTCCCGGAAGCTGTTGTTGTCCTGGTTACCCATGTTCAACCGCAAGCTCACGGTGTCGCTGGGGTCGGCGCTCAAGTCGGCATAGAGGCTGCGCAGGTCTTCGCTGCCGGCCTGCGCCTCGACGGTGGAGCGCCGGCCAGCCTCCGGTGCCTTGCTCACCCGGTTGACGATGCCGCCCTGGCTGCCGCGCCCGTACAGCACCGCCGCCGGCCCCTTCAGCACCTCGACCCGTTCGATATTGTGCAGGTCGCGGATGTACTGGCTGTCATCGCGAATGCCATCGAGGTAGAAGTCGTTGCTGGCCTCGAAACCGCGAATGCGCACGCTGTCGAAGCGCGTATCGGCGCCGCTGCTCACGTTGGGGATGCCTTCCAGTGCCTTGCCCAAGGTATTGCTGCCGTAATCCAGCACCTGCGCAGCCTTCACCGTATCGATCGCCTGGGGCACATAGCGCACAGGCGTAGCGGTACGGGTGGCCGTGCTCACTTCCTTCACGCGGGGGTTGTCTTTTTCGCGCTCGCTGTCGGCGGTCACCGACAGCTCAGGCAGGGTGGTGGTCGCAGCGCTGGCAAAGCCTGCAGTGAACAGCAACGAAAGGGAAAGCGAGAGGGGAGATAGGCGTTTGGGGGCAAGCATGGAGCGTATCCAGACCAGGCATTAATGGAGTTGCGAATGGTAATGCCTACCATTTACTATTGCCTGTCTATTTGTAAAGAGTTCCCATTACATATGTATCGCTTTGTAACCAATCCATCCGTCTCACGAGCTCACGGAGAATTGTCCTAATGGTCAGGTTGGATAATCCCGCTTGAGATGGAATCACTGCCTATAGCCCAAACACGTAGAAAAATGCCTCGTTCCACACCTGCTTTTTGGTTATATCGACCTGCATTTCACGTTTTTTTGACATTCGCGCTCACCCACCGCTAGGATTCGGCCAACGCCTGCTGGCCAATCCCATTGGCCGTGCTGTTGCCTCAAGCCGCCGTGTACTTACCGGCATGGCTCCCAGGCTGGACCCGCATAGCGTCGAACCTACGAAGGGGCGTTGGTTCCTGGCGCCATATTGCAGAGCGTTCTTGATCTAGAAATAAGGAAAACAACATGTTGAATACCAGGATCAGCCTGGTCGCCCTGGCGATGATCGCCGCGACTCAGGCACAGGCCAATGACCAGGCCGCCAGCAAGGGCTTCATCGAGGACAGCCACGCCAACGTCCTTCTGCGCAACGCCTACATCAACCGCGACAAGAAGCACGGCACCGACGACCAGATCGAATGGGGCCAGGCTTTCATCGGTAACTTCTCCTCCGGCTTCACCCAGGGCACCGTGGGTGTCGGCGTCGACGCATTTGGCCTGTACGCCTTGCGCCTGGATGGCGGCAAAGGCCACAACGGTGGCGGTGGCGTGGACTTCTTCAAGCCGCACGACACCACCAACGCCGATGGCAATGCCAGCTCGCCGCACAACCTGACCCGCGCCGGTGCCGCCGTTAAGTTCCGCATCTCCAACACCGTGCTCAAGTACGGTGACCAGATGCCAGCCCTGCCCGTGCTGCAGTACGACGACGCGCGCCTGCTGCCAGAAAGCTTCACCGGCACCTTGATCACTTCCAAGGAAATCGAAGGCCTGGAGCTGAACGCCGGTCGCTTCACCCAGGAAGCCCGCAAGAGCGCCGAGCGCCGTGACGGCGGCGGCCTGAAGTCGATCAACGTGTTCGGCGGCAGCTACAAGTTCACCGACAACTTCACCGCGTCGCTGTACACCGCCGACAACGAAGACGTGATGAAGAAGCACTACCTGGGCTTGAACTACGTTCACGCCATCGCCAATGACCAGTCCCTGACCCTGGATTTCAACGGCTACAAGTCGAACATCGACAACAAGTACGTGCAGGCAGCCGGCCTTAACGGCGACTCCAACACCATCTGGAGCCTGGCCGCCACCTACGCCTATGGCGCCCACTCGTTCACCATCGCCCACCAGCGCAGCACCGGCAGCACCGGCTACAACTACGGCTGGTACCAGAACAAGGGCGGCGTGGGTGACGGTGGTTCCACCATCTTCCTGGCCAACTCCTACTGGTCGGACTTCAACGCCGAAGACGAGCGTTCGTGGCAGCTGGGCTACGGCCTGGACTTCAGCGCCTACGGCATCCCGGGCCTGACCTACAAGCTGGCCTACGTGGTGGGTGACAACATCAACACCCGCACCGTCGCCAACCCGCAAGGCTACGGCGAAGGCAAGGAGCGCGAGATCTTCAACCAGGTCCGTTACGTGGTGCAGGAAGGCCCGGCCAAGGACCTGTCGATCAAGCTGCGCAGCTCGTTCGTGCGTACCAACGACGCCGTGCGCCAGAACGGTTACAACGACGACGGCAACGAAGTGCGCGTGTTCGTCGAGTACCCGATCAGCATCTTCTGATCCGCTGCTGAGCCAAAGGCTACCCCCCATGCCATTGGGGGGCGCCTTGCGCAGCCAGGGTTGCCCGCCGTCAGGCCGGCAACCCGATACTCACCCGCAGCCCGCCCCCCTCGCGATTTACCACCGTCAGCTCGCCCCCATGGCTGTTCGCAATGCGCTGGGCAATGCTCATCCCCAACCCGTACCCGCCAGACCCTTGGTTGCGCGAGCCTTCACCCCGCACGAACGGCTCGGTGATGGTCGCCAGCAGTTCAGGCGCAATGCCAGGCCCCCGGTCATCCACCTGAATCACCACCCGTGATCCCACACGCTCCAGTGTGACGCTTACCCCATTGGCGTAACGCAGTGCATTCACCAGCAGGTTCTGCAGGCAACGCTGCAGCAGCAAGGCATCCACTTTCACACTGCCTACCTGGCCGTGCACCGGGAGTGGCTCCTCAACGGTGGCCAGCTCTGCACACTGGCGTGCAACCAGCCGGTCGATGTCCACGTGTTGCAGGTTCAACTGTTCACCCGCCCGCAGGTAGTCCAGTACCTGGCCGATCATGTCGTCCATCTGGGCGATGTTCTGCCGCAGACGCTGGCGGTGTTCGTCGTCGGGCATGCGCTCCAGGCGCAGGCGCATGCGCGTCAGCGGGGTGCGCAGGTCGTGGGACACGGCGGCCAGAAAGTACGCCTTGTCGTTGACCATGGCGATCAGGCGCTGCTGCATGGCGTTGAAGGCCTGGGCCGCCTGGCGCACTTCTTCGGGCCCGTCCAGTGCCAGCGGTGGTTGCTCCAGGTTGCCACCCAGCCCCCGCGCCGCATCGGCCAGGCGGCGCAGCGGGCGCAGGCACAGGCGTACGGCAATCAGGCACACCAGCAGCACGGCGACGATGCGCAGCGCATACACCCGTAGCAAATAGTCGCTGATCAGCAACCAGGCCGACTCGCCGCTCCAGCCCTGCAGTTCCTGGCCGTCGATGGTCAGCCAGTGCCCATCGGCCAGCGGCACTGCAAACTGGATATGCGCCTGGGCGGTACGCAGCCCGAACAGGCTGCGCCAGACGATGGGCCGCCCGAGTTCGTCGGTCAGTTGCACCTTCATCAGGCGCACGTTCGGCTCGCGCCCCAGCTCGTACTTCAGGGCCTGGTGCAGCAGCAGTTCCACGCGCTTGCGCCCGCGTCGTTCGTCCGCTTCCAGCGGCGGCAGCTGTTCTGCGCAGCGCAGTTGATAGTGGGCGGGTACCTTCACGGCACCGGCATGGCACTGCGCCTGGGCGATCAAGGGGGCGCTGCGGGCGGCAATCAGGCGCACCGGGGCTTCTAGCACCTGGGCGAAGCGCACGTCGAACCAGATGCTGCTGGACATCAACTGAATGGCCAGCGTGCCGCCCACCATGATCAGCAGCAGCTGGCCGAACAGCGTACGCGGCCACAGCCGACGGGCCCAGCGCATCTCAGGCGTCGGCCTGGGGGCTGGCAATGCTCAGCAGGTAGCCCTCGTTGCGGATGGTGAGTATCTGCGCAACGCCGCCCGGTGCGTGGCGCAGGTGCTGGCGCAGGCGGCTGACGCACATGTCCACCGAGCGGTCGTCGGGCAGGTGGTCGCGGCTGAAGGCACTGCGGGTGAGCTGGTCGCGCGACACCACACGGTTGTTGGCTTCCAGCAACTCACGCAGCACGCGGTAATCGGAGCGGGGCAGGGTGAGGGTTTCGCCATCGGGGCGGGTGAGCAGGCGTTTCACGTGCTCCAGGCGGAAGCCCGCAAAGGCATGGGCCTCCACCTGGGCAGGTTCCTGCACGGCCGTGTGCAGCCGGTGCGGCCTGCGCAGCACGGCCTTGATGCGGGCGATCAGTTCACGGGGTTCGAAGGGTTTGGCCAGGTAATCGTCGGCGCCCACCTCCAGGCCGATGATGCGGTCCAGCGCGCTGCCCTTGGCCGACAGCATGATCACTGCCAGCCCCGGGGTGGCTTGCAACTGGCGGCACAGGCTCAAACCGTCTTCGCCGGGCAGCATCAGATCCAGCACCACCAGTGCCACCGGCTGGCGGGCCAGCTGCTCGCGCATCTGCTTGCCATCGGCGGCGGCCAGTACGGTGTAGCCAGCGTCCTTGAGGTAGTCGCAGAGAAGTTCGCGAATCTCGTCGTCATCGTCGACAACCAGCAGGGTTGTGCTCATGTGCAGGACACCTTTCAGGTGAGGGCCAGCGGCGCTCATTACGTTCAATTACAACCCCATACATGTCGGGTGTAGAGCCCGGAGGGCCGATCCCTAGAATCCTAACAAAAAATCATCTGCAAATACGAAGCCTTCCCAAATGAATCCCTTGAGCACACCGAAAACCTTTACCTCATTCACCTGCGCCGGCACCCGCATTACCCCTGTCGCATTGCTGGTCGCCCTGGCCATCAGTGGCAGCGCCATGGCCGCCGACAGTGCCCCACTGGTGCTGGACGCCACCAACATCGAAGACAGCGCCATGCTGCCCGGCGATGAAGCGGGCCAGTTGGGTTACACCGTCGAGAGCACCCGCAGCTCCACCGGCCTGGACTTGACCCCGCGGCAGACCCCGCAATCGGTCACCACCATCACCCGCCAGCAAATGGATGACCGCGCCATCCACAGCATCGAGCAGGCGCTGGAAACCACGCCCGGCGTTACCGCCAGCAAGCTTGAAGTGGGTGGCCGCACCGAATACCGCGCCCGTGGCTACGCCATCACCAACTGGAAAATCGATGGCCTGCAAACGCCCGGCGCTTCCGACTTCAACGGCAGCGGCAACGCCCTGAACATGGACCTGTACGAGCGCATCGACATCGTGCGCGGCGCCAACGGCCTGCTGGGCGGCACCGGCGACCCCTCGGCCACGGTCAACCTGATCCGCAAGGCGCCCACCAAAACCTTTGGCGGCAGCGCCTACGCCACCTACGGCAGCTGGGACAAACGCCGCCTGGGCGCCGACCTGAACCTGCCGCTGTCGGAAGACGGCCGCTTGCGTTCACGCTTTGTGATGACTCAGCAGGACGCCAACTCGTTCCGCGACAACCAGTCCGAGCGCTCCCGCGCCGCCCTGGCCAATTTCGAGTTCGACCTGGACGACGCCACCACACTGGGTGCCGGCTACCAGTACGAGTACAACAAGGTGGTGGGTGGCGGCTGGGGCGCGAACATCCCTATCTGGTACCGCGACGGCAGCAAAACCGACCTGCCGCGCAGCAACAACCTGGTACCCAGCTGGAGCTTTGGCGAATACACCACCCGCACCGCGTTCGGCTCGCTGGCACACCGCTTCGACAACGACTGGGCGCTGGACCTGAAAGTTGCCCAGAGCACCACCGACGCCCTTAACCATCGTGGCCTGGGCAAGGTGAACTCTGCGGGGCGCGGCCGCTTTGGCGGTTACTGGGACCAGGACGGCAGCGGCGCAGTGCTGAACGGCCTGCACAGCTCCAGTGATACCACCCAGCAGTCTGCGCAGATCGACCTCTCTGGCCCGTTCCAGCTGTTTGGCCGCACCCACCAGGCCATGGTGGGCTACAACGACAGCCGCACCGTGGCCTGGTCGCCCGAGTACAGCTGCAACATGGTCGGCAACGGCCGAATCGGCGCCCCGGTGGTCGGCTGCCTGTTCCGCGCCAACAACGGCCTGCCGATCAGCGACTGGCGTAACGGCGTGAACGCCGACTACGACATGCTCGCCTCGCAAACCGGCCGCCACACCAAAACCACCACCCGCCTGCAGGGGCTGTACGCCGCCACCCGCCTGAGCATCACCGACCCGCTGTCGGTCATCGCCGGGGTGCGCACCACCGACTATTCGGCCATTACCCGCAGCGTCAACGGCGCCCGCACCAGCCAGGAAGAAAGCGGCATCGTCACCCCCTACCTGGGCGCGGTGTACGACCTGAACGAAAACTACTCGCTGTACGCCAGCTACACCGACGTCTTCACCCCGCAAACCCAGGAAACCAGCAGCGGCGCCAAGGTGGAGCCGATCCGTGGGCAAAGCTACGAGACGGGTATCAAGGGTGAGTGGTTCGACGGCCGCCTGAACGCCTCGGCGGCGTACTTCCGCAACAAGCAGGAAAACAAGGCCGTGCTCGATGGCGGCGTGTCCACGCCAACCGGCAACGACGCCTACAAGGCCGGCTCTGGCCAGGAAACCGACGGCATCGACCTTGAAATCGCCGGCGCGCTCACCCCGGCCTGGAACGTGTATGCCGGCTACACCTACCTGCACTTCCGCCGCGTGGACAGCGACGGCCGCAGCGACCCGTCGCACCTGTTCAAGGCCTCCACCACCTACCACCTCAGCGGCCCGCTCGACCGCCTGACCGTAGGTGCCGGCGTAACCGCGCAAACCAACATCCGCGCCATCTCCACCCCGGCAGGCCAGCCCGCCAACGGCGTAAGCACCGGCGCCACCGACGTGAACTGGTCGGGTTACGCCATCTGGAATGCCATGGCCAAGTACCAGGTTACCGATGACACCAGCGTCACGCTGAACGCGAACAACCTGTTCGACAAGCATTACTACACCCGGTACGGGTTCTACGCCGGTGCCATTTATGGCGACCCACGCAGCCTGTCACTGACCGTAAGCACCAACTTCTAACCCCGGCTACCCGCTCCCATAGCCCCTGTGGGAGCGGGTTCACCCGCGAATGGGCTGCCCGGCAGCCTCATTTTTTTCTCCCTCCCCCGCGTCCCAACTGTCCCAGTCCTCCCCGAACAGCTCCACCGGGTGCATGGTCCTGTCTGCGCCATTGCCGCAGGCGAGCGCCTTGGCCGGGCAGTACACATCACACCCCCAGCAGATACGCTCGGGGTGGCTTGGGTTCTTGGGAAATTTCTTGGCCATGGTGAGGGTCCTGGGTCCGGTTGCCAGACCTCAGCCTATGCCTGCCCGTGGCCGACGCGTTGACCGGGGTCAAACTCAGGCTTTGGTGGCGTACCAGAGCGTCCACCTGTCTTGCTCTTCCATCGGCAAAGCATCACCCACTTGCGTGCTGATAAACCCGATCAGGTCTGCCAGCTCCGCGTCGTTCAACTCATGCAGAATGGAGCGCCCGGTGCGCTGCGCCAGGTCTTGTTGCAGGGCCTCAAGGTGGGTGTATGTTTTGCGTGTTTCCCAGAGTTGCATCGAGCGGATATGGGTAAAGCCCGCTCCGGTCAGCGCCCGCACGACCTCGTCGTGCCTCGGCCGGCGAGCCAGTTCGACTTCCAGTAAACGAGGGAAGCGTTCGAAGAAGTAGCCGCGAATATGCTCAGGTGAGCCGGCGAGCGTTACATCTTCAGGGGTGCGGTCTTGAATCAGTACGTGGCCGTTGTCTCGCAGAACCCTGAAGGCCTCGGCGAAGCAGGCGTCATAGGTGGGCAGGTGGTGAATGAGTGCCCGTTCGAAAACGATATCTACGCAGGCGTCTGGCAGGCCGGTTGCCGTCGCTTCGCCGGACTGGAACGCGAGCCCCTCCAGGCCCACCGCATTATTGCGTGCTGCCTCCAGCATCTGCGCCGAGAAATCCACACCGGTGACGTGCTCGGCGCCCAGGCGGTGCCAGGCAACTGAATAGATCCCGCCCCCGCAGCCGATGTCGGCTACCCGCCTGTTTAACGGGTCGACGATGGCCTTGATGGCCGCAGCCCAGCCACTGTCGGCTTCACGGCTGGCGTAGGTTTTGCGGTTATCTTCAGAATGAAAATCGATGGCCATATTTCCCCCCTAGATCCAACACCCGTAGGAGCGACCGCAGGTCGCGATGGGCTGCCCCGCAGCCCCAATAACCCCACACCCCTGCAACGCTAGATCACTTCGGTGAACATACAACCTGTGTGGGTCAGTCGATTGCTCGCTCAAACACCTCATAACCCTGCGGCCCGATTCCAGTAACCACGAACCCAGCTCTCGAATACATGAATCGTGCGGGATTATCGGGCCTTACGCTCAATCGCAGTCTCGCAAAGCGCAGTGATCTTGCGGTCGAGATGTAGGCATCTAACAGCGCAGAGCCCACACCGTTGCGCCTATGGGTTTCCAATACGTTAATGGTGCACAACTCTGCACAGTCACCGTCCGGCATCCACAGCGAATACCCCGCGAAATCTGTGCTTATGGTTACGACAGTGAACTTGTCGAAATGAGTTACCCAGCGGGTTAGATGACGGCTGAGATCTGCTCGCCAGGCCGCTTCGTGGGACGGCTCCCAGGTGCGGATATAGTCTTGTTCGCCCAGGTAGATTGCTGGCAGGTCGGTGACAGATGCGTGTCTCAGGTTGAGGTTCATGGGTGTCAGCCGGTGATTTGGTGAGCGGCCTTTATGGCAGTGTTGCTCAAGGGGGCTTGGTGTCCGCGTTGGCATGGGAGCGGATACTGGATCTGGTGGCAATAGAAACATGGGTTACAGGGTCTAGCTACCGCGTACTTGCGAGATAACAATCTGCGGTAGGGCGCCAGCATCGTTCGAGGGCAAGACAAGGCTGGTGCGGAAGCCGAGCTTGTCGAGCATATCCATCATGGCGTCCAGCGTGAATTTCTCGATCCTGCCATTTGCCAGCTCGGATACCCGGGACTGGGTAACGTTGAGCCTGGCAGCAGCCTCGTGCTGCTTGAGGCCCATCTGCTTTATGCAGCCAGTGATGAAAATGGACAGGTCCATCTTCAAAGCCATCTTGCTGGCTGTGTCCTCATCGTAGGTGGTGTGGAGGGGCTCTCGTAGAATTGAAGGGCCATTGCTTCACCTCGGAAGGACTGTCTGAGATTTACAATAAAACCGGACGCAGATCGCTTTGGGTTCAAGGCGTCTGGGACACGAACAAAAAAGGCCTACCTTTCGGTGAGCCTTTTTTGATCCTGCGTATGGTGCCGGCACCAGACGAACGGTTTCTTGCTGTGAGGGCAGGGAATTCGAGGGGCTGGAATTTAGTGGAATTTTGGCTGTACCCCAAAGTGTAGCTATAGGTGAATCAGCTAGTTATGGAGTTTGGTGGAATCGAATCGGGGAGTAGCTGGTCGCCAAATTCGGCGCGATATACCTAACCACGAACGAACACCGCGTGAACAGCCAACACCTGCCGATCAATCTGCCGCGCATCATTGAATTTAGGGCCGTCCTCAGAACGCTACCACTCCACGAACGGTTACCACCGATCTGCATGCGTTTTGACTGTGATTTAATTACCACTGCCATGGTTTCACGCCGTTGTGTTTAGTGTGAATAGGGACCCCGGCGGAGGATCCTAAGGCTTATAAAACCGCCGATTGGTGGGTTTTAGGGACTTTCACGCATGCAAGGAGCACAATCCAAATTGACTTGGAGTTTGAAGCTGTAATCATAAAAATCAATCAATTGATTAGCGAAATCCCTTTATGGGTCGATTCATGTTAATTGGTTCTTTTTTTCTTGCGGTTCTGCACCATGAGAATGGTGATTAATGTTGCTGTCAACATTCCCCATGGGTATAAGTAGTTAATTGCCCAGGGCTTTTCAAAGGTTGGAAGGTTGTATCCTAGTACAATAAATGGACTGCCCATCGCAATAACTCCTGCAATGGCGGAACTACGGCCACTTGATGTGGTGAAGAAAATTAGAATTAGCAGTAGTGCCCAAGGCAAGCATTGAAAAAATATTCGCTCCAATTTTTGCGTTGGAAATCCTGGTTGAAAACTGAATTCAATTTGGCTCTTACCTGCTTCTGACATTAGTTTGTTGAAATAACGCTTGCTTGGTGAATTGTCTGGTAGCGTCTCAACTTTCTTTTCGAGTTCTACAATTGATTCTATTATTTTTAATTCTGTGCTGATTCTATTTAGCTTAAACCTTCCAGTGTAAGATTCGTAGATGAATAGACCGCTGCACATCAGGATAATTGTAAAGGCAAGAAAGGTTAGTCGTCCCCATGTGAAGTCTTTGAAGAGGTTTTCAAAGAAGCCAAATATACTTTCCATATAATTATGAGTCCCGTAGATATGAATTCCGTATGAGCCTTGAGTTTAGGGGCTTGACGTGCAGTATTCTATCCTTTATGCAAGCAATGTCCATATCTGTAAGCTCGCACCGGCTGTCACATTAGAGTGGGGCCGGGGAAAGACCGTGAGATAGACCAAGCCGTTTCATTCGGTCCGAGTCGACTGCCTAGCTGCGCTGGTTGGTAATTGGCTCGGAAGTGGTTATTTTCAATCACCAGTGCTCTCGATGCTGGTAACGGGCTTCACATTTTATTAGAGGCGGAATGAGCTAGCTAGCCCCGACCTGCGGCTAAATTTACCCACTGGTGAAGGCCTCTGGTACCTACGTCGTATCATTGCTAAGTCTTTTTTATCGGCTGACCAAGTCGTTGGCGCCAGGCATATCAGCTCCAGGCTAGAAATGTTGTAGGCGCTGATTTTTTTGTTTGCAGACTCAAATGCAGAAAGCTGATGTCGGTGTTTTCTGGTAGTGATTTGGTTTTTTGACACTGTGCTGATTTTCGAGATTAAAAATAGTAAATCCATATATTTGTACTAAAGGGTGTGATTGTGTCTAGAATGGCTGATTATATGATTTCGCTCGCCAATGGGCGAGATGAAGTGTGGGGCAGTATGTCTGTTACTCAGAAACAGCGATGGATGTTTCTGTTTGCTGACTATGGTGTAGTCTGTGAGCCATCTGCTGAGTTTGAAGATCATTTTCCTCAGTGTAAGCTGTATAGTCTTTTAAATATCCAGTTGGACCAAGCCGTGATGGTTGCACGGTACAATAAATATACAAGGCTTAAGGGGACCGTGTATGGAATGGTTTATTCGCATGCCGTGACGCTCCTTGAGACATTTATCGGTGACTCATTGATTGCACTTGCTGGTTTTCATTCGACAGTGCTTTTAGGCGTGGCTCAATATTGTGATGAGATTAATAAGAGCGGAAAAATGACTATGTCTGAGGTGATGGCCCTGCCTAATGGGATAAAGGGTAAGGTTATAAGTCTGTTGCAAAATGACACATTTCATAATCCGGATACCATTGTAGAGATTTTTCATAAGGCTTTCGGCGAATATGGTAAGGGAATAGATACATCCCAGATAAGACCAATTATTGCTAGGCGGCACGACATTATCCACCGTAATGAGGTGTCTTCATCTGGCGAACGACTTACGCTTGAGTTGGAAATGCTTGAGGAGGACATAAAAATAATAAGAGGATTTTCTGCTGATCTTTTGGCTAAAATTAATTCAGCGATTTCACATCTATGAAAGTTAAAAAGAGTGATTTTGACAAGATTTGCAAGTTCTGGATTATTTAGAGGGCAGGTGAGAATGGGCGTCAAATTTCGATGGTGCCCCGGCTTTGGCTTGCTGCTTGGACTAGATGGGGGCTGCGTCGCTGGCGAGTTGCTGTCTGAGTTCGAATCGCTTGCGGCATGCATCGGCCAGTCCGACCATCGGATAGCTTCCGAGGACTGTCAAGCTTTTGCGGCCTTCGGACTTTACAAGGGGTGGTGAGTCTTTATCAGTATAGGAGTCTAAACCGATTGCCCGTAAAAAGGGGCGCACTATTAATTAATTGGCGCCCCGCATTTAGTTATGTGATGCGTATGTCTGGAATTAAATGGTTCGGTGTATGGACATGTTATTCCATATATGCCAATTCGTCTTTGTAAGGTAGAACTGAGTCGTATAGTTGATGGTAGCCCTTGCCTACGGCTCCGTAGAATTGTAAAAGTTCAGGCGGATTTTCACCGGCCTCTAATATGTGGTCATTCGCGATGCCAGGGTATGGATCGATAAAAATAATTTCTCTCAACCCCAATTGGTAGGCTTTTTTTGCACATAGTTCACAAGGGCTGGCAGTGGTAAATAACTTTCCGCCCTCAATCGCTGCGCCACCATATTTCACGATTTGCAAAAATGCATTCTCTTCGGCATGAAGTGATCTAGTGTGTACTTGATTGCCACGTGTTCGCTCACTGCTCTCCAGGCCGTTCCGGATATCTTTGAAACAGTAAGATAGGTTCTGACCGCTTGATTCTAATGCATCGGCTAGCTTGATAAGCTTTTTGCCTGCGCTTAGTCTAAATTCAGAATTCGTTCGCTCGTATTTGCTGTATGCGACCGCGTCGAAATCGTTCATCAAGCCCTTAAGTGACCTTAGCGAGCACGGAATTTGACCTTTTGCTACATCATTCCACCCAACAGCTTTGACAGAGTAATCTGCGTCAGTTACCACGGCTCCCACCTGCCGAGAAACGCACCCCGAGTTACTCTTGGCAGAGTACGCAATTTGCATAACCCTCTCCATTGATGTAGGTGAGACAAGGCCAGGGTGGAGCATTAAAGCTACGTACCATGCCAGCTGGGCCTTTAGTACATTGTTATTGTCAAGCTCGCCTCTTGGGTTGAATAGATGTATGTCCGATATTTCAATGCATTGCTTAACGTTCTGGCTGATGAAGTCAGCGTGAGTGATCTTGGTTTTGCCTGACTCATGGTCGTCAATTTCACGAAGCTTATCAGAGGTGAACTTATGAACGCTGTGTAAATAAGCTGCACGATCATCGTCAGGAGCATTTATCGATACGAGATAGAATGCCGAATAGCGGTCTTTGAAGAATCTGGCTTCATAGGGGTTTCGTATTGCATCTACTACTACCAAGGCCTTTTCTTTTATGCTCCTAATCCCTTTGATCACCCTGTTTATAGTTTCGGGAAGATGGAAAATGCTGGCGGGCATAAAGTCGACGGACTTGTAATCTTTGTCGATGCATCCGATTTTTCTGATTGAGTTCCCTGCTGATTGATAAATCGACACATATAGTGCGTTATCAATTTGCCTCAGCTCGCTTTTGAAGTCGTTTGTAAATTTTCTCATGAGCCGCAAAAAAGAAATAAATTTTTCCTTTTCTTTATCTTGAAGCACGAATTTCTCTTCATGATCCAATAATTTACTCATTATAGGTGCGAATTTGGTTCTTATTTTGTTCTTGCCGTAGGATCCGTTTTCTAAAATCTCGACTAACTTGGCATTGTCAATAGGGGTTTCCAATACTCCGATGATAAATGAAAGGAGCTCATTGGTGCCTATTGACAACAAATAAGCGGATATTAAATCGCTTACCTTTATTGAATAGAACTGTACGATGTTTCGTTCGGCATAGCTCTTAAGTATTTCGTATCGCCTACCATTTAAACGTTCAAAAAAAGCTTTTCCTTTGTACTGGACGGCTTTTAGATCTGGGAAATTCGGATTGGGACTCTCAAGGATATTTGCCGCGGTAGTGCAGCCTGAGCCAGTTCGGCCTGTTAATCCTATTACAACAAATTTGCTACGTTCTCTGAAGAGGGAGCTTACTACTTCCCTGTTGTGATTTACCATGCTTTCTCCACCTGCATTGTTATATTTTATTTTTTGAAGCTTGGCTTCGCTTAATCAGTCGTCTTTGACGGTCTGACGCCTATTCAATGGCGGCACTTAAACTTTGTGCGAACGGGCGAGCGTAGAATATTCCTCCCTACCTCCAAAACTGTATTGAGTGAGGGACGGAGGCGTATCCAACTATCTGAACTTACGGGCAAATCTACCTTTTACCACCTTGGTTAAATAGCTATTTAAACCATGGCCAGATCGAGCGAGCTGCTGTAGCTGAGAAACGATGGAAGCGCCAGGCCGCGTCCCGTCATAGAGATATTTCCAGCCGTCTTTGAATGCTACGACGATTGAGCCTGGCCCAATCTCGTAACCGACAACACCTGAGTCCCCGCCTTTATTCCCATACCTCTCCATGCCTAAGCTCCTACTATGCTTGTACGCTGCCTGCATGGTGGCACATGGCTGCACCTAAATGCATCTGCCCTTAGTCAGACGTGGCTGGAAACAGCCGGAACCCTAGGTGGCCGGTAGGTAAACTAAAACTGTCGTTCCGCATGGTTTAGACCAGATGAACGGCAGTGGTTGTGAAGGGTGTGTGAGGATACCTGTCATCTATCACTGGCCGTCATGACAATGCCTTGATTACTTCTACCGAACAGCTTTCGACGGCATAGCCAAGCTACTGACCGTCATCGCCCATTCCTTTTTCCTACCAGTGCCATAGTTATAAGTCCGCACCTTGATATCCGTAGTCTTCCCCCACGTCATCCCGCCAAGAATGCTTAATGTTATCAGGGATCAAGGCCCCTGCGACCTATGGGGAATGTCCTCTACGCGGGACCAGCGGCTCCTTACAACCGGGAGCAAGGGCATCTCATGATCTGGCCTCCTTAACACCGTTACCGGTGGGCGGGTGGAGGCAGTGCTGGCTGACGAAACCAGCGCCTGAAGATCCTGAGCCGGGTCAACGCAGCAATGCGATGACCGGGCATTTCTGACTTTCAGTCAGGTGCAGTCCATTCCTTGGTCTGCAGCATCATAATTTACATGGCTGTTGCTGGTGGCATCGGCGTTTGTCACGAGGAGGAATGCCGCAAAGCCATGTGCTATCAGTGCTGCAGCAGTGGTAGAAGTGCCCGTCTCTTTCCAGAGAAAGAGACGGGCACAGGCTGGCGCAATATTCGGCCAAGCGGATAGGTTGCTGCAGGGCAGCGAGGTAAGGTGTATCTGGCGCACGAGCGCAATAAGTGTAAGAGCATCCATCACATGGGTAGTGACCGGGCGAGCTGCCGGATGCGAATCGCCCTTGGGGAGAACCACCGCGGGGGCGGCGTGACCTTTAAGGTTCGGGTCACCTGGGGTGCTGTCATCGACAGCGCTTGCAACTCCCGGTCTACGCCTGTGGACAATATTCGTCAAGCAAAGAGATTTCAGGGATTTAGCGCCTGTGGATAAAACTATCCCCCAGTGGACATTAGTGGTTTTCCACAGACGTAAACTGTGCCAGCAGTTTTCTTCTTGGATATGGTCCTTTCAAACGGGGCGGCTTTGCAGCCCCGTTTGAAAGGACCCGCGTGGAGGAGCTTCATGCGGTGCTGTGGGTAACTTCACAGCGAGTTTGAGGTGGTGGTGCGGCGGGTTACTCGGTCCTCTTGGCACTGCGAAGGCGCGTGACGTTCTCGCCCGTCTGCTTGGCAAACTCATGCGGCGTCACATGGTCCTCGCGGTTCGCCTCCAGAAACCGGCTCCATCAGGTCATGATCATCCGCCGCTCTTCGAGGAACTCGGCCTTGTGGGTATAAGCGGCGCGCACGTGTTGCGTTCCTTGTGGCTCATCTGCCGTTCGATAGCCGTCTCCGACCATAGGCCAGACTCGACCAGCGCACTGCACGCCATGGTGCGGAACCCGTGGCCGCAGATATCCACCTTGGTGTCGTAGCCCATCGTCCTGAGCGCGGCGTTCACCGTGTTCTCGGACATCGGCTTCCACGGTTTGGCATCCCCCGCGAACACCAGCTCGAACTTGCCGGTGATCGCGTGGATCTGCTCAAGCAAGGCCACTGCCTGCGGCGATAAGGGTACAACGTGGATGTCCCCGGCCATCTTCGTACCCCTTGTGGAAAAGGGCACTCCGTCCAGCGCAGGGCGGGTGTCGGGGATCTCCCAGATGCCGTGCTTGAGGTCGAACTCGTTCCAACGGGCGAAGCGCAGTTCACTGGAGCGTACGAATACATGCAGCGACAGCATCACCGTGAGGCGCGTGAGCGGACGACCTCAGTAGTCCTCAATGCATGCCAGTAGCTCCGGCAGCCGCGATAAGGGTAGTGCGGGTCTGTGAGTTACCCGTGGTGTCTTGATCGAGCCATCGAGGTCGTGAGCTGGGTTCGCGGTAATCAGTCGCAGCCGTTTGGCTTCACGCATGATGCTTTGCAGGTAGTTCTTGATCCTGAGCGCCACGTCGATGGTGCCGCGCTTCGTCACGGCTTCCAGTGGCTGCATGAGGTCGTGGGTGTCCAACTCAACGATTGCTCTGGCACCGATCAAAGGGAATACGTGAGTCTTCAAACGGCTGAGCACTGTCTTGGCGTGGCCGGGCGCTCACTTGGGCACCATGCTCGCGTGCCAGTCGAGCGCAACGCTTTCAAAGGTGCGGCCGTTGATCACGGCCTGGGTCTTGTTTTGTTGCTTGTACTGAATGGGGTCTATGCCGTTGGCGAGCTGCTGCTTGATCTCAAAGCGCTTGCGGCGTGCGTCGCCTAGCCCGACCACCGGATAACTGCCGAGAGCGGTCAGGCCTTCGCGGCCATCCGGTTTCACGTACCTGAGCCGCCAGCCTTTGCGGCCGTTGGGTTGCACAAGCAGGTAAAGACCGTCGCCGTCGAAGAGCTTGTACTCGCGCTCTTTGGGCTTTGCCGTGCGACAGGCGGTGTCTGTAAGCGGGGCAGTGGTGCGGGCCATAAGGGTAGTCTCCGATATCGAAACGGACCTCTATCCTTAAAACTACCCTTATTAGCGCTGGCTGCCCTCGGAATCCGACGGAACGCCAAAACGAAAAAACCCGCCAGAAGGCGGGTTTTTCGGGGGTTCCAGAGATTTTGAAAGCCTTCTCTGGAACCTTGTATGGTGCCGGCACCAGGAATCGAACCCGGGACCTACTGATTACAAGTCAGTTGCTCTACCATCTGAGCTATACCGGCAATGGGGCGTCATTATAACGATCGTTTTGGGCCTGTAAACCACTTAGTTGCGATTGTTCGCAAATAACCTAAGTCACCGGCCCAAAAGGAGAAATTTCTTACCAGCCGCGGTGGATGGTGTTGATGTTTGGCTCGGTCTTGGCAGGGTTGAAGACCAGCTTGTCGTTGTCGCAGCCGCGCTTGCGGCACGGGGTTTCGGCGCGCAGGGGCAGGCCTTTGTCGCCGCCCAGCTGCATGCCAGGGTGGTTCCAGCCGAGGTTGCTGGATTTGTGATGCGACGGGCCGCTGCTGCAGGCGGTCAGGGCCAGGGCGAAGGCAAGCAGGGCGAGGGGTTTGGATAGGGTCACGGGGTCTGGTCCATTGTCGAATCTGGCGCAACGCCAGATGGCCGCAGGGCTGGCAGGCAGCGCGCGACGTCACTTTTTAATGATTTGGGCGGCGGATGATACACGGTTTTTGCGGTTATGTTGGGGGTGATCGCGGCTGAAGCCGGTGGCGGCGGGGGTGTAAGGGAATTCTGGAAAGGCTGGGAAAGTGTTTCAGGATGGTTGCTTCGGACCTATCCTACGCGTGCCGCCGAAGTATCGCTGTTGTCGGGGAAATGGCTCACGGATACCTTTTCCGGGTCGCTCAGGCGACCGGGTGTGAGAACCCGATTTCGAATAAGCGCTACCTGCATATGGTGGCCGTGCGCGGGCAGACTTGGTCTGGCCGGGGTTCCTTATTCACTCGGTTTCTCACCCTGCGTACGGCTGCCACCCAAATCTGGTGAGAAGGGTTTGAGGCAGTTCCTGTTTTCGAATAAGGACCCATGCCATGAAAAAAACCAATCCGGACGAGATCACCACCGCAGGCATCGAAACCTTCCTCCCGGCGGGTAGCCCGTCTCTCAACCTCTTGCGTGTACAGCCCGGCATACCTGTGGATGCTGCCTACGAGCATGTGTCGATTTTGATGGGGTACATCAAGCACTTGGTGCGCGAGGGGGATATGGAGGATGACCACAAGTTTTTGGGGGCGGCTGATTATCTATGTGATATGGCGAAGGCGTTGATGAACGATATCGAGATTGCCAAGGGGCGGGTGCATTGAGACGGGGGGCCGCCGATGTTTGCCGTGAGATCGAGCGCTGCATTCCCCGCGTCGAACACCTTGCAGCCGTTACCCAATTGGGCTACCGCCAAAATCGCTTATGCACAAGCGGCATCAACTACCTGCGCGAAATGCATGCCGCCTTGCTGTGCCACTTGTCTTTGCGCAAATGCCTGTTTTTGCTGGCCTTGCGGTACCTGAAGGAATAAGCCAGGCGCTGGAAATAGCGCTTGGCTCCAACAGGTAATCACAAGCTTGTTCACAGAGTTATCCACAGGTTTTTCTGCGGCTATCTGCCGCGCTCGGCCAGGATCAGAAGGTTGCGCGGGGTCAACGGATAGTCGCAAAACAACCCCACGCGTACGTCATAACCCTGTTCGGCCAGGTACAGGGCGCGGTCCAGTACCAGCCACAGCTCCAGCGGGCGGCGGAACAGGTTGCGTACGCGCTCCAGGTTGCGCACCTCGGCCAGGCGCTGCCAGCCCGCCGCTTCCAGCGCGAGCCAGTCCGGTTCACCGTGAATGGGTACGTGCTTGAGTGCCGCCAGATCACGGCAATACTGCTCGAACGGTTTGCTCAGCCAGGCCACAGGCAGCGATGGCGTGGGCAGGTACTCATCGGCCTCGCGTTGCTGGCGTTGAAGCAGGTCGAAACCCAGCCGCCGCGCCATGGACGTATCACGCTGGCGGCGCACGCGGGCACCGGCGGTGACGGTTTCACTCAGGGGTAAACCCAGGTCGTCCAGCGACAGGTGCAGGCTGGAAGCGCGTGCCGCTGTGGATAACGCCTGGTAGCTCGGAGTGGCGATACGGTTGTAGCAGCATGGGGCCACCGCCAGCTGCCGGCAGCCTTGCTCGCCGGCCAGCCGCAGCAGGCGCACGTGCAGGTCGCCGCACGCGTGCAAGGCAACCACGCTAGTGTCCGAATGCAGATGCCTGGCGCTTTCGGGTGCCATCACATCCTGATGCAGGTGTTGCGCGGGCAAGTGGTGATGGGTGCTCAGTGCCTGGCCGGCTGCGACCAGTTCGGCGTCGTATTCCAGGCATGTCAGCTGTTGGCCGGGTTGCAGCAGGCGGCGGCCGAGGTGGCCTTTGCCTGCGCACCAGTCCAGCCACCGGTGGGGCTGGGCGCCGAAGGCCAGGTGGCTGGCGAAGGCTTCGATCTGCTGCCATTTGCGGCCGGGGACTGCCACGTCCAGGCGGTGGGCGGCTGGCGGCAGTTCGACCTGGGGCAGGCTGCCGAGCGTGGCGAGCTGTTGGGCTTGCTCGGCCAGTTGCGGGAAGGGGGCTGGGAGGCGGTCAGTAGTGCTGTCGGCTTCGGCGTCTGCCAGGGAACATTGGCGCAGGTGGGCAGCCAGTTCGGGGTGGGCGGCCTCCCAGCCTAGTTGCAGGGTAGTGAAGGGGCGCGGTTTCCACAGCTGTTGGTGCTCCACCAGGAACTGGTCGAGGGCCAGGAAGCGGGTGCTTAGGTGGTGGCTGTGGAGGTGGTTGGGCATGGGGAGAAGGTTGTCGGGTTTGAGGGCCTCTTCGCGGGTGAACCCGCTCCCACAGGGTTGGCACAGGTTGGAAGCCTGTGAGGGGCCTGTGGGGCGGGTTTAGCCGCGAAAGGGGCGGTACGGGGTCAGCGACCTTGGCAGGCGTCTACCCGCAACCAGCGCTCCAGCAACTTGAAGCCCTGCACCAGCAGGAACGAGATCAGCAGGTAGAACAGGCCGGCAGCGAAGAAGATTTCCACCGGCAGGTAGGTGCGGGCAATGATGGTACGGGCCATGCCGGTCAGTTCCAGCAGGGTCACCGTACTGGCCAGGGCGCTGGCCTTGAGCATCAGGATCACTTCGTTGCTGTACGCCGGCAGGCCGATGCGCGCGGCCCGGGGCAGCATGATGTAGAACAGGGTCTTGCCCCGCGACATGCCCAGCGCCCGCGCCGCCTCGATCTCACCCTTGGGGATGGACTGCAGCGCGCCGCGCAGGATCTCGGCGATGTAGGCAGCAGTGTGCAGGGTCATGGTCAGCACCGTGCACCAGAACGGGTCGCGCAGGTACGGCCACAGCGAACTGCTGCGCACGGCGTCGAACTGGGCCAGGCCGTAGTACACCAGAAACAGCTGCACCAGCAGCGGTGTGCCGCGGAAGAAGAAGATGTAGCTGAACGGCACCGCGCGCACGTACCAGTGGCGCGAAGAACGGGCGATGCCCAGCGGGATGGCCAGAATCAGCCCGGCCACCACGGCAATGGCCACCAGCTCCAGCGTGAGCGTGGCGCCCTGTGCCAGGCGGGGCAGCCACTTGATGATCACTTCCCAATTCATTGTTCGGCCCTCGCGAAGCCGCGAGCGGCGCGTTTTTCCATGAAGTGCATACCGGTCATGGCAATGATGGTGAGGCCCAGGTAGATGCAGGCGGCGACCATGTAGAAGGTGAAGGGCTCCTTGGTCACGGTCACGCCGATTTGCGCGTGGCGCATGATTTCTTCAAGGCCGATCACCGACACCAGGGCGGTGTCCTTCATCAGGATCATGAACAGGTTGCCCAGGCCGGGCAGGGCGATGCGCCACATCTGCGGCAGGATGATGCGCGACAGGATACGCCCCTTGGTCATGCCCAAGGCCAGCCCGGCCTCGCGGTGCCCTTTGGGGATGGCCAGGATGGCGCCGCGGAACACCTCGGTAGCATAGGCGCCAAAGCACAGGCCCAGGGCGATGACGCCGGCGGCAAATGCACTCAGCTCCAGGCCCGGCATGTTCAGGGCATCGCCCAGGCTGCTCATCAGGCCGACGGTGCCGAAATAGATCAGCAGCACCCACAGCAGTTCGGGTATGCCGCGTACCAGGGTGGAGTAGAAGCCGCCAAGCCACTGCAGCGGCTTGATCGAGGAAGTCTTGGCCAGGGCGCCGAGCAGGCCCAGCACCAGCCCCAGCAGCAAGGCGCAAAGCGCCAGTTTTACGGTCATCAGGGTGCCGGCCATCATGGCCGGGCCGAATCCGTGCAGGTCGATATTCATGGGCAGGTCATTTTAGGGACTGGCACGCCGCAAGGGCGCGCCGGTCGGGGCGGGTCATTCGATGCTGAACGGGAAGTACTTGTCGTTGATCTTCTTGTACGTGCCGTCGGCCTTGATTTCGGCCAGGGCCTTGTTCAGGTCGTCGCGCAGCTTGGTGTCACCCTTGCGCACGGCGATGCCGATCTTGTCGCTGTCCACCACCGGCTCGCCCTTGAACTCGAAGTTGGAGCCGTCCTTGCTTTTCAGCCACTCGTACTGCACGTACTTGTCGGCCAGGATGCCGTCGATGCGGCCGGCGACCAGGTCGAGGTAGGCGTTTTCCTGGGTGTCGTACAGCTTGATGTCCAGGTCGCTGCCGTAGTTGTCTTCAAGCCAGGTGCCCGCCAGGGTGGCGCGCTGGGTACCGATGGTCTTGCCCTTGAGGTAGGCCTTGTCGGTTTTGAAGTCGACGTTTTTCGGCGCGATGAACTGCAGCTTGTTGGAGTAGTAGGGGTCGGTGAAGTCCACGGCCTGCTTGCGCTCGTCGGTGATCGACAGCGACGACACCAGGAAGTCGAACTTCTTGGCGTTCAGGGCCGGGATGATGCCGTCCCAGTCAGAGGTGACCACCGAGCACTCGACCTTCATCTTGGCGCACAGGGCGTCGCCGATGTCCTTGTCGAAGCCCACGACGTTGCCGCTGGCGTCCTTGTTGTTGAACGGCGGGTAGGCCGCTTCGATACCCATGCGCAGTTTTTCTGCGGCCAGGGCGTTGGCCGACATCACCAGGGTGGCTGCAGCGGCCAGGAGAAACTTCTTGTAGGTTTGCATGTATTGCTCCGTTAGCGGTGGCTGGACATGAATTGCTTGCAACGCGCCGAGGTCGGGTTTTCGAAGACCTGCTGCGGCGATCCCTGCTCTTCGACCAGGCCCTGGTGCAGGAAGACCACTTCACTGGACACCTGGCGGGCAAAGTTCATCTCGTGCGTCACCAGCAGCATGGTACGGCCTTCTTCGGCCAATGCGCGGATAACGTTTAGCACTTCCTGGACCATTTCCGGATCGAGGGCCGATGTGGGCTCGTCGAACAGGATCACCTTGGGTTTCATGGCCAGGGTACGGGCAATGGCGGCGCGCTGTTGCTGGCCACCGGAAAGCTGGGCGGGGTAGCTGTGGCGCTTGTCGTAGATACCCACCTTGTTCAGCAGCGCTTCGGCTGCCTCCACGGCTTCGGCCTTGCTCTGGCCGAGGACGCGGCGTGGGGCCTCGATGATGTTGTCGAGGATGGACATGTGCGGCCACAGGTTGAAGTTCTGGAAGACGAAGCCGATTTCGCTGCGCAGGCGGTTGATCTGGCGGTTGTCGGCAGCGATCAGGTCGCCGTTCTTCGCGGCCTTGAGCTTGAGGGCTTCACCGGCAACCAGGATTTCGCCCTGGTGCGGGTTTTCCAGCAGGTTGATGCAGCGCAGCAGGGTGGACTTGCCGGAGCCGGACGACCCCAGGATGGAGATCACGTCACCGTCGCGTGCGGTCAGCGAAATGCCCTTGAGAATTTCCTGCTCGCCGTAGCGTTTGTGCAGGTTGCGGATTTCCAGCGCGGGCGTGGCCTGAGCCATGTGCGGTCCTCATGTGTTCGGGTGCGTTCCCAGCTGTTGGCGGCCTTCCTGGCGTGCGCCAAGCTAGCATAGCGGCATTATGACGGCCAACAGGGTTGCCGGGCAGTCTGGGCCTTGGTGGGGCAGTTTGTCGCATCGTTGCAGCGCAACGTCGCGCGGATGTCCACCCGCGTTGTCGCCCGGCACCTGAGCCTTGATGAAAAAAGGCGCGATGGTGCCAGTTTTGGCCGGCTCAGGGAAGCGCTTTCGGACCGTTTGCTGAGTAAACCTGACCACGCGGGCAGCGCTCCACTGATGCAGGGCTGCACCTGGCAAGCGTGTAAAACGGCGTCGTGGTTGTACCTCCCGGTTGCACTTTTTTGCCTCGCCATGGTGCGTGGGTGTTACCGAGGGGCACCCGTGGTGCATTTGTAAGTGGGTATTTCCGTAATCCGATGATTCGGCGATGATTCGGTCACGGGCTGGCCGAATGCGCTCCATCCCGCGTCAATCAAGGCTTACGCACAATCTTGGTGCGGTGGGTTGGCACATGGCGCGCTTATTGCCAGTACGAAACCGCAGATTGCAGCGTTGCCCACCTCAACCCAGGGCACGCCTGACTCGCAATCGATGTGGTCCACTCCTTACAAAGGTAGTTTTATGAGCGGTAACAATTCCAACGACCTCGCTCAGGGGCTCAAACAACGGCATGTGACCATGCTGTCTATCGCTGGCGTCATCGGTGCCGGCCTGTTCGTCGGCTCCGGCCATGCCATTGCCGCTGCCGGCCCCGCCGTACTGCTGGCCTATGCGGCTGCCGGTACGCTGGTGGTGCTGGTGATGCGCATGCTGGGTGAAATGGCGGTCGCCTCACCCGACACGGGTTCGTTTTCCACCTATGCCGACCGCGCCATCGGGCGCTGGGCGGGCTTCACCATCGGCTGGCTGTACTGGTGGTTCTGGGTGCTGGTGATTCCGCTGGAAGCCAACGCGGCGGCGGCCATTCTGCATGCCTGGTTCCCTGCGGTAGACCTGTGGGCGTTCTCGCTGATCATTACCCTGGCACTCACCGTCACCAACCTGTTCAGCGTGAAGAACTACGGCGAGTTCGAGTTCTGGTTCGCGCTGCTGAAGGTGCTGGCCATCATCGGCTTCATCGTGGTGGGCTGCGTGGCCATGTTCGGCCTGGTGCCCAGCAGCCAGGTCAGCGGTATCAGCCACCTGTTCGACACCCAGGGCTTCATGCCCAACGGCCTGGGCGCGGTGCTGGCAGCCATGCTGACCACCATGTTCTCGTTCATGGGTACTGAAATCGTCACCATCGCGGCGGCCGAGTCCAAGGACCCGGGCAAGCAAATCAGCCGTGCCACCAACTCGGTGATCTGGCGTATCTGCCTGTTCTACCTGGTGTCCATCTTCCTGGTCGTTGCCCTGGTGCCATGGAACGACCCGGCCCTGGCAGAAACCGGTTCGTACCAGACCGTGCTCAGCCGTATCGGTGTGCCGAATGCCAAGCTGATCGTCGATATCGTGGTACTGATCGCGGTGACCAGCTGCCTCAACTCGGCGCTGTACACCTCTTCGCGCATGCTGTTCTCCCTGAGCAAGCGCGGCGACGCACCGGCCATGGCTCAGCGCACCACCAAGGCAGCGACCCCGCATGTGGCGGTATTGCTGTCCACGGCTGCGGCTTTCCTGTGTGTGTTCGCCAACTTCCTGGCCCCGGCGCAGGTGTTCGAGTTCCTGCTGGCCAGTTCTGGCGCCATCGCGCTGCTGGTGTACCTGGTGATTGCCGTGTCGCAACTGCGCATGCGGGCCCAGCGTGAAGCCCGTGGCGAGAAGATCGCCTTCAAGATGTGGCTGTTCCCGGGGCTGACCTGGGCCACCATTGCCTTCATCGTTGCGGTACTGGGCGTGATGGCGCTGCGTGAAGACCACCGTATCGAAATCATCGCCACCGCATTGCTGAGCATTGCGGTAGTGGCGGCGGGGCTGCTGGTGCATCGCAAGCGTGAAGCTGCAGGGCGGGTGGCGCTGGATAACTGACCCGCGCTGGCTGCAACGAAAAGGCCGCGCCCTGTTGAGGGTGCGGCCTTTTTTTGCCTGTGCTGGCTTCTTCGCGGGTGAACCCGCTCCCACAGGGTGGGCGGGGCTGTTGGGGCGCTGTCAGCCGAACTGCTTCTGCTGTTGCTGCTGTTTGGCCACAAGCTCGGAAGCGGTGATATAGGCATTCTGGAACTCATCACTCTCCAGCCATGCCATGGTGGTGTCTTCATCAGCACCGTCGAGCCACTTACGGTAGGCGCTGAACACCAGCACGATGTAGTCGGTGGCGTGTTCTTCCTTGTGCCCCTTGAGCACCAGGGCCAGCAACGGGTCTACCAGGAACACCGAAATCATCGGGACCAGGCCGTCCTCCTGGGCTTCCTTCATCTTCTTGAACAGCGGCTCGTAACTGCCCGATTCCATGGCCTTGTCGTACACCTGCTGAACACTGGCGCTGTCGCCGGCACTGGCCTTGACCGCCTGGCCGCTGCGGACCATGCGGTTCTGCTTGGCCTTGGTGGCGGCGCGCTTGGCGCGTTTCTGTTGCTTGGTGGAGGTGGCCATGAGTGGAGTCCTTTGGGGGTGCCGTGAAAAGTGCGTATTGAAGCGCAGATGCCTGCGAAACCCAAGCAGCTTCGGCAGGTCTCAGACACACTACCCACACTTCATCACCTCCCTGGACCTTCACGGATGAAAGTACCCGTATTAGCCGGCCTGCTGGCCGTCGCCCTGGCCGGCTGTGGCAACATTGCTGCCGTCAAATCGTTCAACACGCCCTATGGCTCACCCACTGCCGGGGACACCGCACGCCTGCGCGTCATCGCCAATGGCATGGTGCGGGCGGTGCCCGAGAAGGATTGCGTGGACTGGTACAGCCCCGGTGCAGGCGTGATCGCTGTACCGAAAAAGGGCTTCGCCGACCGTAACGGCGAAACCCTGGGCATGCCTGCCGGCGCGGCTGTGGGCAGGGGGGATGCTGTTAGCGAAGTGCTGGTGCCGGCCGGCAAGCCCTTCACCTTGCACTTTCTGGACGGCGGCAGTTCCCCGGCATACGGCACCGTGGAAAACTGCCTGGGCATGTTCTGGTTCGTGCCGGAAAAAGGCGCCGACTACGAGCTGGTACTGCGTGGTTACAGCGCCTGTGGCGGCACGCTCAAGCGCCTGGGCAGCACCGATCAGGTGCCCAGGCACAAAGCCGAATACTGCAGCGCCATCGCCAACTTCTAAGGCCAGGCGGGTTACGCCACCGCTTCATCTTCCTCGAAACCGCGTGATGCCCGGCCTACCAGCAGGGCATCCGGCGCGTGGGCCACGCGGTGGTCTTTGCCGGGGTAGTCCAGCGAGTGCAGGAAGTGGCGGATGCAGTTGATGCGCGCGCGTTTCTTGTCATCGGACTTGATCACCGTCCAGGGCGCATCTGCGGTGTCGGTGTGGAAGAACATGGCCTCCTTGGCGGCGGTGTAGTCTTCCCACTTGTCCAGCGACTTGATGTCGATGGGCGACAGCTTCCAGTGCTTCAGCGGGTCGTCGCGGCGCGAGATGAAGCGGCGCAGCTGCTCTTCGCGGTTTACCGAGAACCAGTACTTGAACAGCAGAATGCCGCTGTTGCACAGCATGCGCTCCAGGTCTGGCGCCTGGCGCATGAATTCCAGGTACTGCAGCGGCGTGCAGAAGTCCATCACCCGCTCGACCCCGGCGCGGTTGTACCAGGAGCGATCGAAGAACACCATTTCCCCGGCCGTGGGCAAATGCTGCACATAGCGCTGGAAGTACCACTGGCCCTTTTCCTGTTCCGAGGGCTTCTCCAGGGCAACGATGCGCGCACCCCGCGGGTTCAGGTGTTCCATGAAGCGCTTGATGGTCCCGCCCTTGCCAGCCGCGTCGCGCCCTTCGAACAGAATCACTACCCGCTGCCCGGTGTCCTTCACCCAGCTTTGCACCTTCAGCAGTTCGATTTGCAGGGCGTGCTTGGCCTTTTCGTAGTCCTGGCGTCGCAGCCGCGTGCGGTACGGGTAGCTCGCCGGAAGCTTGGCCGAGGTGCTGTCTTCGGTGCTGCCCTTGGGCGCACTGGCCACTTCAAGCGCGGCGGGTGCCTGGCTGACCTGGGTGATGGCAGGTTCAGGCTTGCGCTGACGAGGGCGGCGCGTGCGTGCGGGGGTGGCGGCGGATGGGGCGGGGGCGGGGAGTTGCAGGGGGGCGTCTTCGCTCATGGAGGTCCTTGGTTATTGATCCGGATTTCCATTAGCTACCTTATGGCGCGCCTAGTGCTGGCCCTTTGATGTTGGTCAACGGGGTGTCGATAAATAGTTTGGTACAGCTAAAAATAGGGAGGGCGTTGACCATGGTTTACATTACTTAGCGAGTCGACTACTGGCCTATCAGAGAAGGATTTCACTCATCCCTGCCATGACACATACAAAATTGACCAAGTGGGACGCCGTCGACCATTTGAAAACAGAGGAAGACATGGCCCTCTATCTTGAGGCCTGTCTGGAAGAAAACGACCCTACGCTGCTGGCCGCCGCCCTCGGTGATATCGCGCGCGCTCGCGGTATGGCCCAGCTCGCACGTGATACTGGGCTGACCAGGGAGAGCTTGTACAAGGCGCTGTCTGCGGAGGGGAACCTGAGCCTGGCGACGATCATGAAAGTAATGGCTGCATTGGGGGTCAGGCTGCATGCCGAGGTGGTGCCGCGGACTTAGGGATGATGCCGCCTGTCGCGGCTGATATGGCGGCGACGGCAGTTCCGAGATCAAAATAATCCAGACAACAAAAAACCCGCACTAGGCGGGTTTCTTGTTGTCGCTTCGGGTAACTTTGCAACCACCAGAAGCTGAAGGTGGTGCCCAGAGACGGAGTCGAACCGCCGACACGAGGATTTTCAATCCTCTGCTCTACCGACTGAGCTATCTGGGCGACGAGGTGAATTAAATAGACTTTCAGACCGCTCGTCAACGACTTTTTGAAAAAATTTTAAATCAATTCCGTCGCTTACGTTCCTTGGGGTCATTCCGAGGGTGGCACGTAGCCTTCGGCCTGGGCGTACTCTTCGCCGGCGAAAAACTTGTCCATCTCGGCCTGGAGGAATTTGCGGTCCTCGGCGTTCATCATGTTCAGGCGCTTTTCGTTGATCAGCATGGTCTGGTGTTTCTGCCAGTCGGCCCAGGCCTTCTGCGAGATGTGATCGAAGATGTCCTGGCCCTTGGCGCCGGGGTAGGGCGGGCGGTCCAGGCCGGGCAGTTCTTCGTTGTACTTGCGGCACATCACGGTGCGGGTCATCAGGCATCTCCTGCAATCAGTTCGTCGGCTGCGCGTTTCAGCAGCTTCTTCACCGGGGCAGCGAGGCCCAGGCGGGGTGGGGTGGCGAGGTTATACCAGAGCCAGTCGGCCTCGGCCACGTGCTCGCCGACCGGGTCGACGCGCACCAGCCAAGGCTCGATGGCCAGCTGGAAGTGGCTGAACGTGTGGGTAAGGCCGCCCAGGGCGCGGCTACCCGCCAGGCGCAGGCCGTGCTGGTAGGCCAGGTCGTCGAGCTGGGCGATGTCGTCCAGCTCCGGCAGGCTCCACAACCCGCCCCACAGGCCGCTGGAGGGGCGGCGGTACAGCAGGATGGCGCCCTGGGCATTGGCCAGCAGCGGCATCAGCGTGCGCCGCTGCGGCAACGCCTTGCGTGGCTTGGGCTCGGGGTAGCGGGTTTCTTCGCCATGCAGGTGCGCCTCGCAGCCACGGCGCACCGGGCAGATCAGGCAACTGGGCTTGCTGCGGGTACACAGGGTGGCGCCCAGGTCCATCATCGCTTGGGTGTAGTGGTTGGCGCGCTGCTGCGGGGTGAAGCGCTCGGCCGTTGCCCACAGCTGGTTGGCGACCTTGGGCTCGCCCGGGTAGCCGGCCTGGGCGGTGAAGCGCGCCAGTACGCGCTTCACGTTACCGTCCAGGATCGGCGCACGGATGCCCATGCTGATGCTGGCAATGGCCCCGGCGGTGGAGCGGCCGATGCCGGGCAGCTCGGTGAGCTGTTCGACGCTGCGCGGGAACTCGCCGCCGTGCTGCTCTACCACCATTCTGGCTGCCTTCTGCAGGTTGCGGGCGCGGGTGTAGTAGCCCAGGCCCGTCCACAGGTGCAGCACTTCGTCTTCCGGGGCTTCGGCCAGCGCCTGCACGGTCGGCAGCGCCTGCATGAAGCGGTCGAAGTAGTTGAGCACGGTGCTCACCTGGGTTTGTTGCAGCATGATTTCGGACACCCACACCCGGTACGGGTTGATGCCCTGCTGCCAGGGCAAGTCGTGGCGGCCGTGCTGGTCATACCAGCCCAGCACAGCGCTGGAGAACTGCTCGGGGGTCATCGCTTGAACAGCCCCTTGAGCGCGTCTTTGAGTTCCGGGCTCACTTTGTCTCCGAGTTTTTCATCAAGCTTTTCATCAATCTTGTCCTTCAGGCGGTTGCCGGCCAGTTTGGCCGCGACCTTGCCCATGCCTTCCTGGTCCAGGCGGCAGGCCTTGGCGCCCAGCTCCAGCGGGCCACGGCAGCGCAGCGGCAGTTCCACACCCACGTAGCGTTCGTTCACCTGGCAGGCAGGGTCGGGCATGGCGCGCTGGTCGCCTTCCACGATCACACCCACGTTGTAGTCCATGCCCAGCACGCGCAGGTCCACGTCACCGTGGCCGTTCACGGTAAGGCCAGGGATACGCACTTTCAGGTCCGGGTTGCTGGCCACACCGTTGCGCACCACCACGCTGCCGCGCAGCTCCTGGAACGGGGTGTCCTTGCCGCGTGGTTCGCCACTGAGCGACTTGCGGTTGAGCGTGGCGATGGCCTGGCACAGCTGCTGTTCCAGGTTGGCATTGACCAGCACGCCGTCATTGATGGTGAAGTTGGCGTTGCCGTTGAGGGTGTCCACCAGCGCCTTTTGGCTGTTGCCGGTGGCCGTCAGGTCGCTGGACAGGGTCAGCAGGCCTTTCACCGGCGGGGTCTGCTGCTTGCCGTCGGTCTTGATGAAGTGCTCCACCGGCACCCGCTGGATACGGGTGTTCACCCCCAGTTGCGGCACAGCAGGGCGCACGTCGACCGTGCCCTTGGCCTCGAAGCTGCCGTTGTACAGGTCACCGCGCAGGGTTTGCAGGGTCAGCAGGCCGCCCTGGCCGTTGGCGGTGAGGCGGGCATTGCTGATTGGCAGCTTGTCCAGGGTCAAGGCGCCGAAGCTCAGGTCGGCCTGCAGGTCCAGGGCCCGCAGGCGGTCCACCGGCAGCAGCTTGTCATTGCTCCAGGCAACTTGGGTGGGGGCGTTGGGCAGCGGCGTACTGCCGGCACCGGCCACGGCACTGGCCTCCTGCTGCTGCACTTCGGCCTGGCGCGCGGCGGTGGCGCCTTTGGCCTCCTGGCTTTTGGCCGACAGATAGCGGTCGGCGTCAAAGGTGTCGCCCTTCAATTGCACCCGCAGGGCTTGCTTGGCGAAGTCCTCGATGGCTACGCGGCCGGTGAAGGCGCTGGCGTCCAGCTTCACTGCCAGGTCTTCAAGGGCCAGGCTGGCTGGCGTGCCTTGCAGGCGGGTGACCAGTTCCAGCTTGGTGAGTGCCGTGGCGTCATTGGTGGCTGGCAGCGGGTGGCCGATGCTGTCCATGAACGCGCGCAGGTCGAACTGGGCGATGGACAGGCCCCCGCTCACTTGCGGCGCCTTGTCCAGGTCACGCAGGTTCAGCTCGCCAAGGGCGCGCAGCTGGTTGGCCGACACCTTCAGGCCGTTCCACGAGGCGACGTTGGCGCCCTGGTCCAGCAGCAGTTGGCCCTGGGCGGCAAAGGTCACGGTCTTGCCGCCGGTAGGCTCACCCGAGGTTTCGCCCGACAGGCGCATGTCCTCCAGGTTGTAGCGCTTGAGCTTGCGGTCAAACCGCAGCTCGCCGGCAAGCTCGGTGCGGGCCTTGATGTTCGGCTGGCTGGCGCTGATGAAGGCGCTGGCCTTGAGCGGGATGTTCACGCCTTCATGCACGGGGCCGGTGCTCAGCTGGATGCTTTCGGCGTTGTAGCTGTTGCCGGTGCGTGCGTCGGTGTACTGCACGCGGGCGTTGTTCACGGTGAGGCTGTCGATATCCAGCTTCACCGGGCGCTCGTTGCCATCGGCAGGCCGAGGCTGGGCGCCGGCCGCAGGCGTGGCGTCGGCTTGCGCAGCCTTGCCCGGCTCGCCCTGGGCCGGCAGCGGCTTGCCGATATCTTCCCAGTTGCCATGGCCCTGTTCGTCGCGGGCCAGGGTCAGGTTCAAGCCTTCGACGCGCACGTCGCTCATCTGCACTTCGCGGCGCAGCAAAGGCAGCACGCGCACAGACAGGCCAAGCATCTGCAAGTCGGCGAAGGGCTCCTTGGGCGTGTTCAGGGTGGCGATGCTGGCTTCATGCAGCTCCAGCCCAAGCCATGGGAACAGGCTCCAGCCGATGTCCCCGTTGAGGGTCAGCTCCACATGAGCCTTGTCGCGTGCCAGCTGGCGAATCTCGTCTTTGTAGTCGTTGGGATCGAAGAGGTGGGTCAGGGCGAAGCCCAGCGCCACGATGATCAGCAACAACCCGAGAAGCCCGAGGCCCAGGATTTTGCCGAACGCTTTCATGGGCGAGTCCTTGTAGTCCGATTTTGAATTCAAGCGGCAGAGTATAGCGCCGCAGCGCCTATCCTACGCATGCATCGGATAGGACGGCTTCAATCGGCACTGCCGCTGTGGCAAGCAGAGGAGTGTTTGGATCTTGTCAGGCAGGACCGGTTCAGCTGCGCCACAATAAGCGATATCAGATTGCTTTCATCCAGCGCTGATGCTGCTACCCTTGCGCCGCTTTGCCTGCACTTACCTATAAAAAAAGGATCACGTCCATGAGTAGTACTGTCTCGACGGGGGCACCGGCCAGCGCGCCAGGCTTCCTGTCCAAGGAGCGCATTATCGCCCGGCCGGGCTTCAACCGCTGGCTGGTACCGCCGGCGGCGCTGGCCATTCACCTGTGCATCGGCATGGCCTATGGCTTTTCGGTGTTCTGGCTGCCGCTGTCCCAGGCCCTGGGGATCAGCGCACCGGTGGCGTGTGCCCCGGACATGAGCTTCATCGCCAAGCTGTTCAGTGCCGACTGCGACTGGCCGATTTCGATGCTCAGCTGGATCTACACCTTGTTCTTCGTCTTCCTGGGCTGCTCGGCGGCCGTGCTGGGTGGTTGGCTGGAGCACGCGGGCCCGCGTAAAGCCGGCCTGGTATCGGCCCTGTGCTGGTGCGGCGGCATGCTCATCTCTGCCATTGGCGTGAAAACCCATCAACTGTGGCTGATGTGGCTGGGCTCGGGGGTTATTGGCGGTATCGGCCTGGGCCTGGGCTATATTTCGCCGGTTTCGACGCTGATCAAGTGGTTCCCGGACAAACGCGGCATGGCCACCGGCATGGCGATCATGGGCTTTGGCGGCGGCGCGATGGTGGGTGCACCCTTGGCCACTGCGCTGATGGGCCACTTCGGCAACGCGCATGAAGTGGGCGTGTGGCAGAGCTTCGTGGCCATGGCGGCGATCTACTTTGTGTTCATGACCGCCGGCGCCCTGGCGTACCGGGTGCCGCCAACCGGCTGGAAGCCCGAAGGCTGGGTTGCCCCTGCGAAGAAAGCAGGCAACAGCATGGTCACCGACCGCCACGTGCACGTCAGCGTGGCCTGGAAAACGCCGCAGTTCGCCTTGATCTGGCTGGTGCTGTGCCTGAACGTGTCGGCCGGTATCGGCATTATCGGCATGGCTTCGCCCCTGCTGCAGGAAGTGTTCGCGGGCAAGCTGCTGGGCAACGAGCTGACCTTCAGCGAACTGAACGCCGCGCAACTGGCGCAGATTGCAGCCATCGCTGCGGGCTTCACCGGTTTGCTGAGCCTGTTCAACATTGGTGGGCGGTTCTTCTGGGCGTCGTTCTCGGACTACATCGGCCGCAAGAACACCTACTTCGCCTTCTTTGCCCTGGGCGTGGGCTTGTACAGCCTGGTGCCGAACATGGGGCACCTGGGCAACGTGGCACTGTTCGTCGCGGCCTTCTGCATCATCCTGTCGATGTACGGTGGTGGCTTTGCCACCGTGCCCGCTTACCTGGCTGACCTGTTCGGTACGCAGATGGTCGGCGCCATCCATGGTCGCCTGCTGACTGCCTGGGCGGCGGCGGGTGTACTGGGGCCGGTGCTCATCACCTACCTGCGCGAGTCGCAGCTGGCGGCGGGCGTGGCGCGGGCGGCGGCTTACGACATGACGCTGTACATCCTGGCCGGCCTGCTGGTGCTGGGCTTCATCTGCAACATGCTGGTACGCCCGGTGGCAGACAAGCACTTCATGACCGATGCCGAGCTCGCCGCCGAGCGTGCGCTCAGCCACGACAAGGGCGCCGATGAGGCACGCTCGCTGGAGTGGAAGCCAGCACCGGGCAGCCTGCCGTTGGTGTTGCTGGCGTGGGCGGTGGTGGTTGTGCCGCTGGCGTGGGGCGTGTGGATCACCTTGCAGAAGACTGCTGTGTTGTTCCATTGACCTGATCGCGGGCTGCGTTCCCACCGGCTAGTTTGCGGTGGGAGCGAGCTTGCCCGCGATGCTCACATCCCAGCTTGTATAGACCTGTAACGCCATCCATCCCCCGCAATTACTGGCCCTGCCATATGTCATGCGCGTTCCAAGCCGGCGCCATCTGGGCCTATAATGGAGCCCTTTTCGCCCCATGATTTTTGCGGAGCTGGTGATGGTCGAACGTAAGGCTTCCGTCGAGCGCAACACCCTGGAAACCCAGGTCAAGTGCTCGATCAACCTCGATGGCAGTGGCAAGGCCCGATTCGATATCGGTGTGCCTTTCCTTGAACACATGCTGGACCAGATCGCCCGCCACGGGCTGATCGATCTGGATATCGAGTGCAAGGGCGACCTGCATATCGACGATCACCATACCGTCGAAGACGTCGGTATCACCCTGGGCATGGCGTTCGCCCAGGCCATCGGCGACAAGAAAGGCATCTTCCGCTATGGCCACGCTTACGTGCCGCTGGATGAAGCCCTGTCGCGGGTAGTCATCGACTTCTCCGGGCGCCCGGGCCTGCAGATGCATGTGCCGTATACCCGTGCCAGCGTCGGTGGCTTCGATGTCGACCTGTTCCAGGAATTCTTCCAGGGCTTCGTCAACCACGCCCTGGTGACGCTGCACATCGACAACCTGCGTGGCCACAACACCCACCACCAGATCGAAACCGTGTTCAAGGCTTTCGGCCGCGCGCTGCGCATGGCCATCACCCTCGACGAGCGCATGGCCGGGCAGATGCCATCCACCAAAGGGTGCCTGTAAATGCAGACGGTAGCCGTAATCGACTATGGCATGGGCAACCTGCACTCGGTGGCCAAGGCGCTGGAGCACGTCGGTGCCGGCAAGGTATTGGTAACCAGCGACGCCGCTGTCATCCGTGAGGCTGACCGCGTGGTGTTCCCCGGTGTGGGCGCCATCCGCGACTGCATGGCCGAAATCCGCCGCCTGGGCTTTGACAGCCTGGTGCGCGAAGTCAGCCAGGACCGCCCGTTTCTGGGTATCTGCGTAGGCATGCAGGCCCTGCTGGAGCACAGCGAAGAAAACGACGGTGTCGACTGCATCGGCATGTTCCCTGGGCAGGTGCGCTTCTTTGGCAAAGGCCTGCAAGAAGACGGCGAGCACCTGAAGGTGCCGCACATGGGCTGGAACGAAGTCAGCCAGAGCATCGACCACCCGCTGTGGCACGACATCCCTGACCGGGCGCGCTTCTACTTCGTGCACAGCTACTACATCAATGCCGGCAAGCCGGGGCAGGTAGTCGGCCGTGGCCACTATGGCGTCGACTTCGCCGCCGCCCTGGCCGATGGCTCGCGCTTCGCCGTGCAGTTCCACCCGGAAAAAAGCCACACCCATGGCCTGCAGCTGCTGCAGAACTTCGTTGCCTGGGATGGGCGCTGGTAAACCCCCAGCCCCGAGCTTCAAGCTTCGAGCTGCAAGCGCCAAGCAGGAGCGCGCAGCTCGAAGATCCGCGTGCAAGCTTGAGGCTTGCAGCTTGTGAATTTTGAGGAACACACATGCTGATTATCCCCGCTATCGATCTGAAGGACGGCGCCTGCGTGCGCCTGCGCCAGGGCCGCATGGAAGACTCCACGGTATTCTCCGACGACCCGGTGAGCATGGCCGCCAAGTGGGTCGAAGGTGGCTGCCGCCGCCTGCACCTGGTCGATCTCAACGGCGCCTTCGAAGGCCAGCCGGTCAACGGTGAGGTGGTCACTGCCATCGCCAAGCGTTACCCCACCCTGCCGATCCAGATCGGCGGCGGCATCCGCTCGCTGGAAACCATCGAGCACTATGTCAGGGCGGGCGTCAGCTACGTCATCATCGGCACCAAGGCGGTGAAGGAACCTGAATTCGTTGCCCAGGCGTGCAAGGCGTTCCCTGGCAAGGTCATCGTCGGCCTGGATGCCAAGGACGGCTTCGTCGCTACCGATGGCTGGGCCGAAGTCAGCTCGGTGCAGGTGATCGACCTGGCCAAGCGCTTCGAGGCCGACGGCGTCTCGGCGATCGTCTATACCGACATCGCCAAGGACGGCATGATGCAGGGCTGCAACGTGCCCTTCACCAAGGCCTTGGCCGAAGCGACTTCGATCCCGGTAATCGCCTCGGGCGGCATCCACAACCTGGGCGACATCAAGGCCCTGCTGGACGCCAAGGCCCCGGGTATCATCGGTGCCATCACCGGCCGTGCCATCTACGAAGGCACCCTCGACGTCGCCGAGGCCCAGGCCTTCTGCGACAACCACTAAGAGCGGCAAGCGGCAGCGGCAAGCTGCAAGAGAGTGAGCGCTATACCAGCCGCTCTTCACTTGAAGCTTGAAGCTTGCCGCTTGCAGCTGCCGTCAGGAGCCTGACCCATGGCTTTAGCCAAACGCATAATCCCTTGCCTGGACGTGGACAACGGCCGCGTGGTCAAGGGCGTCAAGTTCGAGAACATCCGTGATGCCGGCGACCCGGTGGAAATCGCCCGTCGCTACAACGAGCAGGGCGCCGACGAAATCACCTTCCTCGACATCACCGCCAGCGTCGATGGGCGTGACACTACCTTGCATACCGTGGAGCGCATGGCCAGCCAGGTGTTCATCCCGCTGACCGTGGGCGGCGGCGTGCGTACCGTGCAGGACATCCGCAACCTGCTCAATGCCGGTGCCGACAAGGTTTCGATCAACACGGCTGCTGTGTTCAACCCGGAGTTCGTTGGCGAGGCGGCGGACCGTTTTGGTTCCCAGTGCATCGTGGTGGCAATCGATGCCAAGCAGGTGTCTGGCCCTGGTGAACAACCCCGTTGGGAGATCTTCACCCATGGCGGGCGCAAGCCGACCGGGCTGGATGCCGTGCAGTGGGCGATGAAGATGGAGGCGCTGGGGGCCGGTGAAATCCTGCTGACCAGCATGGACCAGGATGGCATGAAAAACGGTTTCGACCTGGGCGTTACCCGGGCCATCAGCGATGCGCTGAGCATCCCGGTGATTGCCTCGGGCGGTGTGGGTAACCTGCAACACCTGGCCGATGGCATCCTGGAAGGGCACGCCAGTGCGGTGCTGGCGGCCAGTATCTTCCACTTTGGCGAGTACACGGTGCCTGAGGCCAAGGCCTACATGGCTTCGCGCGGGATCGTCGTTCGTTGAGGCATTGATTGGGGCTGCTTTGCAGCCCATCGCGAGCACGGAACGCGTATTCCCCGTAGGAGCGAGCAAAGCTCGCGATGGGCCGCAAGGCGGCCCCAATCACGTCAACCGTGGGTCTTGCCGAGCAAAGCGTGATACAACTCGGTATCCCCCAGAATCCCGACCACCTTGTCGTTCTCCTGCAACACCAGCTTGTTACCGGTGTGGTAACGAATCTGCAGCGCTTCACGCATGCCGATATCCGCATGCACCAAGGTCGGCCTGCGGCCCAGCCCTTCCACTGCCTGCCCTGGCGCCCAGTTCTGCATTTCCAGCCCGTTCTGCCCCTGGCGTGCACGGGTGATGGAATTGCCTTCGCCCAGGTCCAGCCACGAATCGCCGCTCGGGTCCAGGCAAACCGAGCCGTTGACCCGTTTGCAGTTGTCCAGGCTACGCATCAGGCTGCGGCCGCACAGTACGTTCAGCGGGTTGGTGTGGGCGACGAAGGTACGCACGTATTCGTCGGCCGGGTTCAGCACGATCTCTTCCGGCTTGCTGTACTGGATGATGCGGCCATCTTTCATGATCGCAATACGGCTACCCAGCTTCAGGGCTTCGTCCAGGTCGTGGCTGACGAACACGATGGTTTTGTTCAGTTTGCTCTGCAGGGTCAGCAGCTCATCCTGCAGGCCCTGGCGGATCAGCGGGTCGAGTGCCGAGAACGGTTCGTCCATCAGCAGGATGTCGGCGTCCATCGCCAGCGCCCGGGCCAGGCCCACGCGCTGCTGCATGCCACCGGAAAGCTCGTCCGGCTTCTTGTTGCGCCACTGAGCCAGGCCCACCAGCTCCAGTTTCTCGTCTACCAGCTTGCGCCGTTCTTTCTCCGGGCGGCCCTGCATTTCCAGGCCGAAGCTGATGTTTTCGCGCACCGTCAGCCAGGGCATCAGGGCGAACTTCTGGAACACCATGGCAATGCGCTTGGTGCGCATCATCTTCAGCTCGGCCGGTGTGCAGTGGGCAATGTCGATGTGCTTGCCTTCGTGCTCCACGAACAGCTTGCCGCGGCTTACCGTGTTCAGGCCGTTGATGCAGCGCAGCAGGCTGGATTTACCCGAGCCGGACAAGCCCATCAGTACGCAGATCTCGCCTTTCTGGATATCCAGGTTGGCCTTTTCCACGCCCACCACCAGGCCGGTCTGCTTGAGGATCTCTTCGCGGGTTTTGCCCTGGTCCAGCAGCGACAGCGCTTCGCGCGGCTTGTTGGAGAAGATGACGTCGACGTCTTCGAACCGAATGATACTCATGCTTCACCCCTTGCCGGCAGTTCCGGTTGCTTGCAGATACGGTCGAGCATGATTGCCAGCAGCACGATCGCCAGGCCCGCTTCGAAGCCCAGGGAGATATCAGCGGTGTTCAGTGCGTTGACCACAGGTTTGCCCAGCCCGTCCGCGCCCACCAGGGCGGCGATCACCACCATCGACAGCGACAGCATGATGCACTGGGTGACGCCAGCGGCGATGCTCGGCATCGCGTGCGGCAGTTCGATACGGGTGAGCAGTTGGCGGCGCGAGCAGCCAAATGCCTTGCCGGCATCCATCAGCTCCTGCGGGACGTCGCAGATGCCGAGGTAGGTAAGGCGGATGGGCGCCGCGATGGCGAACACCACGGTGGAGATAAGCCCCGGCACAACGCCCAGGCCGAACAGGGTCAGGGTAGGGATCAGGTAGACGAAGGTGGGTACCGTCTGCATCAGGTCCAGGACCGGGCGCATGGCGGTGTAGAACATCGGCTTGTGCGCCGCGACGATGCCCAGCGGCACGCCGATGGCCACGCACACCACCGTGGCGAACGACACCTGGGCCAGTGTTTCCATGGTTTCTTGCCAGTAGCCCAGGTTGAGGATCAGCAGGAACGACAGGGCAACGAATGCAGTCAGCGACCACTTGCGCTGGATCAGGTGGGCCAGGGCGGCGAACAGGGCGATGAGAACGAGCGGGTTGAACCAGGTCAGGGCACTGGTGACGCCATGGATCATGAATTCCAGGCCCTGCGCAATGGCGTCGAAATAATTCGCGCCATGCTGGGTCAGCCACTCGACGAACGAGGACATGTACTGGCCCAGCGGTATTTTTTGATCGATAAGCATGATAGCGAGCTTCCACCTGCGTAGATTGAAATCAACCCGGGGCGGGCACGGTCCTGCCCCGAGGTAGCGCTACTGCGTAGTTCTTCTATTGCGTGAGTTTTGCCTTGGCCGCCTCCAGGCCAGGCTTGCCATCCACGGTGGTCACGCCCGCCAGCCAGGTATCCAGCTTGCCGGGGTTGTCCTTGATCCACTTCTTGGCGGCTGCATCGGGCTTCATCTTGTCGTCCAGCACGTAGCCCATCATGGTGCTCTCGTCCTTCAGGTCGAAAGCCAGGTTCTTCAGCAACTGGCCCACGTTGCTGCATTCCTGCACGTAGCCCTTGCGGGTGTTGGTGTACACCGTTGCCTTGCCGAATTCAGGGCCGAAGAAGTCGTCCCCACCGGTGAGGTACTGCATCTTGAAGCGGGTGTTCATGGGGTGGGGTTCCCAGCCCAGGAACACGATGGCCTCGCCGCGCTTCTGCGAACGGTCGACCTGGGACAGCATGCCGGCTTCGCTGGACTGGACGACGGTGAAGCCGGCGTCCTTCAGGCCGAAGGCATTCTTGTCGATCATGCTCTGGATGGTGCGGTTGCCATCGTTGCCCGGTTCGATGCCGTAGATCTTGCCCTTGAGCTCATCCTTGAATTTGGGAATGTCGCTGAAGTCCTTCAGGCCCTTGTCATACAGGGCTTGCGGCACGGCCAGGGTGTATTTGGCGTTTTCCAGGTTGGCGCGCACGGTCTCGACGGTACCGGCATCGCGGTACTGCTTGATGTCGTTTTCCATGGTCGGCATCCAGTTGCCGAGAAACACGTCCAGGTCTTTGCCGGCTGCCAGCGACTTGTATGTCACCGGCACCGAAATCATCGTGGTGTGGGTCTTGTAACCCAGGGCTTCGAGCACAGCGCTGGTGGTAGCCGTGGTTACCGTGATGTCGGTCCAGCCGACATCCGAAAACCTGACCGTCTGACACTGTTCGGGCTCTGCAGCCTGGGCCAGCAGTGGTGCGGACAGCAACGCCACCAGCAACAGCGAGGGTGAACCTTTCATGGATGGACTCCTGTGATTTTGTCTTCGGGTTCGCGTGTTTCGCCGGGCTTCTGAGGGACCGGTCGATCAGGCCTGCAGAGGGCAGGTTGCGTGGCCGTGCTTTACGAGTCGCTTTCGATAATCCTCCAGCGCCGGGCAATCGCCTACTGGTGGGGTCGTATCCAGTACGCAACGGGTCGTATCCAGTATTGGCGATGTCGCTTATAGGTTCTTCTCCCCCTCCAGCCGTATTTTTGCGTCACCAGGCCGCTGGAAAACGGCGTAGCGGGCGCTGTTACCAGGCCAGAACAGCGCGGCGCTGGCGGACAAAACTACGTCGGTTGCAGACGGCGAGGGGGGCGGTAAAAGCCCGATGATGCGTGCATTCAAGGTGGGCCGCTGTTTGAGCCTAGCAGTTGCCCCACCCTGCGCATGGCGCGCAGAGACAAGCCCAGCAAGAGGTGATTCAACAATGGCCATCAGCGTGTTCGACCTGTTCAAGATCGGTGTCGGGCCTTCCAGCTCGCACACCGTCGGCCCCATGCGTGCCGGCGCCCTGTTCGTCCAGGGGCTGCGCGAGCGTGGCGAGCTGGACCACGTGAAACGGATCGAGGTGCGCCTGTATGGCTCACTGTCGGCCACCGGTGTGGGGCACGGCACCGACAGCGCCACCATCATGGGGCTGATGGGCGAATGGCCCGATGCAATCGACCCTACCCAGATTGCCCCGCGCATCGCCGACCTGCGTGAAACCAATACCCTGCAGCTTGACAATGGCCGCCCCATCGAATTCGTCTGGGCCCGGGACATGCTGCTGCTGGACGAGAACCTGCCCTACCATCCCAACGCCATGACCCTGGTCGCCGAAGGTGAGCAGGGCGAGCTGCACCGCGACACCTACTACTCGGTGGGCGGCGGCTTTGTGGTGGATGCGGCCCAGGCTGCCAGCGGTGTGCTGGACGCCGACCAGACGGTGCTGCCGTACGATTTCAACAGTGCTGCCGAACTGCTCAGCCTGTGCAAGCAAAACGACCTCAGCGTGTCGCAATTGATGATGGCCAACGAGAAGGTGTGGCGCAGCGAGGCAGAGATCCACGCGGGCCTGCACAAGCTGTGGGCTGCCATGCAGGAATGCGTGAACAATGGCCTGAAGTACGAAGGCACGTTGCCCGGTGGCCTGAACGTCCGCCGCCGTGCCGCCAAGCTGCACCGCAGCCTGCAGGAAATCGGCAAGCCCAATGTGATTGGCTCCACCATGAGCGCCATGGAGTGGGTGAACCTGTTCGCCCTGGCGGTCAACGAAGAGAACGCCGCTGGCGGGCGAATGGTTACGGCACCCACCAACGGTGCCGCCGGTATCATCCCGGCGGTGTTGCACTACTACATGCGCTTCAGCGATGAAGTGAACGAGTCCAACGTTGTCGACTTCTTCCTGGCAGCGGCAGCGGTGGGCATCCTGTGCAAGAAAAACGCGTCCATCTCCGGCGCCGAAGTGGGCTGCCAGGGCGAAGTGGGCTCGGCCTGCGCCATGGCGGCGGCGGGCCTTGCCGAAGTGCTGGGCGCCACCCCACCGCAAGTGGAGAACGCTGCAGAAATCGCCCTGGAGCACAACCTGGGCCTCACATGTGACCCGGTGGGCGGGCTGGTGCAGGTGCCATGTATCGAGCGCAATGCCATTGCTGCGGTCAAGGCCATCAATGCGGTGCAAATGGCCCTGCGCGGCGACGGTGAGCACTTCATTTCGCTGGACCAGGTTATACGCACCATGCGCGATACCGGTGCCGACATGCACGACAAGTACAAGGAAACCTCGCGCGGTGGCCTGGCGGTCAGCGCAATCGAGTGCTGAGTATCCAGCCAGGCGTTACGGGCCATTGCGGGCAAGTCCGCAATGGCCCCAAAGCGTTTTAACAAGGTGCAAAAGCACCCTTCCTGCCCCATTTCGGCGCGGCGCTACCCCTACCGATCGTCAGATGTCGCAATCGATGTTGGCATTGTCGGTGACACTTAAAAGTGTCGTTTCTGGGCAGCCTGCACATTCCGTGTCACCAAAGTGCTCAGGGGTTACACGCATGGCGCCTAGCTCGCCGCTTTTGGCGCAGTCGCCAACTTGTAGGAAACGCCTGATTTTGCCGACTCAATAGGTCGTTTTCAGGTTTTTTCGAATAGCCGTTCAATTTCAGGCACGGCGTTTGCGTAGATATTGGTCAACAGGCCCTGCACACCATCAAGCGGGGCAATAACAAGAAATCAGTGCCCGCCTGAGGCACACCCTGCATTTGTGTGAGGAGAAACCGCGATGACGTCGTACACCTCCGGGAACCCAACCCAGAACCGCACAGCACCCCAGTCCATCGGGTTTCTTCTATTGGACAACTTCACCCTGATTTCACTGGCCTCGGCCGTGGAGCCGCTGCGCATGGCCAACCAGCTGTCTGGCCGTGAGCTGTACCGCTGGCACACGCTCACCGTGGACGGTGGCCAGGTCTGGGCCAGCGATGGCTTGCAGATTACCCCGGACGCGGCCATGCACAGCGCGCCCCCCATCGACACCGTGATCGTCTGCGGCGGTGTAGGCATCCAGCGCACCGTTACCCGTGAGCATGTCACCTGGCTGCAAGCCCAGGCCCGTCAGTCGCGCCGCCTGGGTGCGGTGTGCACCGGTAGCTGGGCGCTGGCCTGTGCCGGCCTGCTCGATGGTTTCGATTGCAGCGTGCACTGGGAATGCCTGGCCGCCATGCAGGAAGCCTACCCACGGGTGAACATGAGCACCCGCCTGTTCACCCTCGACCGTAACCGCTTCACCAGCTCTGGCGGTACCGCGCCGCTGGACATGATGCTGCACCTGATCAGCCGCGATCATGGCCGTGAGCTGTCGGCTGCGATTTCCGAGATGTTCGTGTACGAGCGCATTCGTAACGAGCAGGACCACCAACGCGTGCCGCTCAAGCACATGCTGGGTACCAACCAGCCGAAGCTGCAGGAAATTGTCGCCCTGATGGAGGCCAACCTCGAAGAGCCGATCGACCTGGACGAGCTGGCGGTTTACGTGGCGGTGTCGCGGCGACAGCTGGAGCGGCTGTTCCAGAAGTACCTGCATTGCTCGCCATCACGCTACTACCTGAAGCTGCGCCTGATCCGCGCCCGGCAGCTGCTCAAGCAGACGCCCATGTCGATCATCGAGGTGGCGTCGGTGTGTGGCTTCGTTTCCACGCCGCACTTCTCCAAGTGCTACCGCGAGTACTTCGGCATTCCGCCGCGTGACGAGCGTGTGGGCTCCAACACCACCCAGCAGGTGGCGATGATGCCGATCCCGCAGGCGATTACCCTGTCGCCCCACAGCGGGCCGATGGCTGCCTTGAGCCAGGCGCGCAACGAGTCGACGTTTGCCAGCGTAAGGCTTTGACACGGCACTGGCTTGTTCGCGGGTAAACCCGCTCCTACAGGTGCCTGTGGTCTTCAGTACCTGTAGGAGCGGGTTTACCCGCGAATGGGCCAGTACGGAGAAAAGGTCCCTCAGGCGCGCTTGCTGAACTGTGCCAAGGCCGGCAGCAGCTGCTTGTCGATTGCCTGGCGCACCGCCGGCAGAATGGTCGCGCTCCCGGTGTACATCTGCTCCACCATCCCTTTCAACGCCCGTGCATTGGGCTCAGTGAGCCCGCGCACCACAGCTTCGCAAGCCTGCTCCGCGGTAGCCCCGGCTGGTATGTCGAACCCGCGTGCGCGCAGGTGGCCTGCGAGGTCGTCCTGGTCAATCAAATCGGCATGCATCATGGCTGTTATCCCTTTTATCGCGAAGAGAGTGCTGCGTGATTTACGACCGATTCTGTGACGGGTACGACACGCCCGCAACCTCGGAATGCAGGGGTGGCCGCTTTGGCTAAGAACAGGTCGTTTCCGGCTAAATCCCCCCGCCATGAAGTGCGCACACTCAAGCCATCTACCGAAGCGGAGGGTTTGGTCACCCTCACACGTGCACAGTGGATGTTGCTCGCTCTTGGCCCCGGATGCTCACGGCTTTCCGGGGTTATTTTTTTGGTCATGTAATGCCAATCACCCGCTGTACGTAAACTGCGGCTGGCAGATCCTGCTGCCCTTGAGCGAGCCCCTGCAGTAGCCCGATACTCTGCTCACTGAAAGGTGCAGATCGTGGGCCTGCCAAGTCCACATGCAGCAGTAGCTGTTCACTGGCCGCCAGCACTTCATCGAACCCTGATCGGTGCAGGCTGTGATACACGTGCAGGCGCTTGCGATCAAAAGCGATGATCTGCGTTTGCACCCACACCTCTGTGCCCAGCTTCACCTCATGCAGATAATTGATATGGGCCTCAAGGGTGAACAGCGAATTACCGCTCTGTTCTCGGTGGTCGGCATCCAGCCCGATGCGTTCCATCAACGCATCGGTGCCGTAACTGAAAATCAGCAGGTAGAACGCATCGCGCAGGTGCCCGTTGTAATCGACCCATTCCTCACGGACTTGGGTGCGGTAGGTGATCAGTGCCGGCATCGAATTCTCCTCAATCACCAAAAGCCATGCCATGGCGGGCTTTGCTGGCCTGGACGGCGCCCAGCACCGCCAGCAGGGTGTCATCTCGGTAACGCTCGAGGGCTGCAATGCTGCGCTCGCCCAGTTGCTCCGAGGTGCCTTCCACCACATCGTCGATCAGCTTGTCGGTGAGCTCTGGCGCTGGCAGGTAGGTCCAGGGCAGCTTGAGTGCCGGGCCGAACTGCGACATGAAATGGCGCATGCCGGCGTCGCCACCCGCCAAGGTGTAAGTGAGGAAGGTACCCATGAACGACCAGCGCAGGCCAGCGCCAAAGCGTATGGCATCGTCGATCTCCCCGGTGGTGGCCACGCCGTCATTGACCAGGTGCAGGGCTTCGCGCCACAGCGCCTCCAGCAAGCGGTCGGCGATAAAACCTGGCACTTCCTTGCGCACGTGCAGTGGGCGCATGCCGAGGGCGGTGTAGATGGTTTTCGCCGCGTCGATGGCCGCAGGGGAGGTGTGCTTGCCGCCGACGATTTCTACCAGCGGCAGCAGGTAGACCGGGTTGAAGGGGTGGCCGACCAGGCAGCGCTCAGGGTGCCTGGCCGATTCATAGAATTCGCTGGGCAGCAGGCCCGATGTGCTGCTGCCGATAATGGCATCGGGTTTGGCGGCGGCGCTGATTTGGGCGTGCAAGTCCAGCTTGAGGTCCAGGCGCTCGGGGGCGCTTTCCTGGATAAAGTCAGCGTCCCGCACGCACGCTTCGATAGTGCTCACAAATCGCAGGCGGGCCTGTGACGCGCCCGGCCCCAGGCCTTGTTGCTGTAATGCAGGCCAGGCATTGGCGACACGTTTGCGCAACGCCTGCTCGGCCCCCGGCGCCGGGTCCCAGGCGACCACATCCAGGCCGTGGGCGAGGGCGCGGGCCACCCAGCCACTGCCTATTACGCCGCTGCCCAATGCGGCAAACGTCTTGATCTCGGTGATGAAGGTCATGGTTGTCTCCCAATAGGATCAGCGGCGCTTGAGGTTCATCTTTTCCCGGCCTTCGGCAGGGGTCAGCACGCGGGCGCCAAGGCGGGAGATGATCTCCACCGCGCGCTCGACCAACTGGCCGTTGCTGGCCAGTACGCCCCGATCGAGGTACAGGTTGTCTTCCAGCCCCACCCGCACATTGCCACCCAGCAGCACTGCCTGCGCCGCCATGGGCATCTGCATGCGGCCGATGCCGAAGCCGGCCCAGGTGACGTTGGCCGGCAGGTTGTCGACCATCGCCTTCATGGTGGTGGTGTCTGCGGGCGCGCCCCAGGGGATACCCAGGCACAGCTGGAACAGCGGGTCGTGCAGCAGGCCTTCCTTCATCATCTGCTTGGCAAACCACAGGTGGCCGGTGTCGAAGATCTCCAGCTCGGCTTTTACCCCCAGCTCGGTGATGCGTTTGGCCCCGGCGCGCAACTGGGCTGGGGTGGACACGTAGATCGAATTGCCGTCGCCGAAGTTGAGCGTGCCGCAGTCCAGGGTGCAGATTTCCGGCAGCAGGGCTTCCACGTGGGCCAGGCGCTCCAGCGGGCCGACCAGGTCGGTGCCCGGGCCGAAGGCCATGGGGTTTTCAGCGGGGCCGATTTCCAGGTCGCCGCCCATGCCGGCGGTGAGGTTGACGATGATGTCGACATCGGCTTCGCGAATGCGCTCCATGACTTCGCGGTACAGCGCCACGTCACGGCTGAAGCGGCCCGTTTGCGGGTCGCGGACGTGGCAGTGCACGACGGTGGCGCCGGCTTTGGCGGCTTCCACGGCAGCAGCGGCGATTTGTTGCGGGGTGACGGGGACCAGGTGGCTTTTTGAGGCGGTGTCGCCCGCGCCGGTGAGGGCGCAGGTGATGATGACGTCGTGATTCATGGCGTGTTCCTTGTGTTGTCTGTGCTGGTCTTTTCGCGGGTAAACCCGCTCCCACAGGGGGCCGTTTGGTCTCCTGGACTATGCGTAACCTGTAGGAGCGGGTTTAGCCGCGAAGGGACTGGATCAGTTGGCGGTAAGCTTGAGGTTGTCCGCAGCCGGCTTACCGTCGAAGGTGGTCACCCCCTCAAGCCAGCGGGCCTTGTCTTCGGGGTGGTCCTTGAGCCACTGGCGGGCCGATTCGAGCGCGTCCTTGTGGTCGAGCAGCGGTTGCATCATGCGGCTCTCGTCCTCGGCACTGAACGTGAGGTTGGCCAGCAGGCGGTTGGCGTTGGGGCAGCGCTCGGCGTAGTCAGGTGCGGTTACGGTCCATACCGTCGCGCGGCCTTCATCAGGCCCAAGTGCGCCCTGGCTGTCCCCCAGGTAAGCCATGTCGATGTTCACGTTCATGGGGTGGGGCGTCCAGCCAAAGAACACCACCGCTTCCTTGCGGCGCACAGCGCGGTCTACCGCCGCGAGCATGCCGGCCTCGCTGGACTCCACCAGCTGGAACTTGCCCAGGCCGAACTGGTTGTTGCTGATCATCGCCTTGATCTGGGTATTGGCGCCGGAGCCGGGCTCGATGCCGTAGAGCTTGCCGCCCAGTTCCTTCTCGTATTTATGGATGTCGGCGAAGGTTTTCAGGCCCTTGTCGTACAGGTACTTGGGCACCGCCAGCGTGGCGCGAGCATCCTCCAGGCTCGGCTTGGCCAGTACCTTCACCTGGTTGGCGTCGATGAAAGGCGTAATGGTCTGGGTCATGATCGGGTTCCAGTAACCCAGGAACATGTCCAGGCGCTTGTCGCGGATACCGGCGAAGATGATCTGCTGTGACGCGCTGGTCTGCTTGGTCTGGTAGCCAAGGCCGTCGAGCAGCACCTGGGCGACGGCGCTGGTGGCGATGACGTCGGTCCAGTTGACCACGCCCAGGCGCACGTTCTTGCAGGCTGCAGCGTCAGCGGCGTAAGTGGGGGCAACGGCGATGCTGCTCAGGGCGAGTGTTAACAAGCTGCGGCGGATCAAGCTGTGCATGGTGGCTCTCCATCGGCAGTGCATATTTTTATGGGGGCCGGCCTCTTTGGGGCGGTGTGAACACGCTACGCTGCTGGCAGGGTGGAAAATCGCACCCTGGCGACCAACAGTTGCACGGAGGCGACCACCTTTGCCGTGGAGCATGCAATGCCGCAAATCATTCATTTCCTATTGCTACCCGGCTTCTCGGCCATGGGGTTCATCAGTGCGCTGGAGCCGCTGCGGGTAGCCAACCGCTTCCGCGGGCCGTTGTACCGGTGGCAGGTGCTGAGCCTGGATGGTGGGCCAGTGCAGGCCAGCAACGGCATGTCGGTGAACGCCGACGCAGCACTGGGGGCAGGTGAGCCCTGCGCCATGCTGTTGATCGTGGCCGGGTTCGAACCCCTGGCCCGCTATGGCACGGCGCTGCAGCAGGCGCTACGCCGCCTGGACCACGGCGGGGTGGTGTTGGGCGGCATTGATACCGGCGCCGTGGTGCTGGCCCAGGCGGGCTTGCTCGACGGGCATCGCGCCACGGTGCACTGGGAGGCGCTGGATGCCTTTCGCGAGAATTACCCAGACCTGCAAGCCACCCAGGAGCTGTTCGAGATCGACCGGCGCCGCATCACCTGCGCAGGCGGCACGGCGTCGATCGACATGATGCTCGACCTGATCGCACAGGCCCACGGTGCCGAGCTGGCGGTGGAGGTTTCTGAACAGTTCGTGCTCGGGCGTATCCGTCAGCGACAGGACCACCAGCGTATGCAGATTGCCAGCCGCTATGGCATCAGCAACCGCAAGCTGGTGAAGGTGATCGGCGAAATGGAGCGCAACACCGAACAGCCGCTCAACACACAGGTGCTGGCCGAAAGCGTCCAGGTGACGCGTCGGCAGCTGGAGCGGCTGTTTCGCCTGCATCTGGGCGATACCCCCAGCGGTTTCTACCTGCGTTTGCGTTTGGAAAAAGCGCGGCAGTTATTGCGCCAGACCGACATGAGCGTGCTGGAGGTGGGGGTGGCTTGCGGGTTTGAGTCGGCTTCGTACTTTACCCGCTGTTACCGGGCGCGGTACCAGCGTTGCCCGCGCACGGATCGGGCGGGCAGGGCAGTGTGATTTCCGCCTGAGGGCCGCATCGCGGATTTATCCACAATGAGGCCAGACCCGCTTCACTGCTGACCAATGGACTGCAGGTACTCCGAGCGGTCATCGCTGCGTTGTGCCACACAGGTATCCCACGCCGCCTGGAACGCCTTGCTGCCTTTCTTCTCGGCAAAGGTTTCCACCTTGCAGTCGGCATCGCGCAATTGGGCCCACAACTTCTGCGCCGCGTCCAGTTGCCCTACCAGGGCGCTCACCTGGCTGCCCTGGTCGGCGTACTGGTCGCGCACACGTTGGATCAGGTCATCGTAAGCCGCTTGCAGTTCCCGCTCGGCGGCCTGCTTGCTGAAGGCTGCACAGGCATAGGTCTGCTGGTCGGTTTCGACGTTGTCGCAAGGGGTGCTTTCTTCTTCCGCTGCGTGGGCGCCAGACACCACCGCCAGCAGTACCATCCATGCCATTGCTTTCATCCGTATTCTCCTCGCAAAACTGATGAATGGCCGGATTCTCCCTCAGCCGCTCGCCCGGCGATAGCTCTTCGGCAAAATGTTCATCAACAGGGCTGCCCAGGTTGTTATCGAGACTGTCTCTCATTGCCGAAAACCCCGCCAGAGGGCGGCTTGTCGCGCATTGACGCTTTCGGCAAACCCCCTGTCGTTTTTGCATCGGGGCGCCTCGGGCCGCAGGCATATGCTGGCCCCAAAGCGCCGGCACAAGGTTTGGCGCCACCCATTCAATAAAAGGGGACGCCTGATGAGCCCAGCCGAATTACACGCCGACAGCATCGTCATCGATGGCCTGATCATCGCCAAGTGGAACCGCGAGCTGTTCGAGGACATGCGCAAAGGTGGCCTGACCGCCGCCAACTGCACCGTGTCGGTCTGGGAAGGCTTCAAGGCGACCGTTGACCAGATTGCCGCCAGCCAGAAGCTCATCCGCGAGAACAGCGACCTGGTGATGCCCGTGCGTACCACCGCTGACATTCGCAAGGCCAAGGAATTGGGCAAGACCGGCATCCTCTTCGGCTTCCAGAACGCCCATGCGTTCGAAGACCAGATTGGCTACGTCGAGATCTTCAAGCAGCTGGGCGTGGGCATCGTGCAGATGTGCTACAACACCCAGAACCTGGTAGGCACCGGCTGCTACGAGCGTGACGGCGGGTTGTCTGGTTTTGGCCGCGAGATCGTTGCCGAAATGAACCGCGTGGGCATCATGTGCGACCTGTCCCACGTTGGCTCGAAAACCTCCGAAGAAGTCATCCTCGAATCGAAAAAGCCGGTGTGCTACTCCCACTGCCTGCCGTCCGGGCTCAAGGAGCACCCGCGCAACAAGTCCGATGAAGAGCTGAAGTTCATCGCCGACCACGGCGGCTTCGTGGGTGTGACCATGTTTGCACCGTTCCTGGCCAAGGGGATCGATTCCACCATCGACGACTACGCCGAGGCCATCGAGTACACCATGAACATCGTTGGTGAAGATGCCATTGGTATCGGTACCGACTTCACCCAAGGTCATGGCAAGGAATTCTTCGAATACCTCACCCACGACAAGGGCTACGCCCGCCGCCTGACCAACTTCGGCAAGATCATCAACCCGCTGGGCATCCGTACCGTGGGCGAGTTCCCCAACCTCACCGAAACCTTGCTCAAGCGCGGCCATTCCGAGCGCGTGGTCCGCAAGATCATGGGCGAGAACTGGGTCAACGTATTGAAAGACGTCTGGGGCGAATAAGCCGCTCTCCAAGCCTGAAGCCCCTGCCAGCAACGCCGGGGCAACCCAATAAAAATTTTTCTGGAGTTGAGTTTCCATGGCCAAGATCGCCCCGCAATTGCCAATTGAAGTCGACAGCGAAACCGGTGTGTGGACCAGCGACGCCCTGCCGATGCTGTACGTACCGCGGCATTTCTTCGTCAACAACCACAAGGGTATCGAGGAAGTCCTGGGCGCCGACAAGTACGCCGAGATCCTCTACAAGGCCGGCTACAAATCTGCCTGGCACTGGTGCGACAAAGAGGCCGAGTGCCACGGCCTGGAAGGCGTCGCGGTATTCGAGCACTACATGAAACGCCTGAGCCAGCGTGGCTGGGGCCTGTTCGAGATCCAGGACATCGACCTGGACAAGGGCACCTGCAGCGTCAAGCTCAAGCACTCTGCATTCGTGTACGTCTATGGCAAATGTGGCCGCAAGGTCGACTACATGTTCACCGGCTGGTTCGCCGGCGCCATGGACCAGATTCTCGCTGCCCGCGGCAGCTCGATCCGCACCGTTGCCGAACAGGTGTACGGCGGGTCGGAAGAAGGCCACGAAGATGGCCTGTTCGTAACGAAGCCGTTGTAAGCCGGAGATAGCGTCATGGCATTCGAAGCAATGTTCCAGCCGATTCAGATCGGCAAACTGACCATTCGCAACCGCGTGCTCAGCACCGCGCACGCCGAGGTCTACGCCACTGACGGCGGCATGACGACCGACCGCTATGTGAAGTACTACGAAGAGAAGGCCAAGGGCGGCATCGGCCTGGCCATCTGCGGCGGCTCGTCGGTGGTGGCCATCGACAGCCCGCAGGAATGGTGGGCATCGGTCAACCTGTCTACCGACCGCATCATCCCGCACTTCCAGAACCTGGCCGATGCCATGCACAAGCATGGCGCCAAGATCATGATCCAGATTACCCACATGGGCCGTCGCTCGCGCTGGGACGGTTTCAACTGGCCCACCCTGATGTCGCCCTCGGGTATCCGTGAGCCCGTGCACCGCGCCACCTGCAAAACCATCGAGGTGGAAGAGATCTGGCGTGTGATCGGTAACTACGCGCAGGCTGCGCGCCGCGCCAAAGAGGGCGGCCTGGACGGCGTGGAGCTGTCGGCGGTGCACCAGCACATGATCGACCAGTTCTGGAGCCCGCGTGTCAACAAGCGTACCGACGAGTGGGGCGGCAGCTTCGAAGGCCGCATGAAGTTCGGCATGGAAGTGCTCAAGGCCGTGCGTGCCGAGGTCGGTGACGACTTCTGCGTAGGCATGCGTATCTGCGGTGACGAGTTCCACCCCGATGGCCTCAGCCACGAGGACATGAAGCAGATCGCTGCGTATTACGATGCCACGGGCATGCTCGACTTCATCGGCGTGGTAGGTTCGGGTTGCGACACCCACAACACCCTGGCCAACGTCATCCCGAACATGAGCTACCCGCCGGAGCCGTTCCTGCACTTGGCCGCAGGTATCAAGGAAGTGGTCAAGGTACCGGTGCTGCACGCACAGAACATCAAGGACCCGAACCAGGCCACGCGCATTCTTGAAGGCGGCTACGTGGACATGGTCGGCATGACCCGTGCGCACATGGCCGACCCGCACCTGATCGCCAAGATCAAGATGGGCCAGATCGACCAGATCAAGCAGTGCGTGGGTGCCAACTACTGCATCGACCGCCAGTACCAGGGCCTGGACGTACTGTGCATCCAGAACGCCGCCACCTCCCGTGAATACATGGGTGTGCCGCACATCATCGAGAAAACCACGGGCGCCAAGCGCAAGGTGGTGGTTGTAGGTGCTGGCCCTGCCGGCATGGAGGCGGCCCGCGTGGCCGCTGAACGTGGCCACGATGTGACCCTGTTCGAGAAGAAAGACCAGATTGGTGGCCAGATCACCATCGCCGCCAAAGCGCCGCAGCGCGACCAGATTGCCGGCATCACCCGCTGGTACCAGCTGGAGCTGGCGCGCCTGAAAGTGGACCTGCGCCTGGGTACCGCCGCCGACGTGGACACCATCCAGGACCTGCGCCCGGACATCATCGTACTGGCCGTGGGCGGGCACTCGTTCCTGGAGCAGAACGACCACTGGGGCGCTGCCGAAGGGCTGGTGGTCAGCAGCTGGGACGTGCTGGATGGCAAGGTTGCACCGGGCAAGAACGTGCTGGTGTACGACACCATCTGCGAGTTCACCGGCATGTCGGTGGCGGACTTCATCGCCGACAAGGGCTGCCAGGTGGAAATCGTCACCGACGATATCAAGCCGGGTGTGGCCATGGGCGGTACCACTTTCCCCACCTACTACCGCAGCATGTACCCCAAAGAAGTGATCATGACCGGCGACATGATGCTGGAAAAGGTCTACCGCGAGGGCGACAAGCTGGTGGCGGTGCTGGAAAACGAATACACCGGTGCCAAGGAAGAGCGCGTGGTGGACCAGGTGGTGGTGGAGAACGGCGTGCGTCCTGACGAGCAGCTGTACTACGCACTGAAGGACGGCTCGCGCAACAAAGGCCAGATCGATGTGGAGGCGCTGTTCGCCATCAAGCCACAGCCGATCCTCAGCCAGCCAGGCGAGGGCTACCTGCTGTACCGCATTGGTGACTGCGTGGCCCAGCGCAACGTGCATGCGGCGATCTACGACGCCTTGCGCCTGTGCAAGGACTTCTGATCTTTAAAAATAGCCGCCGCTGAGCGCGGTTTCC
>NZ_BBIU01000034.1 GCF_000730645.1 Pseudomonas parafulva NBRC 16636 = DSM 17004 | reverse complement strand
AAAGGCTTGCATCAACCTTTACCTTTGGTCCGGGTCTGATTCGGGCCGCCATTCTTCTCCAGGTGCTCGATGATCATCCCGGCCACGTTCTTGCCGGTGGTCACTTCAATGCCCTCCAGCCCCGGCGATGAGTTCACCTCCATCACCAGCGGCCCATGGTTGGAACGCAAAATATCCACACCCGCCACGCTCAAGCCCATCACCTTGGCCGCACGAATCGCGGTAATCCGCTCTTCAGGCGTGATTTTGATCAGGCTGGCGACGCCGCCCCGGTGCAGGTTGGAGCGGAACTCGCCTGGCTTGGCCTGACGTTTCATCGAAGCAATCACCTTGTCGCCCACCACGAAGCAGCGAATGTCGGCACCGCCGGCCTCCTTGATGTATTCCTGAACCATAATGTTCTGTTTCAGGCCCATGAACGCTTCGATCACCGACTCGGCCGCCTGGGTTGTCTCGCACAGCACCACGCCGATGCCCTGGGTGCCCTCCAGCACCTTGATCACCAGCGGCGCGCCGTTGACCATCTGGATCAGGTCGGGGATGTCGTCTGGCGAGTGGGCAAAGCCGGTGATCGGCAAGCCGATGCCGCGCCGTGACAGCAATTGCAGCGACCGCAGCTTGTCCCGCGAGCGGGCGATGGCGACGGACTCGTTCAGTGGGTACACCCCCATCATCTCGAACTGCCGCAGCACGGCACAGCCGTAGAATGTGACCGATGCCCCAATGCGCGGAATGACAGCATCGAACCCTTCCAGTGGCTTGCCGCGGTAGTGGATCTGCGGCTTGTGGCTGGCAATGTTCATGTAGGCACGCAGGGTATCGATCACTACCATTTCGTGGCCACGCTGGGTACCGGCTTCGACCAGGCGGCGGGTGGAATACAGACGCGGATTGCGCGACAGCACAGCGATCTTCATGCAGCACCTGTTAATGAAGAGAGGGTGGCCGGAAAGGCCGGTTTGTCCTGCACATATTTAACGCCAGGGTTGACCACAAGTTGGCCGTGGACCAACGCCTTGGACCCTAGCAACAGGCGGTAGCGCATGCTCTTGCGGCAGGCCAGGGTAAATTCCACCGCCCACACCCTGTCACCCAGCGCCAGCGACGTACGGATCACATAGCGCGTCTGGGCATGGCCATTGGAGCTTCTGATGGTTTTTCGGGTCACCAGTGGGGCTTCGCAGCGGCGGTGACGCAATTGCACCACCGTGCCCAGGTGCGCGGTAAATCGGACCCATGGCTCGCCATTGCGTTCGAATGGCTCGATGTCGGTTGCATGCAGGCTGGAGGTGCTTGCACCGGTATCGATCTTGGCGCGCAGCCCCGCCACGCCCAGGTCGGGCAGGGCGACCCATTCGCGCAGGCCGATTACAGTCAGATGATCAAATGTCTTCACAAAACGCACCCTGCGGATGAGGTAGTGAACTGTAAGCACGGCGGGGATTTTTTGCATCCGATGGTTACGGTAGTACAGTTCCGTGAAACACAGTATTCGAGGTATGGGGATGGCACAGAAAGTCGAAGATGACGACAAGGTTCGCCTGGACAAATGGCTGTGGGCTGCGCGCTTCTACAAGACCCGCGCCCTGGCCAAGGCGGCCATCGAAAGCGGCAAGGTGCACTGCCGTGGCGAGCGATGCAAGCCGGGCAAGGAGCCGCGGGTGGGTGACGAGTTTGTGCTGCGCACCGGGTTCGATGAGCGCACCGTGGTGGTGAAAGCGCTTTCTACCGTGCGCCGTGGGGCGCCAGAGGCGCAGACGCTCTATGCCGAAACCGAAGACAGCATCCGCCGCCGTGAGCAGGCGGCCGAATTGCGCAAGGCCGGGGCAGTAGGCGTGACCACCGATGGGCGGCCAACCAAGAAGCAGCGCCGGCAGATTCACCAGCTGCATGACAATTTTGACTGAAGGGGCCGCCAGGCGGCCCCCTTCACGCTAGCGCACTACCGCCAGCCTGTTGATCAGCGGCAACCTGGCCGCAAACCTGAACAGCGGCGCGGTCCAACGCACCAGCGCCGCAGTGCTGTGGGCGGCCAGCGGTGTGTACAGGCTCCAGCCCAGTGCCAGCACAGCCATCAGCAGGCCACCGATGTAGTCGTCCTGCCCCCAGTGGGCGCCGGCCACCAGGCGTGGCAGCATGAACAGCACTGCCAGGCCCCAGATCACCAGGTATTGCCCAATGCGGCGGCTGAACACGCTCATGAACAGCGCCCAGATCAGCAGCACCGAGGCGTGGTCGCCCGGGAAGCTCTTGCTGGAACGGTCTTTCAGTTCCCAGGAGGACTCCAGGTTGGGGTAGTAGTCACTCAGGTGCACAGCGCTGTCGAACATCATCGACGGGCTGTTGTGCTGCCAGCCGGCAGCGTCCACCCACTTGGAAAACAGCGCACGAATCACCACTAAGAGCAGTAGCGTGACCAGAAAACCAAAAAACGCCTGGCGAACCTGCACGGCCTTGAACACCCAGTTGCCACGAATCAGCGCCGCCAGCAGGATCAGGCCCACGACGATGTCGAACGGGCGCAAGCTGCCCACGGTCCAGATGTAACGCCAGGTAGTGTTCTCGGCCAGCGGCGCGTTCAGGGTATGGAACAGCCATTCGTCGAATGCCAGGCACAGGCTCTGGCCAACAGGCCACAACCAGAAACACAGTAGTGCGATGGGCAGTAGCGTGCACGCTACCAAGGGTCCCCAGGACCACCTCGCTTGGAACAGTGGTCGATTGTCCATAAGATACCTCTATCTCCTAATAGGGAAATGAGCGCCCGAAGGCGCCCCACGGCGGGATTTGTAATTCTCCGCAATCATTTTGTCATCATTTTCAGATAGCCAGACACCCATGAGCGATTTGCCAGATACCGATTTCACCCAACGTTTCATCTTCGACGAGCGCGACGTGCGCGGCGAGTGGGTGTCTCTCGATGACAGCTACGCCGCCGTGCTGGCGCGTCACCCATACCCCGCGCCCGTGCAGGCGTTGCTGGGCGAGCTGATGGCCGCCACTGCCTTGCTGGTCGGCGCGCTCAAGTTCGATGGCCTGCTCATTCTCCAGGCGCGTTCTGCCGGCCCTATCCCCTTGTTGATGGTGGAGTGCTCTGGCGAGCGCGATATCCGTGGCATGGCCCGTTACGAAGCCGAACAGATCGCCGCCGACGCCACCCTCGCCCAGCTGATGCCCGACGGGCACCTGACCCTGACCATCGACCCGGTCAAGGGCCAGCGTTACCAAGGTACCGTGGACCTCGACGGGGTCAACCTGTCGGAGTGTTTCACCAACTACTTTGTTCAGTCCCAGCAGCTGAATACGCGGTTCTGGCTGAATACCGAAGGCGGCAAGGCCCGTGGCCTGCTGCTGCAGCAACTGCCACGTGATCGCCAGCCCGATGACGAAGAGCGTGAAGAAAGCTGGCAGCATGTGGTCGCCCTGGCCAGCACGCTGAAAGCCGACGAGTGGGCGCTGGATAACGAAACCCTGCTGCACCGTCTGTACCACGAAGATGCCGTGCGCCTGTTCGATGTGCAGCCGCTGCGTTTCAACTGCAGCTGCTCGCGCGAACGTTCCGGCAATGCGCTGGTCAGCCTTGGCGAAGAAGACGCCAAGGCGCTGGTGGAAGAATGTGGCGGTACGGTGGAGATCGATTGCCAGTTCTGCAACCAGCGCTATTTCTTCGATGCCAACGATGTCGCACAGCTCTTTGCGGGTGGCGGCACGGACGTGGCCTCAGAAACTCGTCACTGAAACGTTTCACTACAGGAGAATCTCCTGTCGAATTGCGCAAAAGCTCGGTTCTGACAGGAGGGGCCTACTTTTTTTGGGCGTTTCTGGCATAATCCGGCCACTTTTTTCGCTGTAGTAGTTTTTTCGAGACGACTACAAAACGTTTGGAGCACTCGGCCTCGGGCCGGATGGGGTATCTCATGACGCAAGCCAACAACACCGTGTACACCGACCTGAGCGTCGATGAGCTAGTAAAAGAAGCGCTGCAACGCGGTGAAGGCGTACTAGCCGATACTGGTGCACTGGTCGTGGAAACGGGCCACCGTACCGGCCGTTCCCCGGCTGACCGTTTCATCGTCGAAGAACCTTCCACCCAGGATGCTATCGCCTGGGGCCCGATCAACCGCAAGTTCCCGGCCGACAAGTTCGATGCCCTGTGGGACCGCGTCGAGGCGTTCAACAACGCCCAGGATCACTTCGTTTCCTACGTTCACGTAGGTGCGGCAGCCGACCACTACCTGCCGGTGAAGATGACCACCCAGACTGCCTGGCAGAACCTGTTTGGCCGTTGCCTGTTCATCAACCCGGAGCAGTACAACCCTGCTGGCCGTGATGAGTGGCAGGTGCTGAACGTTGCCAACTTCGAGTGCGTACCCGAGCGTGACGGCACCAACTCCGACGGTTGCGTGATCCTCAACTTCGCCCAGAAGAAGGTACTGATCGCCGGCATGCGTTACGCCGGTGAAATGAAGAAAGCCATGTTCTCGGTGCAGAATTTCCTGCTGCCGGCTGCCGACGTGCTGCCAATGCACTGCGCTGCCAACATCGGTGAAAACGGCGACGTCACCCTGTTCTTCGGCCTGTCCGGCACCGGCAAGACTACCCTGTCTGCCGACGAAAGCCGTTACCTGATTGGTGACGACGAGCACGGTTGGGGTGAGGGCGTGGTGTTCAACATCGAAGGCGGTTGCTATGCCAAGTGCATCGACCTGTCGGAGAAGAACGAGCCGGTTATCTGGAAGGCCATCAAGCACGGCGCCGTGCTGGAAAACGTGGTAATCGACAACAACAAGCATGCCGATTACAACGACGTCAGCCTGACCCAGAACAGCCGCGCTGCCTACCCGCTGGAGCACGTTGCCAAGCGCTCCGAGGCCAACCTGGGCGGCGAGCCCAACGCGGTGATCTTCCTCACCTGCGACCTGACCGGTGTTCTGCCGCCGGTGTCGATCCTGAACAACGAGCAGGCGGCCTACCACTTCCTGTCCGGCTACACCGCGCTGGTTGGCTCCACTGAAATGGGTTCGGGCGGCGGCATCAAGTCGACCTTCTCCACCTGCTTCGGCGCGCCGTTCTTCCCGCGCCCGGCTGGCGAGTATGCCGAGCTGCTGATCAAGCGCATCAAGGGCTTCAACTCCAAAGTCTACCTGGTGAACACCGGCTGGACCGGCGGTGGCTACGGCGTGGGCAAACGCTTCAACATTCCGACCACCCGTGCGGTGATCGCTGCCATCCAGAGCGGTGCGCTGGTGGGTGCCGAAACCGAGCACCTGGGCATCATCAACCTGGACGTGCCCAAGGCTGTTCCGGGCGTCGACACCGAGCTGCTGAACCCGCGTAACACCTGGGCGGACAAAGCAGCCTACGACGAGGCCGCAAAAGGCCTGGCCAAGCTGTTCATCGAAAACTTCAAGAAGTTTGAAGTGTCCGACGCCATCAAGGCTGCTGGCCCTCAGCTGTAAGCTGACCTGGGCAGTACCGCAACATCCGGGGCCGCTTTGCGGCCCTGATTTTTATCCCGGATTTCTGTTTCACTGTCTGCATCCCTTGCCAAGACATGAGCCAGCCCGATGATCCAACCCCCTCCGCGCACCGCCTTCACCCACTTCCACCCTGTGCTCACCCGCCCCCAGGACAATGACGTTAACGGTCACATTGCCGGTGCAACCGTGCATGGCTATTTCGAGGCTGCCATTCAGGCGTTCCTGGTGGAGCAAGCCGAACTGGACTTGCGGGACGGTGAACTGGCCGCTTTCGTGGTCAGCGCTTCGGCAGACTTCTACGCCTTGCCAGCATTTCCGGATGTGCTGGAGGTGGGCTTGGGCGTGGCGCGCCTGGCTGGCAGTACGGTGGAGTATCGCCTGGCGCTGTACCGCCCTGGCGAAGCCCAGGCCTGCGCTGCAGGCACCGTGGTGCAGGTGTTCATCGAACGCGCCAGCGGCCAGCCCGTTGCATTGCCGCAGCCGCTGCACACGCTGTTGTCGGCGCTGCTGGTACAGCCTTGACGAAAAAGCCCCGCCATGAGGGCGGGGCTTTTGCAGTGCGGCCTGGCTGAGCCATCAAGGGTGGCGATGGCGGCCATGCTTGCGGTGGCCGTAATGCGGGCCTGGGCCCGGGCCGCGGTCCCAGTGACGGCGGTCGTCGTAGTCGCGACGGTACCGGCGATGGTCGCGGCGGTCATCCTGGTCGGCCTTGTTACCCATGTAGTTACCCAGCGCGCCGCCGGCACCGCCGCCCGCGGCTGCACCGATGTAGCTACCGGTGGTGCCGCCCACCGAGCGGCCGACCACGTTGCCGCCCGCTGCACCCAGTGCGCCGCCAATGGCCGCCTCACCGCGCTGGCGCTTGTCGGCACCTACCGCGCTGCCTGCCGCACCGCCCAGGCCCGCGCCGATGGCCCCACCGGTGCTACCACCGATGGACTGGCCAACGACTGAGCCCAGTACCCCACCCAATGCGCCGCCAATGCCGGCCTCGGTGGTGCCGCCTGCCATGGCAACGCCGCTGAGCAAGCTGAAAGACAACAACAGAATCGAGGAGTACTTCTTCATCAAGAGAGCCTCAGAGTTAGGACGAGGCGAATTTGCGGGTAACCTACGTGGCTGGCAACGTAAATCCGACGAGCTGCACGAGTTGTACACAATTCTGTAAGTTGTTGAATTAGCTATGAAACTTAAACTGTTTTTGGCGGTCTTAGACCTTTATGACAAAGCCCTGAACCTCACCGGAACAGGGCTTTTTCGTTGATGGCCGTTACACAATGCGGCCGTTGTCCTCGGCCCGTTCCAGCTTGATGGCGATGAACTTCGACGTGGGCGTATGGCTGCCATCGCCAATGCTCTCCAGCGGTACCAACGGGTTTACCTCGGGGTAATACGCCGCTGCCTGCCCTGCCGGTATGTCGAACGCCAGCAGGGTGAACCCGCGCACACGGCGCACATGCTCATCGCCCCACAACGACACGATGTCCACCTTCTGCCCCGGCTGGAAGCCCAGGCGGATGATGTCCGCTTCGTTGGCAAACAGCACGTCGCGCTGGCCACGCACGCCCCGGTAGCGGTCATCCAGGCCATAGATAGTGGTGTTGTACTGATCATGCGAGCGCATCGACTGCATGATCAGGTCCGGCACTTGGCCGCTGGCCCGTACGCGTTCATCCAGCAGGGTGTCTGGCAGCAGGTTGGCCTTGAAGTTGGCGCGGCCGGTGGCGGTTTTCCAGTCGCGGGTGGCTGCACTGTTGCCCAGGTAGAAGCCGCCCGGGTGGCGCATGCGCTGGTTGAAACCGGTGAAGCCCGGGATGGTGTCAGCGATCAGGTCGCGAATACGGTCGTAGTCAGCCACCAGCCAGTGCCAGTCCACCGGGCGCTTGCCCAAGGTGGCGGCCGCGATGCCGGCGATAACGGCAGGTTCTGAACGCATCTGCGAAGACAGGGGTTTGAGCTGCCCGTTCGAGCCGTGCACCATGCTGAACGAGTCTTCCACCGTGACGGCCTGTGGCCCGTCGGCCTGCAGGTCGATATCGGTGCGGCCCAGGCACGGCAGAATCAGCGCCTGCTTGCCATGCACCAGGTGGCTGCGGTTGAGCTTGGTGCTGATGTGCACGGTCAACTCGCAGTTGCGCAGCGCCTTGGCTGTGCGTTCGGTATCCGGGGTTGCCTGGGCAAAGTTGCCGCCCAGGCCGATGAACACCCGGGCACGCCCGTCCAGCATGGCGTGGATGGCCTCGACGGTGTTGTGGCCATTGTGGCGAGGCACCGGGAAGCCAAACCGCTTTTCCAGGGCATCGAGCAGCGCCACCGGTGGGCGCTCGTTGATGCCCATGGTGCGGTCGCCCTGCACGTTGCTGTGGCCACGCACTGGGCACAGGCCTGCGCCCGGGGCACCGATGTTGCCGCGCAGCATCTGCAGGTTGACGAGTTCCTGGATGGTGGGCACCGAATGGCGGTGCTGGGTGATGCCCATGGCCCAGCACATGATCACCCGCTTGCTGCGGCAGTACATGCGGGCCGCCAGCTCGATGTCGTGCAGTGGCAGCCCGGCCTGGGCCTGGATGTGCTCCCACGGGGTAGCATCGACCACGGCCAGGTAATCCCCAACGCCATGCCCGTGCTGCGCAATGAAGGCATGGTCCAGCACGGCGGGTTCACCATTGGCTTTGGCCTCGCGTTCCCACTGCAGCACGAACTTGGCCATGCCGCGCAGCATCGCCATGTCGCCGCCCAGGGCTGGGCGGAAGAATGCCGTGTTGGTAGGCCGGTCGCTGTTGGTGAGCATTTCCAGCGGGTTTTGCGGGTGCTGGAAGCGTTCCAGACCGCGCTCTTTCAGGGGGTTGATGCACACCACCTGGGCGCCGCGCTTTACCGCATCGCGCAGCGGGTCGAGCATGCGCGGGTGGTTGGTGCCGGGGTTCTGGCCCCACACAAAGATCGCGTCGGCGTGTTCGAAATCGTCGAAGGTCACGGTGCCCTTGCCCACACCCACGCTTTGCCCCAGGGCTACGCCGCTGGCCTCGTGGCACATGTTCGAGCAGTCGGGGAAGTTGTTGGTGCCGTACGCCCGCACGAACAGTTGGTACAGGTAGGCCGCCTCGTTGCTGGCCCGGCCGGAGGTGTAGAACTCGGCCTGGTCGGGGGTGGCCAGCTTGTTCAGCTCACGGGCGATCAAGGCGAAGGCAGCGTCCCAGCTGATGGGCTGGTAGCGGTCGCTGCCGGCGTCGTACGCCATCGGCTCGGTCAGGCGGCCTTGGTACTCCAGCCAGTAATCGCTTTGCTGCAGCAGCGAAGTAACGCTGTAGCGGGCGAAGAAGGCGGCGTCGACACGGCGCTTGGTGGCTTCCCAGTTCACCGCCTTGGCGCCGTTTTCGCAGAACTTCACCATGCCGCTTTCCGGGGAGTCCCCCCAGGCGCAGCCCGGGCAGTCGAAGCCGCCGTTCTGGTTGGTCTTGAGCAGTGCGCGAATGTTCTTCAGCGCGTTGTCACTGCCAACCCAGGCCTTGGCCACGCTGCGCAGCGCTCCCCAGCCGCCGGCGGGGCCGTGGTAGGGCTTGTAGCGTGGAGGGGAGGCTGGGGCGTTGTCCGGTAGATGCTGGTACGAGCTCACGACTTTTACGACTCCGCCGCGGGGCTATACACCCGCGGTGCACTGTGTTTGGGCAGGTGGATAAGGTTGAGGTTGTGCTTGCGCGCCCATTGCAGGGCAAGGCCGGTGGGTGCAGACAGGCTGACCAGGGTCTGGATGCCGGCGCGCAGGACCTTCTGGATCAGTTCAAGGCTGCAGCGGCTGGTGACGATGGCCAGGCCACCCTGGCTGTCGATGCCTTGGCGCAGCAGGGCGCCGATCAGTTTGTCGAGGGCGTTGTGCCGGCCAATGTCCTCACGGCCCATCAACAGTTCGCCGTGCCGGTCCATGAACAGCGCCGCATGCACCGCGCCGCTGTGCTGGCCCAATGGCTGAAACACATCGATGCGCTTGCGCAGGTTCACCAGCCAAGCAGCCGGTGGCAACGGGGCGCCAGGCAGTTTGTTCAGTTCTGGCAGCGCCTGCTCAAGCGCCTCGACCCCGCACAGGCCGCAACCGCTGGTGCCGGCCAACTGGCGGCGTTGGTTTTTCAGGTTCCAGAAGGCGCGGCTGGAAATTTCCAGGTCGGCGTACAACGATGCGCCGCTGCCCGACAACTTGACGTCATAGATTTCTGCCGTGCTTTCAACAATGCCGCTGCCCACGCTGAAACCGACGGCAAAGTCTTCCAGGTCGGTGGGGCTTACCAGCATCACCGCCTGGTTCAGGCCGTTGTAGACAATGGCCAGGGCCACTTCTTCAGCCAGGGGGGTGGTGTCACGCTGGCCGTCGTCCAGCTGGACGTAATCGTAGGTGTTGCTGGCGGCGGGCATGGCCAAGGCTGATGAGGCCGCGCAGAACGGGGGCTTGCTGGTCATCGGGGCTTGCTCTTGATCGACGCAATCGGCGGCATTCTGAGGCCACAAGCCTAGGCTTGCAGGCAGGCGCCGTCTAATTGCTAGGGTCTATGTAGTGATAGACCGCGTCGATTGGTCGCAGTGCAGCGGCAGATTGAGTCTTGACCTAGACTCCAGTGTCCAACGGGTTCACGTCAACAAGGAGAGCGTCATGAGTCTATTCAGCTTTGTGAAGGAAGCAGGCGAGAAGTTGATCGATCTGCTGACCCCCGGCAATGCCAATGCCGAGGAGCAGTTGAAGAAGCACGTGGAAAGTGTCGGCCTGGGCAACCCCAATATCACTGCCACAGTGGAGGGCGACGACAAGGTCATCCTGAGGGGTGAGGTGGCCAGCCAGGAAGAGAAAGAAAAGATCATCCTGGCGACGGGCAACATCGATGGGGTGGCCAGCGTTGAAGACCAGATCACGGTTACCGGGCCTGCGGCGCAGGCTGCGCGTTTTGTGACGGTGGAGAAGGGCGACACGTTGAGTGCCATTTCCAAGAAGGTGTACGGCGACCCCAACAAGTATCAGAAGATCTTTGAGGCCAACAAGCCAATGCTGTCGCACCCGGACAAGATTTACCCAGGGCAGGTGCTGCGTATTCCTGACTGATCAGCGGTGCAGTTTCGCGAGTGAACTCGCTCCCACAGGATTAGCATTTGCCGGCATTTCCAAAAACCTGTGGGAGCGGGTTCACCCGCGAAGAGGCCCTCAAAGGCCAGCCAACAATTCCCGGTAGTCTTCCACCGCGGCGAACTCCGCCGTATCACGCGGTTTTGCCTGGCTGTCGGGTTGGCGCACCGCTAGCAGGTGGGCGACACCAAACTCCCGTGCGCTGCGCAGAATCGGCAGGGTGTCATCGATAAACAGGCTACGCCCTGGCTCGAAGCCAATATCCGCCTGCAGCGCATCCCAGAACTGCGGGTTCTCTTTCGGGAAACCGTAATCGTGGGAGCTGATCAGCCGTTCAAAATACGGCGCCAGCTCCACCCGCTCCAGCTTCAGCGACAGCGAATCCCGGTGCGCGTTGGTGATCATCACCACCCGCTTGCCCGCCTGGCGGATGGCTGCCAGGAAGGTGTCGGCGTCGGGGCGCAGGGCAATCAGGTGGGCGATTTCCTGCTTCAGCTCGCGGATCGGTAACCGCAGCTCGCGGCTCCAGAAGTCTAGGCAGTACCAGTTCAGCGTGCCGGCATTGCGCTCGAACAGCGGCTCCAGCTCCATCTGCGCCATGGCCCGGCTTACCCCGTGCAGCTCGGCGTAGCGCTGGGGCAGGTGGTCCAGCCAGAAGCGGTTGTCGTAGTGCAGGTCGAGCAGGGTGCCATCCATGTCCAGCAGGACGGTGTCGATGGCGGACCAGGGAAGAACAGGCATGGGAAACTCTCGTTCAGTCGGCAAGCCACGGTATAGTAACCCGTTCACGCCAAGGAGCCGCCCCATGCGCCAGAAACCCACCGTACTCAGCCGCGAAATCGTCGCCAGCAGCCGCCTGTTTCGCGTCGAAGCCGTGCAGCTGCGCTTCAGCAACGGCAACGAGCGTACTTATGAGCGCCTGGTGGGCCGTGGCAATGGTTATGGTGCGGTGATGATCGTGGCCATGCTGGATGCCGAGCACGCCGTGCTGGTAGAGGAGTACTGCGGCGGTACCGATGAATATGAGCTGTCGCTGCCCAAGGGCCTGATCGAGCCGGGTGAAGACGTGCTGGCAGCCGCCGACCGCGAGCTCAAGGAAGAGGCCGGTTACGGTGCCCGCCAGTTGGAGCACCTTACCGAACTGTCGCTGTCGCCGGGCTACATGAGCCAGAAGATCCAGGTGGTGCTGGCCACCGACCTGTATGAAGAGCGCCTGGAGGGCGACGAGCCGGAGCCGATGGGGGTGGACAAGGTCAACCTGCGCGAACTTGCTGCCCTGGCCATGCACCCGCAGTTCAGCGAGGGGCGCGCGCTGGCCGCGTTGTACCTGGCCCGCGACCTGCTCATCCAGCGAGGGCTGCTGTCGCTATGAACGACCTGCAACTGATGCATGAGGTGGTGAAGCTGGCACGGGTGGCGGGCGATGCCACCCTGCCGTTCTGGCGCGCGGGCGTTGAGGTGACCAACAAGGCAGACGACTCACCGGTGACCGCCGCCGACCTGGCGGCGCATCGGGTGATTGCCGATGGCCTGTTGGCGCTGGCACCGGCTGTTCCGGTGCTGTCCGAAGAAGACTGCGACATTGCCCTGGCCGAACGCCAGGGCTGGAGCCGCTGGTGGCTGGTGGACCCTTTGGATGGCACCAAGGAATTCATTGCCGGCAGTGAAGAATTTACCGTTAACATCGCCTTGGTCGAACAGGGCGAGGTGGTGTTTGGCGTGGTGTCGATGCCCACCAGTGGCCGCAGCTACTTTGGTGGTCGCGCCTTGGGCGCCTGGCGTGCCGAGCCGGGTCAGGCGGCTGCGCCGATCCGGGTGCGCACGGCCCCGCCTGAGGGTGAGCGGTTTACAGTGGTGGCCAGCCGACGGCACTCCAGCCCGCAGCAGGAAGCGCTGCTGGCCGGGCTGGGGGCCACGGTGGGCGCGCTTGAGCTGGCCAATGTGGGCAGTTCGCTGAAGTTCTGCCTGCTGGCCGAGGGCAGCGCGGACTGTTATCCACGCCTGGCGCCGACGTCGCAGTGGGACACTGCAGCGGCGCAGGGTGTGGTAGAAGGTGCCGGTGGCGAGGTGCTTGGGGTGGATGGCCTGCCGTTCAGCTACCCGGCGCGGGAGTCGCTGCTGAACCCGCACTTCGTGGCGTTGCCGGCCAAAGCAGTTTGGCGCGAAGCCTTCCTTCGGTTGATCTAACACCTCCCTCACAGGCCTGCATTTAGCAG
>NZ_BBIU01000035.1 GCF_000730645.1 Pseudomonas parafulva NBRC 16636 = DSM 17004 | reverse complement strand
CCGCGAAGCAAACAGCGCGGTGTATGGCACCGGCTTTGCCGGTGTTCGCGGGTAAACCCGCTCCCACAGTGATTGCGCCAACTTTGAGATCTTGTGGAAGACAGTTGCTCCCACAGTGATTGCGCCAGTTTTGAGATCTTGTGAAAGACAGTTGCTCCCACAGTGATTGCGCCAACTTTGAGGCTTGTGGAAGACAGTTACTCCCTCCAGGCCCCAGCTACGGTGACGCCTCTTGGGATTCGCAGGCGCTATAGACCGTGGGTATGGGTATTGCGCCGGCGCCAGCCGCGCAGCCGTTGTTCCAGCTGCAGCGGGCTGTCCAGTTGCTGGCGCCTGGCCTGGCTGAACAGGATCAGGGCCAGCTCCGCCGTCACCTGGGCGTCGGCACTGGCATGATGGCGCTCCTGCACCTGCAGGCCAAAGCGCGCTACCCAATCGTCCAGCCCGGCTTCGCGCAGCACCGTGTCAGGGTTGAGCATCGGGGCAATTTCTGCCACGTCCATGAAGGGCACCTGCAGGCGGTGGCCCAGGCTCTGTTTGAGCGCTCGCGCCAGCATGCGCTGGTCGAAGGGGGCATGAAACGCCAGCACCGGGCTGTCGCCGATAAATTCCAGCAGGTCGAGCAAGGCTTCGGCCGGGTCACAACCTGCCGCCAGGGCATCGGGCCCCAGGCCATGGATCAGCACGCTGGCGTTGGTCTTCTGCTCGGGCCGGTGCAGGGTGCGCTCGAACTGCTGCGCGAAGTCCAGCGCGCCGTCTTCGATGGCAACCGCACCAATCGACAGCACCTGGTCGCGGTGGGTATTCAGGCCGCTGGTTTCCAGGTCCAGCACCACCCAGCGCTGCTCACGCAGGGTGCATACCCCCAGGGCCGCAGGCTTGGGCAACCGGGCCAGGCGCTGGCGGGCCAGGGGGGGCAGCTGCGGTGTCGCACTGGGGCGGAGCCAGGTAAACAGGCTCACAGCTGGTACCGCAACGCCAGGCTGCTTTGCAGGCGCTGGGCCTGGCGCAGGGACTCGCGCAAAATGCGCCGATCCAGGTGGTTCAGGCTGTCCGGGTCCAGGCGGTTGGAGTACGCCAGGTTGTCCCGCGCCTGCCGCTGGTGTTGCTGCATGCGGGTTTGCTGGATGAAGTGGTAGGCCTCCTCATAGGCCGCGCCGTCCAGTGGCTCGATGATCCCCTTGGCCACCAGTTGGCGAATCCGCTCGAGGGTATTGCACGCCCCTACGCCATTGGCCAGCGCCAGCAGCCGGGCACCGTCGACGAAGGGGGTGAGGCCCTGCACCTTGAGGTCGAGGGTGGCGGCCTTGTCATTGCCCTGGCGGGTCAGCACGAAATCACGCAAACGGCCAACAGGCGGGCGCTGGCGCAGTGCATTGTCTGCCAGCATGCGCTGGAAGATGCGGTTGTCGGCCACCTGCTCCAGCAAGCCCTGGCGCAGTTGCTCGCAGCCCTGTTCGTCGCCCCACACCACGCGCAGGTCGAAATAGATGCTTGAGCCCAGCAGGTTTTCCGGGCTGGCCTCACGCACGAACCCCGCAAAGCGCCGTGCCCATTCGCTGCGTGACAGGCACAATTCGGGGTTGCCGGCCATTACGTTGCCTTTGCACAAGGTGAAACCGCACTGGGCCAGGCACTGGTTGATGTACTGCGCCAACGGCAGCAGGCGGGCACGGATGGCGTCGGCGGCAGCGCTGTCGGCAGCTTCGAACAGGATGCCGTTGTCCTGGTCGGTGTGCAGTGTCTGCTCGCGGCGGCCCTCGCTGCCGAAGCACAGCCAGCTGAAGGCGACCCCGGGATCGCCACGCTCGGCCAGTGCCAGCTCGATCACCCGGCACACGGTATGGTCGTTGAGCAGGGTGATGATCTGGGTAATCTGGGTGGACGAGGCGCCGTGTGCCAGCATGCGCTCCACCAACTGGCTGATTTCGCCACGCAGCGAAACCAAGCTTTCCAGGCGCGGGGCATGGCGAATGGTGCGGGCCAGGTGCACCAGGTCGACTCGTTGCAGCGAGAACAGGTCACGCTCCGACACCACACCACACAGCCGCTGGTTGTGCACCAGGCACACATGGGCGATATGCCGCTCGGTCATGGCCATGGCGGCGTCGAAGGCGCTGGCCTGTGGGCTCAGGTAGAACGGCTTGGCAGTCATGTTGCGCTCGATCGGCGCGTTCAGGTCGGCATCGGCCGCCGCCACCACCTGGCGCAGGTCGCGCAGGGTGAAGATGCCGGTTGGGTAACGCTGCTCGTCCACCACTACGATGCTACCCACCTGCTGCTCGTGCATCAGCTGCACGGCCTCGCGCAGCGGCGTATCGGCGCTGCATACCACCGGGTGGCGCATGGCGAGCTCGCCCAGCGGGGTGTTCAGTGAATACTGGGTACCCAAGGTTTCCACGGCACGTTGGCGCACTTGCTGGTTGACCTGGTCGAGCAGGCTGCTGACCCCACGCAAGGCAAAATCGCGGAATACCCCGGACATCGAGAACACGCGGATGAACGCTGCCTTGTTCAGTTGCAGGCAGAACGTGTCATCACCGGCCAGGTGTTCGGTACGGGTGGCCCGTTCGCCCAGCAGGGCCGCCAGCGGGAAGCATTCGCCGCTGGTGATCTCGAAGGTGGTTTCGACGCCAGGTTTCACCCGGTGCTGGCGCTCACCGACCACGCGCCCTTGTTTGACGATGTAGAAGTGCTCCACCGGGCCGTCGGCGGGTTTGATGATGCTCTCACCGCTGGCATAGAAGCGCAGCTGGCACTGTTCCACCAGATAGGCCAGATGGCTGTGTTCCATCTGGTTGAACGGTGCGAAGCGCTGCAAGAACTGCAAGGTGCCCTGAATGTTCTGCAACACCGCCGTTCTGCCCGCCTGGTTGTAGGCGTCCTTTTTGCTCATCGACCTGACCGTATCGCTACGCCGAACTATATATATCTATATATAGGTGCCGGCTTTGTTGTTTTCAGTCTCCATGGTCGGGCCGCGGGGCGGTGGTGCCCATTGGACGTAAGTCTATGAGCTGCCCCTGTCAAAGATCCGACGAAAGGCCAAACGGGTGGCGAAGGTTCTGCGGTCTTACCACTGAAGCGAAAATTTTTTGACGAGACGACCATGACCGAGCATACCGATATCCTGAGCGACGCGGAGCGCGAGGCATTGGCAGCCGTGACATCACCCCCGCCGTTGCGGCCTGTGGTGCTGGTCGTCGATGACAACCCCGTCAACAGTGAGGCCTTGGGTTATTTCCTGAAAAGCCGTGGTATCGATTGCATGACCGCCGACGGTGCCAAGGAGGCGCTGTGGAAGCTGCATTGGGAGCCGCGTATCGCCCTGATGATCACCGACCTGCGCATGCAGCCCGAAGATGGCCTGGAGCTGATCCGCAAAGTGCGCATGATCCCGGATTCCGGGCGGGCTTCGCTGTCGATCATCGTGGTATCGGGCGATACCGACGTCAAAGAAGCGGTGGATGTGATGCACCTGGGGGTCGTGGACTTTCTGCTGAAGCCGGTGGACCTGGACAAGCTGCTGGAGTTGGTGAGGCGGGAGCTTAAGCTGCAGTAGAAAATGGGGGCTGCAAAGCAGCCCCCAAAGCACTCAATTGAGACCGTTACGGGCCTTGAACTCCCGGCGACGGCGGTGCAGCACCGGCTCGGTATAGCCATTGGGCTGCTTGCCCCCTTCCACTACCAGTTCCACGGCAGCCTGGAACGCCACGTTGTCGTCGAAGTTGGGCGCCATTGGCCGGTACAGCGGGTCGTTGGCGTTCTGCTTGTCGACGACCACGGCCATGCGCTTGAGGCTTTCCAGCACCTTATCCTGGCTCACCACGCCATGGCGTAGCCAGTTGGCCAGCAACTGGGCAGAAATGCGCAGGGTGGCGCGGTCTTCCATCAGGCCGATGTTGTTGATGTCCGGCACTTTCGAGCAACCCACGCCCTGGTCGATCCAGCGAACCACGTAGCCAAGAATGCCTTGGGCATTGTTGTCCAGCTCGTTGCGGATTTCCTCGGCCGACCAGTTAGTGTCTGCGGCCAGCGGGATGGCCAGGATATCGTCGACCGAAGCCGGGGTGCGCGAGGCCAGTTCGCGCTGGCGGGCCTGCACGTCAACCTTGTGGTAGTGCAGGGCGTGCAGGGTAGCAGCGGTAGGCGAGGGCACCCAGGCGGTGTTGGCGCCGGCCAGTGGGTGGGCGATTTTCTGCTCAAGCATGGCGGCCATCAGGTCGGGCATGGCCCACATGCCTTTGCCAATTTGCGCGCGCCCTTGCAGGCCGGTGGCCAGGCCCACGTCAACGTTGTTGTTCTCGTAGGCACCGATCCATTTCTCGTTCTTCATGGCGCCCTTGCGCACCACTGCGCCGGCCTCCATCGAGGTGTGGATCTCATCGCCGGTGCGGTCGAGGAAGCCGGTGTTGATGAACACCACACGCTCGGCAGCGGCCTTGATGCACGACTTGAGGTTGACCGTGGTGCGGCGCTCTTCGTCCATGATGCCGACCTTGACGGTGTTGCGCGGCATGCCCAGCAGGTCTTCGACCTGGCTGAAGATTTCGGCGGCGAAGGCGACTTCTTCAGGGCCGTGCATCTTCGGTTTGACGATGTACACGCTGCCGGTGCGGGTGTTCTTGCGGCTGCTGTTGCCGTTGAGGTTGTGCAGCGCCATCAGGTTGGTGAACAGACCGTCCTGAATGCCCTCTGGCACCTCGTTGCCCTGGGCGTCGAGGATGGCCGGGTTGGTCATCAGGTGGCCGACGTTGCGTACGAACAACAGCGAACGGCCATGCAGGGTCACGCTGCCGCCGTTGGGGGTTGCGTACTCGCGGTCGGGGTTCATGGTGCGGGTGAAGGTTTTGCCACCCTTGCTGACGCTTTCGGCCAGGTCACCTTTCATCAGGCCCAGCCAATTGCGGTAGACGATGACCTTGTCATCGGCGTCCACGGCGGCGACCGAGTCTTCGCAGTCCATGATGGTGGTCAGTGCCGATTCCATCAGGATGTCTTTGACACCGGCCGCATCGGTGCTGCCAACTGGCGTGCTGGCGTCGATCTGGATTTCGAAATGCAGGCCGTTGTGCTTGAGCAGCACGGCAGTGGGGGCGGCGGCGTCGCCATGGAAGCCGAACAGTTGTGCGTCGTTGCGCAGGCCGCTGTTGCTGCCGCCTTTCAGGGCGACTACCAGCTTGCCGTCCTCGATACGGTAGGCGGTGGAGTCTACATGGGAGCCGGCCGCCAGTGGCGCTGCTTCGTCCAGGAAGGCGCGCGCGAAGGCGATGACCTTGTCGCCGCGCACCTTGTTGTAGCCCTGACCTTTTTCAGCGCCGCCTTCGTCACTGATGGCATCTGTGCCATAGAGCGCATCGTACAGCGACCCCCATCGGGCGTTGGCCGCGTTCAGGGCGAAGCGGGCGTTCATGACCGGCACCACCAGTTGTGGCCCGGCCATGTGGGCGATTTCTTCGTCCACGTTCTGTGTAGTGGCCTGGAAATCGTCGGCTTGTGGCAGCAGGTAACCGATTTCCTGCAGGAAAGCTTTATAGGCTGCGGCGTCGTGGGCCTGGCCTGTGCGCGCCTGGTGCCAGGCGTCGATCTTGGCTTGCAGCTCGTCGCGCTTGGCGAGCAGGGCTTTGTTCTTTGGAGCGAGGTCATTGATGATCTTTTCTGCACCTGCCCAGAATTGCTCGGCGACGATGCCGGTCCCGGGGATGGCTTCGTTGTTCACGAAGTCGTGCAGGACCTTGGCGACCTGAAGGCCACCGACTTGAACGTATCCAGTCATTGCTTGCCTCACTCTGCTCAGCTATTTCGCTCTTCTGTATTAAGCCTGTAGCGCTTCATCAAACACGGCACCCGTGCATGCGCCCGGGCGGGCCCGAACACGGCTGGGTGCAGCCTGCCCTAACGAACGGCAGGCAACGTGCCTGCTTCACAGGCGCCTCGGCAGACATCCACACGACGTTTTGTAGTCCGCGCCACGGGATACTACATGAAGCAGCACACGGGGCAACATCAGACTAAAAGCGCCTTTGTGCGACCCATTGGTCGCGCAGGGTCACGCTGGGAAGCGGTATGTTCGCAAGAAAACGTGTGATTGTTCCAGATAAATCTAAAAACAGTACACGATTTGTATCCAGAATTGCCCTGCGGCAGGTTGCCGCGCCTTGCCTATACTGAACCGGTGCGGGTTTCCAGCCGCCTTGCGCAGACTGACATGAGGAACGACGCGTGGACCATCTTGTACTCACTGTAATTGCCCCCGACAAGGCCGGGCAGGTGGAGCGCATTGCCCAATGCATTGCCGACCACCGTGGCAACTGGCTGGAGAGCAGCATGTCGCGCATGGCTGGGCAGTTTGCCGGCATTCTGCGAGTCGCCGTGCCCGCAGATCACTATGAAGCGCTGGTGCAGGGCCTGGAGGGGCTCACGAGCCATGGTATACGGGTGCTGATCGCGCAGAGCGGAGCCGACGCTGTCAGCTCGTCCAAACCTATCGCCATGGAGTTGGTAGGCAATGATCGGCCAGGGATTGTGCGCGACATTACCCGCCTGCTGGCCGAGTTGAAGGTCAATGTGGAGCGCTTTACCACCGAGGTGCGGCCGGCGCCCATGAGCAGTGAGCCGCTGTTCCACGCCAATGCGCTGCTGGCGCTGCCACTGGATGTGCCACTTGATGCATTGCAACAGCGCCTGGAGAGCCTGGCGGACGACCTGATGGTCGAGCTGGAGCTTCGGGCGCAGGACTGATACGCAGGCATGCCCGATCGGCGTCTGGGGTTATCCCGGTTTAACGGGGAAGGCCCTGTGGATAACCTGGGGCTATTCGCCTCCAGCCCAGCTGCTGCAAGCCTTCCAGAGGTTTGTTCAAAAAACGCTCAGTAACTGACGGGTTGTGCACAAACGGCGGGGACGAGGGTGTGGATAACCTCTGGAGATGTCTCTGCAGGCCTTGCAGGGCTTGGCCTGCAGAGATCAGGTCGTTTTTTGATCAGCTGCGCTTGCGCAGATTCCACCAGGCATCAACGCTGTAGATCGCCAGGCCTGCCCAGATGAACATGAACGCCACCAATGTGCTGGATGACAGCTGTTCGTTGAACAGCAGCACTGCTTGCAGCAGCACCAGGGTGGGCGCCAGGTATTGCAGGAAGCCCAGGGTAGTGTAGGGCAGGTGCCGTGCAGCAGCGTTGAAGCACAACAGCGGCACCAGCGTAACCGGGCCGGCTGCCATCAGCCACAAGGCTTCGGAGCTGGTGTAGAACGTACCTTGCGCGCTCATCGCGGTGGGGTGCAGCAGTAGCCAGCCCAGCGCCAGTGGTACCAGCATCCAGGTTTCCACCACAAGCCCAGGCAGGGCCGCAACGGGTGCCTGTTTGCGGATGAGCCCATAGAAGCCGAACGTGAGTGCCAGCGCCAGCGACACCCAGGGCAGGCTGCCTACTTGCCACACCTGCTGTGCCACGCCCAATGCTGCCATGGCCACGGCCAGCCACTGCAGGCGCCGCAAACGCTCGCCCAGAATGAGCATGCCGAGCAGCACATTGATCAACGGGTTGATGTAATAGCCCAGGCTGGCCTCGAGCATGCGGCCGTTGTTCACCGACCACACATAGGTCAGCCAATTGGCCGCGATCAACATGCCACTCAAGGCCAGAATGGCAAGCCTGCGTGGGTTTTGCCGCAGCGCTTGCCACCAGCCTGGGTGCTTCCATACCAGCAGCAGCAACGAGCCGAACAGGGCGGACCAGAGCACCCGGTGGACGATGATCTCCACCGCCGGCACGCTCTGGATGGCCTTGAAGTAGAGGGGGAACAGGCCCCAGATGATGTAGGCACTAAGGCCCAACAGATACCCGCGACGCGGGTTTGCAGCGTGCATGCAGAGTCCTTGCTCAGGTCACTAATAAAACAGTGCGTATTGTAGACAGCCCAGGCCCTGCTTCTAGAACAATTTCAGGGGAGCTTCATCCAGCGCTGCCATCTGTTCGCGCAGTGCGAGTACCTGGTCGCCCCAATAACGGGGCTGGCCGAACCAGGGGAAGCTGAGCGGGAACGCCGGGTCATCCCAGCGCCGTGCCAGCCAGGCGCTGTAGTGCAGTTGGCGCAGCGCCCGCAAGGGTTCGATCAGTGCCAGTTCGCGGGGCGCGAAGTCATGGAATTCGTTGTAGCCATCGATGAGTTCGGCCAGTTGCCCCAGACGTTCCTCGCGGCTGCCCGCCAACATCATCCACAGGTCCTGCACTGCCGGCCCCATGCGGCAGTCGTCCAGGTCGACCACGTGGTACACCTCGTCCCGGTGCATCAGGTTGCCGGGGTGCAGGTCGCCGTGCAGACGAATGAGCGAGTGCGAGGTGCGGGCATAGATGTCTTCGACCCGCTTGAGCACGTCACGGGCCACGGACTCGAAGGCGGGTAGCAGCTCTTTCGGGACAAAACCGCCTTGCAGCAGGGTTTCGAGCGAGGCATGGCCGAAGTTGTCCACAGCCAGCGCTTCGCGGTGTTCGAAGGGTCTGGTGGCGCTGACCGCATGCAGCCGGCCCAGCAATTGGCCCAAGCGGTAAAGCTGGTCCGCGTTGCCCGGCTCTGGCGCGTGGCCACCGCGGCGCGGGAACAGGGCAAAGCGAAAGCCCTGGTGTTCGAACAGCGTACGGCCTGCGTGCTGAAGTGGCGCCACGACCGGCACCTCATGTTCGGCAAGCTCTGCGGTAAAGCCATGTTCTTCGAGGATGGCCTCATTGCTCCAGCGCCCGGGGCGGTAGAACTTGGCGATCAGAGGCTGTTCACCTTCGATGCCCACCTGATACACGCGGTTCTCGTAGCTGTTGAGTGCCAGCACCCGGGCGTCGCTCAGAAAGCCAAGGCTTTCGACGGCGTCCAGCACCAGGTCGGGTGTCAGGGTAGCGAAGGGGTGAGACATGGTGACTCCGGGGGTGAACGATACGGCATGGTAACGCGTTCTACGGGTGCCGGCCTGTTCGCGGCTGAACCTGCGCCCACAGGTTGGACAAGGCCGGCCCAGCTATGCCGCAATCCCGATCAACACATAGGACGGGTGAAACTGCACCCGTACCGCGCTGCCGGCCTGCACCTGCTGCTCGGCCAACCAGTCAGCCTCGGCAATGGCACACAGTGTTTGCCCATTCCCCAGTGCCAGCCGGACCTCGCTGGGCCCGTCACCTTCTGCCAGTACTTCTTCCACGGTGGCGTTCAAGCAATTGCTGCCAGGCTCCGCTTCTTGCGCCTGCGCCAGCAGCTTCACCCAGCCGGCCTTCAGCAGTGCTACCACCACCGCGCCCAGCGTCAACTCCAGCCGCTCAGTGCTGTCATGGGTAATGAGTGCGTCGATTTCCAGCCCCCCGCCCAAGGCCAGGCTGACCCGGTCGTGTCGGCCCTCGCGGCGCAGCCCGCTGACCTGGCCCTGTAACTGGTTGCGCGCACTGGTGCGCAACATCAGGCGACCGAGCAGGCCAAGGTCGCTGGATTCTTCAGCGGCCTCGAGTATTTGCGTTTGCAGCGCCTGCAGCCGTTGGTACAGGCGCAGTACCCGCTCGCCTTCTGCAGACAACCTGGCACCGCCCCCGCCGCGGCCACCTGTACTGCGCTCCACCAACGGCCTGCTGGCCAGGTTGTTGAGCTCGTCGATGGCATCCCAGGCGGCCTTGTAGCTGATGCCGGCCGCCTTCGCGGCGCGGGTGATGGAGCCCTGTTCGGCAACATGCTGCAGCAGCGCGATACGCTGCGGGCGATGGGCAATGTGCTGGGTGAGAGAGGTTGGCAGGGGCATGGGCGGTCCACGGTTGATCATGCATACCCAGGTTTTGGGGTGCGTGCCAGGCAATATACATCGACACGCTGCGCGCCGGCCTTGCGCAACACCTGGGCAATGGCCTGGGCGGTGGCCCCGGTGGTCATCACGTCATCGATGATTGCCACATGCAAGCCCCGCACATCACCCGACAGGCAGAACACCTGGCGCAGATTGCGCCACCTGGCCTTGGCGTCCAGCTGCTGCTGGGCGGGGGTGTGACGGCTGCGGGTGAGCAAGCGCTCGTCGCAGCGCACCGACAGCTGCGCCGACAGCCAACGCGCCAGCATCGCCGCCTGGTTGAAACCTCGCTCACGCAGCCGGCGCCTGGCCAGGGGCACTGGCAGCAACAGGTGTGGGCGCGGCAGCCCCTCTGCAAACTGATGCAGCAGAGCCTGCCCCAGCTGCTCGGCCATCAGGCGCCCCATGGGCCACTGGCGGTTGTGCTTGAAGCGGCTGATCAGGGTGTCGATCGGAAAGCCGAAGGCCCACGGCGCTACGACCTGATCGAAGGCAGGGGGCCGACGGCTGCACTGGCCGCAGGTCATGCCGGCCATGGGCAACGGCAGCGCGCAGCGCAGGCAGTGGTCCCCCAGCCAGGGCAGCTGTTGCTCACACGCCACGCACAGCGGATAAGCTTGCCGCGCTGGGCCATCGCACAGCAGGCATGTTTGATTATTAAATAACCACTTGTAAACCATTCTTATGATGCGTGGTTGACAGTTCATAGGCCTTCCATGACTATGCGAGCTATCCGTGATCCGCTGGCGGGCGTTCTTGTCCCGGCACCAGCTACAGCCTAAACAAGGAAACGCCGATGAGCGCCAGCACAACTGCAACAACACGTCACGACTGGTCCCTGGCCGAGGTCAAGGCGCTGTTCCAGCAGCCTTTCAATGATTTGCTGTTCCAGGCGCAGACCGTGCACCGCGCGCATTTCGACCCTAATCGCGTGCAGGTTTCCACGCTGCTGTCGATCAAGACCGGCGCTTGCCCGGAGGATTGCAAATATTGCCCACAGTCCGGGCACTACAACACCGGGCTGGAAAAACAGAAGCTGATGGAAGTGCAGAAGGTGCTGGAGGAAGCTGCCCGCGCCAAGGCCATCGGTTCGACGCGCTTCTGCATGGGCGCCGCCTGGAAACACCCCTCTGCCAAGGACATGCCCTACGTGCTGGAGATGGTCAAAGGCGTGAAAGCCATGGGCCTGGAAACCTGCATGACCCTGGGCAAGCTTGACCAGGAGCAAACCCAGGCACTGGCCCAGGCCGGGCTGGACTACTACAACCACAACCTCGACACGTCCCCTGAGTTCTACGGCAGCATCATCACCACCCGTACCTATGGTGAGCGCCTGGAGACCCTGGCTTACGTGCGCGATGCCGGCATGAAGATCTGTTCCGGTGGCATTCTGGGCATGGGCGAGTCGCTGGACGACCGCGCCGGCCTGCTGATTCAGCTGGCCAACCTGCCTGAACACCCCGAGTCGGTGCCGATCAACATGCTGGTGAAAGTAGCGGGCACGCCGCTGGCCGAAGAAGAAGACGTGGACCCCTTCGACTTCATTCGCATGCTGGCCGTAGCCCGTATCCTGATGCCCAAGTCCCACGTGCGCCTTTCCGCCGGGCGCGAACAGATGAACGAGCAGATGCAGGCCCTGGCCTTCATGGCTGGTGCCAACTCCATCTTCTATGGCGAGAAACTGCTGACCACTGCCAACCCGCAGGCTGACAAGGACATGCAACTGTTCGCACGACTGGGCATCAAGCCCGAAGCCCGTGAAGAGCATGCCGACGAAGTGCACCAGGCCGCCATCGAACAGGCGCTGGTGGAGCAGCGCAGCAGCGAGATGTTCTACGACGCAGCATCGGCCTGACATGGCGTTCGACCTGGCAACGCGTCTGGCCGAACGGCGCGCGGCAGACCTGTACCGGCAACGCCCACTGCTGGGCAGCCCTCAGGGGCCGCAGGTGGTGGTCGATGGCCAGCAGTTGCTGGCCTTTTGCAGCAATGACTACCTGGGCCTGGCCAATCACCCACAGGTGATTGCGGCGTGGCAGGCGGGTGCAGAGCGCTGGGGCGTGGGCGGCGGTGCCTCTCACCTGGTGGTGGGGCATACCACGGCCCACCACCAGGTCGAGGAGGCCCTGGCCGAACTGACCGGTCGCCCCCGGGCGTTGCTGTTTTCCACCGGCTACATGGCCAACCTGGGCGCCATCACGGCCTTGGTGGGCAGGGGCGATACGGTGCTGCAGGACCGCCTTAACCATGCCTCGCTGCTCGATGGCGGCATGCTCAGTGGTGCCCGCTTCAGCCGCTACCTGCACAACGACCCTGCCAGCCTGGCCACCCGCCTGGAGAAAGCGGCAGGTAACACCCTGGTGGTGACCGACGGCGTGTTCAGCATGGATGGCGATGTTGCCGACCTGCCTGGCCTGGCCCGTGCTGCCCGCGCCCGTGATGCCTGGCTGATGGTGGACGATGCCCATGGGCTGGGTACCCTTGGCGCAGGCGGTGGTGGCGTGGTGGAACATTTTGGCCTGGGCGTTGAGGATGTGCCGGTGCTGATCGGTACCTTGGGCAAGGCCTGCGGCACCGCTGGCGCCTTTGTGGCCGGCAGTGACGCGTTGATCGACACGCTGGTGCAGTTCGCCCGCCCATACATCTACACCACCAGCCAGCCCCCGGCCTTGGCCTGCGCCACGCTCAAGAGCCTTGAGCTGTTGCGCACCGAAACCTGGCGCCGTGAACAACTGAACGCCTTGATCGGCCAGTTCCGTGAGGGGGCACGCCAGATCGGCCTGCAGCTGATGGACAGCCCCACACCGATCCAGCCGATCCTGATCGGTGACAGTGCGCAGGCACTTCGCCTGTCGGCCATGTTGCGCGAGCGCGGCCTGCTGGTAACCGCCATTCGCCCGCCCACCGTGCCGGCTGGTAGCGCACGCCTGCGGGTAACACTGAGCGCTGCGCACACGCCTGCGCAGGTGCAGCTATTGTTGAATGCATTGGCAGAGTGTTATCCACAACTGGAGCGCGCCGATGCGTAACCGAATTGTATTGTTGCCGGGTTGGGGGTTGGGTACCGCGGCCCTGGAGCCGCTCGCCGCCAGCCTGCGTGCGCAGGACGCCCGCCTGCAGATCACCCTGATGCCACTGCCGGAGCTTGACCACGCGGATGTGCAGGGCTGGGTCGAGCACCTGGACCGCAAGCTGCCCAACGATGTGTGGCTGGGCGGCTGGTCATTCGGCGGCATGCTTGCCAGCGCCTTGGCGCACAAGCGCGGCGACCACTGCTGCGGCCTGCTGACGCTGGCCAGCAACCCCAGTTTCGTGGCCCGGGCGGATTGGCCCCACGGCATGGCGCAAGATACCTTTGGCACCTTCCTGGATGGGTGTCGCAGCCATACCGCCGTGACCCTCAAGCGTTTTCGCAGCCTGTGCAGCGACGGTGCCTTGCAACCGCGCACCCTCCTGCGCCAGCTCGGTGTGGGTGTGCCAGACACCGACCCGCTTTACCTCGCGACCGGCCTGGAAGTGCTGGCCCAGCTGGACACCCGCGAAGCGCTTCAGGCATTTGCCGGCCCTCAGTTGCACCTGTTCGCCGGCAGCGACGCGTTGGTGCCGGCCGAAGCTGCCCAGGCGCTGAGCGAGTTGTTGCCAGATGTGGAAGTGGGCCTGGTCGAAGACAGTTCCCACGCGTTTCTGCTGGAGTACCCTCAGGAGTTGGCGGCGGGCATCAAGAGTTTTTTGCATGAGAGTGGCGATGACTGACCTTTCCCAACCCGCCTTGCCCGGTACGCTGCCGGACAAACGCCAGGTGGCGGCGTCCTTTTCCCGGGCCGCAGGCAGCTATGACAGTGTTGCAGCCCTGCAGCGCGAGGTGGGCACGCTCCTGCTGGGGCAACTGCCGGCAGACCTGCAGCCCTCCCGCTGGCTAGACCTGGGGAGCGGCACGGGCCACTTCAGCCGGGCGCTGGCCCAACGCTATGTTGCGGCCGGCGGCGTGGCGGTGGATATCGCCGAAGGCATGCTGCGCCACGCCCGCGAGGCACACGGCGGTGCGCTGTATCACGTGGCGGGCGATGCCGAACGCCTGCCATTGAGCGATGGGTGTGTCGACCTGGTGTTCTCCAGCCTGGCAGTGCAATGGTGCAGCCAGTTCGCCAGCGTGCTGTCAGAAGCGCAGCGCGTGTTGCGGCCCGGCGGTGTGCTGGCATTCAGCAGCCTGTGCACGGGCACCCTCGATGAGCTGCGGGCCAGCTGGCAGGCAGTGGACGGCCTGGTGCATGTGAACCGTTTTCGCCGCTTCGATGAGTACCAGCGCCTGTGCGCGGTCAGCGGCCTGCGCCCGCTGGCCCTGCAACGGTGCCCGCATGTACTGCATTACCCGGACGTGCGCAGCCTGACCCACGAGCTTAAGGCATTGGGCGCACACAACCTCAACCCTGGCCGGCCTTCTGGCCTGACTGGCCGTGCCCGTATGCAGGGGTTGCTGCACGCCTATGAGGCATTTCGCCAACCCTCGGGGCTGCCAGCCACCTATCAGGTGGTCTATGGTGTGTTGCGCAAGCCACAGGCATAAGGGGAGCCACATGAGGCACGCCTATTTCATCGCTGGCACCGACACCGATGTCGGCAAGACCACCATCGCGGCAGGGCTTCTGCATGCTGCGCGTTTGCAGGGGATGAGTACCCTTGGCGCCAAACCCGTGGCCTCCGGTTGCACCCTGACCGCCAAGGGCTTGCGCAACAGTGACGCCCAGGCCTTGATTGACGAAAGTACCGTCAAGCTCGAATACGCCCAGGTCAACCCGTTCGCCTTCGAGCCGGCCATCGCACCCCATGTGGCTGCGCGCGAGGCTGGCGTCACACTCTCGGTGTCGCACCTGCTGGGGGCGATGCGCATTGTGTTGCAGCAGGACGCCGACTTCACCCTCATAGAGGGTGCAGGCGGGTGGCGGGTGCCCTTGTCGGGGTTGGAAAACCTGTCCGACCTGGCAGTGGCCTTGAAGCTGCCGGTCATTTTGGTGGTTGGCGTGCGCCTGGGCTGCATCAGCCACGCCTTGCTCAGCGCCGAGGCTATCGAACGTGATGGCTTGCAACTGGCGGGGTGGGTGGCGAACATCATCGAGCCGCGTACCTCTCGGCTTGAAGAGAACCTGGCTAGCCTGGCCGAGCGCCTGCCTGCGCCCTGCCTTGGGCGGGTGCCGAAGCTGAAGCAGGCGAGTGCCGACATGGTCGCTGAGCACTTGCAACTGGACCTGCTGGACTGACCTCGGGTTAGCAGAAATACCCAGGGCCTATCAGATGGCAACAAGCTATTACTGTTTTAAACGGGCCTTTTTGCCCAAGGCCTGTTTTAATCAGCCTTGTCTGTTATCCAGGTTCAATGGAGCCCTGACATGGAAATCACCGGTAGCTCTGCCTACTATGCGGGCCTTGGCGCCATCAAGGCCGGCCAGGAACGCGTCGACCAGGCCGCCAGCCAGGTTGCCAACCTCAGTGCCGAACGCACTGCCACCAGCCAGTCCAGCGACTTCCAGGCAGAACGCCTGCGCGGCGTCGACCGCAGTCAGCAAATGGACCTTGCCACCAGTACCGTACAAATGGCGCTGGGCAAGCTCGAGGTCGAACTGGGGGCGAAAGTGGCCAAGGCCTCTGACGACATGCTCGGCCGTATCATTGATATCCACGCCTGACACCTCTGCTTCACCCCGCTAGCCACGCGTGACGCAGGGGCGTCTCTCGCCTGAGCGACGCCGCCAGCCGTCGCTTTTCATCCTATCCAAGATCCTCCAACTGCCCGTGAATCCACGGCCATGCAACCGTGTGGCGGTTTCGTCGTTTTCCGTGGCGTAAATGGCACCATCGTCCATCCTTGACATCAGCCTGCGGTAAACGTAAGTTTCAAACAACTGTTTGACAGACCTTGCCGCGTGCGCCGGTCCCCCCACAGAACTCACCTAGAGGTTCATCGCGATGCCTGACTACAAAGCTCCCTTGCGTGATATCCGCTTCGTTCGTGACGAGCTGCTTGGCTATGAGGCGCATTATCAAAGCCTGCCGGGTTGCCAGGACGCTACCTCGGACATGGTCGATGCCATTCTGGAAGAGGGCGCGAAGTTCTGTGAGCAGGTATTGGCGCCGCTGAACCGTGTAGGTGATCAGGAAGGCTGCACCTGGAGCGAGTCGGGCGTGAAAACCCCGACCGGCTTCAAGGAAGCTTACGCGCAGTTCGTCGAAGGCGGCTGGCCGAGCCTGGCTCACGACGTGGAGCACGGCGGCCAGGGCCTGCCGGAGTCGCTGGGCCTGGCGCTGAGCGAGATGGTGGGTGGCGCCAACTGGTCGTGGGGCATGTACCCAGGCCTCTCCCACGGCGCGATGAACACCATTTCTGCCCACGGCACAGCCGAACAGCAGCACACCTACCTGACCAAGCTGGTCTCTGGCGAGTGGACTGGCACCATGTGCCTCACCGAGCCACACTGCGGCACCGACCTGGGCATGTTGCGCACCAAGGCCGAGCCCCAGGCCGACGGCAGCTACAAGGTATCGGGCACCAAGATCTTCATCTCTGCCGGCGAACACGACATGGCCGAGAACATTGTGCACATCGTGCTGGCCCGCCTGCCCGATGCGCCTGCCGGTACCAAAGGCATCTCGCTGTTCATCGTGCCGAAGTTCCTGCCCAACGCCGAAGGCGCGGCGGGTGAGCGCAACGGCGTCAGCTGTGGTTCCATCGAACACAAGATGGGCATCCACGGCAACGCCACCTGCGTGATGAACTTCGACGGCGCTACCGGCTACCTGATCGGCCCGGCCAACAAAGGCCTGAACTGCATGTTCACCTTCATGAACACTGCGCGCCTGGGTACTGCACTGCAAGGCCTGGCGCACGCCGAAGTGGCCTTCCAGGGCGGCCTCAAGTATGCCCGCGAGCGCCTGCAGATGCGTTCACTGACCGGGCCTAAGGCCCCGGAAAAAGCAGCTGACCCCATCATCGTCCACCCGGACGTGCGCCGTATGCTGCTGACCATGAAAGCCTTCGCCGAGGGCAACCGGGCCATGGTGTATTTCACCGCGCAGCAGGTGGACATCGTCAAGTACAGCCAGGACGAAGAAGCCCGCAAGAAGGCCGATGCCCTGCTGGCCTTCCTGACGCCGATCGCCAAGGCCTTCATGACCGAAGTGGGCTTCGAAGCTGCCAACCATGGTGTGCAGATCTACGGCGGCCACGGCTTCATCGCCGAGTGGGGCATGGAGCAGAACGTGCGCGATAGCCGCATCTCCATGTTGTACGAGGGTACCACGGGTATCCAGGCCCTGGACCTGCTGGGCCGCAAGGTGCTGATGACCCAGGGCGAGGCGCTGAAGGGCTTCACCAAGATCGTGCACAAGTTCTGCCAGGCGCAGGAAGGCAACGAGGCGCTGAACGACTTCGTACAACCGCTGGCGGCCATCAACAAGGAGTGGGGCGAGCTGACCATGAAAGTGGGCATGGCCGCCATGAAGGACCGTGAGGAAGTGGGCGCAGCGTCGGTGGATTACCTGATGTACTCCGGCTACGCCTGCCTGGCTTATTTCTGGGCAGATATTGCACGGGTTGCAGCCGAGAAGCTGGCCGCCGGCAGCGGCGACCAGGCGTTCTACACGGCCAAGCTGCAGACTGCGCGCTTCTACTTCCAGCGCATCCTGCCGCGCACCCGTACCCATGTGGCCGCCATGCTGTCGGGTGCCGACAACCTGATGGCCATGGACGAAGCGCACTTCGGCCTGGCGTACTAAGCGCAATTGCTCCAGCGAAACCCGCCTGCCTGCTATGGCAGGCGGGTTTTTTTGCATTCCACGGACGGAGCCTGATTAAACTGTCCGGGTGCACGGCCGATCAACTAAGGGCACAATGCCATTATTGATCTGCCGGGTTGGAGATTACTGTGTTTCGCCTTGACGCCGTTCGTGCAAGCCACTTTCTGCCCTCACTGCTGTTGCTGATAGCGGGCCTCGCCGCGGCCTACGCCAAAGACCTCAGCGTGTTCTTCACCTCCTTGTTCAATGTGCTGCCCACCCTGGTGTTGCTGCTGGGGGGTGCCTACTGCGCGGTCTACAGGCGTCAGCGTGAGCTGTTTTTAATGCTGACGGTGTACGTCGCCTATTTTCTGCTCGATACCCAGACTGACTTCTACAGAGATAACGGGCATGTGCGCGATGACGCTGCCGTCATCTTCCACCTGGTGTGCCTGTTGCTACCGGCGTTGTATGGCATCTACGGCGTATGGCAGGAACGCATGCACCTGCTGCAGGACATGGTGGCCAGGGGCGCTGTGCTGTTGGTTGTAGGTGCGGTGGCGGTGGCGCTGGAGCAACGCTTCCCCGCCGCCCTGCTGGCCGGCTTGGCCGATATCCGCTGGCCGGCCCTGCATGGGGAGTGGATGAGCCTGATCCAGTTGGCGTACCCGTTGTTCATTGGGGTACTGGTGCTGCTGGTGGTGCAGTACCTGCGGGCGCCGAGGCCTTTGAATGCAGCGCTGGTGATGGGGTTGGTGGGGCTCTTCTGGATGTTGCCCAAAACGTTCATCTTGCCCTTCACCCTGAACATCATGTGCAGCCAGGTGATGCTGATGATAGCTGCGGCGGTGGCACATGAGGCCTACCAGATGGCCTTTCGGGATGAGCTCACCGGCTTGCCGGGCCGGCGTGCGCTCAATGAGCGCATGCAGCGGTTGGGACGCAATTATGTGATCGCGATGAGCGATGTGGACCATTTCAAGCGCTTCAACGATACCCACGGCCATGACGTCGGCGACCAGGTGTTGCGCCTGGTTGCCAGCCGCCTGGGCAAGGTGGGGGGCGGTGGCAAGGCGTACCGGTACGGCGGCGAGGAATTTGCGGTGGTGTTTGCCGGCAAGAGCACCGAGCACTGCGTGGCGCACCTGGAGGCGGTGCGTGAAGCGATTGCCGGCTATGCCATGCGCCTGCGCGACCAGGGCGCTCGCCCTCAGGACGACAACACGGGCCGGCAGAGGCGCGCCGGCAGCAGTGGTGGTGCGGTGTCAGTCACCATCAGCATCGGTGTGGCAGAGCGGCATGTGGACCACCGCAACCCAGATGACGTGCTCAAGTCCGCCGACCAGGCGCTCTACAGCGCCAAGGCGGCCGGGCGTAACTGCCTGATGGTGCACGGCCTGAAAACACGCCGGGGGGCAGAGCGTGCGTCGTGACCATTGCTGACCATGCGGTCTGTTGATGACCCTATGTCTCGTAAAAGTTGTTCGGTTACACTCACTGCAACTCCAGTGCTGCGGTGCCTGACACCGCCCGTTCCGACCAGCGAGAGGTTGTCATGGCTGACTATAAAGCGCCCCTGCGCGACATGCGCTTCGTACTGAATGAAGTCTTCGACGTGGGGCAGCAATGGGCACAATTGCCCGGGCTGGGCGACGTTGTCGATGTGCAGACCGCCTTGGCAGTGCTTGAGGAGGCCGGCAAGGTCGCGGCCCGCTCTATCGCACCGTTGAGCCGTGCAGCCGATGAAGAAGGCTGCCATTGGGATAACGGCGCCGTGCAGACCCCGACAGGCTTCATCGAGGCTTACAACACCTATGCCGAGGGCGGCTGGGTGGGCGTGGGCGGTGACCCGCTGTTGGGTGGCATGGGCATGCCCAAGGTGGTGTCGGCGCAGGTTGAAGAAATGGTCAACGCGGCGAGCCTGGCTTTCGGCCTGTACCCGATGCTGACCGCAGGCGCCTGCCTGTCCATCAATGCCCACGCCAGCGAAGCGCTGAAGCAGAAGTACCTGCCGAACATGTATGCCGGTGTTTGGGCGGGTTCCATGTGCCTTACCGAGCCCCACGCCGGTACCGACCTCGGCATCATCCGCACCAGGGCCGAGCCCCAGGCCGACGGCAGCTACAAAGTGACCGGGACCAAGATCTTCATTACCGGTGGCGAACACGACCTCACCGAAAACATCATCCACCTGGTACTGGCCAAGCTGCCGGATGCCCCGGCTGGGCCGAAGGGCATCTCGTTGCTCCTGGTGCCCAAGTTCCTGGTCAATGAGGACGGCAGCCTGGGCGCGCGCAACCCGGTGACCTGCGGTTCCATCGAGCACAAGATGGGCATTCAGGCGTCGGCCACCTGTGTGATGAACTTCGACGACGCGGTCGGTTATATCGTGGGTGAACCCAACAAAGGCCTGGCGGCCATGTTCACCATGATGAACTACGAGCGCCTGGGGGTTGGCATCCAGGGCCTGGCCTCGGCCGAACGTTCTTACCAGAACGCGGTGGAATACGCCCGCGACCGCCTGCAGAGCCGCGCCCCCACCGGCCCACAGGCCACAGACAAACCTGCCGACCCGATCACCGTGCACCCTGATGTACGGCGCATGCTGTTGACCATGAAAGCGCTGATCGAAGGCGGGCGTGCGTTCTCCACCTACGTGGCCATGCAACTGGACAGCGCCAAGTACAGCGAAGACGCCAGTGTGCGCAAGCGCAGCGAAGAACTGGTGGCGCTGTTGACGCCTGTGGCCAAGGCGTTCCTCACCGACCTGGGCCTGGAGTGCACGGTGCACGGCCAGCAGGTATTCGGCGGGCATGGCTATATCCGTGAGTGGGGCCAGGAGCAGCTGGTGCGTGACGTACGCATCACCCAGATCTACGAGGGCACCAACGGTATTCAGGCCCTCGACCTGATGGGCCGTAAGGTGGTGGCCAGCGGTGGGGCCTACTACAAACTGTTCGCCGATGAAGTGCGCGCATTCATTGCCGGTGCCGGCCATGAGCTGGGCGAGTTCACCCGGCCGCTGGCGGCATCGCTCGATCAGCTGGATGCGCTCACCGACTGGGTGCTGGAGCAGGCCAAGGGCAACCCTAACGAGATTGGGGCTGCTTCGGTGGAGTACCTGCATGCATTCGGTTATGTGGCTTACGCCTACATGTGGGCACGCATGGCGCAGGCAGCGCAGCGCGGGGAAGGCGACGAAGGGTTCTATCAGGGCAAGCTGGGCACGGCGCGCTTCTACTTTGCGCGGCTGCTGCCGCGGGTCGGCTCGCTGGTGGCATCGGTGAGGGCGGGGAGTGAGTCACTGTACCTGCTGGATGCACAACAGTTCTGATACCTGTCTAGGGGCTGGCAGAAAATCCCAGGGTTTTGCTTTTTGAGAATGATTCTTGGTTTGTAAGCTTTTTCCTACATCACGTGGTGACTTTTCACCACTGTTCTCAGATTGGATCCACGGTTAATCTTTATCACATGGACGGAGCGCAGGAAGCGCCTAGGACAGATCAAGGACGACGACGAAGGATTTCCTGCCAGGGTGGCGGGGCGATACGGATGTCACAGGGAAACAGTCTGGAAAACCCCGCTTAGGCGGGGTTTTCTTTGTGCGCGTGTTTTTCAGGCCAATACGTCCAGTGCGGGTTGCCGGGTATCGGTTTCTTCTTCCAGCAGGTTGCGCAGCAGCTCCACTGAAGCCTGCTGGCGCTGCGCATCGCGGAACACCAGCCCCACTTTCAGCGGTACCCGTGGCTCGCTCAGCGGCTTCCATAGCAAGCCTTGCTCATCTTCTGCCGCCTCCTTGGCCCGCCCCGGCAGAATCGTCGCCAGCGATGTATGCGCCAGGCTGTCCAGAATACCTGCCATGTTGTTCATCTCGGCCTGAACCTGCGGCCTGCGGCCTTGGCTGGCCAGTTGTGCCTGCCAGATCTGGCGCATCTGGAACTCTTCCCCAAGCATGAGCATCGGCAACTCGGCGGCCTGGCGAATGGAAACCTTCTTGAAGTCCTTCAGGGGATGCGTGTTGGGGATGACCAGTTGCAACTCATCTTCATACAGCAGCAGCCCATGGAGCCCTGGCTGGCGTGGCGGCAGGTAGCTGATGCCAATGTCCAGGTTGCCATTGAGCAAGCGCCGTTCGATCTCTTGGCCTGACAGTTCATAGATCTGCACCACCAGGTGCGGCTGGGCCTTGCGCAGCCGTTCGAGCAACCGCGGCACCAGGCTGGGGCGTACGGTTTGCAGTACCCCGATGGCCAGGGTGCGCAGCGACTGGCCTTTGAAGCTGCGCATGGCATCGGTGGCGCGCTGCAGGCCGTCGAGCAGCGGCAGGGCGTGGTTGTAGAGGGTGTGGGCGGCGAGTGTGGGCAGCAGGCGCTTGTTGCTGCGCTCGAACAAGCTCAGGTCCAGGCCATGTTCCAGTTGACGAATCTGCTGTGAGAGCGCGGGTTGCGACAGCGACAGCCGCTCGGCGGCGCGCCCGACGTGGCCTTCCTCATACACCGCGACGAAATAACGCAGTTGGCGAAAATCCATAAGATTTGCTTATTGAAATTGCTGCTAAATCGAAATGTCGTAAAACCGCTTGCTCGCCTAGTCTATCGCCCTATTACAAGGGGTTACAGCAATTGATGGTCACATTGTTGCAGCTACCCGCAAAGCGTTTTGATAGGCAAGGCAACAGAACGCACAGCGATCATTTGATCGCGCTTTGCTGCCGCCACCGTGATGGGTTGGAATCCTGATGAACCTGTTCAACCTGCGCCGCCCGGCCCCTGAGGCTGTTATCGAGCTAAGGCCGATGCCGCAGCAGCCTTCAACCGGCAACCTGATGCCCGGGCACAACCGGGCAACGCCTGTGTTCGTGCGTGGCCAGGGGGCGTGGTTGTGGGATGACCAGGGGCGAGCCTGCCTGGACTTCACCCAAGGCGGCGGCGTCAACAGCCTGGGCCATAGCCCAGACGCGCTGGCAGCCGCGCTTGCAAATCAGGCTCAGGCGCTGATCCAGCCGGGCTCGGCTTTCCATAGCCCGGTTTTGTTGAACTTCGCCAGCCGGCTCTGCCAGGCCACCGCCAGCGACCAGGCTTACCTGCTGAACACAGGTGCCGAAGCCTGCGAAGGTGCGATCAAGCTGGCGCGCAAGTGGGGACAGCGCCATCGCAATGGCGCGTACCACATCATCACCGCCAGCCGGGGCTGCCATGGGCGCAGCCTGGGCACGCTGTCGGCCTCCGACCCGACGGCCTGTAGCCGCTGTGAGCCCGGCGTGCCCGGCTTCAGCAGGGTGCCTTTCAATGACCTCGCGGCACTGCACGCCGCGGTGGACTCTCGCACGGTGGCGATCATGCTTGAGCCTGTGCAGAGTGAAGCGGGTGTTATCCCGGCCACGCGCGAATACCTCAGGGGTGTGGAAACCCTGTGCCGGGAGCTTGGCATCCTGTTGATTCTGGACGAAGTGCAAACCGGCCTCGGCCGCTGTGGTGCATTGCTGGCAGAGGAAACCTACGGGGTACGCGCCGACATCGTCACCTTGGGCAAGGGCTTGGGTGGGGGCGTGCCGCTGGCGGCGTTGCTGGCGCGGGGGGCGGCCTGCTGTGCCGAGGCCGGCGAACTGCAGGGCAGCCACCATGGCAATGCGCTGATGTGCGCTGCCGGCCTTACGGTGCTGGACACGGTGCTGGCCCCAGGGTTCTTCGACGAGGTGCAGGACAAAGGCCGCCACCTGCGAGAAGGCCTCGGTCGGCTGGCGGGCCGCTTCGGCCAGGGCCCGATACGCGGGCAAGGTTTGCTCTGGGCGCTACCGCTCAAGGAAAACCTGGCCCCCGCGCTGGTGGCTGCCGCGCTGCAGGAGGGGCTGTTGCTGAATGCTCCGCAGCCCGACGTAGTGCGCTTTACGCCGGCGCTGACCGTGAGCCGGAGCAATATCGACCAAATGCTGCAGCGCCTGACCCGCGCCTTTACCCGGTTGCACGCCCACCAACAGAGCCGCCGCGAAATGCCGGCCTAGGGTGCCAACCCCTGATTCAACGAACCGTCTGGCGTTTCTGCGCACCGCCCCTGGCCTGTTACATTCGGCCCGGGGCGTTTTTTTTGCCTGTGGAACCTCTGCGACCGGCGGCGAGTCTGTGATGTAACCCCTTTACGGAGAGACTCTCATGGACTTCATTCGCATCATCATCGCTATCCTGCTGCCACCACTGGGCGTATTTCTGCAGGTGGGGTTTGCCGGCGCGTTCTGGTTGAACATTCTGCTGACGCTGCTGGGCTACATCCCTGGCATCGTGCACGCGGTGTACATCATTGCCAAGCGGTGAGGTGTAACCCGGTTTGCGACCAGGGGGCCCGCGCCCCCTGGGTCACTCACCCGCCAGCACTTCGCAGTAGAACCTCCATTCTTCCTCCAGCGCATGCGCCAGGTTCTCAGCCTTGCGCAGCCCGTGCCGCTCACCCTCGTAGAAATGCCCCTGGGCTTTGATGCCGTTGGCTTGTAGTGCTGCCAGCATCGAGCGCGTCTGCTCGGGCACCACCACGGCGTCCAGCTCGCCCTGGAAAAACACGACCGGCACGGTGATCTGTGCTGCATGCAGCAGCGGTGTACGCTGGCGATAGCGCTCGGCATCCTGATGGGGGTCACCGATCAGCCAGTCCAGGTAATCGCCTTCGAACTTGTGCGTAGCCCGGGCCAGGGCGGTGGGGTCGCTGACGCCATACAGGCTGGCACCCGCGCGGAATACGTCGCGAAATGCCAAGGCGCACAGGGTGGTGTAACCCCCGGCGCTGCCGCCACGGATGAAGGCCTTGCGCGGGTCGATCAGCCCTTGTGCGGCCAGGTACTCGACGGCATTGCAGGCATCTTCCACATCGGTTTCACCCCAACGCAAGTGCAGGGCCTGGCGATACTCACGGCCATACCCGCTGCTGCCTCGGTAGTTGAGGTCGGCAACGGCGAAGCCGCGTTGTGTCCAGTACTGGATACGCGGGTCCAGCACCGGGTAGCAGGCCGAGGTGGGGCCGCCATGGATAAAGACCACCAGTGGCGGCGCGCCCTTGCTGTGGGCAGCGGGGTAGAAAAAGCCGTGGGCCAGTGCCGCGCCACGGCCGCAGTGGAACGACTGCGGCAGGCTGATGTGTTCGGCCGCAAGTACCTCGGCGCCACCGGCCAGCACACTGACCTGATGGGTGTCGCGGGCAATGGCGATAACCGCTGGCGGGCTGATGGGCGAGGCGGCGATCGCATACAGGTAGTGCGCATCCATGGCCAGGCTGCGAAAGCGCGTATAGGCACTGGCAAAGCGTTCCACGGGGCCATGCTCAGCGCGCAGCCCCAGTTGCCCGAACCCCGCGTCGAACCAGGTAGCCAGGTAGCTCGTCGGGCCTAGCGGTAGCCAGGTACAGGCACCCAACTGCCAAGGCGCGCCTGCGTGGTCGGCAGGTGCGGCGGGCAGTGCCTGCCAACGCCCCTCGACCTCGCCCCATGGCTGCCAGAAACCATTGTGATCCGACAGGCAATACAGCTGGTTGGCGTGGTCGAACCGGGGCTGCTGCAATGACGCCTGCGCCGTGGCCACAGGCTGTGGTGGCCCCCAACTGCCCTCGGCGGCGCGCTGACGGCACATCAGCCGGGTGAAGGTCCAGGGTTGGGCCGGGCGATCCCACTCCACCCAGGCCAGGCGCTGCCCGTCAGGGCTGACGGTGGGCGATGCGTAGAAGTCGGCGCCTTCGGCCAGCACTTCGCGGCTGCCGTGCCCCAGGGCGACCAGGCGATGCTCCACGGTGTGTGCGTGGCGCTCTTCCACGGCCAGCACTTGGCCGTCGTGCCACAGTACATCACCGTAGCGGCAGCGGCTGTCGTCGGTGAGGGGGCGTGGCTGTGGGTGGTCGAGGGCCTGGGTGTAGACCTGCTGATCGTGCTCGTTGACGAACACCAGGCCGTCGCCGCCCAGGCAGAAACTACCACCGCCGTATTCATAGACCCGGCTGCGCACACTGAAACCGTCGGGCGTGAGGCAGCGGGCCTGCTGATGCTGCCAGCACCAGATGCGGCAGGCACCGTCGGCCGGGCGGAACTCGACCCAGAACAGTCCGGCATCGCTGGCCTTCAATTCGGCGAAGTCGGTGCCGGCGGCGACAGCCTGCGCGGCGGTGAAGTCAGCCACGGGCGATGACACGTGAGTTTCGTTCATTGCGGAAAGTCATCTGTTCAATGGCAAGGTCAGCGCTTTGCGCCTCCTCGCGAGCCTTGAGGATGATGCCGTGGTCGGCCGACTTGGCACACACCGGGTCGGCATTGCTGGCATCCCCGGTCAGCATGAAGGCCTGGCAACGGCAGCCGCCGAAATCCTTTTCCTTCTCGTCGCACGAGCGGCACGGTTCCGGCATCCACTGGTAACCACGGAAACGGTTGAAGCCGAACGAGTCATACCAGATGTGCTGCAGGCTATGGTCACGCACGTTGGGAAACTGCACGGGCAGTTGACGGGCGCCATGGCAGGGCAGTGCCGTGCCATCCGGGGTAACGGTGAGGAACACGCTGCCCCAGCCGTTCATGCAGGCCTTGGGGCGCTCTTCGTAGTAGTCCGGGGTGACGAAGATCAGCTTGCACGGGTTGCCTGCGGCTTTGAGCGTTTCACGGTACTGATTGGTGATGGCTTCTGCCCGCTCCAGCTGCGCACGGGTGGGGAGCAGCCCGAGGCGGTTGAGGTGAGCCCAGCCATAGAACTGGCAGGTGGCAAGCTCGACGAAGTCTGCGTCCAGGGCAACGCACAGCTCGATGATGCGGTCGATCTTGTCGATGTTGTGCCGGTGGGTCACGAAATTGAGCACCATCGGGTAGCCGTGGGCCTTTACCGCGCGGGCCATCTCCAGCTTTTGCGCAAAGGCCTTTTTCGAGCCGGCCAGCAGGTTGTTCACCTGCTCGTCACTGGCCTGGAAGCTGATCTGGATATGGTCCAGCCCGGCCTGCTTGAACGCCGCGATGCGGGCCTCGGTCAGGCCGATGCCCGAGGTGATCAGGTTGGTGTAATAGCCCAACCGCCGCGCCTCGCCGATCAGCTCGGCCAGGTCCTGACGCACCAGGGGCTCACCACCGGAAAAGCCGATTTGCGCCGCACCCATTTCCCGCGCTTCGGCCATTACCTTGAACCACTGTGCAGTGCTCAGCTCCTGCCCCTGGGCGGCGAAGTCCAGCGGGTTGGAGCAATAGGGGCACTGCAGCGGGCAGCGGTAGGTGAGCTCGGCCAGCAGCCACAGCGGCAGGCCGACCGCCGGTGTGGCCGGCAGCTCAGTTGAGCTGGATCCAGTGTTCGGCACGGGCCACCTCCATGAACTGCTCGATGTCGTCAGCCACTTCCGGCACATCGGGGAACTGCTGTTGAAGTGCCTCGATGATGGCGCCGACGCTGCGCTGGCCGTCGATCAGGCCCCCAATCAGGCTGGCGCTCTCGTTGAGCTTGATCATGCCCTCGGGGTACAGCAGCACATGGCCCTTCTGCGCGGGTTCGTACTGGAAGCGGTAGCCTGGGCGCCAGTTCGGCACCTGGTTGCGATCAAAGCTCATAGGGTGACCCCCTTGTGCCATACCCGTTGCTGGGTAACCGAGTGGTAGGGCGGGCGGTTCAGCTCGTAGGCCATGCTCATGGCGTCGAGCATGCTCCACAGGATATCCAGCTTGAACTGCAGGATTTCCAGCATACGCTGCTGGCCGGCCCAGGTGGTGTAGTGCTGCAGGGTGATCGCCAGGCCATGCTCCACGTCGCGGCGGGCCTGGCCCAGGCGGGTGCGGAAGTAGGCGTAGCCGGCGGGGTCGATCCACGGGTAGTGCTGGGGCCAGCTGTCCAGCCGCGACTGGTGGATTTGCGGGGCGAACAACTCGGTGAGCGAGCTGCTGGCGGCTTCCTGCCAGCTGGCGCGGCGGGCAAAGTTGACGTAGGCGTCCACGGCAAAGCGTACGCCCGGCAGCACCAGCTCCTGGGAGCGCAGTTGATCCGGGTCCAGGCCAACGGCCTGGCCCAGGCGCAGCCAGGCTTCGATGCCGCCGTCTTCACCCGGGGCGCCGTCATGGTCGAGCAGGCGCTGGATCCATTCACGCCGCACTTCGCGGTCAGGGCAGTTGGCCAGGATTGCCGCATCCTTCATCGGGATGTTGACTTGGTAGTAGAAGCGGTTGGCCACCCAGCCCTGAATCTGCTCGCGTGTGGCGCGGCCTTCGTACATGGCCACGTGGTAGGGGTGGTGAATGTGGTAGTAGGCGCCCTTGGCGCGCAAGGCCTGCTCGAACTCGGCAGGGGACATCGGCAGTGCGTCGCTCATTCGGCTGGCTCCTGTAAGCAGCGTCCCGGCCCACGTGTGAACGTGAGTGGCGCCTCATGGTTCGTTACAACTCGATGCTCATGCCGTCGAAGGCGACTTCCACGCCACGGCGCACCACCTCGGCGCGCTCGGGTGAGTCCTCGTCGAGAATCGGGTTGGTGTTGTTGATGTGGATAAGCACCTTGCGTTGACGCGGGAAGGCGTCCAGCACTTCGAGCATGCCACCGCTGCCATTCTGCGCCAGGTGGCCCATTTCGCGGCCTGTGCGCGTGCCCACGCCCCGGCGTTGCATCTCGTCGTCTTCCCATAGGGTGCCGTCTACCAGCAGGCAGTCGGCGCCCTGCATCATCGCCAGCAGGTTGTCGTCAACCTGCCCCAGGCCCGGTGCGTAGAACAGCTTGCCACCCGTACGGGTGTCCTCCACTAGCAGGCCGAGGTTATCCCCAGGGTGCGGGTCGAAGCGGTGGGGCGAGTAGGGCGGCGCGGCGCTGCGCAGCGGGAAGGGGGTAAAGCGCAGGTTGGGGCAGGCCTCGACAACGAAGCTGCCTTCGAGCGCTATGCGGTTCCATTGCAGGCCGCCGTTCCAGTGGCTGAGCATGTTGAACAGCGGAAACCCGGTGGTGAGGTCCTGGTGGACCATGTCGGTGCACCACACCTGGTGCGGGCAGCCTTCGCGCAGGCTGAGCAGGCCGGTGGTGTGGTCGATCTGGCTGTCCAGCAGGATGATGGCGTTGACCCCGGTGTCGCGCAGGGCGCGGGCCGGCTGCATGGGCGCGAAGGCCTGGAGTTGCGCACGGATGTCGGGCGAGGCGTTGCACAATACCCAGTGCACGCCGTCGTCGGATAGCGCAATGGAGGATTGGGTGCGGGCTGTGGCGCGCAGGGTGCCGTCGCGCAAGCCCTTGCAGTTGACGCAGTTGCAGTTCCACTGCGGGAACCCGCCACCGGCGGCCGAGCCGAGAACCTGGATATGCATGGGCACTCTCTTTACTGTGCAGAAAACCGTGTCGGAAAAACGAAAACGCCCCGGCAGGCCGAGGCGTGAAACCGTAAGCCTGGCTTAGCGGTTGGCGAAGTACATGGTGACTTCGAAGCCGATACGCAGGTCAGTGTATGCAGGTTTGGTCCACATGGGATTACTCCTTCGGAAGGGGTTACGGATGGCTCAGCTACTACTTGGGTACCGCCGTGGGCAGGAGGTTCCCTGAGCGCGGATTGCGCTATCTTACAAGATAATTATGTACCGAAAGGTTAATTATCTGAAAAGTGCCGTTGCATATTGCGTAACAATCACTCACCCCACTGCCAGGGGGAGGGTGGCGCGGCAGCGTTGGCCAAACAGAGCCAGGGGCAATCTGCGCTGAGCAGGTCGCTTAGCAGTTGGTCCAGATCCGACTGCCGCACCTTCAGAATAGCCTTGGGCAACGCTTCCAGCTTGACGGGTTGTGTAGCGAGGTGTGTCTGCCAGGCCCATTCGGCGACCTCGGCATTGACCATGACCGCTTCGTCGAACTGCGCTGCGAGGGCCTGGCAACTGCTCGGCGTCAGCGTTACTCCACCTTTCATTACCTCCATCAGGTGCCCTAGAACATCGGCCGGCCTGGCGTGGGGCGACTGCACGCCAAACAGCAGGCCGTACGCCCCGTCCACCTGGCGGAAGGCACTGAATACGGCATAGCCCAGTTGCAGTTCTACCCGCAGGCGCTGGTAGACCGGCCCCTGCAGCAGCTGGGCCAGCAGGCGGCCGGTTGCTTCGCTGGCCGCAGGCAACCGGCAGAACAGCAGCAGGGCGTGCTCACTGCCTGGGACCTGCACCGGATGCCAGCGTCGCGCGGCCCAAGGGGCCAGTGGCGCCGGGGCCGAACCCTGGCCCGGGCACTGCTGCAGCGCTGCGGCCATGGCCTTGTGGACGGCCGGCTCGAACCCCACGGCCAGGCCGTGCCAGGTTGCCTGCTGCCATAACGCGTCGAGGTGTAACTGAGTGCGTGTGCCTTCGGTGGCCGCTACACGCGCTGCCCCCTGCACGGCGGCTGGCAGTTGCTCAAGCAAGGCGCGTATAGGCATCAATGGCAACGCCGCCGTAATGGGCGGCTGCCAGCAATCGGCGGGGGGGTGTAGCAGTACCGTCAATGCGTGCTCGGTTGCATAAACCACGGCTGCCGGCAGCCCGGTACAACGCAGTTGCAGGTGGTCGCCAACGCTGGCCAGGCGCAATTGCACCGAGGCTCGGTCGCAGCGCTCCTGTAAGGGTGCCAGTGCGCGCTCAAGAACCGGATACAAAGGCTGAAGCAGGTCCCTCGGCACCTTCCAGCGCAGGTAAAGTGCAGCATATTGCCGCTTGCAGGGCAGTACTTCGGTCACATGCAGGGAACCGGGCAACCGCTGGGTTTCGTGTTGTGCCCAGCCTGCGCTAAGCAATGGCTCCGGCGGTGGTAGCTGCCATTGGCCATGCCTGCCACTCGGCAATGCCGCGAGCAGTGCTTCAAAGGCTCGCTTACCTTGGGTATCCAGCGGCGCGAACGGCTGGCCAATGCTGTCCCGCTGGGCCAGCTCCAGTGCTCCCGCACTGCGTTCACGGCTTTGCTGCAGCAGGCCGAAACCCTGGTTGAGCGCCTCCAGGCCTGCCCCTCGAATGAAGCCCAACCAGCCATGCAACAGTGCGGTGGCTTCATTCCGGCGAGCGGCGGCGGTCAGTTTCAGGTCGATATGCCACAACAACTGCCCGCCAAACCCATACAACGTCTGGGTATTGAACCCCTGCAACCAGCCGCGCTGGCGCAGCGCATCCAGCCAGGTGCCGGGGCGGCTATCGCCGAGGCACGCCGTGAGCAGTGCCAGGGCCTGCTCGGCCCCCTCTGGCAGTGCGTTCAGGCTGAACACCAACGGGTGCGCACTTGCCGCCAGTGCCGCAGGCTGGGGCTGCTCCACACGCTCGCCTTTGGCAAACCGCTGCCCCTGCTGCCTGCCCAACTGCTCCAGCTCGTCCAGCGGCTGGGGGCCGCAGAGAGCCAGTACGGTCTGGCCGCCCTGATAGTAACGCTGGTGAAAGCCTGCAAGCGCCTGCTGAAAAGCCACATTCTGCACTGGCAGCGTATAGCGGTTCCCGGCATGGAAAGCGCCCAGGGGGTGATGGGATGCTACCGACTGCAGCAGGGCGTACTGTTGTTGCGCCGCCGGGTTGCGCGACCAGGCAATGAATTCGGCGTGAATCACCTCACGTTCCTGGTGCTGTCGTGCAACCCCAAGGTCGGGTTCGGCGAGCATCTGGCACAGCCGCACCAGCCCACCTGCCAGCGCAGCAGGCGGGGTTTCGAAAAAGTAGTCCGTGGTGCGCTCGCGGGTGCTGGCATTGACCTGCCCACCCACGCCTTGCACGTAGCGCATCAGGCCGTCTTCCAGCGGAAACTGCGGCGTACCCAGGAAGAACAGATGCTCCAGAAAGTGCGCCAGCCCTGGCCACTTGCCCGGCGCATCATGGTTACCCGCATGCACCCGTATCGCCGCCGCCGCACGCTTCAGCCGGGGGGCGTGGCGCAGGCGCAGTTGCAGGCCGTTGGCCAGGGTGACGTGCCGAATTGCGTCAGGCATGGCGCCGGTGCAGCTCCTGGCGCAGGTCACGCAGGTAGGGGAACGCTTCACGCCCCTGGATCAGCCGGTCATATTCCAGCTGCGCTGTCAGCAGGCCCTCGTCGTGGCCGGCCATGGCCAGCAGGCTGCCGTCCGGCGCAACGATGCTGCTCTGCCCGCAGTAGTGAATGTCGCCCTCCGAGCCACAGTAGTTGGCATAGACCAGGTAACACTGGTTTTCCTGCGCCCGGGCGCGCACGGTGACCTGGCAGGTGAAATCGTAAGGTGCCATGTTGGCCGTGGGCACCAGGATCAGCTCGGCACCGCTCAGCGCCAGCCGGCGTGCGTTTTCCGGGAACTCGATGTCGTAGCAGATCAGCAGGCCGACCTTCCAGCCGTTTAGCTCGACAACCGGAAAGTGGTCGGGCCCCTGGCTGAACATGGCCCGGTCAAGTTCGCCGAAGAGGTGGGTTTTGCGGTAGTTGCTCAGGCTTCGACCCTGGGCGTCGACCAGCTGCACGCTGTTGTAGACCGCCCCGTCATCCCCCCGCTCCGGGTAGCCGTAGGCAATGGCGATGCGATACGCCTGGGCGATCTCGACCACGTGCATGGCCGACGGGCCATCCTCGGTCTCGGCCAGGCGCTGCACCTGCGCGGCGCCGATGTTGTAGCCGGTGAGGAACATTTCCGGGCACACCAGCAGGCCGGCGCCCTGTTCGGCAGCCAGCCTGGCCTGCTGACGCAGGCGCTGCAGGTTGCCGGGCACATCCAGCGGCCTGGGCGTGCCTTGGAACAGCGCGATGTGCATGGCGCCTCCTGGGTCAGTCGGCCAGGGCGATGGGGCCGATCTCGTCGAACACATCGCCCGGGCCGGGGTTGTCGGGGTGGGTGCTGCCACCGAAGTGGTTGATGATACCCCATACCGCATTCAGCGACGTCTGCACGGCGCCCTCCACCCAGGCCGGTGTCCACGACACGTCGTCGCCGGCAATGAAGATGCCGCGCTGCTCGGCGGGCAGGTGCTGTTGCATGAAGTGCGCATACATGCGCTGGTTGTAACGGTAGTGGCCCGGCAGTGCACCCTTGAAGGCGCCGAGGAAGTACGGGTCGGCTTCCCACGAGATGGTGATCGGGTCGCCGATGATATGGCCGGCAATGTCTGTTTTCGGGTAGATCTTCTTCAACGCATCGAGCGCCAGCTGCACGCGTTTTTCCACAGGGTGCGGCAGCATTTTCAAGGCGTCGCTCATCCAGGCGTAGGACAGGCAGATCACCCCCGGTTTGTCATCACCGTTGTCGAACAGGTAGGTACCCCGGGTCAGGCGGTCGGTCAGGGTCATGCTCAGCAGGTCACGACCGGTTTCCGGGTCCTTGTCCTTCCAGAACGGCCGATCGACCATGACAAAGGTCTTCGAAGACTGCATGTAGCGGGTGCGGTCCAGGGCCATCCACATCTTCTGCGAAAACAGCGACTCTTCGCAGTCGATCTGGGTGGTCAGCAGCCAGGTCTGGCAGGTGGTAAGGACCGCGCCATAGTGGCGCGTGCCTCCCCAGGTGTCGGTGACCGCCAGGCGCCCGTCGGCCGCCCTGGCGATGCGCCTGACCCCGGTGCTCGGTGCACCGCCATGCAGTGAACTCAGGCTGGTGCCCTGTGGCCAGTGCGCACATTGCTCTGGCTGATGGCGCCAGATGCCTTGGGGGACTTGCTCCACGCCGCCCACGATCAGGTGCTGGTGGTCGTCGCAGTTGGTCATCACCACGCGGAAAATTTCCAGCATCGAGTTGGGGAAGTCAGAGTCCCACCCCCCGGTGCCAAAGCCCACCTGCCCGAACACCTCGCGGTGCAGGAAGCTCAGTTTGGCAAACGAGCGTGAGGTGGCGACAAAGTCGTAGAACGTGCGGTCATCCCACAGTGGCACCAGTTTGTTCCACAGCGCTTTCAGGCGCGGCACATCGCGGTCGCGGATAGCCTGCTGAATGTCGGCGAACTGGGCCCCGCTCTCCAGCGCATCGGCCCAGGCATCTGCCACTTCGTGAAACAGTTTGGGCAGGTCGGCAACGCTTTCGGCGTAGTAGGTCTGGCCTTCCAGGTCGATCACGGTGCTGCCTGAGGCTGCTGTCAGCGGGTTGGGAAAGGGCTTGGTTTCCAGACCGAGCTTGTCCACATAGTGGTAGAACGCCGTGGACGATACCGGGAAGCGCATGCCGCCCAGTTCGGCGACGATGCCGTCGGTGCCGTTGAACGCCTGGGAGCGCAAGCGCCCGCCCAGCTTCGACGCCTCGTACACCACAGGCTTGAGGCCCAGCTTCATCAATTCGTAGGCCGCTACCAGGCCGGCGATGCCTGCGCCGATGATGGCGACTTCTTCGCCGTGACGCTCAGGCGGAATGCTGCCCAGGCCCGCAGGGTGCTCCAGCCAGTCATCGAAAGCGAACGGAAAGTCCGGGCCGAAGATGGTGACGGGTTGTTTGCCGTCGGCGGGGTGGCGGTTTTTCTTGTTCATGAAGTGGACCTTGCCAGAGCGGCTGCGCGTGGGGGCGAAGCCTGAGTATAGGGGAGGCTGGAGGTCATTCTAGGAGGTGGGGTGGTCGTTATTAAGTTGCAGAGTGTTGTCTTTTTGTCTTTGTTTTCGTCGAAATAGCGAATTATTCATAGAGTTTGACGATCACGTTCTGAAGCAGCGCCAGCGAGCGGGTTAAACCGGCTGCCCGCGCTCGACCTTGCTGCTGAGAATGATCGACGTGGTGGTTTTCTCCACCCCGTCCAGGCTGCCGATCTGGTCAAGCAACTGGTCTAGCTGCTCAGGCGAATCGGTCTGCAGCCAAGCCACGTAATCGAATTCACCGCTCACTGCACACAGCTGCTGAATCTGGGCCATGGCACTCAGGCGCTTGACCACGTCCTTGCCCGAGCGCGGTTGTACCTTGATGCCCACATAGGCCTGCAGCCCCCCGCCCATCACCCGCTGCCCCAGGCGCACGCCATAGCCGGTGATGACCTTGTTCTTCTCCAGCCGCTCCAGCCGCGAATTCACGGTGGTACGGGCGATGCCCAGGTGGCGGGCGAGGGTGGCGACGCTTTCGCGGGCATTGAGCTGCAGCAGGGCGATGAGCTGGCGGTCGATTTCGTCCAGCATAAAGGGGCGGGAGTCTGGCATGGTGAGCCTCTGGGGTTTTGGCGTAGCGTAGTGACCGGGTAGCTGGCGGGGCAAGCGGGGTCAGCGTTTCATTGTGCTATGGCGCACTAGGGACCGGATTAGGTGTTCAGTGGGCGATCTTGTAACGGGTGCTTCGCCCGCCACCGGGCAGCCGCTCAATGCAGCCTTTTTCCAGCAGATCGCTCAAATGGCGAGTCGCCGTTGCTTTGGAAACCTTGGCCACGGCTTGGTACTGGGCTGCGCTGATACCGTTTTCGAAACCCCGTTCTCCACCATCGAGTAAACGGTTAAGCACTTTGATTTGCTCTGCCGATAGGATTTGGCTGCGGTGTGCCTGCCAGAAGCGCGCCTTCACCACTACGCGTTCGATACGGGCGAGGGCCTGCTCCAGGCTGTTGAGTAAGGTTACGAGAAACCACTGCAGCCAGCCGGTGATATCCAGCCCACCTTTCTGGCTGGTTTCGAGGATGCTGTAGTAACCGGCGCGGTCGTCGAGCATGCTCGAGGACATCGCATAAAAGCGGATAGTCATTTGCTCGCCCTGAGCCAGTGCGAGGTCGGTAATGGCACGGGTGAGGCGGCCATTGCCGTCATCGAAAGGGTGCAGCGTAACGAACCAGAAATGGGCGATGCCGGCACGCAGAAACGGATCGAGGCTGGCATCGCTTCGGCTGCTCTCGAACCAAGCGAGAAATGCTGCCAGCAGGGCTTCCAGTCCTGCTCGCGGAGGTGCTTCGAAATGCACGGTCGGATGGTCGATGCGACCGGAAACCACTTGCATAGCCTCATCACCGCGCAGTGAACCGATTTGTAATGGTCTGGCCAGCATTTGGTCACCGCTGGGAAATAACCAACGGTGCCAGGTGAAGAGTCGCTGGTCGTCAAGTGGTTCTTGATGTGCGCGGGTAGCATCGAGCAGCAGTTCTGCCAGCCCTTCGGAGCGTGGGGTAATGCGGCCTTCTTCGTTCAGCCCCAAGCGCCGCGCCAGTGACGAACGCACGGAGCCGACATTCAGCTGCTCTCCCTCAATGGCTGATGAGGTGACGATGTTCTGCAGCATGGCATCTAGGCTGCTCTGCACTTCGGTATCAGTGCCTACCGCGCCGAGCATCCCCAACAAACGTCCCTGAGCCTGACCGCACGCGCGCAGCAGCGGGGCAAGTGCGTCGGCTTGCCAGCTGAAGTGCGGCCAGTCTGTCTGCTGCCAGATCCAGAGCGGGTCATTCATAAGGGCGTTCGTCTGTGAGCCGATTAGGGAGCCTATTCGGCTCATATGGTGAGCCGATAGTGCCTGCTATTTGGCTCACTGTCTAATGCTCAAGGCGGGATTTCGAGGTTGGTGAGCGTCGCTGATCAGGGTTGCTGCTGGGTGTTATGAGGCCAAAACTCTAGAAAACAGAAAGCCGCGCAGTGCGCGGCTTTTGATTTGGTGGGCCCATACGGACTCGAACCGTGGACCAAAGGATTATGAGTTCGCCAATGACACCGTTGCGCTAGGTTTCATTGGGTTACACGAGGAAACGGTACAGTACGCGAAAGCACAGGACAATCAGTACGTTAGCGAACGGTAGGTTACAGGTGAGGACCTTCGTGCTGTACCGCTAGTGTCCTGTTTTCGAGGTACACCAGTCCGGCTTGAGATCGGTGTTAACTTTGTTCGGCTCAGGCCCAGCGTTCCAACCCTCGACCGGCTGCGGCAGCAGAGCTGCCTTGGTCTCGGGTTATTTTATCAAAACTACTGAACCCAGCTGATCTTACAAAAATCCTGGGCTAGCGTTGGTCCTCAGAAAGCTGGAGTCTGAGAGTGTCTAGTGGCATTATGCCGAGGATCACTATCCTTCTCTAAGGAAAGAAAATTGAAAAGTGTAAAATGTCCAGCAATTAAAGTGTCTCAGCTAGAGCAAGATTTTATTGTCACTAAGTTGAAAGCGCGAGATCTAATTAATATCTGCTATGTGTCTGTCCGTGGTAGAGATAATGAGCCGGGGGCTGTGCAGCGGTTTTTAAATTCTCGAAGAATTGCAAGCATTAAAGAATTTACTCTTCATCAGGCATCGTATCCATCATCAATCGTGCTGAATTGGGTGAATCAAGATGAGCTTCCATTGGTTAAGGGCGCCAATATATCCATTCCATTGATACCTAGGTCAGCTCAGCTAATTGATGGCCAGCATCGCGTCGCTGGTATTGAGGCCGCAATGCTTGAGGAGGATCATATTGGTGACATAGAGCTGCCTGTGACAATATATACTGGATTAACCACCAAGCAGTGTGCCAATATATTTTTGTCTATTAATACTGAGCAAAAGCCTGTACCAAGAAGCTTGGTTTATGACCTGTATATGGTGGCGGATGAAGAGATAGTTGATCCCACCATTGCGCGGGCTCGTGATATTGCTGAGGCTTTAAATGTCGAAGAGGACTCTCCATACTTTGAAGAGATTAAAACCCCCGGTTCTCCACGTCGGCGTGGCGGGATTGCTCTATCATCTGCCGTTGGGGCTATTAAACCGTTAGTTGAAGAGAAAGGACCGTTTGAACAAATAGGTATCGAAAGCTTTGAGCAACAAAAAGACATTATAAAAAACTATTTTATTGTAATCTCCAAGGCTTACGGGGAAGTCTGGCAAGAAAAAACCAATGCTTTTATGTATGCGTCTGGATTCACAGGTGCAATGGAGTTTTTGGCTAAGCGTGTAGTTCCATACTGCGCGAGCTCAGATTACAACTTCACCAAGGAACACATGCAGAGTGCATTGAAGTTGAGCAAAGATGCGTTGATACTTCAGGAGGAAGTCAAGGGGCTACAGGGCAAAGAAGCACCTAATGTGGTTTTTAAATCATTGCTTGATAACTTCTTTCCAGTGGCAAAAGGTGGGAAGGTAAAGATTTAATTATGAGCGAGCATGGAGTGAATGCATATTTAAACCGAAGGCTTGAAATAGTCCCAGATCACACACATCCACTTTCGGATGTGGAGGCACTGGAACTGTCGGAAATTCTGAAGAATGATGCCTCGAAATATTATCGCTCTGGCATAGTTACTTACATAGAGGCAATATCTGGGATTAGTCGAAAAACATGGTCTTGGAGTGCGGTAAAGTTATACTATTCCGTATTTTATCTCGTAAGATCATTGTTGGCTCTGGAGGGGGTGGCGTACGTATCTGTCGGAAAGAAATTGGGTTGGATACGCACCGTGCCTGGTGCAGTCTTTACTAAATTTCCGGATAAGCGCGCATGCACAGGTGACCCGCAAGCTACTAAGAAAAATTTATCTGGATCGCACGGTTCAGTACTGTATTTACTAGAGAAGAACTTTCCAAATTCCCGATTGCTTTCTCAAGAAATTGATGGTCTTTATCCCACTGAGTGGTTGATGCGAGCTCGGGAATATCATAATTATCAAGTATGTGGTTTTGCCGATCCCAAGCCAACCACATTTTTTGAAAAGCACTCATTGGAACGCCAGGGTTTGGCAAGGCTGGTGGCTGCCTATCTTGCAGATGAAGAGAATCTATATACGTTTTCGCCGGAACATGCGATCGTTGCTTATCCAACTTTTGTGCTTAAGCATGTTGCTAAGAGGTTTGAAGATATCGCTTCAATAACTACTCCGGCGACTTATTGGCATGAGGAAAGTGGGGATAATCATCCGGAGTTAACCAACGATGACTCCGAGGAATTCACAAGAATGGCTACTGCTCTTATAGAAGCTGCGTCGGCACCTATGGAGTCACTGCAGCCATTATTTGCTTATGCTTTTTCTAACTATGCTCGTAGACATTGAAGGCGTTGTTCTTGTGTAAGCGCTCCATGAATCCCACCTAACCAACGGTGGGCAGAGCACTCAGCTATGTATTTGAGGTGTGCAATTCCACGGCAGCAGCGCTTCGTAGTCTTCCACTGAGGACGCCTGCGGCAGGCGTTCCAGTGCGTGGCGCAGCCACGCATAGGGCTCTTGGCCGTTGGCTTTGGCCGTCTCGACCAGGCTGTAAAGTTGCG
>NZ_BBIU01000036.1 GCF_000730645.1 Pseudomonas parafulva NBRC 16636 = DSM 17004 | reverse complement strand
GGTCTATCGCGCACTTAGAAGCAAGAGCAAGAGCAACAGCGAGAGCGAGAGCAAGAGCACAGGCGGCGCATCGCGAGCTGCGCTCGCTCCTACAGGGTTCCGGTAGGGCGAGTGTGGCATCACTTAATTACCAAAGGCCCGCCCCAACCCACCCGGCACACCACTACTGTCCGTAGCCTGCCAAGGCCCATTCGGGCTCAACGACCAACTCCACCCATTATCAAACCGATAATAAGTGCGCTGCCGATAAAACGTATTAGGCTGCTTATCCAACACATAAACCCCCAACTTCGGGTCCCAATGGCTGGCCCCACCCGGCGGCGGTGCAAAGCTCGCCGACGTGCGCGGTACCGGCTTCGGCGCGGGCGCCGGCTTGCCCACCGGCGTGGAAGGCTGCCCACCCGGCAACGGCTTGATAATCGGCCCCTGCGGAGGTGGCGCCCGGTCCACCGGCGGCTCCGGCTGGGTCGCCGGGCCATGCCCCGTACAGGCAGACAAACCCAAAGCCAGGGCAATCAAGGTCAGGCGTACGGAACTGTGCATGGCAAGGCTCTCTTACAGGTCAGGGCTGTCGATCGTCAGATGCTGGGTGGCCTGGGTCGCAACTGGTAAAGGGGCACCTTGCCCACGCCATTCACCACGGGTGGGCTGGCCACCCCTCGACACCCGTGCAACCAGTTGGACTTCGGCGAAATCCGACAGTTTCATCTGCGGCATCATCGCATCGGCGTCCGTCAACTCCACCTCGATCGGCAATTGCGCCACCGTCACCCGCTTCGCCGCCAGCGGCATAGGCGGGCCATTACTGGCGCGGGCAAAGATGAATACCGTATCGTCCGGCCGTACCTTGCCCTGCAAGGCAGGCGCCAGTTCGACCCTAACCTTCAACCGTGCTGTGGCCGGCGCCGGCTGGGACGCTTGGCCAGCAGCACCGCCCAAGCGCTCGGCGGCGCGGTCGATACCGCCCTGCAGCGCGGCACGCGAAGCGTCGCCTTGTGGCAACTGCGCCAACAGGCGCTTCCAGTAATCGATGGCCTCCTGGTAGCGCTCTCCCTCGAACGCGGCGATACCGCGCAGGCCCAGGCTGGTGACCTCGTTGGGGTCGGCCTTCAGCGCCTCATCGGTCAACGCCTGCACCTGCGGGCTCCACTGCTTGTCGGCGGCAAAGTACAACGCCTGCGCCCACTGCCCCAACAACTCAGGCTGCCGCCCCGCCAAACCCACAGCGTGCTCGAAGGTACGGGCGGCATCCTCGGACCGTTGCTCGGCCATGTAGGCACGGCCCAGGAAATACACCGCCTCGGCAGAGTCCGGCTGGGCCTGCACCACCCGCTCCAGGCGCGTGGTCATCTCGTCCATCGACTTCGGCGCCTGGGCGAATTCCTGGGTCAGGGCTACTTTGTCGGCAGCGCCAAAGTGCAGGTACAGCCCCAGGGCCATCAGCGGCACCAGCACCGCTGCCAGCAGTGGCAGGGCTTTACCCAGGTGGCGCAGGCGCGCGGGCTCGGCACCCTCGGTGTCGGCCAGCAGCTCGCGGGCGGCCTCGTCCCGGCCCTGGTCCAACTGCGCGCCGTCCAGGACACCAGCGGCTTGCTGGGCAGCAAGCTCGGCCACGCGTTCCTGATACAGCGCCACGTTCAGTGCGGTACGGTCTTCTTCCTGCTGCCGACGCCGGCCACGCAGGATCGGGATCAGCAAGAAGCTGAGAGCGGCGAGCAACAGCAGGCCCGCGCTAAGCCAGAATTCAGTCATGGGTGCGTTCTTTTTCCAGCAGTTTGGCCAGACGCTCACGCTCGTCGGCAGACAGTTGATCGGTGCCCTGCACAGCCGTCACGCGGCGCCGACGCACAATGATCGCCAGCACCACGAAGCCACCCGCCAGCAACAGGCCGGGGCCGAACCAGAGCAGCCAAGTGCGGCCGCTGAGGGCCGGCTTGTAGCGCACGAAGTCACCGTAGCGGTCGACCATGAAGTCGACGATCTGCTGGTTGCTCTGGCCCTCGCCAAGCATGCGGAAAATCTCCCGGCGCAGGTCGGCTGCAATCGGGGCGTTGGAATCGGCAATGTCCTGGTTCTGGCACTTGGGGCAGCGCAATTCCTTGGTCAGTTGCTGGTAGCGCTCCCGCTCGGCCTGGTCACGGAACTGATAGGTATCGATGGCCGCACTCGCCACACCGGCCACGCCCAGTACCAGGGTTGCGGCCGCCAACCAACGCCTCATGGCCGGGCCTCGTCAACCAGGCCCTGGTAGAGCGGTGCCAGTTGCTCACGCCAGACGGTGGCATCGACCACCCCCACATGTTTGTAGCGGATAACGCCCTCGGCATCGATCAGGAAGGTTTCCGGCGCGCCGTAGACGCCCAGGTCCAACCCCAGGGTGCCCTCCTCGTCACGGATATCCAGCTGGTAGGGGTTGTGGAACTCGGCCAGCCACTTCTGCGCAGCCGCGTTGTCGTCCTTGTAGTTGACCCCGTAGATCACCACACCCTGCTGGGCAAGCTGGTTCAGGTAGGGGTGCTCGACCTTGCACGACGAACACCAGGTCGCCCACACGTTCACCAGCGCCGGGCGGCCCTGCAAATCAGCCTGGGTGAGCGTGCGGTCGCCTTGGGATGATGCCAGGGAGAATACCGGGAACGGCTTGCCAATCATTGCCGAAGGCAGCTCTTCGGGCTTGAGGAACAACCCTTTGTAGAGGAATACCGCCACCAGCAGGAATACCGCCAGTGGCACCACCATGATCCAACGTTTCATGCAGCTGCTCCAGACACGCCCAGGGCCTCACGCACCCGAGTCTTGACCTTGACGCGGTAACGCCGGTCGAGGGCCGCCAGCACCCCGCCAAGGCCAGTCAGCAGACCGCCCAGCCAGATCCAGCGGACATAAGGCTTGATGTGCAACCGCACCGCCCAGGCACCGTTTTCCAGCGGTTCACCCAGGGCCACGTACAGGTCGCGGGTAAAGCCGGCGTCGATACCGGCTTCGGTCATCATCGACTGCTGCACGGTATACAGGCGTTTCTCGGGGTGAAGCGTGGCCACTTCCCGGCCCTCGCGGCTGACCACGATGGTGCCCTTGTCGGAAATGAAGTTCGGCCCTTCAAAATGCTTGGCGCCCTGGAACAGGAAGTGGTACCCGCCCAGTTCCACGCTTTCACCCGGGGCCATGCGCAAGTCACGCTCGGCGCTGTTGTTGCTCGACAACACCACGCCCAAAGCACATACCGCCAGGCCAAGATGCGCCACCTGCATGCCCCAGTAGCTGCGACCTAGGCCCGGCAGGCCCTTGAGCAACCCTTTGTGGCGGGTCTTGTCGAGGATATCGCGCACCCCACCCAGCACTACCCAGGCTGCCAGGGCAAAGGTGGCCAGGGCTGGCCAGTCGAAGTCGTCAACGACAAACCCTGCCAGCGGTGCCATCACTGCGCTGCCGATCAGCACCGGGGTCATCATGCTGGCCAGCCACTTGCCGGGGGTGTCCTTCCAGCGCACCACCACGCCCACGCCCAACACCAGCATCAACAGCGCCATCAACGGCAGGAACAACGCATCGAAGTACGGCGGGCCAACCGACAGCTTGGCCCCTGTCAGGGCATCGAGTACCAGCGGGTACAGCGTGCCCAGCAGAATCATCGAGGCCGCTACCACCAGTACCAGGTTGTTGGCCAGCAGCAGTGTTTCACGCGACCACAGGCCGAAGCCCACCTGGCTCTTGACCACCGGCGCACGCAGGGCGAACAGCGTGAGCGAGCCGCCCACCACGAACAGCAGGAAGAACAGGATGAAGATGCCGCGCGAGGGGTCGGCTGCAAAGGCGTGAACCGAGGTGAGCACGCCCGACCGCACCAGGAAGGTGCCCAGCAGGCTGAGGGAAAACGCCGCGATGGCCAGCAGCACCGTCCAGCTCTTGAACACACCGCGCTTTTCGGTCACCGCCAGCGAGTGGATGAGCGCCGTGCCTACCAGCCATGGCATGAACGAGGCGTTCTCGACCGGGTCCCAGAACCACCAGCCGCCCCAGCCCAGCTCATAGTAGGCCCACCATGAACCCAGGGTGATGCCCACACCCAGAAACGCCCAGGCGACGATGGTCCAGGGCCGCGACCAGCGCGCCCACGCCGCATCCAGGCGGCCACCGAGCAGCGCGGCGATGGCGAAGGCGAAGGCCACCGAAAAGCCCACGTAGCCCATGTACAACATCGGCGGGTGAACGATCAGGCCGATGTCCTGCAGCAACGGGTTGAGGTCGCGGCCATCGACCGGCACCTGCGGCAGCAAGCGCTGGAACGGGTTGGAGGTGATGATCAGGAAGCTCAGGAAGCCCACGCTGATCATGCCCATCACCGCCAGCACGCGGGCCAGCATGACTTGGGGCAGTTGCCGCGAGAACACCGATACGGCAAAGGTCCAGCCACCCAATATGAGCGCCCACAGCAGCAAGGAACCCTCGTGGGCGCCCCATACGGCACTGAACTTGTAGTACCAGGGCAACGCGCTGTTAGAGTTGCTGGCCACATACGCCACCGAGAAGTTGTCGGTCATGAACGCATGGGTCAGGCAAGCAAAGGCGAAGGCCAGGAACGCAAACTGGCCCCAGGCCGCGGGGCGTGCCAGGTTCATCCACAGGCTGTCGCCACGCCAGGCGCCAAGCAGCGGAATACTGGCCTGCACAGCCGCAAAACAGATGGCCAGTATCATCGCCAACTGGCCGAGTTCGGGTATCACCAGCGCCGCATTCATGGCTGCACCTGCGCTTGGCCGCTTTCCTTCAACGCCTTGGTGACCTCGGGCGGCATGTATTTTTCGTCGTGCTTGGCCAGCACTTCATCGGCTACCACTACACCGTCGCCGTTGAGCTTGCCCAAGGCGACAATGCCCTGCCCCTCGCGGAACAGGTCTGGCAGGATGCCGCGGTAGGTAATGGGCACCGACTTGTTGAAATCGGTGACCACAAAGCGCACGTCCAGTGAATCGGACGAGCGCTGCACAGAGCCTTTCTCGACCATGCCACCGGCACGGATGCGCGTGTCCTGGGGTGCCTCGCCATTGGCAATCTGGGTAGGGGTGTAGAACAGGTTGATGTTCTGCTGCAATGCGCTCAGGGCAAAGCCCACGGCAACCCCCACGCCGACCAGCAGGCCGACGATCAGCAACAGGCGTTTCTTGCGCTGCGGATTCACTGAATGTTCTCCCGGCGCAAGCGGCGCGCCTCTTCTTGCAGGTAGCGACGGCGGGCCAGCAGTGGCATGGCCACGTTCAGCACCAGCACCGCCACGCAAATGCCATAGGCGGACCACACGTACAAACCATGGTGGCCCATGGCAAGAAAATCACCGAAGCTGGCAAAACTCATGGTGCGGCCCTCCGGCCAAGGCTGTTTGATACTTCATCCTTGACCCAGCTGGCGCGCGCCTCGCGCTTGAGCACTTCCAGGCGCATGCGCATCAGCAGTACGGCGCCAAAAAAGCAGTAGAACCCCAGTGCCGTGCACAGCAGCGGCAGCCACATCTCGGCCGGCATCGCCGGCTTTTCGGTGAGGGTAAAGGTGGCCCCCTGGTGCAGGGTGTTCCACCACTCCACCGAGTACTTGATGATCGGGATGTTCACTACGCCAACGATGGCGAGCACCGCGCAGGCCTTGGCCGCGCTGTCACGATTACTGATTGCCTGGCCCAGCGCAATGATGCCGAAGTACAGGAACAGAAGGATGAGCATGGACGTAAGCCGGGCATCCCAGACCCACCAGCTGCCCCAGGTGGGCTTGCCCCAGATGGCGCCGGTGACCAACGCTACGGCCGTCATCCAGGCGCCAATGGGCGCGGCGCATTGCAAGGCCACATCGGCCAGCTTCATCTTCCATACCAGCCCCACCACACCGGCCACCGCCAGCATCACGTAGCAGGATTGCGCCAGCATCGCCGCTGGCACATGGATATAGATGATGCGGAAGCTGTTGCCCTGCTGGTAGTCCTGGGGGGCGAAGGCCAGGCCCCAGGTGATACCGACCAGCAGCAGCACCAGCGCAGCCACGGCCAGCCATGGCAACAGGCGGCCGCTGATGGCATAGAACCATTTGGGGGAACCCAGCTTGTGGAACCACGTCCAGCTCATTTTCATCAGGGTACATCCAGGGTATTTGCCGGGCTTGAAAGCCCAGGACTCGTTATTCGCCGACGCTGATCTTCAGGCCGGCGGCGATCGCAAAGGGTGCCAGGGTGACAGCCAGGGCTGCCAGGCTGGCGAGCCAGAGCAGTTGGCCGGTTGCGGGCATATTGTGCAATGCCGCTTGCAACGCACCACTGCCCAGGATCAATACTGGGATATACAACGGCAGAATCAACAACGCCAGCAGCAGGCCGCCACGCTTGAGGCCCACCGTCAGCGCCGCGCCCACCGCGCCCAGCAGGCTCAATACCGGCGTGCCCAACAACAGCGAGCCCAGCAGCACAGGCAGGCAGTGCCCGGGCAGCCCCAGCATCAAGGCCAGCAATGGCGCCAACAATACCAGCGCCAGCCCGGAAAAGATCCAGTGCGCCAGCACCTTGGCCAGCACCATCAGTGCCAGCGGGTGCGGCGACAGCACCCACTGCTCCAGTGAGCCGTCCTCGAAGTCGCTGCGGAACAGGCCGTCCAGCGACAGCAGCACCGCCAGCAGTGCCGCCACCCACACGAGGCCAGGTGACAGGTTCTGCAGTGTCTGGCTTTCGGGGCCGACCGCCAATGGGAACAGCGCCACCACGATGGCGAAGAACACCAACGGGTTGGCCAGCTCGGCCGGGCGGCGGAACAACAGGCGCGCCTCCCGGCGCAGCAACAGGATGAATACGCTCATGCCGCCCACTGCCCCAGGTTCAGTTCGCGGTAACCGGACGGTTTGCGGGCCAGCGCATGGTGAGTGGTCATCACCACGGTGCCACCTTGTTCGCAGTGGTGTGCGAGGTGCTTCTCCAGTTGCGCCACGCCCTGTTTATCCAGGGCGGTAAAGGGTTCGTCGAGAATCCATAGCGGCGGGCTGGCCAGGTGCAGCCGGGCCAGGGCGACGCGGCGCTGCTGCCCGGCAGACAGGGTATGGCAGGGTACGTCTTCGAAACCGCGCAGCCCGACGGCTGCCAGCGCCGACCAGATGGCCTCGCGGCTGGCAGGCTGGTGCAACGCGCACAGCCAGGTGAGGTTCTCCTCAGGGGTGAGCAGGTCCTTGATGCCCGCCGCATGGCCGATCCACAACAGGATGCTGGCCAAGGCGTGACGCTGCTCGCCCAGAGGCTTGCCACCCAGCAGGATCTGCCCGGCGGTCGGCTGCATCAGGCCGGCCAGCAGGCGCAGCAGGCTGGTCTTGCCACTCCCGTTGGGGCCACTGATCTGCAACATGTCGCCGGGCCGCAATTCGAACGCGAGGTGCTCGAACAGCACACGCCAGTCGCGCTCGCAGGCCAGGCCCACGGCTTGGAGGTGAAGAGTCACGGTTTCGCCTTATCGGTTGTAGGGCCCAGGGCGCACACCTGAAGCCCTGCCACTCAAGTCGCCCATCGCGCTGCCGTTATACTGGCAACCACGGGCGGGCGGCATTATTACATGCACAGCCACGCTGCCAAGAGGCTGGGCTCCACAGGTTGTATACAATCATGACTGAAATCAATAGTCTCGGCCCACAAACCGCGACCAGCGCCCAGGCAGTGAAAGCGGCCTTGACCGGCGACCTGCTGCGCCTGACCCAGGCTCAGCCGGGTTTGCTCGCCCCGGGCGAGACGGCGCAAGCCGAAGTGGTGTCCATGCGCCAGGCCGGCCAGGATTTTCAGTTGGTGTTGCGCCTGATGCAAGCCAATGGCCTGCAAACCCAGTTGCAGGCCAATGCCAGCCAGCCCCTGCCCCAGGGTAGCCAGGTGACCGTGAGCCAGCCTGAGGCCGGCCGCCTGGCCATCCTGCTGCAACAGGCCAGTGCCAGCCAGGTAGCCACCCTCACCCGCCTTGATACCAGCCAGGTGCCCATTGGTACGCTGCTACAGGGCAAGGTGCTGACCAACCAGGTGCTGCCTGCCACGGCCGACCAACCGGCCAGCTACCGGGCATTGGTAAGCCTGTTGAACACTGCTCAGGCTGGCGCCGTGCTGGCCATCGACAGCCCCCGCCCCCTGGCCCTGGGCAGTTTGCTCAGCGGGTTGGTACAAGGCGATCAGTCACTGCGCTTCATCCCGCTCAGCGGCAGGCAGGACCAGCTCAGCATCGCCCAGCAGTTGCTTACCCAGCAGAACCGCCAGGCATCATTGCCCGGCCTGCTGAGCGCGCTGCAACAGCTGGCGAGCGATCCAGGCACCGATCCCGACGTACGCGCCAGCACCGAGCGCCTGCTGGCGGCCTTGCCGACGGCCACGCAACTGGGTGATGCCAAGGCGCTGATACAGGCCCTAGGCAACAGCGGCGCCTTTCTGGAAGCCAAGCTGCTGGCCGGTGGCGCGCCTGCGCTGGCCACCGACCTCAAGGCCAACCTGCTTCAGCTCATCGCCCAGGCCACCACCAATGCCGCGATCAACCCGCCACCGGCCACCCTGGCCGCCGCCATGCCGGCGCTGGCGCGCAATGCCCTGGGGATGCTCGAACGGGTTTCGCCCAAGCCACAGCCTGGGGGGTTTCCGCTCCCGTCCAAACTGCTCCAGGCCCTGGAGGACGAAGGCGACCTGCAAGCGCTGCTGCGCCTGGCTGCGGCGGCCATTTCCCGCCTGCAGAGCCATGCCATGAGCAGCCTGCAACAAACCGGCACGCTGGAGAACGGCAACCTGCAGACCACCTGGCAAACTGAAATCCCCATCCGCCATGGGCAGGACTTCATCCCGCTGCAGGTCAAGCTGCAACGGGAGGAAACCCCCGATCAACAGGCCGAGCGCAAGCACCAAGCGCAGGATCCCCTGCAGGCACTGTGGCGCATCGAGCTGGCATTCGACCTGGCCCCCCTCGGCCCTTTGCAGGTGCAGGCACAGCTCACCCAAGGCTGCCTGAGCGGCCAGCTGTGGGCGGAGCGTGAACGCACCGCGCGCCTGATCGATACCGAACTCGGCGCGTTGCGCGCTGGCTTGCTGGCCCGCGGGCTGCACGTGGGCGACCTGCAATGCCACCCCGGTATTGCACCGCAAGGCCCCAGCACCCGGGTAGAACAACGCTGGGTGGATGAAAACGCATGAGCCTGAAAACCCCACGCCAGGCCATCGCCCTGAGCTATGACGGCCAACAGGCACCCACGCTCAGCGCCAAAGGTGACGACGAACTGGCCGAAGCGATCATGGCCATTGCCCGTGAACACGAAATTCCCATCTATGAAAACGCCGAGCTGGTGCGCTTGTTGGCCCGGCTGGAACTGGGCGACCAGATACCCGAAGCCCTGTACCTGACCATCGCCGAAATCATCGCCTTCGCCTGGCAGTTGCGCGGCAAAGTGCCGCCTGGGTTCGATGACACGCCGGAGCCGGAGCGCGATATAACTCCAAACCTGCCGCGTTTGCCAGGGCCCTGAGGCGGCGCTGCGCACCCCATCGCGAGCAAGGCTCGCTCTCAGGGAACTGCGCATAACGTGTTGATTCAGAAGGAACCTGTGGGAGCGGCTTCAGCCGCGAACACCGGCCAAGCCGGTGCCACACACCGCGCTGCCTGCTTCGCGGGTAAACCCGCTCCCACAGTGATTGCGCCAGCTTTGAGATCTTGTGGAAGACAGTTGCTCCCACAGTGAGCGTGGCTTGCGTGCGAAATCAGTTCTCTGCGCGGTCCAACACCGGGTGGTACCCGCTTACCGACCCGTTCAGGGCCCCTCTCGCCATTGTGCCGCCTGATCCATCACACAGGTCAATCACCATGGCAATCACCCTCGTCAACCCTGCCGGCGAACAGTTCGTTCGGCGCCATCTGCAGCACATCCCTCGCCCCGACCGCCAAGCCGCCAGCGCCATACGCGAGTGGGCGCGCGCCCAGGGCCACGACCTGGACCCGGACACCACCGACGCGGTCACCCTGCACTACCGCGGCAACCAGGCGATCATTGCCCAGCGCCTGTCACTGACCCAGGCGGTGCTGGCCAACTGGCAAGGCGAAACCAGCAAGAACCTGATCGGGCAATTGTTCCCAGGTGGCTGGGCCGGCCAATGGCCTGGGCAAACCCTGCACATCGTCGAGCGCCTGCCCGAACCGGGCGCCCTGGACAACAGCGCCCCGTTCTCGGTGTTCAACGGCCTGTTCCACCGCACAAACCCCGCCCGCTACGACAACGCCACCCACCTGCCGATTGACGTCGAAGCGTTGCAGCGCTTTGTCTGGAACCTGGACTTCCACACACACTTCGTGAGTATGCTCGATGACTACTGGCGTGACGCCGCGCAGCAGCACAGCAAGGCCCTGCAGATCAGCTTCATTGCCGCCTGCAACAAACAGGTCCAGGAAGGCTCGCTGAGCGCAACCGGTCGCCTGCTGGCCTGGCAGGCGGCGGGGCTGGCACCGCGCGCAAAAGGTTTCAAGGCCCGGCCGTTGAACATCTATGGCTATGCCGCCACCGACCTGATCGTCATGGCCGATGCCGCACACAATCACGTGTTGATGTACCTGCCGGGCAATGCCTCTCCCCTGCACGAATTCACCGGTATGGCAGCCATGAAGGACTGGGTGGGCGAGCAGTGTCGCGACCCGCAGAAACGCCAGGCACTGCGGCAGTATTTCAGACTGGCAGACACCCCGGACGGGCTCGATTTCAGCGGGCTGGACACGGCCCTGCTGGGCCTTGGGGTTTACCCTGCCTTCCCCCACCGTTCGCCCAACCGGCCAGGGTTTACCACCGACGGTACATGGCCACCGCGCCAATACGTCAACTACAAAGTCACCAAATACAGCCCGAAACTGACAGGCGATTTGTTCGCCGCCATTACCGAACGCCAGCGTGCGCGCAGTTACGCCGACGCGGATTTCACCATCACCAGTGACCATGAGGTGACCAAGGCCAGGTGGCGCGGCTACCTGACCACATCGATCAACCTGCTGGCGCCGTTCGCGATCGTGGTGCCCGAGCTGATCCCCCTGCTGGCAGCAGCAGGCATCGGCCAGTTCGGCATGGGCCTGGATAAGGCCATCAATGGCAAATCAGCGGAGGACAAGGCAGAGGGTGTTTCGGGCGCGGTCTACGGGCTGCTCAATGCACTGCCACTGACCGCAGAGCTGACCACCCGGGCGACGACATTGCTGCCACCGCCGCGCGGCGTGTTCAGGGTGCCGATCCGCCTGAACGAGCACTTGGGCTACCCGCTGAGCCCGATCAACCCGCCGCACTTCCCAGAGCCCGACGTGGGCGCCTATTTCTGGGAAGAAGTGGCAGCAGTGCCGGCAGATGATAGCCCGGTTGCGCAGTCGGTAATCAGGACACCGGTCAGCCAAAGTGGCCCGCCAAAGCTGCAATCGATGATCCGTGGCTACAACGCCGAAGTGTTGTACGACGCCGAATACGATGCGTTCATCGCCAGCAATGCCCTCAACGATGTGCAGCCCGTGTGTTACCAGGTCGCCGATGGCCGCCCCGGGCTGTTCAGGATCTCCCCTCGGGAACGCCCGGTCACCGACGCCATGCGCATGGCCACCCTGCGGGGCCTGGGGGTGGATATCCAATTGCCCATCCAGGTGCCGGCGATTGACACCCAGGCCGTGCAGCCCATCCCCAAGACCCTCTCCAGCATCTGGGTGGGCAACAAGGTGATTGCTCCCGAGCTGCTGGACAACCTGGCTGCCAATGCCAGGCGCCTGGGCAGCAGCCCGTACCGCTACCGGTTGTATCTGTCGAACGCAGATGCGCGGGCGTTCGAGGCCAACCGGCAACTGCTGGCAACAAGGGCCCCCGGCCTGGAAGTGGTGACGCTGGAAGAGCAGCCCTTCTACCAGCTCTTCCGCGACGGGCCTCATTACCCACAGTATCACCAGGCAATCAACGGCCTCGGGGCCAATTTTTCGTCGGCGTCCGATATCCTGCGCTACCCGCTGCTAAACCATGAGGGTGGGGTCTACCTGGATGTGGACGATACGCTGTTCCCGCACCCTGACGACCCACTTGACCCCTCGCGTGCAGCTATCGACACCGTAGAACTGGCCACTACCCCGGACGGCCTGGTGCTGGGTGACCCGGCCAACAACGACACCCTGGGCATGCACTGCCAGTACAACAGCAACATGATCGGCAGCCACCCCAACAACCCTACCCTGCAGGTGATCGCCGATACCCTGCACGAGCGCTATCTCGCCAACGGGGACTTCTATGGCTACAAGCCGATGGCAGGCACCCCTGAATTCAAGGCCTACGCCAAGCGCCTGAGCCAGCTGACCGGGCCGGGCCTGCTCAACGACGTGATTGACCGATGCCTGCCCAGGTTGCGGCTGCTGCGCCAACTGAGCAACCTGCAGACCCTGCCACAAAGCAAGCCGCTGTATCTGGTTGACAGCAAGCAGGCCGAGATCATCGCGGCCGTGCAGGCCGACCAGGCGCTGAACCGCGTCGCCCAAGTGGGCAACTACCACTCCTGGGGCAGGCCCTGACAACACGAGGGCGACTTGCGTCGCCCTTTTTTGCTTCACTCGCTGCGGTGCAGCTTGCTCATCAGCTCGGCTTCGGCCTGGGTCAGGCCACAGGTTTCGGTCAGTTCGGAGACACTGGCCCCCATGCTCACCAGCCGCGCAGCCTGGGTGAACGTGACGCTGCTGGGGTCGTGCTGCTCCAGGCGCTCCAGGCGGTCCGGCAAGCCGGCAACCACCGCCCGCACTTCATGGATAGCCTCGCCCATGCGCACGCTGCCGTTCTGGTAGTCATCCAGGCGCTTGTTCAGGTCCTTGATGCGCTGGTCGCGCATGGCATCGATGACCTGCTGGTGGGCGACAGCCTCGCGCTGGCGCCTGGCATAGTTCAGGAAGTACCAGGCACTCAGCGCCCACAGCAGCGCCAACAGAATGACCGCAACCTCGAAGATCAACTCAGATGTTCTCCAGCTCGGACCACTCTTCCTCGGTCATCATCTTGTCCAGCTCGACCAGAATCAGCAGCTCGCCGTTCTTGTTGCACACGCCCTGGATGAACTTGGCCGACTCTTCGTTACCCACGTTCGGCGCGGTTTCGATTTCCGACTGACGCAGGTAGACCACTTCGGCCACGCTGTCGACCAGAATACCCACCACCTGCTTGTCGGCTTCGATGATGACGATCCGGGTGTTGTCGGTCACCTCGGTGGGCATCAGGCCGAAGCGCTGGCGGGTGTCGATCACAGTGACCACATTACCGCGCAGGTTGATGATGCCCAGCACATAGCTGGGTGCACCCGGCACCGGGGCGATTTCGGTGTAGCGCAGCACTTCCTGCACCTGCATCACGTTGATGCCGTAGGACTCGTTGTCCAGACGGAAGGTAACCCACTGCAGGATCGGATCTTCGGAACCTTGTGCGGACGACTTTTTCATTCCCCTACCCCTTGAAATCCGCCTTTGGCGGTGTGTTCGGTGTCATTTTCGGTTTGGCGTGCATCTGCTTGACGGCGCCGCTGGCGATCAGCTCGGCCAGTTCGGCAACATCCAGCAACGCACACATGTGTTCGATTACCGTGCCGGCCAGCCACGGGCGTTGGCCCCGCTGGCTGCGCCACTTGATCTCGGACGGGTCCAGGCGCAGCGAACGGCTGACCTGATGCACGGCCAGCCCCCATTCATAGCCCTGAACAGAAATTACGTACTGCAGGCCCTGGCGGAAGTCATCGCGGTAACGGTCGGGCATTACCCAGCGCGCCGTGTCCAGCACCTTCAGGTTACCGGCCTGGCAAGTGAGGATGCCAAGGAACCACTCGGGTTGGCCGAACAAGGGCGTCAGTTCCTGACCGGCCAGGTTGTAGATCGAGCCAAGGCACACCAGCGGCACTGCCAGGGTCAGCCCGGCCACGTCGAACAGCAGGCACTCGAACGGCTCGGCCGCCCAGGCCGGGCGACCATCGACGGTGGCCGGCGGCGCAGGCAGGCCCGGCGCCGGCAGGTGTACGTCCACCAGCGGCACCACAGGTTCCACTGCCGGGGGCTCGATCAGCACCGGGATACTGGCCTCGGCCACCACCTGCTGTTCAACCACCGTAACTACCGGTGCCTGCACGGGCATTACGCTGGGCAGCACGGCCAGCCTGGGCTCGGCGAAGGGCCGCGGGGTGGTGGCCCGTGGCGGCACTACAGCAGGCGCGCGCGCAGGCGGCTGCGCATCGCGGGCCTGCTCTTCGCGCACGGCCTGGGCAAATTCGTCGGTGGCTACGGGCGCGTCGAGAAGGTCATCGGCCTCGGTGGCCTCTTGCAGCAGCCCATCCAGGTAAGACTGCAGCGCGATCTGCGGCTTGCTGCCGGCGTGTCGGGTTTGCGTCGTCATCAGGCCACCTGCGCTGCGGGCTTGTAGGTCAACAGGTGCTTGAGCAGCGCCCGGTAGGCCAGCAGCCCACGGCTCTTGTTGTCGAACTGCGAGGGCGTGACGCCCTTGCGGCTTGCGTCACGCAGCCGGGTGTCGACCGGTATGTAGCCCTGCCAGACCTGCTCGCCATAGGTGTCGCGCAGCAGCTTGAGCGTGCTGAGCGAGGCCTGGGTGCGGCGGTCGAACAGGGTCGGTACGATCTGGTAAGGCAGCGCCTGCTTGCGCGAGCGGTTGATCATGGCCAGGGTGCCGACCATGCGCTCCAGGCCTTTGACCGCAAGAAACTCTGTTTGTACGGGGATCACCAGCTGCTGGCTGGCCGCCAGGGCGTTCACCATCAGCACGCCCAGCAACGGTGGGCTGTCGATAAGCGCAAAGTCGAAATCCTGCCACAGTTGCGCCAGACTCTTGGCGATCACCAGGCCCAGGCCATTCTGCCCGGGGGACTGGCGTTCGAGCACGGCCAGCGCCGTGCTGGAGGGCAGCAGCGAGATGCGTTCGTCGCTGGTGGGCAACAGCAGTTGCCCAGGCAAGCCTTCGGGCACCCCGCCCTTGTGCAGGAACAGGTCGTAGCAGCTGTGTTCCAGGGCATCGGGGTTGTGCCCGAAATAGCTGGTCATCGAGCCGTGCGGATCGAGGTCGACGACGACCACGCGCTTACCGGCATCAGCCAACAGGCCAGCCAGCGCGATGGTGGTGGTCGTCTTGCCGACGCCACCCTTTTGATTGGCTACTGCCCACACTCTCATAGACTGACTCTTGAACCGTTCATGACGCAGAATCCCCGTGGCCATCCAGCAGCGACGGGGTCAGCGGTGCCAGAGAATTGACGAGTCATTGCCCTGCCACCGTGGCTGCGGTTGCCGGTGCACTTTGTGTGCCAGCCCGGCGCAATGCCGCGTCCGGTGTGGCGTTGGCCGTGCCGGTACCGGTCAGGCTGCGGCGTACTTCAAGGTTGCGTGAGATCACCAGCACCACCCGCCGGTTGCGCGCACGCCCCTCTGGCGAGTCGTTGCTGGCCACCGGCTGATATTCGCCATACCCCACCGAAGCCATGCGCGCAGGGTTGACCCCGTTCATCGCCAGCAGCCGCACGATGCTGGCCGCCCGCGCGGAGGACAGCTCCCAGTTGGTGGGATACTGCGCCGTGCGGATAGGCAGGTTGTCGGTGAAACCCTCGACATGTACAGGGTTGGCGAAGGGCTTGAGGATGTTGGCCACCTTTTCGATGATGGCGAACGCATTGTCGCTGGGCATGGCATCGCCGCTGCCAAACAGCAGCGATGAATTGAGCTCGATCTCGATCCACAGCTCGTTGCCGCGCACGGTCATCTGGTCGCTCTTGATCAGGTCGCCAAAAGCGTCGCGTACATCATCGCTGATGGTCTTGAGCGGGTCGCTGCTGGACGCCGCCAGGCCTGCTTCGGTCTGCTGGCTGTCGTTCACCAGCGGTTCTGCCGGGCGCACGCTGAGCGGGCGCTCCTCGCCAATGGGGATGGCCTTCATGCTGCGCTCCGGGTCGTTGAACACCCCGAGCAAGGCTTGGGAAACCACCTTGTACTTGCCCTCGTTGATCGAGGAAATCGAATACATCACCACAAAAAACGCAAACAGCAAGGTGATGAAGTCGGCGTAGGACACCAGCCAGCGTTCGTGGTTTTCCGGTTCTTCGGCATGGCGGCGACGGCGCATGGGCTACTCCATGAAGCCTTGCAGCTTCAGTTCGATCGAACGCGGATTCTCACCCTCGGCAATCGACAGCAGGCCTTCGAGCAGCATTTCGCGGTAACGCGACTGGCGCATTACCAGGGCCTTGAGCTTGTTCGCCACCGGCAGCAGCACCAGGTTGGCACTGGCCACCCCGTAGATGGTGGCGACGAAGGCCACGGCAATACCGTTGCCCAGTTGCGAAGGGTCGGCCAGGTTGCCCATCACATGGATCAACCCCATCACGGCGCCGATGATGCCGATGGTCGGCGCGTAGCCGCCCATGCTCTCGAACACCTTGGCCGCCTGCAGGTCGCGGCTTTCCTGGGTCAGGAAGTCCACTTCGAGGATGCTGCGGATGGCCTCGGGCTCGGCGCCATCCACCAGCAGCTGCAGGCCCTTGCGCGCATAGGGGTCGGGCTCGCCGTCCGCCACGCCTTCCAGGCCCAGCAGGCCCTCCTTGCGCGCCGTCAGGCTCCAGTTGACCACACGGTCAACACCGCCAGGCAGGTCGACCCTGGGCGGGAACAGGATCCAGCGCAAAATCTGCAACGCCCGCTTGAACGACGACAGCGGCGACTGCAACAACGCCGCCGCCAGCGTACCGCCCAGCACGATCAGCGCTGCCGGCCCATTGACCAGCGCACCGACATGCCCGCCCTCAAGGAAATTGCCGCCTACGATGGCGACAAAAGCCAGGATCAGGCCGATCAGGCTGAGCACGTCCATCAGACGCACGCCTCCACCAGGTGCCTGCCGATGTCATCCAGGCTGTACACCGCATCGGCCAGGTTGGCCTTGACGATGGCCATGGGCATGCCATAGATCACGCAGCTGGCTTCATCCTGGGCCCACACGGTGCTGCCGCCCTGCTTGAGCAACCGCGCACCCTCGCGACCGTCTGCCCCCATGCCGGTCAGCACTACGGAGAGCACCTTGTCGCCATAGGACTTGGCCGCAGAGCCGAAGGTGATGTCCACGCAGGGCTTGTAGTTCAGGCGCTCATCGCCCGGCAGGATTTTCACCGTGCCACGGCCGTCGATCATCATCTGCTTGCCACCCGGTGCCAGCAGCGCAAGCCCTGGGCGCAGCATGTCGCCGTCCTCGGCTTCCTTGACACTGATGCGGCACAGTTTGTCCAGGCGCTCGGCAAAGGCCTTGGTGAACGCGGCGGGCATGTGCTGGATGAGCACGATGGGCGCAGGGAAATTCGCCGGCAGCTGGGTCAGCACACGCTGCAGCGCCACCGGGCCACCGGTGGAGGTACCAATCGCCACCAGTTTGTAGGGTTTGCGCTTGGGGGCCGGAGAATGCGACGGCGCCGGGGCCGTTGGCCGCGCTGGCACGGGTGCCGCGCTGCGTACCGGCGCCGTGGTGGCGGTACCCTGGCTGCCCGAGGCGGGTGCAGGCGCAGGCGCGGTGCGGGCGTAGCTGGGAATACGGCGGTTACTGCGCGAAATGGTATGCACCTTTTCGCACAACATCTGCTTGACCTTGTCGGGGTTGCGCGAGATGTCCTCGAAGTTTTTCGGCAGGTAGTCCACCGCGCCTGCGTCCAGCGCATCGAGGGTAACGCGGGCGCCCTCGTGGGTCAGCGACGAGAACATCAGCACGGGGGTTGGGCAGCGCTGCATGATGTGGCGCACGGCGGTGATGCCATCCATCATGGGCATTTCGTAGTCCATGGTGATGACATCGGGCTTGAGCGCCAGTGCCTGGTCGATCGCTTCCTTGCCGTTGGTCGCGGTACCTACTACCTGGATCGTCGGGTCCGCCGACAGGATTTCCGAGACACGGCGGCGGAAGAAACCGGAATCATCCACCACCAGGACCTTGACTGCCATAAACACTCCATTAGGCGGCGCCACCCGCCAGGGGGCGCCACCGAAATCAAATACGCCGGGCGGCGTAACGCTTGAGCATGCTCGGGACGTCGAGAATCAGCGCAATGCGGCCGTCGCCAGTAATCGTGGCCCCGGACATGCCAGGGGTGCCCTGCAGCATCTTGCCCAACGGCTTGATTACCACTTCTTCCTGGCCGACCAGTTGATCGACGACAAAGCCGATGCGCTGGGTACCGACCGAAAGAATCACCACATGCCCTTCGTGCTGTTCCTCATGGACCTGGCCCTGAACCAGCCAGCGCTTGAGGTAGAACAACGGCAGCGCCTTGTCACGCACGATCACTACTTCCTGGCCATCGACCACGTTGGTGCGTGACAGGTCCAGGTGGAAAATCTCGTTGACGTTGACCAGCGGGAAGGCGAATGCCTGGTTGGCCAGCATCACCATCAGGGTCGGCATGATCGCCAGGGTCAACGGCACCTTGATGACGATCTTCGAGCCCTGGCCCTTGGCCGAGAAGATGTTGATGGAACCGTTGAGCTGGGAAATCTTGGTTTTCACCACGTCCATGCCCACGCCACGCCCGGACACGTCCGAGATTTCGGTTTTGGTCGAGAACCCGGGGGCGAAGATCAGGTTGTAGCAGTCCGACTCGCTCAGGCGCTCGGCGGCGTCCTTGTCCATCAGGCCCTTTTCCACGGCCTTGGCACGCAGAATGTTCGGGTCCATGCCTTTGCCGTCATCGGAAATCGACAGCAGGATGTGGTCACCCTCCTGCTCGGCCGACAACACCACCCGCCCGGTACGGGCCTTGCCGGCTTCCTCACGCTCGTCGGGCATCTCCACACCGTGGTCCACGGCGTTGCGCACCAAGTGCACCAACGGGTCGGCCAGCGCCTCGACCAGGTTCTTGTCCAGGTCGGTTTCTTCGCCCACCAGTTCCAGGTTGATTTCTTTCTTCAACTGCCGGGCCAGGTCGCGTACCAGGCGCGGGAAGCGCCCGAACACCTTCTTGATCGGCTGCATGCGCGTCTTCATCACCGCGGTCTGCAGGTCGGCAGTGACCACGTCCAGGTTGGACACGGCCTTGGACATGGCCTCGTCGCCGCTGTTCAGGCCCAGGCGCACCAGGCGGTTACGCACCAGCACCAGTTCGCCGACCATGTTCATGATCTCGTCGAGGCGCGCGGTATCGACCCGCACGGTGGTTTCGGCCTCGCTGGCGCCATGCTTTTCGGCTGCAGGCGCCGGCACACGGGGTGCCGGGGCTGGGGCGGGCTTGGCGGCAGCCGCGGGCGCCGCTGCGGCAGGCCGGGCGACAGGCGCAGGCTCGGCCTGGGCAGCAGCTGCTGGCTGTACCTTGGCCGGCGCTTCGGCAGCGGCCACCTCCCCGGTGAACTTGCCCTTGCCATGCAGTTGGTCCAACAGCGCCTCGAATTCGTGCTCGCTGATTTCGTCACCCACCGCAGCCGTGGCTTCGGCCACCGGTGCCGGAGCTTTCGCGGCAGGCAAGGCATCGGCCTGGAAGGTGCCCTTGCCATGCAACTGGTCGAGCAGGGATTCGAACTCGGCATCGGTGATTTCGTCGCTGGCCGCCTGCTGGCTGGCAGGCGCAGGTGCAGCGGCCACTTCGGCGCTGAACTGGCCCTTGCCGTGCAACTGGTCGAGCAACGATTCGAATTCCGCGTCGGTGATGTCATCACCGCCCGCGCTAACGACTTCGTCTTGCACCTGTTCGGCGGCGGCCTGCGCCTTCACCGCATCCAGCGAGTCGAGCAACTGCTCGAATTCGCTGTCGGTGATATCCGCGTCGGCTTCGGCCTCAGCCACAGGAGGCTGGCCCACCGGCTCGGGCGCTACCGCTGCAGGCGCCGGGGCCGGCGCTGCGGCACCCGGCTCGGCCAGCCGCGCCAGGGCGGCCAGCAGCTCGGGCGTGGCAGGCGTCACTTCGCTGCGCTCGCGCACCTGGCCAAACATGCTGTTGACGGTATCCAGTGCTTCGAGCACCACGTCCATCAACTCCGAGTCGACCCGGCGCTCACCTTTGCGCAGTACGTCGAACACGTTCTCGGCGATGTGGCAGCACTCCACCAGCTCATTGAGCTGGAGGAAGCCGGCGCCCCCTTTTACAGTGTGGAAACCGCGAAAAATCGCATTGAGCAAGTCGGCATCGTCTGGCCGGCTTTCCAGCTCGACCAGTTGCTCGGACAGTTGCTCAAGTATTTCGCCGGCCTCTACCAGGAAATCCTGGAGGATTTCTTCATCGGCGCCGAAGCTCATCAAACGTGCTCCTTAAAAACCCAGGCTGGACAGCAGATCATCGACATCGTCCTGACCGGACACAACGTCTTCACGCTTATCGGCATGAATCTGCGGACCTTCACCCCGAGTCGGATGTTTTTCTCGATCTTTTTCTGCACGCAATTGATCTTGGTCATGCTGGATGCCGGCGAAGCGGTCCACCTGGCTGGCCATCATCACCAGTTTCAGCAGGTTGCTTTCCACTTCCGTCACCAGCGCAGTGACCCGTTTGATCACCTGCCCGGTCAGGTCCTGGTAGTCCTGGGCCAGCAGAATGTCGTTAAGATGGCCAGCCACCTTGCGGTTGCCTTCAGCGCTGTGCGTCAAGAAACTGTCGACACGTTTGACCAGGTCGCGGAACTCCGTGGCGGCCACTTCACGGCGCATGAAGCGCTGCCAGTCTGCGCTAAGGGCATTCGCTTCGGTGGCCAGGCCGTTGAGCACCGGGGTGCTTTCTTCGACCAGGTCCATGGTGCGGTTGGCCGCGCCTTCGGTGAGCTTGACCACATAGGACAGGCGCTCGGTGGCGTCGGTAATCTGCGACACCTCTTCAGCCTGCGGGATGGTCGGGTCGATCTGGAAACTGACGATGGCGCTGTGCAGCTCACGGGTCAGCTTGCCAACTTCCTGGTACAAGCCGCGATCGCGGGTCTGGTTCAGCTCGTGAATCAGCTGCACCGCCTCGCCGAAACGGCCCCGCTCCAGGCTTTCTACCAGCTCCTGGGCATGCTTCTTGAGCGTGGATTCAAACTCGCCCAACGACGTTTGTGATGAATTCATGGCGCGCCCCCTGACGTGACTCAGCCGTTGACGCGTTCGAAGATCTTCTCGATCTTTTCTTTGAGAACCTGCGCGGTGAACGGCTTGACCACATAGCCGTTAACGCCGGCCTGGGCCGCTTCGATGATCTGGTCACGCTTGGCTTCAGCCGTCACCATCAGCACCGGCAAGGCCCTGAGCTTGTCGCTGGCGCGCACCTTGCGCAGCAGGTCGATACCCGACATGCCCGGCATGTTCCAGTCGGTCACCAGGAAGTCGTAGTGGCCGTTTTCCAGCATCGGCAGCGCCGTGGTGCCGTCATCGGCTTCTTCGGTGTTGCTGAACCCCAGGTCACGCAGCAGGTTCTTGATGATCCGCCGCATCGTCGAAAAGTCGTCGACGATGAGGATTTTCATGTTCTTGTCCAATTAGACCTCCAAGCAGTCTCAAACGCGCTCGGCCCCGAGCGCGCACTCAATCAATTCGGTACAACGTGGAAAACGACTACAACGACAGCGGGCTCAACGTGCCCGCCATTCCCCCAGACGGCTGCGCAAGCGCGCGGCGCATTGGCTGTGCAACTGGCTGACCCGCGATTCGCTGACACCAAGGACCTCGCCGATCTCCTTGAGGTTCAGCTCCTCGTCATAGTAAAGCGCCAGTACCAGGCGCTCACGCTCGGGCAGGTTGGCAATGGCATCGGCCAACGCAGCCTGGAAACGCTCGTCCTCCAGGCCACGGGCAGGCTCAGCCTGGCCACTGGCACCATCCTCATGCAGCCCTTCGTGCTCGCCGTCCTGCAACAGGTCGTCAAAACTGAACAGGCGACTGCCCAGGGTATCGTTCAAGATCCCGTAGTAATCATCGAGACTCAACTTGAGTTCGGCAGCAACTTCATGATCTTTAGCGTCACGGCCGGTTCTTGCTTCAACGGCGCGCATGGCATCACTGACCATGCGGGTGTTGCGGTGCACCGAACGCGGCGCCCAGTCACCCTTGCGCACCTCGTCGAGCATGGCCCCGCGGATGCGGATGCCGGCGTAGGTTTCGAAGCTGGCGCCCTTGCTGGCGTCGTATTTGTTGGCCACTTCCAGCAGCCCGATCATGCCGGCCTGGATCAGGTCCTCGACCTGGATGTTGGCTGGCAGCCGGGCCAGCAGGTGGTAGGCAATGCGCTTGACCAGCGGGGCGTAGCGCTCGATCAGCTGGTACTGCGCGTCCTTCGACGCGCGGCTGTACATCTTGAAGCCGCTGGCACTCATAGCACCGGACCCGCACTGGTGGGTTGCACCAGGCGCTCGACGAAGAACTCCAGGTGGCCGCGTGGGTTGGCTGGCAACGGCCAGGTGTCCACCTTCTGGGCGATGGCCTTGAAGGCCAGGGCGCATTTGGAGCGCGGGAAGGCTTCATAGACCGCGCGCTGTTTCTGCACGGCCTTGCGCACGCATTCGTCGTACGGCACGGCGCCCACGTATTGCAGGGCCACGTCCAGAAAACGGTCGGTAACCTTGGTCAGCTTGGCGAACAGGTTGCGCCCTTCCTGCGGGCTCTGCGCCATGTTGGCCAGCACGCGGAAGCGGTTCATGCCGTAGTCGCGGTTCAGCAGCTTGATCAGCGCATAGGCGTCGGTGATGGACGTGGGCTCGTCGCACACCACCAGCAGGACCTCCTGGGCGGCGCGCACAAAGCTGACCACCGAGTCACCAATACCGGCAGCGGTGTCGATCACCAGCACGTCAAGGTTGTCACCGATCTCGCTGAACGCCTGGATAAGCCCCGCGTGCTGGGCGGGCGCCAGGTGCACCATGCTCTGGGTGCCCGAGGCGGCCGGCACGATACGCACCCCGCCAGGGCCCTGCAGCATCACATCGCGCAGCTCGCAGCGCCCCTCGATCACGTCTGCGAGGGTGCGTTTGGGGGTGAGGCCCAGCAGGACGTCGACATTGGCCAGGCCCAGGTCGGCGTCCAGCAGCATAACCCTGCGGCCCAGTTCGGCCAGTGCCAGGGACAGGTTCACTGAAACGTTGGTCTTGCCGACGCCACCTTTGCCGCCGGTCACGGCGATCACCTGTACGGGATGCATGCTACCCATGTCTGTTCTTTACCTTGTCTCGCTGGGACTCAGGCCACACGAAGGGCAATTCTGCGTGCCCCTTGGCATAGCTACCTTGCACACACTTCATGTTCAACCCACTCGCCGAGGGTTGTGGTAGAGATCAGCGAACATGTCGGCCATGGCCTCTTCGCTGGGCTCATCCTGCTGTTGCACACTGACCGCCCGGGTGACCAACTGGTGCCCGCGTGGCAGGTGAAGATCGTCCGGAATGCGCGGCCCATCGGTCAGATAGGCCACCGGCAGCCGGTAGCTGATGGCAAGGCTCAGCACATCGCCGAGGCTTGCCGATTCATCAAGTTTGGTCAAAATGCAACCGGCCAGGCCACAGCGGCTGTAGCTGTGGTAGGCGGCGGTGAGCACCTGCTTCTGGCTGGTGGTGGCCAGCACCAGGTAATTCTTCGCGGCGATGCCCCGCCCTGCCAGGGTTTCGAGCTGCATGCGCAGGGCCGGGTCGCTGGCCTGCAGGCCAGCAGTGTCGATGAGCACCACGCGCTTGCGCAGCAGCGGCTCCAGCGCCGCCGCCAGGGACTGACCGGGGTCGACGTAGGTGACAGGCACGTTGAGGATGCGGCCCAGGGTCTTGAGCTGCTCCTGGGCACCGATGCGAAAACTGTCCATGCTCACCAGCGCCAGGTTGTTCGCGCCGTACTTGAGCACATAGCGCGCGGCCAGCTTGGCCAGGGTGGTGGTCTTGCCCATGCCGGCCGGGCCGACCACGGCAATCACACCGCCCGCCTCGATCGGCTCCACCTCCGGGATATCGATCATGCGTGCCAGGTGCGCCAGCAGCATGCGCCAGGCATGGCGCGGCTCCTCAATCTCGCCGGTCAGCGCCAGCAGCTCACGGGCGATCGGCCCGGACAGGCCCAGGCGCTGCAGCCGGCGCCACAGCGTAGCCTGTTGCGGCTTGCTGCCTTGCAGCTGGGTCCACGCCAGTGAGCCCAGTTGCACTTCAAGCAACTGGCGCAGGCCCGAAAGCTCGGAGCGCATGGCCTCGAACAGGCGCGGGTCTACCGACGCCTGCGCAGGGGCAGCGGCCGGCTGAGGGGCATCCACATGGGGTTCAACCAGCGGTTCGGCAGCGGTCAACGATTGCCCGGCAAACAATTGGCGGTTGCTCTCGCTGTTGTCCTGACGCTGGTCGAGCTCGGCCTGAACCGTGGCAATGCGCGAGTGGGTCTTGCGCAGTTCTTCTTCAAGCTCGGCATTGGGCACCCGCGGTGCCAGGGCGGACAATTTGTAGTCGAGCGCCGCCGTCAGCTCGACACCGCCGGCAATGCGGCGGTTACCGATGATGGCCGCATCAGCGCCCAGCTCATCGCGAACCAGCTTCATGGCCTGACGCATATCAGCAGCGAAAAATCGCTTAACTTGCATTATCCACTACCTCAGCCGTTAGGGCCCACGGTGGCAACGATGGTGACTTGCTTGTTGTCAGGAATTTCCTGATACGCCAGCACGTGCAGGTTCGGTACAGCCAGCCGGCCAAAACGCGAGAGCATGGCGCGGATCGGGCCGGCGACCAGGAGGATGGCCGGTTGGCCCTGCATCTCCTGACGCTGGGCGGCTTCGATCAGCGAACGCTGCAGCTTTTCGGCCATGCTCGGCTCCAGAAGAACACCGTCTTCCTGACCTTGCCCGGCCCGTTGCAGACTATTGAGCAAAATCTGTTCCAACCTGGGCTCAAGGGTGATCACAGGCAGCTCGGACTCAACGCCTACAATGCTTTGCACGATGGCGCGACACAATCCGACGCGCACTGCCGCTACCAGCGCGGCGGTATCTTGACTCTTGGCCGCATTGTTGGCGATGGACTCGGCAATGCTGCGAATGTCCCGCACCGGCACCTGCTCTGACAACAGCGCCTGCAATACCTTCAACAGCCCCGACAAGGAAATGACACCCGGCACCAGTTCTTCAGCCAGTTTAGGCGAAGCCTTGGCCAGCACCTGCAGCAGTTGCTGAACTTCCTCGTGGCCGATCAGTTCGTGGCAGTGTTTCTGCAGGATCTGGTTAAGGTGGGTGGCCACCACGGTGCTGGCATCAACCACGGTGTAGCCCAGTGACTGCGCCTGGGAGCGCTGGCCCACGTCGATCCACACCGCTTCCAGGCCGAAGGCCGGGTCACGGGCGGCGATGCCGTTGAGGGTGCCGAACACCTGGCCGGGGTTGATGGCCAGCTCGCGGTCCGGGTAGATCTCAGCTTCGGCCAGGATCACGCCCATGAGGGTCAGGCGATAGGCACTGGGCTGCAGGTCGAGGTTGTCGCGAATATGCACAGTGGGCATGAGGAAGCCCAGGTCCTGGGACAACTTCTTGCGCACGCCCTTGATACGCGCCAGCAACTGCCCGCCCTGGTTGCGGTCCACCAGGGGGATCAGGCGGTAGCCCACTTCCAGGCCGATCATGTCGATCGGGGTGACGTCGTCCCAGCCCAGTTCCTTGGTTTCGGCTGCGCGCTGTGGCGAGGGTAGCAGGTCTTGTTGGCGTTGCGCTTCCTGCACCGCCAGCTGTTTGGTTTTCTGCTGCTTTTTCCAGACCAGGTAGGCGCCACCGCCCGCCATCAGGCCAAGGCTGAGGAAGGCGACATGGGGCATGCCGGGTACCAGGCCCATGACGATCATCAGCCCCCCCGACACCGCCAGCGCCTTGGGCGAGTCGAACATCTGCCGGTTGATCAGCTTGCCCATGTCCTCGGAGCCCGAGGCGCGGGTAACCATGATGGCGGCGGCAGTGGACAGCAACAGCGATGGCAACTGCGCCACCAAACCGTCACCGATGGTCAACAGTGCGTACACCTTACCGGCGTCGCCGAAGCTCATGCCATGCTGCAGCATGCCGATCAGCATGCCGCCGATCAGGTTAATGAACAGAATCAGCAGGCCGGCAATGGCGTCACCGCGCACGAACTTGCTGGCACCGTCCATCGAGCCGTAGAACTCGGCCTCCTGGGCCACCTCGCTACGGCGCGCCTTGGCCTGGGCCTGATCGATCAGGCCAGCGTTGAGGTCGGCGTCGATTGCCATCTGCTTGCCGGGCATGGCGTCCAGGGTGAACCGCGCACTTACCTCGGAGATACGCCCCGCGCCCTTGGTCACCACCACGAAGTTGATGATCATGAGGATGGCGAACACCACGGCACCGACCACGTAGTTGCCGCCGATCACTACTTCGCCAAAGGCCTGTATCACCTTGCCCGCAGCGCCGTGGCCCTCTTGGCCGTGCAGCATCACCACCCGGGTGGATGCCACGTTCAGGGCTAGGCGCAGCAGCGTGGCCACTAGCAGGATGGTGGGGAACGCAGCGAAGTCGAGCGGGCGCAGGGCGTAGACGCACACCAGCAGCACCACGATCGACAGGGCGATGTTGAAGGTGAAGAACACGTCCAGCAGGAACGGGGGGATCGGCAGCATCATCATTGCCAGCATCACCAGCAACAAAATCGGCACGCCCAGGTTGCCCCGGCCAAGCCCGGCCAGGTTGTGGCGGGCGTTGCTGATTAACTGAGTGCGATCCACCGCGAGTCCTCTTGATGCAAAACTTTGACGCCAGATGGGCGCCTGGCGCTGGCATTGCAAGAAGCTTTCCAACTTTGGGGGGCTGAGAGATAAATCGGTTTGTCCCAGCACAGGGACTGAAATGCATGACCTATCGATGACCGCCACCGTATAAAAGCGAGGTTTGCATGGATGAAACCCATGGTGACGGTCGGACAAGGTCACTGCATCACTCCGGCCAACAGCGTGGGACGCCAGTAGCGGGAGCCATCAGGGTTCTGCATTTCCCCGTCGAGATGAATGAGCATTGCGATGAGCATGCCCTGACGGGGCCCGCAGCCGAGAGCCGTTGCCACGCAGCGTTGACATTCTCAAAGCTTATCGTACGACGTTTTGAATGACTCAATCCTCACCCAGAGGTAAAGACGCGCCGCGGATTGTAGATGCCTCGACTTAATGCTTAACATGCAAGCTCGCCCAACGCAGGATGCTAAAGACATTGGAACATCGCTGACGTTGAAGCCATCCAATCCGTTATATAGAAACGCCCGTGAAGATGGCTGAGGTTTCAGCGTTGTGCTACCTTCGGCATGCTTTTATAACGATCTCGGAGATTAGCGTGTCCCCGCTTCCTGACAGCTTCACAGTGCCAACAGGTTATCAGCAAAAAACCGCGATGGCGTTTGTTGCTGACTCACTTCGCAATGGCATCCTTTCAGGCAAGATTCCAGAGGGTGCACAATTGCGCCAAGATGAATTAGCGGCCAAATTCGGTGTAAGCCGCATGCCGATCCGTGATGCTATAAGACAACTCGAAGCGGAAGGATTGGTTACCACCGAGCGCAACAAAGGTGCGTTTGTCTCCGTTATGACGATTGACGATGTGGTCGAGATTTACGACATGCGCATCATGGCAGAAACGACTGCATTGGATTTTGGGTTTGGCGACATTTCCAATGAAGATATCTTGGAGATGGAAAAATGCATCCAAGCAATGGCTACCCAGCGAGATCCCCACACGCTAGGCGAGCTAAATGAGCAATTTCACAATTTTCTGTACGCGCGGTCAAAACGCCCTCGGCTGCTGGCACTCATAAAGTCGCTTCATCAAGCCGTCGACAGACACCTCCGTTTTTTGCTCAGCAACTTGGACTATCACCAGAAATCCGAAGAGGACCATTTTACCATTCTCGAGGCTTGCCGTAGGGGGGACCGTGAATTAGCCAAACACGTGCTACGGCACCACCTAGAAGCGGGAAGAGATGAGATCGTTAATTTCCTGAGTCGCCATCAGGGCATTAATTCGTAGCAGTCAAGGTTCCGACGATGCCCTGATCACAGCGCTGACCAACTCGTCTACGATGCTTTCAAGCGAATAGCCTGTGGCTTGGAACATTTTAGGGTACATACTCGCTTTGGTGAATCCAGGCAATGTGTTCACTTCATTCAGAATAAGCTCATCATTGTTCTGAAGGAAAAAATCGATCCTGGCCAAGCCTGTCAGGCCCAAGCATCGGAATACCTCCAAAGACAGCTGTTGGATGCTCATGGACAGCGTCAAAGAGACAGGGCTAGGCACAAGCAGCGTCGAGGGCTGATGAGCAGTGTACTTGGCATCGTAGTTATAAAAATCATGGCCAGTGACGGGCACAATTTCACCGGGCAGTGATGCAATGGCTCGCCCACGCCGCTCTAGGATTCCACACTCAATTTCCCTGCCTTTGATCTCTTTTTCCACGATCACCTTTGGATCCAAGTGTCGAGCCGCCGCGTAAGCCTCACGGTATTCGGACTCGCAGGTCACTCGCGCCACACCAATGGAAGATCCAGAAGTGGCAGGCTTCACGAAGAGCACCTCTCCGCCCAGGGAATCTAACAACCAAGACCAGGGGTGCATCTCATAATCCGCAATCCAGGGAGCCACCTTGATCCCCGCTGCGCTTACGAGTCGCTTGGTGACGTCTTTGTCCATGGAAACCGCAGAGCCGAGTATTCCCGAGCCGACGCACGGAATACCACACATAGCACTCAGCCCCTGGATCGCACCGTCTTCCCCATACAGTCCATGAAGTGCCGGAAAAATCAGGTCGACCGCGATTTCTTCTGAAGCAGATCCCGGGCCTGAATGGATCAACGCTGACCTACCAGGCTGCAGCGTCAGTACAGGTGCAGTTGTGTCCACCTCCCCCGGGAACTCACGTGGTCGGCCTTGGTAACGCCATACGCCGGTTCTGTCGATTCCAACGCAATGCACTGAGTGACCCAGAGAAATCAGGGCCTGGTGAAGGTTGCGGGCCGACATGAGAGATACGGCGTGCTCAGTGCTTCGCCCACCAAAAATTAGCGCAATAACATTTTGTTTCATTTTAGATCTCAAGGTACGGTTCGGCTCGGCTACTGTATCCAATATCCAATAAAGCGCAACGGCACGGACGCCTTTTCTCAACGAAATGGATGATCTATGCCCTTGTCTACCTCACCCACCTCCTCCACCAACAATCCTGCCTCTCGACGCTCTGGCTGGGCGTACAGCCGCCAGATCCGGGCCGTCGCTGTTTCAGCTCCCGAGTCTCCCAAGGGCGCAAAATCCACCCGAGCCTTGAATAGCTGCGAGCCTGTGAGCCTATTTAATGCCTGCAGGCACGCAGCGTATCTGGCGCAAATCGGAGGACGTACTGGAGGCTTAGGAACACATAGGCCGACACCTGGGCGACGACCAAGTACAGGCCCTCAGGGATTTTGCGCTTCACTTCGGTGGACTAGTAGATCGCCCCGCCACGGCCAGCGCCGGGGAATCCAGAATTTATGTTTGTTTGAGGCCAGTTATGCCGGTGGCGTTTGCGCGCAACCCCCTTGCGCATCACGCGACATCGTGCCGTACCCACTAGGCAGTCGCGCGCGCCTGTCATAGGCGTGACTGGCCCGAAGTAAGCGTAGGAGCGAGCAAAGCTCGCGATGCGCCGCGCGGGCGGCGCTCGGTCTAATAGGCGCAGACCGCGTTGTGGCGAGCACTTGGCGGCCCTGATGCAATCTCGGCCTGGGACCCTTCACCGGCAAAATGCGGTTGGGCTGGCAGGTGTTCGCCTTTACAGGTGCAGCGCTTGGGAGATCGAGCGCCGCCCGCGCGGCGCATCGCGAGCTGCGCTCGCTCCTACGTTTTTTTCTGGCCAGTGTTGCCTGTGGCAGGATGCGCGAAGCTGTGTACAGCCATGCGCCGGGTCAATTATCCCGCCGCAAGTCCGCCGGAATCGGCAGGTCATCCTTAAGCGGATCCGGGCGCTTGCCCTTGCCAGCGCGGTACTGGCGGATCTGGAACACATAGGCCAACACCTGGGCAACGGCCAGGTACAGGCCCGCAGGGATTTCATGCTCCACGTCGGTGGAATAGTAGATCGCCCGCGCCAGCGCTGGTGACTCCAGAATCTGCACCTTGTGCTCTACCCCGATCTCCCGGATCTTGAGCGCCATGAAGTCGCTGCCCTTGGCCAGCAGCAAAGGCGCCGCATTGCCGTTTTCGGGGTCGTATTGCAACGCCACTGCGTAATGGGTGGGGTTGGTGATGATCACGTCGGCCTGGGGCACGGCCGCCATCATGCGCCGCTGCGACACCTCGCGCTGCAACTGGCGGATACGTTGCTTGACCTCAGGTTTGCCTTCGCTGTCCTTGTATTCGTCGCGCACTTCCTGCTTGGTCATCTTCATTTTCTTGTGCGTCTGCCACAGCTGGTACGGCGCGTCCGCTGCCGCAATCAGCAGCAGCCCGGCAGACATCCACAAGGCACTCCAGCCCACCACCTGCAAGCTGTGAATGATCGCCTGCTCCAGCGGCTCGTTGGCAATCGACAACAAGGCCTGGCGGTCGTTGACCAGCACCACCACGGCCACGATCAGAATCACGCAAAACTTCGCCATGGCCTTCAGCAGTTCGGTCAGGCCGTGCATCGAGAACATGCGCTTGAGCCCCGACAGCGGGTTCATGCGGCTGAACTTGGGTTGCAGCAGGCTACCGGAAAACACAAAGCCGCCCAGGGCGATCGGGGCCACGAAGGAGATCACGAACAACAGGATGAGCAAAGGCTGTACAGCCCAGATGGCCATCTTGCCGGACACCAGCAAAAACGCACCCATCGACCGCTCATCGACAATCACCTCACGGGTGAGGCTGAAGTTCATGCGCATCAGCGTCAGCAACGTCTCGGCCAGGTTTCCGCCAAACGCCAGCAGCCCGCCGGCGCCCGCCAGGGTCACCGCCACCGTGTTCAGCTCTTTGGAGCGCGCGATCTCGCCCTTTTCGCGGGCGTCGCGCTTGCGTTTCTCGGTGGGGTCTTCTGTCTTGTCCTGACCGCTCTCGCTCTCTGACATGCTCAGCGCGCCCTCGCCAGTTCACGCAGCCATTGCAGCGTCTCGCTGGCCAATGCCTGGTAATGGGACAACACATCGGCCAGGCCCACCCAGAAGATCAGCATGCCCATGACCAGTGTCAGCGGCAAACCGATGGAGAAGATGTTCAGTTGCGGCGCCGCCCGTGTCATTACGCCAAAAGCGACGTTCACCACCAGCAAGGCGGCAATCACCGGCAAAATCAAAATCAACCCGGCCGCGAACATCCAGCTCATGCGCCCGGCCAACTCCCAGAAGTGGTTCACCATCAGTGCACTGCCCACCGGCAAGGTGGTGAAGCTTTCGGTCAGCACCTCGAACACCACCAGGTGCCCGTTCATCAGCAGAAACAGCACACTCACCAGCATGGTCATGAACTGGCTGATGACCGCCACGTTCACGCCGTTGGCCGGGTCCACCATCGACGCGAACGCCATGCCCATCTGCACCGCCACGATCTGCCCGGCAATGACGAACGCCTGGAACAGCAACTGCAGGGCCAAGCCGAACAGCGCGCCCACGATGATCTGCTCGGCGCACAGCAGCAGCCCGCGCAGGCTCAGGGGGTCGAACTGGGGCAATGGCGGTAGCGCTGGCACGATCACCACGGTAATCGCCACCGCAACGTACAGGCGCACCCGCGCCGGCAGCATGCGCGTGCCGAAGATGGGCATGGTCATCAGCACCGCCGTCACCCTGAACAACGGCAGGATGAACGTGGCTACCCAGGTGCCGATCTGCGTGTCAGTCAGTTCCAGCATCAGGCCGTCAACCGATCAGTTGCGGAATGTTGGTGTACAGGTTGGTGATGTACTCCATGAACTTCTGCACCAGCCAGGGCCCGGCCACGATCAGCGTGACCAGCATCACCAGCAGGCGCGGCAGAAAGCTCAGGGTCTGTTCGTTGATCTGCGTGGCGGCCTGGAACATGGCCACCATCAACCCCACCAGCAGGCTCGGCACCACCAGCACGGCCACCATCAGCGTGGTCAGCCACAAGGCATCGCGGAACAGGTCGACAGCAACTTCAGGCGTCATTCACAGCGCTCCCAGGCGGCATCACACGCCACCAAAACTGCCAGCCAGCGTACCCATGATCAGCGCCCAGCCATCCACCAGCACGAACAGCATGATCTTGAACGGCAACGAGATGATCAGCGGCGACAGCATCATCATACCCATGGCCATCAACACACTGGCCACCACCATGTCGATGATCAGAAAGGGAATGAAGATCATGAAGCCGATCTGGAACGCCGTCTTCAGCTCGGAGGTGACAAACGACGGCACCAGAATGGTCAGCGGCACCTGGTCGGGGCCGGTGATGTCGGTGCGCTTGGACAGGCGCATGAACAGGTCCAGGTCGCTTTGCCGGGTCTGCGCAAGCATGAAGTCCTTCAGCGGCCCCTGGGCCTTGTCGATGGCCTCCTGCGCGGTCATCTGCTCGTTCAGGTAAGGCTGCAGGGCGGTCTGGTTCACCCGGTCGAACACCGGCGCCATGATGAACAGGGTGAGGAACAGCGCCATCCCCGTCAGGATCTGGTTGGACGGTGTCTGCTGCAGGCCCAGGGCCTGACGCAGGATGGAGAACACAATGATGATGCGGGTGAAGCTGGTCATCAGGATGACGAACGCAGGGATGAAGCTCAGCGCCGTCATGATCAGCAGAATCTGCAGGCTGACCGAATACTCCTGCTGCCCGTTCGCCCCGTTGGACAAGGTGATGGCGGGGATCGACAAGGGGTCGGCGGCCAGGGCCAGCGGCGCGGCCAGCAACAGCAGCAGGGTGAACAACGTACGCAGCGTGGCGCTCATCGCGTCTTGTCCTTAGGGTCCTTGCCCATCAGTTCCATCAGCCGTTGGGCAAACTCAGGCGTTGCCTGGCGCGCCCCCTGCGGGACCTCGACCGGCTCTGCCAGTACATGCAGGGTCTCGATGCTGCCGGGGCTGTGACCGATCAGGATCTGCTCCTTGCCCACCTGCACCAGCAGCAACCGGTCCCGCGGGCCGATGGCGCGGCTGCCGACGATCTCGATCACCTGCCCGCCCTTGACCGCCGAGCCCTGCACACGCCGCAGCAGCCATGCCAGCAGAAAGATCAGCCCCACTACCAGCAGCAGGCCGAACACCATCTGCGCCAGCTGGCCGCTCAGGCTGCCCGGTGGCGCCGCCGAGGTCAGTGCCGGCGTGGCGGCGGCCTGGCACAGCTGGCTGGCCAACAGTGCGATGGGTGCCGCGATGGCGCGCCTCATGCCCTTCACTCAGCGCAGCTTCTTGATACGTTCGCTGGGGCTGATCACGTCGGTCAGGCGAATGCCGAACTTCTCGTTGACCACCACCACCTCGCCATGGGCGATCAGCGTACCGTTGACCAGCACGTCCAGCGGCTCACCCGCCAGGCGGTCGAGCTCGATCACAGAGCCCTGGTTGAGCTGCAGCAAGTTGCGGATGTTGATTTCGGTGCTGCCCACTTCCATGGAAATGCTCACCGGGATGTCCAGGATCACATCAAGGTTCGGGCCTTCCAGGCTGACGTTGGGGTTGGGCTTGGGCGAGCTGGCAAACTCTTCCATGGGCAGGCGACCCGGCCCTGGGTTGTTGCTGGTATCGCCCAGCAGTGCATCGATATCGGCCTGGCCGGCCGCGCCGGTTTCCTCCAGCGCCGCGGCCCACTCATCGGCCAGCGCCTGGTCTTCTGGAGAGGTGATCTCGTTTTCGTTAGCCATGGTTTCCTCGACAGGCATTCAATTCGGTAAAAGCGAGCGGCACGCGCTCAGCGGCGTTCGATCGGGTCGATGATCTGCAGGGCCAGGTTGCCCTTGTGCGAGCCCAGGCGCGCCTTGAACGCGGGTACGCCATTGGCGCGCAGCACCAGGTGCTCGGGCAGCTCGACCGGGATCACATCACCAGGCTGCATGTGCAGAATGTCGCGCAGTTTCAGCTGGCGGCGGGCGACGGTGGCGGTCACCGGCACGGCAACGTCCAGCACGTCTTCGCGCAAGGCCTTGACCCAGCGCTCGTCCTGGTCGTCCAGGTCGGACTGGAAGCCCGCATCGAGCATCTCGCGCACCGGCTCGATCATCGAGTACGGCATGGTCACGTGCAGGTCGCCGCCACCGCCGTCCAGTTCGATGTGGAAGGTGGACACCACCACCGCCTCGCTGGGGCCGACGATGTTGGCCATGGCCGGGTTGACCTCGGAGTTCATGTACTCGAAGTTCACCGGCATGATCGCCTGCCAGGCCTCTTTAAGGTCGATGAAGCACTGGTCCAGCACCATGCGCACCACCCGCAATTCGGTAGGGGTGAACTCGCGGCCTTCGATCTTGGCGTGGCGGCCGTCGCCGCCAAAGAAGTTGTCCACCAGCTTGAACACCAGCTTGGCGTCGAGGATGAACAGCGACGTGCCGCGCAGTGGCTTGATCTTCACCAGGTTCAGGCTGGTGGGCACGTACAACGAATGCACGTACTCACCGAACTTCATCACCTGCACGCCCCCCACTGCCACGTCGGCAGAGCGGCGCAACAGGTTGAACATACTGATGCGGGTGTAGCGGGCAAAGCGTTCGTTGATCATTTCGAGGGTAGGCATGCGCCCCCGAACAATGCGGTCCTGGCTGGTCAGGTCGTAGCTTTTGATGCTGCCAGGCTCGGATGCACTCTCGGTCTGTACCAGACCGTCGTCGACGCCATGCAACAGGGCATCGATCTCATCCTGGGACAGCAGGTCCTGTACGGCCATTGCCCACTCCTACTGCAATACGAAATTGGTGAACAGCAACTGGTCGATTACCGGCTTGCCGACTTCCTTCTGGGCCACTTCCTGCACCACCACGGTAGCCTTCTGGCGCAGCATCTCTTGCCCCACTGCACTGCTGGCCAAGGTATCGAAGCCAACCCCGGAGAACATCATCACCAGGTTGTTGCGGATCACCGGCATGTGCACCTTGAGCGCGTCCAGGTCCGCCTGGTTGCGGGCCTGCAGGGTGATGCTGACCTGCATGTAGCGCTGGCGGCCGTTCTGGTTGAAATTGACGACGAATGCCGGCGTCAGTGCCTCGTAGATGGCGGCGGGCTTCACGTTGGTAGCGGCGGCATCGGCAGCCGGGGCTGGCTCGCTCTTGTGCATGAAGAACCAAGTGGCGCCCACCGACAGGCCAACGGCCAGCAACAAGCCGGCAACGATGAGCAGGATCAGCTTGAGTTTGCCTTTAGCGGCGGGGTCTTTCACTGCTTCGGTATTCGCCATGCCAATAATCCGTCGTCCATCAGGGGTTATAGGAAGAATGGGATGGCTTGAGCAAGTGTTATGCCAGATTGCGCGCAGCCCTGGTTACGGCTGCGCGAAGGGGGAATCGCCGTGTTGGCGAATCAGGCGTAGTAATCGACCGCGCTGTCGCCGATGACCACCTGCTGCTCGACGGGCCTGGATGCCTCGGTCGCTTCAGCGGCGCCCTGCTCCGCTCGGCGCGCAGCCACCCCGGACAGCTGGCTGCCCTGCTGCTGCGCCTGGCCTTGCTGCTGGCCGCGGGACTGGTCGGCAACGTTGACGTCCGGCTGCGCCAGGCCCTGCTGGGTGAACAACTCCCGCAGCCGGTGCACCTGGCTGTCCAGGGCGTCGCGTACGCCAGCGTGGCCGCTGATGAAGGTCACCTGGGTGGGCTGGTCGGCGGCCACATTGACACGGATATCCAGGCGGCCCAGCTCGGCCGGTTCCAGTTGGATATCCGCCGACTTCAGGTTCTGGCTGGACAGGTACATCACCCGGTTCACCAAACCTTCGGTCCAGGCACCCTGGTTCATCGGCAGAGGCTGGTGCAGCGGGTTGGCGTTGACCGGTACGGCATTGGCGGTCTTCGCTGTGGCCGCCTGGGTCAGGTTGGCCAGGCGGCTGGCGAAATCATCAACCCGGGTATCGCTGGCGGCGCTCTTGGTATCCTTGAGGCCATCTTCAAGCAGGGCGCCGAAGGCCTTGCCGCCAGCACCGTCGGCCTCGCCCTCGGCACTGGTCACGCCACCCGCCAAGGTATTGACGGCAGCAGCATTGCTTTCGCCCTGGGTACGGTCCGCGTCCAGCGCATGAGCCGATGTACTGCCTTTGGCCTGGGCGCTGTGCTCAAGTGCCAGGCGCAGCGTCGGTAGATTGGCGAGCGGGTCAGCATCTGGGTCAAACGCCTGCTCGGCAGGTGACTCTTCAGGCTGCGGGCCGGCGGCCTGGAGCACGGGTGCCACGGCCTGTGCCTGGGCCTGGATCAGTTGCGCGCCTGGTGGGGCGTCGGTGACCTGCCCAGCGACGAGGCTGGCATCACGCATGCCGGTATCGGCCGCAGTGGTGTCCTCGGCCGGCAACTTATTGCCGTCATCGGCAACCTTGCCCTTGTCGGCTGCCGACTGCTTGCCGCTTACAGCCCCATCGCTCTTGTCCGACGGTTTGCCGGCAACAGTTTTATCGGCAGGGCCGGCAACCTTGTCGCGCCCCTGACGCGCCATTACCTGGCCGAAACCATCGCCGTTGTTGCCCTGTACCTGCGGCGTTTTGCCCGCTGACGCGGGCGCCGTACGGGAGGCATCGCCAAGGGTATTGGCTTGCAACAAGGGGTTGGATGCGACAGGCATTGAGCGGTCTCCGCGCCATAAACTGAATGATCACATCGGTGTATGAGCAAAAGTCGCGCCAAGTTACCTGTCAGCCTGCGGATATTCCCTGCTGCTCGGCACGGTAGAAGCGCTGCACCTCGGCGAACTCCTGATCGATACGGCTGATCAGGTCTTCGATGCCGAACAAAGGGGGGCGGCGGGCACGGTCCTCCAGTTGCTGGCACAGGCCCGCCAGCGCAACGGCGCCCATGTTGCTGCTGCTGCCCTTGAAACTGTGGGCAGCGGCGCCCAGCTCCTGGGCGCTGCGCGCCGCATGCAGTTGCCCCAGGCGTCGCTCGGAGTCGTCTAGAAAGGTCTGTACCAGCTGCAGATAGCCATCTTCCATGACTTCTCGCAGGTCGCTGAGTACCTTGTGGTCGATATGCATGTCAGCCACTTGTTCGCTCCTTGATCAAGCCAGATAAATGCCCGAGCCCGCCCCAGGCTCACCAGGCGAACTCCACGCGTGCGCACCGGCCACCTTCGGCCCAGGTTGCACTGCTGGACAGGCGCCGGACCAGTTCCAGCCCGCGCCCACTCAGCCCTTGTTGCAATGCCGCCCGTGACAGCACCTGCTGCACGTCGAAACCCTCACCGCTGTCACGCACGTCGATCTTCAGACGCCCGCCCTGGGCATGCGGTTCAACCACAAGGTCGATGCGCACGAAGCCCTCGCTCAACAATGCCAGGCGCCGAGCGCGCTCCTGATAATAGTCGGCAAACCCCTGCACATCCCGCTTGAGCTGCGAATCCAGGCCAAGCACGCCATGTTCAAGCGCGTTGGAGTACAACTCGCTGAGCACACTGTACAGGTTCCCGCCACGGGTACGCAGGCCATGAACCTGCTGCAACAACTGCACCAGGTACGGTACGGGGTTGAACTGACGCAGGCTTTGCCCGCGAACCTCGAACCCCAGCGACCAGTCTGCCGGGCTGGTCGGGCCGCTGTCCGGGTAGTTTACAGGAGCCGGCAACGGCTCTTGGGCGCCGGGCATGCGGATATCGCACAAACTGATGTCATCCCGTGGCTGCCCACCAAACAGCGCCAGCGCCTGCATCAGCTCACTGAACAGCAGCGCTGGCTCGCGATTGCCGGCCAACACCGACCGCAGGCGCTGCTCGCCGAACAGGCGCTCCTGGGCATCTGCTGTTTCCAGCACGCCGTCAGACAGCAACAGAACCCGCTCGCCTGCGGCCAGCGGCCATACCTCGACAGCGTCATCGAACTGCCCAGGCCCCAGAATACCCAACGGTAGATGACGTGACTGCAATGGCGTCAGTACAGCACCTTCCGCCGACAGGCGGTAGCCGTCGGGCATGCCGCCGTTCCATACCTCCACTACCGCCCGCTGCTGGCTGAGGTTGAGCAACAGCGCGCAGCAGAACATGTCCACGGGCAGGATGCGTTTGAGCTTGGCGTTCATCTCGCGCAGCACCTGGGGCATGGTGTAGCCCTTGGCCGTCATGCCGTAGAACACCTCGGCCAGGGGCATGGCGCCGACCGCTGCCGGCAGGCCATGGCCGGTGAAATCCCCGAGGAATACGCGCATGTCACCGGACGGCGTAAAGGCCGCGAGCATCAGGTCGCCATTGAACAGTGCGTAAGGCGACTGCACAGAGCGGATGTTGGGCGCGCCAAGGCAACCGGAGTGGGCGACCTTGTCGAATACCGCCTTGGCTACCCGCTGCTCATTCAGCAGGTGGTGGTGGTGCCGGGCGATCTGGTCACGCTGCTGGAGCACCGTGTCCTGCAGCCGGCGCAGGCGGTCCATGGCGCGGATCTTGGCGGCCAGGATCACGGCACTGTACGGCTTGGCCATGAAGTCATCGCCGCCCGCCTCCAGGCACCGCACCAGCGCCTGCTCTTCATTGAGGGATGTCAGAAAGATGATCGGCACCAGCGCCTCGCCGGCCAGGGCCTTGATCTGCCGCGCGGCCTCGAAACCATCCATCACCGGCATCAGCGCATCGAGCAGCACCAGCTGCGGGCGCCGTTCGCTGAACAATGCCACCGCTTCCTGGCCGTTCTGCGCAGTGACCACCTGGTGCCCCTGGCGCTTGACGATCCGCGCCAGGAGCATGCGGTCGACGTCACTGTCCTCAGCAACCAGCACCGTCAAACCCTGCCCGGCCGGCATATTGGCGCTCAACTGATGTCGAAGAGTTTGTCGAAATTGGAGATGGCGAGGATCTTGCGCACATCCGAGCTGGCGTGCACCACCCGCACATCGGCTTCATCGCCCCCGGCGTAGTCGCGCAGCATCAACAGCATGCCCAGCGCCGAACTGTCGAGGTAAGTGGTGTCTTGCAGGTCGACCACCACCGCATCGGGGCGGCTTGGCTGACGCTCGTAGGCATCGCGAAATTCCTGGTGCCTGCCGAAATCGAAGCGCCCTTTGATCCTGATCGTGAGCTTTTTGCCGTCCTGCGAAAAATCCGTTTCAACTGCCATTTCAGCGATTCCTTCGATGATGGCGGGTGCGTCCTCATGAAGGTGTAGCAGCCACAGGTGGAGGCCGCAAGTGGTGGAGGCTAGAGCGGTTCCTGGCGCGGCAGGCGCTGGGACAGTTCATCGAGCAGGCGCTGCTCACGCTTGTCTTCGGCACGCCGGGCTTCGTCCATGTAGCGCTGCACCAGTTTGCGCAACCCTTCAACCCGCGCGTAGGCCTGCTGCCACATGCCCCGGGCATTGTTGAGGTTGTTCTGGTGCCACACCAGGCTCTGACGCTGCTGGGTCATGGCGGTTTCGAGCTGCCCGAGAAAGCGCTGGTAATTGACCAGCCAACTGCCATTCACGCCCTGGCCACCGCGGTTGATCCACTGCTGCTGGTAATCCTCGCGAAAGCGCTCCAGCTCTGCCAGCTTGGCCTGGGCCGTGGCCACCTGCTGCTGGAACTGCCCCAGGCGCTGGGCGGCCTTGCGCTCGGCTTCTTCGGCCATGCCCACCACCGGCGCAAGGCGCGCGGCGCGCCCTGGCAGCGCCACCGGCTATCAGCCTGCCGGGGGCGTGAAAATCGCCCCCAACTGGTCGCGGCTTTGCGCCATGCCCACGTTCTCCTGCAACCCCTGGCGCAAATACTCGACCAGGCGTGACTGCAAGGCGATGGCCAAATCCGTTTCGGGGTCGCCACCGGCCACATAGGCCCCCACGCTGATCAGGTCGCGGCTTTGCGACAGGCGCGACCACAGCTGCTTGAACTTCTGCGCTTCGCGCAGGTGATCGGCATCCACCACCTGCGGCATCACCCGGCTGATGGAGGCCTCGATATCAATGGCCGGGTAATGGCCCTCTTCGGCCAGGCGCCGCGACAGCACGAAGTGACCGTCCAGCACGCCCCGCGCCGAGTCGGCGATGGGGTCCTGCTGGTCATCGCCTTCGGACAATACCGTGTAGAACGCGGTGATGGAGCCGCCACCCGCCTCCCCGTTGCCGGCCCGCTCCACCAGCTTGGGCAGCTTGGCGAACACTGACGGCGGGTAACCGCGGGTAGCCGGCGGTTCGCCGATGGCCAGGGCAATTTCCCGCTGGGCCTGGGCGAAGCGGGTCAGCGAGTCCATCAGCAGCAGCACGTTTTTACCCTTGTCGCGGAAGTACTCGGCGATGCGCGTGCAGTACATGGCAGCGCGCAGACGCATCAGCGGCGCATCATCGGCAGGCGATGCCACCACCACCGAGCGCTTGATGCCCTCCTCGCCGAGGATGTGCTCGATGAACTCCTTCACCTCGCGCCCCCGTTCGCCAATCAGGCCCACCACAATGATCTCGGCTTCGGTGAAACGGGTCATCATGCCCAGCAACACCGACTTACCCACACCGGTGCCGGCAAACAGGCCAAGGCGCTGGCCGCGGCCTACGGTAAGCAGGCCATTGATACTGCGAATGCCCACGTCCAGGGGCTTGCTGATAGGGTCGCGGTTGAGCGGGTTGATCACCGGGCCGTCCATGGGCACCCAGTCCTCGGCCTTCATGCCACCCTTGCCATCCAGTGCACGGCCGGCGCCATCGAGCACCCGGCCCAGCATGCTCATGCCCATGGGCAGGCGACCGCCGTCGTCCAGCGGCACCACCCGCGCGCCAGGGGCAATGCCGACAATGCTGCCCACCGGCATCAGGAACACCTTGGGCCCGGCGAAGCCCATCACCTCGGCTTCGACCTGCACTGGGTGGTAGCTGTCATCGTTGATGACCAGGCAACGGCTGCCCACGGCAGCGCGCAGGCCTTCGGCTTCCAGGGTCAGGCCCACCATGCGCAGCAGGCGGCCTTCTACCACCGGTTGCGCCGGCAGCTCGATGGCCTCGGCGTAAGTGCCCAGGCGCTTGCCGAAGCTGGTGCGTTCAAGGCGCATCCGCTGGCTCCACCGGTGCATCCAGGTCTACCGAAAGGTCAGCGGCGGCAGGGTGCAGGGAATGGTCGTGCAGTTGATCGAACAGTTGTGCCACCGCTTTTTCGATGCGGGTTTCCATGGTCGCGTCGATGCGGCTTTGGGCCGTTTCGATGCGGCAGCCGCCCGGCAGCAAGGTGCTGTCTTCCAGCAGCCGCCAGTTTTCTTCATGGCGCTCGCGCAGGGCTTTGGCCAGCTCGAAGTCCTGCGGGTTGAGGTGGATGCGGATGTTGTCAGCGCCCATCGGCAGCAGTTTCAGCGCGCCGCGCAGTACCTGGGTGATCTGGCTGGAATCGTTGTGCAGCTCGCGGCCAATCACCTGCCGGGTGATGTGAGCCACCAAGTGCACCAGGGTTTTCTCGATGTGCGTGTCCTGCTCGGCGATCGGTTCCATCAGGTGGGTCATCAAGCGCTCGAGGCTGGCCAGCTTCACCTTGAGGGCTTCGTCGGCTTCTTGACGCACCTTCAGCTGGGTGCTGTGAAAACCTTCACGCTCCCCGGTGGCGAAGCCCTCGTTGTAGGCTTCCTGGCGAATGGCTTCGAGTTCTTCGAGGGTAAGCGGCTGGACGTCTTCCAGCGGCACTTCCTCGACCTCTTCTTCCACTTCTACCGGTTGTTCGGGTTCGGACCGAGGCGGCGGCTGGGGGTCAAAACTGGGCAGCGCCCATACGTCCACCCCCTCAAGGTCACGGGCACGGATCAGGTCGCTGGGATGGTGTTCTTTGGTGGACATGAACTCGCCTGTTTAAATAGCTACAAGTGGCAAGCTGCAAGCTGCAAGCCAAAGCAGACTGCATGAGGGCTGCTTTTTTCTTACCCCTTGAAGCTTGTATCTTGCAGCTTAAAGCTACAAGCCTAAGCAGGCTGCATCGGGGCTGCTTTGTCTTGCAGCTTGCAGCTTAATGCTTGCCGCTTTTAGATCATTTCTTCGGCGCCCTTGCCGCCGAGGACGATTTCGCCGGCGTCGGCCATGCGGCGGGCGATGGTGAGGATTTCCTTCTGCGCCGTTTCCACGTCGCTGACCCGCACCGGGCCCTTGGCCTCGAGGTCGTCGCGCAGCAGCTCGGAGGCACGCTTGGACATGTTCTTGAAGATCTTGTCCTTGACCCGCTCGTCTGCACCCTTGAGCGACACCACCAGCACGTCCGAAGACACCTCGCGCAACAGCGCCTGGATACCACGGTCGTCGACGTCGGCCAGGTTGTTGAACACGAACATCAAGTCTTCGATCTGCTCGGACAGGTCGCTGTCGATCTCGCGGATCGAGTCCATCAACGCGCCTTCCACCGAGCTGTCGAGGAAGTTCATGATGTCGGCAGCGCGCTTGATGCCACCCAGGGTGGTACGCGCGGCATTGGAGTTGCCGGAGAACTGCTTCTCCAGAATCTGGTTCAGCTCTTTAAGCGCAGCCGGTTGCACGGTGTTCAGCGACGATACCCGCAACACAATGTCCAAACGCACCTTGTGGTCGAAGTTGCTCAGCACTTCACCCGCCTGGTCCGGGTCGAGGTAGGCCACCACGATGGCCTGGATCTGCGGGTGTTCGTAGCGGATCACGTCGGCAACCGCGCGCGGTTCCATCCATTTCAGGCTGTCCAGGCCGCTGGTGTTGCCGCCCAGCAGAATGCGGTCGACCAGGCCATTGGCCTTGTCTTCACCCAGCGCCTGGTTGAGCATCTTGCGGATATAGGCATCGGAACCCACGCCCAGACTGGTCTGGTCGCCGACCACTTCGACAAACTCGCTCATCACCTGCTCGACCTGGTCGCGGTGAATGTTGCCCATCTGCGCCATGGCCACCCCCACCCGCTGCACTTCCTTGGGCCCCATGTGGCGCAGCACCTGCGCGGCATCGGTTTCGCCCAGTGAAAGCAGCAGGATGGCTGCCTTGTCGACGCGGCTCAGCTTGGCGGTAACGGCTCGGTTATCACTCATCGGCGTTGATCCAGTCTTTCACGACCTGGGCGACACGGCCCGGGTCCTCGGCCACAAGGCCTTTGATTGCGTTGAGCTGTGCCTCGTAGCCCTCGGTGGGGCTTGGCAGCAGAATGCTTGTCGGGCCACCCAGGCTGACGCGGTCGCTGGCCAGTTCGCCATCGAGCCCGATCATGCCGCCCAGCTCCATGTCGCTGTCCGGGGCAGCCTGCTTGCCACCCCCTGTGAGGTTGTTGAGTACCGGGCGCAGCACGCCGAACACCAGCACCAGGATGAACAGCACACCCAGCACCTGCTTGACGATATCCCAGAACCACGGTTGCTGGTAGAACGCGATGTCGGCAATTTCTTCACCGCGGTCCGGTGCGAACGGCACGTTGATCACCGTGACGCTGTCGCCCCGGCTGGCATCGTAGCCCACCGCATCCTGTACCAGGCGCGTGAAGCGTGCCAGGTCTTCGGCGCCCCATGGCACATGGGTGGTATTGCCATTGGCTGCATCGACCTTGACCTGGTCATCCACCACCACCGCCACCGACAGGCGCATGGTGCGCCCCTGCTGCTGACGAGTATGGCTGATGGAGCGGTCCAGCTCGAAATTCTTGGTGCTTTGCTGACGCTTGTCCGACGGATAGGGCGCGAGCATGGGCTGGCCGGTGGCCGGGTCCATGATCTGCTGGCCATTGGCATCGACCAACGGCTGGCCAGGCTGGATCGCCCCGGCCGCGGTGGCCGCGCCACCGGTGGTCTGCGGCGCGGACGCAGCGCCCGGCGGCTGGTTGCTCAAGGCACCGGGCACACCCTGCGGGCCTTGGCTGCTGGCACGCTGCTCGTCTACCGACTGCTCGCTGCGCAGCGCGGGCTGGTCAGGGTTGAACTGCTCGGAGGTGGACTCGACCGCACTGAAATCCAGGTCGGCAGACACCTCGGCCTTGTAGCGGTCATTGCCCAGCACCGGCTGCAGAATGTTGTGCACGCGCTGGGTGAGCATGCTCTCCACACGGCGGCTGTAGTCGAACTGCTTGCCTGCCTGGGTCAGCGCAGAGTCCTGGATCTGGTCAGACAGCAGGTTGCCCTTCTGGTCGACCACGGTCACCTGGGACTTGTCCAGCTCCGGCACGCTGGTGGCAACCAGGTTGACGATCGCCATCACCTGCCCAGGCTCCAGGGCACGGCCTGGGTACAGCTCAACCAGTACCGAGGCACTGGGTTTGCGTTCATCACGGACAAACACCGAGCTTTTCGGGATGGCCAGGTGCACGCGGGCGGCCTTGACGTTGTTCAGGCTCGACACGGTCCGCGCCAGCTCGCCTTCCAGGCTGCGGCGGTAGCGGGTGGCTTCCATGAACTGGCTGGTGCCCAGCCCCTGTTCCTTGTCCAGCAGTTCGAAGCCGACATTGCCGTCGCTGGGTGCCACGCCGGCCGCTGCCAGTTTCAGGCGCGCACGGGAGAGGTCGTCGGCCTTCACCAGCAGGGCGCCGGAATTGGGTTCCACGTTGTAGGGGATGTCAGCGGCCGACAGGGTATCCATGACCTGCTTGGTGTCCATGCCCGACAGGCTGCCGTACAGGGGGCGGTAATCAGGCTGCTGCGACCACAGCACCACGGCAAAGCCGATGGCCACGCTGGCGGCCAGGCCGACCATGAGGCCGATCTGACGCAGGATGGGCATCTGCGCGATGTTTTCCAGAAACGCCAGGCGCAGCATCGGCGGCTTGGACGCTGGCGGGCCACTTTTGGCGGGCGCGTTGTCGACGACTGCTTCAGCCATGGTCTACGTCCGCCCTCACACCGGCATCTGCATGATGTCCTGGTACGCCTGGACCAGCTTGTTGCGTACCTGGGTCAAGGCCTGCATCGAGACGCTGGCCTTCTGCGAAGCGATCATCACATCGGTCAGGTCAACGCCGCTCTTGCCGATTTCGAAGGCGTTGGCCAGCTGGTTAGAAGCCTGCTGGGTTTCGTTCACCTTGCCGATAGCCTGGCCGAGCATGTCGGCGAAGGTGCTTTGCCCAGGTGCCAGTTCAGGGGCGACAGCCACCTTCGGCAACGACATGGCGTCGGCCTGCATGGCGCGCATGTCCAGCATCAGACGATTGAATTCAACACCTTGGCTCATGACCTTCTCTCTCCTGCGGCCGCATTTTTTTGACAGTGATGCGGCAGATACCCTACCTAAGCAACAAAGGTGCCAGCCTTGGCAGGAGCGGTCGGGATGTTGGAGGGGAGGTGTTCTTCTTGCCTGGGTCTGCACCTATGAAACCGAGCGCCGCTGCCAGCCTGCAGCCAGGCTCACTCACCGTACAAGCTGGCTTCCACATCGAAGCCGGCATCACGCATCTGTGCAAGCTTGTAGCGCAAGGTGCGCGGGCTGATGCCCAGGCGTTCGGCGGCTTCCTTGCGCCGACCGCGCTCGGCACGCAGGGTGTCAATGATCATCTGGTACTCGTGCCGGCGAACATCGCCCTCCAGCCCGGCGCTCTCAAGTAATGGCTCAGTGCCAGCTGCCAACGGAATGGCGCCTTCCAGACAAAAATCCGCCGCCTCGATAATCCCGCCCTGCTGCAGGATCAGCGCACGCTGCAAGGCGTTGTCCAATTCCCGCACGTTACCCGGCCAGGCCCAGGCCTGCAGGCAGGCACGGGCTTGTGCAGACAGCCGTACGGGCGGGTGCTTCATCTTCTGCGCATGCCGCGCCAGCAATTTTTCGGCAAGCGGCAGGATGTCGCCCTGGCGCTCGCGCAGTGGTCGCCAGGCCAGCGGGAACACCGAAAGCCGATAGTACAGGTCTTCCCGGAAGCGCCCCGCCGCCACTTCGCCCGCGAGGTCGCGGTTGGTGGTGGCCAGCACGCGGATATCCAACTGAATGGGCCGGCGCCCACCCACCCGCTCCACCTCACGCTCCTGCAGCACCCGCAACAGCTTGGCCTGCAAGCCCAGGGGCATCTCCGAAATCTCGTCAAGCAGCAGGGTGCCGCCGTCGGCCTGCTCGAACTTGCCGGGCTGGGCGGCAATAGCCCCGGTGAAGGCCCCCTTCTCGTGGCCAAACAGCGTGGCTTCCAGCATGTTGTCGGGGATGGCTGCGCAGTTGATGGCCACGAACGGTTGGCTGGCACGGGTGGACTGCTGGTGAATGTAGCGCGCCAGCACTTCCTTGCCCGTGCCGGACTCACCAGAGATCAGCACCGTGGAATCGCTGCGGGCCACCCGTGCGGCCAGCTCCAGCAATTGGCGGCTGGCGGGTTCGCAGGCAATCGGGCCGTCCGCGTCCTCGGCGCGCCCTGCCGCGTGCTGTTGCACCAGGCTGAGCAAGGCCTTGGGTTCGAAGGGCTTGACCAGGTAATCAACGGCGCCTTGGCGCATGGCCTCTACGGCGCGCTCCACGGCGGCGTGGGCGGTCATCAGCAACACCGGCAACTGCGGTTGCTGGCGGCGTAATTGCGTCAACAATTGGTGCCCGTCCATACCTGGCATGTTCACATCGCTGATCACCAGGTGGAACGACCGTTCGCGCACGGCCTGCAGGGCCTGCTCGGCACTGCTCACCGCCTGGTGGGCGACGCCGCCGAGGTCGAGGGTATCGGCCAGCGCCTCACGCAACACGCGGTCATCCTCGACCAGCAACACCGTAACGGGCATCACGGGCCGTCTGCCCCATCGATCAGCGGCAGCTCGATGCGCACGCAGGTGCCACGGCCAACCTTGGAGCGCAGGCTGAGCGCGCCGTCATGGGCCTTGACCACGGCCTTCACCACCGCCAGGCCCAGGCCGGTACCCGTGGATTTGGTGGTGAGGAACGGTTCACCCAGGCGCCCGATCAACTCGGGCGCGATGCCACTCCCGGCATCACTGACGCACAGGTGCAGGGTGCTCTGGCGGCGCCACAGGTGAACCTTGAGCCTTGCCGGCGCCGGGCTGGCCTGCAGGGCATTCTCGATCAGGTTGAGCAACGCGCCCACCAGGGTGTCGCGGTTGCACAGCAACTCGCCCAGGCGGCTGTCGCACTGCCAGCGTACGGCATGGCCCTGAACGTGGGTCTGGGCCGCTTGCTGCAGCGCCTGGAACAGCGCCTTGGGGGTCACACGGTCCTGTAGCGGCAACTCTCCGCGGGCAAACACCAGCATGTCGCGCACTTGCTGTTCCAGCTCGTGAAGGCGTTCCTTCAGGCTGCCGGCAAAGCGCTGGCGGGTTTGGGTAGTCAGGGCCTGCTCGGGGTCTGCCAGGTGGCTGGCGTACAGCATGGCGGCCGACAATGGCGTACGGATCTGGTGCGCCAGCGAGGCCACCATGCGCCCAAGGGACGACAGGCGTTCATGACGGGCCAGTTGATCTTGCAGGCGACGGGTTTCGGTCAGGTCATTGAGCAGCACCAACTGCCCGGGCTCGGCGTCCAGCGAACGGGTTGCAATGGACAAGCGGCGCCCGTCGCGCAGCGAAACCTCGTGGCCGTCGTCCTCACGCGGGGCGAAGCTGCGCGCGATCACGTGCCGCCACAGCTGGCCGAGCAACGGCTCGCCCAGCAGCTCGCAGGCAGCCGGGTTTGCCTCGCGTACCCGCCCTTGCCCGTCGATCACGATAACGCCACCCGGCAGCAGGTCCAGCAGGTTCTGCAGGCGGTTGGCCAGGCGCTCCTTTTCGTTCAACTCCTCGATGCGCTGGGCGCTGACCACGGCCAGCTCGCCTTTCAGCTCGCTGACCCTGGCTTCGAGCAGGCTGTAGGACTGGCTGAGCTGGCTGGAGACCTGGTCGAACAGGGCGAACGCCTGCTCGACACCCTGCCGGCTCTCCTGCTCGGCCAGGGACGGGGATACTTGGGCGGCCTGGGGCATCGTGCTCTCTCGCATGGCTGACCGTCATAAAAACGGTGTGTTGCCAGCGATGAAGCAATAGCCGTGCCGGATAGAAGCCATTACACATCGCCTCAGCGTGAAGGCAGCGGCGGGTGGTGCCTCAATCTTCCTGTTGTTCTTCGCCACCTTGGCGGCTCATGCCGTATTTGCGCATCTTCTCCACCAGGGTGGTACGGCGGATGCGCAGGCGTTCGGCGGCACGGGCAACGATACCATTGGCATCGTCCAGCGCCTGCTGGATCAGGCCTTGCTCCAGGCTGCCCAGGTAGTCCTTGAGGTCGAGCCCCTCTGGTGGAAGCATGGCAGTGTTGCTGAAGTTGGGGGTGTGGCCGTTGATGGCCACGCGCTCTTCCAGGTCACTGCGCAGGCTGTCGACCATCTGCTCGTCTTCGTCGTCGATGTAGCGGAATTTCTTCGGCAACTCCGACACACCAATCACCCCGTACGGGTGCATGATCGCCATGCGCTCGACCAGGTTGGCCAGTTCGCGCACGTTACCCGGCCAGCCATGGCGGCACAGGGACATGATCGAAGCCGAGTTGAAGCGGATGGAACCCCGTTTCTCGTGCTCCATGCGCGAGATCAGCTCGTTCATCAGCAGCGGGATGTCCTCGACGCGCTCGCGCAGGGGGGCCATCTCGATGGGGAACACGTTAAGGCGGTAGTACAGGTCTTCGCGGAAAGTGCCGTCCTCGATCATGTTTTCGAGGTTCTTGTGCGTGGCGGCGATGATGCGCACATCGATGCTCTGGGTCTTGTTGCTGCCCACGCGCTCAAAAGTGCGCTCCTGCAGCACGCGCAGCAGCTTCACCTGCATGGGCAACGGCATGTCGCCGATTTCATCCAGGAACAGCGTACCCCCGTTGGCCAGTTCGAAGCGCCCTGCCCGGCTGGTGATGGCCCCGGTGAATGCGCCCTTTTCATGGCCAAACAACTCGCTTTCCAGCAGCTCAGCAGGAATAGCACCACAGTTGACCGGCACGAAAGGTGCCTCACGGCGCTTGGAGTGGTAATGCAGGTTGCGCGCGACCACCTCCTTGCCGGTGCCCGACTCGCCCAGGATGAGCACGCTGGCGTCGGTATCGGCCACCTGCTGCATCATCTGGCGCACGTGCTGGATGGCGCGGCTGGTACCGACCAGGCTGCGGAACAGGTTGGGCTCGCGCTGACGCCCCCGCTCACGGGCCTGGTCATACATCTCACGGTACACCTGGGCGCGGTGCAGCGAATCCAGCAACTGGCTGTAGCTGGGCGGCATTTCGAGGTTCGAAAGCACGCGGCGGCGCAGGTCTTCAGGCAACTCGCCAGAAGAAATATCGCCTAAAAGCAAGACCGGAAGGAACTCATCCCAGGTTGCCACTGTCTTAAGTAACCCAAGCAGGGTGCCAGGCGCATCCACAGCGCCGACGAGTACGCACAGTACCTCGCGGCTGGAAGACAGCGGCTCGACCACCTGCTGCCAGTCAGCACTGGTGCAGGGCAGGTTGTCTTCGCCCAGGAAGTTCAGCACCACCGCCAGATCGCGGCGGCGGGTGCTGTCGTCATCGATCAGGAGAATCTTGGTTTCACGCCACATGCAATAGCAACTTCCCTAGTCATATCGGCGCCCGAAGGCATGCTCGACATCATTCCGACTGAATGGTCAGTGTTCGGACGTCTGAAATACGAAAACAGCCACTAGTTAAGTCAAAAAGGGTCGCACAGTCAAATTTATGGCGCCTTTTGTTCAGTTGTTCGCATCTTAACTGAACAAATGATAAACCTTTGAAGCATTCTTCGCTTGGTTGATCTGTGTCATCTCTTCGGCAATTGCCTGGCGCTCGCCGGTTGTCACTTCGATGAGGCTGCGGTAGACCTCCATCACCCCTTCGAGCTTTTCCCGCAGCAAGCCTTGGTCGTACGCGTGCGTTTCGAGCACTTCGTCGATACAGGTACGGCATGCAACGTCCAGCTTCGCAATGGAATCCCAGTCACGCTCGCCCAAGGCGCCAAGCAGGGCATCACACGTATCGTCGAGGCGTTGCAGTGCAGTCATGGTCGTCTCCTTGCCGTCAGCTGGCAGGCTGGATGTCGGCGATGCCGTCCCAACCGCTCTTCACGGTGATCAGCAGCCGGGCCACTTCATCGATGATGCCGGCATCGTTGTCGATGTTGGCCTGCATCAGGCGGTTGGTCATGTACACGTAGAGGGCATCGAGGTTTTCGACGTATTGCGGGTTCTCGCTCTTCTCAGGCGAGAGGCCGTCGCGCAAGCCGATGATGATGTCGATCGCCTTGCCCAGCATCAGCCCCTTCTCAGCCACGTCACCCCGCGCCATTGCCCCTTTGGCCTGCGCCATGCGATCAAGGCCACCTTCCATCAGCATCTGCACCAGGCGGTGCGGCGTTGCTTCGGAAATCTGGGCATGGGAATTGACCTTCTGGTACTGACGAAGGGCTCTCATGGGATTCATCTTGCGACCTCGTGGCGGGCATGCTTCTGGAAGGTTGATACTTTATGTATCGGGCAACACACGGAAAACTTTACGGGTTATTGCCCGAAACCAGCGATAAAAACCGGCTTCGAGCAACGTCTAGCCGTTAATCATCCTTGGACTTGTTCAGCGCATTCAATGTGCTGAGCACCGAGTTCTGCTGCTGGCGCAGCTGGGTCACCAGGGTGTCCATGTTGTTGTACTTGTCCTGCAGGCTCTTTTTCAGGGCATCCATGCGGGTGTCCAATGTGTCTTGCTCAGTCTTGAGTTTTGTCAGGCTTTCACTCAACGTTTTGGAGCGCGCCGCCAAGGTGCCTGTCGCGGCCTTGGCAAACGGCTCCGTCACATTTTGTAACCGTGCGAGCAGGCCGTCTTTACCGTTGAAGATGCTGGTCAGATCCGCTGCGTTGGTGCTGGCTGCTTTGTCCCATTTTTTGTCATCAAGACTGAGCGCCCCACCGTCCTGTGCCGATGTAACGCCAAAAGCAGCCAAAGATTTTAGGGTGCCATTACCCGAAACCGCATTCATTTCTTCGCGAATGGAAGTCAACAAAGAACGCATGGAGGCATCCCCCGTCAATGCCCCGGCGGTCATGGTGCCGTCAGCATTTTTGGTGACCTTAGTCTCTGCGTTGATGACAGTCAGCAACGCATTGTAGGTATCAATGAATCCTTTGAGGCCCGACTTTAACGCAGTACTGCTGGTCGTTAGCGACAAGACAGTGGGCGTATCCCCACCCGCCGAGTTCTTGGGTGAAGTACCCAGCAGTTTTATATTCAAGCCACTGACCGCATCGGTAATGTCGTTGGTCTTGGACTTCATCGCCACGCCGTCGAGGGTGTACTCAGCGTCAGAGGGTTTTTCGATTACCGAGTAGCCCATGTCGATACCGGAATCACCGGACAACGTGATATCAGACCCCTCCCCCATCTTGGTCGAGGTAATGACCAGCCGCGAACCATTTGCATCGGTCAGGATATTTGCACTCAGCCCTGCCACACCAAACTGGCTGTTAATACTGTCACGCACCTTCTGCAAGGTAGCCCCTGCCGGAACGCTCAGATCATGTTTTTTGCCATTCTGCGTGATGCTCAGAGTTGTTGGGCTGGTTCCAGAATTCACTACCGATCCTGCGCCACCGGAATAGACTTTCGTCGAAACCTTCGACGCGGCTGCCAGCTTACTGACCACCAGTGAGAATGAACCGTTGGCAGCGCCGGTACCCATAGTAACCGTGGCGACTTTTTCGTCCGAAGACTTCAGGCTAAGGCCACCGAAGCTATTGGTGTCACTCATATTGCTGAGCGCGCCTCTGAAAGCATCCAGTGCTGCCTGTATCTTGCCGATAGAGGACAACGTGGTGGTTGCCTTCAGCGTTTGGGTATTGATCTGCGCTTGTTTGGGGGCTTTTTGGGCCGCGACCAGCGAATCGACGATAGCCTGGGTATCGATGCCCGAGCCAATACCGCTGACTGTTGTACCTGCCATCATTGCTCTCCTTGTACGTAAGCTGCCAGATCCTTGGCGGAGATATCCATTAAAGAACCACTACTAACAAAACCCGTGCCAGCGTCAGGCACGGTCCTCGAACAGCAGGCTACCCGCCTCGCTAAGGCTCTGTGCCAGCTTTAGCGCCGTTTCTGATGGGAGCTGGCGGATAACCTCACCAGAATCAGTGGCGATGACTTTGACCACGACCAAGCCAGTCGAGTCATCGATGGAAAAATCCAGCTGTCGCTGACTGGACTGTACAAAATCACGGATGTCACCTACTGCCTTTTCCAGGTCTTCACGCGTGTGCGGCCTGTCCTCGGTCGGGGAAACTTCCTTGACCTTGACAGGCACCGACTGTTCCCGCTCAACCGTTGGGGACTGGGGCAACACGGATGCATAGACTTGGCCCAGCTTGAGACTGATGTCCATGTTCTGAACTCCTCATGGCAAAAAAGGTGAAAGGGCACGTAAACGCGCCCTTTCACCCTTTACTCAGGCGCCTGAATTACTGGAGCAGTTTCAGGACCGAGGAAGGCAGCTGGTTGGCCTGGGACAGGATCGCGGTGGAGGCCTGTTGCAGGGTCTGCTGCTTGGTCAGCTCGGCAGTTTCCGAAGCGAAGTCCACATCCTGCACGGTGGAGCGTGCAGCGGTGGAGTTCTTCTGGATGTTCTGCAGGTTGTCAACGGTGGTTTGCAGACGGTTCTGGGTAGCACCCAGGCCCGAGCGCACGCTGTCGATCGAACCGATGGCCTTGTCGATTACGGCAAGGGCGTTTTGAGCGTTGGTAGAGTCAGTGACGTCCGTTTCAGCGATCGAGGTCTTTTCCGAGGTCACGGACTTAGTACCAGTGGCTGCAAACAGCCCCTCTACCCCATCGCCAGTCATGGAATAACCTTTTGCCGAATCTAGCGAGACCTGACCTGTAACAGTCAGATTCGCAGCAACCAAACTTGCACTCCCAGCATACTTGCCGTCACCACCTTTAGCAGCGACTGTGATGTCATCAGCTGTGCCGGCAAAATTAGAGAACTTTAAGTTCTCACCGGTATCCGACTTAACCGACAAAGTCTCATTAGACTCGTCAAAATTGACGCTGATACCCAGTTTGGCAGCGTTAGATTTGAGCTGATCGGCAAGGCCAGCAGTATCGGTCACACCGACGAAGCTAACCTTCTGTCCACCCACTTCAAGATCAAAGTTGGCCGCAGCGATAGTTTTAGTTGCCAGACTGAACTGGACTTCAGTACTTGCTGTGGCGGTCAGACCACCCACAGCGCCATTCAGCGCTGCCGCAGTGGTTTTGGCTGACGAGCCTGCATCAAGGGTTACAGTCTTAGTTTGACCGCTACCAGTGACGGTGACAGGCCCACCCGCGATACCAGCTGTCGATGGAACGATACCTACACTCTTGACCTGCTGCGAACCAATGCTCTTGGCCGATACGTTATCCAGCGACAGGTTAATAGTTTCGTTAGCATTAGCACCTACCTGAATAGCCTTGGTGCCATAAGAACCGTCCAGAAGCTTCTGGCCACCAAAGGTGGTGGTGTCGGAAATACGGTTCAGTTCTGCAGTCAGAGCCTGATACTCGTCGTTGTTCGACTTGCGGTCTTCGGGGCTCAGGGAGCCAGTGGCCGAGGACAGTGCCAGAGTACGCATTTTTTGCAGGATGTCGGTGGAAGCCTGCATTGCACCTTCAGCGGTCTGCGCGATCGAGATACCGTCGTTGGCGTTCTTTACAGCCTGGCCCAGGCCGTTGATCTGGCTGGTCAGGCGGTTGGCGATCTGCAGGCCAGCAGCGTCGTCTTTAGCGCTGTTGATACGCAGACCCGAGGACAGACGCTGCATCGCGGTGGCCTGAGCGTTGCTGGCCTTGTTCAGGTTTACTTGGGTAGTAACCGAAGCAATGTTGGTGTTTACAGTTAAAGCCATGACGAAATCCTCGTTGTATGGGTACTGCGGCTTCCGGCCTTGGCAACCGCCGGATTGGCCTAGAGAACCTTCGTAATAGTTATCGTCGGATGGCCTGGTTGCTTGAGGGGTTTTTCAAAAAAAAAATGCTGGCACGCGGCCAGCCTTTGAAATCAAGGGGTTGAGGGCGGTTTGTTGGCGCCAGAAATAATGCATAGCGGGTATGTGGGAGCGAGCAAAGCTCGCGATGGGGTGTAAAGCATCCCCATCAGATTGCGCATGACTGCCGAGATGGCTGGGGGCTGCTATGCAGCCCATCGCGAGCTGCGCTCGCTCCTACGAGGCCACGCCGGGAGAGGCCTTAATTGCGATAAAGAATCGCCGAGCCCCACGACAGCCCCACACCGAAGCCACTGATGGCCACGCGTTTCCAGTTGCCATCGAGCATGTGCTTCTGCAGCAACAGCGGCACGCTGGAGGACACCGTGTTGCCGGTTTCCAGCATGTCCTTCACGAATTTCTCAGGGTGATGCTCTTCGAAGCGCCGCGCCACGGCATCGACGATCGCCGCGCTGCCCTGGTGAATGCAGAAGGCGTCGATATCCGCAGACTGCAGCCCGCTGGCGTCGAGCAGCTCGTGCAGGTGCGCCGGCACCTTGACCAGCGCGAAGTTGAACACCTGGCGTCCATTCATGAAGAACTTGCCATCGCTCACCTTCAGGTGCTCGGCACCCGAACCGTCGGTGCCGAAGCGGGCCTGGCCCAGGTTCCACACGGCATCTTCGGCCATCCACGTGGCGGTGGCGGCGTCGCCGAACAGCATGGTGGTGTTGCGGTCTTCGGGGTCCACGATCTTGGAGTACGGGTCTGCGGTAATCAGCAGGCCGTTCTTCAGCCCCGCCGCCTCCATGAAGCCCTTGATCGCGTACAAGCCGTACACGTAACCGGAACAGCCCAGCGATACATCGAAGGCCGCCACGCGGGTGGACAGGCCAAGCTTGCTCTGAACGATGGCGGCCGTGTGCGGCAGGCCTTCTTCATCGCCGTTCTGGGTGACCACGATCAACGCGTCGATCGACTGCGGATCAAGATCGGGGTTGCTGGCGAACAGGGCCCGTGCGGCCTCTACGCACAGGTCGGAGGTCTCCTGCTCCGGGGCCTTGCGCGGCAGGAAGGACGCGCCGATCTTGCCGAACATGAACTCTTCGTCCTTGCCGAACTTCGCACCCTGGACGTAGTTGTCCAGGCCAGCGGTGGGCACGTAACTCGCGATGCTTTTGATGCCAATCATTCTGGCTTCCCAATGAAAACAGCCAAAGACCACCACTCGATAAATTGAGGGCGCCAAATACCGGGGCGTCACCGCTGGGGGAGGAAAGCAGCGCTTTCCTGCACACCGGTAACAAAATGCTGCTGCATAGAATACAGGGAAGATGACCGTTTTGACTCATTGGTCACATTGAAATGCAATGAAAGCCGGGTAATGCGGCGCAGCACAGAGGTGCGCCGCCCCGCCCCCGTAGGAGCGAGCGCAGCTCGCGATGGGCTGCGCAGCAGCCCCGCATTGCATGAGTGATCAGAGCTTGTTGAACAAACTCAACTGGGAAATGCGCGAGAAGGCCAGCTGGGAGGCCTCCAGCATGGCCTGCTGCAGGGTCAGGGTGATCGCAGCCTGAGACATGTCGGTGTTGCCGATCGCATCCTGGGTGGTCTTGTTGGCCAGACCCAGGCTGGTGTTTTCCTGCCGCTGGATTTCCAGCGAACTGCCCCGCGCACCGATCGAACCCCGGGTGATGTCCACCTGCTCACGCGCACTGGCCAGGTTGGCAATGGCCGAGGCCACCGCATCCTTCAGGCCGTTGGCCACGCCCGCGCCAGTCACGGGGGTGTCCAGCGCCGCACGCAGCTGGCTGATGGTTTCCAGCACGTTCTGGTTCTGGTGGGTGTTGGCCGTGACCGCGAACTGGTCGCCGGCCTGCGGCGCGCCGTTCACGTCATAGGTCACCCCCGCCACCGTCAACTGCGGCGCAGTGAAGGTACCGGTGGCCACCGGCTTGCTGTCAGCTTTCATGGGCTGCGCATAGAACTCGTACGTGTCTGGCCCGGTGAACTTGATCACCGCCCCGTTGCTGGGGAACGTGCTGCGGTAGGCAGTGGGGTCCGTGACAGCGCTATTGGTCACTTGCGCCGTGGACGGGTTGCCAGCCCCACGGGTCGTGGTGAAGGAGTCCGGGCGCGCTGCCAATGAGAACTCGCGCCCGGCCACGGCCGCGTCGGCGTCCTTGCCCTCCTCCAGCGTGACGGTGATTTCGAACTCGACACCGCGCAGGGCAATACGGTTGGCACCCTCGGTCTTGCTGTCGAAATGACCGTTGGTGGGGGTTTCGGCCGTAATGTCGTTGCCATTGGCATCGGTGATCGAATACTGGGTAGCGCTGGTGAACGTGAGCTTGTACGGCTGCCCGGCAGTGAAGCTGTCGTTGTAGCTGTTGCTCGACTTCAACAGACCCGGCGAAACGCCGACCACGCCATCATCGGTGGCCGGCACCAGCAAGGTCGACTGGGTACGGCTTTTGTTCTTCGCTGCATCGAACACGCTGGCACCGCTGTCGTTGGTGGCCAGGTTCAGGGTGTCGGAAACCTGCAGGCTCAACTGGGTCTGGTCACCGTGGTAGCTGTAGGTGCCATCGGAGTTGCGCACGTAGGGCGGTGTAGTGCTCTTGGAGCCGGCGAACATGTAGTCGCCATTGGCATCGCGCGAGTTGAGCAAGCCAAAGATATTGGCCTCGATTTCCTTCAGCTCGGTGCTGATCGATACCCGGTCAGCGTCTGTCACACCCGCGCCGCCGGCACGGATGGCCAGCTCGCTGGCCCGCTGCATCGCGTCATTGATGGTGGAAAGCACGCTCTCTTCCTGCAGCAGCGCATTGCTTACCGTGTTCATGTTGCCGCTGTACTGGTCCAGCAGCGACTGCTGCTGTTGCAGCAGCAGCAACCGCGCCGCGCCCACCGGGTCATCGCCGGCGGTCTGGATACGCACGCCCGACGTTACCTGGGCGCTGGTCTTGTTCATGTCCGAGAAGTTCTTGGAATAGCTGCTGGCGCTGGCTTCATAGAACTGAGCAGTGGAAATACGCACGGTCGCTACTCCTTACAAGGCGTTGATCAGGGTGCTGAAGGTTTCTTGCGCCGCCTTGATGATCTGCGACGACGCGGTGTAGTAGTGCTGGAACTTGACCAGGCTGGCCGCCTCGTCGTCCAGGTTCACCCCAGACACCGCACTGCGGCTTTCGCTGGCCGACTTGAGCACCGCCTGGGTGGCGGTGGTATCGATGGTGGCCTGGCTGGCTTTGGCCCCTACCCGCTCGACCAACGACGCATAGGCCGAGGTGAAGCTGGTGCCACCGCCGGACCCGGTATTGACCGTAGACTTGGTCTGCAAGCCCAGCAGAGCCGTGGCGTTGCGGTTGTCCGCCTTGCCATCGGCATTGAACGACAGGGTAAAGCTGTCGTTGGCTGCCGGGCTGCCGCCAACGGTGGTTTCCAGCGCGAAGGTGCGCGGGTTGCCGCTGCCATCGACAATCGGGTTGCCAGCCCCGTCGCGCATGGGCACCGAGATGGAGAGCTTGTTGTCCTGCCCCGGCACCACGGTGCCGGTACCGATTTGCGTGCCCTTGGCATCGAACACCTTGTAACCCTGGGAGCCACCGCTGGCGGTGTCCATCACCACCCGTACCGGCATGGAGTCGCGAATCGCCTGCTGCACAAGGGCATTGTCGGCGCCGCCATAAATATTCAGGGGCTGGCCCAGCGTAGGCTGAGTGATGGTGCCGGTACCGCTGTTGCCACTGCCGGTGGTGGCACTGACCGGGCCGGCGAAGGCCAGCTTGTTGGCATCGGTGAGCACCGTATTGATGGCACCTGCCGCCGACCGGGTGGGGATCACCTTGAAGCTGTCGCCTGCCGCCAACGCCCCGCCTTTGAGCGAGAGGCTGAAGCCGTCGATCACCGGCGCAGGGTCGGCATTGAGGTCGAACGAACCCATGCTGGTGCCGTCGGAACGGCGCACGCTGTACTGGTTGGCGCTGGTGAACTTGACCTCGTAGTCATAGGTACTGACCGCGCCACTGTTGGCGATGGTCACGTCGAGGTTGCCGGAGCCCGCGCTGTTGTTGGACGACGCCAGGCTACGCTGGGCGATGGCAGAGGCGCTGTTGATGCTGGTGAACAGCGAGCTGCCAAACTGACCGTTGGCATCCAGGCCCTGGCCCAGCTGGCTGTTGATGCTGTCAGTGACCACCAGGGCAACGCGGCCCAGCTCGTTCATGGACGGGGTCAGCACATCCTGACGGTAGCGCAGCAGGCCGCCAATGGTGCCGCCGGTGGCGACCGAGGTCACGTCCGAGCTGAACGACTCATAGTTGATGCGCAGGGTGGCCTGGCTCTTGTCCGCCACCCCCGGCTGTACCGACAGGGGGTTGGCCTTGCCGCCGGTGACCAGCGACTGGCCGCTGCCCAGAATGACATCGTAGTTACCTTCGCGCTCCTGCACGGTCACGCCCACCAGCCCATTCAACTGGCGCACCGCTTCGCTGCGGGCATCGAGCAGGTTGTTGGGGGTACTGCCAGTGGCCGTGGCCGCGACGATCTGCTTGTTGTACTCGGCGATGCTGGTGGTGAGCTTGTTGACCTGCCCGGCCAGCGTATCGAGCTGTGAGTTGATCACTTCGTTCTGCTGGGTCAGCTGGGTGCTGACGGCGTTGAAGCGGTTGCTCAGGGTTTGCGCCTGGGTCAGCAGCAATTGCCGCGAAGCGACGTCACCTGGCTTGGCGGATGCTGTCTGCAAGGCCGAGAAAAACGCGGTGAGCACCGAGCTGATGCCGGTGTCGCGGTCGGCCAGCAGTTTGTCGACGCTGGTGATCTGGTCCTGGAAGGCAGCCGAATCGGCCTGCAGCGACGTGGCGGTCTGCAGCTGGTTGTCCAGGTAGGCACTGTACACCCGGCGCACGTCGGCCAGTGTGGTGCCACTGCCCAGAAACCCCGCACCGATGTACTGCGACGGGCCCGCCTGCTGCATCGCCTGCTGGCGCGAATAGCCGCTGGTGGCAGCGTTGGCGATGTTGTTACTGGTTACCGACAAGGCCGCCTGGCTGGCACTCAGGCCACTCAGGCCGATGGAAATCAGGCTCGACATGATTTAGTCCTTTTAAAGATTCGTGGGTCTGCCAGCCATGGCGTATTGCGGGGTGTTCTGCATCTGCTGGGCAATGCTGATGATCTTCTTCGCATAGCCCGGGTCGGTCGCATAACCTGCTTTTTGCAGCTCGCGTGCAAACTGTTCGGGGTTATCGGCCGAGTTGAGTGCATCTTGATAGCGTGAATTGCTCTGCAACAAGGTGACCAGGTCGTGGAAGCTGTCCTGGTAGGAGTCGTAGCTGCGGAAGGCGGCCGTTTCCTTGACGAACTGCCCGTCGCGGAACTCGCTGGTGATCGCCCTCGCCTGCTCACCCTGCCAATTACCGGTGGCCTTGATGCCGAACAGGTTGTGGCTGCTGCTGCCGTCGCTGTTGCGCATCACCGATTTGCCCCAACCGGTTTCCAGCGCTGCCTGGGCCACCAGGTAGCGCGGGTCGATACCGATGCGCTTGGCCGCCTGTTCGGCCATGGGCAGCATGGTGGCGATGAACGTGTCGCTGTCGCTGAACGCCTTGTTGGGGGCCAGCGGCGGCTGGGCAACTGCACGGCCGACGATGCGCAAGCCGTTATCCGGCACCGCAAAGGCCCTGGCCGGCTGCTGGCCATCACGGGCAGGCACGGCGGCGGTGTTGACAGTAGCGGCGTCGCTTGCGGTAGCAGACGGCACGATGCCTGCCAGCAGGCGGTCGGTGAGCCTGCTCGGCAACGCCAGGCGCCGCGCATTCAGCGCGGCCACATCGTTGCGGGTGCCAACGGCATCATTGCCGTGCACCGGCGCTGCCACCTTGTTGCCCCACAACGCCGGGCCGCCGCTTTCGCCACGCGGGAACGGGCTGGTGTTGGCAGAGGTGCCACGGCTCTTGGTCAACTGGCGCACCAGCACATCCTGCAGGCCGATGCCACCGCCCTCGCGGGACATGCTCACGGCCAACTGCTGGTCGTACATGTCGCGGTACTGTTTCACCGTCTCGGTGTTCATCGGGTTGTCGTCGGCCAGCACATCGCTGGCCTTGCGCGAAGCCTTGAGCATTTCGCTGATGAACAGCGATTCGAATTCCTGGGCCACCTTGCGCACGTTGGCGGCGCTGTCGCGGTCCCCGTGCTTGAGGGCGTTGAGGCGGTTGAGGTCGGTGAAGGCACCACTGTCGCCACTGCCAGACACCAGGCTCTTGCTGTTCATCAGTGGCGTCCTCAGATCACGATCAGGTCGGCTTGCAACGCGCCGGCCTGTTTCAGGGCTTCAAGGATGGCCATCAGGTCACCGGGCGCTGCGCCCACCTGGTTCACCGCCCGGACAATTTCATCCAGCGTGGTACCCGGGCCGAACTTGAACATCGGCTTGGCCTCCTGCTCGGCGTTCACCCGGGAGCGCGGCACCACGGCGGTCTGGCCGTTGGACAGCGGCCCTGGCTGGCTGACGATAGGGTCTTCGGTGATGGTGACGGTCAGGCTGCCGTGGGTGACCGCCGCAGGCGACACCTTGACGTTCTGGCCGATGACGATGGTACCGGTACGCGAATTGATGATGACCTTGGCCACGGCCTGGCCGGGGTCGATTTCGAGGTTTTCCAGAATCGACAGGTAGTCCACCCGCTGGCTGGGGTCCATGGGCGCGCTGACCCGCACCGAACCACCGTCCAGCGCCTGGGCCACACCTGGGCCGAGCAGTTCGTTGACCTTGTCGACGATGTGCTTGGCGGTGGTGAAGTCGGGGCGGTTCAGGTTCAGGGTTAGGGTGTTGCCCTGGTTGAACCCGCTCGGCACTGCACGCTCGACACTGGCCCCGCCTGGAATACGGCCAGCAGACGGTACGTTGACAGTGATCTTGGACCCGTCGCGGCCCTCGGCGTCGAAACCGCCCACCACCAGGTTGCCCTGGGCGATGGCGTAGACGTTGCCGTCGATACCCTTGAGCGGCGTCATCAGCAGGCTGCCGCCGCGCAGGCTCTTGGAGTTACCGATCGACGACACCGTGATGTCCACCACCTGGCCCGGCTTGGCGAACGCCGGCAGGTCAGCGTGCACCGACACCGCCGCCACGTTCTTCAACTGCACGTTGCCAGACCCGGCCGGCACCTTGATACCGAACTGCGACAGCATGTTGTTGAAGGTTTGCAGGGTGAACGGCGTCTGGGTGGTCTGGTCACCCGTGCCGTTGAGCCCCACCACCAGGCCGTAACCGATCAGCTGGTTGGAGCGCACGCCGGAAATACTGGCGATGTCCTTCAAGCGCTCGGCCTGCGCGGCAAAGGCGCAGGACAGGAGCAAGGTTGCGGCAATCAGCTGCCTCAGGTTGAGCATGGTGTGTGTACTCAGAAGGGCCAAAGCGGGCTCATGAAGAAGCGGTCCAGCCAGCCGGGCTGACTGGCGTCGGCAAACGAGCCGGTACCGGAATAGGTGATGCGCGCATCGGCTACCCGGGTGGACGGTACGGTGTTGTCGGTGGCGATGTCATCCGCCCGGATCAGGCCGGCAATGCGCACCAGTTCTTCACCGGTATTGAGCGTCAGCCACTTCTCGCCGCGCACGGCGATGATGCCGTTGGGCAGCACCTCGGCCACGGTGACGGTCACCGAACCGGTCAGGGTGTTGCCTTGGGTGGCCTTGCTGTCGCCCTTGGTGGTGCGGTCGCCACTGTAGCCGGCGTCCAGCGACAGGTCGCCACCGCCGAACGGGTTGTTGGTATTGGGCTTGCCGCCGAACAGCGACGTAAGGCCCAGGTTGGCCTTGCTGTTCTTCTGGATCTGCGAGCCGGCGTTCTTGCTGGCCGAGGTGCGTTCATTCAGCGTGATGGTGATGATGTCACCCACGCGGAAGGCCTTGCGGTCGCCATACAGGTTCTGTTCGAACCCGGCCTGGTAGATCGAGCCGTTGTTGGCCGCTGCCGGCAATGGGGTGCGCGGCAGTACCGGCGCATAGTACGGGTCGTTGGGCTTGGCCACCGGGGCGACACAACCTGCCAGCAACACCGCCCCGCCCAGGGCGAAAACGGACAACAGACGATTCATGATGCTTACCTCACGGGTGCAACGGGGTTGCAAGGGTTACAGCTGCTGGGTCACGAACTGCAGCATGGAGTCGGCGGTGGAGATCACCTTGGAGTTCATCTCGTAGGCACGCTGGGTGGTGATCATGTTGACCAGTTCTTCCACGGTGCTGACGTTAGAGTTCTCCAGGGTTTGCTGCAGGGTGGTACCGAAGCCGTTCAGGCCCGGGGTACCCACCTGGGGCGCGCCACTGGCCGCGGTTTCCAGGAACAGGTTGCCGCCGATGGCCTGCAGGCCGGCCGGGTTGATGAAGTCGGCGGTCTGGATGTTGCCGATCACCTGTGCAGCCGGGTTGCCGGCAGTGGTGATCGACACGGTGCCGTCCTGGCCCACGGTGAAGGTCTGTGCGTCGTTGGGCACCACCACCGCAGGCTCCAGCGCGTAACCGTTGGCGGTGACGATCTGGCCATCGGAGTTCAGGTGGAAGGTGCCGTCACGGGTGTACGAAACGGTGCCGTCAGGTTGCAGGATCTGGAAGAAGCCACGGCCGTTGACCGCCATGTCCAAGGGGTTCTCGGTGGTCTGCAGGCTGCCGGCCACGAAGCTCTTCTGGGTGCCGACGATGCGCACGCCCGTACCCACCTGCAGGCCGGAAGGCAGTTCGCTGTCCTGGGTCGACTGGGCGCCAGGCTGGCGACGGATCTGGTACAGCAGGTCCTGGAACTCGGCACGGTCACGCTTGAAGCCGGTGGTGGACACGTTGGCCAGGTTGTTGGAAATGACCGTCAGGTTGGTGTCCTGGGCGGACAAACCCGTCTTGGCGACCCAAAGGGCTGGAAGCATGTGTGTTCTCCTCGCGCGCCTGTTTTACGGCACCCGTTCAAATGTGATTAGCCGATTTGCAAAACCCGAGCCATGGCTTCGTCGCCTTCCTTGGCCGTGTTCATCATCTTGACGTGCAGTTCGAACTGCCTGGATAACGCCAGCACCGAGGTCATTTCCTCGACGGCGTTGACGTTGCTGCCTTCCAGAAAACCCGACACCACCCGCACATTGACGTCGGCATCGGCGGGCCGCCCGGAAGCGGTATGGATCAAGCCGTCCAGCCCTTTGGTCATGCCTTTGGTGTCCGGGTTGACCAGCTTGATGCGGTCCACTTCAGCCATCACCCGTGGGCCTTCACCCATGGATCGGATACTGATGGTGCCGTCTTCCCCCACTTCCACCTTCTGCTCGGGCGGGATGGCAATGGGGCCGCCATTGCCGATCACCGGCATGCCGTTGCCGGCACGCAGCACGCCCAGGGCGTCGATGTTCAGGCTACCGGTGCGCACGTACGCTTCGCTGCCGTCAGGGGCCTGCACGGCGATAAACCCTTTGCCGGTAACCGCCACATCCAGGTCACGGCCGGTTTCAACCATCGGCCCTTCGCTGAAGTCGGTTGCCGGGCGCTCGGTCATGGCAAAAGCACGCGCCGGAAAGCTGTCACCAAACACCGGCATCGAGCGGGCCTGTTCCAGGTCCCGTTGAAAACCGTTGGTGGATACGTTCGCCAGGTTGTTGGCATGAGCCTTTTGCGCCAGGGCATTCTGGCTGGCACCGGTCATGGCCACATAAAGCAGTTTGTCCACAGCATTTCCTCCGCGCGCCACTGCCGCGCTGTCACCTGGGCAGGGTAAAGCAAAAATCGAACCAGCTTTGCAAGCCTTTAGAATCGGGCGCTACAGCCCGTTCAGGGCTTAGCAGTGTCAGTTTGTTGTCGTCGGGCTGCAGAAGGCAGGTTGCATCACTGATCGCGGCAGGCCGCGTTGTTGTAAGGCCCCGAAAACTTCATCCAGCCTGGGCCCGGATTGTTCTCGGTGCAGAAATAGCGGCCGGTGGCCACGCTCTGCCAAAGATAGAAAGGCCTGGGTGCCGCATAGGCCGATAGGGCCAAGCCAACCCCCAGGGCCGTGAGCAGGGCCAGCGCCCATGCCTTGTTCATTACATACCCCTCCAACCGCCGCCGGTCACCCGGCGGCGCTACCTCACTCAGCTCATCTGGATGATGGTCTGCATGATGGTGCTTTCAGTGGAGATGGTCTTGGCGTTGGCCTGGTAGTTGCTCTGGGCCTTGATCAGGTTGACCAGCTCACCGGTGAGGTCGACGTTGGAGTCTTCCAGCGAAGCGCCGGCAATCTGGCCCAGGGTGCCGGTGTCTGGCGCACCGATCACCGGCACGCCCGACGAGTAGGACTCCTGCCAGTTGGTACCGCCAATCGGGGTAAGCCCCTGCATGTTGGCGAAGCTGGCGACGGCCACCTGGCCGATGACCTTGTTCTGGCCGTTGGTGAAGCTGGCAAACAGCACACCGCTCTTGTCGACGTTCAGGCCCGACAGCTCACCGGTGGCGAAACCGTCCTGGTTCTTGGCAGTTACGGCAGAGGCCGCGTTGTACTGTGTGGTCTTGAGCATGTCCAGGCTGATACCACCGGCATTGGCGCTCGCGCCATTGGACGACCACTGGCCAGCAGCGTTTTTCTGCGCAGGGATCCAATTGTCGAGGTTGAAGGTTTTGTTGGCATTAACGCTCAGGCCGCCGGTCACCGGCCCTGCAGTCAGGCCATCGGCGTTCAGTGTGCCGTCGGACTTGAACGGCAAGTCATTGATCAGTGGCTGGGTGGAGGTCGGGTCGGTGGGGTTGCGGCCGTCGATGGTGGTGTACATCTTCCAGGAGTTGGACGTGTCGTCCTTGAGGAAGTACTGGTTCAGCTGATGCGCATTGCCCTGGCTGTCATACACGTCGCTGCTGAACGTGTAGTTGTAGCTTTTCACATCGGACGGGTCGAACGGGGTAACGGTGGGCGCCGCATCGCTGGACTTCAGGTTGATGGTCTGCTCGATCTTGCCAGTGGCCTTGGGGGTCAGGTTGGCGGTGTCGATTTGCAGGTTGGTCAGCACACCCTGGATGATCTGGCCGTTGGCATCCACAGCATACCCTTGCAGGTTCGCACCAGACGAGTTGACCACGAAGCCCTGCTTGTCGCTGTAGAACGCACCGGCGCGGGTGTAGATTTTCGAGCCGTTGTCGTTCAAGGCAAAAAAGCCGTTGCCGTCGATGGCCATGTCCAGCGCCTGGCCGGTGCCGTTGATGTTGCCCGAAGTGAAGCGCTGCGACACCGCCGCGGTGGTCACCCCGGTACCGATGGTGGTGCGCCCGGCGCTGGTACCCCGAATGGAGCTGGAATACTGGTCGGCGAATTCGGCACGGGACGACTTGAAGCCGGTGGTGGCGACGTTGGCAATGTTGTTGCCGGTGACGTTCAGGGCCTTGTTCGCTGCGTTGAGGCCGCTAAGGCCGATGTTGTAAGACATGTGCTAACTCCTGAAGGTTGCTGAAGGCCCTAGATGCCGATGCTCTGGATTTTGGAGAGCGGAACACTGCCCAGCCCGGCGAGGTTGAGCGTCATTTCTGCGCCATTGCTGCCCATGGTCACGCTGGTGACACTGGCCGGCAGGTTGGTGGTCATGGCGGTGGCGGTGCCGTCGACCGAGGCCGTGGCCTTGAACGAATAGGTGCCCGCCGCCAGCGCCTTGCCGTCGTCGTCCTTGCCATCCCAGGTGAAATCGACCTTGCCGCCCGCCTGGCTACCCAGCTCGAGCGTGCGCACCAGCTTGCCATCCTTGTCGTACACCCCCACCGAAGTGGCGGTGCTGGACGCGGTCAGGTTCACCGAGCCTTTCATGTCCTTGCTGGTGTCCACCATGGCCTTGTCGGTTTGCACCATCACGTTGCGGCCTACCAGTGATGAGGCCTGCAAGGCCTGGGAGGACTGGAACGCAGCAGCGATGGAGGTCACCGAACTGTTGAGCGTCTGAATACCTTCAAGGCTGCTGAACTGTGCCAACTGGGCCACGAACTCGCCGTTCTGCTGGGGATCGAGCGGGTTCTGGTTTTTCATCTGGGTAACCAGCAACTGCAGGAACGCGTCCTTGCCCAGGGCGCTGCCGGCCGCACCGGTGTTGCTGTTGTTCTTGCTCTGCTGTTGCTGCAGCGACGTCAGGTAGGCACTACCGACGTCAGCCGTGGAGTTGGTGGTGGTCATGTCGGCTTCCTATCACTGGCCCAGGGTCAGGACCTTCTGCATCATGCTTTTGGCGGTGTTCATCAGCTCGGCATTGGTCTGGAACGCACGGCTGGCAGAAATCATGTCGGCCATCTCTTCCACCACATTGACATTGGGGTAGTACACATACCCGTCCTTGTTGGCGGCTGGATGGTTCGGCTCGTAGCGTGCCTCCAGGTTGCTCTGGTCCTCGACAATGCCGGTCACCTGCACGCCCTGCCCGGCTTCGCCCTGGTCTTCGAACAGCGACTGGCTGCTGCCGGCCTGCGCGTTCTGGAACGTGGTGGCGAACACCGGGTGGCGGGCGCGGTAAGTCTGGTCGATGCTCGAAGACACGGTTTCGGCGTTGGCGATGTTGGAGGCAACGGTGTTCAGGCGCGTGTTCTGCGCGCTCATGCCGCTACCGGCAATGTTGAAGACACTGGACAGCGACATGGTCATTCTCCCCGCAGGGCCGAAACCAGCCCTTTGAATTTACTGTTGAGCAGCGTGAAGCTGGCCTGGAAGCCGATGGCATTCTCGGTGTAGTTGGACTGCTCGATCTGCGCATCCACGGTGTTCTGGTCGATCGAGGGCTGCGCCGGCGTGCGGAACTTGAGGCTGTCGTCCGCCAGTGCCATGCCTTCGGCTTCGATGTGCCGGCTGTTGGTCCGCTCCAGGCCGATGCGCCCATTGTTCTGCTGTTTCTCGCTCTCGGCAGCCAGTACCGAGGCGAAATCCATGTCACGGGCCTTGTAGTTGGGCGTGTCGGCGTTGGCGATGTTGTTGGCCAATACCTCGGCACGTTGGGCGCGGAAGCCCAGGGCCTTCTCGTGGATGCCAAGCGCCTTGTCGAAGCTGATGCTCATATCGGGGAAACCTTCAGAGGTTGACCGGAATTACGTTGAGCAAGCTATAGCAAAGGCTGTGCCAATCGGCCGAAAGCCTTTAGATAGGGGGGCTGAGCGAGAAGTGCGCCAACCGTGATGCCAGAAAAGCGGCAAAGGGCTGCCGCCAGGCGTGCCGAAAGCGGCAATTGCAGGGCGCCATAAGTGGCAAAACAAAAAATTGACAGCACCTGCAACGAAAAAGGCCGGCAACCCTGGTTGCCGGCCTGAAGTACTTTATTTGGCCTGGTAGATGATACCCGGGCTGCATTGCACCATCTGGTAGTGGTCAGGCAGGCCGTTAAGGGCTTCGGAGGCACCGAGGAACAGGTACCCGCCCGGCTTCAGCGTGCTGTGAATGCGCAGCAGGATGTCTTTCTTCACCTGGGCCGAGAAGTAGATCAGCACGTTGCGGCAGAACACCACATCGAACTTGCCGAGGCTGGCGTAGCTGTCCAGCAGGTTGAACGAGCGGAATTCGACCCGGCTGCGGATCGCGGGCTTGACCGCCCAGCGCCCTGGCCCCTTGGTCTCGAAGTACCGTTGCAAGCGCTCTTGGGATAGGCCGCGCGCGATGGCCAGGCTGTCGTACTCACCGGCCTTGCAGTTGGTCAGCATGGTGCCTGACAGGTCGGTGGCGACAATTTGCGCCCCCATCTTCAACTGGCCCAGGTTGCTGCGTTCGAACTCGTCGATGGCCATCGAAATGGAGTACGGCTCCTGCCCCGACGAGCACGCGGCCGACCACATGCGCAGGCGTTGCCCCGGGTTGGCGCGGATGAACTCGGGGATGACCTTGTTCTTCAGCACCTCGAACGGGTAGGTATCGCGAAACCACAAGGTTTCGTTGGTGGTCATCGCATCCACCACCTGTTCGCGCAGGCCGCTGCGCGGCTGGGTCTGGATACGCTGCACCAGCTCGCCCAGGCTCTTGATGCCCTGCTGTTCCATCAGCTTGTTGAGACGGCTGGACACCAGGTATTGCTTATTCTCGCCCAGCAGAATGCCACAGGCTTTCTCCAGGAATACCCGGAACTGTTCGAAATCCAAATTACCCGTAGACACTACTGCCGCCTCTTTTCAATCACTGTGGCCGGGGCTTGCCCCGGCTGCTTTCAATGCGTTGCCTTGATCCGGTCGACCACACGCTGGGCCAGGTCATCCGGCCTGAACTTGGCCAGGAAGTCGTCGGCGCCCACTTTTTTCACCATCGCCTGGTTGAATACCCCGGACAGCGAAGTATGCAGGCAGATGTGCAGTTTTTGCATGCGTGGGTCGCTGCGGATTTCTGCGGTCAAGGTGTAGCCGTCCATCTCCGGCATTTCGATGTCGGAGATCATCATCAGGAACTCCTCTTCGGGCTTCTTGCCCTCCTCCACCAGTTGGTGCAGGTAGTTGAGAGCCTGGCGACCATCATTTAGTGCCACAACCTCCACACCGACCGTTTGCAGGCAACGGCTGACCTGCTTGCGCGCCACCGACGAATCGTCGACGGTGAGCACCCGCAACAGCACGGCCTTGTCCTGCACTTCGGCGTCCACCACCCCGGCGGACACCGACTCCGAAGACGGCGCCACCTCGGCCAGTACCTTTTCCACGTCGATGATCTCGACCATGCGGTTGTCCACACGGGTGACGGCAGTCAGGTAATGGTCGCGGCCAGTGCCCTTGGGTGGCGGATGGATCTCCTCCCAGTTCATGTTGACGATGCGCTCTACCGAATGCACCAGAAAGCCCTGGGTCTTGGTGTTGTACTCGGTGATGATCACGAAGCTGCTGCGCGTGTCCTCCTGCAGCGGCCGCAAACCGGTGGCCATCGACAGGTCGAGGATCGGGATGGTCGCCCCGCGAATGTTGGCCACACCCCGCACCACCGGGTGGGCCTTGGGCAGCAGGGTCAGTGCAGGGCACTGCAGCACTTCTCTGACCTTGAAAACGTTGATGCCATAAAGCTGCTCGCCATTGAGGCGGAACAGCAGCAGTTCCAGGCGATTCTGCCCTACCAGCTGTGTGCGCTGGTTGACCGAATCCATAACCCCCGCCATGCCAGACTCCTTAACCTTTCAGCCATTCGTTGCAACTCACCAGGTGAGTCGGCACGGGCTTTGCTTTTTTGAGCGCCATGTACACGAAAACGACATTTTCCCGACGACTGACGCGCCTGCTGACCGGCTTGCTGGCCACGCTGTGCCTGCTGGTGCCTGTTCGCACGTTGGCGGACGCGTTCACCATGCCTGAACAGCTTATCGGTGTCACCCAAGGGTTTCTTGAATTCACCGTTGAAGATTATCTGGCCACCACCCAGACGGCGGGGCGTTACGAAATCCAGGTCAACCCGCTGGACCCTCGCCTGCGCATGCCACTGTGCAGTCAGGCGCTTGACGCGTCACTGGAAAGCCCCAACGTACCGCTTGGCCGGGTGACCGTGCGCGTGCGCTGCGACAGCGCGGCGCCATGGACAGTATTCGTGCCGGCAACCGTGCGCCTGTTCCGGGACGTGGTGGTGGTCACACGCCCCCTCAGGCGCGACAACGTGGTGGGCGCCGGCGATGTTGCCCTGCGCGAACGCGATGTGGGCACGCTGGGCCAGGGCTTTCTGACTGAACTGGACCAGGCGGTGGGCATGAAAATGCTGCGGCCCACGGTGATCGACCAGGTACTGACCCCGCAACACCTTGAGCAGGCCGAAGTGGTGCGCAAAGGCGACCACGTGGTAATCGTGGCCCGCAGCGGCAGCCTGAGCGTGCGCATGCCGGGCGAAGCCTTGAGCAAGGGAGGCCTCAGCGAACAGATACGGGTGCGCAACCTCAATTCCAAGCGCGTGGTAAAAGCCATGGTGACCGGCCCGGGCCAGGTCGAGGTTAGCATGTAGGCCAGCGGCCGGAGGGTACTGGCGGTGAGGAGGCGCTTTTTCTAAACTGTGTCAGAAATCGGGTTGTGTGCTGACGGAACGCCGGCCACGCATTTTGTGCCTAAAGTTTATTGCGGGTTGGCCGAAAACAAGGCAAGCGTCCATAAACCCAGAGGTTTCTGATCATGGTCATCGACTTCAGTCGTTTGAATAATTCCCCGTCCGTAACGGGCGGTGTGCGCGGTAACAGCGCACCCGGCAGCGCCGAAAAACCGGCGGCCAGCCAAGAAGCGGTAAAAGACACCAGCGCCAGTGGCGAGACGGTGCACCTGAGCCCTGAGGCCCAACAATTGCAAAAGATCAGCGACAAGCTGCGTGATGAGCCCGTGGTCAACAACGCCCGTGTGGCCGAGCTGAAACAGGCCATCGCCGACGGCAGCTACCAGGTCGATGCCGGCCGGGTCGCCAGCAAGCTGCTGAATTTTGAAGCACAGCGCTGACCGCTCGGTGCGCTGACTTCATGGACGCTTGAAAAAACCAAGAGTTAGCCATGCACGACACTACCCTGCTGCAACTGATCGAAGAAGACATCGCCCCCATGCAGGAGCTGCTCGAGCTGCTGCAGAACGAGGCGGTGGCCCTGCATGGTCGCGACATGCCCTTGCTGGAGCAGATTCTCGCTCGCAAGCAGTCGTTGATCATTCTGCTCGAACAGCACGGCCAGCGCCGCAGCCAGTTGCTGGTCAGCCTGGGGCTGAGCGCAGACCGGGCCGGCGTGCAGGCAGTCGCTGACACTTCCGTGCATGGCGAGGCCATGCTGCAGCGCCTGGACATGCTCTCGCAGTTGATGGAAGCGTGCCAACAGGTCAACCAGACCAACGGCCGCATCATTCAGGTCCAGCAACACGTCACCAACAACCAGGTGCGTATCCTCATGGGCGGCGATTCTCCATCGCTGTACAACAGCCGTGGCAACACCTCACCTCTGGCCAAACCGCGCGCCCTCAACCAAGTGTGATTTTTCTATCAAGGCACCGTACATACTGGCAAAATGCCGCTAATTTGCCTGTGTCGCTTTTGCCTGGAGACCGATAAGCCGTGTTCAATGAATCCGATGCCCCGCAACCGCCAAAGGTGTTGACCACCCCTTTGGAAATTGCGGCCAACCTGCGGCAGCTTCAGGAAAGCCACGACCCACTGATCATCACCTTCCACGACCGCGGCCACCGCTTCCAGAGTTACGTGGTGCACGTGGACCGTGAAGGCAACACCCTCGCATTGGATGAAATGATCCCCCGCGATGGCGAGAAGTTCATCGAGAACGGCGAGCACTTTCGCGTCGAAGGTTTCCATGATGGCGTGCGTATCGCCTGGGAATGCGACCATGCGCTGAAGATCAGCGAAGTCAACGGGCACCGCTGCTACGTGGGTGCCCTGCCGGTCGAGATGACCTACCACCAGCGCCGCAACGCTTTCCGCGCCGCGCTGAAACTGTCGCAACTGGTCGACATCATCCTCGACGGCAGCCACCTCAAAGGCAATGGCGCCCTGCGCGGCAAACTGCTGGACGTGTCGGCCACGGGCTGCAAGCTGCGTTTCGACGGCAATGTCGAAGACCGCCTGCAACTGGGCCAGGTGTACGAGCGGTTCAAGGCGGGCAGCCCGCTTGGCCTGGTCGACACCATGGTCGAGTTGCGCCACCTGCATTACGAAGAACGCATCAACACCACGTTTGCCGGCGTGCGCTTCCATAACCTGAGCGGCCCTGCGCAGCGTAAGGTGGAAAGCTTCGTGTACCAACTGCAGCGCGAAGCACGGCGGTTCGACAAAGACGACTATTGAGGGCTGAAGGGTTCACCCGCAAACACCAGCGGGTGAACCCGTCGCCAAAAGGCCGACAGGGCCAGGCGAGCCCCACCGTCCCTATCTGGCAGATTCCCTATCGTTTGCGGGTTGCTCCGGTTGCTTTTCGGGAGCTTCGGTGTCTTCTGCCGCCACCGGGGCCTGCATCACATCCTGCACCGTCTGCCCATCCACCCTCGGGTCCAGTGCTGCCGACAGCGGCGAGCCAGCGGCCGGCATTGCCACGTGGCCCAGTGGCGCGTCCTGCACCTGGTGCAGCCCGGTAACCGCTTTGGGGCGGATACGCCATACCAGCACCAGGGCAAAGAACACGAAGAAGGCATACAGCATCTGCACACCCAGCAGCTTCATCAGCACGCCGGTCGCCAACGGGCCGATACATGCCCCCACGCCATAGGTGACCAGCAGCATGGCCGTCAGCGACACGCGCCGTTCGCTTTCCACATGGTCGTTGGAAAACGCAACCGCCAGCGGGTACAGGCAGAATTGCAGCAGCGACACCAGAAAGCCGATACCGAACAACAACTCCAGCGGCACGCTGGGCAGAATGGCCAACGGCGCTGCCACCAGCGCCAGCCCGCCTGCCACACTGCGGATCAGCACAGCCCGGTCGTAGCGGTCGGACAACCAGCCCAAGGGGTACTGCACCACCAGGCCAGCGAAAATGCAGCTACCCATGAACAGGCCGACCTGCTCGGTGCTCAGCCCCTGGCTGGCCGCGTACAGGGGCGCGAGGCCATAGAACGAGCCTACGATCAGCCCCGCCCCCAATACGGTACTGAGCGACTGCGGCACCCGCTTGATGAAGAACCTGGGCTCCATGGGGGCCGGCCGTAACGGTGCGGGGTGGATGCGGCGGGTCATGGCGACCGGCACCAGGCACAGGGCAAAACACATCGCCACCAACATCAGCAATTCAGGGCCGAGCTCCGGGTGTACCACCAGGATCAACTGGCCAAGTACCAGGCCCAGATAAGACGCGATCATGTACCCGCTGAACACGGCACCCCGGTATTTGACGTCCGCCTGCTCGTTCAGCCAACTTTCGATGACCATGTACTGGCACATCATGCCGAGGCCGACGATCATGCGCAGCCCCACCCAGGCCGGCAGCCAGTTGGTCAGGCCGTGGCCCAGCACCGCCGCGCCGACGATGCCGGCACAGGTGGCGTAGGCGCGGATGTGCCCCACCCGGCCGATCAGCCGGTGGCCGACCTTGCCGCCCACGGCCAGGCCAAAGTAGTTGGCCGCCATCAGCGCACCCACCCACAGGCTGTCGACATGGTCGGCCGCCAGGCGCAAGGCCAGGTAGGTACTGAGCAGGCCCGAGCCGATCAACATCATCAGCGCAGCAAAATACAACGACTGAAACGGCTTCCAGATAGTGCGCATACGTCCCTTCAGGCTCCCTCGTCAACAGGCGGTGGGTGCTAGCAGCATAATGGCAAATGTTGCCGGTTTGCAGGCCCCGCTTGCGAATCACAATAGTGTCGGGCGCCGTAGGGCGCCGACAGCCTTGGACCACCGTTATTCGCGCAAGGTCAGACCATTTGGCGGCAGCGGCAACGCGGTCTTGTAACGCACCTGCTTCAAGGCAAAGCTTGAGCGGATATTGGCCACGCCCGGCAAGCGCGTGAGGTAATCCAGAAACCGCTCCAGGGCCTGGATGCTGGGCAGCAGCACGCGCAGCAGGTAGTCCGGGTCACCGGTCATGAGGTAGCACTCCATCACTTCGGGGCGCTCGGCAATTTCTTCCTCGAACCGGTGCAGAGACTGCTCGACCTGTTTTTCCAGGCTGACATGGATGAACACATTCACATCGAGCCCCAGCACCTCAGGCGACAGCAGCGTGACCTGCTGGCGAATCACCCCCAGTTCTTCCATCGACCGCACGCGGTTGAAGCACGGCGTGGGTGACAGGTTGACCGAGCGGGCCAGCTCGGCATTGGTGATGCGGGCGTTTTCCTGCAGGCTGTTGAGGATGCCGATATCGGTACGATCGAGTTTGCGCATGAGACAAAATCACCGGTTTATTGTATTTATGCGGAATGTTTATCTGGCCTGTTCGGCAAAGGCAATCAACTAGAGAGAAAAATTCTTCCGCAGGGCAACTACCATGTAGGTGACGCTGACCTACTGGTCACAAGCCGGTGCTCAGCCGCGACCGCTTCAAAGCTCACAAAAACAAATACCCCGAGCGAGCGTAAACAGCATGAACGAGTACGCCCCCCTGCGTTTGCATGTGCCCGAGCCTACAGGCCGGCCAGGCTGCCAGACCGATTTTTCCTACCTGCGCCTGAACGACGCGGGCCAGGTCCGTAAACCTCCCGTCGATGTGGACGCTGCCGACACCTCCGACCTCTCGGGCAGCCTGGTGCGCGTGCTGGACGAGCACGGCAATGCCCAGGGCCCGTGGGCCGAGGGCATCGACCCGCAGGTGCTGCGCCAAGGTATGCGAGCCATGCTCAAGACGCGTATCTTCGACAGCCGCATGGTGGTCGCCCAGCGCCAGAAAAAAATGTCCTTCTACATGCAGAGCCTGGGTGAAGAAGCCATCGGCAGCGCCCAGGCGCTGGCGCTGAACCGCACCGACATGTGCTTCCCCACCTACCGCCAGCAAAGCATCCTGATTGCCCGCGACGTGTCACTGGTCGACATGATCTGCCAGTTGCTGTCCAACGAACGTGACCCGCTCAAAGGCCGCCAACTGCCGATCATGTACTCGGTACGCGAGGCCGGTTTCTTCACCATCAGCGGCAACCTGGCCACCCAGTTCGTGCAGGCGGTGGGCTGGGCGATGGCTTCGGCGATCAAGGGGGATACCAAGATCGCCTCGGCCTGGATCGGCGATGGCGCCACCGCAGAATCGGACTTCCACACCGCCCTCACCTTTGCCCACGTCTACCGCGCCCCCGTAATCCTCAACGTGGTCAACAACCAGTGGGCGATCTCGACCTTCCAGGCCATCGCCGGGGGCGAGTCCACCACCTTTGCCGGGCGGGGCGTGGGCTGTGGCATTGCCTCGCTGCGGGTGGACGGCAACGACTTCATCGCGGTGTACGCGGCCTCGCGCTGGGCGGCCGAGCGCGCCCGTCGCGGCCTGGGCCCGAGCCTGATCGAATGGGTCACCTACCGCGCCGGCCCCCACTCCACCTCCGACGACCCTTCCAAGTACCGCCCCGCTGACGACTGGAGCCATTTCCCGCTGGGCGACCCGATCGCCCGCCTGAAGCAGCACCTGATCAAGACCGGCCACTGGTCCGAGGAAGAACACCAGGCCACCACGGCCGAGTTCGAAGCGGCCGTGCTGGCCGCGCAGAAGGAAGCCGAGCAGTACGGCACGCTGGCCAACGGCCACATCCCGAGCGCGGCCTCGATGTTCGAGGACGTGTACAAGGACATGCCCGACCACCTGCGCCGTCAGCGCCAGGAACTGGGGGTTTGAGATGAACGACCATACCAACGGCATCAACCCGGAAACCGCCATGGCCACCACCACCATGACCATGATCCAGGCCCTGCGCTCGGCCATGGACATCATGCTTGAGCGCGACGACAACGTGGTCGTGTACGGGCAGGACGTCGGCTACTTCGGCGGCGTGTTCCGCTGCACCGAAGGCCTGCAGAACAAATACGGCAAGGCCCGGGTGTTCGATGCGCCTATCTCGGAGAGTGGCATCGTCGGCACGGCGGTGGGGATGGGGGCCTACGGCCTGCGCCCCGTGGTAGAGATCCAGTTCGCCGACTATTTCTACCCTGCGTCTGACCAGATCGTGTCGGAAATGGCGCGCCTGCGTTACCGCTCTGCCGGCGAATTCATCGCCCCGCTGACCCTGCGCATGCCCTGCGGCGGCGGCATCTACGGTGGCCAGACCCATAGCCAGAGCCCCGAAGCGATGTTCACCCAGGTATGCGGCCTGCGCACCGTCATGCCCTCCAACCCTTACGACGCCAAAGGCCTGCTGATCGCCTCGATCGAGTGCGACGACCCGGTCATCTTCCTCGAGCCCAAGCGCCTGTACAACGGGCCATTCGACGGCCATCACGACCGCCCGGTAACACCGTGGGCCAAGCACCCGCAAAGCGCCGTGCCCGATGGCTACTACAGCGTGCCGCTGGACAAGGCCGTGATCACCCGCCCGGGCAGTGATGTGACGGTGCTCACCTACGGCACCACGGTGTACGTTGCCCAGGTGGCTGCGGAGGAAACCGGTGTCGACGCGGAAGTGATCGACCTGCGCAGCCTGTGGCCGCTGGACCTGGACACCATCGTCGACTCGGTGAAAAAGACCGGTCGTTGCGTGGTGGTGCACGAAGCCACCCGCACCTGCGGTTTTGGCGCCGAGCTGGTGTCGCTGGTGCAGGAGCACTGCTTCCACCACCTGGAAGCGCCGACCCAGCGCGTGACCGGCTGGGATACCCCCTACCCGCACGCCCAGGAATGGGCGTACTTCCCCGGCCCTTCACGGGTAGGCGCGGCATTGAAAAAGGTCATGGAGGTCTGAATGGGTACGCACGTCATCAAGATGCCGGACATTGGCGAAGGCATCGCCCAGGTGGAGTTGGTGGAGTGGTTCGTGAAGGTCGGCGACGTGATCGCAGAAGACCAGGTGGTGGCCGATGTCATGACCGACAAGGCTACGGTAGAAATCCCGTCGCCGGTCAGCGGCAAGGTGCTGGCGTTGGGCGGCCAACCCGGTGAAGTGATGCCGGTGGGCAGTGAACTGATCCGCATCGAGGTGGAGGGCAACGGCAACCACACGGACGCGCCGCAGGCCAAGGCCGCCGAGCCAGTGCCTGAGGCGGCCAGGCCCCAGGCGGTACGGGCAGCACCGCAGAAAGCGGCCGAGCATGAGGCTGCCGCCCTGGTGCCGCGCCAGGCGGGCGACAAGCCGTTGGCCTCACCGGCTGTGCGTAAGCGTGCACTGGATGCCGGCATCGAATTGCGCTACGTGCACGGCAGCGGGCCGGCCGGGCGCATTCTGCACGAGGACCTCGATGGCTTCATGAGCAAGCCGCACAGCGCTGCCGGGCAGGCACCCGGTGGTTATGCCAAACGCACCGACAGCGAGCAGGTGCCGGTCATCGGCCTGCGCCGCAAGATCGCCCAGCGCATGCAGGACGCCAAGCGCCGGGTCGCTCATTTCAGTTATGTGGAAGAAATCGACGTCACGGCCCTGGAAGCCCTGCGCCAGCAACTCAATGCCAAGCATGGCGACAGCCGCGGCAAGCTGACCTTGCTGCCGTTTCTGGTGCGTGCACTGGTGGTTGCGCTGCGCGATTTCCCGCAGATCAACGCCACCTACGACGACGAAGCACAGGTGATCACCCGCCATGGGGCGGTGCATGTGGGTATCGCCACCCAGGGCGACAACGGCCTGATGGTGCCGGTGTTGCGCCACGCCGAGGCCGGCAGCCTGTGGGCCAATGCCGGCGAGATCGCACGGGTGGCGAATGCAGCGCGCACCAACAAGGCCAGCCGCGATGAGCTGACCGGCTCCACCATCACCCTTACCAGCCTGGGCGCACTGGGCGGCATCGTAAGCACACCGGTGGTGAACACGCCGGAAGTGGCCATTGTTGGCGTGAACCGCATGGTCGAGCGGCCCGTAGTGGTCGATGGCCAGATCGTTGTGCGCAAGATGATGAACCTGTCCAGCTCGTTCGACCACCGGGTGGTCGATGGCATGGACGCCGCGTTGTTCATCCAGGCCGTGCGCGGCCTATTGGAGCAACCCGCCTGCCTGTTCGTGGAGTAAGCATGCAACCGATCATTCAAACGACACTGCTGATCATCGGCGGCGGCCCTGGCGGCTACGTGGCGGCCATCCGCGCCGGGCAGTTGGGCATCCCGACCGTGCTGGTCGAAGGGCAGGCACTGGGCGGCACGTGCCTGAACATCGGCTGCATTCCCTCGAAGGCGCTGATTCACGTGGCAGAACAGTTCCACCACGCCACCGGTTATGCAACGGGCTCGCAACTGGGTATCAGCGTCAGCTCGCCACAGCTCGACATCAGCCGCAGCGTGGCCTGGAAAGACGGTATCGTTGACCGGCTGACCACCGGTGTTGCGGCCTTGCTGAAAAAGCACGGGGTAAAGGTGATTCACGGCTGGGCGAAGATTCTGGACGGCAAGCAGGTGGAGGTCGACGGCCAGCGCATCCAGTGCGAGCACCTGTTGCTGGCCACAGGTTCCAGCAGCGTCGAACTGCCCATGCTGCCACTGGGCGGGGCAGTGATCTCGTCCACCGAAGCCCTGTCGCCCCAGGCCCTGCCCCGTCACCTGGTGGTGGTGGGTGGGGGCTACATCGGCCTGGAGCTGGGTATCGCCTATCGCAAGTTGGGCGCTCAGGTCAGCGTGGTGGAGGCGCGTGAACGCATCCTGCCCACCTACGACAGCGAACTGACCGCACCGGTGGCCGAGTCGCTCAAGGCGCTGGGTATCGCCGTGCACGTCAATCACAGTGTCGAAGCGTATGAGGCCGGCAACCTGCTGGCCCGTGACGGCCAAGGGGCGCTGCTGCGCCTGGAAGCCGACAGGGTACTGGTGGCAGTGGGTCGTCGCCCACGCACCCAGGGCTACAACCTGCAATGCCTGGACTTGAAGATGAACGGCGCGGCCATCGCCATCGACGCGCAGTGCCAGACCAGCATGCGCAATGTGTGGGCGATTGGCGACGTGGCAGGGGAGCCCATGCTGGCCCACCGTGCCATGGCCCAGGGCGAGATGGTCGCCGAGCTGATCGCAGGCAAGGCTCGCCGCTTCGAGCCTGCTGCCATCGCCGCCGTGTGCTTCACCGACCCGGAGGTGGTGGTAGCCGGCACGACGCCAGAACAGGCCAAGGCTCAGGGCCTGGACTGCATCGTCGCGCAGTTCCCTTTTGCCGCCAATGGTCGGGCCATGAGCCTGGAGTCGAAAACCGGCTTCGTACGCGTGGTGGCACGACGTGACAACCACCTGATTGTCGGCTGGCAGGCGGTGGGCGTGGCGGTATCGGAGCTGTGCACGGCGTTTGCCCAGTCGCTGGAGATGGGCGCACGCCTGGAAGACGTGGCGGGCACCATCCATGCTCACCCCACGTTGGGTGAGGCGGTGCAGGAGGCAGCGTTGCGCGCCCTGGGGCACGCACTGCACATCTAACCTTTGCCTGCGCCTGGCAGGCTACTCGGCAATGGCGTTCTTGCCGGCCCCTTTGGCCCGGTAGAGCGCCTTGTCGGCACGCGCCAGCACCGACTGGCGGTCGTCACCCTCCTGCCACTGCACCACACCGTAGCTCATGGTCAGCGGCCAGTCCCCCACCGGCGCCAGTTGCGCCAGGCCCTGGCGTAACTGGGCCGCACGGCTTTTCGCCTCTGGCAGCGTGGTATGCGGCAGTACCACCACGAATTCGTCACCGCCCCAGCGGGCCAGCAGGTCTGCAGCGCGCAAACCGTGGCGCAAGGTGTCGGCCACCTGTACCAAGGCGGCATCACCGCGGGCATGACCGAAGTGGTCATTGATGGGCTTGAAGTCGTCCATGTCCATGGCGATGACCGAAAACGGCTGGCGAAAGCGCTGGGCACGCTCACACTCACGCTTGAGCGAATCCTCCAGCCGGTAGCGGTTGGCAAGGCGGGTCAGGGCATCGCGCTCGGCGAGCTCGCGGTTCTCGTTCAGTTGGCGTTGCAGCTGCTCATTGACCTTCGACAGTTCACGGGTGCGCTCGGCAACCAGCTCTTCGAGCGACTGGTTGCGACGCTCCAGCTGCGCCAGCTGGCGCTTGCCAACATCAATGTCGCGGTGAGCACCGAGCATACGGGCTACCGAGCCATCCGGGTTGCGGGCGATGACATAGCCGCGATCCTCGATCCACAGGTAACTGCCATCGCTGCAGCGGCAGCGATACTCGACCAGGTAGCGCTCGTTGCGCTGGTTGATGTACGCATCGAAGTGCGCCATCACCCTGGGGTAGTCCTCTGGGTGTATAACGTTCTCCCACGTGAGCACCGAGTTGTCCATGGAATGCACGGGGTAACCGAGCATGGCGTACCAACCTGGGTTGCGGTAAACGTAGCCGGTATTGGCGTCCCAATCCCAGACGCCATCGCTGATCAACTCGAACAAGGTATGCAGTTGCTGGTCACTGAAGCCGGAAGGCGCCGGCTTGGTACGCTGATTCATGAAAGCTCCCTGATGCCCAGCAACTACGCTCCACTCAAGGGGCTGCCGACAGTGTTGTACGCCGCACGCGTGTAATTGTTTTTTGCCGTGGCGAGCATAGGCGCCTTTGGTCGGTGCTGGAATAGCCCAGAAGGCGTAGACCAGACGAGTGGCCAGGTGGGAGGAAACAGCCCTGCCCCAGGGGCTGCGCTGTAGCGCAGGAAACTGATTTAGCAAGCATGCGATACCCCCCTGTGGGTGCGGGTTTACCCGCGAAGCAT
>NZ_BBIU01000037.1 GCF_000730645.1 Pseudomonas parafulva NBRC 16636 = DSM 17004 | reverse complement strand
TCCCACAGGATAGGGGTTTACCCGAGAAAGCGCCTGATCAGGCGGAAGCGCCCAACTTGCCTGGGCGTCGCACCTGGGGCTGCGAGGCGTTGGCGGCTGCGCCTTATTCGATGGCCTGCTGAATCGACTTGCGGCGGCGTTCTTCGGCGCAGCGGCTAAATTGCTAGACGAAGAAGGTCACCCACGATACAAACAGCAGAATCAGGCTCCCACAGAGGCGCCCACACTGCTAGTCAGAAAAAATGCGCAATCCTTGTGGGAGTGGGTTTATCCGCGAAACAGGCAGCGCGGAGTAGGGCACCGGCTTCGCCGGTGTTCGCGGCTGAAGCCGCTCCCACAGGTGCCTGCCAGGTCAACTGGATACTTGCGGCTCTATGAGCATGGCGATGCGCCGCAGGCGGCGCTCGCCCCCGTCAGTTCTGCTCCGCCACACTCGACTTGCCTTGGCGCGTCTCGATCTCGTCGATCAGGCGCTTGGCCAGTGCCGGGTAGTTTTCGTCAAAGTGATGGCCGCCCGGCAGCTTCAAACGCTCGCCCACGGCCGTCTTGTCGGTACAACCGCTTTCGTCGGTTTCTTCCACCCCGTACACGCACACCACCTTGGCCGCCGGCAGTTTGGCCATTTCCGGGCCTGTAGGTGCTTCCTGGCCTTCCTTGCCCAGCCAGCCTTCAACTTCGATCTCAAAGCTGCCACTGCGAGCGAAGGCCAGCAGCACAACGGCATCGACGCGTTGCTGGTCCTCGGCCGGCAGGCGGTTATAGATGGCCGGCAGTACGTCTGCACCAAATGAATAACCGGTCAGCACGAAGCGCTTGGTGCCCCACTTCTGGCGGTAGTGATGCATCAGCTCGGACAGGTCGGCTGCGCTCTGTTCCGGCGTCTTGTGCTGCCAGTAGTAGCGCAGGGTGTCGATGCCCACCACCGGGTAACCGAGCTTGGCCATTTCCCCGGCCACATCGCGGTCAAGGTCGCGCCAGCCGCCGTCACCGGAAAGGAACAGGGTCACGGTGTCAGTCGTCTGCCCGGCAGGTACTTCAACCACCGGTATGGCCAGGGCGTTGCCGTCCTGGCCAACCAGCGCCTGGGTCAGCTGCGCCTTGAGCACTTGTGGCAAATGAATGTCGTAGTCGCTGATGCTGGTTTCGGCGTTGGCCTGGTCGCGGACGAAGGCGGCGCTGGCATCATCGGGGTTGTCGTTCCAGGCCACGTTCCAGTGGCCGTGGGGGGCGGATTTAGGCAGCGGGGCCTGGCACCCGGGTTGCTCCAGCGTGAAACCAACGGAAATAGCCCGGGCCTTGTCGTTGCCTTGGCTGGCTAGCCAGCGCCAGGCCTGTGCGGCACCTGGCCCGATACCGGCCACCAACGTGGGTGGCTGCGGCAACTGGGCCAGCGCCTGGTCCATCGCTTGCTGCTGCTTGCTGCAATCGGCGGCGGGCAAGGTCACCTGCACCAGTTGCGCGTCTGCGGCCTGGGCCAGGTCCAGCAGTTGCTTGTGGGTCAGGGCCTGGTCTTCAGGCACACCGATGGCGACCCTGGCGGTGGCGCGCACCCCGGGGGTAACACGGGTGATGCTGGTGCCATCAATGGTCAGTTGTTCAAGGCGGGCCTCAGGTGCCGGCCGCGTCCATAGCCAGAACGCCAACCCGCCGCCAAGGGCGGCCAGCAGCAAGGGAACCAGCAGGTACAGCCAAAAGCGTCGGGTCATCAGCGTTTCACCAATCCAGTCAAGCCGCCGGCAATCAGGGCAGCAGTGTCGGCCAGTGCCACCAGCGGGTCGAGCCCGGCTGGCACAGCCATGTAACGGGGTTCCCAGTCCGGTTGGAACTTGTCCTTGAAACGGCGCAGCCCCTGGAAGTTGTAAAGCTGCTCGCCACGGCGGAACACCATCGAACCCAGGCGCTGGGTAAGGGGCGCGCCACGGCGCGGCTGCAGGCCGGAAAGCGGCACCATGCCGAGGCTGAAGCGGCCGTAGTCATGGCTTTTGTAATGCAGGATCAGGCCGATCATCATGAATTCCATGGTCAGCTTCGGCGCCTCTGGGTGGGCACGCATCAGGTCCAGGCTCGCCAGTTCGTTGCTGTGGGTTTCCAGCAGGTTGGCAAACGCCACCGGCCGGCCCTGGAAGCGAATCAGGGCGATGCGGAAGTGCTGCAGGTACTCCGGGCTGAAGCGCCCCAGCGAGAACCCTTTCTCGCGCACGTTCTTGCCGGTCAGCCAGGCATCCGAAATTTCCTTCAGCTCGGCCAGCGGGGCTTGGCCGTGCTCGTGGATTTCCAGGGTCAGGCCATCGCGACCGCCACGGTTCCAGGTGTAGCGCAGGTCCTTCATCTCCTTGCCTTTGGCTTCGAGATCAAAGCGGCGCAGGTCGACCCGGGCTTCCTCGCCCAGCTTCAACGCGGTCAGGCCGATGTCCATGTAGAACGGCAGGTTCTCGGCGCGCACCTGGTAGAACACCGGCCGGGCATGGTGCAGGTCGCACAGGTCACGGAACTGCCAGATCATTTCGGCACGTTCCTGGGCAGGGCCAATGGGGTCGTACAGCGCCACCAGGCTGCGACCACGGCGTGCGTACATCAGAAACGCGTTGTCGCGGGGGTGGAACAGCAGGGCCTTGTCGCCGGTCAGGGCCAGGCCCCCGTCGGGTTGGTCCGACGCCAGCAGTATGCGGTTGGCGCGCTGCAGCTCCGCTTCATCGGGCTGATGAATGACCGGTGGCGCCGTACGCAGCAGCCAGGTCAGCGCCAACGCCGCCAGCAGCAAGGCACTGCCCATGGCCGCACGCAGGCCGCGTGGGGCATCGGCGTCCAACGTGAACTGCCACCACAGTTGGTGGCTGTACGGCACGTCCTGGTAAGCGAACAGCAGCAGCCATACCGAAGCACCGACCGCGCAGGCACTGGCGACCAGATACACCGGCGAGAACGGCAGTTCCAGCAGGCGGCTTGGGCGGTAGAACGAGCGGCGGAACAAGGCGAGCAGGGCAGCGGTGAATGTCAGTAGGGACGCTTCTTCCCAGTCGAAGCCCTTGAGCAGCGACAGCAACGAGCCCACCAGCAGCAATACCGTGGTCAGCAGCCAGGCAGCGGACAGGCGCCGGCGCAGGCCCTGGGCCAGCAGCAGGCACAGTACGCCAATCAGGCTGGCGCCAAAGTGCGATGCGTCGATCAGCCGGTGAGGGATCAGGAAACCCATGTGCTCAAGGCGCGAGTCAATCTCGGGTGTAGCGCCGGAGAACAGCAACACCACGCCGGAGATGAACACCATGATCGCCAGGATCGGCGCAGCCAACCCCGATGCAGCCTTCATTGCCTGCTGGGCGAACAGCAGGCGCTTGGCTTCATTGGCCAGCAGCAGTACGCACGCCACCAGCAACGGCAGCACCACATAGATCAGCCGATACAGCAGCAAGGCGGCTGCCAGCGGAGCGGCACCCAGCTGGTTGGCAAAGGCGGCCAGCAGGATCGCTTCGAAAACCCCGACACCTCCCGGTACGTGGCTGAGCACGCCGGCTGCCAGGGCCAGCAGGTAGACCAGGACGAACGCGCCGAAGGGTGGTGCCTCTGGCAACAGCAGGTACAGCACAGTAGCCGCAGCGGCGACATCCAGCGCAGTGATCAGCAACTGCAGGCCTGCCAGGCGGGCACCCGGCAGGCGCAGGGTGCGGCGGCCCAGTTGCACCAGCAAGTTGTCTGCCAGTGGTTGCTCCGCCAGGCGCCTGCGGTACAAGCCGGCCACCAGCAGTGCGCTGGCCACCAGCACCGCGATGGCGACACCCGCCAGCAGGGTGGGCGACAAACGCAGGGCAGTGGAGGCCGCTGGCAGGTTGCTCAAGGTGGCCAGGGCTGCCAGCGGTGGCAGTGCGCAGCCCAGTGAAAGGCTGGCGAATACCGTCATGCGCGCCACTTCACCCGCACCGAGCCCCTGGCGGGCATAGAGGCGATAACGCACCGAACCGCCCGAGAGCATCGAGAGGCCAATGGCATTACCAATCGCGAACGCGCTGAAGCCGCCCAGCACCAGGCTGCTTGCCGGCAATTTCACCCCGGCGTAACGGCTGGCCGACCACTCGTAACCCAGCAGGATCACAAAGCCGACCACGGTCGCCAGCAGGGCGCCCAGCAACGCGTGCACCGGCACACTGAGCATGGCGTCGTGCAGGGCATAGATGTCCAGCTCGCTCAACAGGTGGCGGCAGGCGATCAGCGCCATGGTGAACAACAGCAGGGTCACCGCCAGGCCAATGGGCTGGCGGTAGCGGCTGATGCGTTCGAGCAAAGGCAGGCGCTGCGCTGCAGTGGGCAGTGCGGTTGCCAGTGGCCCTGCGGGTTCGGGGTTGTGCGAAGTCATGGGTTACCTCGTGCAGCAGGCGCGAGGTGAAGAAGAGGTGCGGCCAAGTGAAAGTCCCTTTGGGAAAACGTATCCAATATTACTCCTGCCCAAGGCGCTTAACAGCCAGGCAGCGTTAAAGATAGTTCATTCTAAGGGCGGCGGGCCAAGCCTATGGTTGGGCAGGCCCCAGCAAAACAAGGCAGGCGGGGTATACGGGGGCGCTAAAGCAACAAACCCCGCCTGTCGCTAAACAGGCGGGGTTTGTTCTGACGATATGGTTGCGGGAGCCGGATTTGAACCGACGACCTTCGGGTTATGAGCCCGACGAGCTACCAGGCTGCTCCATCCCGCGTCAGTGGGGCGAATTCTACAGTTTCCATGGAGGGTGTCAAGCGCTACTTGTTGATTCTTTTGATTTTTTTGTCGCCCTTTCTCAGGGCCAAAGAAAAAGGCCACTGCGTTAACAGTGGCCTTCTCTCGAATCTGGTTGCGGGAGCCGGATTTGAACCGACGACCTTCGGGTTATGAGCCCGACGAGCTACCAGGCTGCTCCATCCCGCGCCTGTGAGATCGAATTCTACGGATTTCCCTGGAGGTGTCAAGCTTTATTCTAAAAAAACCTTTCCCGTTCAAACTCTTAGCAGCCGTAAAGGGGGAGCGCCCCAGGCGTGGCGGGGTTTTCAGGCCGGTAATCGGGCAACCCTGGGCACAGGCTGTTTCACTCCAGGCCTCATGCGCTACTATCTGTATGAATTTACAGTGCTCACGGTCATCCATGTCTTTGCGCAAGATCATCCACGTCGACTGCGACTGCTTCTACGCAGCAATCGAGATGCGCGACGACCCGCGCCTGGCCGGTCGGCCGATGGCAGTGGGTGGCTCCGCCGAGCGGCGTGGGGTCATCGCCACCTGCAATTATGAGGCGCGTGCCTATGGTGTGCGCTCGGCCATGTCGTCCCGCCATGCCCTCAAGCTGTGCCCGGACCTGTTGATCGTGAAGCCGCGTTTCGAGGCCTACCGCGAAGCTTCCCGTGAAATCCACAGTATTTTCCGCGAGTACACCGACCTGATCGAGCCGTTGTCCCTTGATGAAGCCTATCTGGACGTCAGTGACAGCCAGTGGTACGCCGGCAGCGCCACGCGCATCGCTGAAGACATTCGCCGGCGTGTTGCCCGCACGCTGCACATCACGGTTTCTGCAGGTGTGGCGCCCAACAAGTTCCTGGCCAAGATCGCCAGTGACTGGCGTAAGCCCAATGGGTTGTTTGTGATAACGCCCGGCGAGGTCGAGGCGTTTGTCGCCGCATTGCCGGTTGCCAGGCTGCATGGTGTGGGCAAGGTGACCGCAGAGAAGCTGACGCGCCTTGGCATTGAAACCTGCCTGCAACTGCGAGACTGGTCGCGCCTGGCGCTGGTGCGCGAATTTGGCAGTTTCGGCGAGCGCTTGTGGGGGTTGGCGCGAGGCATTGACGAGCGGGTTGTTCATAACGACAGCCGTCGCCAATCGGTCAGCGTGGAAAACACCTACGACACCGACCTGCCGGACCTGGCCAGTTGCCTGGCGCGCTTGCCGGAGCTGCTGGAAAGCCTGAATACCCGCATCGAACGAATGGACGCCAGCTACCGACCGGACAAACCCTTCGTCAAGGTCAAGTTCCACGACTTCACCCAGACTACGCTGGAGCAGGCCGGGGCGGGCAGGGATCTGGACAGTTATCGGCAGTTATTGGGGCAGGCGTTCGCCAGGGGTGGCAAACCGGTGCGCTTGCTGGGGGTAGGGGTGAGGTTGCGTGACCTGCGCGGGGCGCATGAACAGATGGAGTTGTTCCCACCGCAGTAGCCTACCTGGCGACGGTGCGCCCGCTCTCTATAAAGAAGGCGCATTTTGCCAGTGGATCAATGGGTCAGTGCGCGCCTGGGTCGGCCACCAGCCGGCCGGTTGCCTTGGTCAACGACTTGAGAAACTCCTGTTGCAGCTCCGGGTCGTTGCGCGTCAGCTCGATCAGGCTTTGCTCCATTTCGCTGGCTTCCTCTTCCAGGCCCAGCTCTGACAGGCGTTTGACCCGGTGCACCCATTGCCCGACATCGTCGTCTTCGAGGTCGTCGAAAATCAGCTCGTGGGCTTCGCGCAACTTGTTGCGCAGCGTGGCGCTGACCAACAGGCTGGCATCACCGCGTACCGCGTTGTCTTCATCCACGACCTGTAGATGCAGTGTGCCAACGTGGTTGAGGTTCTGTTCGGAGAACGGAGTGTCCAGCAGGTTCAAGCGCAACATGCCATTGCGGTCGGTGGTGAGTTCGTGGGTCACCTTGCCCGCTTTCACCTCGACCAGGCGCTCGCTCCACGGCATGCTCGTGGCCTCTTCGCGCTTGGCTTTCTGCACTTCGCTGATACCCGCAAGGTTCTGCTGGGCGCGGCCATTGGACGCCACGTTCATGAACGGGTTGAGGCCATCCACGCCGTAGCTCAGCCAGTCATGGGTGACACTTTGCGGCAGGTTGCCCAAGGCGAAGACGTTGACCACATTTGCCCCAACGCCTGCCACCACCGCAACAGCGCCAAGCGGGATTTCGTAGATTTCCCGCCATGGCTGGTAGGGCGTATAGCGGTCGTAGTGACGGGTCACTTCGTATTCGGTGACTTCAAAACGCTTCTGCTCGTGCACGCGCACACGTCGCTGCGGCAGCTCCATGACCTCTGGCTCGCCAACATCGATTTGCAAGGTGTGCTCGAGCAGCTTGCGCTCCACGCGCTCCTCATGGTCGCTACGCTGGGGCATCTGGTTGGCGCAGCCGCTGACGAGCAGGGCGCCGCACAGTGCGGCGCCCGTCAGGTTGAAGGTACTTCGCTTTGACATGATCACTCGGGCATTGGTTATCAGCGGCGAACGCGGGTCTGCAGGAAGGTCAGCACCTCGTTGAGCGGCAACGCCTGGGCATCCTGCTCGGTCCGGTGCTTGTATTCCAGGTTGCCGTCAGCCAGGCCACGGTCACTGACCACGATGCGGTGCGGAATACCGATCAGTTCCATGTCGGCGAATTTGATGCCGGGGCTGGTCTTCTTGTCCCGGTCGTCCAGCAGCACTTCGTAACCGGCAGCGGTCAGCTCGGCATACAGCTTGTCGGTCGCCTCGCGAACAACCTCGGTCTCATAACGCAGTGGTACCAGGGCGATCTGGAAGGGCGCCAGTGCATCGTTCCAGATAATGCCCTTGTCGTCGTGGTTCTGCTCGATGGCAGCGGCCACCACACGGGATACACCAATGCCGTAGCAGCCCATGGACAGCACCACTGGCTTGCCGTTTTCACCCAGTACCTGGCACTTGAGCGCCTCGCTGTACTTGGTGCCCAGCTGGAAGATATGGCCCACTTCGATACCGCGCTTGATCACCAGCGTGCCTTGGCCGTCCGGGCTTGGGTCGCCTTCGACCACGTTACGCAGGTCGGCCACCTGAGGTACGGGCAGGTCGCGTTCCCAGTTCACGCCGAAGTAGTGCTTGTCGTCGATGTTGGCGCCGATGCCGAAGTCGCTCATCAGGGCCACCGAGCGGTCGATCACGCACTCCAGCGGCAGGTTCATCGGGCCGAGCGAGCCGGCGCCGGCGCCGATGGCGTCACGCAGGTCGGCATCGGTTGCCATGACCAGCGGGTCAGCCACCTGCTCCAGCTTGGCGGCCTTGATTTCGTTGAGCTCGTGGTCACCACGCACGACCAGGGCGACCAGCTTGCCCTCTTCGGAGCCACGTACGATCAAGGTCTTGACGGTTTTCTCGATCGGCAGGCCGAAGTTTTCAACCAGCTGGGCAATGGTCTTGGCATTGGGCGTATCGACCAGGCGCAGCTCTTCGGTAGGGGCAGGGCGCACGGTTTCCCGCGGCATGGCCTCGGCCTTCTCGATGTTGGCGGCGTAGTCGGAGCTGTCGCTGAAGATCACATCGTCTTCACCCGACTCGGCCAGCACGTGGAACTCGTGCGAATAGCTGCCGCCGATGGACCCGGTGTCGGCCTGCACAGGGCGGAAATCCAGGCCCAGGCGGGTGAAGACATTGGTGTACGCCTGGTGCATGCGGTCGTAGGTTTCCTGCAGGGAAGCCTGGTCGGCATGGAACGAGTAGGCGTCCTTCATGATGAACTCGCGGCCGCGCATCAGGCCGAAGCGCGGGCGGATCTCGTCACGGAACTTGGTCTGGATCTGGTACATGTTCAGCGGCAGCTGTTTATAGCTGGACAGCTCATTGCGGGCCAGGTCGGTGATGACCTCTTCGTGGGTAGGGCCCACGCAGAACTCACGCTGGTGACGGTCCTTGACCCGCAGCAGCTCGGGGCCGTACTGCTCCCAGCGGCCGGATTCCTGCCACAGTTCGGCGGGCTGGATGCTGGGCATCAGCACTTCCAGTGCGCCGGCTGCGTTCATTTCCTCGCGCACCACGTTCTCGACCTTGCGCATGACCCGCAGGCCCATCGGCAGCCAGGTGTACAGGCCGGAGGCCAGTTTGCGGATCATGCCGGCACGCAGCATGAGCTGGTGGCTGATGACCACTGCGTCGGCAGGGGTTTCTTTCTGGGTGGCGAGCAAATATTGACTGGTGCGCATGGTTAGCCGTGTCTAATACGTTGAAATAGCCCCGCATTGTACGGGGGTGAAACGAAGGCGTACAGGATGCCCCAGGGCGCCGCTGTTGTCAGCCAAAGAAAAAGCCCGGCGTGATCGCCGGGCTTTTCAAGTGCGGGGCACTGCAAGCCAGGCTTACAGGATGCTCAGCGGGTACTCCACGATCAGGCGCAGTTCGTCCAGCGATGGGGAGCCGTAGTAGACGCCATCGGAAGAGCGGTAGGTGGCCTGACGTACGCGGAAGCTGAGGTCCTTGGCCGGGCCTTCCTGCAGCACGTACTTGATGTCGATGTCGCGTTCCCATTCCTTGCCATTGCTGGTGGTGCCGGTGTCTGCACCGGTACCGCGCACGTAGCGAGTCATGAAGCTCAGGCCTGGGATGCCGTACTCGGCAAAGTTCAGGTCGTAGCGGGCCTGCCAGGACTTCTCGCCTTCGGCGTTGAAGTCGGAACGCGCCACGGAGTTGGCCAGGAACACGGTGCCACCGCCGTCTACGCCGTAGCCATAGTCGCCATCACCGGTCACTTTCTGGTAGGCCAGGGTGAAGGTGTGCGCGCCGATGTTGTACGCGCCGGACAGGCTGAAGGCACGGTTGTCGAGCTTGGTCACGCCGTCTTTTTCGGCGCGCTGCAGGCCTTGGCCGTCGCTCTTGGTGTCGTAGAAGTTGAAGTCGAACACCAGGCCTTGCTTGTCGGACAGCGGTAGCGCCCAGTTGACGTTGGCGTAGTATTTGCGCCAGTAGTCTTCGACCTTGGAGTAGTACAGGCTGGTGGACAGGCTGTCGGTGAAGGCGTAGGTACCACCGAATACATCGGCTTCCTTCAGGCGCAGGCTGTCACGGTTGGTCTGCTCCTGGCCGGTCAGGCTGGTGAAGCGGCCGGCGTGCAGGGTCAGGCCTTTGATGTCGTTGCTGGTGAGCAATGCACCTTGGGCGATTTCAGGCAGCAGGCGGCTGTCATCGGTTGCGAAGACGGGCAGCGCAGTGAACTGGTCGCCGACTTTCAGTACGGTGTCGGAAATGCGGAATTTCACCGCGCCGCCGCCTTTGGAGTAGTCATCCTGCGAGCGGCCGTCGGAGCCCGTCGGGAACAGGCCGGTGCCGGCGCGGCCTTTGCCGCTGTCCAGTTTCAGGCCCAGCATGCCGATGGCGTCCAGGCCTACACCTACGGTGCCCTGGGTGAAGCCCGACTCGTAGGTGCCGACGAAACCGAGGCCAGTTTCTTCGCGGCGGCTTTGGCCGCCCTGGTTGTTGCGGAAATCACGGCTGAAATACAGCATGCGAGTTTTGACGCTCAGCTTGCTGTCTTCAACAAAACCTTTGGACTCATCCTGCGAAGAGGCCAGTGCCATCTGCGAGGACCCCGCCGAAACGGCCAGGGCGATCATGCTCCACTTCATCACGCGCATCGTGATTTGCTCCTTTGGTTTTTTTAGGAAGAGTACCGCTGCATCCAGGTGTTCTAGTTATTGGGTGCAGCTCTTTCTTGTTATGTCGGCGAAAAGATATAGCACGCTGACTGACGTTGGCGATATGGCAATAAGCACTCTTTACGGAACTTTTTTTCCACGTCGCTGTCGGGCATTTTCAGGTCGTAATCCGCAGCTTTTCACACAGAGCCTTGGTAACCCGGGTATTGCAGTAGTCATGCCGACTTGGCGTCAGAGCAATGCAACAAGCGTGCTCATATTTGCTCCTGGTTGATGAAATTTTCACATTTGCCGCGGGCGAACCCCACCAAGTCCTGAAAACACGGGGTGTGGGCTGTCTGATGGTGTGCCTGTGTAAACCCACGTGGCAAACCCGCTAGCTTGCTATCAAAGTCAATGTGTTACCGCGATTTGTTAATCCAGAGTCAATTGTGGCCTTCCTTTGTGTCAGGCCGTGTGCAGGAGGCGTCATTTTGGTGCGAAAAGTAGCGCTGTGTTACCGGAATCGTGCAGCGTATTCTGATGACGGCTTTTTTACGTTGTAACCGCTGTATCCGCTTGGAGGAGATTCACTTTGTTTGTTCTTGATTCGCGTTTGCAACTCGATACGGTGGTACTGGGTGATTTCGAGCTGTGCCAGCTGCTGCTGAGCAAGGATGCCAACTATCCGTGGTTCATCCTGGTGCCAAAACGCCCGGGCGTCAGTGAGCTTTTCGACCTGGACGCCGCCGAGCAACACCAGCTGTGGCAGGAAACCACCCAGTTGGCCGTCGCGCTCAAAGCCAGCTATGGCGCCGACAAGATGAATGTCGCCACCCTGGGTAACGTGGTCAGCCAGTTGCACATGCACGTGATCGTGCGTATGCAAGGCGACGCGGCATGGCCGGCACCGGTTTGGGGCAAGTGCCCGGCGGTGAGCTACAGCGACGAGCAGGTGCAAGTGGTTCGCCAGCGCGTGCGGGCTTTGCAGCTGGAAGGCTTCAAGGAGGCCGCCGATGTCGCTTGAGCAGCGCATGGTCGAGCTGGAAACCCGTCAGGCGTTTCAGGATGACACCATCCAGGCGCTCAATGACGTGGTGGTGGAGCAGGGGCGGGTGATCGAGCGGCTGCAGTTGCAGATGGCCGAGTTGCTCAAGCGTTACGAGGAAATGTTAGGGCAGTACGGCAGTGAGGGTGAGGAGGCGCCGCCGCCTCATTACTGAACACGGCGGCTTACCTGTCGGGCCGGTGGCCGGCCCGCTGGAGGGGTGGGTTTCAGCGGCGGTTCACCGCCACCACGTCCTCGGCCTGCAGGCCTTTGTCGCGGTGCATCACGGAAAACTCGACGCGCTGGCCCTCGACCAGAATGCGGTGGCCCTCACCGCGAATGGCGCGAAAGTGCACGAAAATATCGTCGCCGGAATCCCGGGAGATAAAGCCGAAGCCTTTGGAGGTGTTGAACCACTTCACGGTGCCGGTATCCCGGTTGCTGGCATCAGGTGTGCTGTGCTGGGTTGCACGGGCCTTGCGCGGGCTTTGGGCGAAACCCGCCACCAGGTGCAGCAGCACAGCCAGCGATGCACAGACCAGTGCCGCCAGGTTGCCCATTTCCGGGCGCGCCAGCAGGGTCAGGGTTTGCAGCACCACCGCTACCACCAGCAGGGCGCAGGCCAGGTATTGCAATTGTTGCCTGGCGCCGCGGTAGTACAGCGGTACCACCGGTGCCAGTATCAGGTTGAGCAGGCCGAGCAGGGCCAGGTACACCGCGTCGGGTTGTTGCAGGAAGGGTATGGCTTCGGTTTTCAGGCTGGGCATGAACGATAGCAGCAGCGCTGCCACGCCCGTCACCAGATGGACGATCTTGAACATGGGATTGGCTCACAGTTGATAAAGCTGATCACGGGGAGAGCTGGCGGCACGGTGCGCATGAGATGTAGAGCGCGAACACATGACCCACAGCCTATGCACCCGGCAATTGCAGTCCGCACGGGTGGCACGCTGCCTATTTAACAGTAAAGCCGCAGGGTACTCAAACCGCAGGGCGTTCGCGGGTGGCCTGCAACGCCTTGTCACAGGCGCAACGCCCCAGGTATTGCTACAGTGGTCGGCACCCGTTTGGGTCTCAAGCTTTCAGAAGGGGAACGTCATGGCAATCGATATCGGCATCAATGAAGCAGATCGCAAGTCCATCGTCGATGGGCTGTCCCGCCTGCTGTCGGACACGTACGTGCTGTATCTGAAAACCCATAATTTTCACTGGAACGTCACCGGGCCATCATTCCGTACCTTGCACCTGATGTTCGAAGAGCAATACAACGAGCTGGCGCTGGCAGTCGACGCCATCGCCGAGCGTATCCGTGCACTGGGCTTTCCGGCACCCGGTTCGTATGCATTTTATGCCCGCCACTCCTCGATCGAGGAGGAGGAAGGGGTGCCCCATGCCGATGAAATGATCCGCCAGTTGGTACAGGGGCAGGAAACCGTGGTGCGCACGGCGCGCAGCATCTTCCCGGTGGTGGACAAGGTCAGTGACGAGCCTACTGCCGACCTGCTGACCCAGCGCATGCAGGTTCACGAAAAAACCGCCTGGATGTTGCGAGTGCTGCTCGACGGCAAGTAGCAGGCACTGTACGCGAGGGCCCGGCCCGGGTAACCGACCGGGCCTTTGTGATTTGTGCGGGAAGGCTTTGCCGCTGCTCAGTGCCGACCGATCGGCGCTTCATACACCCCCTGGTACCTGATACGAGGAGGTGTGGCAGATGATCCGCGCGAGCAAACGTACGACAGGCCAGGGGCGTTGGCCTGGCAAGCAGTGCATCGACCCCTTCAAGGCCGACTTCGACATGCTGCAGACACAGCCCGTGTCGCGCTCGGTACGGCTCAACGGGTTTTCAACCTGCCTGCGCCTGGAGGCGGTGTACTGGAGCATCCTGGAGCGCATCGCTGCGGTGAACCACTGCTCGGTCAGCGCGGTACTGTCCTACGTGGACCGCGAAATACACCTGCGCCAGGGTGGGGTGCGCAACTTCAGTGGCCTCATCCGTGTGATCTGTGTGGCATGGCTGCAGGACCCGCCAGCTGCGCACTGATCGCCCGGCAGGCTGCGCAGTGTCGGTTAACCATATATAATCCCGCTTTTTGCTGCCCCGGCAGCCAGCGTTGTGGTTCACGAGAGACACCCATGCCCCTTTATGACTATCAATGTGCGTCCTGCGAGCACCGCATGGAGGTGCTGCAGAAAATCAGCGCCGCGCCGCTTACCGACTGCCCGGCCTGTCAGGCCCCGGCGCTGAAGAAGTTGCTGTCGGTACCCGGTTTCCGCCTCAGCGGTAACGGCTGGTACGAAACCGACTTCAAGACTGGCGCCAAGAAGAACCTGGCAGGCGGCGACAAGGCCGACTGAGTTGAATGCTGTGACCGGGTCTTGCAGTATTAGCCCTCCGGGCGGCCAAGGCCTCCACCGAATACACGAATCACGAGAAGCGAAACCACCATCATGATGCGCAGCCATTATTGCGGCCAACTGAACGAGAGCCTGGACGGCCAGGAAGTCACCCTTTGCGGCTGGGTCCATCGTCGCCGGGACCACGGCGGGGTGATCTTCCTCGACATCCGTGACCGCGAGGGCATGGCCCAGGTCGTGTTCGACCCGGACCGCGCCGACACCTTCGCCGCTGCTGACCGCGTGCGCAGCGAGTACGTCGTGCAGGTCACCGGCAAGGTGCGCAAGCGCCCTGACGGTGCGGTCAATGCCAACATGGCGTCCGGCGCCATCGAAATCCTTGGTTATCAGCTCAATGTGCTGAACGAAGCCGAAACCCCGCCGTTCCCGTTGAACGAATACTCCGACGTGGGCGAAGAAACCCGCCTGCGCTATCGCTTCATCGACCTGCGTCGCCCGGAAATGGCCGACAAGCTGCGCCTGCGTTCGCGCATCACCAGCAGCATCCGCCGCTTCCTCGACGAAAACGGCTTCCTGGATGTGGAAACCCCGATCCTCACCCGTGCCACCCCAGAAGGCGCGCGTGACTACCTTGTGCCAAGCCGTACCCACGCCGGCAGCTTCTTTGCCTTGCCACAGTCGCCGCAGCTGTTCAAGCAACTGCTGATGGTGGCCGGCTTCGACCGCTACTACCAGATCGCCAAGTGCTTCCGTGACGAAGACCTGCGCGCAGATCGCCAGCCGGAATTCACCCAGATCGACATCGAGACCAGCTTCCTGGACGAGTCCGAGATCATGGGCCTGACCGAGAGCATGATCCGCAAGCTGTTCAAGGAAGTGCTGGACCTGGAGTTCGGCGATTTCCCGCACATGACCTTCGAAGAAGCCATGCGCCGCTACGGCTCCGACAAGCCAGACCTGCGTATCCCGCTGGAACTGGTCGATGTTGCCGACCAGCTCAAGGACGTCGATTTCAAGGTGTTCGCCGGCCCGGCCAACGATCCGAAATGCCGCGTCACCGCCCTGCGCCTGCCAGGCGGCGCCAGCATGCCGCGCAGCAAGATCGACGAGTACACCAAGTTCGTCGGCATCTATGGTGCCCGCGGCCTTGCATACATCAAGGTCAACGAGCGCGCCAAAGGGGTCGAAGGCCTGCAGTCGCCGATCGTCAAGAACATCCCCGAGGCCAACCTCAACACCATCCTCGACCGCGTAGGCGCTGTAGACGGCGACATCGTGTTCTTCGGTGCAGACAAGTTCAAGATCGTCAGCGAGGCCCTGGGCGCGCTGCGTATCCGCCTGGGTCACGACTTCGAGCTGTTCACCTGCGAGTGGGCACCGATGTGGGTCGTCGACTTCCCGATGTTCGAAGAGAACGAAGACGGCAGCTTCACGGCGTTGCACCACCCGTTCACCGCGCCGAAGTGCACCCCGCAGGAGCTTGAGGCCAACCCTGCCACGGCCCTGTCCCGCGCCTACGACATGGTGCTCAACGGCACTGAGCTGGGTGGCGGTTCCATCCGTATCCACCGCAAGGAAATGCAGCAGGCCGTGTTCCGCCTGCTGGGTATCGAAGCGGCGGAACAGGAAGAGAAGTTCGGCTTCCTGCTCGATGCCCTGAAGTTCGGTGCACCGCCCCACGGCGGCCTGGCCTTCGGTCTGGACCGCCTGGTCATGCTGATGACTGGCGCCCAGTCGATTCGTGAAGTGATCGCCTTCCCGAAAACCCAGAGTGCCGCGTGCGTCATGACCCAGGCCCCAGGCCTGGTCGATGCCAAGGCCCTGCGCGAGCTGCACATCCGTCTGCGCGAGCAGACCAAGGTCGAGTAATCGGCCCCGGGCGTATCCGGCGGATGCGCCCATGCGCTTCGGCGCAGTCTTTCCACGTTCCGCCCTTCGGGGCGGAACCTGTTTCTGTTTCAAGGATCGGGAGTCGTTATGGCAGGCCATTCCAAGTGGGCGAACATCAAGCACCGCAAAGAGCGCCAGGATGCCAAGAGAGGCAAGGTCTTCACCAAGTGGATCCGTGAGCTGACCGTCGCTGCCAAGCAGGGCGGCCCGGACGCGGCCTCCAACCCGCGCCTGCGCCTGGCGCTGGATAAGGCCCTGGGTGCCAACATGAGCCGCGACATTATTGATCGGGCCGTGGCACGTGGTGCCGGTACCAACGAAAGCGACAACGTCGAAGAGCTCAGCTACGAAGGTTACGGCCCAGGCGGCGTGGCGATCATGGTCGAAGCCATGACCGACAACCGCAACCGCACGGCTGCGGCTGTGCGCCATGCCTTCACCAAATGCGGGGGCAACCTGGGCACCGACGGTTCGGTGGCGTATCTGTTCGAGCGCAAGGGCCAGATCAGTTTCGCCCCGGGGGTAGACGAAGACGCCCTGATGGAAGCTGCGATGGAGGCCGATGCCGACGACGTGGTAGCCAACGATGATGGCTCGTTCGAGGTGTTTACGTCGTTCAACAGCTTCTATGCCGTGCGCAATGCGCTGGAAGAGGCGGGTTTCAAGGCGGCGGATGCGGAGATCGTCATGCAGCCGACCACCAGCGCCGAGTTGGACCAGGATGGCGCTGAAAAGGTACTCAAGCTGATCGACATGCTCGAAGACCTGGACGACGTGCAGAACGTCTATTCCAATGCGCAGATCTCCGACGAGATCATGGAAAACCTCGGCTAGGGTGTTCTGGTAGCTCCAACCAGGCATTCAGGCTTTTCTTTGCTTGCACCGGCCCTTTCGCGGCGGTACGGCGCTCCGATAGACTCGCAGCGCCGTACCGCCGCGAAAGGGCCGTACCGTTTGCAGCATGCATCATTTTTTTCGACAGGCGCTATGACTCTGATTCTAGGTATCGACCCCGGCTCGCGCATCACCGGTTACGGCGTGGTGCGCCAGACCGCCCGCGGCTGCGAGTATGTGGCGTCAGGCTGCATCCGCACCGGCAGCGGCGAGCTGCATGAGCGGTTGCAGATCGTGTTTCGCGGGGTCAGTGAAGTCATCGCCCAGCACGGCCCGGTGACCATGGGCATCGAGCGGGTGTTCATGGCCCGCAATGCCGATTCGGCGCTCAAGCTGGGCCAGGCCCGGGGGGCTGCGATCGTGGCGGCCGCCGAGGCGGGCCTTGAGATCGCCGAGTACAGCGCCACCCAGGTCAAGCAGGCGGTGGCCGGCACCGGCGGCGCCAACAAAGAGCAGGTGATGATGATGGTCATGCACCTGCTCAAGCTCACGCAAAAACCGCAGATCGACGCCTCCGATGCCCTGGCCATCGCCTTGTGCCACGCCCACACCCGTTCCAGCCTGGTGCCCCACGGCCTGGCCACGGCGCGCCGGCGCGGCGGGCGCTTGCGTCTGTAGGCGCTTCATGCGCTGATACACATTATGTGCGGGTGGCGCGTTCACCCGCCGCATTTGCTGATAGGGTTGAGCGGTCTGCGACCGGCTCCCCGAGAATAAGGATCGGAACGTGATTGGAAGATTGCGCGGCACTCTGGCGGAAAAGCAGCCCCCGCACCTGATTATCGACGTCAATGGCGTGGGCTACGAGCTCGAAGTGCCCATGACCACCCTGTATCGCCTGCCCAAGGTTGGCGAGCCAGTGACCGTGCACACCCACCTGGTGGTGCGCGAGGACGCCCACCTGCTGTACGGGTTTGCCGAAAAGCGCGAGCGCGAGTTGTTTCGTGAACTGATCCGCCTCAATGGCGTAGGGCCCAAGCTGGCGCTGGCGCTGATGTCGGGCCTGGAAGTCGACGAGCTGGTGCGCTGCGTACAGGCTCAGGACACCTCGGCACTGGTGCGTGTGCCGGGCGTTGGCAAGAAAACCGCCGAGCGCCTGCTGGTCGAGCTCAAGGACCGCTTCAAGGCCTGGGAAACGTCCCCGGCCATGTTCACCCTGGTATCGGACGGGCCGTTGCCGGTGGCCAGTGAATCAACCGCCGAAGCCGACGCCGTCAGCGCCCTCGTTTCGCTGGGCTACAAGCCGCAAGAAGCGAGCAAGGCCATCGGGGCCATCAAGGACAAGGCCAGCCTGAGCAGTGAAGAGCTGATCCGTCGCAGCCTCAAGGGGATGATTACCAAGTGATCGAAGCCGACCGCCTGATCGCCGCCAGTGGCCGCGACCGCGAAGACGTGCAAGACCGCGCGATCCGGCCATTACGCCTGGACGAGTACATCGGCCAGCCGGTAGTGCGCGAGCAGATGGCACTGTTCATCCAAGCCGCACGGGGGCGCAGCGAATCGCTTGACCACACGCTGATCTTCGGCCCCCCGGGTTTGGGCAAAACTACCTTGGCCAACATCATCGCCCATGAGATGGGTGTCTCGGTCAAGAGCACTTCGGGGCCTATCCTCGAGCGGCCTGGGGACCTGGCCGCGATGCTGACCAACCTGGAGCCCCACGACGTTCTGTTCATCGACGAAATCCACCGGCTGTCACCCGTCGTCGAAGAAGTGCTGTACCCGGCCATGGAAGACTTTCAGCTCGATATCATGATCGGAGAGGGGCCTGCCGCCCGGTCCATCAAGCTCGACCTGCCACCGTTCACCCTGGTCGGCGCCACGACCCGTGCGGGCATGCTCACCAACCCGTTGCGCGACCGCTTCGGCATCGTCCAGCGCCTGGAGTTCTACAGCGACAAGGACCTGGCGACCATCGTCAGCCGCTCGGCAAGCATTCTGGGTCTGGTCATCGAAGACCTCGGCGCCTATGAAATCGCCCGCCGCGCGCGCGGCACCCCGCGCATTGCCAACCGCCTGCTGCGCCGGGTGCGCGACTATGCCGAAGTGCGGGGCAAAGGCCAGATCACCAAGGCGGTAGCCGACATGGCGCTGAACCTGCTGGATGTGGACGAGCGCGGCTTCGATCATTCCGACCGTCGCCTGTTGTTGACCATGATCGAGAAGTTCGACGGGGGCCCGGTGGGGGTCGACAACCTGGCGGCCGCCATCAGCGAAGAGCGCCACACCATCGAGGACGTGCTCGAACCCTACCTGATCCAGCAGGGCTACATCATGCGCACACCGCGCGGGCGTGTGGTCACCCGTCATGCCTACCTGCATTTCGGCCTCGACGTGCCGGGGCAGCTGGGGGAGGGCGCCGTTTTTTCCCAAACGGGCGATGAATGACAGATCGAAAACGGCTTTTCGTGGTCCTACCGCTGGCAGGCTGCATGGGCGCTGGCAATACGACATGAACGATGAAAAAACAGTTGCCACAGCGGATTGGCAAGGCGAGGAGTAAGCACTAGAGTATGCGCGCGCTAAATGGCCTGGAACCCTTTGCACACCGTTGTCGCGTCTATTACGAAGATACCGATGCTGGCGGCGTGGTGTATTACGTCAATTACCTGAAATTCATGGAGCGCGCGCGCACCGAACGCTTGCGGCACCTGGGTTTTTCCCAGTCGCAGCTGGCGCAGGGCAACCTGCTGTTTGTGGTCCACTCCAGCGAAGCGCGTTACCACGCGCCGGCGCGGCTGGACGACGAACTGCGGGTTACCGCGCAAGTACTTGAACTCAATCGCGCCAGCCTGCGCTTCGTGCAGCAGGTCTGGCGGGAAAAGGATGAAACGCTGCTCTGCGAAGGGCAGTTCCTGGTGGCCGCTGTGCGCGCCGACACTTTCAAACCCCGAGCCATCCCCCCGGAGCTGCGCGACGCCTTTGTGGCCGACTGCTCGGGTAATCAATCGAATGCAGGAGAATAAGCGTGGAAGCTAACGTCGTCGACCATACCTCCATGTGGAGTCTGGTCAGCAATGCCAGCGTAGTGGTGCAGTTGGTGATGCTGACCCTGGTGGCCGCCTCGGTCACCTCGTGGATCATGATTTTTCAGCGCAGCACCATGCTGCGCGCCGGTCGTCGTGCGCTGGATGCCTTCGAAGAGCGCTTCTGGTCGGGTATCGACCTGTCCAAGCTGTACCGCCAGGCCGGTAGCAACCCAGACCCGGATTCGGGTGTGGAGCAGGTCTTCCGTGCCGGTTTCAAGGAATTCTCGCGCCTGCGCCAGCAACCGGGGGTTGACCCGGACGCGGTCATGGAAGGCGTAGGCCGTGCCATGCGCGTTGCCATTTCCCGCGAGGAAGAAAAGCTCGAGCAAAGCCTGCCGTTCCTGGCGACCGTGGGTTCCACCAGCCCGTACATCGGCCTGTTCGGTACCGTATGGGGGATCATGAACTCCTTCCGCGGCCTGGCCAGCGCCCAACAGGCCACCCTGGCCACTGTTGCCCCCGGTATCGCCGAGGCCCTGATCGCTACAGCCATCGGCCTGTTCGCGGCAATCCCGGCGGTCATTGCCTACAACCGCTTCGCGGCGCGCAGTGAAACGCTGATCGGCCGCTACTACACCTTCGCCGACGAGTTCCAGGCGATCCTGCACCGTAAAGTGCACACCAGCGAAGAGTAATCAGGTAGAAGCCCATGGCCCGAGTTCGCCACAAACGCAAGCCCGTCGCCGAGATGAACGTGGTGCCCTACATCGACGTGATGCTGGTACTGCTGGTCATCTTCATGGTGACGGCGCCCATGCTCAACCAGGGCGTCAAGGTAGACCTGCCCAAGGTTTCCAGCGAAGCCTTGCCGCAGGACAACAACGTCCAGATCCTTACCATTTCCATCAAGGCCGACAAGACCTACTACTGGAACCTCGGCAGTGAAGTCGACACCGACAAGCAGATGGACAAGGCCATGACCTTGCCGGCCATGACCGACGCTGTGACCAAGATCATTGCCGCCGGCCGCGACCAGGGCAAACAGACCCAGGTCTTCATCCGCGGCGACAAGGCCGTGGACTATGGCGCGGTCATGGGTGCCATGGGCGGGCTGCAGAAAGCCGGTGTCGGTAACGTTGGCCTGATTACCGAGGCGCCCTGATGCAACAGCGAGAGCCATCCGCCTCGGAAAGCTACTTCTGGCCCAGTGTCTGGGCCATCGGCCTGCATGTGCTGGTGTTTGCCTTGCTGTTCGTCAGCTTCGCCATGACCCCAGAGCTGCCGCCGTCCAAGCCGATCGTTCAGGCTACGCTGTATCAGCTCAAGTCCAAGAGCCAGGCGACCACCCAGACCAACCAGAAGATTGCCGGGGAAGCGAAGAAAACCGCTTCGCGCCAGACCGAGGTCGAGCAGCTGGAGCAGAAGAAAGTCGAGCAGGAAGCTGTGAAAGCGGCGGAACAAAAGAAAGCCGACGCTGCTCAAAAGGCCGAGGAAGCCCGCGAGGCGGCCGAGGCCAAAAAAGCCGAGGAAGCTGCAAAAACGGCCGAAGCCAAGAAAGCGGCCGAAGCGAAGAAGGCCGAAGAGGCCAAAAAAGCGGCGGAAAAACAGCAAGCCGACATTGCCAAGAAAAAAGCCGAAGACGAAGCGAAGAAAAAAGCCGAGGACGAGGCCAAGAAGCAGGCGGCTGAAGAGGCGAAGAAACAAGCCGCAGAGGATGCCAAGAAAAAGGCAGCCGAAGAGGCGAAGAAAAAAGCGGCCGAGGACGCCAAGAAAAAGGCGGCAGCCGAGGACGCGAAGAAAAAGGCAGCTGAAGAGGCCAAGAAAAAGGCCGCGGCAGATGCCCAGAAGAAAAAGGCCCAGGAAGCAGCGCGCAAGGCGGCTGAGGACAAGAAGGCGCAGGCACTGGCCGAGCTGTTGTCCGACACCACTGAGCGTCAGCAGGCATTGGCGGACGAGCAGGGTGACCAGGTGGCCGGCGATTTCGACGACCTGATCCGCATGCGTGCAGCAGAAGGTTGGGCGCGGCCCCCTTCGGCACGCAAAGGCATGACGGTAGTCCTGCAGGTCAGCATGCTGCCGGATGGCACCATCACCAATGTGAGCGTGCTGCGCTCCAGTGGCGACGGCCCGTTTGACAGTTCGGCAGTGGCCGCCATGAAGAACATCGGTCGTCTGACTGAAATGCAGGGTATGAAGCCGAGCGATTTCAACCGGTATCGCTCGTTCAAGATGACATTTACACCTGAGGATCTAGCGTTGTGATTAAACGTCTGAGAGGACTGCTGGTCATGCTGTGCTGCGTGGCAGGCATGGCCGTAGCAGAGGAAAAGAACATCCTGGTCACCAGTGGTAGCGACCGGGCCACACCCATCGCGGTGGTACCCTTTGCCGTCCAGGGCGGGAGCGTGCTGCCTGAAGACATGGCAGACATCATCGGTAACGACCTGCGCAACTCGGGCTACTACTCGCCCATTCCGCGTCAGAACATGATCAGCCAGCCGTCCCAGGCCAGCGAAGTCATCTTCCGTGACTGGAAAGCGCTGGGTGCCCAGTACGTGATGGTCGGCAGCATCGTGCCGTCCGGTGGCCGCCTGCAGGTGCAGTACGCCCTGTTCAACGTGGCTACCGAGCAGCAGGTCCTGACCGGCAGCGTGGCCGGCACGGCCGACCAGTTGCGCGACATGTCGCACTACATTGCCGACCAGTCGTTCGAGAAGCTCACCGGCATCAAGGGTGCTTTCTCTACCCGCATGCTGTACGTCACTGCCGAGCGCTTCTCCACCAACAACACCCGCTACACCTTGCAGCGTTCGGACTACGATGGTGCACGTGCGGTCACCCTGCTGCAGTCGCGTGAGCCGATCCTGTCGCCGCGCTTCGCGCCGGATGGCAAGCGCATCGCCTACGTGTCGTTCGAGCAGCGTCGCCCGCGCATCTTCATCCAGCACATCGACACGGGCCGTCGCGAGCAGATCACCAACTTCGAAGGCCTCAACGGCGCACCTGCCTGGTCGCCTGACGGCTCGCGCCTGGCATTCGTGCTGTCCAAGGACGGTAACCCGGACATCTATGTGATGAACGTGGCGTCGCGTCAGATCAGCCGCGTAACCGCCGGCCCGGGCATCAATACCGAACCGTTCTGGGGCAAGGATGGCAACACCCTGTACTTCACCTCGGACCGCGGCGGCAAGCCACAGATCTACAAACAGTCGGTCAGTGGTGGCAGTGCAGAACGCGTTACCTTCGTGGGTAACTACAATGCCAACCCGAAACTGTCGGCTGACGAAAAGACCTTGGTCATGATTCACCGTCAGCAGGGCTTCACCAACTTCAAAGTTGCGGCCCAGGACTTGCAACGCGGAAGTGTAAAGATTCTCTCGGAGACCAGTCTTGATGAGTCTCCCACTGTTGCGCCCAACGGCACCATGCTAATCTACGCCACCCGCCAGCAGGGCCGGGGAGTCTTGATGCTCGTGTCGCTTAATGGCCGCGTGAGGCTCCCACTTCCTACCGCTCAAGGCGAAGTCAGAGAACCGTCCTGGTCCCCTTACCTGAACTGATTGCGGCGTAATACGTTTTGCTTAACACACTGGGGTTTCATTAGGAGTTTCACGATGGAAATGCTGAAGTTTGGTAAATTCGCTGCGCTGGCTCTGGCCATGGCCGTGGCTGTAGGTTGCTCCTCGAAGGGCGGTGACAATGCTGGTGAAGGCGCTGGCGCCGTTGACCCGAACGCTGGCTACGGTGCAAACACCGGCGCAGTAGACGGTTCCCTGAGCGAAGAAGCCGCTCTGCGCGCAATCACCACCTTCTACTTCGAATACGACAGCTCGGACCTGAAGCCAGAAGCCATGCGCGCTCTGGATGTTCACGCCAAGGACCTGAAAGCCAACGGCAACCGTGTCGTTCTGGAAGGTAACACCGACGAGCGCGGTACCCGTGAGTACAACATGGCTCTGGGCGAGCGTCGTGCCAAGGCCGTTCAGCGCTACCTGGTTCTGCAGGGCGTTTCCCCTGCTCAGCTGGAAGTGGTTTCCTACGGTGAAGAGCGTCCAGTTGCCACTGGCAACGACGAGCAGTCCTGGGCTCAAAACCGTCGCGTAGAACTGCGTAAGTAAGTTCTTATGCGTATGTGCCGCCGTGCAGTAACCGTCCTCGCACTCAGCCTGCCCCTTTCGGCGTGGGCTGCAGTCCCTGTAGTAGATGACAACTCAGGCAGCTATCCGCCTGCGGGTTATGGCACGAGCGGCGCCTATGCCGGGTCAGGGGCTTCGGCCCCTGCCTCTGCACAGGGCCAGCTGTTCATGCAGCTGCAACAGATGCAGGATCAGCTTTCCCGCCAGCAAGGCATCATCGAAGAGCTGCAAAACGATGTGTCGCGCATGAAGCAGGAAAACCTGGAGCGTTACCAGGACCTGGACCGTCGCATCAACAGTGGCGCCGCGCCTGCCGCGACCCCTGACAATTCTGCTGGTAGTGGTGCCTCTGGCGCCGCCACCGGGGCAGCAGCAGGTGCTGCAGCCCAACAACCGGCCGCCAACAGCGAGCCCGGTGACCCGGCGAAGGAAAAGCTCTACTACGATGCCGCCTTCGACCTGATTAAACAGAAAGACTTCGACAAGGCCAGCCAGGCGTTCAACGCCTTCCTGCGCAAATACCCCAACAGCCAGTATGCGGGCAATGCCCAGTATTGGCTGGGCGAAGTGAACCTGGCCAAAGGTGACCTGCAAGGTGCCAGCCAGGCCTTCGCCCAGGTCAGCCAGAAGTACCCCAAGCACAGCAAGGTGCCTGACTCGCTCTATAAGCTTGCTGATGTTGAGCGTCGCCTGGGGCACACCGACAAGGTCAAAGGTATTTTGCAGCAGGTCGTTACCCAGTACCCCGGCACCTCCGCCGCTCAACTGGCTCAGCGAGATCTGCAAAAGCTTTAGGCTGAGTTGCCTGGTGGTAACCGTTCGAAAGAAACCCGCGCCTGTCGCGGGTTTTTTCGTTAGAATCAGCGCCCTTTTTTCGTAAATACGCTGCTGCGGATAACGCCATGTCGAGTCCGCGACAGTGCCTGACGGAGGCGGGCAGCCTGTTTAGCTGTCACGCCCGTGGCGATCATGCAAGACACATTACGCATCACCGAAGTCTTTTACTCGTTGCAGGGTGAAACGCGAACGGCTGGGCTACCCACGGTATTCGTGCGGCTCACCGGTTGCCCCCTGCGCTGTCAATACTGCGACAGTGCCTATGCCTTCAGTGGCGGCACCGTGCGCAGCCTCGATTCGATCCTTGAGCAGGTAGCGGGCTTCAAACCGCGCTATGTGTGCGTTACCGGCGGCGAGCCGCTGGCTCAGCCCAATGCCTTGCCGTTGTTGCAGCGTTTGTGCGATGCCGGGTACGAGGTATCGCTGGAAACCAGCGGCGCCCTCGATATCGCCGGCACCGACCTGCGCGTCAGCCGCGTGGTCGACCTCAAGACCCCGGGTTCGGAGGAGTCGCACCGCAACCGCTACGAGAACATCGAGCAACTGACCCGAAACGACCAGGTCAAGTTCGTCATCTGTTCCCGTGAGGACTACGACTGGGCGGTGTCCAAACTGATCCAGTACAACCTGGCCGAGCGCGCGGGCGAAGTGCTGTTTTCGCCCAGCCACCACCAGGTCAGTGCCAGCGACCTGGCGGACTGGATCGTCGCCGATAACCTGCCCGTACGCTTCCAGTTGCAGCTGCACAAGCTGCTGTGGAACGACGAGCCCGGACGTTGATTGAAAGAGTGACAGACATGACAGACAAACGCGCAGTAATCCTGTTGTCCGGTGGCCTCGACTCGGCCACGGTCGTAGCCATGGCCAAAGCCGAAGGCTACAGCTGCTACACCATGAGCTTCGATTACGGCCAGCGCCACCGCGCTGAGCTGAATGCTGCAGCCCGTGTGGCACGTGACCTGGGTGTGGTGGAGCACAAGGTGATTGGCCTGAACCTGGACGGCATCGGCGGTTCCGCCTTGACCGACACCAGCATCGATGTGCCAGAAGCCCCGGGTGAAGGCATCCCGGTCACCTACGTGCCGGCGCGCAACACCGTGTTCCTGTCGCTGGCGTTGGGCTGGGCTGAAGTACTGCAGGCCCGCGACATCTTCATTGGCGTCAACGCGGTGGACTACTCCGGCTACCCCGACTGCCGCCCCGAGTTCGTCGAAGCTTTCGAGCGTATGGCCAACCTGGCCACCAAAGCCGGTGTAGAAGGGCAGGGTTTCCGCATTCAGGCGCCGTTGCAGAACATGAGCAAGGCGCAGATCGTGCAGGCGGGTATGGCCCGCGGTGTGGACTACAGCCTGACGGTTTCCTGCTACCAGGCAGACGATGATGGCCGCGCATGCGGCAAGTGCGACAGCTGCCGCCTGCGTGCCGAAGGCTTCAGGGCTGCAGGGCAGGCCGACCCCACCCGGTATTTTTGAAAAAATTGCGCTGAAGTGTTGATTTCCCGTTAGAAATCAGTATTATACGCGCCATCCAACGGGTCGTTAGCTCAGTTGGTAGAGCAGTTGGCTTTTAACCAATTGGTCGTAGGTTCGAATCCTACACGACCCACCATATTCGAACCGGCTGGTGATGAGTAGAAAAGCGTGGCTTTGTTGAGCTATTCTTGTCCTGCCGCCGGATGAAGCGAAGGTTCGCTTCAGTCTGATGTGTTTAATGAATTGCCCGCCTCTTATGGCGGGCTTTTTCGTTTAAATAACTCAATAGTTAGCGCGTACCTTAGCGCTGCCAATCGGCATGGGCAATCACTGCGCTGGTCGGTAACGGGCAGCAGAGGCTGAGGGTCAGTCACCTGGCTTCAACAGCACCCCGGCGAGCAGCAGGTTCAACGCTGCCACGCTTTCCCTGAGCCGCGCCTTACCGTCGTCGGCCTCTGCGATCCAGAAGGCGGCCTCGGCGAGGCTGCCATAGATCAGCGAGGCCAGTGCCTGTGGATTAACGGGCGCGACGATCTTTAGGCGAATCAAGTTGGCGATCAGCAGCTGCATTGAGTCCACGCAATAGCGTTGCGCATCCGGTGACGCTCCTCCAAAGACCGCGCGAGCGTCACGCAGGACAATTCGCTGGATAGGGGCTTCTGTCGCCATCTCGAGGTAGGCGCGGCAGCGCTTGCAGAATCCCTCCCAGGCATCGTCTGCGGTATCGGTGATCGCCCGCAGGCGCGCATCCATTTCAGCATCCAACTGTTCGACCACCGCCGCCAACAGCCCTTGTTTGTTGCCAAAATGGTGGTACAACGCACCCCGCGAGAGTTCCACTTGGGCAGTCAGGTCGTCCATGGATGTCTGTGCGTATCCGCGCTCACTGAATATCTTGCGCGCTACCGCCAGGAGCGTGGCGCGGGTTTCTTCCATTTCGGCGCGGGTACGGCGGGCCATCAGGTATTTCCTTGTTCAGAGGCGATGACGGTGACCAGTTGGCGCCACCGCTGCGATCCGTGCATTTTCAGGTGACTGGCTTGCGCAGACAAGCCCAGGCTGTGAATAGGCGCATCAGCGCCCAAGTAGCTCGCCGATAGCCCATTCGATGGCCTGGGTATCTTTCTCGTTCAAGCCTTCACCGGCCACGTGTCCCCAATCGGACTCAAGCACGTGCATTTCGGCCCCGGGGATGCTGGCGGCTTCCAGTTCGGCGTCTTGCACCGGGAAATACAGGTCGCTGGACGAGGGCATGATGATGGTCTGGGCCTTGATCGATGCTAGCGCTTTGCCCATGTCGCCTTGGTAACGGGCATTGGCGCTGATGTCGGCGTGCTGGCCGGTCCATAGCTGGGCGAGCAGGTTATTGGCATCGCGCTTGAGGAACCAGCCCTCCCAGAAGTCGATCAGGAAGTCTTCGATCGACGCATATCCCAGCACCCGCTGGTCCAGACGTTCGCGGTAAAACGCCTGGGAGAAGCCCCAGCCTGCGTAGATACGTGCTGCCACACGTAGCCCCCGGTGCGGGGGCTGCGCGTAGAACCCTTCTTTGAATTCAGGGTCGAGCTCGATCGCCGCGCGCACGCTGTCGAAAAATACATGGAAATGCCGTGAAGTCCGCGCCGCGCTTTGAAAGGTGAACAACCGTTCGACCTGCTCTGGGTAGGCCGCCGCCCATTCGAACGCCTGAGAGCCACCCAACGACCAGCCGATAGCCAGCCGGACCTGGCTGATGCCGAGCTTCTCGGTCAGCAGGCGATATTGCTGGTTCACGTTGTCATGCACGGTAATGCGCGGGAATCGGTTGCCATTCTGCGGCGCCGGCGTGTTGCTGGGTGAGCTCGACAGCCCATTGCCAAACGCATCGGGCACAATGATGAAGTACTTGGTGGGGTCGAGCGCCCGACCCTCGCCAATCAGCCAGGCGGTATCGTCGTGAGTGGCGGCGAACGAAGTTGGGTAGATGATGACGTTGTCCTTCGCGGCGTTGAGTTTGCCGTAGGTCTGATAAGCTAGCCTGGCCTGACGTAGGCAACGCCCGGACTGCAACTGGATGTCACCAAGTTCGAAGATTTCATGAGGCATGGGAAGTTTTCTCGGTGGGAGCCAATGGCTGTTGGTGAACAGGGGCTGATAACCGGCCCCAGAAGTCGATCAAGGCAGTCGGTAGGCGATTACATAGTCTCCACGGGCTTTTCCAGGCCCTTGCGCGCCGCCTGCGGTGACAACAACGTACTGACGCCCGGTTTTGCTTCCCTGGTAGCTAATGGGGGTAGCCTGGCTCCCCACTGGCAAGCGGCTCTTCCACAGCAATTGGCCGGTGTGGCTGTCCAGCGCCCGCAGGTAGTAGTCCATAGAGCCCGAAAAGAAAACCAGCCCACCTTTGGTCACCAGTGGCCCGCCCATTGTCGGCATGCCAATCGGCATTGGCAGGCCGGGGACGCCGCCGGGTAGCAGGGTATCCTGGGTGCTTCCCATAGGGATTTGCCAGGCTATCTGCCCCGACTCGAGATCAATGGCAGTGAGGGTGCCGTAGGGGGGGGCGATGCACGGGACGCCGAGTGGTGAGGTGAACATGCCGTGGATCACGCCGAACGGCGCGCCACGTTGCTCGGCATAGTTGCCCGAAGCGCCTGTTGGGTTGTAGCCGGCAGCGACTGCTTGTTCGTGCTTGATGAACTGCGCCCAGTGAGCGATGCGGATGTCATTGACCACAAGCAGGCCTGAAGCTCTGTCGATCGCGCCGCCGCCCCAGTTGATTCCGCCGTAGTAGCCGGGGTACATGAGGGTCGGGCGGGTGCTGAGCGGCGTAAAATCGCCGACGTAGTGCATGCGCTTGAACTGGATGCGGCAATACAGCTGGTCGAGAGCCGTCATGCCCCACATGCTTTTTTCGCTCAAAGGCGCATAACCGAGCGACACGCTGGAGTATGGCTGCGCAGGTGCGGGGTGCTGGCCCAGGGGAGCGCCTTCGGTGCTGACACTGCGTGTCTCGATCGGGAAGACGGGACGGCCGTCCCGTCGGTCGAGGACAAACACTTGACCAGTCTTGGTCAGTACGATCACGACGGGTGTCGTGTCGCCATTGCCCGTAGGAAGATCGTGGAGGATGGGCTGCGCGGCGACGTCGTAGTCATGCAGGTCATGATTAACGGTCCTGAAGTGCCAGCGGTCGATACCGGTCCTCACGTCGATGGCCACAACCGAAGCGTTGTACGTTTCAGAAGCCGGCAGGCGATTGGCCCCCCAGAAGTCCGGTGTCTGGTTGCCGGTGGGGACATAGACCAGCCCAAGTTCTGGGTCGTAGGAGGCAGTTCCCCAGAAGTTCGGTGTCTGGTCCGGGTAGATCTCACCTGGCGGCAGTGGCTGCCCACGTTTCGGTGTGGCGGGGTCCCAGGCCCAGACCAGTTCGCCAGTGCGAACGTCCCAGCCACGCACCACGCCCGAGGGTTCGCCACTCGCCGCCCAGTCCTGCATGCGTGCGCCGGTGACGATCACATCCCCGGCCACTAACGGCGCCGAGGTCGGGTAGTAGGAATCCTTGGCCCGATCGCTCAAGCCGTGGAGCAGATTTACTTCACCCTTCTGGCCGAAACCGGGGCACACGGCACCACTGTGCGCATCTAGAGTGATCAGCCGGGCATCAAGGGTGGTGAGTACAATACGTGTGTGGCAAAGCCCGGGGGCCTGCCCCCCCGAGCCATCAGGTTCGCTCCAGGATGCAAGGCCGCGGCACCGTTGCCACTCTTTGGACTTCACCTTCGGGTCAAATGCCCACTTATGGTCGCCCGTTTCGGCATCGATCGCTATCACTTTGCTATACGGGGTGCAGACGTACAGCATGTCCCCCAGCTTGATTGGCGTTCCCTGAAACGCAGCCTCGCCACTAGGGACATCACCCGTGCGGTACTGCCAGGCGACTTCCAGGTCGGCAACATTTGAAGTGTCGATCTCGCTCAAGGCGGAATAGCGGCTGCCACGCACATCCTGGCCATACTGTGGCCAGTCGGGAGTGCCGCGCTCACCGGTATCACTGTGCGCCAGCGCGAATGCGCCCTGCAGGCGGGGAAGCGGCGCGGCGCCAGAGTGAGGATAAAAGCTAGCGAGCGTGCCGCCCACGATTGCAGTCAGCAGTGCCGGCAGCGCCAGCCTGCGTACACCGCGCGAACCGTAGATACCCTTGCCGTTCTTCAGCCCCGGATAAAGGGTGGCAGCTATGCACGTCACGACCAGAAACAGGGATACGCGCGGTACCCATTGCCAATAATCCAGCCCAACTTCACCCCATGCCCACGCCATGCTCAGGACCAGTAGCCCCACGGCAATGCCGAACGCGTAGCTGCGTTGGCGCCAAAGGCCAGTGGCAACTGCCGTAAGCAACAGCCCCGCAACAAGGTAGAAGCCGCTACCATCGAGCAGTACCAGCCAGGTTCCGCCAGCCAGCATCACTAGGCCGATCAAGGCCAAGCAAGCCCCGGCCACGCGCGCCAATATCCGTGTACCACTCATTACGGCCATCTCCCTAGGCTTTCAGAAATCGACAAGGTTGCACTGCGGTCGCCCTACGGCCCGCCATGGCAGCGCGCATGCGTGACGCTCAAACCTCTGTTTACAAGCAGGTGCAACCAGGCCTGCGCCTTAGACACACGGCCTGGAACGTTGGGGGAGCGAGCGCCCGGGTATGAGGCCACCCGGGCCTGGTTTTCATTTCGCGGCGTCGGCCTGCGCGGGCTGGCTATGCTGCTTGTGGCTGGATACACCCATGCTCAACGCCAGCAGCAGCCCTAGCGCGGCAAGGCCGGCGGCCAGCCACAGGGTGGTAGCCAAGCCGAGAACATCCACAGCCTGTCCTCCGGCCCAGGAGCCCAGCGAGATACCGACATTGAACACACCTACATAAAGTGCGGTGGCTACTTCCACCGCAGTGGGAGCCGCTTTCATCATCCAGGTCATCAGCCCAACGGATACACCGCCATAGGCCAGCCCCCAGGCAATCAAAACCACGGCACCGCCAGTTTGGGTATCTCCGATGGTCAGGAACAGTACCGGTGTAAGCAACAGCCCAATGGCGATACTGGTCAAGGTCAGGGTGGTACGGCGCGCGGCAATTATCCCGGCCAGGAAGTTACCAATGATGCCGGCGATCCCGTAGGCGAACAGCAGCGCACCGATCCATTGCGGATCGAAACCTGACACAGACAGCAACAGCGGGCGAACGAAGGTGAATGCCATGAAGTGTCCGGCCACCAGCAACAACGTCAACAGCAACCCGGCTTGTACGCCCCGGTTGGCGAACTGTGTGGTGAACTGGCGAGCAGTAACCGAACTGTGTACGGGCAGGGATGGAATCACTGCCAGATGAATCAGTAGAACCACACCACTGAGTATGGCCATGGCGCCAAACGCCCAGCGCCAGCCGGCAAACTCCCCGATCAGCGCCCCCAGCGGTACCCCGAGCACGGAGGCTGCAGCCACGCCCCCGAAGATAATCGAGGTGGCCAGGCCGATCGAGTTCCCTGGGACAAGTCGCGCAGCCAGTCCACCCGCTATGGCCCAGATCCCACCCATGCAGAAACCAACCAATACCCGTGCGGCCAGCATCCAGGCCATGCTCGTGGCCATCGCACAGGCAAGGTTAGCGAGTACCAGAAGGCCCAATAGCCCACACAGAATCCAACGCCGGTCCAGATTGCCCGCGCCAATCACTACCAGAGGCGCGAAGAAGGCTGCCAGCAGTGCTGGCAAGGTGATCATTAGGCCTGCGTTACCGGTAGAGGTGCTCAGCGCTTCGGCGATAGTCGTGAGCAGGCCTACTGGCAGCATCTCGGTCGTCACCACGGAGAATGTGGCAAGCCCTGCGGCTATCACCGCCAGCCAAGGGTGGCGCACGGTTGTAGCATTGGCAGCGTTTGCAGATGAGCTCATGGTTGCAAATCCCTTGAATGAAAATCAGACGCCCAGTACCGCGAGGTGCACGTGGCGCCATAGATGGTTGAAACTTCCCTGCAGCCCTTCATGGCCGGATATAATTATCATACATTCAGTATGTATGAATAAAGAACCTATCATCTGCCACCTGCACCGACAACCGTTATGTGCCTTCAGCGACTGGCGATAGATTAGTTGAGGAGGTCGAGGTCCTATGTTCGAGCGGGATCAGGGTAAACAAGCTGCCTGCCTGCATTGCCCAAAAACCGTGGAAGTGGTGGCCATTGCTAAAGTAGCCGGCCAACCGCTCTGAGCGCAGGGCCAATACGAAACGGCCATTGGCGTCGTAGCTCACCACCTCAGCCTCACTCATTTCCAGCTCTACATGGCACAGTGGAAACAACGCCTTGTACAGAGACTCCTTGGCACTGAAACAGAGGTAGAAAAACTGCAGCGCTTCGAAGCCTTTCATGTTTTTGAAACGTTGATGTTCGTCGGGACGCATCACGTGCGCGGCCATTGCCAGTAATTCGAGGTGCCAGACGGCCTCCTCAATGTCGACGCCCACGCCCATGAAACAGCCTGCATCGGCCGCGCACGCCAGCGCCAGGCGCCGATTATGCGCGATGGACCCCACTGCACCCGGTGGAAACAGGGCATAACGGTACGGCCGCGCGATCGGCAGCCAGTCATCGAGGAGGCCAAGCGCTGTGAGTGCGGCCGCAGCGCACACCCGGCCGCCGGCAAATTCGCGGCGTCGGAGCGGCAGTGCCCGGCCCAGCCAGCGAGTGCCCATCAGCTCCTCGTCACACGGCGGCTCATAGCCGTCGAGTGGCAAGGCGAACATCGTCAGGCCTTGGGGCGCTTCCTGCTGGAATGGCCACATGGGTCTCGGTTTGGGCACAGCTCCGCCGCTCAAAGTAGCTTCCTCTGCTCGGTGACACGCAAGCGGGCATGGTAGAACGCAGGCGAACCATAGGTGATGTTCGCTGCCGCTCCTGTACTGCCTCCGTGGATGTCGGAAAACACTGCGCATTGGCTGATGTAGAAGTTCTTGCTGAAGTTGATCGACAGGAGTGCGCCCATCTCCTGCGATATATTGCGCAGTGCATGTTCTACTCGAGAGTCGAGGGTATAGAGGCCCAGGCCGAGCGTGCCGTGGTGTTGGCCAACTTCGCGCAATTCGGCGAGCAAGCAGCGCAGGTCGGGCTTCTGGATTACGAACGACACTGGCCCGCGTATTTCCTGAGCGTAGTGCTTGACGCTACTGGCAAATCCCTGCCGAACAGCGATCAACGAGGGGGTGACGATGCGGGCCTGGGGATAGTCCGGGTCGCGCACCTCCTCGGCATGCCGCAAAACCCTGGCGAAGCGCGCCGCTTCACAGGCTCGGATTTCGCTTAGGCTTGTTGGTACCAGCATGGCCCCCAACAGGTCGCGAAGGCTGGAGTAGCGCCCGAGCACCTGCTCGATCCGTGCGACCAGATCACGCTCGAACTGTTCGACCGTTACCACACCGTCTTCCAGGAGGATGCCCTCGGGCAGCACATATAAGGTCTGCGGTGACGTGCACAACTGTGCTGAATAAGAGCACAGGCCAAAGGCCAGGTTTTCGAGCATACCGTCGTAGTCGCCCGTCGAGTGGAGGAACACAGCCGTTTGTGCGCTCTGTTGTGTCATGACCCTCGCCTGCCACGCATGCTGTCGTAACCAACAGCCGAACTCAGTGCCGCCCATATAGTCGATCAGGCGCACGTCGGGGTGCAGCGCTGCCTGGCGATAGGCGCTTAGCTCATCGCTGTAGAACAGGTTGACGATATCCTGTGGAACGCCCACCTGCGCGCAGACGGCCTTGATCGTTTTGATGGTCAGGGCGATTGGCAGGACGGCATTGCCATGGGGCACGACAATTGCCGCGCAGCCTGCCGCGAGGGACGCGAACAACCCGGGATAGGCGCCCCACGTAGGTACCACCTGACCCGCAAAGATCAGCGACAGACCTGTAGGCATCGTCGCGAATTCGCGTGATAGCGCTTGTTGCTGCCCTTGCCCCACCGCCATTGGCGCCTCGAACTGACAGGTCAGCTCGCGAGACACTGCCAGCACACCGGCAACTGACTCCAGTGCCCGAGCCTGGGCATGTACGGCATTGGCGTGGAAACCCATGAACAGGCCATGCCCACTGGTATGCATGCCGACATGAGCGAACAGAAAAGTGTCGGCATGCAGCCTGTTCACCACCTCGCAAAGCAGGGCGCTGCGCTGTTCGACCTCCAGCTGACGCCACTTGCGTATAGCCTTGTCCGCCTTGCACGCGAGCACCTGAAAGTCTTCAACCCGGTAGCTAATGCCCAGGTCGAAGCCATAGGGCGAGCGCTCGCTGCCAGCCCAGTGCTCCTGGCTCCGGCACTGAGGCTGGGGTTCGATGTGCAATGGTGCGCCCAGCAGACGCTTGAAACGATAGGCACCTTGTTCAACCTGTGCATTGTCGTAATCGACCATCTCATCGGAATAGGGCTGATAAGGCTTGCGTGTGCGCGTTGCTTCCAAGGCCTGATGTAGCATCGCAGCATGCTGCGCCTGCCATGCCTTGAGCTTGCGCGAATTCATGACGCGTCACTCGTTTGTGCGACCTCAGCGAAGGCTTGCGCTGTCGGCATCTGGGCCATAAACAGCGCGTCCAGGTCGTCAGTGCCCAAGGTTCGCGCCATCTTGACGAACTCGGCGGCATCAGCGCCGACACAGTAGTGTGATTGTGGGCTGGGGCTGTCGAGCACGCCGAGAATGGTACGGGCGAAGTCCGTTTCGCTGGTACCGGCCTGGCTCGCCAACGCTTCGCTTTGCTTGAGGAAAGCGCTGAACGAGGGTTCATAGATCTGCCGAGGCTCACCGTTGGCTTGGGCCAGCACCTGCTGCCCCGTACTGCTGAACTTACCCCAGATCGGCGTATTGATAGCACCCGGCTGGACGACGCTGACACTGACCCCGGAGTGTGCCAGCTCACGACGCAGAGCATCGCTGAAGGCCATCTTGGCGAACTGGGCAATGGAGTAGGCGCCCAGATAAGGCACCGCGATACTGCCCAGGCCGGAAGTTACATTGACGATTCGGCCGCCACTTCGGCGCAAGTACGGCAAGGCTGCCTGGGTGACCAGCAACTGGCCTATCACGTTGGTGTCCAGCTGACGGCGCAGTTCATCGGCGCTCAGTAATTCCAGGGGACTAGGCACGCAGATGCCGGCGTTGTTCACCAAACCCCACAATGGCTGTTCGGCGCAGGCCTGGCGGATACGCTCGAACGCAGCAGCGACCGAAGCACTGCAGCTGACATCTAGGCTGATTGGCTCGATACCCTCGACGTTGACGAATACGCCCGCTATGTTGCGTGCTGCTGCGAATACATGAAAGCCGTTGTCCGCCAACATCACGGCTGCGGCACGACCCAGGCCGCTGGAGGCGCCTGTAACGAGTACGGTTTTCTTGCTCATGACAGTTCCTTGTCTGGTGATGGCAGGATTAGTGGCCCATTACGGCGCGGTCGTCGAATAGCAGCGAGGTTTGTAGGCGTTCGCGCATGCTCTTGGCCGGTGCCAGCAGCATCCCTATGTCGCGTTTCAGGCGTGGGACGAAGCGGTCGTATTGCTCCACTTCGCTCAACGCACGCGAGGCTTCAACAATGGCCCGAGCCCGGGGCTGGCGGAGTTCCTGGTAGCGCGCAAGGGCGGACACGGGGTCGGCCCCCCCGCTCAGCACATGCCCCAGCACCGCAGCATCCTCGATCGACAGACCGGCGCCCTGGCCCAGGCTGGTCAGCATGGGATGGGCGGCGTCGCCAATCAGCGTTGCGCGCCCTTGCGACCAAGTGTTCGGAAACGAGCGGTCTTTAGCATCGACGGTGATGATTGATTCACTCGGTGTGCTGTGCATGATGTCTGCAACGATCGGCGGCCAGCCCCGGTAGACCTTGGCAACATCCGCACTCGATCCCTGCCAGCACTGCGCCTGATGGTTGGGCATATTGGCCGTCCCCCACCAGTAGACCCAACCGCCCCCGATGTCGATGATGCCTACTCGCTTGCCCTTGCCCCAGTAATGCACGACATAGCCGGGAGTAATCTGTGGATGGCTGTACTTCACCAGCGCCAGCCAGCAGATATATCCAGCCTCTTGAACCACGCTATGCACCCCCATTGCCTGGCGCACAGGGGAGTGGTAACCATCGGCGCCCACCAGGATATCGCCGCGCTCGATACTGCCGTCTTCGAAGCGCACCTGTACCTCATCATGTTGCTGAGTGAAGTCTACGAAACGCTTGCCCAGATGGATCGGCGTTTCGCCCAGCTTGTCCAGCAATGCCTGTTGTAATCGCTGGCGTGAGATACATACGCTCGGCGCACCCTGCGCTTCGGCAATCTCCTGGAATGGCAGGCGCTTGAGCAGCAGTCCGGAGCTGTGTCGAATCTCGAAGTCCAGGATCGGTGCGCCGTAACACTCCAGGCGCAGGTCGATATCCAGCAACTTCTTCATGGCCGCGCTGGCGTTTGACATCACCGACAGGCCCGACCCCGCTGCACGCAGCGTTTGCGATTTTTCGAACAGCCTGACTGCCCAGCCCGCCTTCTTCAGGGCGATACCGGCAGACAGCCCGCCGATACCTGTGCCGATGATCAGTGCGACAGGTTTACCGCTCATTGCTCGTTCCCTCGTTGAATTTCATCCATGATTGCCCCGACCAGAGGTCCGACATAGGGCTCCTCCATAATGGTCAGGTGGTCCCCCTCAACCTCGATCAGGCGCACCTTGCCCGAGGTTTTGCCGGGCCAGCCGTTGAGCGGGTCGTTGTACTCGCTGCGAATGGTGTCGTGCATCTCCCTCAAAATTCTTGGCAGTGGCTCACGTGCACGCACGAGGGTAATGTCCAGAGCCGGGCGCTTGGACTGGTAGTTGTACTCTGTCGCCGCATCCCAGTTAGTGCGATAGACCTCGAACAAGCGCTGCATCACCGCCTTGGTGCTGCCCTCGGGAATTGCGCCGATCGAGATCGCGTGGTCAGTGATGAACTCGAAGCGCTCCTGCAGGCTTTCGATATGAGCTGGCACCAGTTGCACGGGCAGATCCGAGCCGCGCGAGGTCCACAGCAGCTCCCAGAAGAACCAACTGAGCAGGCCGTCGTCACTGGCTTTGCCTTTGGCTTGGTCGCTCAGTGCCATGGTGTCGAGCACCAGCACTTTATCTACCTGCTCACCAGCAGCGATCAGTTGCCTGGCAATCTCGAACGCGACGAACCCGCCATATGACCAGCCCCCTATCAGGTATGGCCCCTGTGGCTGGACGCTGCGCATTGATGCGATGTAGAAGGCTGCCTGCGCCTCGACGCTGGCGATCGGCTGCGACCCCAGGTCCACTCCGGATGCCTGCAGGGCGTACAGCGGTTGGTCCTCTGGCAAGTGAGGCAGCATCCGCAAATAGGACAGAATATTGCCCCCCATGGGGTGCACCAGGAACAATGGTCTGCGATTGCCGGTGCGGCGCAGGGGCACAAGAGGGTCAAACTTGAATTCGCCGCCCTGTCGCTGGATCAGCAGTGCCAGTTTCTCCAGGGTCGGGGCGCTGACGAATGCTGACAGCGGCACGTTTATGCCGTACAGCTTCTCCACCAGCACCACTAGGCGCATGGCCGTCAGTGAGGTGGCTCCGCAGTCGAATATGCTCTGCTCTGGTGCGATGCGCGGGATCTTTAGCAGCTCGGCCGCCAGCTGACACAGCCGGGTTTCGTACTCCCCCTGCGCGTCACGGTAGTGCTGGCCAGTGCCCACCTGCAATTGCAGAGCGCGAAGGGCGGCGTCGTCTCGTTTGCCGCTAGGGGTGGTAGGCATGCGCTCGATCGCCACGATATGGGTCGGCACCATATACGCGGGCAATTGTTCGGCGAGTTCGCCGCGCAGTGCGTCCAGGTGATCGGGGCATTGCGCCGCCTGGCCCACCAGGTAGGCGACCAGGTAGGCGTCGAGTTGGTCGCGTGGACGGGCAATCACCGCCACCTCAACGGGCTCTCCGAGGGCTTGGAAGAACCCCAGAATCTTCAGCTCGATCTCCGAGGGCTCCACCCGATAGCCACGCACTTTCACCTGGCTGTCAGTGCGGCCCAGGCTTATGACATCACCCCTCAACGAGCGGATACCTATGTCGCCGGTACGGTAATAAATACGGCCCGGGACGTGGGGGTGCGCGACAAACTTCTCGGCGCTCATTTCCGGCGCGCGATAGTAGCCTGCAGCCAGTGCCTGGCCGTAAACGCAGATTTCCCCTGGTACGCCATCGGGCTGCACATCACCCGCGGCATCTAGGATCAGCAGGCCAGCACCGTCGATCGGCCGCCCGATCGGTGGCAGCGCAGGGAAGTGCTCAGGGTCGCCGCTCATGGGGTAGTGAGTGACCACGTGGGTTTCGGTCGGGCCGTACTGGTTCTCCAGCACGCCAGCAGGCAGCTGCTTCATCAGCGCGCGAATCTCCGGGGTGACGCGCAGCTGCTCACCGGATGACCCGACCACCCTCAAGTGACTCGGGTACAGGTCGAGGGCGGCCGCAGTCTCGGCCAGTTGTTGTAGCGCCACGTAGGGCAGGAAGACCCGCTCCACGGCCTGTTCGTCAAGGTAGCGCAGCAGGGCCGTCGGGTCCCGGCGCTCGGCCTCGCCGATCACGTGCAACGTGGCGCCAGCGCTGAGCGTCGCGAAGATCTCCTGAAACGACACATCGAAGCTAAGCGGCGCATACTGCAGCGTCGAGGCCACAGCGCCGCTACCTGCCCGGTTCTGCCAGTCCACCAGATTACCCAGCCCGCGATGGAGCATGGTTACCCCCTTGGGGTTGCCCGTGGAGCCGGAGGTGAACAGGATGTAGGCCGGATCCAGGGCCTCTATCGATGAGGCCTGAGTCCAGGGCGCCGGCTCAGTAGTAACGGCTGCTTCAAGCTCCAGGCGGGGCACCAAGTCGGGCAGCCCGGTGATGTCGACCAGGCTCACCAGCAGTTTGGGGGCGGCCGTGCGCAGGATCAGCTCGATACGGTGAGCGGGATAAGCCAGGTCGATAGGCAGGCACACCGCACCCACGGCGCTGATCGCGACGACTGTGGCGATCTGCTCAAACGATCGGGGCAAGGCAACGCCGATCACATCCCGCTGGGCCACGCCTTGATGAATCAGCCGTGCGGCAAGCTTCTCCACCGAGCGCCATAGCGTGGCGTAGTCCCACTGTTCCCCGGCGCTCGCCAATGCAATGGCTTGCGGTGTCTGCAGTGCCGCCACCGCGATGCGTTGCGGCACTGCCACGAATGGCTCTTCGTGGCTTGCGGCGAGGCAGTGGCCGGCCTGGGAAATCGTTCGCCCCACACCCACGGGGGCCTGCGGAGTATAGGCCAGGCCCATCAGCGCCTGGTTGAACAAAGCCCCATACACTTGCGCTTGTTCGCGGGCATAGCGGGAGGCGTCCATGTCGATGCGTACGCTTACCTCCTCGCCGGAATAGTCCCGCATTACGTTGACCAGGATGGCGAAGCTGGTTTCTTCCAGCGGGTCGAACTCGCTGATACGGATACCCGCCTTGTCCAGTACGTCGTGCAGGACATGGAAGTGGATATAGTTGAAGGCGGTCCCAAGCGCCACCGAAGGGTTGTCGTCCTGAATGACGCTTAGGGGCAGGCGACGATGTTTATGGCTGCGCTTTTCGAGCAGGTGCACGTGCTCCACAAACGTCTGCCAGCTCCCTTTGAGTTCGGCACGCAGGGGCAGGGTGTTGAGGAACAGGCCCAGCATGTGTTCCGAATGCTCGATTTCCGGCCGGGCATGTGTCACCACGCCGGTGGTCACCTCACGCTGGCCGCTCATGGCGCCGATCGCAACACAGTGGGCGGCCAGGTAGTACAGCTTGATCGGCAAATGCGCCGTGCGTGCCGCCCGTGTCAGGGCGGCATCCAGCTGCCCGTCGATCTCGAAACGATAGGAGAACACACCAGGTGCCGGGGCTTCGAGGTGGCCGGCGAGGCCAACCGGCAAGGTATTGTTGGCGCCGTCGAGGTAATCGCGCCAGTACCGTCGGTGCTCATCGTCGCTCATGGCAGTGCGCTCGTCCTCGACGAACAGCGACGGGTTGGGTAACGCTTGCGGCGGGTATTGCAAGTCAGGTTGCCCCCCCTTGCCATAGCCCAGCAGCAGCTCGCGCATCAGGTTGGCCACGCTGCCACCATCAAGGATAGCGTGGTGAAAGCTCAACACCAGGTCGATACCGCCTGCCGGCGCATCCGTGAATACCGTGATGTTGAACAGTGGCCCTTCAGCAAATCGATAATCGTGACAGGCCCATGCCTGCATGTGCCGTGCCACTTCGAGTTCATGCCGGCCTGGCCCACAGCGGGTCACTGCCATCACCTCATCCACGGGAAGCGACTTGCTGATCAGTTGCAACGGGCGGCCAAGATCGTTGAGGTTGAAGCGCGTGCGTAATGCAGGGTGACGTTCAATCACACCCGCCAAAGACAGACGCATGGCGGCTTCATCCCAAACACAGTCGAGACTGTAGCGGAACACGTCCTTGTAGGTCCTGGCCTTATGCGTCTCGCGGCTGTGGAACAACAGCCCCAGTTGCAATTGTGAAATCGGGTAGGCATCAACGCAGCTTTCGCCCAAGCGCTTGCGTTCCACCTCGTTTACCAAGGCGAACGGCGCCAGCGCCTGGCGCGCATGCAAGGCATCATGGCCATGCTCCTCCAGCAACCGTGCAAGGGCCTCGAGCATGGTGTGTTCAGCCAGCGTGGATAGGTCGATCTCGTAGCCACGGCGTTCTAATTCAGAACGCACCTTGAGCATGAGGATTGAGTCACCGCCAAGTGAGTAGAAATCGTCATCGCACGCGATGTCCTGCTGGCCGAGAATCCTGCGCCAGATATCGGCAACCAGTGCCTGGTGCTCACCGTGCAATGGTGTCGGCACGGTATCTTTCTCGCCAACGGCTACCTGTAGGGCCCGAGCACGGTCGAATTTGCCGTTAGGCGTAAGTGGCATCTGTTCCAAGGCAACGAAGCGTGCCGGGACCATGAAGGCGGGGAGCGTGGCGGCCAATTGCCTGCGTAGGGTGCGTTCGGCCAGGGGCTGACGGCTCACGTAGACGGCGACGAGGTGCTTGCCACGCACCGCATCGTCCTCCACCAGCACTTCGGCATTGAGCATCTGCGGCTGGGCCAGCATTGCGTTCTTGATTTCGCCCAGTTCGATTCGGTTGCCACGAATCTTCACCTGCCCGTCCATGCGTCCCAGATACAGTATCGAGCCGTCCTCGGCCCAGCAGGCCAGGTCTCCGGAACGGTACCAGCGGCGGTTGTCATGCGTATCGGTGATGAAGCGGTCGGCAGTCAGCTCCGCGCGGTTGAGATAGCCGCGCGCCAGTTGCACGCCGCCGATCTGCAACTCGCCTGGAATACCGATTGGCTGGCGCACGCCGTGCTGCGAGACGATACGGATCGAGGTGTTGTTGATGGGGTAGCCGATGGGCACCGTGTCGATATCATTCGCGGCACGCAGGTCGAGCTCGTAATAGGTAACATCGACCGTAGCTTCTGTGGGCCCGTACAGGTTGATCAGCCGCGGCGCCGGGGTGTCCTTGCTCAACAGCGAGCGGAAGCGATTGACCACTGCGGGGCTGAGCGACTCGCCGCTGGTGAAAAGGCAGCGCAGGCTGCCAACCGAATCCGCGAGGCGGCGGTCGTCCAGCAATACCTGAATATACGGTTCGAGCATCGATGGGACGAAGTGGGCTATGGTCACGTCCTGCTTGCGAATGGCCTGGATCAGAGCCCTGGGGTCCCGCTGTGCGCCGGGCGCCAGCAGTGCCACGCTGGCGCCAATCATGCTCCACCAAAACAGTTCCCAGACCGAAACATCGAACGAAACCGGCGTCTTCTGCAGGATCACGTCGCTGCTGTCCAAAGGGTGGACTTGCTGCATCCATTCGAGGCGATTGACCACGCTGTGATGCTCGATCACTACGCCTTTGGGGCGGCCCGTTGAGCCCGACGTATAGATGACGTAAGCCGGATCACGAGGCCGTGCCTTGCTGGCGCCGGAACCGGAGCATGGGCGCTCAGCAGGCACCGAATCGATGTCGAACCATCGCGGGTCTTCATGGCTGATCACTTGCGGCAGATCGGCAATAACCCGCTTCGCCTGGCTGTCATCAAGCATGTATTGAATACGATCCAACGGGTATTCGCTGTCGATGGGCAGGTAGGCAGCGCCGGTTTTGAGTACGCCGAAGATTGCCGCGAGCATGCGCGGCGAGCGCGTCAGCGACACTGCAACGATGTCTCCACGGCCCACACCGCTGTTTTCCAGTGCTACGGCCACCGCCGAGGCCCAGGTATCCAGCTGGCCATAGGTAAGTATCTGGCCATCATGCGAAACCACGGCCTTCTGCTCGGGAACACGAGCAGCGGTGGCCTCGAACAATGACATCAAGGTCGCATGCTCCTGGTACGCAACGCGTGGCCCCTCCTCGAAGCGCGCCAGGGTCTCGGCCTGATCGTGCGTCAACAAGTTCATGGCCGACACAGGCTGGTCGAGATGGTCCTGGAAGCATTCGACCAGTTGCATGAACGTATCGAGAAATTCGGTGGCACAACGTTCATTGGCGAATGCACTGCTGTTCAGGCATATCTCGCCGCGAACCTCGGCGTAATCGCCATAGGTGTGGAGGTGGATTGCCACGGCATCCTGCTCGTGCACATGGGCGACACCGCGCAGGTCATCCGCCTCCAGTCCGTCGATGCTGTAACCTGGGTAGCGCAGGTAAGAAATCGTGGCGTCAAACAATTGCCGTGGCTGGCCCACGCGAGCCATCGCCGACACCAGCCGGCCATAGGGCAGCGACTGGCGGCTTTGCAAGCAAGCCGCCTCGTGCTTGATCGCGTTGGCGATTTCGCGGAAGGTTTTCTGTTCGGTGACTTCTACCGCGAGCGCCAGGGTGTTGGCACGCTGGTCGATGTCAGTGATGCTGTCGCTGTCGCGGTTGAGAAACGGCACGCCAATGAAGAAGCGCTCGCTGCCGTACTGGCACGACAGAAGCACGGCCAGTGCCGCCGACACGCTCATGAAGGGTGTAATGCCGCCTTCCAGCGCCTGTTGAACATCAGCTGCGGCCAGGCGGAATGCACGGCGATAGGCTGGTGCAATGGAGCATTTGGGGCCGGTCTTGGCGAACAGCATCGGCGCCGTATTCTCGTGGCGGCCAGCCAGATGTTCGATGGCCCGGTCATACTCGGCGGGCGCGAGCGATGAGGTGCTACTGGCATGCTTTGCGGCCTGATGCTGCCGCTGATGACCGCCATCGCACGCATCCAGAATCTTGCGGGCCAGTACGTCCAGCGCCCAGCTGTCAGCCACCATGTGGTGGGCACGCAGCATGAGCCAGGTGTGATCCGCCGACTGGCCTACAGCAACGTTTACCAGCGGTTCGCCGAACAGGTCCCAGGTCTTGCGCGCCCACTCGTCGAAGAAAGCGTGCGCACCGGCTTGGTCGATAAACTCGAACTGCTCAACCACGCACGGCTCTGCTTCAAGCAACGCCTGAGCGAGCCCGTCGCGCTCAATATGCCGGCGGGTGCATACAGGTGTGTCCCGCACCACAATGCTGGCCGAGTGGCACAGCGTTTCCATGTTCACCGTTCGCGGCAGCCGGAGGCTCAGTGCCACGGTAAATTGATGGTTTGGCAGCCCACGTTGCGCTTCCACCCAGATATCCAAGGCGAAGGGGCTCAATGACACCGATTGCTGGGGGGCCGGCTTGCCGGCATTGATCGCGACGTTCATGACTAAACCTATCTCCCTATAGATGGCCAATTCCTGCACAGGAATGCACCGCGTAGCTCCTCGCTTAGGAAGTCCGCCGGTAAAAAAACGGGGGGCTTCCTGAAAACGCGAAAATAATGGCGTTCACTGACAGTTTGTGTCAAGAGACATATTATTCGTTGTGAAATTTAATAAAATTGCGCAAATTTCATAATGAGGAAATACTATTTGATTGTTCAACGGTCATAGACCGAATGCGGGGGTAGTAGGTGTGCCAGCAAAAGAGGAAGTGGGTCGTCGTGAACGGAAGAAGCTGCAGCTGCGTGAAGCGCTCATAACGGCGGCTTATGAGCTGTTTGCCATCAAAGGTTTCGATGAAACCCGCGTCGAAGACATCACGGAGAAGGTCGATGTATCCACGCGCACCTTCTTCCGTTACTTCGCTTCCAAGGAGGACGTCGTACTCGACTATCAAGAAGCCGAGCATCAGGACTTCATGACCGCCTTGTCGAATAGGCCACCTGACGAGCCTGCGCTCACTGCCCTGCACCGTGCGGCCGTCGAGGTGGTCCGCGGCTGCGAGAATGGCTCATACGGTTTTAACGCCGATCGCTTTATGACGCTGCAGGAACTGCTGCGCAGTCACCCCCTGGTCAGGGCTAAGAATCTCCAGAATTGCGTCAGCAAGCGCGACTCGATTGTTGCGCTGATTGCCGGGCGAATGGGCGTGAATCCGGCTCACGACATGCGCCCGAATGTGCTTGTCTGGGCCTTGGACTATGCACACATCGCGGCTCATGACCTGTGGAAGCGGAACGGTTCGACGCTTTATTCAGATTTGCTCGATGAGATTTTTCGAATCATCGAACAAGGTTTGAATTTTCCGACGTGTGATGAGGGCCTGGATACAGTGCTGCTACAGCAGCCGTCTTAGTGGGGTAGAGGGCTGGTAGAGCTAGCCCGAAAAGACTATCCAGCGGGTGAGCACGTTCGTCGATCCAGCTCTCGCCATCTCGGCGACTGACCCGATCGCAGATGTTTTGCTGCAACGTTGATGAATCTGAATTGATGCGCAATGCAGCTTCTCTTTCCGTGAAGTGGGCGCGCGTGCATCAAACGCTCGAGGAACGGTTTTCTGTACAAGCCCGCCGAGGCGGGTCTTGTGCACTGCAACCCCCCTATACAAACGTGCGCGACTCACGCCGACGATCCTGGTTAAGCAACGCCTCGATCTTCTGCAGCGCACGCCCCAGCTCAGCCTGGTCCTTGGCGCCACCCAGGGATATACGCAAGCAATTGGGCGCAGGTCCAGCCGCTGCAAACGACTGCCCGCCGGCCACGCTGACCCCCTGCTCGCGCAGCGCATGGGTGAACAGCTCCTGGTTCCACTGCGTCGGCAGTTCAAGCCACACGTGCAGCCCGGTCGGGTGCGTCTGGTACGGGTGCGACAGCAGCGTGCGCGCCAGCCGCTGTCGCGCGCGGGTTTCGCGCTGGATTTCCTGCACCAGCTGCGTTGCGCTCCCACTGTTGATCCATTGCTCAACCAGCGCCAACAGCAGGGCGGAGCAGCCCATGCTCGAGGCGCGCAGGCTGAGCTGCAATTGCTGGCCATCGTCCCCGTGCGGGGGTAACACGAACGACGTGCGCAAACTTGGCCACAGGCATTTGGACAAGGAGGCCAGGTAATAGGTGTTGCGCCGTCCAGTGAGCGTGGCGATCGGTGGCGGGGCATCGTCGAGCAGATAGCGGTAAGGGTCGTCCTCGATCAAGGTGATGCCGCGTCGCAGTATCACGTCGGCAATCTCCTGGCGCCTGCCCAATGGCATGGTGTGCGCCGTTGGGTTGTGGAACGTCGGGTTGAGGTACAGCAGCCGTGCGCCGCTTTCCTGGCAGGCTTGTTCCAGGGCGTCGGGTTGCATGCCGTCCGCGCAGCTCGCCACTGGCCAGAGCCGCACGCCAAGCTGCTCGGCTGCCAGCAACAAGCCTGGGTAGGTGACTGCGTCGCACAGCACGGCATCCCCCGGGCATGTCCTTGCGCTGAGTATCGCGAAGATCGCCGCCTGCGAACCCGAACACACCACCAGGCCTTCGCCGCTCAGCTCGCCGATGGCAGGGCGCAGCCAGCTTTGGGCAGCGTGCAGCAGTGAGCGCGGCGGCAACTCATGCTGGTAGATCGAAAGCGCCTCGATGCTATGGCGGGCAAACAGCTCAGCCATTGCACTGCCTGCTTGCTGGGTCATCGAGCCATTGGCCGGTTGTGGCGGGATGTTCATGGCCAGGTCGACGTTCAGGGGCAGGTCAGGGTTACCGCCCCCCATGACGAACGACCCACGCCCGGTATACGACGCGATCAGGCCACGGTTACGCGCTTCGTTGTAGGCGCGGGTAATGGTGGTGAGGTCGACACCCAGGTGCGCCGCAAGCGTGCGTTGCGGGGGCAGGGCATCCCCGTGCTGAAGAAACCCAGATTGTATGGATTTTTCCAGCATATCTATTATCTGTATGTATTTTGCTCCGGATCCTGCGGTGAATGGCCTTGTCCAGGCAATTTCAGTAGTCAAAGGCGATTCATCACGAGGGCTCATAGCACTTCCTACAGTTGTAAATCCATACGCTCAGGAATATCATGGCATACGTTTTCTAAATATTCCATACAATAAAATAGAGTATGGATTTATGCGTAGGCACCGGTAGGGCGCTGCAGGTTGCAACCATAAGCGCTTCCGGGTTGCCAGTCATGGAGATGTTTGATGAGCGACTGCCATCTGATCTGTGCCAACCGTCTGGATGACGGTGCTGTGGTGTGGCTGGATGCACAGTATGAATGGGTCGAAAGCGTGTGCCTGGCTGCTGCTTTCAGCCCTGATGCGCTGCCTGCCGCCAATGATGCTGCACAGGCCTGGGTACGCGACAACCATGTGGTTGGCCCGCTGCCTTGTGCGGCATCGCTGGTAGACGGCGTGCCCGTACCCCATAGCCTGCGCGAGCGGCTGCGGGCACAGGGGCCCTCTATCCGCACCGACCTGGGTAAACAGGCGCAGGCAGCACGCCCAAGCGGGGGCGCCTCGAGTGAACGGCCGCTCGTGCCGATGGCGGCCGGCAAGGCCGGGGTCTACCAGTACGACCCGTTCGAGCGCGACTTCCTCAAGGCGCGCGCGCAGCAGTTTGGTCAGCAGGTGGCCAGGCGCCTCAGTGGCGAGCTGGACGAAGAGGCGTTCAAAGTCTATCGGCTGATGAACGGCCTGTACCTGCAATTGCACGGGTACATGCTGCGGGTAGCGATCCCGTACGGCACCCTGAGCGCGGTGCAACTGCGCCAGCTGGCCTACGTGGCGCGCACCTACGACAAAGGCTACGGTCACCTCACCACGCGCCAGAACATTCAGTTCAACTGGTCGCACCTGGCCGACACACCGGAAATACTGTCGGTGCTGGCCGACGCCGATCTGCACTGTATCCAGACCAGCGGCAACTGCATTCGGAACGTGACCACCGACCACTTTGCCGGCGCTGCCGCCGACGAGGTGGTCGACCCGCGGGTGCACGCCGAGATTCTGCGCCAGTGGTCCACCGACCACCCGGAATTCACCTACCTGCCGCGCAAGTTCAAGATCGCCATGACCGGCAGCCCTAAAGACCGCGCTGCAGTGCGCTTTCATGACATCGGCATCCTTGCGCAGCGCAATGCCGTGGGCGAGGTGGGTTTCGAGGTGTATGCCGGGGGTGGCCTGGGGCGTACGCCAATCGTCGGCACGCGAGTACGCCAATGGTTGCCCGAGCGCGACCTGTTGCGTTACGTAGAAGCGATCCTGCGGGTGTACAACGCCCTGGGGCGGCGCGACAACCTGTACAAAGCCCGTATCAAGATACTGGTACGTGAACTCAAGCCCGGCCGTTTCATCGAGATGATCGAGCATGAGTTCTGCAGCCTGCCGAGTGACCGCCAGTACCTGGAACCCGAGATCGTCCAGGCCATCCATGCGCGTTTCGTGCAACCGGCCTTCGAGTCGCTGCCCGGGCTGTGCGATGAGTATTTGGCTGCACGCGCCGAAGACCCGGCATTCGCTGCCTGGGTGCGCACCAACACCCACCCGCACAAGCAGCCTGGCTATATCAGCGCGGTGGTTTCCCTGAAACCGCCAGGGGGCATTCCGGGCGACGTCAGCGCCGAAGAAATGCTGCAGGTGGCTGACCTCGCCGAAGCTTACTCGCTGAACGAGATTCGCGTGTCCCACGAGCAGAACCTAGTGCTGCCGCACATCCGTCAGCGCGACCTGTACACGGTGTGGCAAGCACTGCGCGCGGCGGGCCTGGCAACGGCCAACGTGGGCTTGTTGTCTGATTCCATCGCCTGCCCGGGCATGGATTACTGCAGCCTTGCCACCGCCCGCTCGGTGCCGGTTGCGCAGCGCATCGCCCAGCGCTTCGATGGCCCACGCCAACGTGAAATCGGTGAGTTGAAGCTCAACGTCTCCGGTTGCATCAACGCCTGCGCTCACCACCATGTAGCGCATATCGGCATCCTCGGCCTGGACAAGGCAGGCCATGAAAATTACCAGATCACCTTGGGCGGCAGCGCTGAGGAAGACGCAGCGGTGGGCACCATCCTCGGGCGCTCCGTGCCTTATGAGCAAGTGCCCGAGGTGATCGAAGCACTCATTGATATCTACCTGGCACTGCGCCAGGCGGATGAGCGCTTCCTCGACACCTATCGGCGGGTGGGTATTGCGCCGTTCAAGGAGGTGCTGCGTGATGCTCATTGATCGACACGGCCTGCCGCAGCACGACCCGTGGCATTACCTGGCCTGCGACGAGACGCCTTCCTTCTCCCCCAGCACCGTGGTGCACCCGCCGCAATGGAACGACTACCACATGCGCTTCGGCCTGCCGGCCCAGGGCCTGTGGCTGGCCGGCGACCAGGCGCTTGAAGAGGTGCAGGCGGTGCTCGGGCAATTGACCCTGATCGTGGTGGAGTTTGCAAAATCCCGTGATGGCCGTGGGTTCACCTTGGCGCGCCTGTTGCGCGAACGCCACGGTTTCACCGGCGACCTGCGAGCGGCCGGGCCGTTGTTGCCCGACCAGTTCGCGATGCTCATGCAGTGCGGTTTCAGCAGTGTGCTGGTGTCGCCTGCCATTCCTCTGGTGCGTTGGCAGGAAGCCGCAGTCGCCATTCAACACGCCCGACCGAGGACCCTGCTCGAGCGCCTTTCCCAACGTAATGAGGTATAAGCCGTGTCTGGCCTGACAGCGCTTGAACTGGCCCGCATACAGTTCGGTTTCACCGTGACGTTTCATATCGTCTTCCCAGCAATCACCATCGGCCTGGCGGCATTTCTGGCCATGCTGGAAGGGTTGTGGTTGTGGAAAAAAGACGACGCCTACCTCGACCTCTACCACTTCTGGTCGAAAATCTTCGCCGTCAACTTCGCCATGGGCGTGGTGTCCGGGCTGGTGATGGCCTATCAGTTTGGTACCAACTGGAGTTTCTATTCGCAGTTCGCGGGCAGCATCACCGGCCCGTTGCTCACCTACGAGGTGCTCACCGCCTTCTTCCTGGAGGCCGGCTTCCTCGGTGTGATGCTGTTCGGCTGGCACAAGGTCGGGCGCGGGCTGCATTTTTTCGCCACGGTGATGGTCGCGGTCGGCACGATGATTTCAGCCACCTGGATTCTCGCCTCCAATAGCTGGATGCAGACGCCCCAGGGGCACGAGGTGGTCAACGGTGTAGTGATCCCGGTGGACTGGCTCGCGATCATCTTCAACCCGTCCTTCCCCTATCGCCTGGCGCACATGGTCACCGCCGCCATGCTGTCGACAGCACTGTTCGTCGGCGCTTCGGGTGCATGGCACCTGCTCAAGGGCAACAAGACCCCGGCGGTGAAACGCATGTTCTCGATGGCGTTGTGGATGCTGCTGTTCACTGCGCCGTTGCAGGTGCTGATCGGTGACGTGCATGGCCTGAATACGCTCAAGCACCAGCCGGCAAAGATCGCTGCTGTCGAGGGCCACTGGGCCAACGTACCGGGTGAAGGGGTACCGCTGATTCTCTTCGGGCTGCCGGACATGGACGCGGAAACCACCCGCTTCAAGGTCGAGATCCCGCGGTTGGCGAGCCTGATCTTGACCCACTCGCTGGATGGGCAGATAGCCGGCCTGAAAGACTTCCCGCGTGAAGACCGGCCCAACGCCACCGTGCTGTTCTGGAGCTTCCGGGTGATGGTCGGGCTTGGCCTGCTGATGGTGCTGCTTGGCGGCTGGGGCGCCTGGGTGCGCTGGCGCGGCCGCTTGTACCAGTCGCCGATGCTGGCACGCTTCGCCCTGTGGATGGGGCCGTCAGGCCTGATCGCCTTGCTGGCGGGTTGGTATGTGACCGAAATCGGCCGCCAGCCTTGGGTGGTGTATGGGCTGATGCGCACCAAGGACGCGGTTTCCGAGCATTCGGCAATGACCCTCAGCATCGGCCTGGTGGTGCTGGTGGTGATGTACCTGGGCATCTTCGGCACGGGCATCGGCTACATGCTGCGCCTGGTGCGCAAAGGGCCACAGCCACATGAGCCGCACCCGGTGGACATCGCTGACAACCAGCGCCCGGCCCGCCCGCTGTCGGCAGTGGACGAGTCGCTCTATTGCGCCCCCAACACCACACATTGACTGACGGGAGACGTTGTCATGGGTATTGATCTTCCGCTGATCTGGTTTCTGATCATCGGCTTTGGGGTGATGATGTACGTCATCACCGACGGCTTCGACCTGGGGATTGGCATTCTTTTTCCCTTCATCCGTGACCGTGAACACCGCGACACCATGGTCAACACCGTGGCGCCGGTGTGGGACGGCAACGAGACCTGGCTGGTGCTGGGCGGGGCCGGCTTGATGGCGGCCTTTCCGAAGGTCTACGCGATCCTGCTGAGCGCGCTGTACCTGCCGGCGCTGGGCCTGCTGGCCGGGCTTATCTGGCGGGGCGTGTCGTTCGAGTTCCGCTTCAAGGCCGACGAGGCGCACAAGCCATTCTGGGACCGCGCATTCATGTCCGGCTCGTTCGCCGCAGCGTTCTTCCAGGGCGTGATTCTGGGGGCGTTCATCGAAGGCCATCAGATCGTCGATGGCGCCGCTACCAATGGCGTCATGGGCTGGCTGACGTTGTTCAATGTGTTCTGCGGGTTAGGTGTGGTCGTGGCCTACGCGCTGCTGGGGGCCACCTGGCTGGTGTACAAGACGGAAGGGCCCCTGCAGGCCAGTATCATTCGCGCCGCCACGCCGATCACCCTGGCCACGGTGGTGACCATGCTGGTGGTCAGCATCTGGACGCCGATGACGCACCCGGCCATCTTCGAGCGCTGGTTCAGCCTGCCGAACTTCTGGTTCTTCCTGCCAGTACCCCTGCTGGTGCTATTGGCCACCTGGGCGATTTTGCGCTCGCTGCGCGGCGAGCCGCACGCCGGGCCGTTCGTATGGTCGCTGGTGCTGGTGTTCCTGGGTTACACCGGGCTGGTCATCAGCATCTGGCCTTACGTGCTACCGCCCAGCCTGACCCTCTGGGATGCTGCAGGCCCTCCAGAGAGCCTGGGCTTTGCGCTGGTGGGGGCGCTGTTTATCATCCCGTTCATCCTCGGTTACTCGGCGTGGTCGTATTACGTATTTCGCGGCAAGGTCAAGGTGGGCGAGGGCTATCACTGATGAGAAAGCCCAACCCCCAATCCTCGCCAGGTACGTTCAACAGGCTTCTGTGGATGGTGGGCATCTGGGGCGTCAGCGTTGCCGCGCTTGGCGTCCTGGCCATGGCTGTACGCCTGGCCATGTCGCTTGCCGGCATGAAGCCTTGATGGCCACGCCTCATTAGGCGTTCTGGTAAAAGCTGGCCACCGGCAGTGGCCAGCTTCTCTTTACAGGCCCTGCCAGCCCAAGAGCAATGCCGGGGTCAATGGTTAACGGCTCTGCAGGCAAGGCAGGCAATAAAACTCATTCGATCAGTGGCACGCCACTGAGCGCCTGTAGTGCCTCGAACGAGAGGTCTGCGCAGATTTCTACGACTTTCAGCCCATCAGGCGTTACGTCCAGTACAGCCAGGTCCGTGTAGATGCGGCTCACGCAGCCAATACCCGTCAGCGGGTAAGTGCACGCGGGCACCAGCTTGCTTTCGCCAGTCTTGGTCAGGTGGTCCATCATCACGAACACCTGGCGGGCGCCGGTGGCCAGGTCCATCGCGCCGCCCACGGCCGGGATCGAGCCTTCGGCGCCGGTGTGCCAGTTGGCCAGGTCGCCCTTGACCGAGACCTGAAACGCCCCCAGCACGGCGATGTCCAGGTGGCCGCCACGCATCATCGAGAACGAGTCGGCATGGTGGAAGTAGGCGCCACCGGTAAGCAGCGTCACGTGCTGTTTGCCGGCGTTTATCAGGTCGTCATCTTCCTCGCCAGGTGCCGGGCTTGGTCCCATCCCCAGCAGGCCATTTTCGCTGTGCAGAAACACTTCTTTGTCGCCGAGGTAGTTTGCTACGAGGGTGGGCGCGCCGATGCCCAGGTTCACATAGGCGCCTTCCTGGATATCCGCGGCCACGCGTTGGGCCATTTCGGCACGGGAGAGCTTTTTGTTGATGGTCATGGCAGGCCTCAGGATGCGTGAGCGATTGGAGCGGTGGTGGCGTCAGGGACGGCAACCACGCGCTGGACGAAAATACCCGGGGTGATGATATGTTCCGGGTCCAGCTCGCCCAGCTCGACGATCTGGTCAACCTGAACGATCGCGGTCTTGGCGGCCATGGCCATGATGGGTCCGAAGTTGCGAGCGGCCTTGCGGTAGGTCAGGTTGCCCCAGCGGTCCCCTCTGTGCGCCTTGATCAAGGCGAAGTCAGCATGCAGCGGCATCTCCAGAACATACTGGCGGCCATCGATTTCACGGGTTTCCTTGCCCTCGGCAAGCAGGGTGCCGTAGCCCGTCGGTGAAAAGAAGGCACCAATGCCTGACCCCGCGGCGCGAATGCGTTCAGCCAGGTTACCTTGGGGCACCACTTCCAGTTCGATTTCGCCGGCGCGGTACAGGGCGTCGAACACGTAGGAATCTGACTGGCGCGGGAACGAGCAGATGATCTTGCGCACGCAGCCGGCCTTGAGCAAGGCGGCCAGGCCGGTGTCACCGTTACCCGCGTTGTTGCTGATGATGGTCAGCTCACGAGGGCGCAGGGCGATCAGCCCGTCGATGAGGGCAGAGGGCATACCTGCGTTGCCGAAACCACCGATCAGGAGGGTTGATCCGTCGGTGATGCCTGCCAAGGCGCTGGCGATGGACGAATGCGTTTTGTCGATCAAAGCGGGACTCCCCGTGAGTTCAGATGAAAGTTTCGGCACGAGGGATGGTAATAATCCGAATAGCGCCTGAAACGGATTGCAATTTCCGGACAGTTTGACTTAACCCGGAAACGCCGCCGAGAGGCGTGGGCTACTTGTGGGCGATTAACGAACCGTTGTTCAACAGCCCACTGTAGCTTGGCGGTCATGTACCCGTGCCACTGGCCTCGGTGAGTTTCTGGGCATCCAGGCTGCCAAGGCTGGTTTGTAACTGCCGCAGGAACCAGGTCAGGGCTGTGGATTGGGCGCTACGCGAGTGCCAGTGCAAGGACACTTCGAAACTCGGTACGTCGAATGGCAGTTCGAGGGTCTTGAGCTTTCTGGGTAACGGCATTTCGCAGAAGCTTTCGGCAATCTGGCTGGGCAGAATGCCCAGCAGGTCGCTGCCGGGAATCAACCGAGGAAGCACTGAAAAATGGGGCAGCCGCAGTTTTATCCGGCGCTCCACGCCCAGCCGTTTCAGTGCATCTTCGGCCATACCATGGCCAGAGGTGCGGGTAACCAGCACGTGGGGTTCGGCGAGGAACTGTTGCATGTTGATGGCATCCCCGATGCGGGGGTGAGCGGCGTCGAGCAGGCAGACATAGCGCTCCTTCATCAGCACGCGGGAAACCACGCCGTTGTCACTGAGCTTCTGGCTGCAGATAGCGGCATCGATATGACCGTCGTTGAGCCAGGTGCCAACCTTGTCAATTTCCAGGGGCACGACTTCCAGCTCGATGTTCGGCGCTGCTCGGCCAAGGCAATCCATCAGCCGAGGTAACAGTGCCATCTCGCCTAGGTCCGATAGGGCCAGGCGGAATTGTCGCTGTGAGTGGCTGGGGTCGAACTTGCGTGCCTCGCCCACCGCCGAGTCGATTGCCCGGGAAGCTTCCTTGAAGCTGCCGTAGAGCTGGGTGGCCAGCCGGGTGGGTTGCATGCCCTGACGGTTGCGCACGAACAAAGCGTCATCGAACTGCTCCCTGAGCTTGGCCAAGGCGTAGCTCACCGACGGCTGGGTAACGAACAGCCGCTGCGCCGTGGTGGTTACGCTGCGGGTTTCGTACAGGGTGATGAAAGTGGTGATGAGGTTGAGGTCGAAGCTGGCCATGGTCGTGGTTGTCCGTGCACGGGTGGCGGATGAGGGGGCGAGCGCGTAGCTGGCACACTCACTAACATAGGCAGTATTTATACAGCATCACTAAAACATTTATTTGATCGATCTATATGCCGTTCATAGAGTGGAAGCTTCAAGACATACGCGGACCCTAGCCTCATGCAAACCATTCACTCCGCCGCCTACACGCTGCTTCGGCGCCATGGCATGACTACCCTCTTCGGCAACCCAGGCTCGAACGAACTGCCATTCCTCAAGTCGTTCCCCGAGGACTTCCAGTATGTGCTGGGCCTGCACGAAGGCGCGGTGGTGGGCATGGCCGACGGCTATGCACTGGCCAGCGGCAAGCCGGCCTTCGTCAACCTGCATGCTGCCGCGGGTACCGGCAATGGCATGGGCGCGCTGACCAACTCCTGGTATTCGCACAGCCCGCTGGTGATCACCGCTGGCCAGCAAGTGCGGCCGATGATCGGGGTGGAAGCCATGCTGGCCAACGTCGATGCGGTGCAATTGCCCAAGCCGCTGGTCAAGTGGAGCTACGAGCCCGCCAACGCCCAGGACGTACCCCGCGCGCTAAGCCAGGCCATCCACTACGCCAACACCACGCCGAAAGCGCCGGTGTACCTGTCCATCCCGTACGACGATTGGGATGCACCTTGCGCACCGGGTGTGGAGCACCTGTTCGAGCGCCAGGTGCAGGTTGCCGGCACGCCCGATGCTGCGCAGTTGCAAGCGTTGATCGGGCAGCTGAACCAGGCCCGTAACCCGGTGCTGGTGCTGGGGCCGGAGGTCGACGCCACGCAGAGCAACGCGGCGGCAGTTGCCCTGGCCGACAAGCTGCACCTGCCGGTGTGGATAGCGCCGTCGGCCTCGCGCTGCCCGTTCCCCACCCGCCACCCCAGTTTTCGGGGCGTGCTGCCGGCGGCCATCGCCGGCATCAGCAAGACCCTCGACGGCCACGACCTGATCGTGGTGGTTGGCGCCCCGGTGTTCCGCTATCACCAATTTGCCCCGGGTGACTATCTGCCTGCCGGTGCTCGGCTGCTGCACATCACTTCCGACCCGCAGGAAGCCGCCCGTGCGCCGATGGGTGATGCATTGATTGGTGACATTGCCGTCACCCTGCAGGCGCTGGCGGGCGGCGTGGCGCAGCAGTCGCGCAGCTACCCTGAGGCACTGCCCGTGCCGCCCCCGGTGGCTGACGAGCCTCGCCACCTGCGTCCGGAAACCCTCTTCGATGTGCTGGATGCCGTAGCCCCGCACGACGCCATCTACGTCAAGGAATCCACCTCGACCACCAGCGCCTTCTGGCAGCGCATGAACCTGCGGCACCCAGGCAGTTATTACTTCCCTGCCGCCGGCGGCCTGGGCTTTGGCCTGCCTGCGGCGGTGGGCGTGCAGTTGGCGCAACCGCAGCGCCGGGTAGTCGCACTGATCGGTGATGGCTCTGCCAACTACGGCATCACTGCCCTGTGGACCGCTGCCCAGTACCGCGTGCCGGTGGTGTTCATCATCCTCAAGAACGGCACCTACGGTGCCTTGCGCTGGTTCGCCGGGGTGCTCAAGGCCGAAGACGCGCCTGGCCTGGACGTGCCTGGCCTGGATTTCTGCGCCATCGCCAAGGGCTATGGCGTGAAGGCGGTGCACACCGACACCCGCGCCAGTTTCGAAGCCGCTTTGCGCGCAGCGCTGGATGCCAACGAACCGACCGTCATCGAGGTACCGACTGTCACCATCGAACCTCATTGATCGGCAGCGGGGGCCATCGAAGCTCCCCGCACCCACTTACATAACAACAAGAAGACATCGCCATGACCCAAAAACGTGCGCTGGACGTCGCAGGGGCCGCGCCCCTCGGCAAACTTCATTACACACTGCTGTTCTGGTGCTCTTTCATCATGCTGTTCGACGGCTACGACCTGGTCATCTACGGCTCGGTGGTACCACGGCTGATGGAGGCGTGGGCGCTAAGGCCCGTCATCGCCGGCTGGATGGGCAGCGCGGCGCTGTTCGGCATGATGTTCGGTGCTGTGGTGGTCGGCCCGCTGGCGGACCGGCTTGGCCGGCGCAAGGTGATCATCTGCTCCATGGGCCTTGCCAGCCTGTGCGCGCTGATGACGGCGTTCACCTGGGACGCGCCGAGTTTTGCCCTGGCCCGCTTCGTCACCGGCGTAGGCCTGGGCGGCGCGATTCCCAACATCGTTGCCCTGATGAACGACCTGGCGCCCACCGCCCGGCGCAGTTCGCTCACCACCATCATGCTCAGCTTCTACTCGATCGGCGCGATGATCTCTGCGCTGGTGGCCATGCTGATCATCCCGCGCTACGGCTGGGAAGCAACCTTCATCATCGGTGGGCTGCCACTGCTGTGCCTGCCTTGGCTGGCGCGGCAATTGCCCGAGTCGCTGCACTACCTGCTGGAGAAGGACCTGGCTGGCGCAAGCCGTTTGCTCACCCGCATTCACCCACAGGTGAACAGCAGCCAGGTCAGTTTCGAAGCGCCGGTCAGAACATCGTCTGCCGCGCCGCTCTCGCGCTTGTTCGCCGAAGGCCGGGGTGTTGGCACCGTGTTCCTGTGGCTGGGCTTTGGCATGTGCATGCTGATGGTTTACGGCCTCAACACCTGGCTGCCGAAAATCATGGTCGCCGGTGGCTTCGAGCTGGGCTCGAGCCTGATGTTCCTGGTCACCCTCAACATCGGCGCCACCATCGGTGCGCTGGGCGGTGGCTGGTTGGCCGACCGCTGGGGCTGCAAGCCAACATTGATGCTGTTCTTCCTGCTTGCCGTGGTGTCGCTGTGCAGCCTGGGGGTCAAGCCCGGCCCGGTGCTGCTGAACATCATGTTGCTGATTGCCGGCGCTACCACCATCGGCACCCTGGCGGTCATGCACGCCTTCGCCGCCCAGCAGTATCCCAGCGAGATTCGCGCCACCGGGGTCAGCTGGTGCTCGGCAATCGGCCGCTTCGGCGGCGTTGCCGGGCCGACCCTGGGCGGGGTGATGATGAGCATGAACCTGCCATTGCAGCTCAATTTCATCCTGTGCGCCGTGCCTGGTGCGGTGGCGATCTTCGCCGTTGCGATGATTCGCAAGCGCCGCGCTGCCGTGCCGGCTGCACCGGGCCGGGCGCTGCAGGCGCGTTCCTGACCTGACCCGGTAGATTGTGCCGTTTCAACAACGTGAGTTCCCCTTGGGTTTTTTCCTGTGTCGATTCATCTATCCGAAGGAGCAGCGATGAAAATTGCGATTGTGGGTGCAGGGGCAATGGGCGGGTTATTCGGTGCGCGCCTGGCGTTGGCAGGGCAGGCTGTGTCACTCGTCGAAGCCTCCGACCACGCCATCGAGGTCATTACCCGCCAGGGGTTGCGGCTGGAAACGCCGGATGTGCAAACCACCGTGCACATCCCGATCAGCCGCGCTGCGCAATTGTCAGGGCACTTCGACTTGCTGGTGATCTTCACCAAAGGCTTTCACACCGCCGCAGCCATCGACTCGGTGCGCCACCTGGTATGCCCCGACACCTGGGCCTTGTCGGTGCAGAACGGGCTAGGCAATGCCGAGATCATTGCCGGCGTGGTACCTGCCGAACGCGTGATCGTGGGCATGACCAATTTGCCGGCAGACCTGGTGGCGCCAGGTGTGGTGCACAGTCATGGGGAAGGGCACATCAACCTCTGGGCTGGCAGTGGCAAGGACGCGCAGCGCGTGCATGAGGTGGCGGCCGTGTTCAGCCAGGCCGGGTTGCCCTGTGAAGCCGACCCGCAAGTGCAGGTGGCCATATGGGAAAAGGTGGCGTTCAACGCGGCGCTCAACTCGGTGTGCGCCGTCACTCGCCAGACTGTCGGCGCGGTGGGCAGCACCGATCAGGGCCGACAGGTGCTTGGCGATATCCTTGATGAAACGGTGGCGGTCGCCAAGGCTGCCGGTATCGCTGTCGATGGCCAGAGGGTGCGCGCGTCGGTGGACTACGCGGTGCGCAATCACCAACAGCACAAGCCGTCGATGCTGCAAGACCTGGAAGCCGGGCGCAAAACCGAGATCGATTTCATCAATGGCGCCGTGGTAGCTCACGGCAAGCGGGTGAGCGTAGCCACGCCGGTACTGCAGGCGCTGTACAACCTGGTCAAAGCCAGCGAAGGCTAGGCCTCGCGCCGTTGCAGGCGGAACGCCTTGGGCGTCAGCCCGGTGGCCCGCTTGAAGAAGCGCGAGAAGTACGCCTGCTCGGCAAAGCCCAGGCTGTCGGCGACCTGGCCGATGGTCATGGAGGTGTACACCAGGTTGCGCTTGGCCTCCAGTACCACCCGCTGGTTCACCTGCTGTAACGCCGATTGCCCGGTCAGTTGCCGGCACAGGGCGTTGAGGTGAGCGACGCTGACGCCGATCTGCCGGGCGTAGTGCTCGATCTGCTGGTGCTCGCGAAAGTGCCGCTCGATCAACTGCGTCAGGTGGTCCAGGTGCTGCTGGCCGCGCTCCCTGGGTTTGGCGATGTGCTGCACGCGTTCGCGTGAGCGGCGCGACAGCCACACCAGCAGCGCGCAGATCACGGACTGCAGCATCAGGTCGCGCTCCGGGCGCTGCTGGAGGTATTCCTCGGTCAGTTGGCCAAACAGGTCATCGAGGTAGCGGCGGTCGTCACCTGCCCAGTAGCACTCGGCCTGGGCCATGGGTTTGCCTTCGAGCAACGGCGTGAAGCGCTCCAGCACCGGTTTGGCCAGGCTGATCACATAGCCCTGTATATCTTCGGAAAAGCGAAAACCATGAATGCTCATCACCGGTACCACCTGCAAGGCGCCGCCGCTGATCTGCTGCTCAACGCCTTCGACCAGCACGTGTGCCTGCCCGGCCTGTACATACAGCAACTGGGCAAGGTCGCCATGGCGGTGGGTCTTGATTTCCCAGTCGTGCAGGCGGCTGCGCTCGGGGATGGACTCGCAGTGGATCAGGTCCGGGGTTGGCCAGGACGTCTCGCCATACAGCTTGAAGACTGGAACACCCTTGGCAGCCAACATACGCAATCCTCGGTAATCCTCGAAAAGTCCAACAAATAAAGCAGAAATTGCCTTCTTCTGGGAGCTTTATCTGCGAAAAATACAGAACGACAAATCGTAACCCAGAGCCTGTCGGCTCATGAGGATAAAAACAATGAAGACTCAAATTGCCATTATTGGTGCCGGTCCGTCCGGGCTGCTGCTGGGCCAGCTGCTGCACAAGGCGGGTATCGACAACATCATCATCGAGCGCCAAAGCCCCGACTACGTGCTTGGCCGCATCCGTGCCGGCGTGCTGGAGCAGGGTATGGTCGACCTGCTGCGTGAAGCCGGTGTCGGCGAACGCATGGACCGCGAAGGGCTGGTGCACGACGGCTTCGAACTGGCGTTCGACAACCGCGTCGAACACATCAACCTGCGCGAACTGACGGGCGGCAAGACCGTCATGATCTACGGCCAGACCGAGGTCACCCGCGACCTGATGGAAGCGCGCAGTGCCAGCGGTGCTCCCACCTACTACGATGCGGCCGACGTGCAGTTGCACGAACTCAAAGGTCAGAAACCCTACGTCACCTTTGTTCAGGATGGCCAGCCGGTCCGCATCGAGTGTGACCTGATCGCTGGCTGTGACGGTTACCACGGCGTTTCGCGCAAATCGATCCCTGACGGTGTGCTCAAGGAGTTTGAGCGGGTGTACCCGTTCGGCTGGCTGGGCGTACTGGCCGATACGCCTCCGGTGAATGACGAACTGATCTACGCCAGCCACGAGCGCGGCTTTGCCTTGTGCAGCATGCGTTCGCCAACCCGCACCCGCTACTACGTGCAGGTCGCCAGCGAAGAAAAAGTCGAGGACTGGTCCGACCAGCGCTTCTGGGACGAGCTGAAAAGCCGCTTGCCCAAGCCGGTCGCCGACAAGCTGATCACGGGCCCGTCCATCGAAAAGAGCATCGCGCCGCTGCGCAGCTTCGTGGTCGAACCCATGCAGTACGGGCACCTCTTCCTGGTGGGCGACGCCGCGCACATCGTGCCGCCCACCGGTGCCAAAGGGCTGAACCTGGCTGCCAGCGACGTCAGCACGCTGTACCACATCTTGCTCAAGTACTACCGCGAAGGGCGCCAGGACCTGCTTGAACGCTACTCGCAGATCTGCCTGCGCCGGGTCTGGAAGGCTGAGCGTTTCTCCTGGTGGATGACCTCGATGCTGCACCAGTTCCCCGGCACCGACGCCTTCAGCCAGCGCATGCAGCAAACTGAACTGGACTACTACGTAGGCTCTGAGGCTGGGCGCAAGTCCATCGCCGAGAACTACGTTGGCTTGCCTTACGAGCCGGTGGAGTGACACCCCTGGCGGTGCGATCGACGACTTATCAGACGATGAGCGCAATTCTTATAAGAGGTAACTCATGACTCACCTTGCCACGCAATTCCCTGTCTTCTCCCAGCAGTTCATTGCCGGCCAATGGCGCGACGGCCGCGATGGCAGTGTGCTGCACGTGACCAACCCGTTCGATGGCAGCCAACTGGCACAGATCGTCCAGGCGGACCGCGATGATCTTGACGAGGCCTACCGCAAGGCCGCTGAAGCGCAGGTGAAATGGGCCGCCACCGGCCCGGCCGAACGTGCTGCCGTGATGCACCGAGCGGTGCAACTGTTCGATGAGCACCGCGAAGCGATCATCGACTGGATCATCCGCGAGTCTGGCAGTACCCGCATCAAGGCGCAGATCGAGTGGGGCGCAGCCCGCGGTATCACCCTGGAGTCGGCGTCGTTCCCGGCGCGCGTGCACGGCCGCCTGCTGCCGTCCAACGTGCCGGGCAAGGAAAACCGCGTGTACCGCGAGGCGCTGGGCGTGGTAGGCGTGATCAGCCCATGGAACTTCCCGCTGCACCTGTCGCAACGCTCCGTGGCACCCGCCCTGGCGCTGGGCAACGCAGTGGTGATCAAGCCGGCCAGCGATACGCCGGTGACCGGTGGGTTGCTGCTGGCCAGCCTCTACGAGGCTGCCGGCCTGCCCGCCGGGCTGCTCAGTGTGGTGGTAGGGGCCGGGTCCAAGATCGGTAACGCCTTCGTCGAACATGAGGTGCCCAAGTTCATCTCGTTCACGGGCTCCACCCCGGTGGGCCTGAACATCGGCCGCCTGGCCTCCGGTGGCCAGCACCTCAAGCACGTGGCCCTTGAGCTGGGTGGCAACAGCCCGTTCGTGGTGCTGGCCGATGCCGACCTGGAGCAGGCGGTGAATGCGGCAGTGATGGGCAAGTTTCTGCACCAGGGGCAGATTTGCATGGCGATCAACCGCATCATCGTCGAAGACGCCCTGCACGATGCCTTCGTCGAGCGTTATGCCGAGCGCGTCAAGGCGCTGAAAGTGGGCAACCCGCATGACGCCGATACGGTGGTCGGGCCCATCATCAATGCCAAGCAGTTGCAAGGCCTGCTGGAGAAGGTGGCGCGTGCCAAGGAGGAGGGTGCCCGCGTGGTGGTGGAAGGCGACGTACAGGGCCAGTTACTGCCGCCCCACGTATTTGCCGACGTTACCAAGGACATGGAAATCGCCCGCGAAGAGATCTTTGGCCCGCTGGTGGGCATTCAGCGTGCACGTGACGAAGCTCACGCCCTGGCGTTGGCCAACGACAGCGAGTTCGGCCTGTCCAGTGCTGTGTTCAGCGGTAACCTTGAGCGTGCCGTGCGTTTCGCCCGCCAGGTCAAGGCAGGCATGACCCACGTCAACGACATCCCGGTCAATGACGAGGCTCATGCGCCGTTCGGCGGTGAAAAAAACTCAGGCCTCGGGCGCTTCAACGGCGACTGGGCCATCGAGGAATTCACCACCGATCACTGGGTCAGCGTGCAAGGCAGCCCGCGCCGCTACCCCTTCTGATGCTGACGGAGAATGCTCATGCTCAACGGTAAAAAGCTGGTCATTACCGGTGTCGCCTCCGGCATCGGCGAACAAACTGCGCAACTGGCACGCGCCCAGGGCGCCTACGTCATTGGCGTGGACATCAACCGACCCAAGGTCGAGGTCGACCAGTTCATCCAGGCCGACCTGTCGTCACAGGCCTCCATCGACAGCCTGCTCGGCCAACTGCCGGACGGCATCGATGGCCTGGCCAACATCGCGGGGTTGCCACCCACGCTCAATGCCGAGTTGGTGCTCAAGGTCAACCTGGTGGGCCTGAAGTACCTGACCCTCGGCCTGGTACCGCAACTGGCCGACAATGCCGCCATCGTCAACCTGGCATCGCTGGCCGGTGTTGGCTGGCCACAGTCGGTCACGGCCATCCACGACAGCGAACACCTGAGCTTTTCCGGTACCGCGGCCTTCTGCACCCGCCATGAGATCGTGGGGGCGCGTAGCTACTTCTTCTCCAAGGAGGCACTGATCGCCTGGACCCTGCAGCACCGCTGGACCTGGCGCGAACGGGGTATTCGCATGAATGCGGTAAGCCCTGGCCCGGTGGACACGCCGATTCTCAAGGACTTCATCGAAACCCTGGGCGCCCGCGCCGAAGAAGACATGAAAACCATGGACCGGCCTGGCCGTGCCAGCGACATTGCCCCGGTGGTGGCCTTTCTGCTAAGCGACGGTTCGCGCTGGATGCGCGGCACCAATGTGGCGGTAGACGGGGGGATGCATTCGCATATTCTGGCCAGCAGCAACGGCCTCTGAGTTCAGTGATCGGCGTCTCTCCAACTTGACAGGGGCTGCTATGCAGCCCACTGTCAACTTCCAGATATGGCAATTTGCTACTTTCTGCCCCCACCCCTGCACGTCTGGCAATTGCCGCGGTCCAAACGCATACCAGACTCATATCTGCACACGTACCGCTCAAGACGCTGTAGGAGGCCACATGCCCGCGCTCATATTCCCCCAGCCCTTCGAAGCGATCGGTTGCAAACAATGCCGAGAACTGGCCGACCTGGGTTTTGGCATCACCATGGCGTTCCAGCCCATCGTCCACCAGCCCACTGGCAAGCCTTACGCCTACGAGGCACTGGTAAGGGGGTTGGCAGGGGAGGGCGCGGCAGAAATCCTGGCCAAGGTCACACCTGACAACCTCTACCGTTTCGACCAGGCCTGCCGTGTCAAAGCCATCGAGAAGGCCGCCGAGCTGGGGCTCAACCGTGTGGAGGCGTGCAAGCTCAGCATCAACTTTTTGCCCAATGCGGTTTACCGCCCCAGTACCTGTATCAGGGCAACGCTGGAGGCCTCACGGCAGTTCGACTTCCCGGCCGACCGGCTGATCTTCGAGGTGACCGAGGGTGAGCGGGTGGAAGATCCCGAGCATCTGAAGTCGATTTTTCGCGAATACGGCCGGCAAGGCTTCACCACCGCCATCGACGATTTTGGCTCTGGCTACTCGGGGCTGAACCTGCTGGCAGAGTTCCAGCCCGACCTGTTGAAACTGGACATGGCCCTCACCCGCAACCTGTGCCGCGACCCTGTTCGCCAAGCCATCGTTGCGGGGATCGTGTTGGTCGCTCAGCGGCTGGGTATCCTCCTGGTGGCGGAGGGCGTGGAGACTGAAGCTGAATGTGATGCACTGGCGGCATTGGGGATTGAGCTTATGCAGGGTTACTACTTTGCCCGGCCTGCCATCAACAGCCTGCCGCTGATCGAACGCCTGCGCGGCTGACTAACGGCTTACTCAGCCCACTCCGGGTCGCCGGTAAACACCACCGTCAGCCAGCGGTTCGGGCCTTCACCGCCGAGCGCCTCGCCCACTTCGTTGCGCCAGGCGTCCCATTCCTCGATGGTTTTCGCCGCCATGCCAGCGGGCACGATGAAGTACAGCTCGATTTCCCGCGAGCGGCCCACCTTGGC
>NZ_BBIU01000038.1 GCF_000730645.1 Pseudomonas parafulva NBRC 16636 = DSM 17004 | reverse complement strand
CCCTGGGGCCTGCCTAGATACAAGCGCCTCGCTCTGCTGCTTCTGATGGTGATGGTGCTGTGATTATTAAACGCAGCGAGGCCTAGCGAAGCAATCATCCTTCTGCTCTTCAAACACGAAGAGCGTTCACAAATGACTATTGGTTCAACCCACAATCATCCTGCAGGTCTGGAAATAGACCCTGCGCTCCGCTTGGAACCATGGGCCGCCCGGTTTCCCAATCCTCCAGATCTGTGTTTCGACTATCGTCGCTTAGTTGAGCAGCAAGGTGGTGTCGCTCAGGCTACTCACTCTACTCATCGTATCTGCGTTGTCGGGGGCGGGGTTACCGGGCTGACTGCAGCCCGCGAGTTGCTACGTTGTGGCTTTGAATGTGTGACTGTGATTGAGCAGTCCAACCGTATAGGCGGCCGCCATTTGACGCTTGCCAATCGCGCGAGTGATCATAAAACGCCGAGCACCCCCTTCGAGATGGGCGCCATGCGTATGCCGTTTTTCAACAGAACGGGCGAGGCACCTCAGGAGGGGCGATCCCTGTTGGCCTACTACGCGAGCCTGTTCGAACTGCGTCTTTCTCCCTTTCCGAATCCCGGAACACCATGGGTCAACGCAACAGGCATTTACTTACGAAATGGCCAAGTTGACGAAGCCGATGATGCCAAATTATTGATTTGGAAAAACCCTGAGGGCGTGTCACCACCACCGGGCGCCTTGCTTCAAAAAGTCTTCGATAAATGGCAACGATTTGCGCAGCGTTTTGCAGCTCATGTCGCTTCGATTTATGGAACACGCGAGTGGGAGCAGGCGTGGTCTTCAATCGTTGAGCGCTATCATCGGTTGTCTTTCAGAGACCTTGTCAACCTGCCTGAGCTAATCAAATGGGATCCTTCTACTCCGGGTGATTTTGGCGGGTTGGGCATGAATCAAAATGAATCTGCCATTTTCTATTCCATCGGGATCGGCGATGGCAGCTGGGGCGCCTTCTATGATGTCTGCTGCTTGTACCCCCTGCGTACAGCATTGTTTGGGTTCAGCAGCCACCTGCAGCTGGTACATGGCCGTGTCGACCCCGAGGGTGTGCCTTACGCTGCGCCTCACCTCGGGGTGGAGCATGTGCCGGACAGCAGGGGTGTGTTATTCCAAGGCCCTGCGTACATGGGCCTGGCTGCTTTGGATGAGAGCCTGATGTTCATGAATATTACTGAACGAGGTCTATCACCTTATGAACATCTCGTGCAGCGAGAGGACGGGTTGCTGACTGACAGTGCAGTGGTCTCCTTGCAGAAGCTGGAAGATGGTCGCATCCAAGTGGGGTATAAATGGCGACACAGCGATCCTGAAGCCAGTACGTTGGTGTACGAAGACTATGATAGCGTCATCTTGACTACGCCTTCCTGGCTCATTGAGACGAATATCACTCTCGCCGGCTTCACCCAGCAGATGCTGCCCCAGAGGATTATAGACGCCTGGAAGCATGCTCATTGGGAGACGAGTTGCAAAGTATATGCACCGCTCAAAAAGAGCTTCCTGGACAGCCAATCGTCAATCCCTCAGATTTTGATCACCGACAGCTTCGTACACGATGTTTATGCCTACCGCTATAACGAGCATTATGCGGATGATTGTATTTTGCTCAGCTACACGTGGGAGGACGATGCGACGAAACTGGCGTCGTTTTCAGAGCGTGAACTGGCCAATAAATGTATCGCCGAGCTTGATCGTATTCTTCTTCAGTGCACCAACGTCGGCCAGCCAATTTCACCCTACGTCGATTGTCAGAATGTTCGAGTGCAACGTTGGATGACGGACAGGAATGCGCTTGGTTGTGCGAAGCTGTATCGGGCGGGTACCTATTACGACGCCGTCAGCTTGATGAAGTACAACCGCGACCTCAGTGCCCATTCCGGTTTGTACTTGGCCGGCGAGTCATTTTCTGTAGACGCTGGCTGGACAGAACCTTGTCTACGTACAGCCCTCGATGCTGTCATCAATCTATGCGAACGCACATCAGCCACATTCAATGGTGCATTCACCCTTGAGCACTACCCGCACTATCAAGTGGAAAAATAGCGGGGCCGACAGTGCTTTCCGTAAAAAATCCTACACCGCCAGCAGCTGTGTACTACGTGTCTATAGGAACCACCTGACTTTATAGCCTTGATCAAACCCCGCTCTACTGACCGCCTTCAAGAACAATCACAAGAAGGAGGCAGTCATGCCAGATATGCACACGTCGGTCAGCCCTGCACGCATCGCTGTGGTTCAGTCCGACCCCCAGGTCGGCGTTGAACACCGCAACGCAAACCTGACCAGAACCCTGGCGTTGGCCCGTAAAGCCATCCGAGCCGGAGCCAATCTAATTGTGCTGCCTGAGCTGGCCAATACGGGATACACCTTCAATTCGCGCGCTGAAGCCTATGCCCATGCGGAGACGCTTCAAGGTGGACGGAGTGTTGCTGCATGGGCGGATCTTGCAAGGGACCACCAGGTGTACGTAGTAGCCGGCTTCGTCGAACAGGCGGGCATGAAACTGTACAACAGCGCTGTTTTATTGGGCCCTGATGGATTACTTGGGCACTATCGAAAAGCGCATTTGTGGAATCAGGAAAAGCTCTGGTTCACGCCAGGCGATCTCGGGTTCCCTGTATTCGAGACGCCTATTGGGCGGATCGGTTTGCTGATTTGCTGGGATATCTGGTTTCCGGAAGTACCACGCGTCATGGCCGCACAGGGTGTGGATCTGATCTGTAGCTTGAACAATTGGGTATGGACTCCGCCGCCACTCTTCGATGAGTCCGGCCGCTGCATGGCCAATTATCTGACCATGACAGCCGCCCACGTGAATAACGTCTACATTGCTGCTGCCAACCGCATTGGAAGCGAGCGAGGAGGTCGGTTCCTGGGTTGCTCAATGATTGCTGGAACCCATGGTTGGCCGATTGGCGAAGTAGCGAGCCCAGAGGAGGAGACCATCCTCTACGCTGACATCGACCTGAGCAGCGCACGCTCTGCACCGATCTGGAACAACCTCAATGACCTCCCGCGTGACCGGCGGACCGACCTGTACGACGAAACCCTGGGTTACCGTCTGCATGCACCTCTGCCACGGTGAGGAGGTGACATGAACACTACCCGACTCCTGCATCCCCAGCGCCTATCACTCTACGTTCTTGCCGGCCTCGTGACCCTCCTGGTCACAGGGCTCATAAACGATCAGTGGCTTGATTATGGGCAGCTTACTGCGTCACTCGACGAACCAATCAATCGTCTGCGATGGATAGTGGGCGATATTAGCGAGGTCACCTTCTACAAACACGAATTGCCCGCGCTTGGCCTGCTGACGGGAGCATGCATTGCGCACTGGGCCGGCTTGCGAGGTTATCGCTGGCAAGGCTTCGCCATTTGCTACGGCAGTGGGCTATGGCCCTGGGTATTTGCCAGCTCGTTATTGGGTCTGCTGCTGAGCCATCTGCTGTGGGGATGGACACTCACCGCCGGTATCTGGCAACCGACGTTCGTGGCTTTTGTATCATTGCCTGCGGCGATGGTGCTTCTGTACGGGGGCGGTTGGCAGGTAGCAATTAACGGCGCAGTGCTTGGTGCCGTATTGGTAACGCCGGCAAGCCTCTTGATCGTCAATTACGTGTGCTACCCGCTGGAGCTGCCTGCGGTGGTCGGCAATGTAAGTGGTATGGCCGTCGCGAGCATTCTGGCATTCGTGTTGTGCAAGCAATTTCCTGCGCTGGTGCGGTCTGACCAACCGCCGGTCACACCCGCTCCGGCGTGCCAAACGGACTACGGAATACTCTGGGTGGTGCGGCGTGTGCTTGCGGATTTTACCGAAGCTCCATTTTTCGGTAATGAATGGGCCAGCTTCGGCTTACTGCTAGGCGTTGGCGCTGCTTACCTCCTTGCACCGGGTGCGCCTGCCTACGGGTCAATGCTTCTGATTCCCATCGTTACAGGCCAAGCCTTGGCCTCGCTCATAGGGGTGTTGTTCTGGCGAGGAGAGTGGCGGGCACGAGGCTGGTATCCGACTTATATTCCCATCGTCTCGATCGTGCCAGCCGCTGTGCTGTTATACGGTGGAAGTTGGCAGGTGGTAGTCGCCAGTGCAGTACTGGGGGCGCTCACCACTCCGCCCCTGGCGGTTGCGATTACCCAACGTTTGCCAGCCCATATGCATGGGTATGTTGGCAATGTTGCGTCCATGGCGATCGGTGTTCTGACAATCGTGCCAATCGTAGGCCTACTGACGGGGGGCGCCTTGTGACCACACTTAAACAATTACCCAAACTTGCCATTGCCAGCCTGGGCGGCACGGTCAGCATGAGGAAAGATTTGCTGGCAGGCGGCGTGAAGCCAGCGCTCGGTTGTGAGAAGCAGGTGGCGCAAGTTCCTGAATTGCAGGCTATGGCGTTGCTTGAGGTGGAAACCCTGGCGCTCCTGCCCAGTGCATCGCTGGATTTTCCTGCTTTGCTGGATGTGTTCGCGTGGGCCAAATCTCAGGTAGAAGCCGGTGCTGTGGCGGTTATTTTGACCCAAGGTACCGATAGCCTGGAGGAGACTGCTTATTTCCTTGATCTGATTTGGCCATTTGATGCGCCGTTAGTCATGACCGGTGCCATGCGATCCGCCAGTCAGCCTGGTAATGATGGGCCTGGCAATCTCATCGCTGCAGCACAGGTTGCCTTGGCGGATACCAGTGGCGGCCGCGGCGTGCTGGTAGTGATGGATGATCAGGTTCATGCGGCGTCTAGAGTTCGCAAGGCAGCCAGCTTGTCCACGTCTGCGTTCAAGTCCCCAAGTTGCGGCCCGCTAGGCCTTCTTTTAGAGGGCTCTGTCGTTTATCACCATGCAATCAAGAGAAAGGAGGCACTGCCGTTACCTCTTCGTACTGATCACAAGGTAGCGCTGCTTGAGTCATGCCTGGGCGCCGATACAGATCTTCTGATGGCTGTCACGCAGCTTGGATATGCAGGTTTGGTGATCGCCGGCTTCGGCGCAGGTCATGTCTCCGAAAGTTGGTCGGCAGCGTTGGGAAGCATTGCATCAATGTTGCCGGTAGTTGTCGCCACCCGCACCGGCAGTGGTCCCACGGCTCGGTCTTCCTACGGCTTTGTCGGTGGGGAGATAGACCTGCAGGCGAAAGGTATCCATATGGCAGGCCAGCTTTGTCCACGCAAGTGCCGGATCCTCTTATGGCTCTTGCTCGCCAGCAACAATCAACACCGCCTGGTAAGCTGGTTGCAGTGACTGTTGGGCGGCCCGCCCAAGGATTGCGCGGGCTCGCTAGGCATCAGCTATGTTAGTGTGCCCCTACGTTCCACTTCCCAGGATGCCTGTACATGCTCCCCACGCTCACTGATAAAGAGCTCGACCGCCTCGAAGACTTGCTCATCACCTACGGTAACGATTACTCCGTACTCAACCTTGCGGAGCTCAATGGCTTCTTCACCGCATTGGCCAGCTCCCCGTCTACTGTGCAGCCCGGGGAATGGTTGCCTGCCGTGGCCGGTGGCAGCGTACCGAAGTTCAAGAAGCCGGCCCATGAGGAGGCCTACACGGCCCTGATGCTGCGCTATGCCAGCCAGGTGGCGGAGCAGTTGGAGGAAGACGTCGACCACTTCGTACCGCTGTTCGAAGAAACTGAAAGCGAGCAGGGGCCTGTCACGGTGATGGAAGAGTGGTGTTTCGGTTATATGCGCGGCACACAGGTTGCCGCTTGGCCTGCACTGCCCGCCGCGCAAGAGCCACTGCTGAGGGCTATTTCGCTGCACGGCCTGGAAGATAACATTGAACTGCTCGATCAGATGTCCGAGCAGGATATCCAGGCATGCGTGCCTCAGGTGATCGATGCCGTGCGCAAACTCTATGCGTTTCAGCATTCGGCAACGTGAGCTGAAACCTTAGCCCGACGGTTGCAGGTAGGCGCTAGTGCCCTCAACTGCAGGCGGGGCGGGCGGGATATTCAGCGGCGTGGGTAGCTTGAGCGGCTCATCCGCAGTAGGCGGCAACCCTGCCAGCCGGTGCATACTGGGCTTCAACGCGGGATACAGGTCGCAATAGACCGAGAACAGCTGATCGTATAGCGCCTGGGTGCGAGGGTTGGGCGTGGCGCGTCGTTCAAGGGTGCGCCACCCACGTACGCTGGCCAGGTCGTCAATGTCGCCCGTGGCCAGCGCTGCCAGCATGGCCGCGCCCAGCGGTGCTTCTACGGCTTGCTCGATGGTAAGCACCGGATACCCGGTTATATCGGCAATGATCTGCATCCAGAGGTCGGAGGCTGCGGCGCCCCCTACCACGATCAACTCCGGGTCCAGGCGCTCGGCGCCCTGGCGACCGCGCTCGATATTATGGCGCAGGGCATAGCCCAGCCCTTCCAGTACTGCACGGTAGAGGTGCGCTCTGGTGTGGTACAACGACAGGCCTACATAAGCGCCGCTGGCCTGGGCGTCCCAGATGGGGCTGCGTTCACCCATCATATAGGGCAGGAACACCAAGCCGTCTGCCCCCGGCGGGGTTTTGCCTGCTTCGTCCTCCATCAACTGGTGCACGTCCACGCCAACGCCCATGGCGGCCGCGTGTTTTTCCCGTGTACAGAATTGCTCCCGAAACCAACTGATCGAAGCCCCCGCCGTGATGGCGCCACCGAAGATATAAAGGTAATCGGCCGGCTTGTGCACGTAGGGCATGCTGATAAGCCCTAGGTGTGCATCTGTGCGGCGATTGACGAAACCCCAGCACATGCTGGTCCCGAGCATCGCTACATGATTGCCCGGGGTCAGCACGCCGGCCGCGAGCGTTGCCATCGCCGCGTCCACGCCACCAGCCACCACCGGGATACCAGGGCTAAGCCCCATCAGCCGGGCAGGTGAAGGCAGCAGTTCACCAATGACTTCACCTGAGTCGACCAGGCGCTGCGGCATGAGCTGGGGGTCGATCCCCAAGCGCTCGAGTAGGGGAACTGACCAGGTGCGTTGCTTGATGTCGTACACGCCACCGATATTGCCTGCCGAACTGTGGTCTACGGCCACACACCCGCTCAAGTGATACTGCACGTAGCTATTGGGTGGCAGCAGATAATGCGTCCTGGCCCACACGTCTGGCCTGTTGCGCTTGATCCACAGCATCTTCGTGTAGCCGTAGTAGCTGTCCACACCATTGCCGGTCGTGTCGTGAAGGTAGGCCAGGTCGATATTCTGCCGAACCCAGTCAGCTTCTGTCGTGGCTCGGCGGTCCATCCAGATGAGGCACGGGTGCAGTGGCATCATCGCTGTGTCCACCGGTATGCCCGACCCGCCATACAGGCTGCTGACACAGATGGCTTTGATATCGTTTGGCTGGATGCTGCTGCTGGCGACGGCATTGGCGACCGCCTGGTAAACCGCCTTCAGCCACACATCAGGCCATTGCTGCGCCCAGAGTGGTTCTGGCTGCTCGACCTGGTAGCCCACGGAGGCCTGAGCAACGATCGCCCCTTGAGTTGAAATCAGCAGTGCCTTGGTACTCTGCGTACCGATGTCTACCCCAACTACATAGTTCATGAGCACATCCTTTGGTTGTTTTTATTGGCTCATGTTGACGTCTACATTTTGGACCTTGTGTGAAGACCCAGGATTAGAGCTGGGTCAAATCGGCAGGTAATGTAAACGTCAACATTGAAATAAAGCTAGCACGGCATTTTTCACCTGACAATGTTGCGTGTACCCTCGACGCACCGCCTCCTGATGCTGATACGACATGGCCAAACCTGGTAAAGCTACGATCACCGATATCGCCAAGCGCGTGAACATGACGACCGTCACCGTATCGCGAGCGCTCAACCAGCCGGAGAAAGTCAAGAAGTCGACCCTGGCGCACATTCTTGAAGTGGCCCGCGAGCTCAATTACGTGCCCAATGCATTTGCCCGCAGCCTGAAAAACCAGGAAAGCCGGTTGATCGGCCTGGTGACCGCCAGCCTGGACAATCCCTTTTATGGCGAAATCATCAAAGCCATTACCCGCGAAGCCAAGCGCCGGGACTACACCTTGATGCTTTTCGACACAGATGGCTCCCCGGCGCTTGAGGAGAAGGCAGTCGACACGCTGCTCAGCTACCAAGTGGCAGGCATTATTCTGTCAGTGGTTTCAGACGCTGAAGATTATTGCCCAGCCTACCTCCCCAAGTTGGAGCAGGCCGCCATACCGGTAGTGCAGATCGACAGGAAGCTCCACGATGCCACGTTCGCCGGCGTATACCTGGATAATGAAGAAAGCGGTTTGCGGGGGATGCGGGCGGTGCTTGCCCAAGGTCATCGCCACGTGCTCGTGGTAGGTGGCCCCGCGCGCTCGGCCATCACCCAGGCCCGCCTTGCCGGGATCCGCAAGGCGGTAGAGGAATGTTCAGATCCAGTTACCCTCGATGTGCTTGAGGGTGACTACACACAGGCGCCTGCATGCGACCGGACCGCTGCCTACCTGCAAGGCGGAGCGCGGCCTCAGGTCATCTTCGGGCTGAACAACCTGATGACCCTGGGCGCTTTGGAAGCGCTGCGCAGGCAAGGGCTGTCGAGGGCGGACATCCAGCTGTTCAGCATCGATCAAGTTCCGTACGCCGAACTATATGGCGAGCCCATTGCGTGTGTCAGCCACAGTAGCTACGAAGCCGGCGCGGGCGCCATTGGCATGTTGTTCAAAGCCATAGACGAGCCCGATCGCACCCAGGCAGACCTCACAATCCAAGGCACGTTGCATAGCTGAGGCGGCAGCCCGAGTCAGCATCAACGTATTCGCTTACAAATGTAGACGTTGACATTCTGCTCATCACGCCTCTAGATTCAGCTCCGTGACAAGGCTGAACGGCCAAAAATGTAGACGTGAACATTTCTGCCCAAACAATTACAACATGCCTCACGAAGGCAAGCAGGAGCTGAATATGTCCTATCAACTGGAAGGAAAGGTTGCAGCAATCACGGGTGCCGCCTCTGGCATCGGCTTGGCCACCGCAGAAGCAATGACCCTGGCGGGGGCCCACGTGGTCTTGATAGACCGGGATGAAACCGCCCTTGGGCTTGCATGTGAGCGGCTTGGGCCGCAGGCGACACCGTTGGTGATCGACCTACTGGACAACGACAGCTGTGCCACTCTGCTCAAAGGGATTGTGGATCAGGCCGGCGGGTTGGATATTTTCTATGCCAACGCAGGCAGCTACCTGGGTGGCAACTTCACCGAGGCCGACCCCCTGGCCATCGACCGCATGCTCAACCTCAACGTCAACGCGGTCATAAAGAACATCAACGCTGTGCTGCCACACATGGTCGCCCAAGGCACCGGCGACATCATCGTCACAGGCTCGGTCGCCGGGCATTTCCCTGTCCCTTGGGAGCCTGTGTACTCGGCGTCGAAGTGGGCCGTGAACTGCTTCGTACAAACCTTGCGCCGCCAGGTCAAAGACCAGGGTATCAGGGTAGCGGCCGTGTCCCCCGGCCCGGTCAACAGCGCCTTGCTCGCTGACTGGCCGGCAGAAAACCTGCAGAAAGCCCTGGCCCTTGGCAGCCTCATAGAACCCTGTGTGGTGGCCGATGCGGTCATGTACATGCTCACGCGCCCTCGCAATGTGACCATCCGCGACATGGTGGTGCTACCTTCGGCGTTTGATATGTAGCAGTCATCACTCTCCTACAGGACCAGGTGTTGCATTAAGTGTGTACCTGTCTGTGGGAGAGGGCTCGCCCGCCCTAGGCCTTCAATCACGACTAATGGTCTTATTATTCCACCCCACGCAATTATGGATTACCCCGCACACTGATTCCTCTGCGTTGTGATCCGGTGCAGCATGTGCTCCACCAGCCCACCCCGGTGCTGACCAGGAGTTCAAGCCATGCCTCGCCCCATCAAGCTTTACAACTTCCCCAAGTCTGGCCACGCCCACCGTATCGAACTCATGCTCTCTCTCCTCGGGCTGCCAACCGAACAGGTGCTTGTCGACTTGGCAAAGGGGGCACACAAGCAGCCGGATTTCCTGGCGCTCAACCCGTTCGGGCAGGTGCCGGTCATTGAGGATAATGGCACTGTGATCGCTGACTCCAACGCCATCCTGGTCTACCTGGCCAAGCAATACGGCGAGGGGGCCTGGTTGCCGGAGGCCCCTGCGGCGGCTGCACGTGTGCAGCGCTGGCTATCGGTGGCGGCAGGGCCGTTGGCGTTTGGCCCTGCTGCGGCCCGGCTGGTTACCGTATTCGGGGCCTCGTTCAACACCGACGAAGTGATCGCCCGCGCCCACACCCTGCTCAAGGTAATGGACGCCGAGTTGGGCAAAGCACCCTTCCTCACGGGTGATACACCCACCATCGCTGACGTCGCCAACTACTCCTACATTGCCCATGCCCCTGAGGGCAACGTATCGCTGGAGCCTTACATCAACGTGCGTAACTGGCTGGCGCGCATCGAAGGGTTGCCTGGTTTCGTGCCCATGCCGCGCACCGTCATCGGGTTGCAGACCAGCGCCTGACACTCCGCCCTCACGAGGAGCGCCGTTATGGAACAGCCTCAGCACCACCGCGCCTCACCTTGGCATGCGGGCGAGAAAAGCCTGCAGGAAATGGCCGGGGTAGCGGCGCGCATGGAGGCGGTCGGGCAAAAGGTCATTCGTGACCACATGCCCGAGCAGCACCGCAGCTTTTTCCAGCAACTGCCGTTCCTGGTGGCGGCCAGTGTGGATGCCCAGGGCCGGCCTTGGGCAACCCTGCTGGAGGGGCCGGAGGGGTTCATCCGTTCCCCGAGCCCCCAACAACTGACCATCGACGCCGGGTTATCAGTGGATGACCCCGCTACCCCCGGGTTGCGGCCTGGGCAGGCCATTGGGTTGCTGGGTATCGAACTGCACACGCGTCGACGCAACCGTCTCAATGGGCAGATCCGCCACTCGGCGTCAGGCCAGTTGCAGGTCACAGTGGAGCAATCCTTTGGTAACTGCCCGCGCTACATTCAGCCGCGTGACTACAAGCGCGTCGATGCGCCCGCCCAGCGACGTGAGGAATCAACCACCCTGAGCGCGGCCACCCGAACATTGATCCAGGCCGCCGATACCTTCTTCGTTGCCAGCTACGTGGAGCATGACGACGGCAAGCGCTCGGTCGATGTGTCTCACCGTGGCGGCAGTCCGGGGTTCATCAAGGTAGCAGGCAGTGTTCTGACCATCCCGGACTATGCTGGCAACCTGCACTTCAACACGCTGGGCAACCTGCTGCTGAACCCGCTGGCCGGTTTGCTGTTCATTGATTTCACCAGCGGCAGCGTGCTGCAGCTAAGCGGGCACGCCGAGGTACTGCTGGAAAGCCCCGCGGTTCACCTGTTTGAAGGCGCACAGCGGTTATGGGCGTTGCGTGTGGAGCAGGTAGTGTGGCGCCCAGCTGCTGTTTCCCTGCGCTGGGCCCTCAAGGAATAAGCCCGCGGTGTACCCTGCTACCGTTACCTCGAGCCTTTGGAGCCTGAATGGACCAGATCCACCTGATGAAGGTGTTTGTCGCAGTCGGTGAGCTGGAAAGCTTTGCCGCCGCCGCCCGCCGCCTGGATATCTCCGCGGCTGCCGTCACCCGTGCGGTCAGCGCCCTGGAACAACAGCTCGGGGTCAAACTGCTGCTGCGTACCACGCGCAGCGTACGCCTGACCGAAGCCGGCAGCCGCTACCTGGAGGACGTACGGCATATCCTGGCCAGCCTCCATGAGGCCAACGAAGCCGCTGCCGGCATCAACGCCAACCCTAAAGGGGAACTGGCGGTGACGGCGCCTAGCCTGTTTGGCAAGAAATTTGTCATGCCCTGTATCGTGCGCTACCTGCAGCACTACCCGCAGGTGGATGTGTCTGCCTACTTTCTCGACCGGGTGGTGAACATGGTGGAGGAGGGCATGGATGTGGCCGTGCGCATCGGCCCGTTACCCGACTCCGGGCTCAGGGCGTTGCGCGTGGGCCAGGTGCGGCGCATGTTGTGCGCCTCGCCCGGGTACCTGTCGCGCCACGGTATGCCACGGCATCCCTCGGATTTGTCCGACCATGCCGTGATCGGCACCACCAACCTTTCCCCAAGGGCCGGCTGGCGTTTCGGGGTCACCGATGAGCCCACCCTGGTGCGCATGAAGCCGCGGCTGATGGTCACCAGCAATGATGGGGCTATTGCGGCGGCCGTCGGTGGGTTGGGGATTGCACGGCTGTTGTCGTATCAGGTCGCAGACGAGTTGGCCAGCGGCCAGTTGCAGGTGATTCTGGCCGAATACGAGGAGGCCCCCTGGCCGATTCATGTGCTGCACAGGGAGAGCAAGTATGGTTCGGCCAAGGTCAGGGCCTTCATTGACATGCTTGCGCACGAGCTGCGGATGCAGCGGTTGGACTGAAAACGTTGAGTGGCAAATTGCGCTCGTAAAAAAGGCTGCCAATTGGCAGCCTTCCTGATGTTCAGCGTGCGTAGGTTTTCAGTGCATGGTGAAACGAACCATTGCTTCAGACCGCCTGCCGCGTGACTCGGTTGATAGGGCTTGAAATAATTTTTCTAAATTTTGGAAAACTACGGTGTGTATTCATCTTGTGTTGGACAGAGCGCCAGCTCAATACTCACATGGTTGCGGCAGCGATTGCTCCCGGCAGGACGGCGCTGACGAAGGGTACTATTCGGGAGGATCCACTCGAAGCGGAATCTAGCGGTGGAGATGGATCAATGGCTCATGGATCCCTTGTCAGCAAGCAGCCATTTACAGCGCTTGCGCGGGCGGCCCCGTTGGCTCGACGGGATGCTGACTTCGTCCAGCAGTGGCTGGGCACAGCTGATGTCACTGGCTTGACGGTCAGAGAGGAGAAAGCGCAATGGTGTGCCGATGGCGCAGCAGAGTAGGTCGATTTTAGTTGTCAGGTTGCCGCGACTGCAGCGTAGAACGTGATCGCCAGGCTCGTCAGGCCCCTTTTTTTCTCCCGCGCGCCAGATGAGGCTCGGGTAGCGCGAACAGCGGTAGATTCCATCTTCGTACTCCGTTTGCTAACGCGCTCAAGGGCAGGGCACCTACCTGGCAGCACAAATTGTTGAATGAATATAACCGATACATCATGGAGGAGGCATGTTTGCAAGTGAGGCCTGAGAAAGAAATTCAGAGGTGGCTTGAAACTTTGGCCGGTAAGGGGAGCCTTATTGGGAGTGGCAGCTGTTATGAAGCGATTAGATATGATTAAAGCCAGTTAAGCCAAGAGATCAAAGGAACTGTAGAGCACTCCGTTGAGCAAAACGTTGGCCGTGATCGCCCACGGGTCGCCCATGAAGCGTGTCGTGTATTGAGCAGTCTCATTGAGCCAAGATTTTACAGTATCGATGAAAACATCGGCACGCCGTCAGATGTCCTAAGGCCAGATATAATACTAGAAGATGAAATCAGTGGTGCGTTTATAGTTATTGAAATAAAACTCAGTCGAAAGACTGCGCGTGACTATGCTACAGGAACGGCTACCACACGCCTCGTAGGTAGCAGACTACGAAGCGTTGCTACCGTGGAACTGCTCGCTAGAGATGCCACGGTAACCCGTTACCCCACTGTTGGGCAGGTGGTATTTATGGATCGCGTAGTGCGCCAGCCAAGCTGGCAGTTGATAAAGGGTGAAAGTCCCTACGAGAGAAGTCATGGCGAAACACCTCGACCCCGAGTCATGCGTTGTGCACCGTGAGGTGTACGGCGAAGCGTTGGCAGGGGAAACCAGCAGGCCAGCCATTGAGCCGCGAAATCATGAGTCCGGGGCGCCGACGCTGTTATGCGAAGCGGAAGGCCACAGTGTGCATTACGATAATCGCAAGTCATATGTCACGCCCTGCGCGGTCGTAGACCCTGAGCATGCTGGGAAGTCAACTGTACGGAAGCTGGGAGATCTCATCCGTGTCTGGTCTTGACACGCCAGACGGGGCAAGAAAGGCCGCAAGCCAAGAGCTTGCCGTCTACGCGGATGAGAAGTCGGATAACTCCGTAGTACCTGAGAAGTTGCCGAACAATGAGCTTGGCTCAACGGAGGTAATGGAGGAAAGGGAATTAGCCAAGGGGAACAGTGAACAGCCTTCCGCATACCGGACTCAGGGCCGGACAAGTGCGTTGTCAGGGGTGCTCGCTGTACCTCAAGCAGCCTGGCGTGATCGCCGGGCCAAGTTCACGAGGTTGCTGCACCATGTAACGGTCGAGCTGTTGCACGAGAGTTTCTACAATCTCAAGCGAGATGCTGCCAGTGGTGTAGATGGCGTATCGTGGCGAGAGTACGAGCAAGGTCTTCTCAAAAAGCTCAAAGCCCTACACGACAACGTGCACAGTGGTCGCTATCGAGCCAAACCTGTCCGGCGGGCGTATATCCCAAAAGCAGACGGTAGCGAGCGACCTCTGGGCGTGACCGCCTTGGAAGATAAGATCGTCCAGGGCGCAGTCGTACAAATGCTCAATGCAATTTATGAGCAAAATTTTCTCGGGCTCTCGTATGGGTTTCGTCCTGGTCGAGGATAACATGATGCATTGGATGCGTTATCAGTAGGAATACAGAACTCGCGTGTTCGTTGGGTACTGGACGTAGATATTCAAACGTTCTTTGATACCATCGACCACGAATGGCTGATGTGCTTCCTACAACAACGAATCGCGGATAGAGGAATTCTGGCTTTGATAGCTCGATGGCTACGCACAGGTGTTCTCGAAAATGGAAAGTGTATCCCCGGAAGACGGGGCTCCGCAAGGTGCTCCCATTTCACCGCTGCTGGGTAACATTTACGTACATTACGTAATGGACTTGTGGGTCAGGCAATGGCGTGGGCGCACCGTGCGTGGGCAGATGATTGCCGTGCGATATGCGGATGACAGTGTACTTGGCTTTGAGAGGCACGAAGATGCGTGGAGCTTTCGCCATGCCTTGGAAGCTCGACTTGGCCAATTCAACCTGAAACTGCATTCAGAGAAAACACGCCTGCTGCGGTTTGGCTGGTTCGCGGCTGAGGATTGCAGAAAGCGTGGGAAAGGAAAGCCAGAAACTTTTGATTTTCTCGGATTTACGCATATCTGCGATCAAACACCGAACGGAATGATTGTGATTAACCGTGTGACCATTGCCAAGCGCATGAGAGCGACAATTAGCGAGATACGGGCGCAGTTACATAAGCGCAGACATGAGCCAGTCCCGGTGATCGGTAAGTGACTGAACCGTCTGTTCAAAGGCTATTGCAACTACTACCACGTCCCCGGCAATACACGGCGACTCGATGTTTTTCGCCGTGAAATTATCGGTGCGTGGAGGCATGCCCTCAAGCGAAGAAGTCAGCGACATCGCTTGAATTGGGCGCGAATGACTGCGCTGGCTCGCCTGTTCATACCCTATGCGAGAGAGCTACCTATGCATCCCTATCCCATAGCGCGCTTAGGCGTCAAAACCCAAGGCAGGAGCCGTATGCGGTAGTTCCCACGTACGGATCTGTGCGGGGGGTGGCAGGTGACTGCTATCCCTACCGCGACCGATATTTTACACTTCGAAGAATTTTAGCATGCTTCGGAGGTTATGGGGCGTATGAAGTTTGCGATGCTGGATTTCCTGTTGGAATACTTTGCGTAAACTTTAGTCGTACGTGGCTATCAGCAAACTATGTGTATGCTGAGTCAGAGCTAATTTCTTAGCAGGTGCGCGATATTTGATGTAGGGTAGCGCTATCTTTGTCGGTGACCGATGACTCGAACATTTAATGGCGAGCTGCAGGTCTACAATGACTTGATGTTCCAGATATTTTTCGCTAAATTGGTATTGGTTAGTGCGCGTCAGTTGCTTCGTTAGGATAGGAAATTATTTTTTATGGAACCTATGGCTGCAGGCGTTGCTGTGGTGAATGCTACCGGCGCTCCCAAAAAAATAGCTGAAAGTAAAGTAGTATCAGATGTATTCGATTCGTTGGTGTTGAAGTACAAACTTTCGTCATTTTCGGATTTTAAGGAAAATTTTCTAAAGTCTTGTTCGGGTAATTTATTAATCAAGACGATCGCCTCACCAGATAGCTATGTCCATGTAGATGAGATCTATGTGCCTTTAGAGCTTTCAGGGCACTCAAGGATTGAGGTTGAGAGTGGGACGACGCTGGATAACTCAAGTCGAGCATCGCTGATTGTGGGTCTTGCAGGTCAGGGTAAGTCAACGATTTTACGAAAACTGCTATCCAACAATATATCTAAAATCAGTCGTTTGCCATTTTTCTATGAGTTGAAGCATTATTCAGGTGGCGAGATCGAGGTAGCCATATCCGAAAATCTATCGGCTCAGGGTATTAAATTTAGCCCGGGTGGTTTGAAGAAGATATTGAACGATAGCAACGTTCGGCTATTTCTGGATGCTTTTGATGAATGCCCATCGGACCACAAGGCTTCTTTGTTTCAGGAGATTGACAAGCTCGTAAGGAAGTACAATTGCAATATCATTTGTACAACCCGCCCAGATACTGAGCTTGATGCCTTGGTCGGCGTTGATATATATCGTGTGGAATTTTTAAAGCCAAGGCAAGTACGGTCGATTATACACAAGGCATGCAATGACCCAAGCAAGGCTGAAGAGTTGTGTGGTGCGCTAGAGAGAAGCCACTTCCATAAAGAAACTGACAGTGTTTTGCGGTCGCCGATTCTAGTGGTTCTTTTTTGCGTAAGCTATAATTTGGGGATATCAATACCAGAGTCACTGTCTCAATTTTACAAGAATATTTTCGACACAGTATTCTTGAAGCATGATAATTTAAAAGGTGGCGTTTCTCGAGCGCGTCACTGGAACGACGACAGAAGCATCTATCGTAATGTTTTTGATTATTTTTGCTTTATTTCACAGCGGCAATCATTGGCTAGTTTCAGCTTTAACGAACTGGCAGGTTTGATTTCTGAGTCCTTGAGTTATTTTAGTAAGGAGTCAACGGTCGCTGACGTCATCGCCTCAGAGTTAATAGAAATCACTAATTTGCTGATTAAAGATGGTTATGATGAATATAAATTCATTCATAAGTCGATACAAGAATTTTACTGCGCATCCTTCTTGGCTGTTGGTTTAGATACGGAGAGGAAACAAAATTTTTATCGTAAATGTGCTGAGGAAATAGGATTCTATAATATTTTTTCGAACACCCTGTTGTTTATGAGGGAAATCGATTCATTTGACTATCTCGCTTTTTATGTAGCGCCAGCGGTAAGCAAAATGCTTGGGCTGGATATGCGATCAATTGATGACAATTATGTTGTTGGTCCTCCTCTCATAGAGGAGTACATGACTAGCGTAATGTACGTCGTGCGATACGAAGAGGGCTTTGATCGGCGAGGTGGAGCAACTGTAGTTGCAGAACTATTTTCAGCTAAGGTTAGTCCTAGCGTTAAAAATACGTTTTCGTACAAGCTTTTCTCAACGGCATGTGACTTCATTCAGATGAAGCATCCGTCGGATAGTGTGATTAAGGCCATTGCGTCTCAGGGTAATGGTCTTGGTGAAGGGCTCTATGAGATAGACCTTAAGGAGATACTGCCCTATATTGAGGTCGCAGAAGCCGATATTGAACATAGCTTAATGCTGTCGTTGGGGGTTTTGTATCGAAGGGAATACAACTCGGCTATTGAGTATATGGCTAACAGAGTCGCTCAGGTTACAAAGCAAGGGTATCTGGACTTTGATCTAGAGTGATAGTTTCCATTCCTATGCTCTTGCTGTATGAGGCTTTTTTTAAGTGATCGGTCATGTTTACCACCAATGCTTACACCGAGTGGTTTGAATGCTTGGTGTAAATATTGGGGCATGCCGGGAAATATCTCAGATGCTCTCCTTATTCTAGCCATTGAGACCGATTAGCTGTCTCGAAATCTCATATGGAGCCTGGATGTTAGGCTCTGTACCGAATCGGCGCCCCTCGGAAGCTCAAGTTCTGTAGGGGTCCCGCCATCTACGGAAAGGAATTCTGTGATGGCAAAGCGTTAAGAACTCTCGGATGAGGCATGGACTGTGGTCGCCGATCTCTCCACTGAAACCCATGGTCGGGGACGGCCCCGCCTGAGCGACCGCTTGATGCTCGATGGTGTGCTCTGGGTACTCTGTTCGGGGGCCGCGTGGCGAGATATGCCAGAACGCTTCGGCCCATGGTCAACGGTGTATCAACGGTTTCGGGGTTGGCGAAACCACGGCACATTCGATCAGATGCTCAAACGCTTGCATCTGAGACTGAATGAGCAAGGCTCGATCGATTTGCAAACCTGGATGATCGACTCAACTGCTGTACGTGCAACCCGAGCCTCTTCTGGCGCCGGGAAAAAAGGGGGGCTGACGAGCCTGCCGATCACGCTCTAGGCCGCAGTCGCGGTGGTCTGACAACCAAGATTCACATGCTCTGCGACGCGAACGGGATACCGCTGCGTTTTCTGCTCTCTGGCGGTCAAGCCAGTGACATTAGCTACGCCCAGCCACTGCTGGACGACGTCAGCATTCCATCAAGCCAGCGAGGTCGTCCGCGCAAACGCTGCAAATGGCTGCTTGCTGACAAAGGCTACGACGCCGAAGCGCTTCGCCGCTACTGTGACCAGTATCGAATGCAGCCCGTCATCCCGCTGCGCTCAATGAAACGTAAACCCAAACCCGGCTTACCCAGACTGTTTGATCGGCCCAAATACCGACAGCGCAATATTATCGAGCGCATGTTTGGCTGGCTGAAAAAGAACCGCCGCATCGTGACACGCTTCGACAAGCTCGCGAAAAGCTATGCCGCCATGGTCTCACTGGCTTGTTCCATGCGGTGTTTGCGACATCTTTTTTCGTACAGAACCTAGCCAAGTAGATTGCTTAGCAGGTAATGGGGGGCTGCTGTTCCTCGTGGCGTTTCATATCCTGAAGCGCTGCGAAAAGTTTTCCCTTCTCGTGGTCGGTCCAGTGGTGGCCAGATTTTCCTATCGGGGCAGAGAGGCGAGCGCTTCCAACATCGAAGTCGGAGAAGCATTCCACCAGTTCAAGGAAAGCTGTTTCCTCCTTGGTAGTGATATCCATAACAATTCCTCTCTCCATGAAAGCTTGCGTAGCGTCTCGCAGCGAGACTGAGATCTGCGACAGATTGTGCTGCCGTGTGCTTAGGTCAATGAATTTAGTTTCCCCACCTGTAGCGGGGTCGTGCTTACCTGCCGTTGCAACGGCGGTTTGGCAGCATCCATTCTCAACGTAGCATCGCTTGGCGTACGAAGCGCCGCTACCTGCGAAGCTCGCCGATTCACCATAAGCAAGGAAATCTTCCGTTTCGTACAAGATTTCGCATGATGACGTCCTGATGAGACTGATGAGCACTGGCTCGGGTTCAAGTGGATCATCGATCTCGCGTTCGACAGGCGGAAGCTCGTCGAAATCTAGCTTCGGTTGTGTGAACCACTGCTTCCATTTCTCCACCAAGAGTCCGTCTCCGGCGAATACCATAGCGTGATCACCACGGATCGCCAGCTTGTCAAATCCTGTGTCGTCCACAAAGGCGAGCAGGTTTGGGGAGTCTGGGAGGGTAAAGGACCAGCGTGAGTCGCTGGCGAGCATTTTTTTCATGCGACAAATTACATTCGTAGTCATCCCTGCCCACTTAAATAACCTTCCAATGCGGGCATTATGAAGAAAACTAGAGTGCAGTCAATTGGCCACTAGCGGGCGGTGACAGGTGCGAAGGCGGGGGCGGCGAAAGGGCGCCGAAGGCGCCCTTCCTAGCAGTTAACGTCTGCGTCGACGTCGGCAGTGAGGTCGCACAATCTCCGTACGACCGCGGCGATAGCGGAAGTATTGGCGAACGTGGACAGGCCGATTGATAGGGCAGGTCTTCATGAAAGCTTACCTTTGTGAGCCTCCCTTCTGGTATGGTCGTCAAGCGGTGTGCTAAGGTTGATTTCAGTTTCCTTAAAAAACACCGTTTGAGCTTCGCTGCATCGAAGGTTTCACAGCGCTGGCGGCTAGAGATTCAGGCTGCAACCTAACCTCATAGCTCGACCCCTGTTGATCCGCTCGTTTCTAGTTTACGAGCAGGGTGTGGTCATTCAGCCACGGACCAAGAAGGCCCAGGCTTCGTAACCGTACTCGTGTGCGTCGAGAACCCGATCAGAGTTTTTGACTCGACGGTAACGAGTGAACACCCATTTGAATCCTGGTGGTGCTGGTTTACGTTCCATTCATGATTCACCTCCTCCCTGAAGGAGATTTTTCTTGCAAATTGCGGAGAGTCGACTAGAATACCCGCCGCTACTGACGCGCAAGTGAGGGCTCCTCCAGGATCGCCCCCATGTTCCATAATCCAGTGGCGACTGGATCATGGAAGTTTTATCATCAGTCCCTTTTGGGAGTAGATGCTGTTTTGGGTTTCCGCAGCTTTGACGGAGACTCTGTAGATTTGTGCAATCTCTGCAACTGAGGTGCATTTTTTTACGCCTTCAAGTGGCATGAGGAGCGTTCCGGCGAAGCTGTCGGCTTGCCACTCGCTGCACCTGTATTTCGGCAGCCCCTGACTGCTCCGGTGAAATGCAAGGCTGATCGAGCCATGAAGAAGGAGATGTCCTAATTCATGCGCGGCTGTGAATCTGTCTCTTCCGTGCCCATCCGCCGCTCGATCGTACACATCCTCTCGGAGCCAGATTTGTTTTTGGCTGGGTATTGTCAACCCGTGGTTGGCCCCCATTTCCGCTTTCGTTCCTTGAATGAATTCAAACCCCGGAATGACTTCTGGTAGGACCCATTCCAGGATCTGAATGATGGGAAAGGACCCGTCCGGCATTTTGAAATAATCCCTAATCCCGCTGGACGAGCCCATGATGTTCATCAGGCTCAGGGGCGGCACCTCGTAAGATGGTCCGCTCATGCTCTTAACCTCGTGGTTTCTTAGCTGCCTTCAGAAGCGATAGAATCTTTTCCATGTCGTCTCCCTCCAGTTCGTTAAATTGACGTGCGAAAGCGAGTGCTGCCTGCTGCTTTAAGGGTGAGGCGCCTAGGGTGCTGATCGAGACTTCGCCTTTGGTGATCTGTGCGGCGTCGTACAATTCTTGGTATTCATCCGAATGGGTGGGGTAGCCAAGGTATTCGGCTACTTTTGCAACGACGTCATCCGTGACGGCCTTTCTGCCGGTTTCAATGGCAGACAGGTAAGCCGAGCTAACGTCCAGGCCTGCGGCCATGTCCTTCAAAAGCATTCCGCGATCGATGCGGATCTTTCTAAGCAGCTTACCGAACTGTGTGAACATTTCTTCTCTCCCGTAAACCTCTTATCAACCAGTTGCAAAGTAAGATTAACCAAAACTGGTTTACTCGTCAACCGCGAGGTTAAGCGAGACGCGATGTCAGATGGTTTGCCTCATCAGGATCATGGCCCGATGGATAGAGGGTAGGGAGAGTTTTGTGGGGGTTGAATGCAGAGATCCCAAAGGCTCCCTGCATTCGCTCCATGCTGCCTGTTACGAGTAGTTCAGAATCGGTTAAAGAAATTTAGGCGAAAGTGAAAATCTACAGTCCGGGCAATCAATCCCAGCTCAACGCCCCACCGGTCTGATACTCGATCACGCGCGTCTCGAAGAAGTTCTTCTCTTTCTTCAAGTCCATGATCTCGCTCATCCACGGGAACGGGTTGGTCGTGCCTGGGTATTCTTCTTTCAGGCCAATCTGGGTCAGGCGACGGTTGGCAATGAACTTGAGGTAGTCTTCCATCATTGCCGCGTTCATGCCCAGTACGCCGCGAGGCATGGTGTCGCGGGCGTATTCGATCTCCAGCTGGGTCCCTTGCAGGATCATCTGGGTCGCTTCTTCCTTCATCGCCGCGTCCCACAGGTGCGGGTTTTCGATCTTGATCTGGTTGATCACATCGATGCCGAAGTTCAGGTGCATCGATTCGTCACGCAGGATGTACTGGAACTGCTCGGCCACGCCGGTCATCTTGTTGCGGCGGCCCATGGACAGGATCTGGGTGAAGCCGCAGTAGAAGAAGATGCCTTCCAGCACGCAGTAGTAGGCGATCAGGTTGCGCAGCAGCTCCTTGTCGGTTTCTACGGTGCCGGTGTTGAATTCCGGGTCGGAGATGGCGCGGGTGTACTTCAGGCCCCAGGCGGCTTTTTTAGCGACCGACGGGATCTCGTGGTACATGTTGAAGATCTCGCCCTCATCCATGCCCAGCGATTCGATGCAGTACTGGTAGGCGTGGGTGTGGATCGCCTCTTCGAATGCCTGGCGCAGGATGTACTGGCGGCATTCCGGGTTGGTGATCAGGCGGTACACGGCCAGGGCCAGGTTGTTGGCGACCAGCGAGTCGGCGGTGGAGAAGAAGCCGAGGTTGCGCATGACGATGCGGCGCTCGTCTTCGGTCAGGCCGTCCATGCTCTTCCACAGTGCGATGTCGGCGGTCATGTTGACCTCTTGCGGCATCCAGTGGTTGGCGCAGCCATCCAGGTACTTCTGCCAGGCCCAGTCGTACTTGAACGGTACCAACTGGTTGAGGTCGGCGCGGCAGTTGATCATGCGCTTTTCGTCAACAGCGACGCGGGCCGACGAGCCTTCCAGCTCAGCCAGGCCTTCGGCGATGTCGAGGGCGTCGAGGGCGGCCTTGGCGCGCTTCACGGCTTCGGAATCAGCAGCGGTGGCGGCACGGGCTTCCAGGGCGGCGGCACCGCCGGCGCTGTCCAGCTTGTCGAGGGTGGCAGCGGCAGTGGCCTGCGCAGGGGTGTTGCCTTTGGCGGCTACTTCGCCGTCTTCTTTGTCGAATTCGTCCCAGCTCAGCATGGTGAGGTTCTCCTGCTTGAGGGCCATCTATGGAGTATGGCCGGTGGATCGTGGTTGCGTTGCTTTGGCCCCCAAAGGGGGGTACTGCAGTGCACGCAAATCTGATTGCCCTTGATAGGGCTGACCCAGGCATTGGCGCCCAGGCCTGTTGTGTTTGGCTGTTGGGCAGGCGGCGGCAAGGTCGGCCTCCCACAGGGTGCCGTGTGGCTACACGGAAAAGAGGCTTCCCAGGGGAAGCCTCAGCCAAGCCTTACTGGCAGGCTTCGCAGTCCGGCTCGTCGATCGCGCAGGCTTTTGGCACAGGTGCCGGGCCGGCGGCCTGGGCAGGGGCGCTGTCGCCACCGCTGGACACGGCGTTGAGCTTGCCGGTGTTGATGGTCGACTTCTCGGTGCTGGTCGCGGCCAGGGCACGGAGGTAGTAGGTGGTTTTCAGACCACGGTACCAGGCCATGCGGTAGGTCACGTCCAGCTTCTTGCCCGAAGCGCCGGCGATGTACAGGTTCAGCGACTGGGCCTGGTCGATCCACTTCTGGCGACGGGAGGCGGCATCGACGATCCACTTGGTCTCGACTTCGAAGGCGGTGGCGTACAGGTCTTTCAGCTCTTGCGGGATACGCTCGATCTGCTGCACCGAACCGTCGTAGTACTTCAGGTCGTTGATCATGACCGCATCCCACAGGCCGCGGGCTTTCAGGTCGCGCACCAGGTACGGGTTGATCACGGTGAACTCGCCCGACAGGTTCGACTTCACGTACAGGTTCTGGTAGGTCGGCTCGATGGACTGCGATACGCCAGTGATGTTGGCGATGGTCGCGGTCGGCGCGATGGCCATGATGTTCGAGTTACGAATACCTTTTTGCACGCGTTCGCGCACCGGCGCCCAATCCAGGGTTTCTTCCAGGTTGACGTCGATGTACTTCTGGCCACGGGCTTCGATCAGGATCTGTTGCGAATCCAGCGGCAGAATGCCCTTGGACCACAGCGAACCCTGGAACGTCTCGTAGGCGCCGCGCTCGTCGGCCAGGTCACAGGAGGCCTGGATGGCGAAGTAGCTGACCGCTTCCATCGACTTGTCGGCAAACTCGACGGCAGCATCCGAGCCGTACGGAATGTGCTGCAGGTACAGCGCATCCTGGAAGCCCATGATGCCCAGGCCGACTGGGCGGTGCTTGAAGTTGGAGTTGCGCGCTTGCGGCACCGAGTAGTAGTTGATGTCGATGACGTTGTCGAGCATGCGCACAGCCGTGTTCACGGTGCGTTGCAGCTTGGCGGTGTCCAGCTTGCCGTCGGTGATGTGGTTCGGCAGGTTGATCGAGCCCAGGTTGCAGACGGCGATCTCGTCCTTGTTGGTGTTCAAGGTGATCTCTGTGCACAGGTTGGAGCTGTGTACCACGCCCACGTGCTGCTGCGGCGAGCGCAGGTTGCAAGGGTCTTTGAAAGTCAGCCACGGATGGCCGGTTTCGAACAGCATCGACAGCATCTTGCGCCACAGGTCTTTGGCCTGGATGGTCTTGAACACCTTGATCTTGTTGTACTCGGTCAGGGCTTCGTAGTACTCGTAACGCTCTTCGAAGGCCTTGCCGGTCAGGTCGTGCAGGTCTGGCACTTCCGAAGGCGAGAACAGGGTCCACTTGCCGTCATCGAAGACGCGCTTCATGAACAGGTCCGGGATCCAGTTGGCGGTGTTCATGTCGTGGGTACGACGGCGGTCATCACCGGTGTTCTTGCGCAGCTCGATGAACTCTTCGATGTCCAGGTGCCAGGTTTCCAGGTAGGCACATACCGCGCCCTTGCGCTTGCCGCCCTGGTTCACTGCAACGGCGGTGTCGTTGACCACTTTCAGGAAGGGTACGACGCCCTGGGACTTGCCGTTGGTGCCCTTGATGTAGGAGCCCAGTGCACGCACCGGGGTCCAGTCGTTGCCCAGGCCACCGGCGAATTTGGACAGCATGGCGTTGTCGTGGATCGCGTGGTAGATGCCCGACAGGTCATCCGGCACGGTGGTCAGGTAGCAGCTGGACAGCTGCGGGCGTAGGGTGCCGGCGTTGAACAGGGTAGGCGTCGAGGCCATGTAGTCGAAGGACGACAACAGGTTGTAGAACTCGATCGCGCGGGCTTCCTTGTCCTTCTCTTCCAGCGCCAGGCCCATGGCCACACGCATGAAGAACACCTGAGGCAGCTCGAAGCGTACGCCATCCTTGTGGATGAAGTAGCGGTCGTACAGGGTCTGCAGGCCCAGGTAGGTGAATTGCTGGTCACGCTCGTGGTCGATGGCCTTGCCCAGGCGCTCCAGGTCGTAACCTTTGAGGGCCGGGTCCAGCAGCTCGAACTCCACACCCTTGGCCACGTAGGCCGGCAGGGCCTTGGCGTACAGGTCGGCCATTTCGTGGTGGGTGGCGCTGTCGGCCACGTTCAGGAAGCCCAGGCCTTCGGCGCGCAGGGTGTCCATCAGCAGGCGGGCGGTAACGAACGAATAGTTCGGCTCACGCTCGACCAGGGTACGGGCGGTCATCACCAGGGCGGTGTTGACGTCCTTGAGGGCCACGCCGTCGTACAGGTTTTTCAGGGTTTCGCGCTGGATCAGGTCGCCGTCGACCTCGGCCAGGCCTTCGCAGGCTTCGCTGATGATGGTGTTCAGGCGCGCCATGTCCAGCGGGGCCTTGCTGCCGTCAGCCAGGGTGATGCGAATGGTCGGGTGCGCCTCGATCACGCTTTCGACGTTGGCGCGGGTAGCGCGCTCCTTGGCGCGCTGGTCGCGGTAGATCACGTAGTCGCGGGCGACTTTCTGCTCGCCTGCGCGCATCAGGGCCAGTTCGACCTGGTCCTGGATTTCCTCGATGTGAATGGTGCCACCCGATGGCATGCGGCGCTTGAACGTGGCGGTGACCTGCTCGGTCAGGCGCGCGACGGTGTCGTGAATGCGCGACGAGGCGGCGGCGGTGCCGCCTTCAACTGCGAGGAACGCCTTGGTGATGGCCACGGTGATCTTGTCGTCGGTGTAGGCGACGACGGTACCGTTACGCTTGATCACGCGCAGTTGGCCAGGTGCAGTGGCGGCCAGATCCTGGTTGGAATCGGCAACCTGCGGGGCCTTGGCCTGCGGGTTCTCGCGAGTCGTGTCGGTTTGCATGGGTGGGTGTCTCCACAGTTTCTATATTGATCAGGCGCCTTCTGGGCGCCCACCGTTCCGTCCACTTGCTCGATTGCCCTGGGGGATGCGCAAAACGAACGCATCCGCCCGCGCGGGCGTACCGACTTCGGGACAGACTCAGGAATTAGGGCAATGGCTCGCCGCTCCCTGGCCGAAGTCAAAGGTTCTGGGCTGGGCCCAAAAACTGTTGCTCACAGGTGGCAGGCCTGGCCTGTTGCACCCGTGCCCGAACAAGGCCCTGGAAGGGCTTGCCTCGGTCGCCTCCGCAGGAGCGGTTTGGCTGCTGAAATCACGTGAAGTTCAGCCGAAAAATCGCTTGATTTTGCGGGTTGACTTTTAGGTGTGATTTTGCACGAACCCCTATATCTAGTGGTTCGCTGCGTTCGGGATACAAGATAATGCGGTATTGGGGTGTTTGCAAGGCGAGCTGCTGTGGATAAGTTGTGTGTACTTTGTGAGTGAATCCTGAGTATTCGCTGTAGGCCTTGTGGCCACTGGTTTGGAGTCCTTTTCAGCCCTGAACTGCCATTGGGCAGATTTGCGCCGGCGTGATCCTTGTCACAAAAGCTGCGTTATCCAACGTGCCGGCCATGGCTTGGCGGCGTACCCCGCCAACCGTACTATGACCCGGCGAATACCCTTCACAAGGCGCCTGCCATGGACAACCGCTGCGCACGTATCCTCATCGTCGAAGACGACCCGCGGCTGGCCGAGCTGACCGCCGAGTACCTGCAGGCGAACGGCTGTGCTGTCACCGTCGAGGGGGATGGCGGCCGGGCCGCACGGCTCATCATCGACAGCCAGCCCGACCTGGTCGTGCTCGACCTGATGCTGCCCGGTGAAGACGGCATGAGTATCTGCCGGCGCGTGCGCAGCCAATACCTTGGCCCCATTCTGATGCTGACGGCGCGTAGCGATGAGCTCGATCAGGTGCAGGGCCTGGACCTTGGGGCCGACGACTATGTGTGCAAGCCGGTGCGGCCGCGTTTGCTGCTGGCGCGCATACAGGCGCTGCTGCGCCGCACCGAGCGGCCCCAGGGCCATGCCTTGGCCTTCGGTGCGCTGCACATCGATAACCGCCTGCGTGAAGCCCGGCTGGGCGAGCAGTTGATCGAGCTGACCGGTGCCGAATTCGACTTGCTCTGGCTGTTGGCCAGCAACGCCGGCAAGGTGCTGACACGCGAGCAGATCTTCACCGCGCTGCGCGGCGTTGCCTATGACGGCCAGGACCGTTCCATCGATATACGCATTTCCAGAATCCGCCCGCGGATAGGCGATGACCCCCTCCAGCCGCGTCTGATAAAGACGCTGCGCAACAAGGGCTACCTGTTCGTCGGCGAGGCGCCATGAGCAACTCGATTTTTCTGCGTATCTATGGCGGCATGCTGGCCGTGCTGGTGCTGGTGGCGCTGCTTGGGGTGCTCAGCCTGCATCTGGTCAACGAGGTGCGTGCCGCCCAGCACCGTGAGGGCCTGGCCCAGGGTACCTTTAGCCTGATGGCCGACAACCTCGCCCAGCAGAACGACACCGAACGCAAGCGCTCGCTCCTGATGTGGGAGCGCCTGATGGGGGTGCCGCTGGCCGTGCAACCCATGGCGGCCGTAAGCCTGGACGGCGCACAGCGTGCGCGCTTGTATCGCGGACTGGTGGTGGTGGAGAAAACCGGCGCGCATGCGGCCAGGATATTGCGCAGGGTGGGCCAGCAGGACCTGTTGCTGGTGGCGCAGGTGAAGCAGGTCAGCGAGCAGTTGGCACGCGCCACCCTGTACCTGCTGGCCGACGAACTGGTGCGCTACCCGGTGACGGAACAACAGCAGCGCCTCGAACAGCTCAAGCAGGACAAGGGGTTCGGCTTTGGCGTTGCGTTGCAGCGCATCGAGCGGGCGAGCCTGGACGATGACCAGCGACGCCGCGTGGAGGAGGGTGACACGGTCATGGCGCTGGGCCGGGACGGTGACTCGATTCGGGTATTCGCCGGGTTGGCAGGCTCGCCCTGGGTGCTGGAAATTGGCCCGCTCTACCAGCTCAACCCGTACCCGCCGCAACTGCTGGTGCTGATCGCACTGCTGGGCCTGAGCCTGATCGGGCTTGTCGTGTACTTGCTGGTGCGCCAGCTTGAACGCCGTGTTTCCGGGCTGGAAAGCGCCGCAGCGCGCATCGCGCACGGCAGCCTGGATACGCGCGTGCCTGCAGGGGACGCCGACTCGGTAGGGCGCCTGGCCCAGGCGTTCAACGGTATGGCCGAACACCTGCAGCGTTCGTTGACCATGCAGCGTGAACTGGTGCGGGCGGTGTCCCATGAACTGCGCACCCCCGTGGCACGCCTGCGTTTTGGCTTGGAAATGGTCGAAGCCGCCGCTACCGAGCAGGCCCGTGCCAAACACCTGGCCGGCATGGATGGCGATATTCAGGACCTCGACGAACTGGTCGATGAAATGCTGACGTACGCCCGGCTGGAGCAGGGCGCACCTGCCCTGCGGTTTCAGCCAGTGGACCTGGATGCGCTGCTCACCCGGGTAATCGACGAGCTGGCGCCGCTACGCCCCGGTGTCAGGGTGCTGCGGGGTGATTGTGACAGCACCGCCGCTGATGGCGCCTGGGTCGAGGCCGAGCCGCGTTACCTGCATAGGGCCGTGCAAAACCTGGTCAGCAATGCCTTGCGCCATGCCGAAAGCGAAGTGTGTTTGAGCTACCAGCTGGGGCCCCAGCTATGCCGCATCGATGTGGAAGATGACGGCCCTGGCGTGCCTGAAAGCTACTGGGAGCGCATTTTCACACCCTTTACCCGGGTCGATGACAGCCGCACCCGCGCTTCCGGTGGGCACGGCCTGGGCCTGTCGATCGTGCGGCGCATCATTCACTGGCATACAGGCCGCGCTACGGTAAGCCGCAGCGCCAGGCTTGGCGGGGCCTGTTTCAGCCTGGCCTGGCCGCCACGGCAAGCACTGCAGTAGTGCTCAGGCGCTGACCAGGCTCAGTAAGTGGCCCGCCTGCAGGCAGAACTGGCCCTGCAGCACGGCGCCATGCCGCCACTGGGGTGAAAGGTCGGTCAGCAGGCGCAGGCGGGCCAAACCGTCAGCGGACCAGTCCAGCAGCTCGGCGTGCTCGAAGTAGAAGCGTTGGCCGGTCAGCGGGTAGAGGGTCTTGAACAGGCTTTCCTTGAGGGAGAAGGTCAGGGTCACCGTCATGCCCAGCTTGCTGCGGTCCAGCCGCTCCAGCTCCATCGGGGTCAGGATCTCGCCCATCAGCCGTTCGGCGCGCTCGTCGTCCAGCAACGCTTCCTGATCCAGCCCCAGGCCCTGGCAGTTGGCTTGGGCCGCTACCACGGCCGCTGCCCAGCCTTTGCCATGGGTAATCGAGCCGCGAATGCCAGCAGGCCATACAGGCGAACGGTCTTCGTGGGTGGCCGGCACATGATCGCGGCCGTCCAGGCGCTGCAGAGCGGCCCGCGCGCACACCCGGCCGGCCAGGTACTCCGCCTGGCGCTTGGCAACCGAGCGTTGCAGGCTGGCACTGGGGACCACACCCGCGCGGTGGAAGTCGTCGGGGCCCAGGCGGGCGGGGTCGAACGCGCAACTGACCAGGACCGCCCCGGGTAGCGGGCGGGGCAGGGGCCAGTGGTGCTGAAGGGGGGCGCAACAGGCGGGCAATGTGTTCATGGGCCTATTGTGCCAGCTGCGCAGATGCCATGGGAGGCCGTAGCTATTTGAGTACCTTCTTGAAGAAAGCCTGCATGTCGGCCCACGAGCGCTCGTCCGCTTTCTTGTTATAGCCGATGTCCGGGCCACCGTGCCCGCCATGGCTCAGCCTGTCTGCGTCCGGGTTGGTGAACCCGTGCTTGGCGCCTTCGAGGGTGACGAACCTGTAGTCCACCTTCGCCGCGTCCATTTCGGCCTTGAACGCGTCTACCTGCTGCGGGGTGACCATGCTGTCTGCGCCACCGTGCTCCACCAGGATCGCGGCCCGTACCACGCCTGGCTTGGCCGGTGTGTCGGTGACCAGCGCACCATGGAAGCTCACCACGCCGTCAAGCTTCTCGCCGCGGCGTGCGGCGTCCAGCACTACCTTGCCGCCGAAGCAGTAACCAACGGCGCCCAGTTCGTGTTTGTTGGTGTTGGGCTGCATCTTGAGCAGCTCGAGGCCGGCATCGAAACGCCCGGCGGCTGCGGCAGGGTCCTTCATGGCTTCGGCCATGAAGGCCTGGGCGTCCTGAGGGTGTTCGGTGTGTTTGCCATCGCCATACATGTCGATGGCCAGCGCGTTGTAGCCCAGCGCTGCCAGGTCGCGGGCACGGCGCTTGGCGTAGTCGTTCAGCCCCCACCACTCGTGCACCACGACAATGCCGGGGCGCTTGCCAGTAACGGCGTCATCGTAAGCGTAATAGCCGACCAGCCGATCGCCATTGGCATCCTGGTAGGGGATTTCGCGGGTTTGGACCGCCGCTTGGGCGAGGGCGGCGCTGCACATCAGGGTCAGGGCCAGCAGGGCACGCATGGGTAGTACTCCTTGTTCGCATTCGGTTCGTTCAGCCAGGGTTCAGCGTGGGTTCAGTCGCGGTTCAGTGTGCCTTGCTTACTCTAGCCTCCACACCAAAGCAGCGCACTCAAACAGGAGCTACTTGCCATGAAAACCTTCAATTCCCTGCTTGCCGCCATGGCCGTCTGCGCCGCTGGCATGACCAGCGCCCAGGCCGCCGATGACACCTTCGCCAGCCTGACCTACGGCCAGACCAGCGACAAAGTTCGCAAATCGGGCCTGCTGCAACGCAACACCGACAACCTCAATGCCGACGGCATCATCGGCAAGGACGATACCTGGGGTGTGCGTCTGGGCCAGATCAACGACCAAGGCCGCTACTACATGACCTACGACACCGTTTCCGGTGACCACAGCGGCTTCAAGCTGCGCCAGCAGAACCTGCTGGGCAGTTACGATGCCTTCCTGCCAATCGGCGATACCACCAAGCTGTTTGGCGGTGGCAGCGTGGGCATCACCAAGCTGACCCAGAATTCGCCAGGTGCCAGCCGTGACAGCGACTACGGTTATGCCTACGGCCTGCAGGCGGGCGTGATCCAGGAGCTGACCGACAAGGCTTCGGTCGAGCTGGGCTACCGCTACCTGCGCAGCAATGCATCCACCGAGTACAGCGCCCACGGTGCACCCAAGGCCGGTGTGCTGCGCCTGACCAGCAGCGCACAAACGTATCTGGCGGCTTCCTACAAGTTCTGAGACCCAAGCCGCGTTATCCTGTACAGGCCCAATCGCTGTCACCTCAGCGATTGGGCCTGTACAGGCAAAGCCATAAGGAGCTGCACATGAAACTGCTGGTGGTCGAGGACGAAGCGCTGCTTCGCCATCACCTCAACACCCGCCTGGGCGAAAGCGGCCACGTGGTTGAAGCGGTTGCCAATGCCGAAGAGGCGTTGTACCAGGCCGAGCAGTACCATTTTGACCTAGCCATCATTGACCTGGGGCTCCCCGGTATCAGCGGGCTGGAGCTCATTTCGCGCTTGCGCGGCCAAGGCAAGGTTTTCCCCATCCTCATCCTCACCGCCCGTGGCAATTGGCAGGACAAGGTGGAGGGCCTGGCCGCGGGTGCCGACGACTACCTGGTCAAGCCGTTCCAGTTCGAGGAACTGGAGGCCAGGCTGAATGCATTGTTGCGCCGCTCCAGCGGGTTCACCCAGTCGACCATCGCTGCCGGGCCGCTGGTGTTGGACCTCAACCGCAAGCAGGCAGCCCTGGGTGAGCAACCGCTGGCGTTGACCGCCTACGAATACCGCATCCTCGAGTACCTCATGCGCCATCACCAGCAAGTGGTGGCCAAGGACCGCCTGATGGAGCAGTTGTACCCAGGTGACGAGGAGCGTGACCCCAATGTCATCGAAGTGCTGATCGGCCGCCTGCGGCGCAAGCTCGAAGGCGAACAGGGCTTCAAGCCCATCGACACCGTACGCGGGCTGGGCTACCTGTTCACCGAGCGCTGCCGGTGATCCGCTCCCTCCGGGTACGCCTGATGCTGGCCGCCACACTGCTGGCGCTGCTGTTCATGCTGGCGCTGCTCCCGGCCTTGCAGAAGGCGTTCAGCCTGGCGCTCGAGGAGTCCATCGAACAGCGCCTGGCCTCGGACATCACCACCCTCATTTCTGCCGCCCGCATCGAGCACGGCCAGCTGCAGATGCCAGAGCTGCTGCCCGACGAACGCTATAACCTGCCGTACACGGGGCTGCTGGGTTATATCTTCGACCGCCAGGGCAAGCTGGTCTGGCAGTCCCGCGCCACGGCTGCGCAAAACGTCAACTACACCCCCCGCTACGATGGCCGTGGTAACGAGTTCGCCCGTATCCGCCAGGCCTCTGGCGAGGAATTCTTTGTCTACGACGTCGAGGTCAAACTGCTGGGCGGCCAGAGCGCGGCCTACAGCATCGTTGCCCTGCAGCCGGTGCGTGAGTATCAACACACCCTCGATGGCCTGCGGGAAAAACTCTACCTCGGTTTCGGCGCTGCCCTGCTGGCGCTGCTGGTGCTGCTATGGGCCGGCCTGACCTGGGGCCTGCGCTCGTTGCGGCGCCTCAGCCACGAACTGGACGACCTGGAGTCTGGCGCGCGGGAAGGCCTCAGCGGCGATCACCCCAGGGAGCTGCTGCGCCTCACCGGCTCATTGAACCGTCTGCTGCGCAGCGAGCGTGAACAGCGCCAACGCTACAGGCACTCGCTGGACGACCTGGCTCATAGCCTGAAAACACCCCTTGCGGTGTTGCAAGGGGTAGGCGAGAGCTTGCAGCAGCGCAGCGGCGAGCGTGAGCAGTCGCGCATCCTGCAGAGCCAGATCGAGCGTATGAGCCAGCAGATCGACTACCAGTTGCAACGTGCCAGCCTGCGCAAAAGTGGCCTGGTGCGGCACAGCGTAGTGTTGCGGCCACTGCTCGACAGCCTGTGCAGCACCTTGGCCAAAGTCTACCGGGACAAAAACGTGGACGTGACGCTGGACGTGCCGGAACAGGCCTGTGTGCCGATGGAGCAAGGGGCCCTGCTGGAACTGCTGGGCAACCTGCTGGAGAACGCGTATCGCCTCAGCCTGGGCCAGGTGAACGTCAGTTGGGCCAAGGTGCCAGGCCAGCTTACGCTGTGCATCGAAGATGACGGGCCAGGGGTGCCTGCCGATCAGCGCCAGCGCATCCTGGAGCGCGGGGAGCGGTTGGACAGCCAGCACCCGGGGCAGGGCATTGGCCTGGCAGTGGTCAAGGACATCGTCGACAGCTACGACGCCCGGCTCAGTCTGGGTGACTCGGTACTGGGCGGCGCCGCCTTCAGAATCACCTTCAATTTGGAATAGGCCTTTACCACCCGGCGCAAGGCGGATTTCCGCCATCGCCGGTGTACAAATTCCGCCAGCGGGCGGAAACCCGCCATATCCTCTGCAGTGTCGCCCCGTCGTTGGGCACGAAATGCCCGTAAATACTGCCATTGCACCTATCGTGGGCATTTTGGCACCACCTTTGCTATCGATATCGGCAGAGGCCTGCCAAGGCAGCTCGAACACAACGACAAATCCCTCCATGTGCAGGAGGGTTAGCGATTCAGGTGCCGCACCACCCTGGGAAGGGTGAACCGGCGCACTCGAGGAAATTTAGCCATGACGACACGTCAGCCGCTGTACAAATCCCTGTATGTCCAGGTGTTGGTCGCCATCACCATCGGTATTCTGCTCGGCCACTTCTACCCAGAAACAGGCGTCGCCCTCAAACCGCTGGGTGATGGCTTCGTCAAACTGATCAAGATGGTTATCGCCCCGATCATCTTCTGCACCGTGGTCAGCGGCATCGCCGGCATGCAGAGCATGAAGTCGGTCGGCAAGACCGGCGGCTACGCGCTGCTGTATTTCGAAATCGTCTCTACCGTCGCCCTGCTCATCGGCCTCGTCGTCGTCAACGTGGTCAAGCCAGGCGCTGGCATGCACATCGACGTCAGCACCCTGAACGCCAGCAGTGTGGCCGCCTATGCCGCCGCCGGCGCGCAGCAGACCACCGTCGGCTTCCTGCTCAACGTCATTCCCAACACTGTGGTCGGCGCCTTCGCCAACGGCGATATCCTGCAGGTGCTGATGTTCTCGGTGCTGTTCGGCTTCGCCTTGCACCGCCTGGGCAGCTACGGCAAGCCGCTGCTGGACATGATCGACCGCTTCGCCCATGTCATGTTCAACATCATCAACATGATCATGAAGCTGGCCCCGATCGGCGCCATGGGCGCCATGGCGTTCACCATCGGCCAGTACGGCGTGGGCTCGCTGGTGCAACTGGGCTACCTGATGGCGTGCTTCTACGTCACCTGCCTGCTGTTCGTGCTGGTGGTACTGGGCGGCATCTGCCGCGCCCATGGTTTCAGCGTCCTCAAGCTGATCCGCTACATCCGTGAAGAACTGCTGATCGTGCTGGGTACTTCCTCGTCGGAATCGGCCCTGCCGCGCATGCTGGCCAAGATGGAGCGCCTGGGTGCGAAGAAATCGGTGGTTGGCCTGGTGATCCCTACCGGCTACTCGTTCAACCTGGACGGCACCTCGATCTACCTGACCATGGCGGCCGTGTTCATTGCCCAGGCCACCGACACCCCGATGGACATCACCCACCAGATCACCCTGCTGCTGGTGCTGCTGGTCGCGTCCAAGGGTGCTGCTGGCGTGACCGGTTCGGGCTTCATCGTACTGGCGGCTACGCTGTCCGCTGTTGGCCACCTGCCGGTTGCCGGCCTGGCCCTGATCCTCGGCATCGACCGCTTCATGTCCGAAGCGCGTGCACTGACCAACCTGGTCGGCAACGCCGTGGCCACCGTGGTGGTTGCCAAGTGGGTCAAGGAAATGGACAACGACAAGCTGGCTTCGGAGCTGGCCTCCGGCGGCGGCCCGCTGATCGATACCCGTCCTACCGACGACCTGGGTGTCGCTGAAGGCCCTGCTCGCTGATCTCGGGCTAGCGAAACGAAAAAGGCGACTGTGAAGTCGCCTTTTTCATGCCTGCTTATTTACCCTCGGTGTGCGCTTGCAGGTTGGCCCGAATCAGGCCAGCACCACCTCCAGCACCCGAATAACCTGCGCTTGCGGGTAATGCCAGCGCACCTGCACGTCCCAGAACTTCACCCCGTATACCCGCTCCGGCGTTGGCACCTGGTAGGCAGGCCGTGGATCTTGGGCCAGGCATTGCTCAATGAGGTCTACCACGGGTTGCCCCAGGCGCAGGGTATGTTCGCGAGCTTGCACCAGGGCAGCGTCGCCCCACTGCACGGCAATCGCTACAGGTGGCTGGCTGGCCATCTGGTTATGGGCATCGGCAATGGTGTCGGCGTAAGGCACATAGGGTTTTATATCCAGCACCGGGGTACCATCGAGCAGGTCAATGCCCGAAAGCAGCAAACGCCCCGGCTCGACACCCTCGAGGCGGACCACCGACTGGCCGATACCGTTGGGCCGGTGGGTGGCACGGGTGGCAAACACCCCCATGCTCGTGTTGCCGCCCAGGCGCGGGGGCCGCACTTTCAGCCGCGGCTTTTCTTCAAGGGCCTGGTGGAACAGAAACAGCAACCAGACGTGGCTGACCTGTTCCAGGCCGTCTACAGCCTCACCCTGATCGAACGGCGGCAGCAGCTCCAGCACCCCCCGTGCAGCCGGTGCCAACTGCGGCTGGCGCGGTATGGCGAACTTTTCCTTGAAGCAGGAGCGCACGATGCCGACCGGGCTTACCGTATGCTGCATGGTCATTCAGCCGCGCACGCGCTGGGTAAGGCCCTTGAGGAAGTTGCGCAGCAGCTGGTCGCCGCAGGCACGGTAGTTCTCGTGGCCAACCTTGCGGAACAGCGCGCTCAGCTCGGGTTTGCTGACGGGGAAGTCCACTGACTTGAGGATGGCGTGCAGGTCGTCTTCCTTGAGCTCGAAGGCTACCCGCAGTTTCTTGAGGATGAGGTTGTTGGTAACCGGCAGCTCGATTGGCTGCGCTGGCCGGCTGTCATCCTTACCGCGGCGGTAGATGACCAGGCCGTCGAGAAAGTGCGCCATTACCCGTTCAGGGCAACGCACGAAGCCTTCTTCTTCCTCTTTTTTCACGTAGGTCGCCAGCACCAGGGGATGCACGTCGAGGCCGGATAGCCCGACGATTTCGGCCATCTTGGCGTCGTTCACCTTGAGCATGTAGCGCAGGCTGCGCAGGACGTCGTTGTGGTTCATTGCTGCAGAATCCTGTTCAGGTGCCGCGCACCAGCGCGGCGTGTTGCTTAGAAGCGTTCGGTTGCCGCCACGTAGCGCCATTGGCCAAGCGGCAGCTTGCCCATGGACACACCCCCCAGGCGGATGCGGCGCATGCCCAGCAGCTCAAGGCGCAGATAGGCGCACAGCTCGGAGATTTGCCCAGGTTGAGGGTTTTTCAGCACCAGGCGCAGATGGGTTTCGTTCTGCCAGCTGGCCTTGGCCTTGGGCAATTCACGGTCATTACGCATGACGCCCCGCGCCAGGCGTTCCAATGCCTGCGGGCTGGCTTCACCGCGCACCTGGACGACGAATTCCTGCTCCAGGCGGCGCAGGTCGGCATTGATCTTGCGGGTTACCCGCCAATCCTGGGTGAACACCTGCAAGCCGCTGGCACCGGGTTCAAGCGGCGCTACACAGGCCTGGCGGGCAAAGTGGCCGTGCAGGGCACGCACGCCTTCACGGTGGGCCTCGCTCAGGCTGCCCATGCCCATGCTTGCGCGTGCGCTTTCGGTATCCTGGCCGGCAGGCTGGTTCAGCAGCAGGGTAACCGGCTCCAGTGTTTCGGCACGGGCGCCAGGCAGGAGGGCGACGCTTTGCTGTTCAACCTTGAACTGCGGTTGTTCGACCACCACACCGTCGACCGTCACCCAGCCCCCCTCTATATACAGCTCGGCCTCGCGACGAGAACAGCCAAGCTGCTCGACAAGGCGTTTGGACAGGCGGGTGGGTTCGGACATGACGGCGGTTCGCAAAGGCAAAAAGAGCCTGCATTGTACCTTCCCGCGCGGTTGAGGGGCGGGAATCTGTGGCAATCACACCGTTTTGCGCAAACGCATGTGCAGCAACGGGTAGGGCTGGCCCAGGCCATCGGTTGGCGAGCGGCCGGTCACTTCGAACCCTTCGTGCAGGTAGAAGCCCAAAGCCTTGGGGTTCTGCTCGTTGACGTCCAGCGTCTGGGCATTCAGCACGCTGACGGCGTGACGCAGCAACCGCTTGCCCACCCCGTGACCATGCCAGGCAGGGGCCACGAACAGCATGTCCACGCGGCCTTGGGCCACCCCGATAAAACCCTGGATACTGCCGTTTGGCGCCCGGCAGCACACCAGCATCACGGCGTCCAGGTACTGGCGCAAGATCTTGTCGCGCAGCAGCAGGATGTAGCCCTCGGGCAGGAAGTCGTGAGTTGCGCGCACCGCATCTTCCCAAACCTGCACCAGCTCCGGGTAATCGCTGAGATGTGGCGTCTCGAGGGTTGGGAGCTGGCTCATGGTCAGATCGGCTCGGCCCACATGTCGTACTCGTCGGCATCTACTACCCGGCAGCGCACCTTGTCGCCCGGCTTGAAGCCATGGTCGCCATCGATGAACACGCTGCCGTCGATTTCAGGTGCATCGAAGAAGCTGCGGCCAACCGAGCCCTGCTCTTCCACTTCATCGATCAGCACGTCGATTTCCTTGCCGATACGCAGTTGCAGGCGGGCGGTACTGATGGCTTGCTGGTGAGCCATGAAGCGGTCCCAACGGTCCTGCTTGATGTCATCCGGCACCTCGGCAAGGCCCAGGTCGTTGGCAGGCGCGCCTTCCACCGGCGAATACTGGAAGCAGCCCACGCGGTCGAGCTGGGCTTCGGTCAACCAATCCAGCAGGTACTGGAAGTCTTCTTCGGTTTCGCCCGGGAAACCGACGATGAACGTGGAACGGATTACCAGCTCCGGGCATTGCTCGCGCCATTGCTTGATGCGGGCGAGGGTGCGGTCCTCGAACGCCGGGCGCTTCATCGCCTTGAGCACCTTGGGGCTGGCATGCTGGAACGGGATGTCCAGGTACGGCAGGATCTTGCCGGCCGCCATCAGCGGGATCACATCGTCAACGTTCGGGTATGGGTACACGTAATGCAGGCGAACCCAGGCCCCTAGGCTGCTCAGTGCCTCGCACAGTTCGAGCATGCGGGTCTTGACCGGGCGGCCGTTCCAGAAGTCGGTCTTGTACTTGACGTCCACGCCGTAGGCGCTGGTGTCCTGGGAAATCACCAGGATCTCCTTCACACCGGCCTTTACCAGGCGCTCGGCCTCGCTCAGCACCTCACCCACCGGACGGCTGACCAGCTTGCCGCGCATGGACGGGATGATGCAGAAGCTGCAGCTGTGGTTGCAGCCCTCGGAAATCTTGAGGTAAGCGTAGTGGCGCGGGGTGAGCTTCACGCCCTGTGGCGGCACCAGGTCGATCAGCGGGTTGTGATCCTGGCGCGGCGGCACCACTTCGTGCACGGCATTGACCACCTGCTCGTACTGCTGCGGGCCGGTCACCGACAGCACGCTGGGGTGCACGTCACGGATACTGCCTTCCTCGACACCCATGCAGCCGGTGACGATGACCTTGCCGTTTTCCTTGATCGCTTCGCCAATCACTTCCAGCGACTCGGCCTTGGCGCTGTCGATGAAGCCGCAGGTGTTGACCACCACCACGTCGGCATCTTCATAAGTGGGCACGACTTCGTAGCCTTCCATGCGCAGCTGCGTCAGGATGCGCTCGGAATCGACCAGGGCTTTGGGGCAACCCAGGCTTACGAAACCTACCTTGGGGGTGGCGGGCGTGGTGGACATGACTAACCTCGGTATTGAATGCAGGTCGCCCGGCCGGAATCGGGGGCGAGCTTGACGGGCGCTTTCGGCGCCTCTGATCAAAAAGTGCGCAATTCTAGCGAGCACAAGGTCGCTTGACCAGCAGAAATACGACGAACGCTGCGCTATGCTTCGCGCCGTTGCGTCAGGCCGCTGCGGGTGGCCTGCGTGGAAGTGAACAACAAGGGCCTTGAAGGCCGTCTGCGGGAGTGGTCGATGGTTCAGGCAAGCAGTCACGCCGAGGGCGGGCACGCAGGTAAGCAGGGCGCGACACGGTCGCTGGGCCTGCTGGTGGCGGCGGTCGGGGTGGTTTATGGCGATATCGGCACCAGCCCGTTGTATACCCTCAAGGAAGTCTTTACCGGCGGCTATGGGGTGCCGGTCAACCATGAAGGTGTGTTGGGGATCCTGTCGTTGATCCTCTGGTCGCTGTTATGGGTGGTGTCGTTCAAGTACGTGATGTTCATCCTGCGCGCAGACAACCAGGGCGAGGGCGGCACCATGGCGCTGACTGCACTGGCGCGGCGGGCCACGGCGGCCTACCCGCGGTTGCGCACGCTGATGGTGATATGCGGGCTGATCGGCGCGTCGCTGTTCTACGGCGACAGCATGATCACCCCGGCCGTGTCGGTGCTGTCTGCGGTAGAGGGCATGGGCCTGGCGTTCGATGGCATCGACCACTGGGTGGTGCCCATTTCGCTGGTGGTGCTGGTGGCGCTGTTTCTGGTGCAAAAACACGGTACCGAGAAAATCGGCAAGCTCTTCGGCCCGGTGATGGTCACCTGGTTCCTGGTGCTGGCTGCCCTTGGCGTGCACGGCATTCTGCAAACACCCGAAGTGCTCAAGGCCTTCAACCCGGGCTGGGCTGTGAACTTCTTCGTCGTCCACCCAGGCATGGGCGTGGCCATTCTGGGGGCTGTGGTGCTGGCCCTGACCGGTGCCGAGGCGCTGTATGCCGACATGGGCCACTTCGGTCGCAAGCCCATCGCCCGGGCCTGGTTCGCCTTGGTGCTGCCTGCGCTGGTGCTCAATTATTTCGGCCAGGGTGCGATGCTGCTGCAGAACCCGGAAGCAGCGCGTAACCCGTTCTACCTGCTGGCGCCGGGCTGGACCCTGCTGCCGCTGGTCGGCCTGTCGACGCTGGCCACCGTCATCGCCTCCCAGGCGGTGATCTCGGGGGCGTTCTCCCTCACCCGCCAGGCCATCCAGCTGGGTTACATCCCGCGCATGCACATTCAGCACACCTCCAGTGACGAGCAGGGGCAAATCTACATTGCCGCCGTCAACTGGACGTTGATGGTAGGGGTGGTGCTGCTGGTGATCGGCTTCGAGTCATCAGGGGCACTGGCGGCGGCTTACGGGGTGGCTGTGACCGGGACCATGCTGATGACCACCATCCTGGTGTCTGCGGTGATGCTGTTGCTGTGGAAGTGGCCGCCGATGCTGGCCGTGCCGATCCTGGTGGGGTTCCTGCTGGTCGACGGGCTGTTCTTTGCTGCCAACGTGCCGAAGATCGTACAGGGCGGCGCCTTCCCGGTATTGGCCGGTGGCGTGCTGTTCCTGCTGATGAGTACCTGGAAGCGCGGCAAGCAGATCCTGGTGGAGCGCATAGACGAAGGCGCGCTGCCGCTGCCGCTGTTCATCAGCAGCATCCGCATCCAGCCGCCACACCGGGTAGAGGGCACTGCGGTGTTTCTCACGGCCCGGTCCGACGCGGTGCCCCATGCGCTGTTGCACAACATGTTGCACAACCAGGTGCTGCACAGCCAGGTGGTGCTGCTGACCGTACTCAGCGAGGACCGGCCGCGGGTGCCGGAGCAGGAGCGTTTCGAAGTGGAGGCTTACGGCGACGGTTTCTTCAGGGTGGTGCTGCACTTTGGCTTCATGGACGAGCCTGACGTGCCGGCAGCGTTGAAGCTGTGCCACCTGGACGACCTGGATTTCACGCCCATGCGCACCACGTACTTCCTCAGCCGCGAGACAGTCATCGCCTCCAGGCTGGAGGGCATGTCGCGCTGGCGTGGCAACCTGTTCGCGTTCCTGCTCAAGAACGCCAACGGCAACCTCAGGTTCTTCAACCTGCCGCTCAACCGGGTGATCGAGTTAGGAACGCAGGTAGAGATTTGAGTGACCAGGCAGGGGGTGCAGAATGCCCCTTGCCACAGCAGATGAACCAGCCCTCTAGGTTGCGGTGTTGCGCAGTCCAGTCCTGT
>NZ_BBIU01000039.1 GCF_000730645.1 Pseudomonas parafulva NBRC 16636 = DSM 17004 | reverse complement strand
CAAAGGCTTCCAGAGAAGCTGTCAAACTCAACAACACCTGACTCGCCCCGAAGCGTTGATCGCTGCGAGGTGGCGAATAATACGCGGTTTAAATTGGGAGTCAACACCTTGATCTGAAAAAACTTTTGCAGTGCCCGGGCACTTGCGCGGCAACTAAATGAGGGCCCGGTGGATCTGTAGAGAAACCCACCACGGAGCGTAGCGGCGATGAGCGACGCGCACAGCGATAAAACCCCGGGCTTGTCTGCGGATGAACAGCAGGAAGTCAGCGTAAACCAGCCGCCCAGGGCGGCGGTGCTGCACGAAACCATACGCCTTCAGGGCGACCAGGAACTGGAACGGACCCTGGCTGCGCTTTGGTGGTCTGCCCTGGCAGCCGGGTTGTCCATGGGCTTGTCGCTGATGGCCATGGGGCTGCTGTATTCCCGCCTACCCGACGGCGAAAGCGCCCAGGTCATCGCAAGCATCGGTTACAGCGCTGGGTTCCTGGCCGTCATCCTGGCGCGGCAGCAGTTGTTCACCGAAAACACCCTCACCGCCGTACTGCCGGTAATGACCACGCCCACCCTGGCGAACTTCGGCCGCCTGCTGCGCCTGTGGGGAGTGGTACTGGCAGGCAACCTCGCCGGCACGCTGCTGGTGGCATGGGTAATGCTGGAGCTGCCGATCTTCGATACCAAGACCGACCTTGCCTTCCTGGAGGTGGGCCACAAGGTGATGGAGAACGACCTTGGCCAGATGTTCGCCAAGGGCATTGTGTCGGGCTGGATGATCGCCACCATGGTATGGATGATCCCGTCCATGGAAAATGCCAAGATCTGGATCATCCTGCTTATTACCTACCTGATGGCACTCGGCGACTTCACCCACATCGTGGTGGGTTCGGTGGAGGTGTCCTACCTGGTGTGGGCCGGCGAAGAAACCTGGAGCAGCTTCTGGCTCCATTTTGCACTGCCTACCTTGGCAGGCAATATCATAGGTGGCAGTTTCATCTTCGCCCTCATCAGCCACGCGCAGGTACGCAGCGACAGCGGCAAGCCGCCGTCGAAACTGCTCGAGGACGAAAAAGCGTCAGAACAGGGCCGCGCCACTCACTAGCGCTGACCACCGCCCACCTGGCCCTGCCCCACATCAGGACCAGGTGGCACCCCCTCCTCCCGAATCCCCCGCGCCCCAAACCCTTGCACTTGGCAGCCGTTGCCGACAGCCCAGCCCTGCCCCGCCCGGCCAGTGATCGCATCAACCTTGAATTGGCCTGTAAGGCCAGTGTTCGGAGGCGCGACACTGTTTCACAATATTCATGCGATTTATGCGATAAACGGTTACCTGACAGAGATTCCACAGCCATGAACACACGCTCCGGCAAGGGCCTTTCGTTCGCCAAGCGCATCTACCTGCCGCGTGTTTTTGGCATGGGCATCGGTTTATTGTGTGTGATGGCAGGCACGGCGCCGCTCTCGCCACCTCCATGGGTGTGGGCTTTCATGCTGTTCAATGGCCTGGTATGGCCCCACCTTGCCTACCAGTGGGCTGCACGCTCCGAGGCGCCCTACCAGGCAGAACAGCGCAACCTTGTGCTCGACTCGCTGATGGGCGGGTTCTGGGCCGCAGCCATGCATTTCAACCCACTGCCGACAGTTACCGTGCTGTCGATGATGACCATGAACAACGTGGCGGCCGGCGGGAAACGCCTGGTGTTGCGCGGCGCACTGGCGCAATTGGGCGGCATGGCCGTTGCTGTACTGTTGCTCGGCCCCGGGCTGGAGCTTGAGGCCACCACGCTGCAAGTCTACGCCAGCCTGCCCATGCTCACCCTCTATCCAATGGCGCTGGGCTGGGTCTGCTATCAGTTGGCAATCAAGCTTGCCGAGCACAAGCGAAGGCTTGGCGCGCTGAGCCTTACCGACAGCCTGACCGGGCTGCTCAACCATGGCGCCTGGAAGGACCTGCTGATGCTGAATTTTCAGAAATGCAGGAAACACCGCAGCGACGCAGTCATTGCACTGATCGACATCGACCACTTCAAGGCAATCAACGATACCTTTGGCCACGTCATCGGCGACTGCGTGCTGCGTCAATTGAGCGCCGAGCTGCGTCGCACCCTGCGCGAAGGCGACCAAGCCGGGCGTTACGGGGGCGATGAGTTCTGCGTGATCCTGCCAGACACCAGCGAGGCGCAGGCCTGCCAGGCGATGGAACGCTTGCGCGAGCGGGTTGGCAGCTACCGCAACCCGCAGCTGCCCACCCTTCGCATCAGCCTCAGCATTGGCCTGTGCCCGTTCGGCGCCCACCTTGATACCTCCGACACCTGGCTGGAACAGGCAGACCGGGCGCTGTATACGGCCAAAGGCGCCGGCCGCGATCAAGTCATGGTCGCGCACCGGTTGCATGCTGGCACGCAAGGGCTGCACGAAATGCCAGACCTCATGTCCCTTGCCCGCTGACCTGGGCAGCCGCCTGCAACTTGCGCTCAGCCACTATCTCGGGCAGGTCACTGCGGCGCAGGTAGGCCCGTAGAGGCTCAGTGATATTCAGGCGGTCATCCACATGCTGCGCCAACAGCAAGGCAAGCCGTTCACGGCAAAGCGCCATGCGCTGCCCCTGCTCGTGGCGCCAGACGAACTCGTTGCACGGCGTGATACTGGCGTCGGCGACATCCATGCCGAACGAATCCTCGGAAAAGCGCACAATGTGGCAGCCGCGCTTGCCATGGAACCCGACAAAACCCTTGAGCTGTTCGGCAGCGCTGCAGATGTCCTGCGATGTGATGGCCATCACCTAACCTCCCGATGAAGTTGAAAGACACGTACGCCAAGCGACGCTGAGCGCGCACTCGCACCCTTGAATACAAAGCGTCCAGGCAAAAAAAATGGGCGACCGAAGTCGCCCTAAATGCCTTGCGTGCTCGTGTACCTGAAAGGTCAGCGCCCTTTGCGCTTGTTCGAGTCCTTCCAGATGAAAATGCCCAGACCGGCAAAGAAAGCCACCATCAACCCAACCGTTACCACGCCTGCGATAACCACGTTGTCGAAGAACATGCTGGCCTCCATTCGTGTGCCGTTGTCCGATGGGGCTAAGTTAACCAATCTGCGGGCGGGGAAAATTGACCGGTGTCAATGGGTATGGAGGGTGCCCGGGGGCGGGCACAGGAGGCAGGCGCAGGCTTGACCTGCGTCAAGTTTCAGCGCTTCTTGGGCTTGCGCTTGGGCTTCTTCTTGGAGGCATTCAACGGCAAGGCCTGCTCGAACGCATTGCGCATCTCGTTCAGGCGCTTTTCCTTGAGGTCATGCACGCGCTTGGCGCGCTCGGCATCGAAATCGATGAGGTTGTCTTGGCTCATGCTCGGGCTCGACGATCTACGGAGATTGCATGATGACGCCAGGGGCATGCGCTGACCAGCCCTGCCTCAGACTTCGATATCAACCAGCAGGCCCTGACGCACGGGCTCACCCATCAACGGTGCTACAGGCACCGTGTTGTCGGCATTGACCTCGTCACCCGGCACGGCACTGAAACGCTGCTGATCGCCCTGACGCCGGCGCTGTTGCTGCCGGCGCTGCTCTTCACGCAGCAGCAGCTCCTGCTCTTGGGGGTCGCGCTGCTGCTTGAGATCGATGGCGCTTTCGCCGGAAGCCGGCTGCGCCGGCACCACCGGCTTGATATCCGGGGTAGGTTTTACCGGGTCCTGTTGCGAGGTCACCGGTACGGCACTGAGCGGGATGATCGGTGGCAGCATGGACGTTCTCCTATGCTCCTGTATCGGCAGGCGCGAATTGACCTTGATGTCATGGACAACAATTATTCGGCTTCGTCATCCGGGTCGTCGTCGGCTGGCGGGCTGACTTCGCTCCAAGGCCGCTTGTACACCTGTTGCCACACCGCATCCATATGGGCTCGAACCTGCGCCGATGCAGCCTTGAGCGAAGCGCTGTCCACGCGTTCGCCGCCTATCGGCTCCTCGCCGGCCGGGGTAATCAGCGACTGCCCGGTGATGGTGTAAACGGCCTGCCCCTCGCGCATCTCGATGGCGATGTCGTGGGGGTCGATCCCCCCGCCGCAGTATGCATGGCTGGCGACGGTCACTTCCGCAACGCCATCGCCATTGAGGTCGCCGACATCGCTGACGTCGGCGTAGAAGTCCACATCCAGGTCGAGCCCTGGGCAGGTGGTTTCCTGTTCGATCTGCCAGCGGGGCTTGAATGCCTCACGCTCTGCACTGCGCCCGTACAGGGTGGCTTTCAGCACCACCTTGTCCACTTCCTGTTCGCTGTCCGGGTCGCTGGCCTGGCCATCGCTGCGGCTCAGCACCAGCAAGCCTTCGCCATCACGGTCGCGAAAGTGCACGCTCTTGATCGGCGCCTGCACCCCCAACACCTCCAACTGCTCGACGGGGATGGCAGGCAGTGTCTCGAAGTTCTTCTGCTGGCACGCGGCCAACAACAGGCAGCCAGCCACCAGGCCAGTGCTTGTCCAGTGATGCTTGGCAGACATGTTGATGAACGACCCTCGAGCAGCACGGCATGAGGCGATGAAACGGCTAGAATGACGCATTTGCCATCACCGTTCGGCGCCAGAAGGTGCACTCGGCACTTTGGTCTGGCCGGCCGATCCGTTAACATAATCGGCTTTTTCATCGCGGGAGTTCAGGCAGTATGGCGCAGCAGTATCAACCGGGGCAACGCTGGATCAGCGACAGCGAAGCAGAGCTCGGCCTGGGTACCATCCTGGCGCAGGATGGCCGCCTCTTGACCGTGCTCTACCCGGCCACTGGCGATACCCGTCAGTACTCCCTGCGCAACGCGCCGCTGACCCGCGTGCGCTTTTCTCCGGGCGACCAGATCACCCATTTCGAAGGCTGGAAGCTGACCGTTCGGGAAGTCGAGGACATCGACGGCCTGATGGTCTACCACGGCCTGGACGGCCAGAACCAGCCGCGGACGCTGCCAGAAACCCAGCTGTCCAACTTCATCCAGTTCCGCCTGGCCAGCGACCGCCTGTTCGCCGGGCAGATCGACCCGCTGCCCTGGTTCAGCCTGCGCTACAACACGCTGCACCACACCAGCAAGCAGATGCAATCAGCGTTGTGGGGCCTGGGCGGTTGCCGCGCGCAACCGATTGCGCACCAATTGCACATTGCCCGTGAGGTCGCCGACCGCAGCGCCCCTCGGGTACTGCTGGCCGACGAAGTGGGCCTGGGTAAAACCATCGAGGCCGGCCTGGTGATTCATCGCCAGTTGCTGTCCGGCCGTGCCAGCCGCGTGCTCATCCTGGTGCCGGAAAACCTCCAGCACCAGTGGCTGGTGGAAATGCGCCGCCGCTTCAACCTGCAGGTCGCCCTGTTCGATGCCGAGCGCTTCATTGAAAGCGATGCCAGCAACCCCTTCGAGGACGCGCAGCTGGCATTGGTTGCGCTGGAATGGCTGGTGGAGGATGAAAAGGCCCAGGACGCGATGTTCGCTGCCGGTTGGGACCTGATGGTAGTCGACGAGGCTCACCATCTGGTCTGGCACGAAGAACAGGCCAGTGCCGAATATGCCCTGGTCGAACAACTGTCCCAGGTGATCCCGGGTGTGTTGCTGCTCACCGCCACGCCGGAACAGCTGGGCCAGGACAGCCACTTTGCCCGCCTGCGCCTGCTGGACCCTGACCGCTTCCATGACTTGGCCGCCTTCCGCGCCGAAAGCGAGCACTATCGGCCCGTGGCCGAGGCCGTGCAGGAATTGCTGGACGAAGGCCGCCTGTCGCCCAAGGCCCATGCCACCATCCAGGGCTTTCTCGGGGCCGAAGGCGAAGCGTTACTGGCTGCCGTCAGCGATGGCGACACCCAGGCCAGCGCCCGCCTGATCCGCGAACTGCTGGACCGCCACGGCACCGGTCGTGTCCTGTTCCGCAACACCCGTGCGGCAATCCAGGGCTTCCCGGAGCGGCAGTTGCATGCCTACCCGCTGCCCGCCCCAGAACAGTACGGCAACCTGCCGGTCGGCGAGCATGCCGAGCTGTACCCCGAAGTGGCCTTCCAGGCCCAGGGAGAGGTGGCAGACGATGAGCGCTGGTGGCGCTTCGACCCGCGGGTCGACTGGCTGATCGACACCCTGAAAATGCTCAAGCGCACCAAGGTGCTGGTGATCTGCGCCCACGCCGAAACCGCAATGGACCTGGAAGATGCCCTGCGCGTGCGCTCTGGCATACCGGCATCGGTGTTCCACGAAGGCATGAGTATCCTTGAGCGTGACCGCGCCGCTGCGTACTTCGCCGACGAAGAGTTCGGCGCCCAGGTGCTGGTATGTTCGGAAATCGGCAGCGAGGGGCGCAACTTCCAGTTCGCCCATCACCTGGTGATGTTCGACCTGCCAGCGCACCCCGACTTGCTGGAGCAGCGCATCGGGCGCCTGGACCGGATCGGCCAGAAGCACACCATTGAGCTGCATATTCCCTACCTGCTGGGCACGCCGCAGGAGCGCCTGTTCCAGTGGTACCACGAAGGCCTCAATGCCTTCCTCAACACCTGCCCCACTGGCAACGCCCTGCAACACCAGTTTGGCCCGCGGCTGTTGCCGTTGCTGCAAGGCCAGGACAACAAGCCCTGGGATGCCCTGGTGGCAGAAGCGAGCACAGAGCGCCAGCGCCTGGAAGCCGAACTGCACACCGGGCGTGACCGCCTGCTGGAACTCAACTCAGGGGGCGCCGGCGAAGGCGAGGCACTGGTCGAAGCGATTCTGGAACAGGACGACCAGTTCGCCCTGCCTATCTACATGGAAACCTTGTTCGATGCGTTCGGCATCGACAGCGAAGACCACTCCGAGAATGCACTGATTCTCAAGCCGAGCGAAAAAATGCTCGACGCCAGCTTCCCGCTGGGGGACGACGAGGGTGTCACCATCACCTACGACCGCGCCCAGGCCCTGTCGCGCGAAGACATGCAGTTTCTTACCTGGGAGCACCCGATGGTACAGGGCGGCATGGACCTGGTGCTGTCCGGCTCGATGGGCAACACCGCCGTGGCGCTGATCAAGAACAAGGCCCTCAAGCCCGGCACGGTGTTGCTCGAACTGCTGTTCGTCAGCGAGGTGGTGGCTCCGCGCAGCCTGCAGTTGGGCCGCTACCTACCACCCGCCGCCCTGCGCTGCCTGCTGGACGCCAATGGCAACGACCTGGCCACCCGCGTGGCCTTCGAAACCCTGAACGATCAGCTCGAGAGCGTGCCGCGCGCCAGCGCTAACAAGTTCGTGCAAGCGCAACGTGACGTACTGGCCAAACGCATCAGCAGCGGTGAAGAGAAAGTGGTGCCTACCCACGTTGAGCGCGTGACCGAGGCCCAACGCCGTCTGGCGGCTGAGGCAGACGAGGAACTGGCGCGCCTGGTAGCACTGCAGGCGGTCAACCCGAGCGTGCGTGAAAGCGAAGTCGAAGCCCTTCGCAAGCAGCGTGAACAAGGCCTGGCCATGCTGGAAAAGGCGGCCTTGCGCCTTGAGGCAATTCGCGTACTGGTAGCCGGCTAGCCTAAGTTGAAACAGGAGCGGCCCTCGGCTGGCTGCTCCTGCACCTTTCCTTACCCTGCATATTCCCCCCTGCTATACCTCCGATATCCAAATCGTTGAAGTCAATGTGCCATTACCCGATGATGGCCTGAGCCCCATTCCCTATACTCCCCCGGATGGTCTGCACCGATCGTGCGTGCGGATACACGATAACGGGGCGTTCCATGGAGTGGATTGAGCTAAGACTGTTCGCTGACCTTCCCGCCACTGGCCATGTGGTGATGGACTGCCGACACGAACCCGTTCTGGTGCTACTGGCTTACCTGGTGGCCTGGGCCGGCTGCTTTGCCACCCTGGACATGGCCGAACGCCAGTGCAGCAGCGAAAACACCGCAGCCTATCGACGTTGGGCGTTACTGGGCGCCTGTTGCCTGGCAGGCGGCATCTGGGCCATGCACTTCATCAGCATGCTTGCCTTCCAGGTGCCGCTGGAAGTTCATTACGACGTGACCCTCACCGCGCTTTCGTTGCTGATTGCGCTGATAGTTGCCTGCTGGGCGATGTACAGCTTTGGCCGGCACCAAATGCACACCCGGCACTACCTGCAAAGCGCAGCCCTGATCGGCCTGGGCATCGTGATCATGCATTTTGTAGGCATGGCGGCCATGCAAACCGGCGCTGTTCAGTATTACCGCACCGACTTGCTGCTGGTATGCGCCGTGATCGCATTGTTCACAAGCCTGTCGGCCTTGTGGCTGGCCCGCTACTTCCGCAAAGGCAGCGGCAGGCTGCACCAGTCAATGAAATACGCTGCCAGCCTGGTGATGGCGGGGGGCATCGTTGCCACCCATTTCACCGCCATGTCGGCCATGACACTGGTGATCCCAACGGACATGGCAATCCGCCTGCCGTCTGCTGACAACAGCCTGCAACTGGGGCTGGGCGTGGGCTTCATTACCCTGCTGATCAGCGGCGCCAGCATCAGTGCGGCGCTGGCTGACAAAAAGCTGCAGAGCAAGGAGCATGACCTGCGCCGGGTCAGTGTGCTACTTGGCCAACTGGACCAGGCCCGAGCCTCCCTGCAACAGGCTGCGCACTACGACGCACTGACCAGCTTGGTCAACCGACGAGGCTTCAACCAGGTCTTTGGCGAGCGCCTTGCCGAGCATCAGGCTTGCGAAGGCCGCATGGCGGTCATGTGCCTGGATGTCGACCATTTCAAACGTATCAATGACAGCTTAGGTCACCCGGCCGGCGACCGGTTGCTGACCGTGATCGCCAGCCACATCAAGGCCGCCACCCGTAGCCAGGACCTGGTCGCGCGCCTGGGGGGCGACGAGTTCTGCGTGGTCACCAGCCTGAGCGGGCGCGAGGAGGCACAACACCTGGCACAGCGTATCCTGCAGCGCATGAAGGACCCCATTGACCTCGGTGGCCGGCGCATGGTGATGACCACCAGCATTGGCATCAGCCTGTTTCCAGACGATGGCACCAGCGCCGAAGAACTGATGAAAAATGCCGACCTGGCCCTTTACCAGTGCAAGGCCAATGGCCGCAACGGCTGGCATTTTTTCGACGACAGCCTCAAGACCCAGGCCACCCTCGCGCTGCAGCTGGAAGAGGAACTGCGCCTGGCGTTGCTCGAAGAGCACGGGCTGACTGTGCACTACCAACCCATTTTTGATGCCCGTACTGGCCTGGTGGCCAAACTTGAAGCCCTGGTTCGCTGGCAACACCCGCAACACGGGTGGCTGGGGCCTGACCGTTTCATCGGCATTGCCGAAACCAACGGCCTGATCATCGACCTGGACCTGTGGGTACTGCGCCGCGCCTGCACCGACCTTGCCCTGCTGCAGCGCCAGGGGGTTGGTGGCTTCAAGGTCACGGTCAACTGCTCGGCCGTGACCCTCAGCCACGATGCCCTGCCCAATGAGGTGGAGCGGGTGCTGGCCGAAACGGGCCTTGCTGCCACACTGCTCGAGCTGGAAGTGACCGAAAACGCCCTGATGGGCGACATGCAGCGCACCGTCAACGTGCTCAAGTGCATACGCGCACTGGGCGTGACGCTTTCCATTGACGACTTCGGCACCGGCTACTCGTCATTGGCTTACCTCAAGCGCCTGCCACTGGATGTGCTGAAGATCGACCGAACGTTCCTGCAAGACGTACCGCACAGCCTCAAAGATTGCCAGATCGTCCAGGCGATCATCGCGATGGCCCACACCCTGCACCTGCAGGTGGTAAGCGAGGGGGTGGAAAAGGCCGAACAACAGGCGTTTCTACAGGATCACGGCTGTGACTGCCTGCAGGGTTACCTGCTCGGCCGGCCCGCTGCACTGGCCGAGCTGCGCCCGCTGCTGCTACGCCTGCGCCCACCGGCGGTGACCCTTACGGCTTGCTCCGGTACTGCTCCACCAAGGTCGACGGATCCTGGTCCAGAAAACCCTGGCTTGCGTGCAGGCGCATCAACTGCGCGGCGAGGCCACTGATCGGGGTTGCAGCGCCCTGCTCGCGGGACAGCTTCACCGCGTTGTCCAGGTCCTTGAGCAATGTGCGAACGTGCCATTTGATCGGTTGGTAGGTGCTCGATGCCATCTGCGGGGCGAGTATCTGCAGCGGCTTGGAGTCGGCGAAACCACCCGCCAGTGCTTCAGCCAATAACCGGGTATCAACACCTGAACGTTCAGCCAGAGCAATTACCTCGGCAATCACCAGGGCGTTGCAGGCCACGATCATCTGGTTGCAGGCCTTGGTGACCTGCCCAGCCCCCACTGCGCCCATATGCGTGACCCGCTGCCCCAATACCTGCAGCACCGGCTGGGCGCGGTGCAGGTCGTGCACGTCACCGCCCACCATGATCGCCAACGTACCGGCTTCGGCACCAGGGGTGCCGCCGGATACGGGGGCATCCAACCAGGCCATGCCGCACAGCGCTGCCAGCTCGGCAGCCATCTCACGCGTGGCACCGGGTTCCAGGCTGGACAGGTCGATCAGCAACTGGCCACTGCGCCCGCCCAGCGCAATACCGGCCTCGCCAAACACCACCTCGCGTACCACCGCGGTGTCCGCCAGGCACAGCAGTACCATGTCGGCATCACGGCTCAGTTCGGCAGGGCTGGCGGCGCGCCGTGCCCCGGCGGCGACCAGTGCGTCGCACTTGTCGGGGCTGCGGTTCCACACCGTCAACGGGTACCCGGCAGCCAGCAGGCGCCGGCACATGGGCAACCCCATCAAACCGATACCCGCAAAGGCCAACGAGGGAAGATCAGTGCTCATCATGACTCCTGGCAGTGGCTTACATCTCGGCAGCCTATCTCGAATGCCCAATGCCGGGCCAGCCACCGCCGCTTTACGCATGCCGTAAACTGTTACCGCCACGCCGAATTGTTACTTACCTCTACCCACCTTGAGCATAAACGAGCACTGCAACGGTGCGACTGCGAATTTGCGCGCACCAAAAACGATCACGCCTACGCTGCGCCTTTGACCTGTATCACGATGAACGGCGACACCACCACCGCCCAGATCTCTGGGTCGCGGGTTTGCAGGTGAAGCGCCTGGTCGGCAGAGACTGGCCCCACAGTGCCATCACTGCGCCATTTGGCGAACAGATCGCTGCGGTTTTCAGCCATCGCTTGGGCCACAGTGATCAGGTCGAGAGTAGGGTCGACCCAAATCAGGTCACCCTTGGCCCAGAAGCGCTCCAGTGCTTTCCACTCAATGATTGCCGTCTCACCCAGCAATTTGGCATAGAGGGTGCTTGTTTCATCCGTCATGGGTGGTATCCGCAAAAATAGCCAATAACAAAGGCCGGCATTTTTGCAGAAAAACCCGGTTTCAAATATGCAATTTGGTCGATTGGCCCCGCATTGGTGGGGCCTGGCTGCAGAATCAGGCTTTTTAATGGCGCCTTTCTGTACTTTTGTGTCAACCAAGCGACAACCCGCGAAATAGGCACTTTTCGACCGCTTTTCAAGCGTTCGGGCAGCGCTCTACACTGTACCGGTACAGTTCCGGGACATGTTCCGGGGAAGGTGGGCTTGCGCGTTGGCATGACCGCGCCGCAAATCCCGCCCGGTCTGTAGCCCTGGCCGCCAGGACTATAAGAATTACAACAGAATGAGTGGAGCACTATGATCAAGATTTCCAAGCTGTTCGCCGCAATGGTTCTGGCCGGGGTAGCCAGCCATTCGTTTGCCGCCGATACCATCAAGATCGGGATCGCCGGGCCCAAGACCGGCCCTGTGACCCAGTACGGCGACATGCAGTTCATCGGCGCCAAGCAGGCCATCAAGGACATCAACGCTGCAGGCGGTGTCGACGGCAAGATGCTAGAAGCCAAGGAATACGACGATGCGTGCGACCCTAAACAGGCCGTGGCGGTCGCCAACCGTGTGGTTAACGATGGTGTCAAGTTCGTCATCGGCCACCTGTGCTCCAGCTCCACCCAGCCAGCCTCCGACGTTTATGAAGACGAAGGCATCATCATGATCACCCCGGCCGCAACGTCGCCGGAAATTACCGCTCGCGGTTACAAGATGATTTTCCGCACCATCGGCCTGGACAGCGCTCAGGGCCCAGCGGCAGGCAACTACATCGCTGACCATGTCAAGCCCAAGGTCGTGGCCGTGCTGCACGACAAACAGCAATACGGTGAAGGCATCGCCACTGCGGTCAAGCAAACCCTGGAAGGCAAAGGCGTCAAAGTTGCCGTGTTCGAGGGCCTGAACGCCGGTGACAAGGACTTCTCGTCCATCATCCAGAAGCTCAAGCAGAACAACGTCGACTTCGTCTACTACGGCGGCTACCACCCAGAGCTGGGCCTGATTCTGCGCCAGGCGCAGGAAAAAGGCCTGAAAGCCAAGTTCATGGGCCCGGAAGGCGTGGGCAACGACTCCATCTCGCAGATCGCCCAGAATGCCTCCGAAGGCCTGCTGGTCACCCTGCCGAAGTCTTTCGATGCCGACCCGGAGAACAAGAAGATCGTCGACGCCATCAAGGCTGACGGCAAGGACCCAAGCGGCCCGTTCGTGTTCCCGTCCTACTCCGCAGTTGAGCTGATCGCCCAGGGCATCAAGAAAGCCGGCTCCGAAGATACCGACAAGGTGGCAGCCGCCATCCACGCCGGCACCTTCAAGACCCCGACTGGCGAGCTGTCCTACGACGCCAAAGGCGACCTCAAAGACTTCAAGTTCGTGGTCTACGAATGGCACTTCGGCAAGCCGAAGACCGAAGTCTCCCCTCAGTAACACGCGTGACTAATAGCTGACCGTAGAAGCCCACTGTGCGAGCAGTGGGCTTTGTTTTACGAGGTTCATGGGCCCGCCCCCGCGATCCGGGGGCGGGCTCACCTGAAAATCTTAAAACCGTCACCCGCGGTTTCCTGGCCATACCCCGGCCAGCGAAATGCAAATCAGGTTTTTAGGAGCGCTGTAATGCCTGAGATCTACCATTTCTTCCAACAACTGGTTAATGGATTGACCATCGGCAGCACCTACGCCTTGATCGCCATCGGCTACACGATGGTGTACGGCATCATTGGCATGATCAACTTCGCCCACGGCGAGGTTTACATGATTGGTTCCTACGTGGCCTTCATGGCCCTGGCGGGCCTGGCCATGATGGGTATCCATTCGCTGCCGATCCTGATGACCGTGGCCTTCGTCGCGACGATCTGCGTCACCAGTGCCTATGGCTACAGCATCGAACGGGTTGCCTATCGCCCATTGCGCAACAGCAACCGGCTGATCCCGCTGATTTCTGCCATCGGTATGTCGATTTTCCTGCAGAACACCGTGTTGCTTTCGCAAGACTCCAAGGACAAGTCCATCCCCAACCTGATCCCCGGCAGCTTCTCGTTCGGGCCAGGGGGCGCGGAAGAAGTCCTGGTGTCCTACATGCAAATCCTGGTGTTCGTGGTTACCCTCGTGGCCATGACCTGCCTGACCCTGTTCATCTCCCGTTCCCGCCTGGGCCGTGCCTGCCGCGCCTGTGCCGAGGACATCAAGATGGCCAACTTGCTGGGCATCAACACCAACAACATCATCGCCCTCACCTTCGTCATTGGCGCCGCCCTGGCCGCCGTGGCGGCTGTACTGCTGAGCATGCAGTATGGGGTGATCAACCCCAACGCCGGTTTCCTGGTGGGCCTGAAGGCCTTCACGGCAGCGGTACTGGGCGGCATCGGCAGCATTCCGGGCGCCATGCTCGGTGGGCTGGTGCTGGGTGTGGCCGAAGCGTTCGGCGCCGACATCTTCGGCGACCAGTACAAGGACGTGGTTGCGTTCGGCCTGTTGGTTCTTGTCCTGTTGTTCCGGCCGACCGGCATTCTGGGCCGCCCGGAGGTTGAAAAAGTATGAGCAGAAATCTCAAACAGGCGTTCTTCAGCGCCTTGCTGGTGTGGGCCGTGGCCTTCCCGGTACTGGGCCTGAAACTGAGCATCGACGGCATCAGCCTGGCCGTGCACAGCCAGGGCTCGTTCACTCTCACCATCATTGCCGTGTGTTCGGTGCTGATGTTCCTACGGGTGCTGTTCGACAAGCAGTGGAGCTCGGTGATGGGCCGCCGCTCGGATCGCAAGCTGATCCCGCCGGCCGTGAGCAACTACCTGACGCTGCCCAAGACCCAACGCTGGGTGATCATGGGCCTGATCGTGGCTGCGCTGGTGTGGCCCTTCTTCGGCTCCCGCGGTGCGGTGGACATCGCCACGCTCATCCTCATCTACGTGTTGCTGGGCCTGGGCCTGAACATCGTGGTTGGCCTTGCCGGGCTGCTCGACCTGGGCTATGTCGGCTTCTACGCCGTAGGCGCCTACACCTATGCCATGCTGTCGCACTACATGGGCTGGGGCTTCTGGGTATGCCTGCCGATCGCCGGCCTGATGGCCGCCACGTTCGGTTTCCTGCTCGGTTTCCCGGTGCTGCGCCTGCGCGGTGACTACCTGGCGATCGTGACCCTGGGCTTTGGCGAGATCATCCGCCTGTTCCTGCGTAACCTCACCGACTGGACAGGCGGCCCCAACGGCATCAGCAACATCCCCAAACCCGAATTCTTCGGTTTGACCTTCGAACGCCGCGCGGCTGAAGGCATGCAGACCTTCCACGAATTCTTCGGGTTGCAATACAACTCCATCAACAAGGTGATTTTCCTGTACCTGGTGGCGCTGTTGCTTGCATTGCTGGCACTGTTCGTCATCAACCGCCTGCTGCGCATGCCCATCGGCCGTGCGTGGGAAGCGCTGCGCGAAGACGAGATTGCCTGCCGCGCACTGGGGCTCAACCCAACCGTGATCAAACTCTCGGCCTTCACCCTGGGCGCCTGCTTCGCGGGCTTTGCCGGCAGCTTCTTCGCCGCCCGCCAAGGCCTGGTCACCCCGGAATCCTTCACCTTCATCGAGTCGGCGATCATCCTCGCCATCGTGGTGCTGGGCGGCATGGGCTCGCAACTGGGTGTGATCCTGGCGGCCATCGTGATGATCCTGCTGCCCGAGCTGATGCGTGAGTTCAGTGAGTACCGCATGCTGATGTTCGGTGCCCTGATGGTGTTGATGATGATCTGGCGTCCGCAAGGCTTGTTGCCGATGCAACGCCCCCACATGGAGCTGCGTCGATGAGCCGCGAAATTCTGCAAGTCAGCGGCCTGAGCATGCGCTTCGGCGGCTTGTTGGCGGTGAACGGCGTAGCCCTGACCGTCAAGGAAAAACAAGTGGTGGCGCTGATCGGCCCGAACGGTGCCGGCAAGACCACGGTATTCAACTGCCTCACCGGTTTCTACCGGCCCAGTGGCGGTAGCATCCTGCTCGACGGCCAGCCGATCCAGGGCCTTGCCGGTCACCAGATCGCCCGCAGGGGCGTGGTGCGCACGTTCCAGAACGTGCGCCTGTTCAAGGAAATGACCGCGCTGGAAAACCTGCTGATTGCCCAGCACCGGCACTTGAACACCAACTTTTTTGCGGGGTTGTTCAAAACGCCGGGCTTCCGCCGCAGCGAAAAGGAAGCGATGGAGCGCGCGCAGTACTGGCTGGAGAAGGTCAACCTGACCGAGTTCGCCAACCGTACCGCCGGCACCCTCGCCTATGGCCAGCAACGCCGCCTGGAAATCGCCCGCTGCATGATGACCCGCCCGCGCATCATCATGCTCGACGAACCGGCCGCAGGGCTCAACCCTAAGGAAACCGAAGACCTCAAAGCGCTGATCGCCTACCTGCGCGAGTCGCACAACGTGACCGTGCTGTTGATCGAGCACGACATGAAGCTGGTGATGAGCATTTCCGACCATATCGTGGTGATCAACCAGGGCACCCCGCTGGCCCACGGCACCCCCCAGGAAATCCGCGACAACCCTGAAGTGATCAAAGCCTACCTGGGGGAAGCGTAAATGCTGAAGTTTGAAAACGTCTCCACCTTCTACGGCAAGATCCAGGCCCTGCACAGCGTGAACGTAGAGATTAACCAGGGCGAAATCGTGACCTTGATCGGCGCCAACGGCGCCGGCAAGTCGACCCTGCTGATGACCCTCTGCGGCTCGCCCCAGGCGCACAGCGGCAGCATCAAGTACCTGGGAGAGGAACTGGTGGGTCAGCCCTCTTCGCAGATCATGCGCAAGAGCATTGCGGTGGTGCCGGAAGGCCGCCGCGTATTCGCGCGCCTGACTGTCGAGGAAAACCTGGCGATGGGCGGCTTTTTCACCGACAAGGGCGACTACCAGGCGCAACTGGACAAGGTGCTGCAGCTGTTTCCGCGCCTGAAAGAACGCTACACCCAGCGCGGTGGCACCATGTCAGGTGGCGAGCAGCAGATGCTGGCCATCGGCAGGGCCTTGATGAGCAAGCCCAAGCTGTTGTTGCTGGACGAACCCTCGCTGGGCCTGGCACCGATCATCATCCAGCAGATTTTCGACATCATCGAACAGTTGCGCCGCGATGGCGTCACCGTGTTCCTGGTGGAGCAGAACGCCAACCAGGCGCTGAAGATCGCTGACCGCGCCTATGTGCTGGAAAACGGCCGGGTGGTGATGCAAGGCACCGGCGAAGGCCTGTTGACCGACCCGAAAGTGCGCGATGCCTACCTGGGCGGTTGAGTGACCGTTGGGGGCTGCGCTGCGGCCCCCAATCCCCTGACACCCAACCATTAACTTGAGATCCACCACCAGCCTGGGTAACGTGACCGGCTCTTTGGCCACGATTCTGCGGAGCCCGCCCCCATGCGCCTCACCCCCACCCTGCTCATCACGGCACTGCTGCCCCTGTTCGCCGGCTGCCAACTCATGGGTGAAGCCCCTGCCGACCCCAATGTAGGCACTACCCGCATGCAAGGTGAACTGCGCGCCGCTGGCGGCCACCTGCTGTTCAAGCCGTGCAACGAAAGCCGTTCGTTCATCGTCAACGATGCCGCGGCTACCGGCATCCTGCAAGAAGCCGCCAACCTGGCCAAAAGCGCCAACGACACGTTGTTCGCCGACGTGCGGGGGCGCCTGACCGGCAGCAAGCAGGCCAATACCGATGGCCAACTGGATGTACGACGCCTGTACCGAGTGGAGTCCACTGCCGGCGCCTGTGCAGACCCGAATTTCAAGCAACTCACCTTGCGCGCCAGCGGGCACACACCTGACTGGGACCTTAAGGCCAGCGGCCGTGGCATGGTGCTGAACCGAGCCGGCCAGCCCCCCCTGCCCTTGCCCTTTCTGGAAGAACAGGTACCCGGCGGCGGCCTGACCCTGACCAGCGAGGCCAATGGGCAACAGGTAGAACTGTGGGTTGCGCCACAGCGCTGCGTAGACCCGGCCACCGGCACCGTCAACCATCTGCGGGCCGAACTGCGTGTCGATGGCACCACCCTGCAAGGCTGCGGTTACTATGGCGGCGCGCGCGACGACTGATGACCGGGTGCTTTAAACCTGCCAGTCAGGGCGGCTAACAGCTTATACTTGGCGGTTTGTGTTAAGCCGCCGGCCGCCCAATGGCCGGGATACTGGACCCTGCCATGCTACGAATCACCGAACTGAAGCTGCCCCTGGACCACCCCGACGAAGCGCTGCGCGAGGCCATTGTCCAGCGCCTGGGCATTGCCGACGCGCAGTTGCTCAGCTTCAACCTGTTCAAACGCAGCTACGATGCACGCAAGAAGAACAGCGAGCTGCTGTTCATCTACACCATCGACCTGCACGCCAGCAACGAAGACGAACTGCTGGCCAGGTTCGCTGACGATCGCAACATCACTGTCGCACCCGACGTCACCTACAAGTACGTGGGCCAGGCGCCGGCCAACCTGCCGCAACGCCCAATCGTGGTCGGGTTTGGCCCCTGCGGCATTTTCGCGGGCCTGCTGCTGGCACAGATGGGCTTCAAGCCGATCATTCTCGAGCGTGGCAAGGAAGTGCGCCAGCGCACCAAGGACACCTGGGGCCTTTGGCGTAAAAGTGTGCTCAACCCGGAGTCCAACGTGCAATTCGGCGAAGGCGGCGCCGGTACGTTCTCCGACGGCAAGCTGTACAGCCAGATCAAAGACCCGCAGCACCACGGCCGCAAGGTGCTGGAAGAGTTCGTCAAAGCCGGTGCACCGGACGAGATCCTGTACATCAACAAGCCCCACATCGGCACGTTCCGGCTCACCGGCATGGTCGAGCAGATGCGTCAGGAAATGATCGCGCTGGGTGCCGAAGTACGCTTCGAACAGAAGGTCACCGACCTGCTTAGCGAAGGCGACCAGCTGACCGGCGTGGTACTGGAAAGCGGTGAGCAGCTGCACGCCCGCCATGTCGTTCTGGCACTGGGCCACAGTGCGCGCGACACGTTCCGCATGCTGCACGCCAAGGGCGTGTTCATGGAAGCCAAGCCGTTCTCGGTAGGCTTTCGTATCGAGCACCCGCAAACCCTGATCGACAAGGCTCGGTTGGGCAAGTATGCCGGCCACCCGAAGCTGGGCGCAGCCGACTACAAGCTGGTGTACCACGCCAAGAATGGCCGTTCTGTCTACAGCTTCTGCATGTGCCCGGGCGGCACCGTGGTAGCGGCCACCAGCGAACCGGGCCGCGTGGTCACCAACGGCATGAGCCAGTACTCGCGTAACGAGCGCAATGCCAACTCGGGTATCGTCGTGGGCATCGACCCCGAGCGCGATTACCCGGGCGGCCCCCTGGCCGGTATCGAACTGCAGGAGCGCCTGGAAGCCCACGCCTACGTGATGGGCGGCAGCAACTACCAGGCCCCGGCGCAGTTGGTGGGTGACTTCGTCGCAGGCCGCCCATCGACCGCGCTGGGCAGCGTAGAGCCGTCCTATAAGCCGGGTGTCACATTGGGCGACCTTGCCCCCAGCCTGCCAGCGTTCGCCATCGAAGCTATCCGCGAGGCGTTGCCGGCGTTCGACCGGCAGATCAAAGGCTACAACCTGCACGACGCCGTGCTCACCGGCATCGAGACGCGGACCTCGTCACCGCTGCGCATCACCCGTGACGAACGCTTCCAGAGCCTGAACATGAAGGGGCTGTTCCCAGCAGGTGAAGGCGCAGGTTACGCAGGCGGTATTCTGTCGGCAGGCGTCGACGGGATTCGTATTGCCGAGGCAGTTGCCCGGGATATGCTTGGCCTCTAACAAGGTTTCGCGCGCGGCTGCCCTCTAGCAGGCACAAAAAAACCCCAACTGGCTCATGCCAGTTCGGGGTTTTTATTACGTGCCGCTCGTCAGTGGGATACGCGGCTGGTGCCATCAACGGTCATGATGCGTACCCGGTCACCCACACGGAAGATTTCGTTTTCCTGCACGGCCTGTACATAGGCACGCATGCTGCCGTCGTCTTCGCGCACGGTGATTTCGACACCCTGGGTGCGCGTGATGCCTTCTTCAGCGGCAGAGCCAGCAAGGCCACCCGCCACAGCACCGATAACGGCCGCTACGATACTGCCGCGCCCACCGCCCACGGCGCTGCCGGCCAGGCCACCGACAACCGCGCCGGCGCCGCCGCCGATTGGGGTCTTGGTGCCTTCTATCTTGACGGGGCGCAGCGATTCGATGGTGCCCATACGCACGGTTTGAACACGGCGGGCTTCGTCGCGCGAATAGCTGTCACCGCTCAGGCTTGAGGCACAGCCACCCAGCAGCAACGACATGGTGGTAAAGGTCGCCAACAGCAAAGCGGATTTACGCATGGGTACAATCTCCAGAGGTCAGGTGTTCATTAGACGCTGCACGTTGACGGCTGTCACGACGCAAACGTCATAAAATTGTTTTCATTCAGCTGGCGTACAGACGCGCTGCTGCATGCAGCCATTCAATTCAGACCAAGGATAGCCATGGATTACTTCATCGTCGTGGTCGCCACCGTTGCGGGGCTGTATTTCCATGGGTGGTTGTACGTGCGCATGCGCCGCTGGATGGACCGCGACCTGGCGTTGTCGCTGGCCGGCACGGACCCGCAAAAGCAGGCGTACATGCTGCAAAGGTTGCAGCAGGCACGCGTGGAGAAGGTGAAGCGCAAGCAGCTGGCCGGGTGGCTGCAACGTGAGGCGGCCGCCTACCCCGGCTGAGCTGACGAGGGGCCGCCATGCAGCCCTGGGCATCAGGGGGCCAGGCGCTCCCGCAGCCATTGCCCGTCGACACTGCGGTAGTTCAAGCGGTCGTGCAATCGGCTTGCACGCCCTTGCCAGAACTCGATTCGCTCCGGCAGAAGACGGTACCCGCCCCAGTGTTCCGGGCAATGGGGCTGGGTGTCGGAAAAGCGCGCTTCGGTGGCCTTGACCAGGGCCTCCAGAGCCTCACGGCCAGCAATGACCTGGCTCTGAGGCGAGGCCCAGGCGCCCAGGCGACTGCCCAGGGGGCGCACCTGGTAATAGTCGTCGGACTCCTTGGCCGTTACCTTCTCGACCCGGCCTTCGATACGCACCTGGCGCTCCAGCGCCGGCCAGAAGAAGGTCATCGCGGCAAAGGGGTTTTGCCGCAGTTGCTGCCCCTTCGCACTGTCGTAGTTGGTGAAGAAGGTAAAACCGCGCTCGTCCAGCCCTTTCAACAGCAACACGCGGCAATGCGGGCGCCCCTCACCGTCCACCGTGGCCAGGGTCATGGCATTGGCCTCGACAGGCGCCTGTTCGGTCTTTACCGCATCGCCGAACCAGTGGTGAAACAAGGCAAAAGGCTCCGCCGGGGCCTGGGCCTCGGCCAGGCCATCACGGGTGTAGTCGCGGCGCATATCGGCCAGGGTTTGGGTCATTGCTGCGTTCCTTGACGATCAGTTGGTCTTCGCAGGGCTGTTGGCAGCTACTTTCTTGTCGGTGGTAGCTTTTTTGGCCACCGGCTTGGCCGGGGCGGCTTTTTTCTTGGCGGGTGCTTTGGCAGACGCCTTGGCCTTGGCTGCTGGCTTCTTGGCCGCGGCCTTGGTTGCGCTCTTGGCCGCAGGCTTGCTATCGGCCGCCTTGCTAACCGGGGCCTTGGCATCCTGCGCCGCGACCATGGACGCCGGCGCCGGTGCCGGGGTTGCCTGCTGATATTTGGTCAGCAGTGCGACCATGGTGTTTTGCGGGGTAAGCAGCATTTCCACACGGCGGTTGAGGGCGCGGCCTTCTGCACTGTCGTTGGCGGCACGCGGCATCACCGAACCCATGCCCTTGAGGATCAACCGATCACGCTGCAACCCGCTGAGGCGGAAGATGGCAGACACGGAAGCAGCGCGTTCCAGGCTGAGCTTCTGGTTGGCTACTGGCACACCGCTGGTATCGGCATGGCCCAGGACCAGTACGGCCGTCTTGGGGTCACCTTCCACCGTCTTGGCCACGCGGGTGATCGGCCCCAGGGTCATGGGCAGCAGCATGTTCGGGCGGTCCGGGTTGTAGGAGCCGTCCACCGGGAGCGTCACAGCCAGCACGTTGTCGCGCCGCTCCAGTTCCAGCTTGCTGTCCTTGATCGCCTCGCGCAGTTTGGGCTCGTACTCGTCCAGCCAAGCCTGGGTGGCCTTCTGGTCGATCTTCGGCACCACCGGGCCCTCTGCCTGTTTTTCTTCGTTGCCAAACGGCCACCACCAACGGCTGCCGCTGCTGGACTTGGCGTCAGCCTTGGCCACATTCTCGGTGACCGCCTGCTTCACTTCCTGGTCGGCGACCTTGTCCGAACCGAACGGCCACCAGCTCGAACTGGCACTTTTGGCGGTGCCCTGGGATTGGCTGGCGCAGCCGGTAACAGCGGCCAGGCACAGGGCGAGTGCTAAGGTTTTATGTGAAGACATCAGCGATACACCATGAATTAGAAAGAAATTTTGCCCACACTCTTCAGGCATTGGCATTGAGGATAGTCAAAGAGCCTGGGCAATACTCGCATTACCCGATCAAAGGCATTGCGCAAGTACCCGCACCAGTTTCTGCGCCCGCGGGTCCATCAACACATAGGGCCCCAGGGTGTTGACGACGAACCCGAAGGCTACATCATGTTCAGGGTCGGCAAACCCCACCGAGCCGCCGGCACCCGGGTGGCCAAAGGCGCGGGCACCCAGGCCGAAGGTGGCGTTGGCCACCTGGGGCTGATCGAGCATGCAGCCCAGGCCAAAGCGCGTCTGGGTCAGCAGGGTGCGGTCCTGGCCCAGGCTGTGCTGGCGGGTAAGCTCGTCAAGCAACTCGGACTCCAGCAGGCTGCCGTCCAGCAAGCCTGCATAGAACCCGGCAAGGCTTCGTGCGTTACCGTGGCCGTTGGCGGCCGGCTGCTGCATGCGCCGCCATTCCGGCTTGTTGGTACTGGTAAGGATGGCCGGGGGGTTGGTAAAGGCGCGGGTCGACAACGCGTGGGGTTCGCGCAGGGTTACCTGCAGCAGCCGCTGCGCCGCTTCGTCGCCCGGGTTGCCCTTGCCTCGGGCGATGTGGGCCACCCGCTCGAATTCCTGGTCATCCAGGCCAACATGGAAATCCAGGCCCAGGGGGCGAGCCGTGCGCGCCACGATCGAATCACCCGGTGCGCGCCCGTCTGCGCGGCGGATCAGTTCACCGATCAGCCACCCGTAGGTAATGGCCGCATAGCCATGCTCGGTACCCGGCACCCACCAGGGCTCCTCTCTGGCCAGCACATCGACCATGGCCTGCCAGTCGTACAGCGCCTCGGCAGGCAGCACCTCACGGATAGCAGGCAGCCCGGCCCGGTGGCTGAGCAATTGGCGCAGGGTAATCGCCTGCTTGCCAGCCTGGGCAAATTCAGGCCAGTAATGGGCGACCGGTGCATCCAGGTCGAGCTTGCCCTCGCCCACCAACTGCAAGGCCGTGACAGCGGTGAAGGCCTTGGTGCATGAAAACAGGTTGGCGATGGTGTCGCTGTGCCAGGCCTGCTGCCCGTCCCGGTCGGCAGTGCCCGCCCACAGGTCCACGACCGTCTCGCCACCCACCTGGATGCACAGCGCGGCGCCCCGCTCCTGGGGGTCGTCGAACAGGGCGGCGAACGCCTCGCGCACCGCTTCGAACTTCAGTTCATAGTGACCCTGGATCTGCACCCGCTGTTCTCCGTACGGCACATCGCGAAAATGGCGTGCATTGTTTCAGTAGTTGGGCGTTTTGCAAACCGGTCACTGCGCCTTGGGTTTCTCCAGGTGCCCACGCAACTGAGCCAAGGCCTCCAGGTTGCTCCTGCGCGCCGCCTCGACGAAGCCCGCGTAGGCCACGTCGGTAATGGCGACCAACCCCAGATGACCGTTTTCACCATCAAGCAGCCGCCCGCTGGCGGGCTGGTCCAGGTACTGGAACCAGTGTGCGCCCACGATCATCGGCTGGCTGAGGGCGGCCTTGAGGAAACGACCGTAGGCGGGCCCGCGGTCCTCTTCGCGTACCACCTCCAGCGGGCCTGGCCAGAATGGGCCGCGATCACGCGAGCCGAACTGGAATTCCGACACCAGTACCGGCTTGTCCAGCTCGGCCAGGCGGGCGAAGTCGTAACCATCCTGCGGCTGGAGCGTATAGAAATTGAAGCTGAGCACGTCGCAGAACTCGGCACAGGCTTTCACCGCCTCGGGTGTACTCACCGCAAAACGGCCGCCCAGCAACAGGTGGTTGGGCGCGTGCCATTTCAACGAGTCGGAAATGGTCTTGAAGTAGGTTTCGGCAAATACCTGCTGGAAGTACTGGTAGTCACGCTCGATTTCCGGGTGCTCCGGGCTGGGCAACGGCCCCTCGAAACCCGGGTCTTCCATCAGTTCCCAGGCGCTCAACTCAATGCCCCATGCCTTGGACAGGCCCTCCTGGTTGCGGTACTTGTCGCGCAACTGCTTGAGAAACGCACGCTTGGCCGGCACGTCGGTGGTCAGGCGCAAGGTGCCGTAGGCCAGCCCATAGCGTGCTTTGGGGTCGGCGCCGGGGGCTGCCCAGGCCAGCTCGTTGTCGGCGAAGTAGCCGACCAGCCAAGGGTCGTCGCGGTGATCCCGGGCAGCGATGGCGACCGCACGCTCGGTGGCCATGGCGAAACGGGGGTCGAACGGGTCCGGCATGCTGCCCCACCAGTCCATGCCGGTGCTGATGCTGGCGTAATCCCCAACGATCGACAGCGGCAGGGTATAAGGCATGCGCTCGGCCTCGATCAACGCCGGGTCGCTCCAGTTGCCCAGGGTGTTGAAGCCCCATGCCTGGAGCCGGTCCAGTGCATGGCCCTGCCAGCGGGCAGCATCCCGTGCGGCGGGTGGGCAGTTGGCCGGTTGCTCAGGCCCGGTGGGCGGGCACGGCTTGCCATAAGTGCGTTGCAGGTTGGCCGCGTAAAAGTCGAACCAGCGCCCTTTCTTGAAATTGCGCCCCGCTGAAGATGCATTGCCATCGTCGTTGTTGCCTTCGCCATAGAAGGCGGCAAGCATGCTGCCGGCCTCAGGCAAGCCCTTGAACATGCCCTCACGGCCCTGCACATAGGTTCGCCCGCCGTCCGCAGCCACGGCGTTGACGCCCAGCGAATAGAACGGGTGGCCTTGCGGCGTTACCAGGTACCAGCGCCCATCGCGTTTTTCAGTGCGGAAAAAACCTTTGGCCTCAAACGCCTGCCCCGCCATCAGCCCGCCGAAATCATCCAGTGGCTGCTTGCCACGCTCTGCCAGCCAGGCCTTCAACTGCTGCTGTTCACGGCCATCGGCTGCCTTGAGCTGGTCGTCGTTGGCGACCTTTTCTGGCCAGTTGGCGCGGGTGGACTGCCCATAGCTGTCGATCAGGTCACGGTAGGCTGCCTGATACGCCTGGTCGTCATCCTGAATGCCGACGCGCTCGATCAACAGGCTCTGGGCCACCTTGGGGCCGGGAATGCTCAGGCTGACCGACGCCACCTGCTTGAGGTCGAGTGCGCCAGCACTGCTGGCCAGCAGCAGGCGCTGGCCGCCAAAGCTCCACGGCATGGGCGGGCCGGCGCGCATACCCTGGCTCGATGGCGAGCTGGCGGCCAGCGGCACCATCACGGTTTGCGCAGGCCCTGCGGGCAGGTCAACCCTGCTCGTGAGCGTACGGCCATCGCTGCCCTGCACGGTCACATCCACAGTCAGCGCCCAATCCATGCCACTTTGCAGGCGCAACGTCAGCCAGCGCCCGGCGGACCAGTCCCACACGCCGCTCTGCGGGCTCAAGCGCAGGGTCGGCCGCTCGGCCGGGTTGAATACCACCCGCCGCAACACCTCACCGCCCGCCGTCTGCTCGGCGTTGTACTGCGGCAGGCCGGCGTCCACCGTCGCAACATTCACCACCGAGGCCGGGCGCACGAAACTGAACAGCGTCTGCTGCCCCGCCAGTAAAGGCGAACTGAACAACAGGGCGAAAACAGCAGGCAGGGTGCGGCGGACCATAGGGATGGGGCTCTCCTTCAGGGCCCTCATGGCCCACGACTGAGTAAATGGACAACGTGCCGGCGCAAGTGCTCCAGCTGTCAGCAAATCTCCCGCCTGAACGGCGGCAGCGCATTGAGAATAGCCTTGCCATAGCGCTGGGTAACCAGGCGCCGGTCAAGCAAGGTGATGATGCCGCGGTCCTGTTCAGTGCGCAGCAACCGGCCGCAGGCCTGGATCAGGCGCAAAGACGCATCGGGTACGGCGATTTCCATGAACGGGTTGCCGCCACGGGCCTCGATCCACTCCGCCAGGGCAGCCTCGACCGGGTCATCCGGTACAGCGAACGGGATCTTGGCAATAACCACGTGCTCGCAATAGGCGCCCGGCAAGTCCACCCCTTCGGCGAAGCTGGCCAGGCCGAATAGCACGCTGTGCTGGCCGTCGTCGACCCGCGCCTTGTGCTTGTTGAGGGTTTCCTGCTTGGACAGGTTGCCCTGGATGAGCACCAGCTTGCGCCAGTCCCGGTCCAGGCCATCGAACACGTCCTGCATCTGTTTGCGGGAAGAGAACAGCACCAGCGCGCCGCGCGCGTCTTCGACGATGTTGGGCAGTTCACGGATGATGGCGGCGGTGTGGGCCGCGGCATCCCGGGGGTCGGCCTTGAGGTCCGGCACCCGCAGCAGGCCGGCATCGCCATGCACGAACGGGCTGGGCACCACGCAACTGACGGCGTCGCGTGGCAACCCGGAACGCATGCGGAAGCGGTCGAACTTGCCCAGCGCAGTCAGCGTCGCCGAAGTGACCAGTGCGCCATGGGCGACGTTCCACAGGTTGCGGCGCAGCATCTCGGCCGCCAGGATGGGGCTGGCGTTGACCTCGATATCGAACAGCGCACCGGTTTCGGCCAGGGTCAGCCAGCGCGCCATCGGCGGGCTGTCCTCCGGATCTTCGGCGGTGAACGCCGTCCACAGTTCCCAGTTGCCCTGGGCCCGGGTTTGCAGGCTGCCGAACAGCGGGTACCACTCTTCGGCCTGGTGACTGGCAATGCCGATGCTCACCTCCCCCCCCATGCCTTCCTTGAGCAGGTCAGTCAGGCGAGTGAACAGGTCGTTGAGGCGGCTGAAGCCCTTTTTCAGCTCCACCCCCACCTCACGGATCTGCTCCGGCACCACCCCACCCGGGAACCGATAACGCGGGCGCTCGCGCCCTTCGTTATCTTCGCCTGGGCGGAAGTCGGCAACCTGTTCGCACAGGGTGAACATGAACTGCTGCTGGGTGCGGATTTCCCGGGCAAGCTCGGGCACCTGCTCGATCAACTTGCCCAGATCGCCCGGCAGCGGGTGCTGGGCCAGCAGCTTGGTCAGGTTCTTGGCCGTCTGTTCCAGCCAGTCGGCGGTGGAGCGCAGGCGCGAATAATGGGCAAAGTGGCCGATGGCCTTATCGGGCAGGTGGTGGCCTTCGTCGAACACGTAAAGGGTGTCGCGCGGGGCAGGTAGCACCGCGCCGCCGCCCAGCGCCAGGTCGGCCAGGACCATGTCATGGTTGGTGACGATGACATCCACCTTGCCCATGCCCTCGCGCGCCTTGTAGAAGACGCACTGCTGGAAATTGGGGCAGTGGCGGCCGGTGCACTGGCTGTGGTCGGTGGTCAGCCGCGCCCAGTCTTCGTCTTCCAAGGTTTCGGGCCAGCTGTCGCGGTCGCCATCCCAGCGGTTGCCGGCCAGCTTCTCGATCATGCTGTTGAACAGCTTCAGACTGCGCTCATCAACGTCGATACGAAAGCCTTCTTCTTCGAGCAACTGGGCCTGGGATGTCTGTGCGTGGCCCTCTTGCACCAGGATGTCCAGCTTGGACAGGCACAGGTAGCGACCACGCCCCTTGGCCAGGGCGAAGCTGAAGTTCAGCCCGCTGTTGCGCATGAGGTCGGGCAGGTCCTTGAAGACGATCTGCTCCTGCAGCGCCACGGTGGCGGTAGCGATGACCAGGCGCTTGCCGGCCGCCTTGGCTGCCGGAATGGCCGCGAGGCTATAGGCAACTGTTTTGCCGGTACCTGTACCCGCTTCCACGGCCACGACGGCAGGCTCGCCGGCACGGCGGCCTTCATCGTCGCAGGCGATGTCGCCGAGGACCTTGGCCACTTCGGCGATCATCAGGCGCTGACCGTAGCGTGGCTTGAGGCTCTTGGCTTCGAGAAAACGCGTATAGGCGCCCTGGATGGTGGCTTTGAGTTCGTTGCTGATCATGGTCTGCAGGCGCCCGGAGGGCTGGATATATTTTCAGTGTTGCGCATTGGGCGGCTATCATACCCCGCTCTTGCCCTTTATGCCGCATGGAGATCCGGATGGCCGCCTTTGCCCTGCCCTACACATTGCATGTTCTGGCTGCCCTGATATGGGTCGGCGGCATGTTCTTCGCCTGGCTGGTGCTGCGCCCTGCAACGGTTGCAGCCCTGGAAGGGCCTGCGCGGCTGCGCCTGTGGGTGGAAGTTTTCCGACGGTTCTTCGGCTGGGTCTGGGTGGCTGTGGTGGTTTTGGCGATAACAGGTGTCGGCATGTTGCACATGCGCTTCAACGGCTTCGAAACTGCCCCTCGCTACATTCAAGCGATGATGGGCGGCGGCATCGTCATGTTCGCCCTGTTTCTGCGTATACAGGTCCTGCTGCTGCCGGAGCTCAAAACCGCTGTGCAGGCCCAGGACTGGGCCGCCGGTGCAGCGGTGCTGGGGCGGATCAGGCGGATGGTGGGCGTGAACCTGTTGCTGGGCCTCGCCGTGGTGGCAGTGGCCAGCGCCCGCCTGATGCCCTGAGCCCGGCGCCGGTTACAGCCGCTGCAGGATCAGCTCCCCGGCGGCGCCAGCCAGGCCCGGCTGGCCCGCTTGCCCAGCACGCCCGCTGGCGCCCGCTGCGGTGCGGTAGACCAGGCAACCTTTGCTGGCACCGCCTTTGCCCGCCTTGCCCGCGTCGCCGGCCTTGCCCGGTGCACCGCCATCGAGCCGCACCACAATGCGCTCCTGGGGGAAGCTTTGCGGCACGCTCAGGCGCACACGCCCGCCAGGCGCCCCGTCATGCCCGTTACCGCCATCGTCGCCGTTGAAACCGCGGCTGGCCTGCCCCCACGTGCAACCACCCGCTTGCCCATTGGCACCATCGAGCCCCGCATAACCAGGCGCACCTGCGCCACCGCGGGCGTCGATGGCCAACTGCTCCGCTTCCACTTCGGCCAGTTTCAGGTCCAGGCCACGGCCAGAACGTGCCGCACGCTGGTAGCTGCCCGCAGCCCCCGGCGCACTGAACTCGCTGCCGGCCCCAAGGCTTGCATTGGCAGCCTCGATCAGCAACGGGCTGTCGGACGGCGCAATGGCGATGCGTGCGTCACGCCCGAGCTCCAGCCTGTCCACTTTCAACTCGGCCAGGGTGGCGGGCAACATCAGGGTAGCGCCGTCGCCCACCCGTAGCTGGTCCAGGTGAACGCTGGCCGATTTGGTCGGCAGGCGCAGCATGGAATTGGCGCCCACCTCCAGGCTCTGGGCCTGCGCCAGGGGGGTAGCCAGCAGGGCAAGCAACATCAGATTACGCATTTCGTGGCGTCTCCTGCGCACGGGGAATGGACATGACGTGGAATATACCGGTCAACAGGATTTGCAGGCGGTCGAACCAGCGGTGGCTGCGCCCGCGCAGGCTACCGTTGAAAAAGAGGACCTCAAGCACGTGCAGGCACAGCAGCAGGCCGCCCGCCGCGTTGATCAAGAGGTTCAGCGGCAAGGGCTGCGGTGCCATCTGATTGAACAGCACCACACCCCAGAAGGCGATTGTGAGGACCTTGCCCAGGCCCAGGAAGAACTTCATGCCTTGCCCCCATCGATGAGCGTCAGCCCCGGACGGCTGACTCGACCGCGCCAGGGCTCTACCTTAACTGCAACCCCCAATGCCGCGCCAGCAGGCGCGACACCGGGCACCCATGCCACGGAACGCGGCACGGGTGCCTACGGGCTAGCGCTCGATCTTGATTTCGGTACGGCGGTTCATGGCACGCCCTTCGGCAGTGGCGTTGTCCGCAACCGGCTGCGACTCACCGGCCCCCACGATCGACACGAAGCTGCTGCGCGGTATGCCGCTTTCAACCAGGTAGTCGGTCACCGAATGGGCCCGGCGCTCCGACAGTTTCTGGTTGTAGCTGTCCCTGCCCACGCTGTCGGTGTGGCCGCTGACGCTCAGGCGAGCGGAAGGCGCTTCCTGCTTCAGGCGGGTGGCGATGGTGTTGAGGCGTTGCTTGTCGGCCGGCGTCAGGCGCGCAGAATCAAATTCGAAGTGCACATCGCGGATGACGATGACCTCTTCCTTAGCCACCACCACCTCTTCCACCACCACCGCCTCAGGCTGCGGTGGCGGTGGGGGGCAGCCGTTGGCGTCCACCTGCACGCCACGCGGTGTGCCTGGGCACTTGTCGCGGCTGTCAGGCACACCATCACCGTCTTCGTCACCGTCACCATGAGCCCAGCAATAACCGGCTGCCAGGCCACCGCCCAGCAGTGCCCCCCAGCCAGCCCAGCTGGAGCTTTCGATGGCGCCCAGCGCTGCGCCGCCCACGCCTCCGACGGCCGCACACTTGGGCCAGTCGGTCTTCTGCAACCCTGCGCAACCCGTCAGCACGCTGGTGAGCAGGATCAAGGGTACCGCTGTGCGTACTATGCTCATCTCATCGCCTCTCCTTAGTGGGAACCGGCATAACGCCGACCTGTGGGAGTAAAGACGGTGCATGCCAACCCTGCCAGCAATCGGCCATCGCGCTTGCATGCAGCCCTTTGCCGACGCGCCCTGGCCCGCTAGTCTTGGCCAACATGAAAGAGGATTGGCAATGACCGACGGTTTCTCGCAACGTACGCCGCAACAGGCCCTGGCCGCACTGCTCGAGCGCTTTACCCCGCAACGCCTGCTGCTGGTGGGCACCCGGTTCCCTGCCCTGGACGCCTTTCTTCAGGCGCACCCGCAGGTCACCCTGGCCACGGCCACGCCCGGCCAACTGCCTGCCGCACTGGCCGCCCAGCGTTTCGACCTGGCGCTGCTGGTGGATTGCCTGGAGCACCTGCCCAAGCGAACCGGGCTGGAACTGCTGGGCGGCATCCGCAATCTCAACGCCAGCCGTGTGGCGGTGCTGGCAGACCTTGCCGCCTGCGGCTGGCAAGATACCGACTTCTTCGCCCTGGCCCTGTCGGCCAGCGAGAAATTCTGCTGCGAGCAACAGGTGCTGAGCCTGTTCACCTATGATCTACACGATTACAAGCAGGTACCGGACTGGCTCAATGCACGGTTCTGGGCCAACCCTGAAAATTTCGGCAAGTACTGGTGGTGATAATGAGTGTTTCGGTCTGCCCATGCGGCAGTGGCAACCTGCTTGATGCCTGCTGCGGTCATTACCATGCTGGCACGCCGGCACCGGATGCCCAGGCGCTGATGCGCTCGCGCTATAGCGCTTATGTGCTGGGCCTGGTCGAGTACCTGGTGGCCACCACACTGCCCGCCCAGCAGGCCGGGCTGGACCGTGCGGCCATGGCAGCCTGGAGCGCACAAAGCACCTGGCTGGGGCTGGAAGTGGAAAGTGCCGAGGTGCTGGGTGGCCAACCCGAACACGCATTCGTCACCTTCACCGCGCGCTGGCACGACCAGGCCGGCGACCACCAGCACCGTGAATGCTCCGCCTTCGTTCAGCACGACGGCCGCTGGTACTTCATCGATCCCACGGTGGGCCTGAAGGCCGGGCGCAACGACCCCTGCCCCTGCGCCAGCGGGCAGAAGTTCAAGAAGTGCTGCGCCAGTTACGTGGGTAGCTGAGCATGATGACGCGCATCCGCTTCATGCTGCTCTGCGGCCTGCTCTTGCTAGTGGGGGGCTGCGCCAGCTGGGGCGGTGCAGACTGGCGCGAACCACAGGTGCACCTGGTCAGGGTGGAAACGGTCAAAGCCCGCCTGCTGCAACAGGAATTCGTGTTGCATGTGCGGGTGGAAAACCCCAACGACAGCCGCCTGTTCATCCGCTCCGTCGAATACGCACTGCGCCTGAATGATGTTGTGCTCGCCCAGGATGAAGCCAGCCTATGGCGCAGCGTGGGGCCCCATGAACGGCGTACATTCAAGATCACTGCCCGGACCAACCTGTGGCAGCACCTCAAGCCCCTGGCGAAAATGCTGAAAAGCGGGCGGCCCCTGCACTACAGCCTGCAGGCTGAACTGGCCACCGGCCTGCTCATCCATCGGGACCTGCACTTGTCGCGCAGTGGTGAGATAATGCCCGGCGATCACTACCCGGAGTAACCCAGCAATGTCCCAACAACCCCACGTTCATGGCCCCGACTGCAACCACGATCATGACCATCATCACGATCACGGCCATGTGCACGGCCCACACTGCAACCACGGCCACCAAGAGCCGGTGCGCAACGCGCTGAAGGACGTCGGCCGCAACGACCCATGCCCCTGCGGCAGCGAGAAGAAATTCAAGAAGTGCCACGGCGCCTGATACAAGGCGCCGCGCAGGGCTTCGCTAGCGGTAGTGGAGCCCGGCCACCTTGCGCGGCAACAGCAGTGCAGTGGCCAGCAGCAAACCCAGGCACAGTGCCATGCACAGCACGTTCGTGCCCCCCCAACCCACCGAGTCCAGCAGCAACGATGGGCTGAAGGCACCTACAGTCGCGCACACCGCTATCGCCAAATCGTTCTTGCCCTGCATCTGCATGGCACCCGGGCTGTTCTGCAGCGTCTGCGCCAGCAGCGCCCCGCCCCCCACATAGGTCAGGTTCCAGCCAAGGCCCAGGGCAATCAGTGAAACCGTCATCACCGCATAGCTGCTTGAACCCATGTTCAGAGCAGTGCACGCGATCAGCAGCATCAGCCCCCCACAGATCGTGGCCCTGATACCCAAACGCTGGATGATCGCCCCGGTGAAAAACGACGGCGCGAACATGGCGATCACATGCCACTGGATGGCCAGGCGAACGTCGGAAAAATCCTCATGCATATGCTTCATGTGCAGGGATGCCTGGATCATCAGCAGGTTCATGATGCCGTACCCCAAGGCCGCAACCCCCATCGCCACGGCAATGCCCGGCGTGATGCCGTGCCCGGAAGGGCTCAGCGGTGCCCGGGGCGCGGTAGCGGGCGCAACCTGGCCATCACCGGGCAAGCAAATGGCGATCACCAGCGACACCAGGGCCAGGGCGGTGAAGGCGGCGTAGCACAATGAAAACAGTGGGAACCCACCGGCATCGCGCAGCCATTCGGTAAGGGCAGGGCCGACAACGGCGGCAATCACCCCACCCGCCACCACCAGTGAAAGCGCCTTGGGTTTGAGGTGCTGCGCCAGGTTGTCAGTGGCAGCAAAGCGGTTGAAGTTGGCAAAGGCGATGTACACGCCCAACGCCGAGTGGCTGACCACCAACGCGCCAAACTGCTGATGCTCCACCGCCAGGAAGCCGCAGACGCCGGACACGGCCAGCGGCAATGCCCCCAGCATGAACGCGCGTTTGCGGCCAATACGCGCCATGAGCCGGGACACCGGGTAGGTCGCCAGCATCACGAACAGAAACTGGAACCCGTACGGCACAGTCGACCAGGCCGCTGCCGGGGCCAGCGCAGCCCCCACAATGGCAGCCATGGTCACCGACATCACGGCAGTGGTGAGGTTGACCGACTGGGCCAGAAAATACAGGTACGTGCGTGCGGGAAGGGTTGTGCTCATGATGGCTCGCTGAGGGTAAAAGGGGTGACAGCAACAGCGTCGCACCGTTGACGACATTTTCGGCAAACAGTCGACGTGCTTTACGGCTAACTGTTAGGGTGTTTTTTCTAACGCCCGCAGGAAAGCCTCGTGCCGCAACCCGACCTACTCGCACAGTTGAAGCAGCGCCTGACAGCCGGTGAATGGCTACCCGGGCAACGCATGCCGTCCATTCGCAAACTCACCGTGGCAACGGGTGCCACCTACCACGAGGTGGTCTCCAGCTATGCCCGCCTGGTCAGCGAAGGGCTGCTCACGGCGGTGCCCGGGCGTGGCTACTTTGTGGCCACTGGCACCCGCCCCGCCGAAACGGACGAGCCCACTGGCGACATGGCGCAAGACCCGCTTTTCAAGCTGTTGCAAGGTGGGCAGCACTTCACCAAGCTGGGCAGCGGCTGGCTGCCCCCTGCCTGGCGTGATACCGAACTGCTGGCCAAGGCCATCCGCCGTACCGCCCGGCTGGAACAAAGCTCGCTGGCTGAATACGGGGATATCCAGGGTTACCTGCCGATGCGCAAGCAGCTGTGCATGCACCTCGGTCGGCTGACCCGCATCGAGGCACACCCTCACCAGTTGCTGACCACCCTGGGTGCCACCCAGGCGCTGGACCTGGTGGCACGCCTGCTGATCAGCCCCGGGGACCACGTGTTCGTGGACGAGCCGGGCAATGGCAACCTGATCAAGCTGATCCAGCTGGCCGGCGGCCACGTGGTAGGCATCCGCCGCACAGCCGACGGGCCAGACCTGGAAGACATGAAACAGCACCTGGCCAGGCACAAGGTGAAGGCGTTCTTCTGCAACAGCACCTTCCACAACCCGACCGGCGGCACCATCAGCCCCCACAATGCGTTCGGCGTGCTGCGCCTGGCCGTGGAACACGATTTCTTCGTGGTCGAAGACGATGTGTACGGCGACTTCAGCCCGGGGGTGCGGCAAACCTTCGCCGAGCTGGACAACCTGCAGCGGGTCATCTACATCGGCAGTTTTTCCAAATGCCTTTCGGCTTCGCTGCGGGTGGGTTACATCGCCTGCCCGCCGCCCCTGGTAGCGCCGCTGATGCGCCTGAAGCTGTTGACGTGCGTCGCAGTGCCGGCGTTTTGCGAACGCTTCGTCAACACCATTCTCAGCGACGGTACCTACGCCCGACACATGAATGATGTGCAGCAGCGCCTGATCCACCAGCAGGCGCACACCCAACGCGTGCTGCTCAAACACGGCTGGCATTTCGACATAAGCGCCCAAGGTGGCATGTTCCTCTGGGTATCGCACCCTGACCTTGCCGACCTGCAACCCTTCATGCGCCGGCTGGAACAGCAACGGGTACTGCTGATGCCAGGCACGGCATTTGCGGTGACACGTGACTACCAGCGTTATACGCGCATCAACTGCACGCACTTTTCAGACGGCGTAGCCGAGCTTTTCAGGGTGTAAGTGGACGCCGGCAAATAAACCGCCCGCTGACCTTGCACGACGCCTGCGCGCTCACTACCTTTAGCGCCTTTCCAAACCCGCAATGCCTTGCAGGAGCCCTTGCCATGGCCGCCCCCGCCTTCCCCCCTTTCCGCCTGCGCTTCGCAACGGCTTTGACGCTGCTCGGCACCCTGGGCCTGGCCGGTTGCCAGACCGGCGCCCAGCAAGGCAGCGTGCCATCGGCCACGGGCGTGCAACCGCTCAAGGGCCTGGCGCAGAACGTCTCGGTACGGCGCAACCCCATGGGCGCGGCGCTGATTGAAAGCAGCAGCTTCCACGACGCCTTGTTCAGCCTGGGTTACGTGCATGCCGGTGACCGGATCGAGCAGATGGTTGCCATGCGCCTGTTGGCCCAGGGGCGGCTGGCTGAACTTGCCGGTGCGGACGCGCTGGACATCGACCGCCTGATGCGGGCGGCCAACCTCAAGCAGAGCGCGGCCCAGCAATACGCCGACGCTTCGCCGCGCCTGAAGCGGTTTTTCGAGGTGTATGCGCGGGGGGTAAACGCTTACCTGTTCCGCTATCGCGACAAGCTGCCCGCTGGCCTGGCCGACAGTGGCTACCGCCCGGAGTACTGGAAGCCTGAGGATTCGGCGCTGATTTTCAGCCTGTACGCATTCAGCCAGTCGGTGAACCTGCAAGAAGAGCTCAGCGCCCTGACGTTGGCGCAAAAAGTGGGCAGCGACAACGTGGCCTGGCTGCTGCCCGGCGCACCCGACGAGCCCCTGGCCACCGGGGAAACCGACAAGCTCAAGGGCCTTAACCTGGCCAGCCAGTTGCCCGGCCTGCAAGCCCTGGCGGCGGCCAGCCAGAAGCTGGCGGACCTTGACCTGCTCGGCAGCCCAGGTTCGGCCAACCTGGCCATCGGCCCGCAACACAGCCGCAGCGGCAAGAGCCTGCTGGCCAGTGACAGCCGTGCCATCTGGGCCCTGAGCCCGGTGCAGATCCACACCGGCAAGTACCAGGTGGCAGGCTTGTCGCTGCCCGGCCTGCCCATCGTGCTGTCGGGTTACAACGGCCAACTGGCCTGGAGCAGCAGCGCGGTGATGGCTGACAACCAGGACCTGTTCCTCGAGCAATTGCGCCGCCAGGGCAACCAGCTCAGCTACCTGGCCGATGGCAAGTGGCTGCCCGCCCGCGCCCGCACCGAAACATTCCTGGTGCGCGGCCAGCGCCCTCAACGTGAAGTGATGTACGAAACCCGCCACGGCACCCTGCTGGCCCAACCGCCCGGCGCCGGCCTTGGTCTTGCCCTGAACCTGCCGCAATCCAAGGGTGATCGCAGCCTGGATGCGCTGTTCGACCTGACCCGTGCCAAGAATGTGGAGCGTGCCTTCGACAGTACACGCGAGGTCACGGCGGCTGCGCTGAACTTCGTGTTCGCCGAGCCCGGCCATATCGCCTGGCAAGTCAGCGGGCGTTACCCCAACCGCCGCGAAGGCCAGGGCCTGCTGCCCTCGCCGGGCTGGGACGGGCGCTACGACTGGGACGGCTATGCCGATACCATGCTGCACCCCTACGACCAGGACCCGACCGCCGGCTGGATCGGCCATGCCAACCAGCGCAGCCTGCCCAAAGGCTACGGCATGCAGCTGTCCAGCACCTGGTACTACCCGGAACGGGCCGAGCGCCTGGGCCAACTGGCGGGCAACGGCCGCCACGACAGCCGCAGCCTGATGGCCCTGCAGAACGACCAGGTGACCTTGTTGGCCGGCAAACTCAAGCAGATGTTCGAAGCCCCCGGCATGGCCCAGCCCCTGAAACAGGCCATCGACGCCCTGCCCGCCGCACAGCGTGACAAGGCACGCGATGCGCTGGCCCGGCTCAAGGCCTTCGACGGGCGCATGAGCCCGGTGTCCGCCGATGCGGCGCTGTATGCGCTGTTTCTGCAGGCATTTGCCCGGGAAACCTTCCTGGACGAACTGGGGCCAGAGTCCGGCGCTGCCTGGCAAGCCTTTGTCAGCAATGCCCGCCTGTCGTACTCGGCCCAGGCCGACCACTTGCTTGGCCGCGATGACAGCCCATTCTGGGACGACCGCACCACGCCACAGAAAGAAGACAAACCCGCCATCCTTGCCCGCAGCCTCGCGGCGGCGGTGGATGCAGGCACCGCGCAACTGGGCGCAGACCGCCGCGCCTGGCAGTGGGGCAAGCTGCACCAGTACCGCTGGCCTGCGCCTGCCTACCATGGCCTGGGGGATGCCATCAGCCGCCCACCACAAGCCGCCGGTGGCGACTTCAGCACCCTGGCGCTGACCCCGTACGCTTGGGGCAGCGGTTTCGACACCCACCTGCCCGCTTCAGCGCGCATGGTGGTCGACTTCGGCCAGGCCGAACCCCTCCAGGTACTGACCAGCAGCGGGCAGTCTGGCAACCCGGCCAGCGCCCATTACAGTGACGGCCTGGACGCCTGGTTCAAGGGGCGCTTCATGGTGTTGCCGCTGCAGCCGCAGAACTTCGCCCGGGCCTACGGCAACCAGCGCCTCACCCTGGTGCCGGGCAAATAAGCGGTACGGCGCGCGTGCGGGCTGTGCAGCGGGGGCGGTGATACCACCGGTCGAACTTCCCTTCGCTGCCGTGGCTCCTAACTGGTAACTCCCAACCAGCGTACGTGCCATGGACCTTGTCATTGCCCGCCCAGAAGGCCTGTATTGCCCGCCCGGTGATTTCTATATCGACCCGTGGCGGCCGGTGGACAGGGCCGTCATCACCCATGGCCATGGCGACCATTCCCGCTCCGGCAACCTCCACTACCTTACCGCCGAACCTGGCGCCGGTATTCTGCGAAGCCGCCTGGGCAAGGACATCAACCTGCAGACCCTGCCCTACGGCGAACGCCTGCAACACCACGGTGTAACCCTGAGCCTGCACCCGGCAGGGCATGTGCTGGGGTCGGCACAGGTACGCCTGGAGTACCAGGGCGAGGTGTGGGTAGCGTCCGGGGACTACAAGGTCGAGCCCGACGGCACCTGCACGCCGTTCGAGCCAGTGCGTTGCCATACCTTCATCACCGAGTCCACCTTTGGCCTGCCCATCTACCGCTGGCCCACCCAGGCCGATATCTTTGCCGGCATCAATACCTGGTGGCGGGCCAACAGCGAACAGGGCAAGGCCAGTGTGTTGTTCTGCTATGCCTTCGGCAAAGCTCAACGGATTCTCCATGGGCTAGACCCCAGCATCGGCCCTATCCTGGTGCACGGCGCCGTCGAGCCGCTCAACCGCGTGTACCGCGAAGCCGGGGTGTACCTGCCCGAAACCCGCTACGCCGGTGACATTGCGCGCAACGACCCGTTGCTGCGCAAGGCGCTGGTGCTGGCCCCCCCATCAGCCGGGGGCAGCAGCTGGATGCGCCGCTTCGGCGACTACAGCGATGCCTTTGCCAGTGGCTGGATGCTGCTGCGGGGCACACGGCGCCGGCGCGGCGTCGACCGCGGCTTCGTGTTGTCTGACCACGCCGACTGGCCAGGGCTGCTGTGGGCCATCGGGCAGACAGGGGCCGAGCGGGTGATGGTGACCCACGGCTCGGTCAGCGTGCTGGTGCGCTACCTGATGGAACAGGGCCTGGACGCCCGCGCCTTCGTCACCGAGTACGGCGAAGAAGACGATGCAGCCACCACGGAGACCGGCACATGAAAGCGTTCGCCGAACTGTATCTGCGCCTGGACAGCACCACCTCCAGCAATGCCAAGCTCGAGGCCTTGCGGGGCTATTTCGCCAGCGCACCCGCCGAGGATGCCGCCTGGGCTGTGTATTTTCTGGCAGGCGGCCGGCCGCGTCAGCTGGTGCCCACCCGGGTGCTGCGCGAGCTGGCCGGGGCCTTGGCCGGGTTGCCTGACTGGCTGTTCGAAGAAAGCTACCAGGCAGTGGGCGACCTTGCCGAAACCATCTCCCTGCTATTGCCAGAAAGCCACCAGCAAGACCAGGAAGGCCTGGCTCACTGGGTTGAAAACCACCTGCTGCCATTGCGCGGCCTGCCACCTGAAGACATCCAGCAGCGCCTGCCACCGCTCTGGGCACGCCTGGACCGCCCCAGCCTGATGCTGTGCCTGAAACTCATCACGGGCAGTTTTCGTGTGGGCGTCTCGAAGCTGCTGGTCACCCGTGCCCTGGCGCAACTGGCGGAGCTGGATGCCAAACGGGTGGCCCAGCGGCTGGTAGGCTACACCGACATCAGCCACCGCCCGACCGCTGCCAGCTACCAGCAGTTGATTGCCCCCGAATCTGCCGACGAGCACAGCCAGCGCGGTGGCCAGCCGTATCCGTTCTTCCTGGCGCACCCGCTGCAAGCCCCTACCGAGCAGTTCGAGGCGCTGCTCGGGCCGCCAGGCGACTGGCAGATCGAGTGGAAGTGGGACGGTATCCGCGCCCAGGTGGTCAAGCGTGACGGCCAGCTGTGGGTGTGGTCGCGGGGCGAGGAACTGGTCACCGAGCGCTTCCCCGAACTGCAAAGCCTGGCACAGACCCTGCCCGACGGTGTGGTGCTCGATGGCGAGATTCTGGTGTGGAAGCCCGGCACTACGGATGCCGACCTGGCGGTGCAACCCTTCGCCCTGTTGCAACAGCGGCTGGGCCGCAAGACGCTGGGCAAGAAGCTGCTGAGCGAGGCCCCGGTAGTGCTACAGGCCTACGACCTGCTGGAATGGCAAGGCGAAGACTGGCGCAGCCGCCCGCAGCATGAACGGCGCAAGCAGCTGGAAAACGTGCTGGAGGCCTGCCCACTGGCCCCGGTGCTGCTGTCGCCACTGCTTGAGGGCCCTGACTGGGCCGACCTCGCCCGCCAGCGCGAGCAGTCGCGCAGCCTGGGGGTCGAGGGGCTGATGCTCAAGCAGCGTGAAGCCCTGTATGGCGTGGGCCGCACCAAGGACATGGGCACCTGGTGGAAATGGAAGATCGACCCTTTCAGCGTGGATGCCGTGCTGATCTATGCCCAGCGCGGCCATGGCCGCCGGGCAAGCCTTTACAGCGACTACACCTTCGCCGTCTGGGATGCCCCGGCCGGCACACCCGGCCGCAGCCTGATCCCCTTCGCCAAGGCCTACTCGGGCCTTACCGACGAAGAAATGCGCAAGGTCGACGCGATCGTGCGCAAGACTACCCAGGAAACCTTCGGCCCGGTGCGCAGCGTCACCCCAACCCTGGTATTCGAATTGGGTTTTGAGGGGATCGCCTTGTCCAAGCGCCATAAAAGCGGTATTGCCGTGCGCTTCCCGCGCATGCTGCGCTGGCGCCAGGATAAGCCCGTGGACGAAGCGGATGACCTGGCCACCCTGCAGGCCTTGTTGGTCTGAACCGCCGCGTCTGCGCTACGCGTCGCGTAAAACCGATAAGCACATGCCGTGAAACTGTGCTTCTATCTGTAAGCCGACCCGTGTCGCAGCACGTTCTCGCCATGCACTCAGGACCAACATGCACCACTCTACCCACGACTTGCTCTCACCCGTTCCGGGTATCACTCGCCAGATCCACAGCTTCCATTTCGGCCCACGCGGTGGGCGCAAAGTGTATATCCAGGCCTCGCTGCACGCCGATGAATTACCCGGCATGCTGGTGGCGTGGCACCTCAAGCAGCGCCTGGTGCAACTGGAACAGCAAGGCCGCCTGCAGTGCGAAATCATCCTTGTTCCGGTGGCCAACCCGGTAGGCCTCGAACAGGTGCTGCTGGACGCACCCTTGGGACGCTTCGAGCTGCAGAGCGGGCAGAACTTCAACCGTAATTTCGTCGACCTGTCCGATAGCATCGGTGACCAGATCGAAGCGCACCTTAACCAAGACCCGGCGCACAACACTGCACTGATACGCGAGTACCTGCGCCGTGGCCTGGACGCTCACCCCGCGCATACACCTCTGCAGGCCCAGCGGCTTATCCTGCAGCGCCTGGCCTGCGATGCCGAGCTGGTCATCGACCTGCACTGCGATTTCGAAGCCGTCGAACACCTGTACACCACGCCGGATGCCTGGCCGCAGATTGAGCCGCTTGCCCGCTACCTGGGCACCCAGGCCAGCTTGCTGGCCACCGACTCGGGCGGGCAGTCGTTCGACGAGTGCTTCAGCCTGGTGTGGTGGCAACTGCAGCAACGCTTTGGCAAGCGCTTCCCAATCACGCTGGGGTGTTGCGCAGTGACCGTGGAGCTGCGCGGCCAGGCCGACGTCAGCCACGACCTGGCGCGTCAGGACGCCCAGGCGATCCTCGACTACCTCACCCATGCAGCCGTGATCGAAGGAACCGCCCCCGCCCTGCCTGCCTTGCCCAGGCCAGCCACGCCGCTGGCAGCGGTAGAGCCGGTTACCGCTGCACTGGGCGGGTTGCTGGTGTACCACGCCAAACCAGGCGATTACCTGGCAGCTGACCAGTTGATTGCCGAGGTGATCGACCCGCTCAGCGATCGGGTAACCGCGCTGCATAACACCCAGCCGGGGCTGATGTATGCGCGCAGCACTCGGCGCATGGCTACCGCCGGTATGGTCATCGCCCATGTGGCCGGTGAGCAGGTGTGCCGCAGCGGCTACCTGCTGGGCAACTGACCGGGTAAAACCAATGCACCTTGCGGGTGGTCTGTAGAAGCACAGCCTTCGAGGGGCCACCTGTACGATGCCCGCCACCACCGATCTTGCCAACGCCTGGTTTGCCCAACGCGGCTGGAAGCCGTTCGCGTTCCAGCGGCGGGTTTGGGCCGCCGTCGAGCGGGGCGAATCGGGGCTGCTCCATGCCAACACGGGCGCGGGCAAGACGTACGCCGTGTGGCTGGCCGCACTGCGGGCGTTCAAAGCCCAGGGCCAGGGGCGCCATGCTGCACCGTTGCAGGTGATCTGGGTCACCCCCATGCGGGCCCTGGCGGCAGACACCGCCCGCGCCCTGCAGGCGCCCCTGGATGAGATGGGCCTGCCTTGGAGCGTAGGCGTGCGCAGCGGCGACACCGGCAGTGCCGAGCGCGCCCGACAAGCCCGGCGGATGCCCAGTGTGCTGGTGACCACCCCCGAGAGCCTGACATTGCTGCTGACCCGCGCGCAGGCCAGTGCCGACTTCGCCACCCTGCGCATGGTGGTGGTGGACGAATGGCATGAGCTGCTGGGCAACAAGCGCGGTGTGCAGTTGCAACTGGCCTTGGCGCGCCTGCGTCACTGGCACCCTGGGCTGCCCACCTGGGGGCTGTCGGCCACCCTGGGCAACCTGCAGCACGCGCTGGATGTACTACTGCCCCAGGGCGGCCAGCTGGTACGCGGGCGCCAGGACAAGGCCTTGCTGGTCGATACCCTGCTGCCCGCCTCGATCGAGCGCTTTCCGTGGGCCGGGCACATGGGCCTGAAGATGCTCGGCCAAGTGGCCGAGGAGATCGACACCAGCAGCAGTTGCCTGGTGTTCACCAATACCCGTGCGCAGGCCGAAATCTGGTACCAGGCCCTGCTCGAATTGCGCCCCGACTGGGCCGGCCTGATCGCCCTGCACCACGCCAGCATGGCCCGTGAAACCCGCGACTGGGTAGAACGCAGCCTCAAGCAGGGTGGCCTGAAAGCGGTGATCTGCACGTCCAGCCTGGACCTGGGGGTGGATTTTCTGCCGGTCGAGCGGGTGCTGCAAATCGGCTCGGCCAAAGGCATTGCCCGCCTCATGCAACGGGCCGGGCGCTCGGGGCATGCGCCAGGGCGCCGTTCACGGATTACCCTGGTGCCCACCCATAGCCTGGAGCTGGTCGAAGCCGCCGCCGCTCGCCAGGCATTGGCCGAAGGCCATATCGAAGCCCGCCGTTCGCCGCGGTTGTGCATGGACGTTTTGGTGCAGCATTTGGTCAGCATGGCCCTGGGCAGTGGCTTCGATGCCCAGGCACTGTTGGCGGAAGTACGCAGTACCTGGGCGTTTGCCGAACTGCGTGACAGCCAGTGGCAGTGGGCACTGGACTTCGTCTGCCATGGCGGCAGCTCGCTCACGGCCTACCCCGATTATCAGCGGGTCGAAGCACAGCCAGACGGTGTGTACAAGGTTGCCAGCGAACGGCTGGCGCGTCGCCATCGCATGAGTATCGGCACCATCGTCAGCGATGCCAGCCTGCACCTCAAATACTGGAGCAAAGGCGGCGGTGGCAAGGGGCTGGGCAGCGTCGAGGAAGCCTTCATTGCACGCTTGCGGCCAGGTGACACCTTCGTGTTCGCCGGGCGCGTGCTGGAACTGGTGCGCGTCGAGAACATGACAGCGTATGTACGGCGCAGCACGGCGCGCAAGGCTGCAGTGGCACGCTGGAATGGCGGGCGCATGCCGCTTTCGAGCGAGCTGGCCGACGCACTGGTGCAACAGCTGGATGCCGCCGCCCATGGCCGCTACGACGGCCCAGAGATGCGCGCAGTACGGCCATTGCTGGCGCTGCAAGCCCATTGGTCGTCATTGCCGACGTGTACAACGCTGCTGGCTGAGACGTTCAAATCCCGCCAGGGCTGGCACCTGTTCATGTACCCGTTCGCTGGTCGCATGGCCAACATGGGGCTGGCCAACCTGATCGCCTGGCGCGTGAGCCGTGAGCAGCCCTTGTCGGTGTCCATCGCCGTCAATGACTATGGCTTCGAGCTGCTCAGCCCCGGCCAGGTGGACTGGGCAACCTACCTGCCCCGCGCGCTCAGCCCGGAGCATCTGCTGGATGACGTACTGGCCAGCCTCAATGCCGGCGAAATGGCGCTGCGCCGCTTCCGCGAAATTGCCCAGATCTCTGGGCTGGTCTTCGGCGGGTACCCTGCAGCGCAGAAGAGCATGCGCCAGATACAGGCCTCCAGTGGGCTGTTTTACGAAGTATTTCGCAAGCACGACGCGGGCAACCTGCTGCTGGGGCAAGCGCGTGACGAGGTGCTCAATGAGGAACTGGAAATCGAGCGGCTGAATCGCCAGTTGTTGAAGATGGCAGGCCTGAAGCTGGACCTGCAGGTACTGAAACGCACCGGGCCGCTGGCCTTCGCGTTGCTGGTGGAAGGCATGCGCGAAACCCTTTCTACCGAAAAGCTGGCGGACCGCATCGCGCGGATGGTCGCCGAACTGGAGAGTGCAGCAGGTTGAGGCAATTGACGAATATCACGCGGTGTCGGGTTCTACGGTCTGTGACGTACACGGGCCGGCGGCCAAGGAGGCGGCCATGACCACCCATTGTGCAATCGAGTTGTGCGGCCAGAAACTTTGGTTGCTGCCGGACAAGGCGATTTACTGGCCCGCCCGCCGGGCGCTGTTGGTAGCCGACGTGCATATCGGCAAGGCCGCCAGTTATCGCGCCCTGCACCAACCCGTGCCACGGGGCACCACCCAGGCCACCCTGGCCAGGCTCGATACCTTGCTGGCTGAGCATGAATGCGAGCTGCTCATCGTGTTAGGGGACTTTCTGCATGCGCGTACGGCGCGCGCGCCTGCCACGCTGGCGCTGGTGCAGGCGTGGCGAGAACGCCATCCACAGCTAAGCATCGTGCTGATCCGCGGCAACCACGACCGCCATGCTGGGGACCCACCCGTTTCACTGGGGATCGATGTGGTTGATGAGCCTTGGATAATGGGGCCCTTTGCGCTGCAACACGAGCCCGAAGCGCACCCTACGCATACCGTGCTGGCAGGCCACGTGCACCCCGCATTCGTACTGCGTGGCAAAGCGCGCCAGCGCCTGCGCCTGCCCTGTTTCGTGATCGACAACGAGGTGTGCCTGCTGCCGGCCTTCGGCGAGTTTACCGGGGGCTGGGAAATTGAGCCTACCCAGGCCAGCCGTATTTATCTGGCTGGCGCAGGGCGCGTCTGGCCGCTGTAGCAGCCGTCAGGCCACGGGGGCGGGTGGCGCCTCGTCCGGCAAGGTTGGCTCGCCGGGTTCCATGGGCGGCGTATCGCCAGGCTGACCCGGCTGGGGTGTATCCGGGTCGGGCTGACCCGGCACGCCCCCGGCATGCATGGGCAAGGGCTGAGCCAGCAGCGACCACGACAGCAATCCGATGTGATTGGGCTGCAGGCCTGCCAGCTTTGCACTGATGGTGGGATGGAGTTTCATTGGCACCTCCTGACATCAGCCGATAAGCGTCATGCATACCGGCACGGTTACAGGTTGGAGTGCCAAAGGCGCGTGAAATTCCCCGCGCCGGTCGGGTCAGGTGCGCGGCAGGGTCACACCGCGCTGGCCCTGGTACTTGCCGCCGCGGTCTTTGTAGGACACTTCGCACTCTTCGTCCGACTGCAGGAACAGCATCTGGGCCACGCCTTCGTTGGCGTAGATCTTCGCCGGGAGCGTGGTGGTGTTAGAGAACTCCAGGGTCACGTGGCCTTCCCACTCGGGTTCGAGCGGCGTCACGTTGACGATGATGCCGCACCGGGCATAGGTGCTCTTGCCCAGGCAGATGGTCAGCACGTCGCGGGGGATGCGGAAGTACTCCACGGTGCGGGCCAGGGCGAACGAGTTGGGGGGGATGATGCACACGTCGCTCTTGATGTCGACGAAGCTGCCCTCATCGAAATTCTTCGGGTCGACGGTGGCCGAGTTGATGTTGGTGAACACCTTGAATTCGTCGGCGCAGCGAACGTCGTAGCCGTAGCTGGACACGCCGAACGAGATGACCCGGCTGTCTTGCTCGCCGCGGACCTGGCGTTCGACGAACGGCTCGATCATGCCGTGTTCCTGCGCCATGCGGCGAATCCACTTGTCCGATTTGATGCTCATGGCGGGCTGTCCTGAAAGAAGGTGCAAGGTAAAAATACAGACGCGCATCTTACCGGTCCTGGCCCGGTCTTCAAAGTTTCATCCGTATCAGGGCTGCAATCCACGCAGGCCGGGGCTTGCAGCTGCCACCGATCTGAATTTGGGTAAAGCCGCTTCTGACCATTGGCAGGTTGCAGAAAGTGGGGTAAGGTGGCGCCACTGTGCTGCACGTGACACCGAGAATCTCTAGTTTGATGCACGATCCTGATCGGCCCATCGCTGAATTTTCTGCTCTCTTTGCGCTCAGTCCCGGGCAGGGTTTTTCCTGACCGTAATTAAATTGTCCAAGGAGACAGAAAAATGTCCAACCGTCAATCCGGTGTTGTCAAGTGGTTCAACGATGAGAAAGGCTACGGCTTCATCACCCCTCAGTCGGGCGACGACCTGTTCGTGCACTTCAAAGCCATCCAAGCTGACGGCTTCAAAACCCTGAAAGAAGGCCAGGCTGTTACTTTCGTCGCTACCCGCGGCCAGAAAGGCATGCAGGCTGAAGAAGTTCAGATCGCCTAAGTCGATCTAGCTTCCCTGCCTTCAAAAAAACCCGCCTCATGGCGGGTTTTTTCATGCCTGGCATTTGAGGGTGTGGCGCCGCTGGCGCGGCGCAGGTGGCTCAGTCGTCGCTAACGGTGATGCTCGGCATGGCAGGGGCTGTGGCTTCACGCAGCACGATGCGCGCACCTACCTGCCGGGCCAGTTCCTGGTAGATCATGGCGATCTGGCTCTCCGGCTCGGCAATCGCCGTCGGCTTGCCGTTGTCAGCCTGCTCGCGAATCAGCATCGACAAGGGCAACGAAGCCAGCAGGTCGACGCCGTACTGGGCTGCCAGTTTTTCACCGCCGCCCTCACCGAACAGGTGCTCGGCATGGCCACAGTTCGAGCAGATGTGCACAGCCATGTTCTCGACCACACCCAGCACCGGGATGTTGACCTTGCGGAACATCTCCACACCTTTACGCGCATCCAGCAGTGCCAGGTCCTGCGGGGTAGTGACGATCACCGAACCTGCCACCGGCACCTTCTGCGCCAGCGTCAGCTGAATGTCGCCGGTGCCCGGTGGCATGTCGATGACCAGGTAGTCCAGGTCGTCCCAGGCGGTCTGCGTGACCAGTTGCAACAGCGCGCCCGACACCATCGGGCCACGCCACACCATGGGCGTGTTGTCATCGGTCAGGAAGGCCATGGACATCACTTCGACGCCATGGGCCTTGATCGGCACGAACCACTTCTGCTCGCGAATCTGTGGGCGGGTGCCCTCGGCGATGCCGAACATCACACCCTGGCTGGGGCCGTAGATATCGGCATCCAGAATACCCACGCGCGCGCCTTCGCGGGCCAGCGCCAAGGCAAGGTTGGCCGCTGTGGTGGACTTGCCCACCCCCCCCTTGCCCGACGCAACGGCAATGATGTTCTTGACGTTGGCCATCGCGGGCACCTGGGCCTGGCCCTTGTGCGGGGCGATCACGCAATCGATGGCAACCTGGGCGCCGGCAACCCCCTCAAGGTTGCCGATGGCGGTCTGCAGCACCTGAGCCCAGCCCTGCTTGAACAGCCCGGCGGCGTAGCCCAGTTGCAACTGCACGTTGACCTGCCCGCCGTCGATCTCGATGGCACGCACACAGCCGGCGCTGACCGGGTCCTGGTTGAGGTAGGGGTCGGTGTACTGGCGAAGCACGCCTTCGACGGCGGCGCGGGTGACGGCACTCATGGACACTCCCATTGGCAAACTGAATGTAAAACAGGCGCCTATCCTAACCCGTCAATCGTCAACAGATGCGTGCGCGGGGTGAAATATCTTCGCCAGCCCTTTATAGTGGCCGATCATCCTCATTTTCACCCCGTCGCCAGGAAAGTAGCCGAGCCACCATGTCCGAGCCACGTCAGATTCTCGTCACCAGCGCCTTGCCCTATGCCAATGGATCGATCCACCTTGGCCATATGCTCGAGTACATCCAGACAGACATGTGGGTTCGCTTCCAGAAAATGCGCGGCAACCAGTGCATCTACGTCTGCGCTGACGATGCCCACGGCTCGGCAATCATGCTGCGTGCCGAAAAGGAAGGCATTACCCCGGAGCAGTTGATCGCCAATGTGCAGGCCGAGCACAGCGCCGATTTTGCCGACTTCCTGGTGGATTTCGACAACTTCCACTCGACCCACAGCGAAGAGAATCGCGAGCTGTCGAGCCTGATCTACACCCGCCTGCGCGAAGCCGGTCACATTGCCACCCGTTCGGTGACCCAGTACTTCGACCCAGAAAAAGGCATGTTCCTGGCCGACCGCTTCATCAAGGGCACCTGCCCCAAATGTGCGGCCGAGGACCAGTACGGCGACAACTGTGAAAAGTGCGGCGCTACCTATGCGCCTACCGAACTGAAAGACCCTAAATCTGCTATTTCCGGGGCCACCCCGGTGCTGCGCGATTCCCAGCATTTCTTCTTCAAGCTGCCTGATTTCCAGGCCATGCTGCAGCAGTGGACCCGCAGCGGCACACTGCAGGACGCCGTCGCCAACAAACTGGCCGAGTGGCTGGATGCCGGCTTGCAGGAGTGGGATATCTCCCGTGACGCGCCGTATTTCGGCTTCGAGATCCCAGGGGAGCCAGGCAAGTACTTCTACGTGTGGCTGGACGCACCGATCGGCTACATGGCCAGCTTCAAGAACCTGTGCGCCCGCCGCCCGGAGCTGGATTTCGACGCGTTCTGGAGCCAGGGCTCCAAGGCCGAGCTGTACCACTTCATCGGCAAGGACATCGTCAACTTCCACGCCCTGTTCTGGCCAGCCATGCTTGAGGGTGCGGGCCTGCGCAAGCCCACGGCAGTGAACGTGCATGGCTACCTCACCGTCAACGGCGCCAAGATGTCCAAGTCGCGCGGTACCTTCATCAAGGCCCGTACCTACCTCGATCACCTGCAGCCCGAGTACCTGCGCTACTACTACGCAGCCAAGCTGGGCCGTGGCGTCGACGACCTAGACCTCAACCTCGAAGACTTCGTGCAGAAGGTGAACTCCGACCTGGTGGGCAAGGTGGTCAACATTGCCAGCCGCTGCGCCGGGTTCATTCACAAAGGCAACGCCGGTGTGATGGTGGCCGGCGATGCGGCGCCCGAGCTCACGCAGGCCTTCCTGGCGGCAGCCCCGTCCATCGCCGAAGCCTACGAGGGCCGCGACTTCGGCCGCGCCATGCGCGAAATCATGGCCCTGGCCGACCGCGCCAACGCCTGGATCGCCGACAAGGCCCCCTGGTCGCTGGCCAAGCAGGAAGGCAAGCAGGACGAAGTGCAGGCTATTTGCGCCCAGGGCGTGAACCTGTTCCGCCAGCTGGTGATTTTCCTGAAACCGGTACTGCCGGTGCTGGCGGCGGACGCCGAGGCCTTCCTCAACGTGCCACCTCTGGCCTGGGGCGACCATGCAACGCGCCTGGAAAACCACACGCTGAACCCGTTCAAGGCGCTGATGAGCCGCATCGAACCTGCCAAGGTCGAAGCCATGGTCGCAGCCAGCAAGGAAGACCTGCTGGCCGCCGAGGCCAAGGTTACGGTCGGTAATGGCGAGCTGGCCAAGGACCCGTTGGCCGCCGAGATCGAATTCGATACCTTTGCCGCCGTCGACCTGCGCGTGGCGCTCATCGTCAAAGCCGAGGCGGTTGCCGGCGCCGACAAGCTGCTGCAACTGACCCTGGATATCGGCGACGAGCGCCGCAACGTGTTCTCGGGTATCAAGTCGGCTTACCCAGACCCGTCCAAGCTCGAAGGCCGCCTGACCATGATGGTGGCCAACCTCAAACCCCGCAAAATGCGCTTTGGGGTGTCTGAAGGCATGGTCATGGCTGCCGGCCCTGGCGGTGAAGAGATCTACCTGCTGAGCCCCGACAGCGGCGCCAAGCCAGGCCAGCGCATCAAGTAACTGTCGACCGGGGCCGCTGATGCGGCCCCACTCTCGAACAGCGGGCAGTGGCCAGGGGCGCTGCCCGCCATCACGCATTACGTGGCTGATGCCTGGCTCATCTGCCCATCAACGCCTTCCAGGAACACCTCGACTCCATGAATGCCGCCAAACGCCTGGAAATCTTCCGCCGGCTGCACGAAGACAACCCCGACCCAAAGACCGAGCTCGCCTACACCACGCCGTTCGAGCTGCTGGTGGCGGTAACCCTGTCGGCCCAGTCCACCGACGTGGGGGTCAACAAGGCCACCGCGCGCCTGTTTCCAGTGGCCAACACCCCCGAGGCCATCCATGCCCTCGGCGTGGATGGCCTTAGCCAGTACATCAAGACCATCGGCCTGTACAACAGCAAGGCCAAGAATGTGATCGAGGCGTGCCGCCTGTTGATCGAGCGTCATGGCGGCCAGGTGCCAGAAACCCGCGAAGCCCTGGAGGCCTTGCCCGGTGTCGGGCGCAAGACGGCCAACGTGGTACTGAACACGGCCTTCCGCCAACCGACGATGGCCGTAGACACCCATATCTTTCGGGTCAGCAACCGCACCGGCATCGCACCGGGCAAGACCGTACTGGAAGTGGAAAAGAAACTGGTCAAGTTCGTGCCCAAGGACTACCTGCTCGACGCCCACCACTGGTTGATCCTGCACGGGCGCTACGTCTGCCAGGCCCGCAAGCCGCGCTGTGGAAGCTGCCGTATCGAGGACTTGTGCGAATACAAGCACAAAACCAGTGACGATTGAACCGATAGCTGAAAACTGCCCGTCTCGATTGAAAAAATCTTTTTTACCAGCGTGCGCTTTCTGGTTATAAGGTCGGCCATCGGCCCCTTGGCTTGGAGCGACGCATGAGTACCGACAAAGACGACCTGTCGATCGAAGATGATTTTGTTGCCACTGAGGAGGATGCAGAGCCTCAAGTGGAACCGGCAAAGACCAACCTGAGCAAACGTCGCACCATCGATAACCTGCTTGAGGAACGCCGCCTGCAGAAGCAGTTGGCTGATTTCGACTACGACTTCTAGCCTTCGCAAAGCCTCCCTGCAGGAGGCTTTACCCATGGGGATCAGTTCAGCCCTTGCCGCTGCGCCAGTTCGATAAGGTCCACCAGGGAACGTGCATTGAGCTTGAGCAGCAGCCGAGACTTGTAGGTACTGACCGTTTTGTTGCTCAGGTACATGCTGTCGGCTATTTCCTTGTTGGACCGCCCCCTTGCCAGTTGCTGCAATACCGTCATCTCGCGCGCCGAGAGGCGGTTGACCATCTCTGTTTCGCTACCCCCGCACCTGCCACGCGAGGCATGCAGTGCCTGGTTGGGGAAATAGCTGTAGCCCGACAGTACAGCCTTGATGGCGCTGAGCAACTCGGTGAGTTCCTGCTGCTTGCACACATAGCCTGCCGCCCCCGCCTGCATGCAGCGCATGGAGAAGTTACCCGGCGCCTGGGAGGTCAGCACCAGCACCTTGCTGCCCGGGCTGGAGCTGGCCATGCGCGCGATTACCTCAAGGCCATCGAGCTTGGGGATACCAATGTCCAGTACCACGATGTCCGGGAGATGCTGCCGGGTGAGCTGCAGGGCCGCCACCCCGTTGTCGGTCTCTGCGACGACGTCATACCCATGTCGCTCCATCAGCATGCGTACGGCCAGACGTATCACCGGATGATCGTCCACGATAAGCACTTTGTTCATGCGATATCCATTCATTGCTGTTGCGTTAGTGCGCCACGATAACCGACAGAAGTAAGGATGGCGCGGGGTTTTATCTTGGAAATAGATGAACAGAAGGGCCTTACAGCACTTACAGAAATTTCCTACAACTAATAATTATAGTTGTAACAAGACTATTATCTATACCTGCAAGTAAGCGTAACAGCGCCACCCACTCGATACGATTGGAATAAGTAACAATAGCTTGGGCGATAGTGGAAACTATAAAGCCGAAAATGAGGTTCATCGGGCAAATCAGGGGATATTTCCCAGCCGGGGAAACAGTGCAGGCTTCTACGTGAGCAGCCGTGTAGGGTAATCATGGGTCCACTCCGCAGGAGACGGCCCCATGCCACAAGTACAACCAGTTGCCCCGCTGACCATCATCGCCATCTTCGCCGGCATTATCGAAGCCTCCGCGCTCGCCACACTGCCGTTCTTGAGCGAGGCCAGCCAGAAGCTCTACACGTGGTTCCTGGTCGGCTTCCCGTTTTTTCTAACGGCATTGTTCTTCTTGACGCTGAACTTCAATTACAAGTCGTTCTACAGCCCCGCCCTTCCCCGGGCGGTATCGGCTGATGGGGCACCCACACGCGATACGGATTCAAAAACGGCAGCATTGAACAATGAACCGATAAACGCCGAGCAGGTGACCTTCATGTTTTCCGGGCCAGATGCCTGCCAATTACTGGAAAAGCAACTGCTGCTCACGTTGGCCGAGCCCGCGGAACCGGCACGCACCTGGCAATTCTGCAACCTGCAAACATGCCAACGCATTCGCCTTTCCATCAGCCCGATGAACACGCCGAGCCCCGCTGTGGCGAGCTGAGCGCTTGGCTTTCGCGCACAAAAAACCCCCGCACAGGGCGGGGGTTCTTCAGGCAGCCGTTGACGCTTAGAGCATCGAGCGACCTTTGTTCGCCGCAATGCGCATGCGCAGCGCATTGAGCTTGATGAAGCCGGCAGCGTCCTCCTGGTTGTAGGCGCCCCCGTCTTCTTCGAACGTCGCGATGTTGGCATCGAACAGCGAGTCGTCCGATTTGCGGCCAACCACGGTCACGTTGCCCTTGTACAGCTTCAGGCGAACCACGCCATTCACGTTCACCTGCGAAGCATCGATCATTTTCTGCAGCATCAGGCGCTCTGGGCTCCACCAGTAGCCGGTGTAGATCAGGCTGGCGTACTTGGGCATCAGCTCATCCTTGAGGTGAGCCACTTCACGGTCCAGGGTGATCGACTCGATGGCACGGTGTGCCTTGAGCATGATGGTGCCGCCAGGGGTCTCGTAGCAGCCGCGCGACTTCATGCCCACGTAACGGTTCTCGACGATATCCAGACGGCCGATACCGTTGGCGCCGCCGATGCGGTTGAGGTCGGCCAGCACGGTCGCAGGGGTTTTCTCTACACCGTCGATGGCGACGATGTCACCGTTGCGGTAGGTGAGTTCGATGTAGGTCGCCTGGTCCGGGGCACTCTCCGGGGACACGCTCCAACGCCACATGTCTTCTTCGTGCTCGGTCCAGGTGTCTTCCAGCACACCGCCCTCATAGGAGATGTGCAGCAGGTTGGCGTCCATCGAGTAAGGCGACTTCTTCTTGCCATGGCGCTCGATCGGGATGCCGTGCTTTTCGGCGTAGTCCATCAGCTTCTCGCGGGACAGCAGGTCCCACTCACGCCATGGCGCAATCACCTTCACGCCTGGCTTGAGGGCATAGGCACCCAGTTCGAAGCGAACCTGGTCGTTGCCTTTGCCGGTAGCACCGTGGGAAATGGCATCGGCGCCGGTTTCGTTGGCGATCTCGATCAGGCGCTTGGCGATCAGCGGACGGGCGATGGAAGTACCCAGCAGGTACTCACCCTCGTAGACGGTGTTGGCACGGAACATCGGGAACACGAAGTCGCGAACGAATTCTTCGCGCAGGTCGTCGATGTAGATCTCCTTGACGCCCATCGCCTGAGCTTTGGCGCGCGCCGGCTCGACCTCTTCGCCCTGCCCCAGGTCAGCGGTGAAGGTCACCACTTCGCAGTTGTAGGTATCTTGCAGCCACTTGAGAATCACCGAAGTATCAAGGCCGCCGGAATACGCCAGTACGACCTTTTTTACGTCCGCCATGCCATCACTCCACGGGGTTGTACGGAAAAGGCCCGATTCTAACGGCGTTGCGTGCGGATTTACAGTGGCGCGACAGCTTCTGACGACAAAGCGACAAGAAATTATGGCGGCGCGACGGAGTTTCAGGCCTCAGGGTGCCTTGGCAGCCGGTGCCTGGGCCGGTGCTGCAGCGCCAGCGCCCGTCGCAGCAGGTGCCACCTGCTGCGCGGGTTTCTCAGCCGGCTTTTCAGCCACGGCAACGCGCTCCAGTTCGATACTGACGCGTCGATTGCGTGCTCGGTTCGCGGCCGTGGAGTTCTTCGCCAGCGGATAACGTTCGCCGTGGAAGCGCACCGTGATGTGTTCCTCCGGCACGCCGTGAGCAATCAGGTAATCTGCCACGGCCAAGGCACGACGGCGCGACAGGTCGCGGTTGGTCAGGCGGTTGCCGCTGTTGTCCGAGTGGCCATTGAGTTCCACCTGGTTGACCGTGGGGTCGGCCTTCATGTAGTCCAGGATCACGTTCAGGCGCGCCTTGGCGTTCTGGTCCAGGTCGATACCCCCGCCTGGGAAGCCGACCTGGGTCTGGCGCACCTGGTCGTAATTGACCGGCAGCAGCTTGGCCGCACACACTTGGTAATCGCCGTAGGCCTTGGCGAAACTGACCGGCAACACGCGCACCTCCATCGGCCTGCCGCCCTCGCCGGTAAAGTTGCGCACCACGGTGCTGCGCCCGTCCAGCAGGCCGTTTATCAAGCGGCTGGCCTGGCCTTGGGACGAGCTGAACAACAGCCCTGTGCGCGCCAGCCGCACATTGCCCAGGTTGATGTCACCCCGCCCGGGCTGCCACGGCGCCGCCGCTGCCAGCAGGCTGGCGCCGCCGGCGCCCAATGCGTTGCTGTCCGAGCGCAACTGGAAGACCGGTTGTTCGCCGGCACGGCGCACGAACTCGCCACTGCCGAAACCCTCGATGGGCTGGATGAGCCGGCATTCGAACAGGTCACCTTCGACCTTCCAGGCAATATTCTCCATGCGCGTCTGGAATGTCAGCGCGCCGGCCGGCAGGCTGGCGCACAAGGTGAACAGGGCTAGGTAACGCTGGCGCACGGGTGGCTCCACAGAGTTCGACAACTTACTTTCAGGCTATCGGACAGCACGCGGAAAACTTGATACCCGTGCTCGCCCGGGGGTTTTCCGGTAGCATTGCGCCTTGAGTTCGACCCGCCTGGAATCCTCAATGTCCGATCGCCTGACCCTCCTGCGCCCCGACGACTGGCACATCCATCTGCGTGATGGTGCCGTCCTGCCCCACACCGTTGGTGATGTGGCGCGTACCTTCGCCCGCGCCATCATCATGCCCAACCTGGTACCACCGGTGCGCAATGCCGCTGAAGCCCAAGCCTACCGTGAACGCATCCTGGCGGCGCGGCCGGCCGGCAGCCGGTTCGAGCCCCTGATGGTGCTGTACCTCACCGACCGCACCAGCCCCGAGGACATCCGGGCCGCCAAGACCAGCGGCTTCGTGCATGCGGCCAAGCTGTACCCGGCAGGCGCCACCACCAACTCCGATTCGGGCGTGACCAGCATCGACAACATCTTCCCGGCCATCGAGGCGCTGGCAGACGTCGGCATGCCGCTGCTGGTGCACGGTGAAGTCACCCGCAGCGAAATTGACGTGTTCGACCGCGAGAAGCGTTTCATCGACGAGCACATGCGCCGTCTGGTCGAGCGCTTCCCTACCTTGAAGGTGGTGTTCGAGCACATCACCACCGCGGATGCCGCCCAGTTCGTCACCGAGGCCTCGGCCAACGTCGGCGCCACCATCACCGCGCAGCATTTGCTGTACAACCGCAACCACATGCTGGTTGGCGGTATCCGCCCGCACTTCTACTGCCTGCCCATCCTCAAGCGCAATACCCACCAAGTGGCGTTGCTGGATGCTGCAACCAGCGGCAACCCAAAGTTCTTCCTGGGTACCGACTCGGCGCCCCATGCCCGCCATGCCAAGGAAGCCGCCTGCGGTTGTGCTGGCTGCTACACCGCTTATGCCGCCATCGAGCTGTATGCCGAGGCGTTCGAGCAGCGCAACGCACTGGACAAGCTCGAAGGCTTTGCCAGCCTTCATGGCCCGGCGTTCTATGGCCTGCCGGCGAACACCGACACCATCACCCTGGTGCGTGACGAATGGACCGCCCCTGACAGCCTGCCGTTTGGCGAGCAGACCGTGATTCCGCTACGCGCCGGAGAAAAGCTGCGCTGGCGCCTGCTGGAGGAACGCGCGTGAGCGAGGACCTGTACGAAGACGACCTGGACACCCAGGGCAACACGGGCTCACGCCACCCCATGGCCGAGCGCTTCCGCGGTTACCTGCCCGTAGTGGTGGATGTGGAAACAGGCGGCTTCAACAGCGCCACCGACGCCCTGCTGGAAATTGCAGCCGTCACCATCGGCATGGACGAAAAAGGCTTCCTGTTCCCGGAGCACACCTACTTCCACCGCGTGGAACCGTTCGAGGGTGCCAACATCGAGGCAGCGGCACTCGAGTTCACCGGCATCAAACTGGACCACCCATTGCGCATGGCGGTCAGCGAAGAAGCGGCACTCACCGACATCTTCCGCGGCATCCGCAAGGCGCTGAAGGCCAACGGTTGCAAGCGTGCCATTCTGGTCGGCCACAACAGCAGCTTCGACCTGGGCTTCCTTAACGCTGCAGTAGCGCGCAACGACCTCAAGCGCAACCCGTTCCACCCCTTCTCCAGCTTCGATACCGCCACCCTGGCGGGCCTGGCCTACGGTCAAACGGTGCTGGCCCGTGCCTGCCAAAGCGCCGACATCGATTTCGACGGTCGCGAGGCCCACTCGGCCCGCTACGACACGGAGAAAACCGCCGAACTGTTCTGCGGCATCGTCAACCGCTGGAAGGACATGGGCGGCTGGCGCCAGGGTTGATCCCCAGTACCGCCGACCCTGCGGCAAAAAAAAACCGATGCCCGTTCGCGAGCATCGGTTTTTTTATGCCCCCAGGGCAGGTTCAAGCCCTTGGGCAAATGGCTGGCATTACAGCTTGCCGGCGTTCTCGCTCAGGTAGGCAGCAACGCCTTCTGGCGAAGCGTTCATGCCCTTGTCGCCTTTTTTCCAGTTGGCAGGGCAGACTTCGCCGTGCTCTTCGTGGAACTGCAGGGCATCGACCAGACGCAGCAGCTCGTCCATGTTACGGCCCAGCGGCAGGTCGTTGATGATCTGCGAGCGAACCACACCGTTGGTGTCGATCAGGAACGCGCCACGGAACGCCACGCCGCCTTCGGACTCAACGTCGTAGGCCTTGCAGATTTCGTGGGTCATGTCGGCAGCCAGGGTGTACTTCACCTGGCCGATACCGCCATTGTTGACCGGGGTGTTACGCCAGGCATTGTGGGTGAAGTGCGAGTCGATCGAGACGCCGATCACTTCCACGTTGCGGGCCTGGAAGTCTGGGATGCGGTTGTCCAGCGCGATCAGCTCGGACGGGCAGACAAAGGTGAAGTCCAGCGGGTAGAAGAACACCAGGCCGTACTTGCCCTTGATGGCCGAGGCCAGGTTGAAGCTGTCGACGATCTCGCCATTGCCCAGCACGGCCGGTACAGTGAAATCGGGGGCTTTCTTGCCAACGAGTACGCTCATTGTAATCTCCTGATGAGGGTGAATAACCTGTTGCCGGGCCCTGCCCGACATCCAGCAAAGGTTGACCATCATACACGGCTTCTCATGACAGGCCGACTCCGGTGATGAGCGACCGTCGGTCGCCTTCGGTAAATGCCTTCTGAAACCACTTTGACAAGCATTCTCATTCACATTAAGCTCCACCCCATCGATCCCGCCAGCGATGGTCAGCCCTTATGTATGTGTGTCTTTGTGTCGGCGTCACCGACGGACAGATCCGCGATGCGATCTATGAAGGATGCTGCAGCTACAAGGAAGTCCGTGCCGCGACCAATGTCGCCAGCCAATGTGGCAAATGTGCGTGCCTGGCCAAGCAGGTGGTGCGCGAAACGCTGACCGACCTCCAGGTCAGCCAGGCGGCGCTGCCCTACCCCGTGGAATTTACCACTGCCTGAATACCACCGTTTCCCGAAACCGGACCTCGTGTCCGGTTTTTTTATGCTCATAATTCAATAAGTTAGGGCTCCAACGCGGTTCACAAACATTCTTATTCCTATTAATTTTCATTTATTATTCAATAACTTAGGTTTGACAGGCCCGGGCATCCAGCTCAAACTTCGCAGTATTGGCACACTTCGACAGGGCAGGAACACCCATGAAAGGCGACATCAGCGTCATCCAGCATCTCAACAAGATCCTCGGAAACGAGCTGGTCGCCATCAACCAGTACTTCCTGCATGCCCGCATGTACGAAGACTGGGGCCTGAACAAACTCGGCAAGCACGAGTACAAAGAGTCCATCGACGAGATGAAGCACGCTGACAAACTGATCAAGCGTATTCTGTTCCTCGAAGGCATTCCCAACGTTCAGGACCTGGGCAAGTTGCTGATCGGCGAGCACACCAAGGAAATGCTCGAATGCGACCTGAAGATCGAGCAGAAAGGCCTGCTGGACCTGAAAGCCGCCATCGCCCACTGCGAAACGGCCGGGGACTTCGGTTCGCGTGACATGCTCGAAGACATCCTCGAATCCGAGGAAGAGCACATCGACTGGCTGGAAACCCAGCTGAGCCTCATCGACAAGATCGGCATCGAGAACTACCTGCAGTCGCAGATGGGCGAGGAATGATCCCAACGCCATAAAAAAACCCGCCATTGGCGGGTTTTTTTTGTGGCTCGCTGCCTATCAGGCTTCGGCAGCCTTGGCCTTGGCGGCGGCATCCTTGATGAGCGTCTGCAGCTCACCGTTTTCGAACATTTCCAGCACGATGTCGCTGCCGCCAACCAGCTCGCCACCCACCCAGAGCTGGGGGAAGGTTGGCCAGTTGGCATATTTAGGCAGGTTGGCGCGGATTTCCGGGTTCTGCAGGATGTCGACGTAGGCGAACTTCTCGCCGCAACCCATGACCGCCTGGGAAGCACGCGCAGAAAAACCGCATTGCGGTGCATTCGGCGAGCCCTTCATGTAGAGCAGAATGGTGTTGTTGGCAATCTGCTCTTTGATCGTTTCGATGATATCCATGTAGCACCTCGGCTTAACTTTGCGACGTCGTCGTCGGCACGGTGAGGCATTGTAACGGAAAGCCGAGCGGCATGCTCGTGCCCTCAGGCGGCCTCTACCTGCACGGGGACGCCATTGAGCGCTGCGTTGCCCGATACCGGGTCACGCAGGCGTTCGTCGGTCAGGTCGTTGGCGCTGGCACCTGGCTGGCGCTGGGCTACCTGCATGTGCACACCCTTCAACCCATGACCATAACCGTGAGGCAGGCTGACCACGCCGGGCATCATGTTGTGGCAACCCTGCACCTCAACTTCCACGGTGCCGGTGCGGGAACTCACCCGAACCCGCTGGCCATCCTGCAAGCACCTGTGCTGCATGTCATCAGGGTGCATCAGCAACTGATGCCGTGGCTTGCCTTTGACCAGCCTGTGGTAGTTGTGCATCCACGAATTGTTGCTGCGCACATGCCGACGGCCGATCAGCAGCAGTTGGCCTGGCGCCGGAAGGGCCTGCAGGGCCAGGCGCTGCAAGTCCTGTAGCAACACCTGGGGTGCCGCCTGGACGGTGTTTCCGGCCGTCGCCAGGCGCGCGCCCAGGTTGCGCTGCAGCGGGCCGAGGTCGAGGCCATGAGGGTGGGAGTCCAACGCCTCCAGTGACAGCTTCCAGGGGGTGTCATGGCCATAGCGGCCACTGCGCAACGCCAGGTCGATCATGTGCGCGGGCGGCGCGGTGGGTTTCAGCGGCTGCTGTGCACGCGCGGCAAACGCCTGGGCAAGGCCTACGAAGATTTCCCAGTCGTGCAGCGCCCCTTCGGGCTTGGGGAGAATGGCGCGGTTGAAGCGGGTGACGTTGCGGACGGCCAGCAAGTTGAACGTGCTGTCGTAATGGTCGTTTTCCAGGGCCGACGTCGACGGCAGGATCAGGTCGGCATGGCGCGTGGTTTCGTTGATGTACAGGTCGATGCTGAGCATGAACTCCAGCCCCGCCAAGGCGCCGTCCAGTTGCCGACCGTTAGGCGTTGACAGTACCGGGTTGCCGGCCACCGTCACCAGTGCGCGCACCTGCCCCTCACCCGGCGTGAGCATTTCCTCGGCCAAGGCGGCAACCGGCAACTCGCCGCCATATTCGGGCAGCCCTGACACCCGGCTTTGCCACGCATTGAAGTGACCACCCGAGGTGGCCGCCACCAGGTCGACGGCAGGCTCGGTGCACAATGCGCCGCCTGGGCGGTCGAGGTTACCAGTGACCAGGTTGATCAACTGCACCAGCCAGTGGCAGAGCGTGCCGAACACTTGGGTGGACACGCCCATGCGGCCATAGCAAACGGCCGTGTCGGCAGCCGCGAAGTCACGTGCGAGCTGGCGGATACCTGCTGCAGGGATGCCACAAAGCGGGCTCATGGCCTCGGCCGTCATAGGGGCTATCGCCGCCTGCACGGCCGGCACGCCGCTCACAGGCAGGTGTGTGCCTCTGGCCAGGCCTTCTTCGAACAGGGTGTTGAGCAGGCCGCACAACAGCGCGGCGTCGCCGCCGGGGCGAATGAACAGATGGGTGTCGGCTATCGCCGCCGTTTCACTGCGCCGCGGGTCCACCACCACCAGGCGCCCTCCCCGTGCGCGCAGGGCCTTGAAGCGCTTTTCCACATCCGGCACGGTCATGATGCTGCCGTTGGAGGCCAGCGGGTTGCCACCGAGAATCAGCATGAAGTCGGTATGGTCGATGTCGGGAACCGGCAGCAGCAGCCCGTGGCCGTACATCAGGTGGCTGACCAGGTGCTGGGGCAATTGATCTACCGAGGTGGCAGAAAACCGGTTACGGGTTTTGAGCAGGCCAAGAAAGTAGTTGCTGTGGGTCATCAAGCCATAGTTATGCACGCTCGGGTTACCCTGATACACCGCCACGGCATTGCGCCCGTGAGCCTGCTGCACCGCCCAGAGGCGCTCGGCTGCCAGGGCGAAGGCTTCATCCCAGCTGATCGCCTGCCACTGTTGCCCAACCCTGCGGTGTGGCCGGCGCAGCCGATCGGGGTCGTTCTGGATGTCCTGCAAGGCCACCGCCTTGGGGCATATGTGGCCGCGGCTGAAGGGGTCCAGCGGGTCGCCCTTGATCGAACTGATCTGCGCCGTGCCATCAGCGCCGTGGCTCAATTCGATGCTCAAGCCGCAAATGGCTTCGCACAGGTGGCAGGCACGGTGGTGCAGGGTCTTGTTCATGGCCGCTTTTGCCTGGGTCAGGGAAGAAGCCAAGACTATGGCGCCGCGTCGCCGCCCGGGCCAGCGTGCTTCGTGGCGTGAATCCAGCGACATCAGGCGCACGATTCACGACAGTGGTTTGCCAAATCGCCAGCAAGCCGTGTACAAAACCCCTGTAGCAAATAAAAAACAGCTACAGGGGCAACGCCGACACCCTTTGCAACACCCTGCTCAGGTGGCCGTTGTTTCCCCCCTTGGTTTCAGGCGACATTTAATTATAGTATTGCGCCTTTCCCCATTTCGTCCGCCCCGTGCGGCTTACGCCGCAGGTCACTCCCGTTGTTAAAAAAAACCACACGGTGGGCCTGCATACTGTTGCAGATAAGGTAGTCAATCATGAGCGCTAGGCACTTTCTCTCCCTGCTGGACTTCACCACCGACGAATTGCTCGGGGTGATCCGCCGCGGCATCGAGCTGAAGGACCTGCGCAAGCGAGGCGTGCTGTTCGAGCCCCTGAAAAACCGCGTGCTGGGGATGATCTTCGAAAAGTCCTCCACCCGCACCCGGGTCTCGTTCGAGGCCGGCATGATCCAGCTCGGCGGCCAGGCGATCTTCCTGTCCCCGCGTGACACGCAACTGGGCCGTGGCGAGCCCATTGGCGACAGTGCCATCGTGTTGTCGAGCATGCTCGACGTGGTGATGATCCGCACCCACGCCCACAGCACGCTCACCGAGTTCGCCGCCAAGTCCCGCGTGCCGGTCATCAATGCGCTGTCGGACGAATCCCACCCTTGCCAGTTGCTGGCCGACATGCAGACCTTCCTGGAGCACCGTGGGCCCATCCAGGGCAAGACGGTTGCCTGGATCGGTGACGGCTTCAACATGTGCAACTCCTACATCGAAGCGGCGCGCCAGTTCGGCTTCCAGCTGCGCATCGCCTGCCCCGAAGGTTACGAACCCGATACGCGTTTCATGGCCATCGGCGGCGACCACGTGCAGCTCGTGCGCGACCCACTGCTGGCCGTGCAGGGTGCTCACCTGGTGACCACAGATGTCTGGACTTCCATGGGCCAGGAAGAGGAAACTGCTCGTCGCCTGGCGCATTTCGCGCCCTACCAGGTCACCCGGCAAATGCTTGACCTGGCGGCACCCGACGCCCTGTTCATGCATTGCCTGCCCGCCCACCGTGGCGAGGAAATCAGCCATGACCTGCTTGACGACCCACGTTCGGTCGCCTGGGACCAGGCTGAAAACCGCCTGCATGCACAGAAGGCCCTTCTCGAATTCCTTGTCGAACCGGCTTACCACCACGCATGAGTCAACCTCTACTGCTCAACCTGCGCAACCTCGCCTGCGGCTATGGCGATCAGCGCATCGTCCAGAACCTCAACCTGCACCTCAATGCCGGCGACATCGGTTGCCTGCTGGGTGCGTCCGGTTGCGGCAAAACCACCACCCTGCGCGCCATCGCAGGTTTCGAACCGGTGCATGACGGTGAAATCCAGCTTGCAGGCGAGGTCATCTCCCGGGCCGGCTTCACCTTGGCGCCGGAAAAGCGCCGTATTGGCATGGTGTTTCAGGACTACGCCCTGTTTCCGCACCTGACCGTTGCGCAGAACATTGCCTTCGGCATTGCCAAGCATCCCCGCCAGGCGGCGGTGATCGAAGAAATGCTGGAGCTGGTCAAGCTTGGCGGCCTGGGCGGGCGATACCCGCACGAGCTGTCTGGCGGCCAGCAGCAACGTGTAGCCCTGGCCCGGGCGCTGGCACCTGAACCTCAGTTGCTGTTGCTCGACGAGCCGTTCTCCAACCTGGATGTGGAGCTGCGCAGGCGCCTGAGCCATGAGGTGCGGGACATCCTAAAAAGCCGTGGCACCAGCGCCATCCTGGTCACCCATGACCAGGAAGAGGCCTTTGCGGTCAGCGACCAGGTGGGCGTGTTCAAGGAAGGCCGGCTGGAGCAGTGGGACACCCCCTACAACCTTTACCACGAACCGCAGACCCCTTTCGTGGCCAGCTTCATCGGCCAGGGGTACTTCATTCGCGGGCAGATGATCAGCCACGAAGCGGTCAGTACCGAACTGGGTGAGCTGCGTGGCAACCGTGCCTACACCATGACCTCGGGCAGCTCGGTGGATGTGCTGCTACGTCCCGATGATATCGTGCACGCACCCGACAGCCCGTTGCGGGCCAGCATCGTGGGCAAGAGTTTCCTGGGGGCCTCCACCTTATATCGCCTGCAACTGCCCACCGGCAGCCAACTGGAGGCAATCTTCCCGAGCCATGTCGATCATCAGCTTGGGGCGGACGTAGGCATTGCAGTGAAAGCCGATCACCTGGTGCTGTTCGCTGTCCCCGGCAGCGTGGCAGCACAGGCGTTGCAGCAGCACAGCGGCGTGCGCCGTCACAGCTCCGCGCACTGAGGACGCTGCAGGAGGTCGCCTGGCGGCCTCCCTACCCCCTGCCGATCGGCGCAAATATGCCTTGGGTATATTCGGCCAGCACCGCTGCCGCCAACTCCACTTCCAGCCCCCTGCGCCCGGCACTGACATGGATGCTGGCAAAATTCTGCGATGAGTCGTCGATAAAAGTGCGCAGCCGCTTTTTCTGCCCCAGCGGGCTGATCCCCCCCACCAGGTAGCCTGTAGCCCTTTGCGCCTGGGCAGGGTCTGCCATTTCGCACTTCTTCACCCCGGCAGCATGCGCCAGGGCCTTGAGGTCCAGTGAACCCACCACCGGCACTACCGCGACCAGCAACTCGCCCTTCTCGCTGCTGGCCAGCAAGGTCTTGAACACCTGTTGCGGGTCCAGCCCCAGCTTCTCTGCAGCCTCGAGCCCATATGACGCCGATTTGGGGTCGTGTTCGTAACTGTGCACACGGTGCTCGGCGCGGTGCTTCTTCAACAAGTCCAGGGCAGGTGTCATGCAGGGGCTCCGGTGTAAGACGAATCGGCGGCTACTTTAGGACAATTCCCACATCCCAGCCAGCACGGCGCAATGGCGCCGCTCTAGCTCGCGCAGTCGCGCCCATATTAACTGCCCAAAACGTGACTGACCGTTCACTTTCGACCTTTGACATCAGCGTTTCTTGTCTATATTTTTTCGTTTCTGAATAAAGGGTGCACTTTTACGGTGCATTTCATAGAGGTGCCCGGGGTCGATGGGGATAGGCGCCGGGCTTTTGCTGTCGAGCGCCACGCGACTCACAACAAAAACAATGAGGTCATACATGACAATTGCTCAAGGCCAACCCACCCTGCCCAGCCAATGCCTGGCCGAGTTTCTCGGCACTGCGTTGCTGATCTTTTTCGGGACCGGCTGCGTTGCCGCGCTCAAGGTGGCGGGCGCCAGCTTCGGGCTGTGGGAAATCAGCATCATCTGGGGCGTAGGCGTCAGCATGAGTATCTACCTCACCGCCGGCATATCAGGTGCGCACCTGAACCCGGCCGTGAGCATCGCCCTTGCCCTGTTCGCTGGCTTCGACAAATGCAAGCTGCCCTTCTACATGCTGGCCCAGGTGTGCGGCGCCTTTTGCGGCGCTGCATTGGTATACACCTTGTATAGCGCCCTGTTCTTCGATTTCGAACAGGCGCACGCCATGCTGCGCGGTAGCGAAGCCAGCCTGGAGCTGGCCGCAGTGTTCTCCACCTACCCGCACCCGGCGCTGTCCACTGGCCAGGCGCTGTTGGTGGAGGTGATCATCACAGCCATCCTGATGGCCGTGATCATGGCACTGACCGATGACAACAACGGCCTGCCCCGTGGCGCCATGGCGCCGCTGCTGATCGGGCTCCTGATCGCCGTGATTGGCAGTGCCATGGGCCCACTGACCGGCTTTGCCATGAACCCGGCCCGGGACCTGGGGCCCAAGGTGATGACCTTCCTCGCAGGCTGGGGCGAAATCGCCTTTACCGGCGGCCGTGATGTGCCTTACTTCCTGGTGCCGGTATTCGGGCCTATCATCGGCGCCTGCCTGGGTGCTGCGGCGTATCGCGGGCTGATTGCCCGCCACCTGCCGGAGGTACCTGCTGCCAACACCCGCACGGGCGATGATCGCCAAGGCGACACCCAAGTCAATTGATGGCGGCTTCCAGCCCAGACCCCTATTTTTGCAAGGCCTAAGACCATGACAGATACCCAGGACAAGCACTACATCATCGCCCTGGACCAGGGCACCACCAGTTCGCGCGCCATCATCTTCGACCGCGATGCGAACGTGGTAGGTACCTCACAGCGCGAGTTCGCACAGCATTACCCGCAAGCGGGCTGGGTAGAACACGACCCGATGGAAATCTTCGCCACCCAGAGCGCGACCATGGTCGAAGCCTTGGCCCAGGCCGGCATCAGCCACGCCCAGGTGGCCGCACTGGGTATCACCAACCAGCGTGAGACCACCGTGGTATGGGACAAGGAAACCGGGCGCCCGGTCTACAATGCCATTGTCTGGCAGTGCCGGCGCAGCACCGAGATCTGCGCCCAGCTCAAGCGCGACGGCCACGAAGCCTACATCCGTGACACCACCGGCCTGGTCACAGACCCATACTTCTCCGGCACAAAGCTGAAATGGATCCTGGATAACGTCGAAGGCGTGCGGGAGCGGGCCGAGCGCGGTGAGCTGTTGTTCGGCACCATCGATACCTGGCTGATCTGGAAGTTCTCCGGTGGCAAGGTGCATGTCACCGACTACACCAACGCCTCGCGCACGCTGATGTTCAACATCCATACCCTGCAGTGGGACGAGAAACTGCTGCAAATCCTGGGTATCCCCGCCCAGATGCTGCCGCAGGTCAAACCGTCGTCGCAGGTGTACGGCCACACCAAGAGCGGTATCGCCATCGCCGGCATTGCCGGTGACCAGCAATCGGCGCTGTTCGGGCAAATGTGCGTGGAGCCGGGCCAGGCCAAGAACACCTACGGCACCGGGTGTTTCCTGCTGATGAACACCGGTGACCAGGCGGTCAAGTCATCCCACGGCCTGCTCACCACCATCGCCTGCGGCCCACGCGGCGAGGTGGCTTACGCACTTGAGGGTGCGGTGTTCAATGGTGGTTCCACCGTGCAATGGCTGCGTGATGAACTGAAGATCGTCAACGATGCGCTGGACACCGAATACTTCGCCAGCAAGGTCAAGGACAGCAACGGCGTGTACCTGGTGCCGGCATTCACCGGGCTGGGCGCACCCTATTGGGACCCGTATGCACGGGGTGCCTTGTTAGGCCTGACCCGCGGGGTCAAGGTGGACCACATCATCCGCGCTGCGCTGGAATCCATCGCCTACCAGACCCGCGACGTGCTCGATGCCATGCAACAGGACAGCGGCAAGCGCCTGTCTGAATTGCGGGTGGATGGCGGCGCAGTAGCCAACAACTTCCTCATGCAGTTCCAGGCCGACATTCTGGGCACCTGCGTGGAGCGGCCGAAAATGCGTGAAACCACTGCCCTGGGCGCGGCCTACTTGGCTGGCCTGGCCTGTGGCTTCTGGAGCGGCCTTGACGAGTTGCGCGACAAGGCGATCATCGAACGCGAGTTCAGCCCCCAACTGGACGAAGCCCAGAAAGAAAAGCTGTATGCCGGCTGGCAGAAAGCCGTGGACCGCACCCGCGACTGGGAAGACCACGACGCCTGACCTCGCACGGGGGGCGGCCTGTGGCCGCCCCCTCTACACCCTCGATGAATCCTCTTGCCGATAGTCCGCTGGCTGTCGTCCCTTTCCTACGGCATCATTGCAGCATTTGTCAGGCAGCCCCAAAGGACCGCCCATGAATCTGCCCCCCCGCCAACAACAAATCCTCGAACTGGTGCGCGAGCGCGGTTACGTCAGTATCGAAGAAATGGCGCAGTTGTTCGTCGTCACCCCCCAGACCATTCGCCGCGACATCAACCAGCTTGCCGAACTCGACCTGCTGCGGCGCTACCACGGCGGAGCGGCCTACGATTCCAGTATCGAAAACACCGCCTACGCCATGCGTGCCGACCAGATGCGTGACGAAAAGCAGCGCATCGCCGACGCAGTGGCCCGGCAGATTCCCGACCACGCCTCACTGTTCATCAATATCGGTACAACCACCGAATCGATTGCACGCGCCCTGCTCAACCACAACCACCTGAAGATCATCACCAATAACCTGCACGTGGCGTCCATTCTGGCTGCGAAGGACGATTTCGAAGTGCTGGTGGCCGGTGGCACGGTACGCCGCGACGGTGGCGTGGTCGGCCAGGCCAGCGTCGACTTCATCAACCAGTTCAAGGTCGATTTTGCGCTGGTGGGCATCAGCGGCATTGATGAAGACGGCAGCCTGCTGGACTTCGATTACCAAGAGGTGCGGGTCTCCCAGGCGATCATCGCCAACGCACGCCAGGTAGTGCTGGCCGCCGACTCCAGCAAGTTCGGGCGCAATGCCATGGTGCGCCTGGGCTCGATCGGGCTGGTGGATTGCCTGGTCACCGACCAGCCGCCCACCCCAGCCCTCACCCAGCTACTCAATCAGAACAAGATACGCCTCGAAGTGGTGTAGCACCGACCGTTGTGCTGCGATCACGCCAATGTGGCGCCAACCCTCCCAGGCGCCACGTGGCGGTGCATGTTCGTAAATGTTCATATTCTTGTAATCCGATCAGTTTTTTCTATAAAGACTCACTGGCGGGTGCGCTGCGGTTGCGCTAGTATTTTCGGAAACGAACATTAATGTTCATATTCGATGCAAACTGCTTCAGGAGGCCTTGCCCGTGTCCCAGCCCGATTCGACCCGCCCCTCGCTGCCCGACTGCTATGACCTGGTTGTGATCGGCGGCGGCATCAATGGTGTCGGTATTGCCGCCGACGCTGCCGGGCGTGGCCTCAAGGTGTTCCTTTGCGAAAAGGACGACCTTGCCCAGCACACCTCCTCGGCCAGCAGCAAGCTGATTCACGGTGGCTTGCGCTATCTGGAACACTACGAGTTCCGCCTGGTGCGCGAGGCCTTGGCCGAGCGCGAAGTGTTGCTGGCCAAGGCGCCCCACATCGTCAAGCCGATGCGCTTCGTACTGCCGCACCGCCCGCACCTGCGCCCCGCCTGGATGATCCGCGCCGGGTTGTTTCTGTATGACCACCTGGGTAAACGCAAACGCCTGGGTGCTTCGCGCAGCCTGCGCTTTGGCCCTGGCTATCCGTTGAAGCCAGCCATCACGCGGGGCTTTGAATATGCCGACTGCTGGGTCGACGACGCCCGCCTGGTGGTACTCAATGCCATGGCCGCGCGGGAGCAGGGTGCACACATCCATACCCGCACCCTGTGCCTTGGCGCCAAGCGTGTAGAGGGTGTGTGGGAAGTGGATGTTCAGCATGCCGACGGCAGCGTGCACAAGGTGCGTGCGCGGGCGCTGGTGAATGCCGCAGGGCCGTGGGTCGCGAAGTTCATCAAGAACGACCTCAAGCTGGATGCCCCCTACGGCATTCGCCTGATCCAGGGCAGCCACCTGATCGTGCCCCGCCTGTACGAAGGTGAGCAGGCCTACATTCTGCAGAACGAAGACAAGCGCATCGTGTTCTGCATCCCCTACCTGGACCGTTTCACGCTGATTGGCACCACCGACCGGGAATACAGCGGCGACCCGTCAAAAGTCGCCATTACCGAGCAGGAAACCGACTACCTGCTGAACGTCGTCAATGCCCACTTCAACCATCAGCTCAGCCGTAGCGACATCTACAGCACCTATGCTGGGGTGAGGCCACTGTGCAACGACGAGTCGGATAACCCGTCGGCCGTGACCCGGGACTACACCTTGGCCCTGTCGGGCACCGCCGGCGAAGCCCCGTTGTTGTCCGTGTTCGGCGGCAAGCTCACTACCTACCGCAAGCTGGCCGAATCGGCCATGGCCGAGCTCAAGCCTTTCTTCAGTGCCATGCGCGGCAGCTGGACCGCCAGTGCTACCTTGCCAGGCGGCGAAAGCATGACCACCCCGCACGCACTGGAGCAAGCACTGCTGGCCCGGCATGGCTGGCTGGCTCCGGCCATTGCCAAACGTTGGGCGCTGACTTATGGCAGCCGTGCCTGGTCGCTGCTGGAGGGCGCCGAGGGCCCGCAGGACCTGGGCCAGCCGATTGGTGCAGGGTTGTTTACCCGTGAGGTGGATTACCTGCGCGAACACGAATGGGCCGTCAACGCCGACGACATCCTGTGGCGCCGGACCAAGCTTGGCCTGTTCACCACCCAGGCCGAGCAGCATGCCCTGGCGGACTACCTGCAGCAGGTCAAGCTGCACAGCAACGCAGCCTGACGCCTCGGGCGGCCCGGTCGCGGCCGCCCTTGCTCTACCCCCGCTCGTTCGCCTGGGTGGCCAGGGCAAGGTACAGCGCCTGCTCCTGGGCATTGAGTTCAGCCATCAAGGTCGCGGCCTGGTCCAGATACGCCTGTTCGCCCGTTTGCGCCGTTTGTTGCTCGCAGGCCTCCAGCCTCTCGTGAAAGGGCGCTGCCAGCGCCTCGAAACGCTCTCGATAACGGGTGCGGACGAACGCCTGCCAGAATTCTCGCTGCGCCAGCGCAGCACTGAGCGCTGAGCGGCTTTCCTCCGCCAGAACCGTGTCACCGGCCAGCCGGATTTGCCGGCTGCTGACGCCACTGAACTCGGGAAAATTCATGTAGGCCGGTTGCACAGGAAGGCCAAGGCGTTGGGCGAGGTTCACCCGATAGGCGAGGTAGACTTCAATATCATCCACCAAGGCGTAGGGGTCCCGGCGCATCTGCCGGATATGCACCGCAGCGATACGGTCAACTTCATCCAGCCTGTACAGTGAGCGCCCCAAGCGCACCAGCGCGGATTCAGTCTGCGCTTCGCCGATACCCGCCGTGTGCAGGGCAATGTGCAATCTCAGCTCAAGCTGGCTCAGCAGTAACAGCAAGCGATCATCGCAGGTTTGTGGGCCCTGCACCTGCAGGAACACGGCCTCACGCACATCGGTGTTTTCGCTGCACAACTCGAGGATGCGCCAGATCCTGGCGCGGTAGTAATGCGCGCGTTCGTTGAAATCTTCGGACTCGGCAAAATCGGCGAGGAACCTGAACAGGTCTGCAGATTCGCGTTCCTCGATCAAATCTGCCCAGATCTGCCTATACCGACTGCTCACCTCGGCCGTGGCTTGGCCGATCCAGCGATCACGCAGTTCGTTGTCAGCGATCATGTGCACCGGTGACGCGCGACCGGCACCCTCCCCCATACCGCTGGCTTCATTGAGCAACCGTCGGCTGACCTCATCCAGCGGGTTGTCATGCAAATACAGTTGCTGCAGCCGGCCACCCAGCGTCTGTAGCTGCGCGCTGACCTCACGGATCTGGTTTTCCCGGAAGTCCGCCAGCCCGCGCCACGGCAACTGTGCACCGTCGCCCAGGTCCTGCAGCCCAGTGCCGCGCAAGTACACTTCCCGCAGGCCGCGCAAACCGGACAAGTCGGGCATCAAACCCAAGGGGTTGCTACTGAGGTCCAGGACTTCCAGCTGGGCTAGCCTGCCCAGCGTCTCAGTGGCACGGGGGCCTAGTGCGATGCGATTGCGCCCCAACCGCAGAACGCGCAACTGCCCGAGCAGTTCGAGGCCCGCAGGTAACTGGGTGAGCTGGTTCTCGCGCAAGTCGAGCTCGTGCAACTGCGGGAAGCGCAACAGAAACTCCGCGCGAATCTGCTCCAGCCCAAGGTTGCGTAGCGTCAGGCGGCGAACGTGCTGAAAGTCGATATCTGCGGGCAAACTGGGCAGGCTGCCTACGCGTTCGTCCACCACATGCAGCACGTAGTCCCCGCGCTCGCCCTCCCCGGTCTTGCGTCGCCAGGCCCGTCGAATCTGTGTGGCAACCCGACGGCGGCGGCGCCCATCGAGAAAGCTGATGCGCTGACGTTCCCAAGCTTCCAGGGCCTGCCGCAAGCCATGAAGACGCAGTTCCAACTCACCAAGATGGTCCCACAAGCCAATCCCCTGGTCGATAAGCCGCTGGATATAGGCATCCAGCTGGGCATCACTGAGCATTGGGTAAATGGCACGGATACCGTAGCGCAGGGCTTGTCGGCTGCTCTCCCCCCTTCCGCTCAACGGATAACCCACACGCCCGTCCTGCAGCCGCCGGGGTGGCCTGAAACGTCCGCCAAAGGCAGCCAGCCCCATCGCCTGTGCAGCCGCGGCCCGGTCTACCGAGGCCTGGCGCAGCAAACCATCCCCCAGGTGGCCCGCAGTTGCCTGGGCGCCACCAAAGGCGTTTTTCTGAGGGGCGTCCAGCGTCATCAGCAGGCAGTCCAACAAGGTCTGGTCCGTGGCCTGGGGACCTCCCCCTTCAAGATGGAAGCCGTCGCTGGTCCGTACGATCACCCACGTGGGCAGGCTACCCGGCGCCCCTCTGCATGCCAGCACACGCCCTTGGGGCTCGCCTTGGCGCACTTCCACCCGCACGCTTTCCATCCATGGGGCGATCTGATCCAGCAGCGCCAGCGCCAGGCGCAGGGTGTCCTCATTGACGGCCGTAGCGTGCTGGAGCCCCATGAGCGCGCGGTCCAGCCGGCTTTCCCGCACCGCCCAGCGGGCCCGCTCGGCCAAGGCGAGCGGCACCTTGCCGCTGCCCAGCCGGGCAACTTGCTCGCCCGTGGCATGGTGCAGGATCTCTTCGGCAACCTGCACCGTCAGCCCGGTGAACGTGTGCATCAACTGTGCAGCCGCAGGGCTGGGCGCCTGCGTCTGCGCCATCAGGGCACGCTCAACGGCGGCGGGCCGCAGCAGGGGTTCAAGGGAGTGAAGCTGGTTGCGTGCATGGGCATCAACCAACCGGGCGGGTGCCGGCTCGCCCTGCAGGTGCAGGCCCCTCAACCCCTCGCACGTCAGGCCGGTGATGTGCAGCAACGCATTGGCGGCATCGTCGGAGGTGTCGGCCAGTGCGCCTGCGAACCTGCGAACCAGAACGCCTGCATCATCCAGGTAATGGGGCGGCTCGGGCAGCTGTCGCAAGCGAAAACGGCACTGGCCTTCGTACACCGGGGTCAAGGCATCAACGAAACCGAAGCGCTCGAGGGCGTAACCCGCCCCAGCCTGGCCCCCCCCCTGCAACGCGCCGATGGCAAAGGTCTGCGCCACATTGAACAAATGGTCCAGCGCCCCTTGCCGATCACCAAGCCGCCAGGCCGCATAGCCGCCATATACCTCACCGGCGATGTCCACAGCCGCCGCAACCAGCATCGCTTCGCCCAGCCCGGGGATGAACAGCGCTGCCAGGTTGACGAGCTCGAGCCCTGCACCTTTGAGGGCTTCGAGGCGCTGATGCCGCTCCAGAATGGTCTGATCCACGGTAGGCACAGCCAGCACACGGGCATCGTCCAGCATTTTCTGCATCAGCCGCCCCCGCAGGTAGGCGAAGACGGGCTCCTCGATTGCAAAGTGCCGCCCGTCGAGCTCAAGCGGCCGGTGGCTGTTGCCCGTCTTGATCAAGCGCTCCAACTGGGTGGTGAATGCAGGTCGGTCCCGCTCGGTAATGAAGCGCGCGAAATAGCGGGCATACCCGGGCTTGCGCAGGCGCACGCCCATATCATCGAACAACGCGTCCCAGCAGGTGTGCTGGGTTATCGCCCGCACCGGGTCTGCCGGCAGCCAGCAGACCAGGTTCTGCAGAGGGCCTTCGGCCGTTTCGCGCAGCTCCAGTACAAGCCCCCCTTCCACGCACTTGCCCAGCAGGTACAACTGGCGCGGCATCACAGTCCCTGGCCCCGCAGCAGTGACGGGTTGCCGGGCGATCAGCGGTAGCAGGCGCAGGTATGGCGCTTCATCCAGCTGGCCCCTGATCCTGGCCATTCGCACGGCCACCTCCAAGCCGGCCCGCTGATGCTCTTCAAATGACCGGCGGACCGCCGCCTGAGCGAAGTCTGCAGAGGCGGGGGGTCGACTTTTAGGGAACAACCGCGCCCGCAGCAGTTGCTGATACTGGCCACCCAGGTCAAGCTGCCGGCACAGGCGTGCGAACGCCTCGAAGGGCAGCGCCAGCACCTGGCCCTGGGCATCGAGCAGGTGCGCACGGCGGTGCAGCGCGGCAAAGGTTTCACTTTCGTGAAAGTTGTGTAGCGCAGCCGCCAGCAGTGACTGGCTACTGTGCAGCGTCTGCATGGCCTCATGCAGGCGTGGAGCCGCACTGGGCAACGCCACTTTCTGCTCGATGACCACGCGGGCAGCCAGCACATCGATCCCGGGCAACCCCTGTGCGCTCAGGGCCGCCTCCAGCAGCGGCCGGGCAAAGGCGTCCAGCCCAGGCAGGCCGTCGAGCCGTTTGCGCACGCTATCCGCTGCAGCCTGCTGGTAGCGCAGTGCACGTTGAAAGGTCAGTAGCAGGTCGATATCGACACCGCGCAGCCAGGAGGGCAACTGGCGCGCCACCAGGGCATCGACAGAGTCGGAAGGGATCAGGGTATCGGCCACGGCGTAAGCTCCTCGCAGAAAAACGCCGAGCACAACATGCAGTTGTCACCACCAGGTGTTACTTATGGCTAGGTGGTGAACACGCATCACTCACAGGCACTCGTTCGGGTTACCGAACGCAAAACGGGGTAACCATTCGAATTACCGATCAACCTTTATCAGCAGAAAACCTGCCTGTGGGGGTTACGCCCAGCGTTTTCGCGGGGCTACCATCGGTTGGGGGGCTTGGCACGACTCATGCTCTGTTCTGTTCACCGGATGCACGCGCAGCTGCTGTATTCGTTGAACGAAAGAGTCCGCCAACGGCTCCATAAAAAAAACAAACACGTCGAGGAAAATTTGATGCGTATCGTTCGTCAATTGCTGGGCGCCGCCATCGCGGCCGCTGTGATCGCTTCGCCAGCCATGGCTGAGGAGCTGACCGGCACCCTGAAGAAGATCAAGGATTCGGGCACCATCACCCTGGGCCACCGCGACTCCTCCATCCCGTTTTCCTACCTGGCTGGCAAGCCCGAGCCGGTGGGCTATTCCCATGACATCCAGCTGGCCGTTGTCGATGCCCTGAAAAAGCAACTGGGTACGGACATCAAGGTCAAGTACAACCTGGTCACCTCCCAGACCCGTATCCCGCTGGTGCAGAACGGCACCGTCGACCTGGAATGCGGCTCCACCACCAACAACGTCGAACGCCAGCAGCAAGTCGGCTTTACCGTGGGCATCTTCGAAGTGGGCACGCGCCTGCTGACCAAGGTGAAAGACGGTCAACCTGCCTACAAAGACTTCCCGGACCTGGCGGGCAAGAACGTGGTGACCACCGCTGGCACCACGTCCGAGCGCCTGCTCAAGGCCATGAACGCCGACAAGCAGATGAAGATGAACGTGATTTCCGCCAAGGACCACGGTGAAGCCTTCAACATGCTCGAAAGCGGCCGTGCGGTGGCCTTCATGATGGACGACGCCCTGCTCGCCGGTGAAATGGCAAAGGCCCGCAATCCTAAAGACTGGGTGATCACCGGTACCCCGCAGTCGTACGAAATCTACGGTTGCATGGTGCGCAAGGATGACGCGGCCTTCAAGAAAGCAGTCGACGACGCCATCGTGGGCTACTTCAAGTCGGGCGAAGTCAACAAGAGCTACGACAAGTGGTTCCAACAGCCGATCCCGCCGAAGGGCCTGAACCTGCAGTTCCCGATGAGCGATGAGCTGAAAAAACTGATCGCCGAGCCTACTGACAAAGCGGCCGACGACAAACAGTCCTGACCCCCAGCCTGGGGCCTGCAGCGCTGCACAGCGCCAATTAAACCTGCAGGCCCCCCGTTAGTGTCTAACCTTTCATCCGAGGGCCCTGCGCTCTCGGATGCTGGAAGGTGCCCGTGAAACAACCGTCTGAGGGGAAATCCCGATGAATTACAACTGGGACTGGGGCGTATTCTTCAAGTCCACCGGCGTGGGCAGCGAAACCTACCTGGACTGGTACATCACCGGCCTGGGGTGGACCATCGCCATCGCCATTTCTGCCTGGATCATCGCCTTGCTGCTGGGGTCGGTGTTGGGTGTCATGCGTACCGTGCCGAACCGCCTGGTGTCCGGCATTGCCACCGCCTATGTCGAGCTGTTCCGCAATGTGCCTTTGCTGGTGCAGCTGTTCATCTGGTACTTCCTGGTACCTGACCTGCTGCCCGAGGGCTTGCAGGAATGGTTCAAGCAGGACCTTAACCCCACCACCTCCGCGCTCATCAGCGTGATCGTGTGCCTGGGCCTGTTCACCGCCGCACGGGTGTGCGAGCAGGTTCGCACGGGCATTCAGGCGTTGCCACGGGGCCAGGAATCCGCAGCCCGGGCCATGGGTTTCAGCCTGTCGCAGATCTACACCAATGTGTTGCTGCCCCAGGCCTACCGCATCATCATCCCGCCGCTCACCTCGGAATTCCTGAACGTGTTCAAGAACTCTTCCGTGGCCTCGCTGATCGGCCTGATGGAGCTGCTGGCGCAGACCAAGCAAACCGCCGAATTCTCGGCCAACCTGTTCGAAGCGTTCACCCTGGCCACCCTGATCTACTTCACCTTGAACATGGGCCTGATGCTGCTGATGCGTCTGGTCGAGAAGAAAGTCGCCGTGCCTGGCCTGATCTCCGTGGGGGGTAAATAAATGGACATGGATTTCAGCGGCATCATCCCTGCCCTGCCTGCCCTGTGGGACGGCATGGCCATGACTCTCGAACTGATGGTCATGGGCGTTGTAGGCGGTATCGTGCTGGGCACCCTGCTGGCCCTGATGCGCCTGTCGTCCAACAAGCTGCTGGCCAACGTGGCCGGGGCCTACGTCAACTACTTCCGCTCCATCCCGCTGCTGCTGGTGATCACCTGGTTCTACCTGGCGGTACCGTTCGTGCTGCGCTGGATCACCGGCGAAGACACCCCGATCGGTGCATTCACCTCCTGCGTGGTCGCCTTCATGATGTTCGAGGCCGCTTACTTCTGTGAGATCGTCCGGGCTGGCGTGCAGTCGATCTCCAAGGGCCAGATGGGCGCCGCGCAGGCGCTGGGCATGACCTACAGCCAGACCATGCGGCTGATCATCCTGCCCCAGGCGTTTCGCAAGATGACCCCGCTGCTGCTGCAACAGAGCATCATCCTGTTCCAGGACACCTCGCTGGTCTACACCGTGGGCCTGGTGGACTTCCTCAACTCGGCACGCTCCAACGGCGACATCATCGGGCGCTCCCATGAGTTCCTGATCTTCGCCGGTGTCGTGTACTTCATCATCAGCTTCTCCGCTTCGTGGCTGGTCAAGCGCCTGCAAAAAAGGATCACCGTATGATTTCCATCAAGAACGTCAACAAGTGGTACGGGGACTTCCAGGTACTGACCGACTGCAGCACCGACGTCAAGAAAGGTGAAGTGGTCGTGGTCTGCGGGCCGTCCGGCTCGGGCAAGTCCACCCTGATCAAATGCGTCAACGCCCTGGAGCCGTTCCAGAAGGGCGACATCGTGGTGGATGGCACTTCAATCGCCGACGCCAAGACCAACTTGCCGAAACTGCGCTCGCGGGTGGGCATGGTATTCCAGCACTTCGAACTGTTCCCACACCTGACCATCACCGAAAACCTCACCATTGCCCAGCGCAAGGTACTGGGCCGCAGCGAGGCGGAGGCCACCAAGAAGGGCCTGGCGCTGCTCGAGCGCGTTGGCCTCAGCGCCCACGCCAAGAAGCACCCGGGGCAGTTGTCTGGTGGCCAGCAGCAGCGCGTAGCCATCGCCCGTGCGCTGTCGATGGACCCGATCGTCATGCTGTTCGACGAACCGACCTCCGCACTGGACCCAGAGATGGTCAACGAAGTGCTGGATGTGATGGTGGAACTGGCCCACGAAGGCATGACCATGATGTGCGTGACCCACGAAATGGGCTTCGCCCGCAAAGTGGCCAACCGCGTCATCTTCATGGACAAAGGCCACATCATCGAGGATTGCCAGAAGGAAGACTTCTTCGGTAACCCAAGCGGCCGCCACGAACGTACCCAGCACTTCCTCAGCAAGATCCTGCAACACTGATTTTGCCCCATCGAACCGGCCGGCACCGCTGCGCATTCGGGCAGCGGTGCTGGCCGTGACAGGGCCACTGTGATGAAATGCGACCCCTCGCTTCTTCTCCCTGCCAAGCCTGCCGTGAACGCCCGTCTCCTTCGTCAATTGCTGCTGCCGCCCCTGATCATCCTGCTGATGGTCGGCCTGGGGATGGCTGGTTTTGTGATCAGCGAAAACAACGGCATCCGCACCCTCAGCGAAACCGGCGAGCGCCAGCTGGAGCTGCACGCGCGCACCGTGGAAAGCGAGATCAGCAAGTACACCTACCTGCCGAGCCTGCTGGAGCTGGAAGACAGCGTCTCGCACCTGCTGACCGACCCTGACGGCGAATCGCGGCAAACCGTCAACGAGTACCTCGAAGGCCTGAACCGGCGTAGCCGCAGCCGCGCGATCTTCGTCCTGGACACCAATGGCCGGGTACAGGCCACCAGCAACTGGCGCGACGCCGACTCGTTCCTTGGCGAAGACCTGTCGTTCCGCGCCTACTTCCAGACTGCCGTGCGCGGGGAGCCCGGGCGCTTCTATGGCATCGGCAGCACCACCGGTGAAGCCGGCTACTACCTGGCCCATGGCCTGGAAGAGCACGGCAAGGTCATTGGCGTGGCCGTGATAAAGGTGCGCCTGGATACCCTCGAAGAACGCTGGCAACGGGCCCGCCTGGAGGCGTTCGTCAGTGACGAGAACGGCATCATCATTTTGTCCAGCGACCCGGCGCGGCGCTTGAAGTCGGTGCGCCCACTGACGCCCCAGATCAAGGAGCGGCTGGCCCGCAGCCTGCAATATTACTGGTGGCCGCTGAACGAGCTGCAACCGCTGGGCCGTGAAACCCTGGCCGATGGCGTAGAAAAACTCACCTTCCCGGCCAACAGCGAAACCGCTCAGGGCAAGCCTCACGAAGTGGCATACCTGGCCCAGACCAGGCGCCTGGCGGACACCCCCTGGCACTTCACCCTGTTGACCCCTTTGCAGGACCTGCGCCGCGAGTCCATGGTGCAGGGCATACTGGTGGCTGTCGCGTTCGCCCTGCTGGCCATTCTGGGCATCGCCTGGAACGAACGGCGCAAGGTCATCGCCACCCGCCTGGCCGCCCGCGAGGCGCTTGAAGAAGCCAACAGCCAGCTGGAACGGCGCATCGCCGAACGCACCGCCGACCTGCGCGCCAGCAACGAGCGCCTCAAGGGGCAGATACGCGAACGCCGGCACGCCGAACAGACCCTGCGTCATGCCCAGGACGAACTGGTGCAGGCCGGCAAGCTGGCGGCGATCGGGCAGATGTCCACCAGCATCGCCCACGAGCTCAACCAGCCCCTGGCAGCGCTGCGCACGTTGTCTGGCAACACGGTGCGCTTCATCGAACGCGGCGCGCTGGAAACTGCCAGTGCCAATTTGCGCACTATCAATGACCTGGTCGACCGCATGGGGCGCATCACTGCCAGCCTGCGCTCGTTCGCCCGGCGCGCCGATGACAATGGCCCCGCGTCCCTGGCCAGCGCTGTCGATGCCAGCCTGCAAGTGCTGGCCGACCGCATGAGCAGTTGCCACTTGCAGTTGCATCGGCAGTTCGAGGATACGCTGCTGGCGATCGACCAGACCCGCCTTGAGCAGATTCTGGTGAACCTGATTGGCAATGCCCTGGATGCAATGGCCGCCCAGCCGCTGCCGGCGCTGTGGCTGGACGGTGAACTGCAGGGCGACAAATACCGCCTGCAGGTGCGTGACAATGGCCACGGTATCGACGCCGAAGCCCGCAAGCACCTCTTCGAACCCTTCTTCACCACAAAACCAGGCGAACATGGCCTGGGCCTGGGCCTGACCTTATCAGCGAGCCTAGCCGCCGCGGCCAAAGGCAGCCTCAACGTCGAGCACCCCGCCACTGGCGGCACGGCATTCGTGCTGACCCTGCCATTGGCTTCTCCCCCCAGCGAATTGGCAGAGCACACATGAACCCAGCACCTCTTTCCGTCCTGATCGTCGAAGACGACCCGCATGTGCTGCTTGGCTGCCAACAGGCTCTGGCGCTGGAGGACATCGCCTGCGAGGGCGTGGGCAGCGCCGAGCAGGCACTGGAGCGCATCGGTGATGACTTTGCCGGCATCGTGGTCAGTGACATCCGCCTGCCGGGTATCGATGGCCTGGAATTGCTCACCCGCCTGAAAGCGCGCGACCGCAGCCTGCCCGTGGTGCTGATCACCGGGCACGGTGATATCGACATGGCTGTCGGCGCCATGCGCAATGGCGCCTATGACTTCATGGAAAAACCCTTTTCACCGGAGCGGCTGGTGGGCGTGGTACGCCGCGCGCTGGAGCAGCGCGGCCTGTCCCGCGAGGTATCGGCCTTGCGCCGCCAACTGGCCGGGCAAAGCAGCCTGGAGGGCCGCATCATCGGCCGCTCGCCGGCCATGGAGCACCTGCGCGAGCTGATCGCCAACGTCGCCGACACCTCGGCAAATGTGCTGATCGAGGGCGAAACGGGCACTGGCAAAGAGCTGGTCGCCCGCTGCCTGCACGACTTCAGCCGCCGCCAGGGCCAGCCGTTCGTCGCCCTGAACTGTGGAGGCCTGCCGGAGAACTTGTTCGAAAGCGAGATCTTCGGCCATGAGGCCAATGCCTTCACCGGTGCCGGCAAACGCCGCATCGGCAAGATTGAACACGCCAACGGCGGCACGCTGTTCCTCGATGAAGTGGAGAGCATGCCGATCAATTTGCAGATCAAACTGCTGCGCGTGTTACAGGAGCGCACCCTGGAGCGGTTGGGGTCGAACCAGAGCATTGCCGTGGATTGCCGGGTAATCGCCGCCACCAAGGCCGACCTCGACACCTTGGGGCAGAGCGGGCAATTTCGCAGCGACCTGTACTACCGGCTGAACGTGGTGACCCTCGAGCTGCCACCCTTGCGTGAGCGCCGTGAGGACATCCTGCAGTTGTTCGAGCACTTCCTTCATCAATCGGCACTGCGCTTCGACCGTGAAACACCCGTACTGGACAGCCAGACGCTTTCACGCTTGATGTCCCATGACTGGCCGGGCAATGTGCGGGAGCTGCGCAACGTGGCAGAGCGGTACGCGCTGGGGCTTCCGGCATTCAAGAAGGGCCCGAGCGGTGGCGCCAGCCAGGGCCTGGGTTTTGCCGAGGCGGTGGAGGCGTTCGAACGCAACCTGCTCAGCGATGCCCTGCAACGCACCGGGGGCAACCTGAGCCAGGCCAGCCAGGAGCTGGGCATGGCAAAGACCACGCTGTTCGACAAAGTGAAAAAATACGGCCTCGGCTGACCTTCAACCCGATCAGGAAATACAACGTGGACCTGGTATTCAAAGCTGCGCTGGGGGCTGGCGTGGTCGTGCTGCTGGCAATGCTGTCGAAAACCCGTAATTACTACATTGCCGGGTTGGTACCGCTGTTTCCGACCTTTGCCCTGATTGCCCATTACATCGTCGGCAAAGGCCGCAGCATCGCCGACCTCAAGACCACCATCCTGTTTGGCATGTGGTCGATCATTCCGTATTTCGTGTACCTGGCCACCTTGTATGTACTGGTCGACCGGCTGCGGCTGGAAGCTTCGCTGGCACTGGCGACCGTGGCCTGGCTGATGGCCGCTACGGTACTGGTCACGCTGTGGGTGCGGATGCACTGAACATGGCCGACGACCGCCTCTTACCGGGTTCACAACCCGGCGATATGCGTCACATCCTGACGATGCGCTCGCAGATACGGCAGTACCGCACCCAGTAGCGGCGCCTTGAAGGGCTCCTGAAAGCGGTGCGCCAGCCCGGGAATAAGGCGCAACTGGCTGCCCTGTATGTGCGCCGCCAGGTGCACGCCATGCATCACCGGCAACAGCCGGTCAGCCGTACCATGCACCACCAGCGTTGGCACCCGAAGCCGGTTCAGTAATTCCACGCGGCTCGGCTCGGCCAATATTGCCATGATCTGGCGCTTGGCCCCGTCCGGGTTGAATGCACGGTCATAGGCCAACGCGGCCTGGTGCAACAGCACCGCACGGTCGTCACGTACCTCGGGGCTGCCCAGCGCAGCCAACAGGTCAGCCTGCTGTTCAATGGCCACTGCCCGACTTGGCGCGCTGCGCCGGGCCAACAACTGCACCAGCGCTGGATCGGGCCCCGGCAGCCCCGCGGCGCCCGAGCTGGACATGACCAGCGTCAGGCTGCGTACACGTTCGGGGGCCATCGCAGCCAGGTGCTGGGCGATCATGCCGCCCATGCTCACACCCAGCACATGAAACTCACGCACACCCAGGGCGTCCATCAGGCGCAAGCCGTCATCCGCCATATCGGTCAGCGTATAGGGCGCGGCCACCGGCAGGCCCAGTTTGTAGCGCAACAGTTCTACCGTCAGGTTTGCCGACGGCGGTAGCTGGTTCCAGCGCGACAGGCCCACGTCACGGTTGTCATACCGAATTACCCGAAAGCCCTGGCGGCACAACGCCTCGACCACATCATCGGGCCAATGAATCAGTTGCCCGCCCAGGCCCATGACCAACAGCAAGGCCGGGTCACTGGGTGCCCCAACACTCTGATAGACCACGCTGACCGCGCCCAGCTCGGCGCGCTGCACCGGCACCTGTGCGTCACAACGCGGTGCGGCAAAGCTGGCAGGAACACTGAAAACGAAGAGAAGAAAAACCCAGAAAGCCCGCATGAAAGAAACACCAGAATGCAAATCCCCACTGAAGCGCGAGTCTGATGAATTTCGTAGCGGCGCGCTGCCACAGTTCGGTGACAGTTTAATGACCAGCGCCAAACGGTAGCACCCGTGCGCAGTCGACACCGAGCGCAACATGAGGGAAACTCAACTCCATTGCCACCCATTTACGTCTATACACCGGAGCTACGTGTGCTGGAGATCCGCCACCTGAAAACCCTTCATGCCCTGCGCGAGTCCGACAGCCTGGTGGAGGCTGCCGAACGGCTGCACCTGACGCAGTCGGCATTGTCGCACCAGTTCAAGGAGCTTGAAGAGCGCCTGGGGATGGCACTGTTCGTGCGCAAGACCAAGCCCATCCGCTTCACCAGCGCCGGGCTGCGCCTGCTGCAACTGGCCGATGCCACCCTGCCGCTGCTGCGCGGTGCGGAACGAGATATCGCACGCCTGGCAGGCGGCACGGCCGGGCGCCTGCACATGGCTATCGAATGCCACAGCTGCTTCCAGTGGCTGATGCCTACCATCGACCAGTTTCGCGATGCCTGGCCCGAGGTGGAGCTGGACCTGGCCTCGGGTTTCGCCTTCGCGCCCCTGCCGGCCCTGGCGCGGGGCGACCTGGACCTGGTCGTCACCTCCGACCCACTGGACCTGGCCGGTATCACCTACGTGCCCCTGTTCACCTACGAAGCCATGCTGGCGGTCGCCAACCAGCACCCGCTGGCCAGCAAGCCCTACATCGTGCCGCACGATCTCACTGACCAGACCTTGATCACCTACCCGGTCGAGCGTGACCGCCTGGATATCTTTACCCGGTTCCTGGAGCCGGCAGACATCGAGCCGGCCGCCGTGCGCACCTCAGAGCTGACGGTCATGATGATGCAGTTGGTGGCCAGCGGCCGTGGTGTCTGCGGTATGCCGCACTGGGCGCTACACGAGTACAGCTCGCGGGGCTACGTGAAGGGCAAGCGGCTGGGCGAAAAAGGCCTGTTCGCCACGCTGTACGCCGCAGTGCGCACCGACATGCTCGATGCACCCTACATGCGCGACTTTTTGCTGACGGCCAAGGACACCTCGTTCGCCACCCTGGACGGGGTCAGCGCGGTGCGCTGACCGCCTCACGGTACAGCGGCAGGATCAGGTCCCGGGTCAGCGGCGCCAACGCCATGGCCGGGGCCTGATCGGCACCCAGCCAGACCACTTCTTCGATTTCGGCGGCCGGCGCTACCGGTGCAGCGCTATTGACCCGAAACAGCTCCGCCTGCACCTCGAAGCCCGGCTCGTTGGCCGCCGGTGCGCTGAACCTGCCCAGGTGCAAGGCCTGGGAAGGGTCGATGCGCAGGCCCAGCTCCTCGAACAGTTCACGCACCAGCGCCTGCACCGGCGTCTCACCGGCATCGATCTTGCCACCGGGTTGCATGAAGGCCTCCGTGCCCCGTTTGCGCACCAGCAAGGTACGGCCCTGGGGGTCGATGAGCAGGGCGGCGGCGATGCGGATCACATTGGGCATGCGGGTAGGCTCCGTGGAAATGGCGGGGGAGCATCCCATGGGTGACCGAGCCACACAAGGCCGGCTGGGCAGACGAACGGCTACTTGCCAAGCGACCGCCGACCCGCCATAACCACGCTATGAACCTGCCCGCCCATCAGCACCCCGCGCTCGAGCTGTTCCACCCGGCTGTCGCCACCTGGTTCCGTCGCCAGTTCGCCACGGTCACGGGCGCCCAGGCCCAGGCCTGGCCGCTGATCCACGCCGGGCAGTCGACCCTGCTCGCCGCCCCCACCGGCTCGGGCAAGACCTTGAGTGCGTTTCTGGCGGTGCTCGACGGGCTGTTCCGCGAGGGCCTGGAACACCAAGGCCAACTGCCTGCCCGTACCCAGGTGGTGTACGTGTCGCCCCTCAAGGCGCTGTCCAACGATATTCGCCTGAACCTGCAGATGCCTCTGGAAGGCATCCGCCAGGCGCTGGAAGAGCAAGGCCTGCAACCGCCGCACATCACCACGGCGGTGCGCACCGGCGATACCCCGCAGAAAGCGCGCGCGGCCATGCGCCGGCAGGCACCCCACATTCTGGTGACCACCCCCGAATCGCTGTACGTGCTGATGGGGTCGGCATCGGGCCGCGAGGGGCTGCGTAGCGTGCACACGGTGATTGTCGACGAAATCCACGCGCTGGCTGGCAACAAGCGCGGGTGCCACCTGGCGCTTACCCTGGAACGCCTGCAGGCCCTGTGCAACCGCCCCTTGCGCCGCATTGGCCTGTCCGCCACCCAACGCCCGGTTGAACGTGTGGCGCAATTTCTGGTGGGCAGCCAACGGACTTGCGCCATCGTCGATGTGGGCCATGCGCGCCAGCGCGATCTGGCCATCGAGATCCCGCCGGTACCGTTGGGTGCCGTGCTGGCTAACGATGCCTGGGGCCTGGTCTATGATCGCCTGGCTGCGCTGGCGAGCGAGCACCGCACCACGCTGGTGTTCGTCAACACCCGCCGGCTGGCAGAGCGCATCACCCGCCACCTCAGCGACCGGCTGGGCAAGGATGCAGTGGCCGCCCACCATGGCAGCTTGTCCAAGGAGCTGCGCCTGGACGCCGAACAGCGCCTAAAGGCTGGCCAACTGCAAGTACTGGTCGCCACTGCCTCGCTGGAACTGGGCATCGACATCGGCGACATCGACCTGGTCTGCCAGATTGCCTCACCGGGCTCGATCGCCGCGTTTCTGCAGCGGGTTGGCCGTGCGGCCCACCAGGTGGATGGCGTGCCCAAGGGCCGCCTGTTCGCTACTTCACGCGACGACCTGATTGAATGCGTAGCCCTGCTCGACTGCGTGCGCCGGGGCGAACTGGACGAGCTGCATGTGCCCCGTGCGCCGCTGGACGTGGTGGCCCAGCAGATCGTTGCCGAAGTCAGCAACCAGGCGTGGCATGAGCAGGCCCTGTTCGACTGCCTGCGCCAGGCGATGCCGTTCGCCACCCTTGACCACGACCACTATCAAGCGCTGTTGCGCATGCTGGCCGAGGGCTACAACGGCCGCCAGGGGGTACGCAGTGCCTACCTGCACCGTGACGCGGTCAGCGGCATGCTACGGGGGCGGCGCGGCAGCCAGCTGACTGCACTGACCAGCGGCGGCACCATCCCCGATAACGCTGACTATGCGGTGCTGCTCGAACCCCAGGCGCTGAACATCGGCAGCGTCAACGAAGACTTTGCGGTCGAGAGCATCGCCGGCGATATCTTCCAGCTGGGCAATGCGTCGTATCGCATCCTCCGGGTCGAGGCCGGGCGCGTGAGGGTGGAAGATGCCCATGGCCTGCCACCGACCATCCCTTTCTGGCTGGGCGAAGCACCGGGGCGCAGCAACGAACTGTCCGCAGCGGTGGCCAGGCTGCAAGGGCAGATCGACGAGCAATTGCAGCGTGCTGAAGGCGATACGCTCGTTGTGCAGGCCTGGCTGCAACACACCTTTGAACTGGCTGAGGCCTGTGCGCAGCAGTTACTGGACTACCTCGGCCGCACCTGGGATGTGCTCGGGGCATTGCCATCGCGCGACACGCTGATCATGGAGCGCTTTTTTGACGAGTCTGGCGGCACCCAACTGATCATCCACTCGCCCTACGGCAGCCGCATCAACCGGGCTTGGGGGCTGGCGCTGCGCAAGCGGTTCTGCCGCACCTTCAACTTCGAACTGCAGGCTGCCGCCAGCGAGGACGCCATTGTGCTGTCGTTGTCTGCCGGCCACAGTTTCGAGTTGGCCGATGTATGGCGCTACCTCAACAGCCGCAGTGCCGAGCAACTGCTGGTGCAGGCCGTGCTCGATGCCCCGCTGTTCGGCGTGCGCTGGCGCTGGAATGCCGGGGTGGCCATGGCGCTCCCGCGCTTTGCAGGGGGGCGCAAGGTGGCGCCGCAGGTCCAGCGCATGAAGAGCGAGGACTTGATAGCGGCCGTGTTCCCCGACCAGCTCGCCTGCCTGGAAAACCTGGCCGGTGAGCGGCAGGTGCCTGACCACCCACTGGTCGAGCAAACCCTGGACGACTGCCTGCACGAGGCCATGGACAGTGACGGCTGGCTGGCGCTGTTGCAGCGCATGGAGCAAGGCGCCGTGCGCCTGTTGAGCTGCGACTTGCCCGCCCCGTCACCGTTGGCAGCGGCCATCCTCAATGCCCGGCCCTACGCGTTTCTGGATGACGCCCCACTGGAGGAGCGACGCACCCAGGCCGTGCTCAACCGGCGCTGGAGCGATGTGACCAGCGCGCACGACCTGGGCGCGCTGGACGCCGATGCCATCGCCGCAGTCGCCGCCGAGGCGTGGCCGCAGCCCGGCAATGCCGATGAAATGCACGAGGCGCTGATGAGCCTGGGTGCCATTCACTGCAATGAAGCCCAGGCTGAGCCCCGCTGGCGCACACTGCTGGCACAGCTGGCCAAAGCCGGGCGCGCCCTGTATCTGGAAGGCCAATCACTGTGGTTGGCGCGCGAGCGGCTGGCCCTGTTGCAAGCGGTCTACCCAGGCTGCCAACCCACCCCTGCACCCGATGTGCTGCCGGGTTTCGATGAACCGGTAGCACCGGAGCAGGCACTCAGCGAGCTGCTGCGCGCCCGCTTGAGCGGCCACGGCCCGAGCACCGCAGCGCAACTGGCTGCGCCGCTGGGCAAGCCGGCGGGCGACATGGAACAGGCGCTGGCCCGCCTGGAGAGCGAAGGCTATGTGCTGCGTGGGCATTTCAACCCAGGTGCCGATGACATGCAGTGGTGCGAACGCCACCTGCTGGCCCGTATCCACCGCTACACGGTCAAGCGTCTGCGGCGGGAAATAGAACCGGTCAGCCTGCAGGACTTCATGCGCTTTCTGTTCGACTGGCAGCACCTGGCACCGGAACAGCGGCTGCGCGGCCCGCAGGCAGTCACCCAGGTACTGGCTCAACTGCAGGGGTTCCCCAGTGCCGCTGCAGCCTGGGAAGCCGATGTGCTGCCCGCCCGCATCCAGGATTACACCCCGCACTGGCTCGACGATGCCTGCCGCAGCGGCCAGTTTGCCTGGAGCCGGTTGGCCGCGACGGTGTCGGGCAGCACCCTTGCCAGCACGCCATTGGTGTTGCTGCCGCGCGAGCAGGTGAACACCTGGCGCAGTCTTGCGCCCACCGTCGCCGTCGATGACCTGGGGCTACGGGCGCAGAAGGTGCATGGTGCACTGAAAGCCCACGGCGCACTGTTTTTCGACGAACTCAGCCAAGAGGCGCGCCTACTGCCCAGCGAACTGGAAGCAGCGCTGCAGGAACTGGTGGGTGCCGGCCTGGTGGGCGCTGATAGCTTCACCGGCCTGCGCAGCCTTATCACCCCCACCGCCAGGCGCAGCGCTCGACGCCCCCGTTTCGGCCACGTGCCAGTTTCTACCAGCATGGCCTATGCCGGGCGCTGGGCACTGCTGCGTCGAAGCGATGCCCTGCCCGATCAGCAGCAACGCCTGGAGAGCATCGCGCGCGCCCTGCTGCAACGCTATGGGGTGATCTGCTGGCGGCTGCTGGAGCGCGAAAGCGATGTGCTGCCGCCCTGGCGTGAGTTGCTGCGTTGCTATCACCGCCTGGAGGCACGTGGCGAGATCCGTGGCGGGCGTTTTATCGCCGGGCTGGCGGGCGAACAGTTTGCCCTGCCCGAGGCAGTGGCAGTGCTGCGCCAGGTACGGCGGCGCGAGGCCCAGGGAACGTTGCAGGTGGTGAGCGCCAGTGACCCGCTGAACCTGATCGGGTCGCTGTTGCCCGGCGCCAAGGTGCCGGCCGTGGGCGGCAACCGGCTTTTGTACCGCGACGGTGTGCCCGTGGCGGTGCGTGTGGGCAAGCGCTACACCTGCCTGGTCGACGCGCCGGCAGCGCAGCAGGAAGGCTGGCGGCAGTTGCTGCTGCGCGACATGCCCTTTGCAGCGGCGGGCAAGTTGGCTATGGTCGGTGCTGAACCCAGGCCCTGAGCCTGACCGCGCCATCACAAGGACCCTGTATGAGCCTGTCACTTCTCAGCCGCTATGCCGTGTTTGCCGCCTGCGTACTGTTCACCCTGGCCAGCTTGCCATTCATGCACCACGAATGGTTGTGGCCCTTCACCCTCACCACGGCGGTGCTCAGCCTGATCGGGCTGTTCGACTTGCTGCAGAAGCGTCATGCGGTGCGCCGTAACTACCCGATCCTGGGCAACATCCGTTACCTGGTGGAAGGCATACGCCCGGAGATCCGCCAGTACCTGCTGGAAGCCGACAGCGACGCCCTGCCGTTTTCCCGCGCACAGCGGTCGCTGGTGTATTCACGGGCGAAGAACGAAGCGTCGGACAAACCGTTCGGCACGCTGATCGACGTGTACGCCTCGGGCTTCGAGTTCATCGGCCATTCCATGCGCCCTGCCCCCCTGGCTGACCCGGCGAGCTTTCGCATCGACATCGGTGGCCCCCAGTGCACCCAGCCCTATTCAGCGTCCATCTTCAACATTTCGGCCATGAGCTTCGGCTCGCTCAGCGCCAATGCTATCCGCGCCCTGAACCAGGGCGCCAAACTGGGCAACTTCCACCACGACACCGGCGAAGGCAGCATCAGCCCCTACCACCGCGAACACGGTGGCGACCTGGTATGGGAACTGGGCAGTGGCTACTTCGGTTGCCGCACCCCGGACGGGCGCTTCGACCCGCAACGGTTTGCCACCCAGGCCAGCAGCCCGCAGGTGCGCATGATCGAAATCAAGATGAGCCAAGGTGCCAAACCCGGCCACGGCGGTATTTTGCCCAAGCACAAGGTAACCCAGGAAATCGCCGAAACCCGTGGGGTGCCCCTGGGTGAGGACTGCATCTCGCCGTCGCGCCACAGTGCGTTTTCCACGCCCATCGAAATGATGCAGTTCGTTTCCCAACTGCGCGAGCTGTCAGGCGGCAAGCCGGTGGGGTTCAAGCTGTGCCTGGGGCACCCGTGGGAATTCATGGGCATCGCCAAAGCCATGCTGGAAACCGGCATTCTCCCCGACTTCATCGTGGTGGACGGCAAGGAAGGCGGCACGGGTGCAGCGCCCGTGGAGTTCACCGATCACATCGGTGTGCCGCTGCGCGAAGGGTTGCTGTTCGTGCACAACACATTGGTAGGCCTGAACCTGCGGGACAAGATCAAGCTTGGCGCCAGCGGCAAGATCGTCAGCGCGTTCGACATCGCCAGCGTACTGGCCATCGGCGCCGACTGGGCCAATGCCGCACGCGGCTTCATGTTTGCCATCGGCTGCATTCAGTCGCAGAGCTGCCACACCAACAAGTGCCCCACCGGCGTCGCCACCCAGGACGCCCTGCGCCAGCGTGCACTGGTGGTGCCCGACAAGGCGCAACGCGTGTTCAACTTCCACAGCAATACCCTGCGCGCCCTGGCCGAGATGCTGGCCGCAGCAGGCCTGGAGCACCCGGCTCAGTTGGAGGCCAAGCACCTGGTACGGCGCATCTCGGCCACTGAAATCAAACTGTTCTCGCAGATGCATGTCTTCCTTAAGCCAGGCCAGTTGCTGACCGGCGACGTCGATGGCGAATTCTATTCGCGCATGTGGCAGCTGGCCCGGGCCGACAGTTTCGAACCTCACAGCGAAGCGGCGGCCTGAATGCCCCGACCTGTGCGGTGGGGTGCTGTACAGGTCGAATCGACATTTTTTTCACATGACCCGCTCAACGTCTAAGCTTGAGTCAAGCAAGACGTAAATACCTGGCCGGATAGAAGATTATGGGCGCACTGTGGCAAACGGATCCAAGCACAACGGAAGCACCCGAACAACCTCCTGCCGAGACGCCACCCCCCAAATCCCCCCGTCAGCGCCGGCTGTGGTGGCGGTTGATCATCCTGATCCTGCTGGTGGCGGCGGGTGCCGTCGGCTACGCCGCCTATGTGGAATTCCGTACCTCCGAGTGGCAGTCGCGCGAGTTTTCCAAACTGGCCAGCACCCTCACCTACTCGCTGCAGCCAGGCCCCAGCGATGCCATCGTTTACCCAGGTGAAGGGCCATTCGACAAGCGCCTGGGCTACAGCGCCCTGGGCGAGTTTTTGCCGCGGTTGCTCAAGCGTGACTACCTGATCAGCGAACAGGTGAGGTTCTCGCCGGCCCTTGTCAATTACGTTGACCACGGTTTGTTCGCCCCGTATATCGAGAAGGTCCAGGCAGGGTTGTCCATCACCGACTGCCGGGGCGATACCCTCTACGAGTACAAGTACCCCCAACACCTGTACCCGGATTTCGCGGCGATTCCACCGGTAATGGTCAACAGCCTGCTGTTTATCGAAAACCGCGACCTGCTCGACACCCAGGACCCACGCAATAACCCGGCGGTGGACTGGCCACGGTTCGCCAAGGCGGCCTACAGCCAGATCGCCCGTTACCTCGCCCTGCCTGGCCAGTCGGCCGGCGGCAGTACCCTGGCCACCCAGCTGGAAAAGTACCGCCATTCGCCGGACGGGCTGACGGTGTCCGGTGCGGAAAAAATCCGCCAGATGATCTCGGCCAGCGTACGCGCCTACCAAGGTGGGCCAGACACTACCGAGGCGCGCCAGCGTATCGTGCGCGACTACCTCAACAGCGTGCCCCTGTCCGCAGTGCCCGGCCACGGTGAGGTGCATGGCATGGCCGAGGGCCTGCGGGTGTGGTACGGCGCCGATTTCGATCAGGTGAACCAAGCCCTTGCGGCCACCACCACCGACCCGCAAAGCCTGGCCGCCCGTGGCCTGGCCCTGCGCCAGGTGCTGTCGCTGATGATCGCCCAGCGGCGCCCGTCCCATTACCTGTCCAAAGGCCGCAATGAGCTGGCTGACCTGACCGATGCCCATGTGCGCGTACTGGCAGCCAACCACGTCATCGAGCAACCGCTTGCCGATGCGGCACTGGCCAGCAAGGCGGTTTACCGGGACTGGGTCGCGCAACCCACCATCGTACCGATCGTCACCAACAAGGGCATCAGCCTGGCCCGTAACCGCCTGGCAGCCATGCTCAACCGCCCGCTCTACGACCTTGACCGCCTGGACCTGTCGGCCACCAGCACCTTGCAGGCCGATTTGCAGATCCAGGTGAGCCAATACCTGAAAAACCTCGCCGACCCCGTCTTCGCCGGGCAGATCGGCCTGATCGGCGAACGATTGCTCACCGCAAAGACCACCGACCAGGTCAGCTACAGCTTCACCCTGTTCGAACGCACCGCCGACGGTTCACGGGTGCGGGTGCAGACCGACAGCACCAACCAGCCCTTCGACATCAATGAGGGCAGCAAGCTGGAGTTGGGTTCCACCGCCAAGTTGCGGGTGCTCACCACCTATCTGGAGATCATCGCCGAGCTGCATGACAAGTACGCCGGCAAGCCGGTGGCAGCGCTTAACAAAGTGGACGTTGCCGAGCTGGACAGCATCAGCCGGTGGTCGCTGGGCTGGCTGGCACAGAACAGCAGAAACCAGAGCCTGGATGCCATGCTCGATGCCGCGCTGGAGCGCAAGTACTCCGCCAGTACCGGTGAAGCTTTCTTTACCGGTGGCGGCATGCATGTGTTCAACAACTTCCGCAAGGAAGACAACGGCCGGATCCCTACGCTCAAGGACGCCCTGCGCGAATCGATCAACTTGCCGTTCATCCGCCTGATGCGCGACGTGGTGCGCTATGTGACCTACCAGCAACCGTACAACCGGGTGCCGTTGCTCAAGGACGATGCCGACCCGCGCCGCCAGGAATACCTGGCCCGCTTTGCCGACAAGGAAGGCAGCAACTACCTGATGCGCTTCTGGAAGAAGTACCAGCGCAAAACCTCCCAGCAACGCCTGGACACCTTCCTCGACAGCATGCGCGTAACGCCGCAGCGCCTGGCGGCCGTTCACCGCTACCTGTTCCCCGAAGCCGGCCAGCAAACCTTCAATGCATTTGTACGGGCCCACCTGAAGGGCGACAAGGCAGCCCTCGGCAAGCTTACCGACGGCCGGCTGGCCGAGATGTACGACAGCTATGGGCCTGGCAAGTACGACCTGCCTGACCAAGGCTATATCGCCAAGGTGCACCCCCTGGACTTGTGGCTGCTGGGCTACCTGCTGAAGAACCCCGGTTCGACCTTGAGCGAGATGCTGAACGCCAGCCGTTTCGAGCGCCAGGAAGTGTACGGCTGGCTGTTCAAGAGCCGCCACCAGGGCGCCCGCGACAGCCGCATCAGAACCATGGTCGAGATCGAAGCCTTCACCGACATTCACCAGCGCTGGAAGCGCGTGGGTTACCCGTTCGACCACCTGGTACCGTCCCTGGCTACCGCCATTGGCAGCTCGGGTGACCGGCCTGCGGCGCTGTCCGAACTGGTCGGCATCATCCAGAACGACGGCGTGCGCCTGCCGACGCTGCGCATCGATACGCTGCATTTTGCCGCCAACACGCCCTATGAAACCAAGCTGCTAAGCGACCCAGACCGTGGGGTTCGGATTTTGCCCGTGGAAGTGGCGCGAGCACTCAAGGGTGCCATGTCGCAGGTAGTGGATGCAGGGACTGCACGGCGTATCTCGGGTAGCTTCAAGCTGCAGGACGGTACGCCACTCGTGATGGGTGGCAAGACCGGCACCGGCGACAACCGCATCGAAAGCTTCGGTGCCGGCGGCCGCCTGATCGGCTCCCGCTCGCTGAACCGCACCGCAACGTTCGTGTTCTTCCTCGGCGACAACCACTTTGGTACCCTGACGGCGTTCGTACCGGGGCGATCGGCAGAGGCCTTCAAGTTCACCTCGGCGCTACCGGTACAGGTATTGAAAGGCATGGCGCCTATCCTCATGCCCTATCTGCAGCCGGGTAACCCCAATGAGTGCAAGCCGCCTGAACTGGCAGCCAACCTACCCACCAACGCTAAATCATCGATTCAATAGATGATAATCATCAGCATTCAGGGTTTGCCTGTGATCTATCTTGAGTACTATCTTGAGATATATCTCAACAGGGAGCCCCGACCATGCGCGAACCTGCCCATGATCCTTTCGACCGACGACCCGGCCGTGGCGAACGCGGCCCTCGGGTGTTCGCACCCGGCGATCTGAGGCTGCTGTTACTGGCGCTACTGGCTGACCAGCCTGGCCATGGCTACGACCTGATCCGCCAGATCGAAAAGCTGTTCGACGCCAGCTACACGCCCAGCCCGGGGGTGATCTACCCCACCCTGAACTTCCTCGAAGAAGCCGAACTGATCAGTGGCCAGCCCCAGGGCAGTAAACGCCTTTACGTCATCACCGATGCTGGCCGCGACGCACTCGTCGAGCAGGCCGTGGCCCTGGAAGGGGTGCGCATGCGCATCGAGGTGAGCAAGCGCGCCCTGCGCGGGCATGACCGACCGCCCGAAATCCATGAGGCGGTCAGCAACCTGCGCCATGCCCTGCACATGCACCATGGCCGTTGGACGTCCGATGAAATCGAACGTGTCCGCGACCTGCTCAACCACACCGCCAAGGCCATCGCCAGCGGGCCCACCGAGTTTGCCAGGGAGACCTCAGATGAGTGATACCATCCACCGCGTCAACCACGAAATCCGCCAACGCCGCCTGCAGGTCCTGCGGGTGACCGAACTCACCCCGCGGATGCGCCGCATCACCTTGGGCGGTGAAGAACTGCAGGGGTTCACCAGCCTGGGCAGCGACGACCACATCAAGCTGCTGTTTGCCGAAACACCCGAACAGCAGCAGGCGCTGGAAGCCCGCGAAATGGCCCGTGATGGCGGCGCCCGGCCAACCATGCGCGAATACACCCCTCGGCGCATCGATCTGGTGGCCAACGAGCTGGACATCGACTTCGTGCTGCACGGCGATGGCCCGGCCTCCACCTGGGCAGCCCAGGCAACAACAGGGCAGTACCTGGATATCGCCGGGCCACGTGCCTCGCTGGTGGTGCCGGATATGTTCGACAGCTACCTGCTGATTGGCGACGAGACCGCCCTGCCTGCCATCGGCCGTCGCCTCGAAGGCCTGCCTGCAGGGCGTCGCGTGGTCGCCGTCATCCAGGTAGAAAACGTCCATGAGCAGCAGCCATTGCCCAGCCAGGCCCAGGTAGACGTGCAGTGGCTGATTCGCGGGCAGGACGACGTGCTTGCACGGGTGCAACACATGCCACTGCCCGAGGGCCGCGTGTACGCGTGGGTCGCGCTGGAGAAGGCCCTTACCCGTCAGGTAAAGGCGGCATTACTGGAAAAAGGCGTGCCCGACGATGCGCTCAAAGCGGCTGCCTACTGGCGCGCCGACGGCACTGCGGACGATGCCTGACGCGCCCGGGCGCTTCACTGGCGCCACCGGTCCAGCGCCAGCAGCACCAGGCCAATCGCCCAGAACCCCGCCAACACGCCAAGAGCGTTGACCAGCACCTGGCCGTAGCCAAGGCTGGCTACATCGATGAAGGGGTAGGCGTAAGCCCCGATCTCCCCCCCCCGCCACAGCGCGTAGACAAAGTACACGGCCGGGTACACCGCCCAGGCGGCCAGATGCCTCACGCGCAAGGTGCCTTTGGGCACCTCGAACCACCAGTACAGGGTGTACAGCGCGGGCATCACGTCGTGCAGCAGCTCATCCGCCAGCCACTGCCAGCCTTCTGGTTGCCAGAGGTGGCGCAGCAGGATGCTGTAGGCCAAGGCCACCAGCAGGATGCTGACCGCAACCGCCGATGCCACCACCGGTGACAGGAAAAACCGCTTGCATGCCCCCTCACGGCCAAATGCCGCATAGCTGAGCACCGTGGCCACCAGCAGGTTGGTGAGCACCGTGAAATACCCGAACACGTTGATCAGCCCGCCGATCAGGCTGGCCTGCGCCTGCCAGCGCCCCCACAACACCAGGTATACCTGCACGGCCAGGCCGAACCACCCGAGCAGCGCGATGCCGGTCAACCAGGGACGGCGAGGCACCTCAAGCTTGCCGCTGCAGTTTCACGTACAACTGCTCGACCTTTTCCCGAGCCCAGGGGGTTTTGCGCAAAAAGGTCAGGCTGGACTTGATCGTGGGGTTGCTCTTGAAGCAGCGCACGTCGATGCGCTCGGCCAGGCCTTGCCATTGGTAGTGGGCCACCAGCTCGGTGAGGATCTGTTCAAGGGTCTTGCCGTGCAGCGCGTTGTGTTGGGCCGTGCTCATGCCAGTGCTCCGGTACAAAGATGCGCACCTTACACCACCCCAGGGTGGGGTGTGCCGCAAGTAAAGGCAGAAAAACACTGGCCATTGGCAAAATCTCTGTGCTGAAATACGTATGTTATATAGTAACAATACAATCTTTCTGCCAAGGAACGCTCTTTTCCCATGTTGTACTCACCGCTCCGCCTCTCCCCTCTCGCCGTCGCGCTCTGGTTAGCCGCGTCACCTAGCCAGGCTGTGGAACTCGCTCCCCAGGTCATTACTGCCAACCCGTTGGGCAAGCGCCAGCTCGCGGCGCCCAGCACCGTGCTCGAAGGCGACGACCTGCTGCAACAGCAGCATGGCAGCCTGGGGGAAACCCTCAACAAGCAACCGGGGGTTGCTTCGACCTGGTTCGGGCCAGGTGCCAGCCGCCCGGTCATCCGTGGCCTGGATGGCGACCGCATCCGTATTCTGCGCAACGGCGTGGGTGCTCTGGACGCCTCTTCCCTGTCCTACGACCATGCCGTGCCGCTGGACCCGGTCACGGTCGATCGCATCGAAATCGTCCGCGGCCCTGCTGCACTGCTGTATGGCGGCAACGCCATCGGCGGCGTGGTGAACACCTTCGACAACCGGATCCCGGACAGCCCCATCGACGGCATCCAGGGGGCCGGTGAGCTGCGCTATGGCGGTGCAGACACCACCCGCAGCAGCGCCGGCAAGCTGGAGGCCGGGAACGGTGCTTTCGCCCTGCACCTCGACGCCAACAGCCGCCAGTTCAACGACCTGCGCATTCCGGGCTACGCCCGCAGTGCCAAGGTGCGCGATGCCGATGACCCCGGCAGCAAGCACCGTCTGGAAAACAGCGACGGCCGCCAGGACGGCGGCGCACTCGGCGGTGCCTACCACTGGGACCACGGTTACGCCGGGCTGTCCTACAGCCGCTATGACAGCAACTACGGGTCGGTTGCCGAACCCGGCGTGCGCCTGGACATGCAGCAGGATCACTACGCTTTCGCCTCAGAAGTGCGCGACCTGGAAGGCCCGTTCAGCTCGGTCAAGGTCGATGCCGGCTACACCGACTACCAGCACCGCGAAATCGAAGAAGGTGAAGTGCACACCACGTTCAAGAACAAGGGCTACGAAGCCCGTATCGAAGCCCGTCATCAGCCGTTGGGCCCGGTAGAAGGGGTGGTCGGGGCCCAGGTGAGCCGCAACGAATTTTCGGCACTGGGCGAGGAAGCCTTCGTCCCGCACACCAACACCGACAGCCTGGCGGTGTTCTTGCTGGAGCAATGGCAAGCCACCGAACGCCTGGACCTGAGTGTGGGTGCACGCCTGGAACACACCCGCGTGGACCCGGATGCCAAAGGGAACGAGAACTTCACCGACGCCGACAGCGCCAGCAGCTTCAATGCGTTCAGCCTGTCTTCCGGTGCCGTGTACCAGTTGGACCCGATCTGGTCGCTGGCGGCCAACCTCGGCTACACCGAACGGGCACCGACCTTCTACGAGCTGTACGCCAATGGCGCTCACGTTGCCACCGGCGCCTATGAAGTGGGCGACGCCAGCCTGAACAGGGAAAAGGCCATTTCAGCCGACCTGGCGCTGCGCTTCGACAACGGCACGCACAAGGGCAGCGTGGGCGTGTTCTACAGCCATTTTCGCAATTACATCGGCCTGATTGGCACAGGCAACCTGCGCGAGGGGCATGACCATGATCATGGCGAGGATGACCATGATCACGACCATGACCACGGCGGCTTCCCGGAGTACGAGTACCAGGGCGTACGCGCGCGCTTCTACGGCATCGAGGCCCAGGACCGCTGGCAACTGGCGCAGAACCGCTACGGCAGCTTTGCCCTGGAACTGTCGGGGGACTACACCCGGGCCAAGAACCTCGACAGCGGTCAGCCATTGCCGCGCATTGCGCCGCTGCGCCTGAACAGCGGGCTGGTGTGGGAACTGGACCGTTGGCAGGCGCGGGTGGACGTGCAACATGCCGCTTCGCAGCACCGTAAACCGGCCAACGAAACCAGCACCGATGGCTACACCACCTTGGGCGCCAGCGTGGGCTACCGCTTTGATATCGGCCACAGCCAGTGGCTGGCTTTCGTGCGTGGCGAGAACCTCACCGACCAGACGGTGCGCTACGCCAGTTCGATCCTGCGCGACATCGCCCCGGCGCCGGGGCGCAGTGTGGAGGTGGGGTTACGGACCACGTTCTGACGGTACTGACAGTGTAGAAGGGGCTGCCCAGCAGCCCCGCTCACGCCACTATTACCCAGCAGGCAACAATGCACTGCGACAATTTGTCTTTTTTTCTGATCGCTTCCTCTATATCCTCCCCGCCGCAAGCTGAATCGCTTCACCCAACCTCCCTGACGCCATTTCCATCGATGGATCACCGCCATCGATGCGCTTGCCGTATTTTCAATAATCAGAAGACAGCGCTATCCCATGCTTCAACTGCCAAAACCCTGCTTCATCGCCCTTGCCCTGGCTGCATCGGTATCCCCAGCCTGTGCCGGCGATATGTTCGCCAGCGACTCGCCCTGGATGTTCGGCGACTGGGGCGGTACCCGCAGCGCCCTGCTGGAGCAAGGCTACGACTTTACCTTCGGCTACACCGGCGAGATGGGCAGCAACCTGCACGGCGGCTATGACCACGACCGCACCGCGCGCTACAGCGACCAGTTCACCTTTGGTAGCCACCTGGACCTGGACAAGGTGCTGGGCTGGAAAGACGCCGAATTCCAGCTCACCGTCACCGAGCGCCACGGTGACAACATCAGCAATGACCGCATCAACGACCCCCGCGTCGGTGGCTTCACGTCGGCCCAGGAAGTCTGGGGACGTGGGGAAACCTGGCGCCTCACGCAGTTGTGGCTGCGGCAGAAGTACTTCGACGGTGCACTGGATGTGAAATTCGGCCGCTTTGGCGAGGGCGAAGACTTCAACAGCTTCCCGTGCGACTTCCAGAACCTGGCGTTCTGTGGCTCGCAAGTGGGTAACTGGGTGGGGGGCATCTGGTACAACTGGCCGGTCAGCCAATGGGCACTGCGTGTGCGCTACAACCTCGGCGATGCCCTGTTCGCCCAGGTGGGCGTGTACGAACAAAACCCTTCCAACCTCGAATCCGGCAATGGTTTCAAGCTCAGCGGCAGCGGCACCCAGGGCGCCGTGATGCCGATCGAACTGGTATGGAGCCCGCGTATCCAAGGCTTGAAAGGGGAATATCGCGCTGGCTACTACTACAGTAATGCCAATACACAGGATGTTTACAAAGACGACAACGGCAGGCCGGCAGCACTCAGTGGGGCCGCCTACCGCAGCAGCTCAAGCAAACACGGGTTCTGGCTCGGCGCCCAGCAGCAGGTCACTGCCTTGGCCAGCGACCAGTCCCGTGGCCTGAGCCTGTTCGCCAACGCCACGGTGCATGACAAGAAAACCAATGCCATCGATAACTACGTGCAGGCAGGGCTGGTATTCAAAGGGCCGTTCGACGCCCGCGCCAAGGACGACGTCGGCTTCGCCCTGGCCCGCGTGCACGTCAACCCCGCCTACCGCAAGAATGCCCGCCTGGCCAACCAGGCCGCAGGGGTGGACGACTACGCCAACCCGGGTTTCCTCCCGGTACAAGACACTGAATACAGCGCCGAACTGTATTACGGCATTCACTTGGCCGACTGGCTCACCGTACGTCCCAACCTGCAGTACATCCGCCACCCAGGCGGGGTGTCCCAGGTGGACGATGCGGTGGTCGGCGGCCTGAAGATCCAGAGCACGTTCTAACCCTAATTCATTCAACGGAGAACATACGATGAGCACTGAAGGTGCCAAGAGTGGAAGCCGCTGGCTACCCCGCCTGATCGGCGTCTTGCTGCTACTGATGGGGCTGGCGCTGCTGGCCGGCGGCATCAAGCTGAGCCAGGTGGGCGGTTCGCTGTATTACCTCATTGCCGGTATCGGCTTCGCCCTGTCGGGCATTCTGCTGCTGGCCCAACGCCGTATCGGTCTGGGCCTGTATGGCCTGGTTCTGCTGGGCAGCACGGTATGGGCGCTGCTGGAAGTGGGCCTGGACTGGTGGCAACTGGTGCCGCGCCTGGCGCTGTGGTTCGCCATCGGCCTGGTGCTGCTGCTGCCTTGGGCCCGCCGCCCGCTGATCGGCCCGGCCAGCAAAGCCAACACAGCGCTGCTGAGCGTTGCCGTGATCGCCTCGGGTGCCTGCGCCGTGGCCAGCCAGTTCACCCACCCCGGTGAAGTGTTTGGCGAACTGGGCCGCGACAGCAGTGAAATGGCCAGCGATGCCCCTGCCATGCCCGATGGCGAGTGGCAGGCGTACGGGCGCACCGAGCACGGCGACCGGTACTCCCCGCTGCGCCAGATCACCGCGCAAAACGCCTACCGCCTGGAAGAGGCCTGGCGCATTCGCACGGGTGACCTGCCCACCGACAACGACCCGGTGGAACTGACCAACCAGAACACCCCGTTGAAGGTCAACGGCATGCTCTATGCCTGCACCGCACACAGCCGCCTGCTGGCGCTGGACCCGGACACCGGCGCAGAAATCTGGCGTTTCGACCCGCAGGTCAAGAGCCCGGTCGGCACCTTCAAGGGCTTCGCCCACATGACGTGCCGCGGTGTTTCGTACTACGACGAAAACCGCTACGTAAGCCGTGACGGCAGCCCCGCGCCGAAGATCACCGACGCCGGCCAGGCCGTGGCCCAGGCTTGCCCGCGCCGGCTGTACCTGCCCACCGCCGATGCCCGCCTGATCGCCATCAACGCCGACAACGGCAAGGTGTGCGAGGGCTTCGCCAACCAGGGCACCATCGACCTGACCAAAGGCATCGGGCCGTTCACCGCGGGGGGTTACTACTCCACCTCGCCGGCAGCCATTACCCGTGACCTGGTCATCATCGGCGGCCACGTTACCGACAACGAGTCGGTCGACGAGCCATCGGGCGTGATCCGCGCCTACGACGTACACGACGGCCACCTGGTCTGGAACTGGGACAGCAACAACCCGGACGACACCAAGCCACTGGCACCGGGCAAGACCTACAGCCGCAACTCGGCCAACATGTGGTCGATCGCCAGTGTCGACGAAGACCTGGGCATGATCTACCTGCCGCTGGGCAACCAGACCCCGGACCAGTGGGGCGCGGACCGTACCCCGGGTGCCGAGAAGTACAGCGCCGGTGTCGTCGCCCTGGACCTCGCCACCGGCAAGGCGCGCTGGAACTACCAGTTCACCCACCACGACCTGTGGGACATGGACGTCGGCAGCCAGCCCACGCTGGTCCAGCTGAAGACTGACGATGGCGTGAAGCCCGCGATCATTGTGCCGACCAAACAGGGCAGCCTGTACGTGCTGGACCGCCGTGATGGCACGCCGATTGTGCCGATCCGTGAGATCCCGACCCCGCAAGGTGCGGTGAAGGGCGATCACACCTCGCCCACACAGGCCCGTTCGGACCTGAACCTGCTGGGCCCTGAGCTGACCGAGCAGGCCATGTGGGGTGCTACGCCGTTCGACCAGATGCTGTGCCGCATCCAGTTCCGCGAGCTGCGCTACGAAGGCCAGTACACGCCGCCGTCCGAGCAGGGCACCCTGGTCTACCCGGGCAACGTGGGTGTGTTCAACTGGGGCAGCGTGTCGGTCGACCCGGTACGTCAACTGCTGTTCACCACGCCTAACTACATGGCGTTCGTGTCGAAGATGATTCCACGCGAGCACGTGGCCGAGGGCAGCAAGCGCGAAAGCGAAACCAGCGGCGTGCAGCCTAACGCCGGCGCCCCCTACGCCGTGACCATGCACCCGTTCCTGTCGCCGCTGGGTGTACCGTGCCAGGCGCCAGCCTGGGGCTATGTGGCTGCCATTGACCTGTTCACCAACAAGGTGGTCTGGAAACACAAGAACGGCACCACCCGTGACAGCACTCCTGTGCCGATCGGCCTGCCGGTTGGTGTACCGAGCATGGGTGGTTCCATCGTAACTGCCGGTGGCGTTGGCTTCCTCAGCGGTACGCTGGACCAGTACCTGCGTGCCTATGACGTGAACAATGGCAAGGAGCTGTGGAAGGCGCGGCTGCCAGCGGGTGGTCAGGCAACGCCGATGACCTACACGGGCAAGGACGGCAAGCAGTATGTGTTGGTGACTGCGGGTGGCCATGGGTCGCTGGGTACCAAGATGGGTGACTACATCATCGCTTACAAGCTTCCAAACTGATTGGAGGGGCGCTTATCCCGCGCAGACATTCTTTTGCGCGGGTGGCGCATAGTCACCTTTCCGCCCTTACGGCGGGTTACTTGGGTCTTGGCCCAAGTAACCAAAGCCGCCGGCTCCCGTCCTCCGGCCTCCTGAAGTCGCAATCTGTATTGCCTGAACTATCGCGCGCTTAGAGGCATTAGCATCCGAGTTCGTCGAGTCAGTGCATGGATATATTTAAGTTCGCTGTTGCTGTTGTTGTTGCTGTTGTTGCTGTTGCTGTTGCTGTTGCTGTTGCTGTTGCTGTTGCTGTTGCTGTTGCTGTTGCTGTAGATCTTGATCTTGATCTTCGCGACTTCAGGAGGCCGAACGAAGGACTTGCGG
>NZ_BBIU01000040.1 GCF_000730645.1 Pseudomonas parafulva NBRC 16636 = DSM 17004 | reverse complement strand
AAACTTAAACTTAAACTTAAACTTAAACTTAAACTTAAACTTAAACTTAAACTTAAACTTAAACTTAAACTTAAACTTAAACTTAAAAAGCGTGGACGAATACACCGTAAGAGCGAAAAGGTGATTAAGCGCCCCCATCGCAAATGGACCATACGCATTATCAAAACCCACCCAGAGAACCTATACGTCGATCAACACTAGAGCGGCGTCACCACCACCGTACACGTAGTCCCCGCCGCCAACAAAACCCCCTCCGGCACACTATCAATCTGAATCCTCACCGGCACCCGCTGCGCCAACCGCACCCAGTTGAACGTCGGGTTCACATCAGCCACCAACTCACGGCTCTGCGGGTTGTCCCGGTCATAGATACCCCGGGCAATACTCTCCACATGCCCCTCCAACCGAGCCCCGCTCATCATCTGCAACTCCGCCGGGTCCCCCACTTTCACATGCGGCAACTTGGTTTCCTCGAAAAACCCATACACCCAGAACGAGTGCTCATCCACTACCGCCATCACCGCTTCCCCCGTACGCGCATAATCCCCCCTGTGCACATTCAGGTTGGTCACGTAGCCATCCACCGTCGCCACGATCTGCGTACGCTTGAGGTTCAGCTCCGCTGCCGCCAACTGCGCCTGGGCATGCTGGTAATCGGCCAGCGCCGAACTGGCGATGTTGCTCGCATCGTCGCGGCTTTCCTTGGAGATGACCAAGTTGTCCATGTCCGCCCGGCGCCTGGCGTTGACCCTGCGCATCTCCCACGTCGCTTTGCGCGAGGCCACCAGCGCCTTGGCCTGGTCGACCGCCACCTGGTAATGCGCCGGGTCGATCTGAATCAGCACATCGCCCTTCTTTACCCGCTGGTTATCCTTGACCGGCACATCCACCACATACCCCGGCACATCGGCAGCGACGTTGATGATGTCGGCACGCACACGGCCATCCCGGGTCCAGGGCGTGGTCATGTAGTGCAGCCACAGCTGGCGACCGATCACCACCGCAGCAGTCAGCACCAACAGAGTGGCGACCAGGCTGAAGAACTTTTTCATTGAAGGTTTCTCACCAATAGAGCGACAGCGCCAAGGCGCCGAACAGGCAGACGAACAGGCTCAGGCGCAACAGCGCCGGGTGCCAGAAGAAACGGTAGCCATCGTGGCTGGCGATGAACCGGTCCAGGCCCCAGGCCAAGCCCAGCGCAAACAGGAACATCAGTGTCAGGGTGGGCATATAGACGCCATGGAAGGCAATTTCACGGGGCATGGTGCACACCTTTGTCCGGGGCCAGCGGTGACAGTGGGTCGAGCAGAGACGAGCGAATGAAGTGCAGGTAGCTCTGCGCGCGGCGCAGCACCGAGGTGTCGAAGTGCCGGGCGAAGGGCTCATCGGTGGCCTGCACGCGCGAAATGGCATGGTCGACCGCCACCAGGGCCCGCTCATGGTTGCTGGCATTGGGCTGCAGGAACAGCCGCGCCAGCGCCCGCCCCATCACCCGGATCGCCTGGCGCCACGGCTGCGATTCGGCATAGGCCGGGTGTACCGGCGCGCGGTCCTGCTCCTTTCGCAGCTCGATGACGGCATGGCCGATTTCCAGCACGGTGAACATCCAGCCCATCAACTGGCTCTGCACCTGCGGCTTGCCGGCAGCAAGGCCGTAGGCCTGGTGCAACAGGTCGCGGGTGCGGCTTTCGAAGGCCGTGCCGATGCCGCGCAGCCGGCCGCTGATGGCGAACAGCACCTGCTCGCGCAGTGCCTGCTCCAGGCGACTCCACAGCCAGCGGCTGTTGGGCGGCAGGATGATCGCCCCGGCGGCGGCGCACACGAACATGCCGATAACCATGGCGATGTAGTCGTTGATGAAGCTGTACGGGTCATACACCGTCAGGTTGTTGGGCACCGAACCGATGGCGAAGAACACCAGCAGGCCGATACCGTAGCCCGCGTAGGCCGGGCGCGACGACAGAAACGCCCCCAGCACGAACACTGGCGCCAATACCATGCACAGCAACGGGAAGCCGTCGATCCAGGGGAAGACGAAGAAGGTTTCAAAGAAGCCCACCACCGCGCCGATGGCCGTGCCGCAGGCCATCTGGAAGGACAGCCGCTTCGGGTTGGGCGATGCGGCAGACAGGCCCACCGTGACCGTAGCGATCAAGGTCATCATGGCCCCGCTGGGCCAGTCGCTCAGCAACCAGTAGCTGCCCAGCAGCAACAGCACCGCCGATGCCCGCAGCCCGGCGGCCAGCGACACCAGCCAACTGGTCTGCGCCACGTAAGGCTCGTCCCACTGCTCGCGCTCGTGCTTGTGCACGGCCAGCGACGCATGGGTTTCGGCGTAGCTGTACATCTCGTCGACGAAGCGGTACAGCAGCTCGAACGCGGTGTGGAAATCCAGCAGGTCCGCTTCACCGGGTTCGGTGGCCAGGTACTCGGCGCGCAGGCTGCGTACCTGGGCCTGCAGGCCCTCCCGGTAGGCCCCCAGCTCCAGGGTCAGGCGCAGCGCGTCGGCGTCGGTCAGGGCACGGTCCACATAGGGCTGCAGCAACTCGACCAAGGTCTGCAGGCCGGGCTCGATGGCGCCGACAATTTGCGAAGGCCCCCGGGCACGCAGGCGTTCGATCAGGCGATGCAAGGCGTTGAAGCGCGTGGTGATGGCCATGAACTCGCTGTTCATGCGCACCAGGCGGCCACTGCGCCGGCGCATGTGGGGGTCCTCGAAAGCGGTGACGTTACGCAGGCTCTCCAGGCCTACCGCCTCGGCAACGAAACGCACGTTGCTGCTTTCAAAACGATCGCGCTGGCTGTCGCCCCGCAACGCCTCCACCACTACAGCGGCGAACACGCCAAAGCGCTGGTAGAGGGCGTTGCGCATGGCGGCGCTGGCGGACTGTGGCAGCACTGCAGCACTGACGAACGTCGACACCAGGATGCCGAGGGCAATCTCCAGCACCCGCCACATGGCCGCCATGAAGGCTTGGTCCGGGTGCTGCAGCACTGGCAGGCCGATCATGGCGGCGGTGTAGCCGGCCAGCACGAACCCGTAAGCCTGGAAGGTGCGGTAGCGCATGGCCCCTGCTGAACACAGGCCCACCCACAGCGCCAGGCTGGGCAGGAACAGCTCGGTGTTCTGCGGGAAGATGGCCATCAGCGTCACCATCATGGCAGAACCTGCCAGGGTGCCCAGCACCCGATAGAAGCTCTTGGCGAACACATGCCCGCTTTGCGGCTGCATGACGATGAACACAGTGATCATGGCCGTGCGCGGCTGCGGCAGCTCCAGGCGCATGGCCAGCCACAGGGTGATGAAGGCCGCCGCCAGCACCTTGAAGATGTACACCCAGGTGACGCCGTCGGTGCGCACCCAGGCAAAAAAGCCTCGTCGCCACTCCAGGCGTTGCAGCCAGCGCAGGGGCAAGCTGGCAGCGCTCATTCTGCACGGCCCCTTCTGGAGTTGAGGATCGCCAGGGTGGCGGGGGTTTTCGGCGCCGCCTGGCGCTGTTCGTCGGGCACATCCCTACCGGCCTGCAGGCCACCGCCCAGGGCGGTAACCAGGTCGGCATGGACAACCAGGCGCGCGGCCTGCACCTGCTGCTGCACCTGCTGCTGGCGGAACAGCAACGTCTGCGCGTTGAGTACGTTCAGGTAGTCGGTGAGGCCGCGCTTGAACGCTACCGTGGCGATGTCGTAGGTTTTCTGCGCAGCCGCCACCGACTCGGCCGCGAAGTGCGCCTGCGCCTCCATCGACTCGCGGCGGATCAGCTGGTCGGAGACACCCTTGAGCGCATCCACCACGTTCTGGTTATAGCGCGCCACAGCCATGTCGTAGCCCGCCGAAGCGGCACCCAGTTGCGCGCGCAAGCGGCCACCGTCGAACACCGGCAAAGTGACGGCGGGGCCAACGGTGTAGTTGAACTTGCGCCCGGTGAGGAACGCCAGCGCGCCACCACCGGTGGCCATGAAGCCCAGGCTGCCTACCAGGTCGACGTTGGGGAAGAAGCCGGCGTGGGCCACGTCGATGCCACGCGCCTGCGCAGCCACCTGCCAGCGGCTGGCAACCACATCAGGCCGCTGGCCGACCAGTTCGGCGGGCAGCGTCGAGGGCAGTTTCAAGGGTGCAGCCAGTGCCAGGCTGGGGCGCTGCAACTGGGCGCCCTCCCCCGGCCCCTTGCCCGCCAGGGCAGCCAGCTGGTTGCGTGCCAGGGCAATGGCTTCGTCGAGGCTGTCGAGCTGGCGATGGGTTTCGGGCAACGGCGCTTCGGCCTGGCTGACCTCGAAGTGGGTGCCGATACCGGCATCCAGGCGGCGTTGGGCCAGGGCCAGAATCTGCTGTTGCTGGGCAAGCTCGGCCTTGACGATGTCGCGCTGGGCAAAGTGCAGGCTCAACTGGATGTAGGCGCGCACCACATTGTGCTGCAGTTCCAGCTGCGCCTGGCGGGCCTCGGCCACGCTCACGTGCACCTGGTCCACCGCCTGCTCGCTGGTGTTGCGCTCCCGCCCCCACAGGTCCAGGGCATAGCTGAGGCCCAGGCCCGCCTGGTTGTCCCAGGTGTTGGCACCCGACAATGCGCCAGGCCCGTAGAATGGGTCTTCGGGCCAGTTGTGGCGCTTGAGTGCAGCCTGGCCATTGCCTTGCAGCTGCTCTGCCGACTCGGCGATGCCGGCCATGGCCCGGGCCTGGCGCACTCGCGCCGCCGCCATGGCCAAGCTTGGGCTACCGGCCAGGGCCAGGGCGATCCAGTGGTCCAGTTGCGGGTCAGCATAGGCATGCCACCATTGCTGGTCGGGCCAGTGGGCGTCGCTAGCGGCTTGCTGTATGGCCTCATCCGTGGTGAGGGTGTTGGCTTGCAGCGTCTTGGTTTGCGGGGCGATGCCCCAGGTTCCGATACAGCCACTCAAACAGAGGGCAAGGGCACAGGCACTGAACGCATGGAGCGTTCTGTTGAGGCGACGCGGCACAGCTGCGGTATCCCGAGGAAAAGGTGGAGGGGCCGCGCAATTCTAGGGGGCGGCCGCACTGGCGATAAGCGCTGTTTCCTGCGAATCTTTGTTACCAAAACAGCGATAATCCGCCTTTGGTCGTAGGCAATTTTCATCTCTTGCGCATGACTTCGTGACACAATTTTGTCCTCTACATCGAGAGTGACCCATGGACACCCTGCAAAACATGCGTGCGTTCAGTTGCGTTGCCCAGCTTGGCAGTTTCACTGCCGCAGCGGGCCAGCTGGATACCACCACCGCGAACGTGTCGCGGGCGGTTTCCAACCTGGAGGCCCACCTGCAAACCCGGCTGCTCAACCGCACCACTCGCCGCATTGCGCTGACCGAAGCCGGCAAGCGCTACCTGATGCGCTGCGAACAGATCCTGGCCTACGTGGAAGAGGCCGAGGCCGAGGCCAGTGACGCCCACGCCCGCCCGGCCGGGCAACTGAAAGTGCATTCGATGACCGGGGTGGGCCAGCACTTCGTGGTGGACGCCATTGCGCGCTATCGCGAGTCGCACCCGGACGTCACCTTCGACCTGACCATGGCCAACCGGGTACCCGACCTGCTCGACGAGGGCTACGACGTGTCCATCGTGCTGGCCACGGAGCTGCCGGACTCTGGCTTCGTGTCGCAACGGCTGGGCATCACCTACAGCATCGTGTGCGCCTCACCCGGGTACATCGCCCGCCACGGCGTGCCGCAAAAGCCCGCGGACCTGCTCAGGCACGCCTGCCTGCGCATGGTCAGCCCGGTGATCCCGCTGGAGAAATGGCTGTTCGACGGCCCGGAGGGCCAGGAGATGGTCAACGTCACCAGTTCGCCGTTCATGGTCAACACCGCCGACGCCATGCGCACGGCCATCCGCAGCGGCATGGGCGTGGGGGTGCTGCCGATCTACTCGGCCATCGAAGGCCTGCGCAACGGCAGCCTGGTGCGCATCCTGCCGGAGTACCGCCTGCAGGAACTGAACCTGTACGCCATCTACCCCTCGCGCCAATACCTGGACGCCAAGATCAAGACCTGGGTGGAATACCTGCGCAACTCCCTCCCCGAAATCCTTGCTGCCCACGAAGCCGACCTGAAAACCCACCAGGTCCTGATCGCCAACTAAAGGCCGCCTCGCGGCCCTCTCCAACCCAATCACGCTTCATCTTGCCGCTTCCAACTTGCAGCTTTCAGCTTGCAGCTTGTAGCTTGTAGCTTTCCGTCCGAAGGGTGTTTCGATGAAAAAGACTGTCCTGGCCTTCAGCCGCATCACGCCAGCAATGGCCGAGCGCCTGCAGCATGACTTCAACGTGATCGTGCCCAACCCCAAGCTCGGCGACATCAGTGCCCAGTTCAACGAAGCGCTGCCTGAAGCCCATGGCCTGATCGGTGTGGGCCGCAAGCTGGGGCGGGCGCAGCTGGAGGGCGCAGGCAAGCTGGAGGTGGTGTCCAGTGTGTCGGTGGGCTACGACAACTACGACCTGGACTATTTCAACGAGCGCGGCATTGCCCTGACCAACACCCCGGATGTATTGACCGAGAGCACCGCCGACCTGGGGTTCTCGCTGGTCATGGGCTGTGCCCGGCGCACCGCTGAACTGGATGCCTGGACCAAGGCCGGCAACTGGCAGGCGACCGTGGGGCCGGCGCAGTTCGGCAGCGACGTGCACGGCAAGACCCTGGGTATCGTCGGCCTGGGCAACATCGGTGCCGCCATTGCCCGCCGCGGCCGGTTCGGTTTCAACATGCAGGTAATCTACGCAGGCAACAGCCGCAAGAGCGCGCTGGAACAGGAACTGGGCGCGCAGTTGCGCAGCCTGGAACAGTTGCTGGCTGAAGCCGATTTTGTCTGCATCGTGGTGCCGTTGTCCGATGCCACCCGCAAGCTGATCGGCGCACGGGAACTGCAGCTGATGAAGCCCAGCGCGTTCCTGATCAACATCGCCCGTGGTCCGGTGGTGGACGAGGCGGCGCTGGTCGAGGCACTGCAAAACGGCACCCTTCGCGGCGCCGGGCTGGATGTGTACGAGAAAGAGCCGCTGGCCGACTCGCCGCTGTTCAAACTGCCCAATGCCCTGACCTTGCCGCACATTGGCTCGGCCACGGCAGAAACCCGCGAAGCCATGGCCAACCGCGCCATCGACAACCTGCGGGCAGCCCTGCTGGGCGAGCGCCCTCAGGACCTGGTGAACCCGCAGGTGTGGAAAGGCTGACCGGCCGTTCTATACCGACCTCGGCACGCCCGGGGCCACCCTGGCCCCGGGCTTGCGAAACACCAGCACATTGCCTGCCATCACCGCCACCAGGCCCAGCAGCGCGGGCGGCGTCCACTGATACCCCTCCACCGCTGCCGACACGTTCAGCGCCACCAGTGGGAACAGCACCGTGCAATAGGCCGCACGTTCCGGCCCCATGCGCCCGACCAGCGTGAGGTAGGCCGTAAAGGCGATCACCGAACCCGGCACCACCAGGTACAGCAACGAACCAATGTACCGCATGCTCCAGTCCAGGGTGAACGGCACGCCGGCCAGCACGCAGAACACCGCCAGCATCCCGGCCCCGTACATCATGCCCCAGGCATTGGTGGTCATCGGCTTGAGCCCGGCCTTCTGCTGCATGCTCGACAACAGGTTGCCTGCCGAGAAGCACAGGGTGCCCAGCAGCGCCAGGCCCAGGCCGTACAGGGTTTCACGGCTGGCGGCATGGTGCGAGAGCTCCGGCCAGAACAACAGCCCCAGGCCGGCTAGCCCCAACGCCCCACCGCCGAGCACATTGGCAGCGATCTTCTGGCCGAAGAACAAGCGGGCGTTGAGCGCGTTCCACAGCGTGGCAGTGGAAAACACCACCGCGATGAGGCCGCTGGCGATCCATTGGCTGGCGCTGAGAAAACAGATGAAGTTGACGCAGAACAGGCACACGCCCTGGGCCAGGCACAGCCAGTGACCACGGCGGTTCATGGCTTGCAGCTTGCCGGTGAGCAACAGCACAGCGAACAGGATCAGCCCGGCGAGGGCAAAGCGGTAGACGATGGATACCGGGATGGCGACCACGCCCAGTTGAAGTTTCAGCGCGATCCAGGTGGTGCCCCAGATCAGGACGGTGAGCAGGTAGAGTGACAGGTTCATCGGGGGCCTCAGGCGGTGGGGATCAATTCGGGGACCGCATTGCGCTGCCTTGCACGAGATCTCAAAGTGGCCGCAATCACTGTGGGAGCGGCTTCAGCCGCGAACACCGGCAAAGCCGGTGCCATACATTGCGCTGCCTGCTTCGCGGGTAAACCCGCTCCCACAGAAGGCGAGAGCAGGGTGATCTCCCAGATGCGAGTTTCATCCGGATAGCCCACTGCGGCTTGCATAAACTTGCGCATTTGTTTCGCAGGTAGCTGTAAGCCTGCCCCAGGCTCAGTAGGATGGCTGGCAAGAGGAATTGCCCATGACCCCACTCGACCAGTTGCACGTGTTCAATGCCATGCATGCCTCGCCCAATGCCCGGCTGGAACTCAGCGCGCACCTGGGTGACGGCCTGGCGGCTGCGCTGTGGCACAACCGCGACGACGCTCGCGACTACCAGGCGCCCAGCCATCACACCTTGTCGTGCTACATCGACGATGGCACCGGCACCTTCCGCCGCCAGCGCCCGGCAGACAAAGGCGCACCGGACAAGCTGTGCATACTCCCGGCCGGGCACGAGTCCAACTGGGTGATCAATGGCACCATTCGTGTCGCCCACCTGTATGTGAGCGAGGCGCAGTACGCCCTGGGCTGTGTGCGCCTGCTCGACCGCGAGCCCCGCGAACTGCAGTTGCAGGAGGCCACCTTCACGGATGACCCGCAGCAGGCCCGGCGATTTCGCCAGCTCATACAGCTGGGTTGGGACGAACCCGCAGAACGCCTGCTGGCCAGCAGCCTTGCACACGAAGTGGTCGACCACGCCCTGCTCAGCCAGGTGGGTGTGCGTGATGGGTTGCGGCTCAAAGGGGGGTTGGCGCCGAACCTGCGGCGCCAACTGATCGACTACATCGAGGCGCACCTGGCCCAGCCACTCACCCTGGGCGAGCTGGCCGTGCGCTGCAACCTGTCCGAATACCATTTCGCGCGCATGTTCCGCACCAGTTTCGGGCTCCCCCCGCACCAGTACCTGCTAGCCCGCCGGCTGCAGCGGGCTTGCCAACTGCTGCGCCTGGGCGGCACGCCACTGGGCGACGTGGCCATGGCCTGCGGCTTTGCCAGCGCCAGCCACTTCACCAACCGCTTCCGCCAGGCGCTGGGGGCGACACCTGGCGAATACCGGCGGGCGTTCAGCCGCTGAACCGAGGCGGCAAGCGCGCCTTAGAACTCCAGCGTGCTGGACACGCTGACCTGCCGGGCATCGCCGAGGGCGACGAAGTACTGGTTGACCGCCGAGCTGTAATACACCTTGTCGAACAGGTTCTTCACGTTCAGTTGCAGGCGCACCTTGTGCTCGTCCAGTTTGGTTTCGTAGCTGGCAAAGGCATCGGCCACGGTGTAGGACGGCAGGTCGAAGGTGTTGGTGGCGTTGCCCGGGCGCTCGCCAACATACCGCGCCCCCGCGCCCACCCGCAGGTTGTCGCCACCGAACAGGTTGCCGAAGTCATACACCGCCGACAGCGAAGCCCCATGCCGGGCCACGTTTTGCAGGCGGTTACCTTCCAGGGCCGGGTCTTTTGTGACCTTGGCGTCGGTGAAGGCGTAGCTGCCGATCAGGCTCCACCGCTCGCTCAACTGGCCGGTGAGGTCGAGCTCGACGCCACGCGAACTGACTTCGCCGGCATTGCTGTACACCGTCTCGCGGGTGGCGGAGTCGAAGTTGGACACCAGCACGTTGCGCTTGGTGATATCGAACAGCGCCAGGGTGCCGGTGATGCGGCCAGGCACATCGAGCTTGGCGCCCAGCTCCCAGGACTTGCCCTCTTCCGGCGCGATTGCTGAGTCCAGCACCACATTGCCGGCCAGCGGCGCGATGGTGGAATTGGGCTTGAACGACTCGCTGTAGCTGCCATAGAACGACAGCTGTTCGTCCACCTTGTAGACGATACCGGCGTGGGGCACCCAGGTCTGGCCGCTGATATCGGTATTGGCCTTAAACGGGCGGCCGCGACCGGCGTACTGGTCGTACTGCTGGAAGCGCCCACCCGCCACCAGGATCCAGTGGTCGTCCAGGTGCAGCGCGTCCTGCAGGAATACCGCGTCGGTGCGCAGCTTGTCGGTCTGGTCGCTGTCGCTGGCGCGCACAGTGGTGCCCTCCACTTCACGCCCATACACCGGGTTCAGGTAGCTGAACACCGACTTGGGGGTCTGGCGGATCAGGTCGGCGCGGTAGATCTTGCGGTCTTCGTGGTCCACGCCAAACAGCAGGTCATGCTGCATGCCGGCCAGTTGCACATTGCCGGCCAGGCTCAGGGTCACGAACTGGTCGCGGCTCATGGCGCCCTGGGTACCGTCGATGCTGCGGGTGAGCGTGCCATTGCGCGTGTTGATGCCGGTGACGCGCACCTGGCTGGCGTCGTAGGTTTCGCGGTTGAAGCTGTAGCCCAGGTGCATCTTCCAGTCGTCGGCGAGCTGGTGGTCCACCTCCAGCCGGTACAGGTCCGAGCGCCCCTCCATGTCATTGAATGGCTCATCCAGGCGCCGTGTGGCCGGGATGTTCAGCGGGCGCCCATCATTGCCGAAGGCCGTGCCGCGGTCGAACGGCGAGAGAAACTCCCGATGTTCGTAGGCCAGCACTACCTGGGTGTCCTCGCCCAACCAGGCCAGCGAAGGCGCTATCAAGGTTTCACGGTGCACGCCGTAGTTGCGCCAGTAGTCTTCGTCTTCATGATCGGCGATCAGGCGGTAGGCGAAGTTGCTGTCACCCAGTGCACCGGTGCTGTCGAAGCCACCGCCACTGCCATTCTTGCCGCTGCCATAGCTGGAGCCGCGCACGGTCAGGGCGTTGTACTGCTCCAGTTGCGGCCGTTTACTGACCACGTTGATCACCCCACCCGGGTCCTGGATGCCATACAGCAGCGAGGCCGGGCCTTTGAGTACTTCCACCCGCTCGGTGCTGGCATTGAGGGCGCGGCCCTGCACCACCGGCATGCCGTCGCGCATGATCGAGCCGTCGCGGTTGTCGCCAAAGCCGCGCTTCATCACGGTGTCTGCCGTGCCACCGAAGTTGTTGCCCTGGGTGATGCCGCTGACATTGGCCAGGGCATCGTCCAGGTTGCGCGGCGCCTGGTCGCGGATGACCTGCGCCGGCACCACGTTGATGGCCTGGGGGATGTCCTGGTTGGGCCCCTGCCCGCGCATGATCGATGCGGTGGCCGGTGGCTGGTAGCTGGTGCTGTCCAGTTGCGAAGTGACGGTGGTGGCCTGGAGGCTGAGGGCACCGGATGTGTCCGGCGCTTCCACGGTGAGCGTGCGTGCGTCCACGCGGCGCCATGCCAGGCCGGCGCTACCGAGCAACTGCTGCAGCGCCTGCTCGGCACTGAACCGGCCTTGCAAGGCCGGTGCCTGTACCGCCGGCAACGCCAAGGTGTAGAGCACGCTTTGGCCGGTGGTGCGGCTGAACGCGTTGAGGGCCTGGGCCAGCGGCTGCGCTGGTTGGGCAAAGGTATAGGCCTGCGACTGCTCAGCGGCGCTGGCCAAGGGGGCGACAGTGAGCGGCGGCAGCACGGCAAGGCCAAGCCAGAGGGGAACGCAACGCGAGGTGAACTTCATGAACGCTGACCTGTGAGAGGGTAATCACTGCGAATGAATCGCACTTCCACTCATTACACGGATGCGGCGAGCGATTACCTCACCCCCACACAACAGTTTTTTTGCGCAGCCGGCTACGGGCGGATCAGGGTCAGGCGCCCTAGCACCGTCTGCCGCTCGAAGCCGACCACCTTGCCGAGGGACTCCAGCGCCATCAGCGGCTCGGCAACCGGGAAGCTGCCACTGACCAGCCGTTGCCCCAGGGCATCGTCGAGCAGCAGGATTCGCCCGGGGTAGTAGCGCCCAAGGTCGTCCAGCACCTGCGCCAGAGGCGCCTGGGAGTAGTTCAGCCAGCCCTCGCGCCAGGCCAGGCGGTTGTCGCTGTTGACCATGACGGTATTGCCGACCTGGCCAGAGGCGTACATCACCTGCTGGTTGGCCGTGAGCTCACGGCCCGCGGCGCCTTGGGCCGGGCTTACCGCCACCCGGCCACTGCGTACCGTCACCTGCGCCCCGGCCCCCTGGTCGCGCACCTCGAATTGGGTACCCAGCACGCGCACCTGCCCCCCTGCGGCGTCGACCAAAAACGGCTCGCCGGTGTGCGTCACCTGGAAGAACGCAGCGCCATGCAGCAACCGCACCCGGCGCTGACCCTGGGCAAACTGCACAGCGATCGCACTGTGGGCATCCAGGGTCACCTGGGACTGGTCGGGCAAGGTGACTTGCCGCACTTGCCCGGCGCTGCTGTAGTCGGCCTGCAAATCCTGAATCCAGTAGCCCGGCTGCCAGCCCCCGGCCATGCCCAACGCCAGCACCAGGCATGCCGCAGCGGCCAGCCCGGCCACCCGACGCCCCCAGGCCCGCCGGTGCACAGGCCGGGCCATGACATCGAGGTAGCCTTGCAAGGCGTGCTGGTCTTCAGCGGCCAGGGCGGCGGCAACAGGCCCACTGTTGTGCCAGGCCGACTGGGCCTGGGCATAGGCCGCAGGGTGCTGTGGGTCGGCCAGCAGCCAGCGCCTGAACGCGGCGCCGTGGGCCTGCGTCGGCTGCTCGTTGATGCGGCCCAGCCACTGCGAGGCGGCCTGGAACTGCGCGTCGGTGATCGGCGGTAGACGGCTCATCGGTGGGCGCTCCCTGGCCGGCGTGGAGTGGACGCGGGCTCGGCAACACTGGCCTTGCACGCTTGCAGGGCGCGCATCATATGCTTTTCCACGGCGCTCTGGGACAGTTGCATGGCGCTGGCGATCTCGCCGTACTTGCAACCATGCACGCGGTTGAGCAGGAAGATCTGCCGGGTGCGTTCGGGCAACGCCCGCAGGGCGGCCTCGATGCGCTGCAGGTCGTGGGCCACTTCCAGGGCCTGTTCGGGGGTTTGGCCGGGACTGTGCTCATCGGCAGGCAACGCGCCTTCCGCTGCACGCTCGCGGCTGCCTTCACTGCGCAGGTGGTCGATGGCCAGGTTGCCGGCGCAGCGCAGCAGGTAGGTATCGAGCGCTTCTACCTTGACTTCGGGCCGCCCCCAGAAGCGCAGGAACAACTCCTGGACCAGGTCTGACGCCGTGGCCCGGCAGCCCACCCGGCGGCTGACCAAGGCCTCCATGCGCGCCCGCTGGGCCATGAAAACCTGGGTGAAGCGCACCCGGCTGCCGAGGGTGTCGGCAACGGGTTGTACCTCATCTTCAGGCTGGGCCACGGCATTAAACGGCGAAAAGGGCCAATAACGGCCCCATCAGCACACTGACAGCGGCCAGCTTCAGCAGCAGGCGGGGCTGGTACGGCAAGACAAACACCCACAAGGTCACCCCCGCCATGATCACCGCCGCCCACTCCACCAAGCCGTAGGCCCAGCCACGCAGGTGCACGCTGAGCACCAGCGACAGCACCAGCAGCAACCAGCCCGCCACCTGCAGGGCCTTCAGTTGCCCGGGGCGCGGCTTGCGCCCCAGCAGGTCGCTGAAGTGTTTTTCCATGGCCAGGCACAGGGCTGCGAAGCCGGCGAAGGCGATCAGTGCATTGCCCAGCATCAGCTTGCCTCCGCAGGTTCGGTGGCCGCATTGCGGGCAGCGCGCGGGGTGCGCTTGGCGGCCACCTTGGGGGTGCGCAGCATCTTGCTGGCCAGCCAGGCCAGGAACACACCGCTGGCTAGCGCCGTGAGGTCAAAGCCGGCCATGGTCCAGTCACCGGTCTGCAGCGAGTTCCCCAGCCCACGCTCGGTGGTAAGGGCGTTGAGCAAGGGCAGCAAAGCGAAGGCCAATGCCCCCAGCGCCAGTTGCTCGGCCCAGGCCCGTCGGCCGCTGCGCAGCACGGCATGCACCAGCGACAGGCCCCAGCTGATGAAGAACACGTTGACCTCCCAATCCCCCCGGCCCTCGAGCGTGGCTGGCAGCAAGCGGTTGGCCCAGAAGAAACTGGCCACTGCCAGCAGCAGGCCACTCATGCTGGCGATGTTGAGCACTTCCACCAGCCGTAATTCCATGGGTAAGTGCGAGCTTTTGGCGTGCTTGAGCTGGCGCTTGCCCAGCCACATCACCAACCCGGTGCCGATCACTGCCGTGCCGGCCAGGCCGAAGAAGAAGTACAGCCAGCGCAGCCACGGGCCGGCGAAGTTGCCCATGTGCAGCCCGGCAAAGCTGAACGCAGTCATCATCGCCCCGCTCTCAGGCTTGCCTTGGCCCAACAGCGCGCCACTGGCGCCGTCGAAGGTCCAGTTGGCGCTGCGCCGGTAGGCGACATGGTCAGCTGCCGATTGGGACAAGGTGACCCGCGCATTGCTGTCGCCCGGGTTTTCCACGCGAATGTTGCCCACCCGGGTGCCCGGCTGCAGCGCCTGCACCTTGGCGTACAGGGCAGGCAGCGGGGTGAGCGGCGCGGCAACCTGGGCGGCGGCCGGTGTTTCATCGCCACCGAACAGGTCATTGAAGTACTTTTCGGTGTCGTTGCCGTAGTGGGCCGTGATGCCCGCTGGCATCACCAGGTACATGAACAGCACCAGGCTGCTGTAGCTGATCATCAGGTGGAACGGCAGCACCAACACGCCAATGGCGTTGTGCCCGTCCAACCACGAGCGCTGGCCTTTGCCTGGGCGGAAGGTGAAGAACTCCTTGAAGATCTTCTTGTGGGTAATGATGCCGGTGACCAGGCCCAGCAGCATGATCAAGGCGCAGAAGGTCGACAGCCAGCGGCCAAACGGGTGCGGCATCTGCAACTGGAAATGGAAGCGGTAGAAGAACTCGCCACCCCGGCTGTCGCGGGCCTCGACGGGCTGGCCGGTCTGGGTATCGAGGGTCTTGCTGACGAAGCCGCGCCGCCCGCCGTTGGGGTCGCGGTAGCCCACACTCAGGGCCGCTTCGCGGTCGCTGGGCATGCGGATGAACCAGGTGCTCGACTGTGCGGCATTTGCCTGCAGGTAACGCTGGGCCATGTCCAGGGCCCGGGCGGGTTCCACGGCATGGCTGCGGATTTCTGGCTGGGTCCAGTGTGTGATTTCGTCTTTGAAATACGTGAGGGTGCCGGTGAGGAAGATGGCAAACAGCAGCCAGCCGAACAGCAGGCCTGTCCAGGTGTGCAACCAGGCCATGGCCTGGCGGAAACCTTCTTTCATGGGGTTTTCATCCCGTAGGCAAGGGCGCTCAGCACACCCATCAATACACCCGGCGCCAGCACCCCCAGCCAGGCTTGCCAGGCCGTGCGGCAGGCGAAGCACCAGATGAAGGCCAGCACGTAGAACACAAACGACACCATCAGCCCGACCAGCGTGGCATCGACCGCGGCGAGGGGTGCCAGCAAGGCGATACAAACGCTGGCCACGGATGCCAACGCATAACCCCCGAGCAGCGCAGCCAGGCTGCGGGAAGCCACGGCCAGGCGGTAGCTGAGCGTGATGCCGGCGGTTTTGCGCGTCATGGCGAGGGTCCGGGTGTTAGCGGGTGAGCAATAATAATGATTTGAATTCTCATAAGCAAAGCTCGTTTGTCGGCCCTCGCCGGCCGCTGTGCACGGCAACGGATTGCACCGCTATCGCAGCACAAATATAATGCGAACAATTATTACTACCAGTCGCGCCTTCGGCGCCGAGGTATGCCGGTGCCAAGCGCGCTCACATCCACCGTCGAAGGCCTGTACAACGCCCATCACAGCTGGCTCACCGCCTGGTTGCGCCGCCGCCTGGGCTGCCCGCACAGCGCCGCCGACCTGGCGCAAGACACCTATGTGCGGCTGCTGCAGGCGCGTGAAGCACCGCAACTGGCCGAGCCACGGGCATTCCTCACTACCGTGGCCAAGCGGGTACTGTGCAACCACTACCGCCGCCAGGAACTTGAACGTGCCTACCTGCAGGCACTGGCGCAGGTGCCTGAAGCGGTAGCGCCAAGCGAAGAGCACAAGGCGATCATTTTCGACACCCTGCTTGAACTCGACCGCCTGCTGGACGGCCTGGCGCCGCTGGTCAGGCAGGCCTTCCTGCTGGCGCAGGTCGATGGCCTGGGCCAGGGCGAGATTGCCCGCAAGCTGGGCATTTCCCTGGCCACGGTCAAACGCTACCTGAGCAAGGCGGCGATGCGCTGCTACTTCGCCCTGTGAACCCGACATTTTCCCGGCAGGTGGCTGAACAGGCCGTGCACTGGCTGGTGGAGTCCCAGGGCGACGCATTCGACCTGTCACAGCAGCGGGCACTGGAGTGCTGGTTGCTGGCAGACGTGGAACATCAGCGGGCCTGGGCACATATCCAGCGGGTCAACCAGCGCATGCGTAGCGTTGCGGCCCCGGTGCTGCACGCCACCCTGCAGGCGCCGCCTTCGCCCGCCCGGCGCCGGGCCATGAAAGCCCTGCTGCTGGCGGCGCTGGCCAGCGCTACCGGCCTGGGCCTGCAGCAGCACAACCCGTTGCCCAGCCTGATGGCGGACTACCGCAGCCCGGTGGGCCAGCGCAGGCGCCTGCCGCTGGCCGATGGCAGTGTTTTGCAGCTCAATACCGGCAGCGCTGCCGATGTGCAGATCGACCTGCAGCAGCGACGGGTGCGGCTGCTGGAGGGCGAGCTGGCGTTACAGGTGGCCAGGCAGGCGCGGCCGCTGCTGTTGCGTACCGCCGAAGGCGACCTTCGCCTGGATAGCGGGCGCTACAACGTGCGCCAGTTCCAAGGCTACAGCCAGGTGGCTGTGTTCGATGGCGTGGCGGATGCCGACGGCCATTTGCTGGTGGCCGGGCAGCAGGCGCGCTTCAGTGGCGCCTGGCACGGGCAGGCCCCGCTCGACCGAAATGTCGGGGCATGGGTGGAAGGCATGCTGGTTGCCTCGCAGATGCGCCTGGCAGACTTCCTGGCTGAGCTGGGGCGCTATCGCCATGGCCAACTGGGCTGTAGTGACCGGATTGCAGACCTGCGCCTCTCCGGCAGTTACCCGTTGAATGACAGCGAGCGCATCCTCGACATGCTCGAGGTGGCGCTGCCTGTGCGGGTGCGCCGGTTTACCCGCTACTGGGTCAAAGTGGAGCCTGCCCTCGGCTGAAGCTGGTCGTGCCCTGTTGGCTGCACAGCAGCCGCAAAAAAATCCCCCATGCAGTGAGCCATTTTCCCAACCTCGCGTGACAGACATGGCAACTCCACTCTTTTCAGGACCCGCCCCATGCTGCTGCGCCCTCGCCCACTCGTTCACGCCATGCTGCTGGCCACCACCCTTGGCCTGGCCGTGCCCGCCGCCCAGGCCGAAAACCGTAGCTACCACATCGCCCCCGGTGCACTCGAAGAAGCCCTCAACCAGTTCGGCCGCGAGAGTGGCGCGCTGATTTCGTTTGGCTCGCACGTGACCGCTGGCCTGCGCACGCAAGGCCTGCAAGGCGAGTACGACATGCGCCAGGGGCTCGACGCGCTGCTGCGCGGCAGCGGCCTGCAGGCCCACCAGGAGGCCGACAACGCCTTCAGCCTGCAACCGGTCGCCACCAGCACCGCCAACGCACCCCTGGAGCTGGGCGCTTCGACGGTGGTGGGTGACTGGCTGGCCGATGCCCGTCAGGACAATGTGTTCGAACACCCAGGCGCGCGGGATGTGGTACGCCGCGAGGACTTCGAACGCAGCGGCGCCACCACGGCCCGTGAGGTGCTCAACCGTATGCCCGGCGTGAACGCACCGGACAACAACGGTACTGGCAGCCACGACCTGGCACTGAACTTCGGCATCCGCGGCTTGAACCCACGCCTGGCTTCGCGCTCGACCGTGCTGATGGACGGCATCCCGGTGCCCTTCGCGCCCTATGGCCAGCCGCAACTGTCGCTCGCGCCGTTGAGCATGGGCAACATGGACGCCGTGGACGTGGTACGCGGTGGCGGGGCCGTACGCTATGGCCCGCAGAACGTCGGGGGCATCGTCAACTTCGTTACCCGCGCGATCCCAGAGCAGGCCACGTTCAAGGCGGCCATGCAGAACCAGATCAGCCCCTCGTCCAGCCACGACGGCTTCAAGAACACGGCCAACCTGCTGGTCGGTGGCACCAACGACAACGGCCTGGGCGGTGCCCTGCTGTACTCCGGCACCCGGGGTGGCGACTGGCGTGAACACAGCGACACGCAGATTGACGACCTGATCGTCAAAGGCAAACTGCAACTGGATGAAGCCAACAGCCTGCATGCAATGGCGCAGTACTACGAGGGCGAGGCCGACATGCCGGGCGGCCTGAGCAAGGCAGCCTTCGACGCCGACCCTTACCAGTCGACGCGCCTGAAAGACCGCTTCTGGGGGCGTCGCACCCTGGTCAACGCAGGGTATGACTACAAGCAGGACGACCGCCAGTTCAGCATCAACAGCTTCTTTACCAACACCCTGCGCAGCGGCTACCTGGACCAAGGCAATTTCGTTTCGCTGTCGCCGCGCGAGTACTGGGTGCGCGGTATCGAAACGCGTTTTTCCCAGGGCCTGGCCCTGGGCGACAGCTGGCATGAGGTGGGCATCGGCTACCGCTACGTGAACGAGGCCGGCCACGAGCTGCGCTACCGCGAACCGGTAAACGGCAGGCTGCCCAGCACCGCCAGCCGTAACGACCGCGACACCCGCGGCAGCACCGAAGCCCACGCCCTGTACCTGGACGACCACATCGACATCGGCCGCTGGACCATCACCCCGGGCATCCGCTACGAAATGATCGATTCGGCCCAGAACAACAACCTCAGCGGCCAACGCTACCAAGGCAGCTACAACACCGCCTTGCCAGCGCTGAACGTGATGTACCACCTCACCGACGCCTGGAACCTGTATGCCAACACCGAAGGCTCGTTCGGCAGCGTGCAGTACAGCCAGATGCCGAACCGGGTCAACAGTGGCGAGGTCAAGCCAGAGAAAGCCCGCACCTGGGAGGTGGGTACCCGCTACGACAGCGGCGACCTGCAGGCTGAGATCGGCGCGTTCCTGATCAATTTCGACAACCAGTACGAAAGCAACCAGACCAATGATTCGGTGATCGCCCGTGGTGAAACCCGTCACCAGGGCATCGAAACCAGCGTCCGCTATGCCCTCGACGGCCTGAGCCCGGCGCTGACCGGCTTCGATGTGCATGCCAGCTACGCTTTCGTCGACGCCACCATCCGCGAGGACGGGCCGAACAAGGGCAACCAGGTGCCGTTCTCGTCCCGGCACAAAGGCAACCTGGGCGTGGGCTACACCCAGGGGCCCTGGCAACTGAACCTGGACGGCAGCTTCCAGAGCGCGCAGTACGCCGACAACGCCAACACCGGCCCTGAAAGCGCCGACGGCAGCACCGGCCGCATCCCGGGGTACGGGGTGGTGAGCACCCGCGCCGGCTACGATTTTGGCGCGCAGCTGGCCAACCTCAAGGTCGCCGTGGGGGTGAAAAACCTGTTCAACCGCGAGTACTACACGCGCTCCTATGACGACAACAACAAGGGCAAGTACGTGGGCGAACCCCGCACCTTGTATGTACAGACGTCGGTTGAGTTCTGAAGCCAGACGGGCGAACGGTGAGACCAGGTAGATGGCAGCAGCGTACTTTGCAACAAGAAATTTATTTTGCCAAAGGGCTTGAATTCGTCATCCAGTTGCCTGACCTTAGAGTCAAGAGGCGCAGAAATTCCAGGGGTCTCAAGGACCTAGGCGCGTCTCCATGCGAGCAAGCTGAATAAGGATTGAATCATGCAAATCCAGGTCAACAGCAGCAACCATTTCGAAAGCAACGCCCGGCTCGACCAGTGGGTACGCAGCACATTGCAAACCTCGCTGGAACGTTACGAAGAAGACCTCACCCGCATCGAGGTCCACCTGCGCGACGAGAACGGCGCCAAGCCCGGACCGCATGACAAACGCTGCCAGATGGAGGCTCGCCCCAAAGGCCACCAGCCGATTTCCGTGACCCACACTGCCACTTCGGTCGACCAGGCAGTCGACGGCGCAGCCACCAAGCTCAGCCACGCCCTGGAACATTTCTACGGCAAGCTGCGCAGCAAGCGCGGCACGCTGGAGCTAGTCGACCCGGAAGCCTGATGGCGTGAATGTGAGGGGGCTGCCCAGTGGCCCCCTTACAACCTGATGACATTGCGTTGTTTTTTTACAGGTACCGATAAACGGTGCTGAACCCGCCCCCTTCCCCGCCAGTCAATTTCTGCATTGTCCCGTTGCAGAAGCACGCTCATGACCAACCCATTTGCCAGCATCAATGACGCATTCAGCCCGCAGTTCCGGGTCAACCTGAGCATCGAGGCGCTTGATGGCAGCATCATGCTGACCCTGTCCGACGACTCGGGCGTGGCGGCCAAGCGGCTGATCAGCAAGGCACAGCGCAACGACCCGGTGCGCCTGCAGCGCGTCATCGACAGCATTCGCCTGGGCCTGGCCATCGACCGCAGCCAGAACCCGATGCAGGTGTTGGCCGCACTGACCCGCGACGGGGCTGCCCAACAGCGCCACGTAGTTGCCAACTGAGGGCTACTTGCCTTCCTCCACATTGCGGCCGTTGGCATCCAGCACCTTGGTGGACGGGTAGCGGTACGACGCGTAGCGCACCACCAGGATGGAAAACGCCAGCAACAAAATGCCCCCGCACAGGTACAGCAGCCCTACGTCCGGCGCCTTGTGGTGCGATACGTCGCCGATCAGCAAGCGGGTGAGCGCGGTGATGGCCACGTAGAGCAGAAAGCGAATGGGCATGTGGTTGGTCTTGAAATAGATCCCCACCATCGCCCCAAGCTCCAGGTAGATGAACAGCAGCAGGATGTCATCGACGCTGATGCCGCCCTTGCCCAGCATGTCCAGAAAGGTCACCACGGCAGCATAGGCCGTGATCGCACCAATGCCGAACAGGGCCAGGTAATGGAACGCCTCCACGCACAGGTTGCCCAGCGAGTCGGCCGAACCATGCAGGCCCTTGCGCAGTTTCTCTGCCCATTTGATGTTCACGATGTTCCATTCCCCGATACGTCTTGAAGGATGATGCGTCACCGGTGTGACGCTTGTGCCATGCAGTTAAAGGGCCAGGCCCTTGCCTTGGAAGGCGGCTGATTGCCGCAGGGCACGCCTGGGGCGCCTGTGAAGAACGGGCTTGCGCGATGCAACCAATGCCATTACTGTATATAGATACAGTAAACCAGCGTAAAGGCATAGAGGTGATGAATGGCCGTCGAAGTGGTGTACCGCAGCAGCCGCGACCCGGAGCGCTTGTTCATGGATAAGGCCGAAGCAGACCGTCACGACAAGATGCTCGAACTGGCGGAGCGCCTGGCCGAGGTGCTGCACAAGGCCGTGCCGTCGTTGACTGAACAGCAGGTGGAAGAAGCCGGCATCTACATGGCGAAAAACCGTGACGTATTCGCCCGTGCTTTCAAGAGCCAGCCTGATGCACTGGCAGAACTGCTCGAAGGCAGCGCCGCGGAATAAGCCAGGCTGCGCCCTGCATTGCAGGGGCAGGCCAACACGCCGTCAGGTATACAGCAAACGCTCCGCCAGCGTTTGCGCAACCCGTGCCGGCGAGCGCTTTTCGGCCTGAGCATGGCCGAATACTTCGGTGAGGCGTGCAGGTATGCGCGCAATATGCGCAGCAATAGCCGCACTGTTCTCGCCTGCATGGGTGAGGGCCACATGGATCAGCCCCCCGGCATTGATGACATAATCTGGCGCATACAGAATACCGCGGGCTTCAAGCTGGTCAGCCACCTGCAGGTTGGTCAGCTGATTGTTTGCCGCCCCCGCCACCGCCGCGCACCGCAGTTGCATCACGCTGTGCCCGTTCAGCACCGGCCCCACCGCACAGGGGGCGAAGATGTCGCACGGGGTGCTGGCCAATGCATCATGGGCCACAGGGTGCGCATCAAGCTGCTCCACCGCCAGGCGCACCCGGCCTGGGTCCAGGTCGCTCACCAGCAGTTCGGCACCTGCCGCATGCAGCTGTTCCGCCAGGGCATAGCCCACATTGCCCAACCCCTGTACCGCCACGCGCAGCCCTTCGAGATTGTAGCTGCCCAGCCGTGCATAGGAGGTGGCCCGGAGCCCGGCAAATACGCCGAGCGCTGCGTGGGGCGACGGGTCGCCACAGGCGGTGGTGCTGGTGACGTAAGGGGTGCCTTGGGCGATGCAGTCCATGTCGAGGGTGGATGTGCCACTGTCCACGGCAACCACGAAGCGCCCCTGCAAGGTATCGATGAAGCGGCCAAGCGCCTGGAACAAGGCGGCGCGGTTTTCCACGTGGGGGTTGCGCATGACCACCGCCTTGCCGCCCCCCACGGGGAGCCCTGCCAGCGCGGCCTTGTAGCTCATGCCCTGGGCCAGTGCGATGGCGTCGGTCATGGCACTTTCATCATCGGCATAGGGCAGGTAGCGGCAACCACCCATGGCAGGGCCCAGCCGCTCGTTGTGGATGGCGACCACGGCTTTCAGGCCTGTCTGTGGGTCATTGAACAGGTGCAGTGACTGGGTACGGGTGCTTTGCATCAGCGCGAACATCGGCATGGCCCCCATGAAGTGCTGCAGTCAGTATAGGCACCTGCAGCGCACCCGGCGGCTCACCGGACCACTGGACTAAACCCTCCGTGCGGCCAATACTCAAGCGTGTGTGGAGAAGCCCATGAAGCCACGTCAAGCCTGCCTGGCCTGCCTCGACCGCCAACCGGTCGCCCTGCTGGAAGCCGCCCTGTGGATTGCCGCCGAGCATGACCCCGGCGTCGAGCCGGGCGCTGGCCTGGCCACAGTCCAGGGCCTGCAATTTGAAATCAGCAGCCATTTGCCGATGCTGCCCGTCAACGAGTTGGCCCAGCCCTTGTTGCGTCAGCTCGCTGCCCTTGGCTTCCAGCAGGATGAGTACCTGCCGCTGCGCCCCCATGCCGCCCTGATGAACCAAGTACTGCAGCGCCGCAGGGGCCAACCCCTTACCCTGGCCTTGCTCGCCCTGGAGCTTGCGCAGCGTTTGTCCATTCCGCTGGAGGGGGTGAGCTTCCCTGGCCATTTTCTGCTGCGGGTGCCTGGCGCCGACCACCTGCTCGACCCCTGCGGCGGCAGACGCCTGTACCCCAACGACTGCCGTGAGCTGTTGATACGCCAATACGGCCCCGGCGTGACGCTGTCGGGTGAGCACCTGTTGGTGGCCAGCCCGATGCAGATGCTGCAACGCCTGTCACGCAACCTGCGACAACTGCACGCCAGCAACGATGCTCCGCTGGCGGCGTTGATCGATGCCGAGCGGGTGATGCAAATGGGGCCGGTGCAGGTGGGTGATTACCTTGCCCGGGCCAATTTGTATCAGGTACTCGATTGCCCGCAAGCCGAACGCTTCGATCTTGAACGGGCCATGCTGCTGACCGAGGACCCTGTTCAGCAATTGACGCTCAGCAAACGCCTGGCTCAGTTACCCAGCGGCAAGCGCTCCATCCACTAGACAGGGGCATCAGGCTGGCGCGACGGGTGTGCCTGCTGAAATGCCGGATGCTGCCCGGCCAGCGCAGCCACCCGACGGATACGCGGATACCGCGACAGGTCAACGGCAAAGCGTTCGGCCGCATAAAGCTGCGGAATCAGGTACACATCCGCCATACCCGGTGCGGTCCCGAAGCAGTAGCCGTGGTCACTGATCAGTTGCTCGACGGCAGCCAGGCCCTGAGTGACCCAATGCCCAACCCACTGGTTGACCTGTACCTCCCCGTGCCCGGCCTCGCGCAGCCGGTTGAGCACAGCAACGTTGTGCAGCGGATGAACATCGCAGCCGATGATTGCGGCCACCCCACGCACCCTGGCGCGCGCCGCAGCATCAGCCGGGAGCAACGCGGGATCGGGGTAGGCTTCCTCCAGGTATTCGATGATTGCAGGCGACTGCACCAGCAGTTCACCCTGATCGGTGCGCAGCGCCGGCACCCGCCCCTGCGGGTTGAGCGCAAGGTACCCGGCGCCCCGCTGCTGGCCCTGCAACAGGTTGACCGGCACCGCCTGCCAGCCCAGCCCCTTGAGCCCCAGCGCGATGCGTACCCGGTAGGACGAGGTGGAACGGTAGTAGGTATACAGCTCCATGCCTCTGCCCCTCAGTTGGCTGCGACGACCGTGCCGCGGCATTCGCCGAAACCGATACTGGCCGAACCCTCGCGCCGGCAGCGCGCACGCAGGATGATCTCGTCACCGTCCTCAAGGAACGTGCGGACCTCACCGTTGGCCAGCTCCACCGCCTGTTTGCCACCTTCGGTGATTTCCAGCAGGCTGCCGTACGAACCTGCCGTCGGCCCCGACAGCGTGCCTGAACCAAACAGGTCGCCCGGCTGCAACTGGCAACCGTTCACGCTGTGATGGGCCACCAGCTGCGCGGCTGTCCAGTACATGCTGCGGCTATTGCTCAGGGTCAGGCGATGGGGGGCCTGGCCTTCGTTGCGCATGCGCTCGGTGAGCAGCAGCACTTCCAGCTCAATGTCGAATGCACCGGCAGCCTGGTCCTGGGCGCCGAGCAGATACGGCAGCGGTTGCGGGTCACCTTGCGGGCGGGCGGGCTGTGCGCAGCGGAACGGCTCCAGCGCTTCGGCCGTTACCACCCAGGGCGAAATGCTGGTGACAAAGCTCTTGGACAGGAACGGCCCTAGCGGCTGGTACTCCCAGGCCTGGATATCCCGTGCCGACCAGTCGTTGAGCAGGCACAGGCCGGCGATGTGTTCCCCCGCCTCGTCGATGGGGATTGCCTGGCCGATGTCATTGCCCTGGCCAATCCAGATGCCCAGCTCCAGTTCGTAATCCAGCCGTGCGCAGGGGCCGAAACGGGGTTCGCTGTGCCCGGCAGGCAGCGTCTGGCCCTTGGGCCGGCGCACGTCGGTGCCAGACGGGCGAATGGTGGAGGCGCGGCCGTGGTAACCGATGGGCACGTACTTGTAGTTGGGCAACAGCGGGCTGTCGGGGCGGAACAGCTTGCCCACATTGGTGGCATGTTCGATGCCCACGTAGAAGTCGGTGTAATCGCCGATCTGCGCTGGTACGTGCAGCTGGCACTCATTGGCAGGGTAAAGCGCCGGTTTCAACGCTGCCTGGTGCTCGCTGTGCTCGCCCAGCAGTTCCAACAGTCGACCGCGCAAGGCCACTCGCGCGTTGCGGCCCAGTGCAAAGAAGGCATTCAGGGTGCCACCCGCCGTCGCCTCGGCGGCAGCCTTGGCCTGGCCATGGAAAAGGCCCGCGGCAAGTACCGCTTGCAGGTCCAGGATGGCATCGCCGATGGCTACCCCGCAGCGCCTCGCCTCACCCGGCCGGCTGAAAATGCCCAGCGGCAGGTTCTGCAACGGGAAGTCTGCGTGCCCGTTGGCGTGCTCGACCCAGCTGCGGGCCATGACGGTGTGGTTCATGCTTATCTCCGGTTCGGGTTGAACGTGCTGGGCAAGGTGGCCCAGCAACTGTCGTAGTCGGCCTGCAAGTGTGGGGATGCCAAGGCCTGCTGACTTGGGCGCAGCACCTGGCTGGTCTCGAACATGAAGGCCATGGTGCTGTCGATCTTGTGCGGCGCCAGGTCGGCAGCGATGGCCTTGCTGCACGTGTCGGCATCCGGGCCGTGGGCGCTCATCACCCCATGCAGCGAAGCCCCCCCGGGCAGGAAACCCTCGGCCTTGGCATCGTAGGCACCGGCGATCAGGCCCATGAATTCGTTCATCAGGTTGCGGTGGAACCACGGTGGCCGGAAGGTGTTTTCGGCCACCATCCAGCGCGGCGGAAAGATAACGAAGTCCATGTTGGCCAAGCCGTGCACGCTGCTCGGCGAGGTGAGCACAGTGAAGATGGACGGGTCGGGGTGGTCGAAGCTGACCGTGCCCAGGGTGTTGAAGCGGCGCAGGTCATATTTGTAAGGGACGTTGCTGCCATGCCAGGCCACCACGTCCAGCGGGGAATGCTGAAGCTCGCAAGCCCAGTGCTCGCCCAGAAACTTCTGCACCAGTTGCACCGGCCCCTCCAGCGCTTCGTAATGCGCCACCGGGGTGAGGAAGTCCCGGGGGTTGGCCAGGCCATTGCTGCCAATCGGCCCAAGGTCGGGCAGGCGCAGAGGCGCCCCATGGTTTTCGGCAAGGTAGCCCCGGGCCTGGCCGTCCAGCAGTTCCACCCGAAACTTCATGCCCCGGGGGATCACTGCAATCTCCAGCGGCTCTACATCCATCACGCCCAGCTCGGTGGCGATGCGCAGGCGGCCCTGCTCGGGCACCAGCAACAGCTCCCCGTCCGCATTGAAGAACACGCGCTGCATCGAACGGTTGGCACGGTAGACGTGCACGCTCACACCCGCCGGTTTGTCGGCAGGCGCATTGGCCACCATCGGCAGCCAGCCTTCGATGAAGTCAGTCGGCTCTGCGGGGATAGGCTGCGGGTTCCAGCGCAGGCGGTTGGGGGTGACAGCCCCCAGTGGCGTGGCCAGCGGCTGGCGGGCCAGGCGCTCGAAGCGAGGGTGCAGCGCCGAAGGGCGAATGCGATACAGCCAGGTACGGCGCAGCTCGCTGCGGGCCATGGTGAAGGCGGTACCCGACAGCAGCTCGGCATACAGCCCATAGGGGGCCTTTTGCGGTGAGTTCTGACCCACCGGCAGGGCACCCGGCAGCGCTTCGCTGGCGAACTCGTTGCCAAAGCCACTCAGGTAGTGAAGGTCGGGTGACAGCTCGCGGTCCATCGGTGCCTCCGGGCTCTGGCAGAGCCTGTTCGGGCAGTTGCCGGCAGGGCCGTGGGGCCGCCAGCAGGTCTGCATTGTTATTATCGTAATCAGATTACGGATAACGTAATTTGCCCCGTGCCTGGCGTCAAGCTATAAAGGCCCGACTGAAGACTGCAGAAGACGACACCCCATGGCCCGTGCCAGCACCTCCACCGACAATGGCAAGCAGAAAGTCCGCTCGGCGGAGGTGGGTACCGACATCCTCAAAGCCCTGGCGCAGCTGTCCCCCTCCACGTCGTTGTCACGCCTCGCCGAACATGTGCAGATGCCTGCGAGCAAGGTGCACCGGTACCTTCAGGCCTTGATTGCCAGTGGCTTCGCCGAGCAGGATGCCGCCACCAACCACTACGGCCTGGGCCGTGAAGCCCTGCGGGTGGGCCTGGCGGCGCTGGGCAGCATCGACGTGCTGAAGATCGCCGCCCTGCCGCTGTCGCAGCTGCGCGACGCGCTGAACGAGAGCTGCTTCATTGCGGTATGGGGCAACCAGGGCGCCACCGTGGTCAGCATCGAACCGGCGGTGCGGGCGGTTACCGTGGTCACGCAGATCGGCTCGGTGCTGCCGTTGCTTACTTCGTCCACCGGGCTGGTGTTCGCTGCCCACCTTCCCCAACGCGAAACGGCCGAATTGCTTGAACGAGAGCTTACAACCCTGCAGCAGGGCGCCGAGCACTACCACGGGTTGCTGGCGGGGATCCGTGAGCGGGGCCTGCACCACGTGCACGGTTTGCTGATGCCAGGGGTGGATGCCTTGTCTGCCCCGGTATTCAACGCCATGGGGCAGATTGCAGCGGTGATGACGGTGGTGGGGCCTACCTCGATGTTCCATGCCGACGAGCACGGGCCAGCCGCCCGGCAGTTGCTGGCGGCCGCACGCGAGGTGAGCTGGCGCATGGGGCATGCCACTGAAGCCTGAGGGCCGGCTGCACTGTTGCCCCTGATGTAAAGGTGAATGTCACAAGTGGCTATTTTTCTCGGCGGATCAAGTGCTTATTCTTGAACCACTGGCCGGCCTGATGGGCTTTCCCCCCGCTTTTCAGGAATGCCGGAACGACGTTGATTTTGAAGCTCCTTGATCTGACGTCTCGATTGACCGCTGCGGCTTGCAGCGGTTTTTTTTTGCCTGTTCACAGACTGCCGACCACGCATCGCCCTACGACCATGCCACCTGCTGAAGGGTGCAGCGGTCTATTTGCTCGCGAAAAGCAAGGTAATGGCGCAGCACCTGCACCGGCGCCTCGTTATGAGGGTAATGGCCTATACCTTGAAGCAGCACCACGTCGGCATCGGGTATCAGCTGCCGGTAGCGTTCAGCCATATGGGCGCCACACAGCGGGTCTGCCGCACCATTGATGAGGCGCAGCGGTACGTTGGCACCCTGCAGCGCATGCACCCAGCGATCACGGTACGCCCTGGCCTCTGGTACATAATTCGCCAGCTTGTGCAGAATGCGCGTACCCCGGTTGGCCGCCACCAGGCTCCACATATCATCCAGGGCACTCTCGCTCGGGTGGGTGCAGGGGCCGTATACCCGCGTCATGTTGCGCACCAGGTCATCACGCCCGAATGAGCGCGCCACCAGCCAGCCCACCCGGCTCAGCAGCAGTTTCTGCAACAGCAACAGCCGCGCATGCTCCGGGAAAAGCCCGCTGTTGAGGAATACGCAGCTGGCAATGTTGGCACGCTGCTCGCGGTGCCGGGCCAGCAGTTCCTGGGCGACACTGCCGCCGTAGTCGTGGGCCAGCAGGTGCACAGGCTGCGCCATGTGCAGATGGTCGAGCAGGGCCTGTTGCAGGTCAGCCTGGTGCATCAGGGTGTAGGCGTGGTCAACGGGTTTGGCCGAGTCGCCGAAACCCAGCATGTCGCAGGCAATCACCCGAAAGCGCTGCGACAATGGCCCCCACAGGTAGTGCCAGTCCCAACTGGCCGTGGGAAAACCGTGTAACAAAAGCAGGGGCGCTCCTTGCCCTGCGGTCCAGTAGCGGATGCTCTGGCCCCGGAAAGTGAAACTCTGTCCCCGGGTACGCCAGACGCACAATGGAATTTCGGCCATAGGCATCGGAAGGAACCCGGTTAGTCAACGTGATAGGGCAAGGCTGCGGTCATTGCATGTCACCTCGGCACTTACATGTGCTCTCTGATCGAGGCTGAGTCTAGCCAGCCGCCCTGCGCCTGGAACTTGCGTTGCCAGCCAGCTTGATGACTGAGCGAGTCAGTGGCACGAACGGTCAGAGCAACAGCGCCAGCAAGGGCGCGGCGCACAGGTTCAACAGTCCGGTCAGCACCATCACCAGGCCGGCCACCGAACCCTCTTCGCTGCCCACTTCCTGCGCCCTGCTCACCCCTGCACCATGGGCCCCCACGCCGAACAGGGCACCGCGGGCCAGCGGCGTGCGCAGGGGCAACCAGCGCAGCAGCACACCCCCGAACAGGGCACCGAGCACGCCGGTGAACATCACGAACACTGCGGTCAGCTCTGGCACACCGCCCAGGTCCTGCGCCAGGGGCATGGCGAACGGCGTAGTAATCGACCGCGGAACCAGCGACAGGCTGGTGGCAGTGTCCAGTGCCAGCAGATGAGCCAGCCCCCAGGAACTGGCAATGGAAGCACTGCTGCCCACCACCATGCCGGTCAACAGTGCAGGCCAGTGCCGCGCCAGCAGGGCACGCTGTTGCCAGATCGGTACGGCGAACGCCACGGTCACAGGGCCCAGCACACCCATCAGCCAATGGGTATTGCGGGCATATTCGGCATAGGCCGTGTGCAAGGGGATGGCCACCGCCAGAAGCAGCACGGGCACCAGTATCAATGGCGACAACAGGTAGCGCCCGCTGCGCCGATACAGCCAGCGGCTGCCCAGGTACGCCAGCAAGGTGAGCAGCAGCCAGAACAGCGGCATCGGTTCAAGGCTCACGGTGCAGGCTCCAGCGGCAGACCCATTCAACGGTCAGGGCGGTCACCACCATGACCACCAAGGTACTCAGTGCGATCACCAGCAGGATGCGCCAGCCCTCGTCGCGCACCAAGGCGCCATAATCCAGCAGGCTCATCAAGGCGGGGATGAAAAACAGCAGCATCTCGGCCATCAGCCAGCCAGCGCCCAGTTGCAGCATGGCGGGCTTGAGCACGCCGCAGGCGAACAGCAGCAACAGCAGCGCCAGGCCCATGACGCCACCGGGTATAGGCCAGCCTAGCCACGCAGCCAGCTTGCCACCTAGCAGGAACAGGGCGCCAATCACGGCCATTTCCGCCAGCAGGCGCAACGTCTTTTTCAGTAGAGCGGTATTCATGCTGTTAGTCCTCGACAGGCCTGCCATTGTAAAAACTGCCTCCCTAGGCCAAAAGCGAATTGTTAGACTTGACGCCATTCCATAATGGAATCGAGAAAGATGGAATTCAAACAGCTGCGAAGCTTTATCGAAGTGGTGCGCTGCGGCGGATTTACCCATGCCGCCCAGGCGCTGCATATGAGCCAGTCTGCGGTCAGCAAGCAGGTTGCACAGTTGGAGCAAGATGTGGGCCAGCCGTTGCTGGAACGCCAGGCCTCGCAACTGCACCTGACCAGCGCCGGGCGCGTGGTACTGGAGCGTGGCGAAGCCTTGCTGCGCCAGCGCCAGGCACTGCTGGACGAACTGGACGCGCTCAACCAGATGGGGCGTGGCGAGTTGCGCCTGGGCTTGCCGATGTTGGGCAGCGACGCCCTGTTCGCGGGCTTGTTCGCCGAATACCGGCGGCGCTATCCGAACATCGCCATTCAGTTGCTCGAGGGCGGCAGCCTTAGCGTCGAGCAGGCCGTGCGTGAGGGCGAACTGGAGCTGGGCGGCAGCCTTACGCCCAGCGACCAGGGGTTCGAGTATCAACCCTTCTGCAACGAGCCACTGGACGCCCTGCTACCGGCCAGCCACGAGCTGGCCAGCCTGGAAAGTGTGACGTTGCGGCAACTGGCCGACACACCGTTTCTGCTGTACCAGCGCAGCTTCGTGCTCAACGACCGGCTGCTGAAGGCCTGCCAGCAACAAGGCTTCACGCCCAGGGAGGGTGGGCGCAGCGGCCAGGCGGACTTTCTCGCCGCCCTGGTAGCGGCAGGCCAGGGTGTGGTGCTGCTTCCCCGCGTGGTGGCCAGGGCGCTGGAGCGCCCTGGCGTGGTACGGATGCCACTGTGTTCATCCTCAGACCTGCGGTGGGACATCGCCTTCATCTGGCGACGTGGGGCGCACCTGTCGCGGGCGGCACAGGCCTGGCTGGCCTTGTTGCGCGAAAAACCCGCCCTGGTATCAGGCAAGGGCTGATATGCACAAGGGCCGATCAGGCCTTCAACGCGCCAGCGAGGTCGGCCAGCCAAGGCTCGGCATCGGTTTCGGGCGTTACGGTCTCGCTGGCATCCAGGCGCAACATCGGTTGCACCTCCTGCACGCCAAGCTCGGCAAACAGTTCGCGCATCTGCTCGCCGCCGCCGCAATAGGTGTCGCCATAACTGGAATCGCCCAGCGCTATCACCGCGCCCGGCAGCCCACGCCACGCGGCTGGCAGGGTGTCGCGGATGCTGCTGTACAAGGGCATGAGGTTATCCGGCAGCTCACCCATGCCGGTGGTGGAGGTCACGGCCAGCAGGGCGTCCGGGGCGAACGCCTGGATATCCTTCAAGGTGCTGCGGGCCGCATACCAGGCCTGCAGGCCAGCAGCCTTCAACAGTGACTCGGCATGACGGGCGACTTCTTCGGCGGTGCCATACACCGACCCGGAAATAATGGCGACTTTCATCGGGGAGAGGATTCCGAAACTGAGTGAAAACGTAGGATACTAGCATCCGGCGCTGGCTAAAGGCCGCCTCTCTTCCGGATGCTCCCCTGCACGTTGCACCTTCACACGCGATGCGCACTGGGCTGGGTGAACAGGGCATTCGTCCGAAACCTTGGCACTACGGTTGAACCAGGGCGTGTACAAGCAGTCAATCGGTTTGAAGAACCCTCACCTTCGAGTTTCATCATGCAAGAAGACGTGCTCTTGACTCAGGACGAACTGGATTACATTCAGGACGTCCAGCAGTCGCCGCAGTTCGATGTGGCCGATGCCTTGCCCAGCCTGCTGGTCAATGGCGACAGCCGTGTCCAGAACTTGCTCACGCGCCTGGTGGCCGACGAGCAGGTGACCCTGCAAGCACACGTCAACAACCAGCAGATCAGCTTTCCGCTGCAGGTGATCGAAGACGAGTTTCATACCCTGCACCTGCAATTGGGGGCACCGGAAATCTACGAAGATGGCCCCAGGCTACGCCCGTGGCGCCTTTCCCTGGACCACCCCATCGCCCTGCTGAATGCCGATGGGCAACCGAGCGGGCTGTGGGTGTGCGACATCTCCTTCAAAGGCGTGCTGGTGGAGTTGCGCGACCTGCCGGAAGCCCCCGACCAGTTTGAACTTCAATTCGCCCCCGGCGACATCGAGCCCATCGAGTTGAAAGGCACGCAGCGGCGGCAGATAAACGGCACCAAAGCCGCTTACCACCTTGGCCGCAGTGCCGCTGAGGAAATCGAGCGCCTGCGCGACTACATCCTCCAGGCCCACAGCCGCGTGCACCCGGAGCTGCATACGCAGCCAGCCGCCTGACCCCTGCCCAACCGATGATGCCAGCCGCCTGGCGGCCGATGCTTACCAGCGCCGCCACATCAGCGATAATCCGCGCCCAATTCTTGCATGCATGCCTGTGTCGCCCACCACCCCGGTCGACATAGCCAGGGGCCAGCTACCCGCCAGCCCCGTTGTCTGGAGATACACGATGTCTACCCCTCCCGTTACCCTGATGGTGTCGCGCCGCGCCGCTCACGGCCGCTACCAGGCGCTGCTGGCCTGGCTGCACGAAGGCGAACAGCTGGCCACCGACTTCCCCGGCTACCTGGGCTCCGGCATCCTCGCACCGCCCAGCGATGGCGACGAATTCCAGATCATCTTCCGCTTCAGCGACGAGCCCACCCTCAATGCCTGGGAGCATTCCGCGTCGCGACGCGCCTGGCTGCAGCGCGGCAACGGTTTGTTCGAGCGCCCCAGAGAGACGCGCGTCAGCGGCCTGGACGACTGGTTCGGCACCAGCCTGGTGCGTAAACCGCCGCGCTGGAAGCAGGCCGTGGCCATCTGGCTGGTGTTCTTCCCGGTGTCGCTGGCGTTCAACCTGGTGTTCGGCCACTGGCTGGCCAGCCTGGGCATCGTGCCGCGCATCTTCCTCAGCACCCTGGCCCTGACGCCGTTGATGGTCTACCTGTTCATCCCCTTGTCGACGCACCTGCTGGCGGGCTGGTTGCACGCTTCCCCCACCTCGGCCCGGCCCGCGCCCCAGGCATCGCGCAGCCGCTGAGGCCAGGCCACGCACACGGCAGGCAGTTCGGGTATGCTGGGCGGCAACCAACGACAGACAAAGTTGACCGCCCCGAACATGAATAGCCCCATCCTCATTACCGGAGCCAGCCAGCGTGTCGGGCTGGCCCTGGCCGTGGAACTGGCGCAGGCCGGCCACCTGGTGGTCAGTGCCAGCCGCAGCCTCCTGCCCCAGGCGGCCCACCCCAACATCGTGCAGTTCCAGGCTGACCTGTGCCAGGCTGCCGACCGCGAGGCGCTCATCCAGCACCTGCACAGCGAATACGACGGCCTGCGTGCCATCATTCACAATGCATCGCTTTGGCTCGACGATGGCCTGGAAAACCTCGAAACCATGTTCCGCCTGCACGTGGAGGCGCCCTACCACCTCAACTTGGCCCTGGGCGATTTACTGGCCCGGGTCGACAAGGCGGACATCATTCACGTCTGCGACGAAACCTCATCGCGTGGCAGCAAGAGCCACATCGGCTATGCCGCCACCAAGGCCGCCCTGCAGAACATGGTGCTGTCGTTTGCTGAAAAGTACGCCCCCACGGTGCGCGTGAACGGTATCCTGCCCGGGCTGCTGATGCTCAAGGAAGGCGGCGATGACGACTACCGCCGGCAAACCCTGAAAAAAGCCCTGCTGGAATTCGAACCCGGTGCCGGCCCCTTGATCGAAACGGTCAAGTACCTGCTGGCCAGCCAGTACAGCACCGGCAGCCAGGTGGTCATCAACGGTGGCCGCCACCTGAAGAACCGCATGATCTGAGAGAAGCCCCATGACCCCACAGCAACAGCTCGAACTTGAAGCCGCCGCCTTCCGGCGCCTGGTCGAACACCTGCGCGCGCGCACCGACGTGCAGAACATCGACCTGATGAACCTGTCCGGTTTCTGCCGCAACTGCCTGTCCAAGTGGTACAAGGCCGCAGCCGATGAGCGCCAGGTTGACCTGAGCCTGGATGATGCCCGCGAGGTGGTGTACGGCATGCCCTACGCCGAATGGAAAGCCCACTACCAGAAAGAAGCCAGCGCCGAACAACAGGCCGCGTTCGAACAAGGAAAACCCCGTGACTGACCTGAACACCCTGCGCACCGGCCTGGCCAGCGGCCAACACGCTTTCGCCGACACCCTGGCGTTTGTTGCCGAACACTATGACTACCAGCCCCAGGCATTCGACAACGGTGGCCTGCACAGCGCAGCCGGGCAGAACGAAGGCTCCTGCAAGACGCTGGGCCTGGCACTGCTGGAAGGGTTGAGCGATCAGGAAGCGTTGCTGGCATTTGGCGAGCATTACCGCGACGTAGTAGCCACCCCGGAAGGCAGCGACCACGGCAACATCCGGGCACTGATCAAACATGGCCTGGCGGGCGTCACCTTTGCGGCGCAGCCCCTCACGCGCAAAGCGTGAAGCAGGCCGGCCCCGCCTTGTTGCCTTCGCAGTGACTGCACTGCGAGGGCGCCAAGGCGGGCCGAAGCGGGTTACAGCTCGATGCAGTCGAACTTCACATCGGTTGCCACGTCTTCGTCGTAGTTGACGTCAGCGCGCTCGAAGCCGAACAGGTTGAGGAACTGCTTCTTGTAACCGGCATAATCGGTCAGCTCGAACAGGTTCTCGGTGGTCACCTGTGGCCACATGGCCTTGCAGGCATCCTGCACATCGTCACGCAGTTCCCAGTCGTCCAGGCGCAGGCGCGCCTTTTCGTCCACCGCTGCCGGCGCACCGTCGGTGCGGTACAGGCGGTCGCGGAACATGCGGTCCAGCTGATCCTGGGTGCCTTCGTGCACACCCTTCTCCTGCATGATCTTGAACACCATCGACAGGTACAGCGGCATGACCGGGATGGCCGAGCTTGCCTGGGTCACTACCGACTTGAGCACGGCCACGTTGGCGCCACCCTTGATTTCACCGGCCAGCTTCTGGTCCAGGCGCAGGGCGGTTGCGTCCAGGTCCTGCTTGGCCTGGCCCAGCGCACCGTGCCAGTAGATCGGCCAGGTGATCTCGGTGCCGATGTAGCTGAACGCCACGGTGCGGGCGCCTTCGGCCAACACGTCGGCACCGGCCAGGGCATCGATCCACAGCTGCCAGTCCTGGCCACCCATGACGGTGACGGTATCAGCGATTTCCTGCTCGGTGGCCGGCTCGATGCTGGCCTCGATGATGGTGTCCTTGTTGGTGTCGATGGCGGTCGACTTGTACGGCTGGCCGATCGGCTTGAGCGCAGAACGCACCAGCTCGCCGGTCTGTGGCAGTTTGCGCACAGGCGAGGCCAGCGAATAGATGACCAGGTCAACCTTGCCACCCATGTCGTTCTTGATCAGCTCGATGACCTTGGCCCGCGCTTCATCAGAGAAGGCGTCACCGTTGATCGACTTGCTGTACAGGCCGTCGGCCTTGGCAAACTTGTCGAAGGCAGCGGCGTTGTACCAGCCGGCGGTGCCTGGCTTGGTTTCGGTGCCTGGCTTTTCGAAGAACACACCGAGTGTGTCGGCCTTGAAGCCAAAGGCTGCGGTAATGCGCGCCGCCAGGCCGTAGCCACTGGACGCACCGATTACCAGGACCTTCTTCGGACCATCCTCGCGCACGCCCAGCTTACGGGTGGCTTCGATCTGATCACGAACGTTGAGCTCGCAGCCCTTCGGGTGAGTCGTGGTGCAGATGAAACCGCGGACCTTGGGATGAATGATGGCCAATGTCTGTACCTCGTCAGGTTGATGCCGGGAAAGCGCCACACCTTGGCGCTCTCGTTTAACAGAGGGTGAGACTCCCCCCGCAGATGATGCGGCACATATTAAGGGGTGAACGGGGCGATTCAAAACCCGAGGCGCACTGCTGGTGCGAAACCAGGCTGGGCGCAAGCGTCGGGGGCCCCGCGGATTGATTGGGTTTGGCTATCAATCCACAAGAAAATCAAACTTAACAAATGAGCCCAGGCAGACGATGCTGGGTGTTTAACGCACCCGCACGGAGAACAACAACATGAACGACGTGGTCATCGTTGCCGCAACCCGCACCGCCATCGGCAGTTTCCAGGGCGCACTGGCGGCCGTCCCTGCCGTGGACCTAGGCGCCGCCGTGATCAAGCGCCTGCTGGAGCAGACCGGGCTGGACCCTGCGCAGGTCGACGAGGTGATCCTGGGCCAGGTACTCACCGCGGGCGCAGGGCAGAACCCGGCGCGCCAGGCGGCGGTCAGGGCTGGCCTGCCCTACAGCGTGCCGGCACTGACCTTGAACAAGGTATGCGGGTCGGGCCTGAAGGCCTTGCACCTGGCCGCCCAGGCCATCCGTTGCGGTGACGCCGACGTGGTGGTTGCCGGTGGCCAGGAAAACATGAGCCTGGCGCCCTATGTGATGCCCTCGGCCCGCACAGGCCAGCGCATGGGGCATGGCCAACTGCTCGACAGCATGATCACCGATGGTTTGTGGGACGCCTTCAACGACTACCACATGGGCATCACGGCTGAGAACCTGGTGGAACGTTATGGCCTGAACCGCGAACAGCAGGACGCCTTTGCTGCCGAATCCCAGCGCAAGGCCTTGGCCGCCATCGAGGCGGGCCGCTTCGATGATGAAATCACCCCGATCGTGCTGCCGCAGAAAAAGGGCGACCCCACGGTATTCGCCCGTGACGAACAGCCTCGCGCGGGTACCACGGCTGAGTCGCTGGGCAAACTGCGCCCGGCCTTCAAGAAGGATGGCAGCGTCACGGCAGGCAATGCGTCCAGCCTGAATGATGGTGCCGCAGCGGTGTTGCTGATGAGCGCAACCAAAGCCGAGGCGCTGGGCCTGCCGGTGCTGGCCAGGGTGGCGGCCTACGCCAGCGCGGGCGTAGACCCGGCGATCATGGGTATCGGCCCAGTGTCGGCCACCCAGCGTTGCCTGGAAAAGGCTGGCTGGCAGCTGGCCGACCTGGACCTGATCGAAGCCAACGAGGCCTTCGCGGCCCAGGCGCTGGCGGTAGGCAAGGCGCTTGAATGGGATGCGGCGCGGGTGAATGTGAATGGCGGCGCCATTGCCCTTGGCCACCCGATTGGCGCATCCGGGTGCCGGGTACTGGTGACCTTGCTGCACGAGATGATCAAACGCGATGCCCGCAAAGGGCTGGCGACGCTGTGCATCGGCGGCGGCCAAGGGGTAGCCCTGGCCCTTGAACGCCGGTAGGCACTAGCGAGGTGTAGGGGTGTGGGACGTGTTCACCGCATGTACCAACGCCCCCACCTGCCGGCATTTGTGTACAGCCTGCTCCAGCGGGTTGTCCAGCAGCGAGCACGAGGGTGCCAGCCAGAGCCGCTCGCCCAGCCTGTCATGGGCATCGCGCAGCACATCCTGAAGCTGCGCCAGGTCGCCAGGTGATGCCTGGCGGCCATCAACCAACCCCAGCGACAGCACCTTGTAGGCGGGCAGGCGGTCGAGCACGCTCAGGTACTGTTCAGGCGCCTGCACGAGGTCGATGTGAAGCCCATCGACCGGCAGGTTCGCCGCCAGGCCCAGGTTGCCGCCCAAGGCACCGGAGCAGGTGGCGATCAGTTTTTTCAAGGGCGCCCGCTGGAGGATGTTGTAGACACGCTCGTAGGCGTTTTTCCAGGCTTGGGGCAGTTCAAGGGCAAGAATGGGCTCATCGATCTGCACCCATTCCACCCCCAATACGGCAAGCTGGTTGAGGGCCTGGTCATATTCAGGCAGCAGGCGGTCGAGCCGTTCCAGTGTGTCGAGGCCGTTTTCTTCGCCCTGCCACAGCAGCGTCAAAGGGCCTACCAGCACCGGCTTGACCGCATGGCCCAGAGCGATGGCTTCTGTCACCTCCTGGAAAAGCGGTTCCAGATGCCCAGCGAGCACGGAGGCCTGGGCGTCGACGACGCCAGGGTGCTGGTAGTACCAGGCGGTATCCCCGACGGGCAGCAGCTCGATACCGGCTTCTTTCTGCGCCTGCCAATGGCGGGCACGCAGTTCGCGATCGTCGCTGATGCGTGGGAAGCCCAGGTTGTGCGCCAGTGCCATGTCTTGCCCCTCGAGGTATCAAAAGAATGGGGGAATTGTCCGGGCAGGGGATGCTTGAGACAAACTCATTAAATTTGAGATGAATCCAAAAAATGCTCATGATGGCCCGCGCAATACAGATGGCACCGTCATGACCGGCGCAGGCAAAACCGGTGTCTCAAACAGATCACCGCCGTACGCAACCGGACATGACCGCGAGGTGCATCTGCCGCACAATGTCAGCCTGTTTCCTCAGGTGCCCGGCCCCATGAACGTGCTGAAAACCGCATTGCGCGAACAGCGCTTCGTCTGCGTGATGGAATTCGTCCCGAAGCCTTCGGCTGAGCGTTTCGCGGCCATGGATGCGATCTTGGCCCGCGGGCACCTGTGCGGCTGGCCGATGACCGTCGCTATCGGTGACCGGGTCGGCAGCCCTCTGGACATGTCCCCGCTCGACGCCCTGGCCTCGTTCAGCAACCCGGTACCCGCACTGCCGCACTTTTCTGGCAAGGACCGGGAGCGGCACCACCTGCTCGCCCAATTGCAGCGCATGGACGCGGCCGGCCTGCATCAGTTGCTGGTACTGACGGGCGACCGCCTGCCTGGGCATCAGCCAGGCGAGCGCCCGGTGCGCTACCTGGAGTCGGTCGCGGCGCTGCAAATGGCGCGTCAGGCGTACCCACACTGGTTACTGGGCGCCGCGCTCAACCCGTTCAAGTACTGTGAGGAAGAAGGGGCGGCGCAGTACTTCAAGGCCGAGAAAAAGCTCGCGGCAGGGGCCGACTTTTTCACGCTGCAACTGGGCTTCGATGCGGCCAAGCACCAGGAGGCCATGCACTGGGTGCGCCGCCAGCCTGCGCCGAAACCGCTACTGGCCTGCCTGATGAGCCTGACCCGAGGCCGGGCGAACATGCTCGATCACGTCGCCGGGGTTACCGTCACACCGTCCATGCGGCACATGCTTGAAGCCGAGGCAGCGCAATCCAAGGCCTTTGCCCAGGCCCGCAGCGTCGACCGGCTGGCCTTGCAGGTGATTGGCGTGAAGCTGATGGGCTATGCCGGTGTGCACCTGTCGGGCATTCACGAGATCAGCCAGTTGCTGGCGCTGGAGGCGCGGCTGGAGCACTGGCAGGCCCAGGTAACCGACATGGCGCAGTGGGCACCCGCCTGGCAGGCCAGTTGGCAGATGCCAGGCCTGCCTGCCGTTACGTTCCACCCGCCACAGGCCGCGTGGCGCCAGGGGGAGTCGCGGGTGACCGCCACCCTCACGCAGCAGGCGCGCTACCACCTGATGCACGGCATGCACTCACTGCTGTTCAGCCGTCGCAATGGCCTGAGCCAGGCTTTCGGCTGGGCGGTACGGCAGCCGGTGTGGTCCACACGCCTGGGCGCTCAAGTGTTGCACACGGCAGAACGCGCGGTGAAGCGCCCGCTGCTGGGCTGCGACACCTGTGGCCGCTGCCGCCTTGAGGACACACTGTATATCTGCCCGGAAACCTGCCCAAAGGGCCTGGCCAATGGCCCCTGCGGCGGCACGGCACTGAACCGCTGCGAATTCGGCGACCGCGAGTGCATCCACAGCGTGAAATACCGCACAGCCAAGGCCGTGCAGCAGACCGCGGTGCTGGCCGAACGCCTGATCCCCTGTATCGAGGAGCACACCCGTCACCGCAGTTCATGGCCCCAGTGGTTCGGGGCCCCGGCCACGGGTGCTACGCCGCAGTCAGCGCCTCGAAGCCAGCCCGGATCGTAGCCTCGGGCAGGTCGTCGGCAATGAACACCATCACGCTCTCGCGGGCCTCGCCCTCGGCCCACTCGGCATCCCAGTCAAAGCCATAGAGCTTGAGCACGCCCTGGAACACCAGCTTGCGTGGCTCCCCGGCGATGTTGAGCACCCCTTTGTAGCGCAGCAACTGCTTGCCATGGGTTTCCAGCAGGCCGTTCATGAAGTCGCTGAGGCGGTCGATGTCCAGCGCCGTATCGGTGCGCAGCACCAAGGTGGCGATACGGTCCGGCGTGGCCGGCTTGAGCACCGGGCGCAGGGCAGGCTTGAGGTTGGCGCCCAGGTCCGGGTTGAGGTTGAAGCCACGTACATCCAGCAGCTCGGCCAGGGAAATGCGGCCGTGCTCCACCACATGAATGGCCGCCCGCCCATTGATGCGGCCAAGCCGCTCGCGCAGCGCCAGCACGGCGTCCGGCTCGACCAGGTCGGTTTTGCTCAGCAGCAGGCGATCCGCAAAGCCGACCTGGGCCTGGGCGATGGCCTGGGTAAGGTGCAATTCGGCATGGGCCGCGTCCACCAGGGTGATGATGCCGTCGAGGATGTAACGCTCACGCAATTCCTCGTCGACGAAAAAGGTTTGCGCAACCGGTGCCGGGTCGGCAAGGCCGGTGCACTCGATCACCAGGCGGTCGAACGCGATCTCGCCGGCATCCAGCCGCTCCAGCAACAGGTACAGGGCACGGGTGAGGTCGCCATGAATGCTGCAGCAGACGCAGCCATTGGCCAGGGTCATCACCTGTACCGGCTGGTCACCGAGCAGCTGGCTGTCAATGCCGGCCTCGCTGAATTCGTTTTCGATGACCGCAAGCTTCAGGCCGTGTTCGGCCTTGAGCATGTGCTTGAGCAAGGTCGTCTTGCCAGCGCCAAGGAAGCCGGTGAGGACGGTGACGGGAATGGGCGTCTGCACGCAGAAAATCTCCTGAGCGGAAAAACAAAGGGCCTCATCGCCGGCAAGCCGACGATGAGGCCAGTACAGGTCAACGCCTGGGGTTCAACAGCATTTGGGCCCGGACTTGCCTCCGTAACGGGCTTCCTGGCGTTCACGGAAGAACGCCTCGTAGCTCATCACCGGCTTGTCGGGGTGCGTCTTCTGCATGTGTTCGACATAGTTGTCGTAGTCGGGCATGCCGACCATCAGGCGGGCTGCCTGCCCCAGGTATTTCCCCAGTCGACCCAGGTCGTTGAACATCGCAGCAGTCCTCTCAAGCGTCAGGCAAAGCCTGGAACGGGGTTTCCTTGTCGGTCCGTTCCTTGCGGCCCCAGGCGGCATACCCCACCTTGATCGCGAAGAACAGAATGCTGAACACCACCACCAGGAACAGGATGGTCAGCCCGGCGTTGGTGTAGGCGTTGTAGATCACGTGCTGCATTTGCCCGATGTCCTTGGCCGGGGCCAGTACCTGGCCGGCGTCCAGCGCGGTGCTGTACTTCTTGGCCAAGGCCAGGAAGCCCACGGCCGGGTTCGGGTCGAACAGCTTGATCAGGCCCGCAGCGGTGGTGCAGATCAGCAGCCACGCTGCCGGCAACAGGGTGACCCAGATATAGCGCTGGCGCTTCATCTTGATCAGCACCACGGTGCCGAGCATCAGGGCAATACCGGCCAGCATCTGGTTGGAGATACCGAACAGCGGCCACAGCGTGTTGATACCGCCCAGTGGGTCGATCACGCCCTGGTACAGCAGGTAGCCCCACATCGCCACGCAACCTGCGGTAGCCAACAGGTTGGCGCCCCACGATTCGGTGCGCTTGAGCGCCGGCACGAAGCTGCCCAGCAGGTCCTGCAGCATGAAGCGCCCGGCACGGGTACCGGCATCCACTGCGGTAAGGATGAACAGCGCCTCAAACAAAATGGCGAAGTGGTACCAGAACGCCATGGTGTTCTCGCCCGGCAACACCTGGTGCAGGATTTGCGCGATACCCACCGCCAGGGTTGGCGCACCGCCGGCACGGGCCAGGATAGTGTGTTCGCCAATGTCACGGGCGACGGCTTCCAGGTGTTCCGGCGTAATCAGGAAGCCCCAGCTGCTGACTGTCTGCGCCACCGAAACCGCGTCGGCACCGACCACGGCGGCCGGGCTGTTCATGGCGAAATACACGCCCGGCTCGATCACCGAGGCCGCGACCATGGCCATGATCGCCACGAACGACTCCATCAGCATGCCGCCGTAGCCGATGTAACGCGCGTTGGTTTCGTTATCCAGCAGCTTGGGCGTGGTGCCCGAGGAGATCAGCGCATGGAAGCCCGACACCGCACCACAGGCAATGGTGATGAACAGGAACGGGAACAGGGTGCCCTTCCACACCGGGCCCGTGCCGTCGGTGAACTGGGTCAGGGCCGGCATCTTCAGCTCGGGCGCAATGATCAGGATGCCGATGGCAAGCCCGACGATGGTGCCGATCTTGAGGAAGGTGGACAGGTAGTCACGCGGTGCCAGTACCAGCCACACCGGCAGCACGGCTGCAACGAAGCCGTAGCCCACCAGCATCCAGGTGATCTGCACGCCGGTGAAGGTGAACGCCGGGCCCCATACCGGGTCGGCGGCGATCTGCCCGCCCAGCCAGATGGACAGCAACAGCAGCACCACGCCGATAATGGAGATCTCGCCAATGCGGCCCGGGCGGATGTAGCGCATGTAAATGCCCATGAACATCGCGATCGGAATGGTCGCCATGACCGTGAACATGCCCCAGGGGCTTTCGGCCAGGGCCTTGACCACGATCAGCGCCAGCACCGCCAGGATGATGATCATGATCAGGAAACAGCCGAACAGGGCGATTGTGCCCGGGATACGGCCCATTTCTTCGCGGACCATGTCGCCCAGCGAGCGGCCATTGCGGCGGGTGGACATGAACAGGACCATGAAGTCCTGCACGGCACCGGCCAGCACCACGCCGGCAATCAGCCACAGGGTACCGGGCAGGTAGCCCATCTGCGCGGCCAGTACCGGGCCGACCAGGGGGCCTGCGCCCGCGATGGCGGCAAAGTGGTGGCCGAACAGGATGTGTTTGTTGGTGGGGACGTAGTCCAGGCCATCGTTGTTGAGCACCGCCGGTGTGGCACGGCGCGGGTCGAGTTGCATCACCTTGGTGGCGATGAACAGGCTGTAGTAGCGATAGGCAACCAGGTAGATGGCCACTGCCGCGACCACGATCCACAAGGCGTTGATCGCCTCGCCGCGACGCAGGGCGACCACGCCCAGTGCGCAGGCTCCCAGGACTGCCAGCGCCAGCCACGGTAGGTGGCGTAGCAGGCTATTATTGTTGTTCATGGTTTGATTCCAGCTGGTGGATTGGAAAGACCGCCCATCGAGTCTAGGGCGAGTCATCGCGCATTGCCACACTTGCTTGGGAATAGAGCCTTTCCGAAAGGATTGCGCACTAAGCCGACCAGGCAGAATTCATTCGACTCCGGATGTCATGCGAGGCCTGCATCATGAGCAACCCCCCTGAACGCCGCCGCTTCCTGCGCATCGATTTCGATGCGCCCACTGAACTGTGCCAGGGCCAGCAGCGCTGGCCAGCCACCCTGCTGGACTTGTCACTCAAAGGCCTGCTGGTACAGCGCCCTGCCAACTGGAGCGCCGACCTCACTCAGGATTTCGACGCCATCATCCACCTGGGCCCCGAAGAGCGGGTACATATGCAAGTGGAACTGCGCCATGAAGAGCCAGATCGGCTGGGCTTTGTCTGCCTGTACATCGACCTCGATTCGATGAGCCACCTGCACCGTCTTGTGGAATTGAACCTGGCCGACGGCACCGAAATGATGCGCGAACTGCGACAACTGATCGAATAATAAAATCTCTTAGCTAGCTAACATCCCCCTCGGGCTGACTTTCCTGTCCGTCTAGACAGCTTTGGCTGCGGTTGGGCTGTATTTGTACACACCCCTCTAGGCCCGCATTCAGCGTATTGGTACGGCTCCTGCATTGGGTTACAGGCGCTTAGCAGGCACCTGCCCGCGCGCTTGGATCTAAATATTGTATACAATTTGTGTGGCAATCTATGGACTGAAATGTCTACAGTAGCCACACAACAATAAACAGAGAGCCTGCTCAATGACCACGTCCCCTAGCACGTCTCCCACCCCGCGTCCGGAGGACGAAAACCTCGGCCTGGGTGCGAACCTGGCCTATGGGCTGCAGCATGTGCTGACCATGTACGGGGGCATCGTCGCGGTGCCGCTGATCCTTGGCCAGGCAGCAGGCCTCAACCCTGCCGAGATCGGCATGCTGATCGCCGCCTCCCTGTTTGCCGGTGGCCTGGCGACCCTGCTGCAAACCCTTGGGCTGCCGTTTTTCGGCTGCCAGTTGCCGCTGGTGCAGGGGGTGTCGTTTGCCGGTGTGGCGACCATGGGCGCCATTCTCAGCAGCGAGGGCGGCGGTGGCCTGCCCGGTGTGCTGGGCGCGGTGATGGCGGCCTCGCTGATCGGCTTTCTGATTACCCCGGTGTTCTCGCGCATCACCAAGTTTTTCCCGCCACTGGTGACGGGCATTGTCATCACCACCATCGGCCTGACCCTGATGCCGGTGGCCGCGCGCTGGGTGATGGGCGGCAACAGCGCCTCCCCGGAGTTCGGCAGCGTGGCCAATATCGGCCTGGCCGCCCTGACCTTCGCCATTGTGCTGCTGCTGAGCAAGCTGGGCAGCGCGACCATTTCGCGGTTGTCGATCTTGCTGGCGATGGTAGTGGGCACGTTGATCGCCTGGGCCCTGGGCATGGCTGACTTCGGCAAGGTTACCGAAGGCCCGGTGTTCGCCTTCCCTACCCCGTTTCACTTCGGCATGCCTGAATTCCACGTCGCCGCCATCCTGTCGATGTGCATCGTGATCATGGTGACCCTGGTGGAAACCTCGGCGGACATTCTGGCCGTGGGTGAAATCATCGACACCAAGGTCGACTCCAAGCGCCTGGGCAACGGCCTGCGTGCCGACATGGCATCGAGCATCCTGGCGCCGATCTTCGGCTCATTCACCCAGAGCGCCTTCGCCCAGAACGTTGGCCTGGTGGCGGTGACAGGCGTGCGCAGCCGCTACGTAGTGGCCACCGGCGGTGTGATTCTGGTGGTGCTTGGCCTGCTGCCAATCATGGGGCGGGTGATTGCCGCCGTGCCCACGCCGGTACTGGGTGGTGCGGGTATCGTGCTGTTCGGCACCGTGGCCGCCAGTGGCATCCGCACGCTGTCGAAGGTCAGCTACAAGAACAATGTGAACCTGATCATTGTTGCTGCATCACTGGGCTTCGGCATGATCCCGATCGCGGCACCCACGTTCTATCACCACTTCCCCAACTGGTTCGAAACCATCTTCCACTCCGGCATCAGCTCGGCGGCGATCATGGCCATTTTGCTGAACCTGATCTTCAACCACTTCACCACGGGCAACTCGGACCAACAGTCGGTGTTCGCCGCCGCCTACGAGCGCACCATCCAGTATTCGGACATTTCTGCGCTGCGTGATGGCGACTACTTCAAGGACGGCAAGCTGTTCGACGCCGAAGGCAATGAGGTGCCGATGCGGGTGGTGGACGAACACGGCAACGAGGCGGTAAAGCGAGCAGCGGTGGCCGAGCACTAACCTCTGCCGCTGAGGGCGCCATTATTCAAACAGCGCATCCAGCGCCTGCTCCAGCCGGGTGACCGCAATGACCTGCAGCCCGGCCGGTGCCTCCTTGGGGGCATTGCCCTTGGGCACGATCGCACGCTTGAAGCCATGCTTGGCCGCCTCTTTCAGGCGCTCCTGCCCGCTGGGCACCGGCCGCACCTCGCCCGACAGGCCGATTTCACCGAATACCAGCAGGCCATGGGCCAACGGCCGGTTGCGCAGGCTGGACATTACCGCCGCCAGCAAGGCCAGGTCTGATGCGGTTTCCAGCACCTTGACCCCGCCGACCACGTTGAGGAACACGTCCTGGTCATGGGTCGGAATACCCCCATGCCGGTGCAGCACCGCCAGCAGCATAGCCAGGCGGTTCTGGTCCAACCCCAACGTGACCCGGCGCGGGTTGGCCAGGTGGCTGTCATCCACCAGCGCCTGCACTTCCACCAGCATCGGCCGCGTCCCCTCCCAGGTCGCCATCACCACACTGCCGGGTACTTCTTCCTGGGTGCGGTTGAGGAAAATCGCCGATGGGTTGGACACTTCCTTCAGGCCGCGGTCGGTCATGCCGAAAACGCCCAGTTCGTTGACCGCGCCAAAGCGGTTCTTAACCGCCCGCAACAGGCGCAGGCGGCCGTCGGACTCGCCCTCGAAATACAGCACCGTGTCGACCATGTGCTCCAGCACCCGCGGGCCTGCCAGCGAGCCTTCCTTGGTCACATGGCCCACCAGGAAAATGGCCGTGCCGCTCTGTTTGGCGTAGCGCACCAGCAATGCAGTACTTTCACGCACCTGGGCCACACCGCCCGGCGCCGACTGCAACTGCTCGGTGAAGATGGTCTGGATCGAGTCGATTACCATCACCCGCGGTTTTTCCTGGCGCGCCGTGGCAATGATGGTTTCGATGCAGGTTTCGGTCATGACCTTGAGCTTGTCCTGGGGCAGCCCCAGGCGCCGCGAGCGCATGGCCACCTGCTGCTGGGACTCTTCGCCGGTGACATACAGCGCAGGCATGCCCACCGCGATGTTGCACAAGGTCTGCAACAGGATGGTCGACTTGCCGATACCCGGGTCACCGCCAATCAGCACCACCGAGCCGTCCACCAGCCCGCCACCCAACACGCGGTCCAGTTCGGTACTGCTGGTGGTGAAGCGCGGGATCTCTTCGACGCTGACTTCGGCCAGGGTCTTGATCTGCGCCTGCTGCCCGGTCCAGCCTGCACGCCCGCTGCTTGGCGCTGCCGCACCACCGCTTTCGATCATGGTTTCGACCAGGGTGTTCCAGGCCCCGCATTCGCCACATTGCCCAGCCCATTTGGGGAAGGTCGCGCCGCACTCGGTGCAACCATACATGCGCTTGGCCTTGGCCATGGGGAGTGTCTCCGGGTAAAAAGCCTGAATGATAACGTAGCGAACGTGCCCTGGCGGGCCTGGGATGCGACAAAACTATTCGTTGCGACAGTAGTCACTACCCCTGAATGCAGCGCATGAAGCGTTTAAGTGGCTTACACTGCGTTTACCTCACCATTTGTTACAAAGGAATAGATACATGGGCATGATCAGTGAGTTCAAGGCCTTCGCGGTCAAAGGCAACGTCGTCGACATGGCGGTCGGTATCATCATCGGCGCGGCCTTCGGCAAGATCGTCTCGTCCTTCGTTGGGGATGTGGTCATGCCGCCACTGGGGCTGTTGATCGGCGGTGTCGATTTCAGCGACCTGGCCATCACCCTGAAAGCTGCCCAGGGCGATATCCCGGCGGTGGTGCTGGCTTATGGCAAGTTCATCCAGACCGTCATCGACTTCGTGATTATCGCCTTCGCCATCTTCATGGGTGTGAAGGCCATCAACCGCCTCAAGCGCGAAGAAGCCGTGGCGCCAAGCGTGCCGCCTGCTCCGTCGCCTGAAGAAACGCTGCTTACCGAAATCCGCGACCTGCTTAAAAACCGCCCCTGAGGCAGTACCCTGCGAGCGGCGCCCGCCGTTCGCAGGCAGTAATTACCAGTAGGTTTCCACCGCAACCTGGCCAGGGCGCTTGCTCAGGCTCAACTGCAGGTCGCGCGCCTTGAGCACCTTGCGCGTCTCATCAATCATCTCAGGGTTGCCGCACAGCATGATGCGCGAGTGCTCGGGGGACAGCGCCAACCCCGCTGCCCGCTCCAGCTCACCGTTCTCGATCAGGGTGGTGATGCGCTGGGTCAGGGCGCCGGGGTGCTGCTCGCGGGTGACTACAGGAATGAACTGCAGTTTGCCGGCGTACTCCGCCAGGTAATCACGCTGCTCAAGGGCGTTGATTTCATCGACGTATGCCAGCTCTTTGGCCTCGCGTACCGAATACACCAGCTTGATGTTGTCGAAACGCTCCCAGGCTTCGAAGTCCTGCAGGATCGACATGAACGGCGCAATGCCTGTGCCGGTTGCCAACAGCCACAGGTCGCGCCCGCCGGTGAAGCGGTCAAGCGTCAGGAACCCGAATGCCTGGCGGTCTATCAACAGCGTGTCGCCTGCACCCAGGCGGCTCAGCTCGCTTGTGAATTCGCCACCGGGTACTACGATGGAGAAGAAGTCGAGGTACTCGTCGTGCGGCGCGCTGACCATCGAATAGGCTCGCCACACCACACTGCCATCGGCCTTGCTCACCCCCAGGCGGGCAAACTGACCCGAGCGGAAGCGAAAGCCCGCATCGCGCGTGACTCGCAGGCTGAACAGGTTCGGCGTCAACCGCTGAACATCGAGCAGGGTCTGACGAGTGAATTTCTCAGCGCTGGCGGTCATGTCGGGCTCCAAATACGGGGTCCATACAGTGTCGCGCAAAGTAGTCTGGATAAAAACCACTGCTTTGTGGGGCCTAGTGCCGTTCGCGGCACATTCCGTCACAGAAAAGCCCGCCTGCTATAGCCAAATGTACCAACGATGGGCTGAAACGTTTCCTACACTCAAACCGGCACCCATACGGATTGGGCTCCGATGCCCACTGGAGACTTCAGATGTTTCACTGGAAGCCAGAGCATCTTCACGCCTTTGTGAGCGAGCGCCACCCGCGGAAACTGTTCGATATCGCTGTGCACCTTACCCAGGATCTTGACTTCGACTACCTCGGCTTGAACCTGCGCATACAGATCGCCACGCAAACCCCGCATTTTTACCTCTATAGCAATTACCCGAGCGACTGGATCCTGTGCTACCAGGATGAAGACTTTTACAAGCAGGACAGCGCCAGCATCGCCAGCCACACCTCCACCACACCCGTACTGTGGACTGACGAACTCTACAAAGAAGCCCCTCATGTGCGCGAGGCGGCATGCCAGCATGGCCTTCGGCACGGCTGGACACAGTCACTTCACGACTTGCAGCACAACGAAAGCCAAATGAGCGTGGCCAGGCCCGCAGGCAGAATTGAAACGGCTGAACTGTACGACAAGGCGGGTAGCGTCCAGTGGATGTGCCACACCCTGCATGCGGTACTCTCCGAGCATCATCTGGATGCACTTTGCCCGCCTCAACCGAAAATGAGCGAGCGGGAGCTTGAGGTATTGAAGTGGTCCGCCGCCGGCAAAACCGCCGCCGACGTGGCCTGCATCCTGTCCCTGTCGCAAAGCACGGTCAATTTTCACATTCGCAGCGTGATCACCAAAACCAACGCGGCCAACAAGGCTGGCGCCGTGGCCATTGCTGCCCTGCGCGGCTGGATCTGACGTTCGAGCCTGCGACCTTCGGCAAAGCGCTGTAGAATCGCCCGGCAAAGCCCGCGGCGAACCGCAACGGGCAGATTCGTACCCGAGCCAGACGCCATGCCCCTGTTGACCACCCCTTTTGCTGCCCTCGACCTGATCCGCCAGCCCGAGCAGGCCAATGACCCACTGCAGGCGTTCGACGCCGCCGACGAATACCTGCTTGAGCAGTTGCACCAGCAGGTGCCCCAGGCTGGCTGGCGAGTGCTGGTGCTCAATGACAGTTTTGGCGCCCTGGCGGCCAGCCTGGCCGGCCATGTGCAGGTGGTCAGCAGTGGCGATTCACACCTGGCACACCTCGCATTGGGCAAGAACCTGGTGCGTCGTGGCTTGTCATTCGACAGCGTGCCGTTCATACCGGCCAGCGAGCATTGGCAAGGTGAATTCGACCGCGTGCTGATCCGTGTCCCCAAGACCCTGGCATTGCTTGAAGAGCAGCTGATTCGCCTGCAAGGCCACCTCGCCGCGGGTGCGCAGGTGATGGCCGGCGCCATGATCAAGCACCTGCCGCGTGCAGCCGGCGAGCTGATGGAAAAATACATCGGCCCAGTACAGGCCTCACTGGCGCAGAAAAAAGCCCGGCTGCTGACGGCAACCCCCGCACAGCAACCGCTCGCCTGCTCACCGTACCCCAGCCGTTACCGCCTGGAGGCACCGGCGCTGGAGCTGGTCAACCATGCCAACGTGTTTTGCCGAGAGGGGCTGGATATCGGCACCCGGGCGTTCTTGCCTCACCTGCCTGGGAACCTGGGCAGCGCCCGGGTAGCAGACCTGGGGTGTGGCAACGGGGTGCTGGCCATTGCCAGCGCCATGGCCAACCCGGACGCGCACTACACCTTGGTCGATGAGTCCTACATGGCCGTGCAGTCCGCGCAAGAAAACTGGCAGGCAGCCCTGGGCGAGCGCCCGGCCACGTTCCTGGCGGGCGATGGCCTGGCAGGGGTCGAGAAGCAATCCCTGGACGTTGTGCTGTGCAACCCACCGTTTCACCAGCAGCAGGTGGTGGGTGATTTCCTGGCCTGGCGCATGTTCCAGCAGGCCCGCGAAGCGCTGGTAGTGGGTGGCGCGCTATATATCGTGGGTAACCGCCACCTGGGCTACCACAGCAAGCTTGCCCGCCTGTTCCGCGGTGTGGAACAGGTGGCGGCAACGCCCAAGTTCGTCGTGCTCAAAGCGCGCAAATAAAAGTGCCGGGGCTGCCTGGCAGCCCCGCTAACGCTCAGTGGGTGGTCAGCCCGGCTGCGCTCATGAACAGCCGCATCACCCAGGCCGCCACACCCAGTGCCGCCACGCTCATCGCCCAGATGAGCAGCAGCCAGCCCAGGCGCTGCCACAAGGGTTTCTTCTGCTCCGCACCCTGGTTACTGGTCATTTTTCAGCCTCCTAGTGATAGCCCTGATCGTGAGTCACCTTGCCGCGGAACACGTAGTAGCTCCAGAAGGTGTAACCCAGGATGAAAGGCAGGATGAACAAGGTGCCGACCAGCATGAAGCCTTGGCTCTGCGGCGGCGCGGCGGCCTCCCAGATGGAGATGGACGGCGGGATGATGTTCGGCCAAAGGCTGATGCCCAGGCCGCTGTAGCCAAGGAAGATCAACACCAGGGTCAGCAGGAATGGCGCGTAATTCGCGCTGCGCGCCACTGCCTTGAACAGCCCGTAGAAGGTCACCAGCACCAGCACCGGTACCGGCATGAACCAGATCAGGTTGGGCATGCTGAACCAGCGCTCGGCGATCTGTGGATAAGCCACCGGTGTCCACAGGCTGACGATGCCGATCACCGCCAGCAGCACCAGGGCCAACGGGCGGCCAAGGTTGTGCATCTGCTCCTGCAGCGGCCCTTCGGTCTTCATGATCAGCCAGGTGCAGCCCAGCAGCGAGTACGCCACGATCAGTCCCAGGCCACAGAACAGGCTGAAGGGTGTCAGCCAGTCCAGCGTACCGCCGGCGAAATGGCGGTCCACCACCTTGAAACCTTCAATGAAGGCACCCAGCGCTACCCCCTGGAAGAACGTGGCCACCAGCGAGCCGCCGATGAAAGCCTTGTCCCACAGATGCCGGCGCTGGGCGCTGGCCTTGAAGCGGAACTCGAACGCCACGCCGCGGAAAATCAGGCCGATCAGCATCAGCATCAACGGCAGGTACAGGGCTTCGAGGACCACGGCGTACGCCATCGGGAAGGCACCGAACAACCCGGCACCTCCCAGTACCAGCCAGGTTTCATTACCGTCCCACACGGGGGCAACGGTGTTCATCATCACGTCCCGGTCACGCTCACCTTTGACGAAAGGGAAGAGCATGCCGATGCCGAGGTCAAAGCCGTCCATCACCACGTACATCATCACGCCGAAGATGATGATGACAGCCCAGATCAGTGGAAGATCGATACCCATGGCTCAGTTCCCCTTGCTCAGGTCTGCAGTGGCAGCATCGCTGCTGTCGTCGGCGGCGGACAACGGCCGTGCTGGCGTACGTTGCTGGCCTGGCCCACCCGGGCGCGGCTGATCCCCTTCACCGGTATGCGGCCCTTTGCGCACCAGGCGCATCATGTAGGCAAAGCCGGTGCCGAACAGGGCGAAATACACCACCACGAAGGCCACCAGGGTGAAGCCCAGCTGGGTGTAGCTGTGGTTGGACACACCGTCGGCGGTGCGCATGACCCCATACACCACCCAGGGCTGGCGACCGATTTCCGTAGTGAACCAGCCGGCAAGAATCGCCAGCAACCCAGACGGCCCCATCCAGGTGACGAAATGCAGGAACGGGCGCGAGGTGTACAGCTTGCCACCCTTGCGCAGCCACAGGCTCCACAGGCCGGCCGCAATCATGAGCATGCCGAGCGCCACCATGATGCGGAACGACCAGAAGATGATGGTGGAGTTGGGCCGGTCCTCGGGCGGGAATTCCTTCATCGCCGGTACCTGCTGGTCCAGGCTGTGGGTGAGGATGAGGCTGCCGAGTACGGGTATCTCGAGCTTGAAGCGGGTGGTTTCAGCCTGCATGTCAGGGATGCCGAACAGGATCAACGGCGTTGCCTCGCCCGGCTTGTTCTCCCAGTGGCCTTCGATGGCGGCAATTTTTACCGGCTGGTGCTTGAGCGTGTTCAGGCCGTGGAAGTCGCCGATCAGCGCCTGCACGGGCGCCACGATCAGGGCCATCCACATGGCCATCGACAGCATCTTGCGCACCGAGGGGTTGTCGCGCCCGCGCAGCAGGTGCCAGGCCGCCGACGCACCGACGAAGAAGGCGGTGGCGACAAAGGCTGCCGTGGCCATGTGCATCAGGCGGAACGGGAACGAGGGGTTGAAGATGATCGCCAGCCAGTCCACCGGTATGACGCGGCCATCGATGATTTCGTGGCCCTGGGGGGTCTGCATCCAGCTGTTGGAGGCCAGGATCCAGAATGTGGACACCAGCGTACCGAGCGCCACCATGCAGGTGGCGAAAAAGTGCAGGCCACGCCCTACCCGGTTCCAGCCAAACAGCATTACGCCCAGAAAGCCTGCTTCAAGGAAGAACGCGGTGAGGACTTCGTAGGTGAGCAACGGCCCGGTGACCGAACCTGCGAACTCGGAGAACCGGCTCCAGTTGGTGCCGAACTGGTAGGCCATGACCAGGCCAGACACCACCCCCATGCCGAAGTTGACAGCAAAGATCTTCGACCAGAAGTGATAGAGGTCCCGGTAGACCTGTTTGTCGGTCTTCAGCCAAAGGCCTTCGAGCACGGCCAGGTAGCTTGCCAGGCCAATGGTGATGGCCGGGAACAGGATGTGAAAGGATACGGTAAACGCGAACTGGATCCGGGCGAGATCCAGAGCCTCTAGACCGAACATAATGCTTCCTCTTCAGGTAATCCGGCGATCGGGCCGGTGGCACCGTCGCCCCACTGCCCCCACGTAGTCGAGTACGGCGCGTTGGAATTGTTCTGTTCGATGTGCAGGGATTACGGCCAGAAGGCCGAACCGTTGCGGGATCGTTACGATTGCAACGATTGACCCAGATCAACGATATGCCTGCAAGCATAGCCCCGAAAGGCCCAACTGGCCGTGTGGTGGTTTGCCGCGTGACCGGTTGCCCCACCCCGGTTCCCAATGCGGCGTAAAAATGCCCGGGCGTGCAAACAGCAACCATTTGTTACAAACAGATGATAGGCTGCAGGCTTCCCCACGCGCCGAGGCCAAGGGTTCCGATGTCTGATTCTGCGCCGCAGTTGTTGCGCCATCACCGCCCTTTTCTGGCCTTCTGGCTGGCCAGGGTGTTTACCGCCAGCGGTTTCCAGATGCTCACCGTGGCCATTGGCTGGCACCTCTACCAGTTAACGGGCAACGTGTTGGACCTGGGGCTGGTGGGCCTGGTGGAGTTCGCACCCCGGGTACTGTTCATGTTGCACACCGGCCATGTGGCCGACCGTTATGACCGGCGCAAGGTGGCGGCCCTTTGCCAGAGCCTGCAGGGGCTGATCGCCCTGGCCCTCGCGGTGGGCAGCGCTACCGACAATGTCACCCGCGAACTGATCTTCGCCCTGGCCTTCCTGCTGGGGGCCACCCGCTCGTTCGAGATGCCCGCCACACAGGCCTTGCTGCCCAACGTTGTACCGGCCGGGTTGTTCCCACGGGCCGTGGCAGCCTCGGCATCGGCAACCCAGTCGGCAACCATCGTGGCGCCTGCCGTGGGCGGTTTTCTCTATGCCTTTGGCAGCATTTGGGTTTACGGGCCAACGGTCGCCCTGTATGCCATCGCCTGCGTGCTGACCCTGAGCCTGCAGGCCCGTGGCCAGGTGGCCCAGCGCGGGCGCGCCAGCCTTGAGTCGTTGCTGGCAGGCATCCGCTTCATCCGCAGCCGGCCAGACATCCTCGGCGCCATTTCGCTGGACCTGTTCGCCGTGCTGTTGGGCGGGGCAACGGCACTGCTGCCGGTGTTCGCCAAGGACATCCTGCTGACCGGGCCAATGGGCCTGGGGCTGCTGCGCTCAGCGCCAGCGGTGGGCGCCTTGCTGATGTCGGTGTGGCTGGCCCGGTTCCCGTTCGAGCGCAAGGTGGGGCGGACCATGTTCACGGCGGTGGGCGTGTTCGGCGTGGCCACCATCGCGTTCGGCCTGTCCACCTCGTTCTGGTTCTCGCTGGCGGTGCTGGTGGTGCTTGGGGCTGCCGACATGATCAGCATGGTGATCCGCGGGGCGTTCGTGCAGTTGGAGACGCCGGACGAGATGCGCGGACGTGTCAGCGCAGTCAATGGGCTGTTCATCGGTGCCTCGAATCAGCTCGGCGAGTTCGAATCCGGGGTCACCGCGCACTGGTTTGGCACAGTGCCTGCCGTGGTGCTCGGGGGTGTGGGCACCCTGGTGGTGACGGGGGTGTGGATAAAACTATTCCCGACACTGGCCAAGCGGGATCGCTTGCACGAGGGCTGAAGGGTTGGCCTGGTCCGGCCCCATCGCGGGCACACGCCGTGCTAAACCCTTTCCCCAACGGCCATAGGCCCCCGCCTGGCATGCTGGTATGATGCGCGGCTTTTTTCCACCCCACGCAAAACCACGGCAACCGGTACGGTCTGTGCTTTGCTGATGGGGTCGATACATTCATGGCGCCGGGGGCGCCTCGGGGAGCGGGCATGCTGGAAAGGCTGTTTCAACTAAAAGCACACAACACCAATGTGCGCACCGAGATACTGGCGGGCGTCACCACCTTCCTGGCCATGGCCTACATCCTGTTCGTCAACCCGAGCATCCTCGGCGAGACCGGCATGGACAAGGGTGCGCTGTTCGTCGCCACCTGCCTGGCGGCCGCCATCGGCTCCACCACCATGGGCCTGATCGCCAACTACCCGATCGCCCTGGCGCCGGGCATGGGCCTGAACGCCTTCTTCACCTACACCGTGGTGCTGCACATGGGCCACACCTGGCAGGTAGCCCTGGGCGCGGTGTTCCTGTCGGCGGTGATGTTCTTCCTGTTGTCGATCTTTCGCATCCGCGAGTGGATCGTCAACAGCATTCCGCTACCCCTGCGCTCAGCCATCGCTGCGGGCATCGGGCTGTTCCTGGCACTGATCGCCCTGCATAACGCGGGGATTGTGGTGGATAACCCAGCCACGCTGGTGGGCCTGGGTGACTTGCGCCAGCCCGCGCCGATTCTGGCCACCCTCGGTTTCTTCCTGATTGTGGGGCTGGAGGCGCTGAAGGTGCGCGGCGCGGTGCTGATCGGCATCCTGGCGGTTACCGTGGCAGCCATTGCAATGGGCGTCACACCCTTTGGCGGGATCGTCTCCATGCCGCCTTCGCTGGCCCCTACCTTCCTGCAGCTGGACATCGCCGGCGCCCTGGACGTGGGGCTGGTGAGCGTGATCTTCGCCTTCCTGTTCGTCGACCTGTTCGATAATTCCGGCACCCTGATCGGCGTGGCCAAGCGCGCTGGGCTGATGGGCAAGGATGGGCACATGCCGAAGATGGGCCGCGCCCTGATCGCCGACAGCACCGCCGCCATGGCCGGTTCGTTGCTGGGCACTTCCACCACCACCAGCTACATCGAATCTGCCGCTGGCGTGAGCGCAGGTGGCCGCACCGGCCTGACGGCCATCGTGGTCGCCGTGCTGTTCCTGCTGGCGCTGTTCTTCGCCCCGCTGGCCGGCAGCGTACCGGCCTTCGCCACGGCGCCGGCCCTGCTGTTCGTTGCCGTGCTGATGGCCTCGGGCCTGGCAGAAATCAACTGGGATGACGTTACCGAAGCCGCGCCGGTGGTGGTCACCGCCCTGGCCATGCCGCTGACCTACTCGATTGCCAATGGGATCGCCTTCGGCTTCATCGCCTGGACAGCCATCAAGCTGATCAGTGGCCGCCACCGCGACCTGAATGCGGCGCTGGTCATCCTTTCCATTCTGTTCGTCATCAAGCTGGGCTGGTTCAACGCATGAGTGCCGCTTTCGACCCCTCCTCCTACGCCAGCCAGCTGGACGCCAAGGTAGCCCGGCTGCGCGAGCTGCTGGCGCCTTTCAGCGCGCCGGAGCCTGCCGTTTTCGATTCACCGCGCGAGCACTACCGCCTGCGCGCCGAGTTCCGCCTGTGGCGCGAGGACGGCCAGCGCCACTACGCCATGTTTGCGCCCGGGGACAAGCACAAGGCGATTCTGATCGACGATTTCCCAATCGCCAGCCGCCCCATCAATGCCCTGATGCCTCGGCTGAAGGCTGCGTGGCAGGGCAACGAGGCACTGGGCAACCGCCTGTTCCAGGTCGAGTTCCTGACCACGCTGGCCGGCGACGCGATGATCACGTTGTGCTACCACCGCCCGCTGGACGCTGTCTGGGAAGTGGCCGCCCGGCAGCTTGCCGATGAGTTGGGCGTCAGCATCATCGGCCGCTCCAAGGGCAAGCGCCTGGTCATCGGCCGCGACTACGCGGTGGAGGAGCTCGATGTGGCGGGCCGGCTGTTCAGCTATCGCCAGCCCGAGGGGGCCTTCACCCAACCCAATGGCGCGGTGAACCAGAAGATGCTCGGCTGGGCGTTCGACGCCATGGGCGAACGTGAGGACGACCTGCTGGAGCTGTATTGCGGCAACGGCAACTTTACCCTGCCGCTGGCCACCCGCGCCCGCCAGGTGCTGGCGACCGAAATCAGCAAGACGTCGGTGAATGCCGCGCTGAGCAACCTGGACGAAAACGCTGTGGACAACGTGCGCCTGGTGCGGCTGTCGGCAGAGGAACTGACCCAGGCATTGAACGGCGTGCGGCCGTTCCGCCGGCTGGAAGGCATCGACCTGGGCAGCTACAGGTTCGGCACCGTGTTCGTCGACCCGCCGCGTGCCGGCATGGACCCGGATACTTGCGAGCTCACCCGGCGCTTCGAGCGCATCCTGTACATCTCCTGCAACCCGGAAACCCTGGCGCAAAACATCGCCCAGTTGCACGATACGCACCGGATCGAACGCTGTGCGTTGTTCGACCAGTTCCCCTACACCCACCACATGGAAAGCGGCGTATTGCTGGTTCGGCGCTGATCCCTCAGCCGGTTGGGCCGTTACGGCCCACCGGCCCTGTCAGGAGCCCGTGAAGATGGACCAGTTGGCCGCCATGCACACCTTTCGCCGGGTCGTCGACCTCGGCAGCTTCAGCGCCGCGGCCAGCTGTACAGGCCAGTCCCACACCGTACTCTCACGCCAGGTGAAGCAGCTGGAGCGCCAACTGGGCACACAACTGCTTGCCCGCACCACCCGCCGCCTGCACCTGACCGAAGCGGGCACACTTTTTTATCGCCACTGCGTCTCTATCCTTGAGCAGGTCCAAGCGATGACGCTTGAGCTCTCCGAGCATCAGCAGCAACCCACAGGCACCCTGCGCCTGAGTGTGCCAACCGCCTTCGGCGAGCTGGAACTGGGGCGCTGGCTGGCTGACTTTGTGGAACGACACCCATGCCTGCAGGTGGAGCTCAATTGCAGCGATCGCTTTATCGACATGCTCGAAGATGAAGTCGATGTGTGCCTGCGGATCACCGATCAGTTGCCGGACTCCAGCCTGGTGGCTCGCCGGCTGGCGCCCAGCGAGGTAATGCTGGTCGCGGCCCCCGGTTACCTCAAACGCCATGGTGCGCCCAGCTCACCGGGCACGCTGAGTAGCCATGCACTGCTCGGCTACAGCAACCTTGCGCACCCTCAGCGGTTGCAGCTCACCCGCGCGGATGGCGAGCAACACGACATCGTCATGCCCAGGCGCCTGAGTGCCAACTCACCAATGGCCCTGCGCGCTGCTGCAATCGGCGGGTTGGGCATTGCCAGTTTCGACCGCTTCATCGTGCACGATGCGCTGCTCGACGGGCGTCTGGTGCCAGTACTTGAAGGCTGGAAGTTGCCCGCGCGCAACCTTTACGCTGTCTACCCGCAAAGCCGCTACCTGGCACCCAAGGTGCGGGCGCTGCTGGAGTATGTGCAGGCTTATTACGCCCAACCCCGGTGGCAAGCTTGATCTGTGCAAAATAAGCACAGGTCTTGGCCATGCAGGGCCGTATCTGTGTGAATGGCGTTACTTTAGCCTTGGCTGTAGGGTTATCCAGCGAAGGAATTTCACATGAAGGCATTACAGAAAATAGTCGCGGGCATGGCGCTCGCAACCCTGGCAACAGGCATCAATGCGGCAGAAAAAACCGTGTCAGTACCCGACAGCAGCGCCCTTGCATGGCAAGCGGTGCCCAATACCCAGGGCGCCGTCAGTTACGCGAACGTAGAGGGCGATATCTTTGGCACCGGGCCTTATTCGGCCTATGTCAGGTTCAGAAAAGGGACCGACAATGGCCTGCACCAGCACAGCCAGGCGCTGCCGACAGTTGTGCTGCACGGCACGTTTTACGCAGTGATCGATGGCCAACGCAGCGAATTCCAGGCGGGGTCGTACTACAAGCTACCGGCGGACCTGGTACACGAAAGCGGGTGCACTGCGGCAGCCGATTGCCTGCTCTTCCAGTACCAGGCCGATGCGTTCGACCTGAAGCCTGTAAACAGCTGATTACCAGGCTGCTTGAGGGGCCGCTCCGTCAAGGCATTACCTTGGCCTGGACGGAGCGAGCGCCCCTTCACTTAGAAGTCGAAGAACACCGTCTCCCCTTCCCCCTGAATACGGATATCGAAGCGATAGGCCGTCTTCCCCTCCACTTCGCAGCGCTTGGCAATCAGGGTTTCCCGCCGCTGGGGCTGCTCGATCAGGTTGAGCACCGGGCATTTGGCGTTGGCCTCGGCCTCATCGTCGAAATACAGGCGGGTGTGCAGGTGGATATTGATGCCGCGGGCAAACAGGCTGAGGTTGATGTGCGGCGCCATCGGCACACCTGCCGCATTGTTGACCACGCCCGGTTTGACCGTGTGCGCCGTCCACTCGCCAGCGTCGAAGGTGGTGGCGGTGCGCCCGAAGCTGTTGAAGGCGTTCTCCAGGTTGTAGGCGTCCTGGTAGTCGCCGTTGGCATCGGCTTGCCACAGCTCCAGGAACGAATCGCGCACCAGGTGGCCGTTGCCGTCGTACACGTGGCCGATCAGCACGATGTGTTCGCCGGCAGCCTCAGGCTTGGCCAGGCGGTTCCAGATTTCCTGGTCACGGGTGGGGTTGCCGGCCGCTTCCAGGGCCAGGCCGATGTGCACATAGGGGCCGGCCGTTTGCGAAGGGGTTTCCGGCAGCAGTTCGATTGGCATGGCGGGGTCCTCAGCAGTTTTCGAAGTGGGTCTTGCGCTGGCCACGCAGCACGATGTCGAAGCGGTACGCCAGGCAATCCATCGGGTTGGCGTTGCTCATGTCGAGCTTGGCGATCAACTGTTGCACGGCTTGCGGGTTGGCGATGGACTTCACGATCGGGCACATCGGGATCAGCGGGTCGCCCTCGAAATACAGCTGGGTGATCAGTTTGGTCGCGATCGAAGGCCCGCTGATGGCGAAGTGAATGTGCGCCGGACGCCAGTCGTTCGGGCCATTGCGCCAGGGGTACGGGCCGGGTTTGATGGTGCGGAAGCTGTAGTAACCGTCGCGGTCGGTGAGGCAGCGGCCTACACCCCCGAAGTTGGGGTCGAGCGGCGCCAGGTAGCGGTCATTCTTGTGGCGGTAGCGGCCGCCGGCGTTGGCCTGCCACATTTCGACCAGGGTGTTTGGCACAGGCTTGCCATACTGGTCGACAATGCGACCGGCAACGATGATGCGCTCCCCAATCGGCAAGCCGCCGTTATTGAAGTTCAGCAGCAGGTCGTGGTCATGGGCGCCAAAGCCCAGGTGGGAGAAATCAGGGCCGGTGGTTTCACTGATCGACTGTGGGATGCTGACCAAGGCCTGGCGCGGCGAGCGCGCGATCGAGGTCTTGTAGTCAGGCGTCAGGGCCTTGGGGTGCCAGTTGCGATCACGGATCACGAAGCGGCTGTTGTCCTGAGCGGGCATGCCGGTTTCCTCTCTTGGAATTATGGAACGCCTGGGTGGGGCAGGCGGACTTACAGTTTCAGGCAGCATGGATGCAATGAATATTGAATTCATGCCGAAGAGGCTTAACCAAATGGTTATGCATGACAGAAGCGCCTGACACCTGTCGGTGCAGTGGACTAATCTTTATCTTCTTGTTTCAGGCTCTGGAGAGCATTCATGGAATGGCGAAAAGGCCGACGTAGCGACAATGTGGTCGACGCCCGGGGCTCAGGTGGCGGCGGGATGCGGTTTGGTGGCGGCAAAGGGCTGGGGCTCGGCGCCATCCTGCTGATCGTGGGCATCGGCTGGCTGACCGGCCAGGACCCGTTGCAGATCCTGGGCCAACTGACCGGCCAGATGCAGCAGCAAGCACCCACCGCCACTTCTGGCAAGGCGCCACCTGCCAACGATCAGCAGGCCGAGTTCGTCGCGTCCATCCTGGGCGATACCGAGGACACCTGGCAGGCGCTGTTCGCGCAGGCCGGCAAACAGTACCGCGACCCCAAACTGGTGCTGTTCAGCGGTCAGGTCAATTCGGCCTGTGGCTTTGCCTCGGCAGCGGTCGGGCCGTTCTATTGCCCGGCAGACCAGCGCGTTTACCTGGACATGTCGTTCTTCCGTGAAATGGAAACACGCTTTGCCGCTGCAGGTGACTTTGCCCAGGCCTACGTGATCGCCCACGAGATTGGCCACCACGTGCAGACCTTGCTGGGGGTTTCGGCCAAGGTGGATGCCGCCCGTCGCAGCGGCCAGCGCATGGAAGGCGACAACGGCCTGCTGGTGCGCCAGGAGTTGCAGGCCGACTGCCTGGCCGGTGTGTGGGCCTACCAGGCGCAGAAGCGCCTGAACTGGCTGGAACCGGGTGATGTGGAGGAGGCCCTGAACGCGGCCAATGCCATTGGCGATGACCGGTTGCAGCAACAGGGCCAGGGCCGCGTGGTTCCAGACTCGTTCACCCACGGCACGTCGGCGCAGCGGGTGCGCTGGTTCAAGGCCGGCTTCGCACAGGGCGAAGTAGACAGCTGCGATACCTTCAGCGCCCGCAACCTTTGAGATTTCCGGGGCCGCCAAACGGCCCCTTTATCCCGCGCCTGTTACGGTTTTGCTGAAAAAGCGTTTCAGCTTCCCCTTCCGCTGCCGATACACCCAGCACGATTCAGCGGGCATCCAGAACAACAACGCCTCGCGAACGAAGATCAAGAGAGCGAAAACAACTTCTGGAGTGCGTGCATGAACAGCTGGTTTGCCAACATCAGCGTCAACCTGAAACTTGGCCTGGGCTTCGGCCTGGTGCTTATCCTGACCGGCGTGCTGGCCCTGACTGGCTGGACCAGCCTGGGCAGCCTGATCGACCGCAGCAACTGGATGAGCGATATCAGCCAGCTGAACAAGGACCTGACCGACCTGCGCATCGCGCGGCTGCAATACATGATCGCCAACGGTGACGACGCAGCAGCGGCCAATACCCAGGCCAAGCTCGATACATTCAGCAAGCAGCAGGCCTACCTGGCGCATACCTTCAAGAGCCCTGAAAACGTGAAGTTGCTGGGCGAGCTGGGCGAAACCATCAGCGCCTACAAAGTCTCGCTGGCCAAGATGCGCCAGGGCTACGACGCTGGCCGCACTGCCCGCGCCGCCATGGACAACGCCTCTGCCCAGGCCGACAAGGCCATGGACGCATTGAGCCAGGCCGTGATGGCACGCGCCGAGGGCGACAGCGTGCGCCTGGCCCAACAGCAACTGATCAGCAAGACCCGCCAGCAGCTGTTGCAGGTGCGCATCGACGTGCGCGGCTACATTGCCGATAACACCGCACAGAACGAACAGGCTGCGCTGCGTCAGCTGGACGCTGCACTGGCCGAGGTGGACACCCTCAAGCGGGAATTGCCTGGCCAGGGGGCCACTTTGCAGCCGCTTGAGCGCGCCGTGTTGGCGTTCCGTGACGCTGCGCGCCAGTTCCGCGACGCCGTCGCCACCATCAACGTCGCCCGGGCAGAAATGACGGTAGAAGGTGCCGACATCGTCAAGACCAGTGATGCGCTGTACAAGATACAGCTGGAGCGTCGCGACATCGAAAGCAGCCAGGCCCGCACCCTGCAGGCCGTGGCTACGTTGCTGGCGCTGCTGGTCGGTGTGCTGGCGGCCGTGCTGATCACCCGCCAGATCACTCGCCCGTTGCAGGACACACTGGTGGCCGTGGAGCGGATTGCCAGCGGCGACCTTACCGAGCAGCTGCGGGTTACCCGCCGCGATGAACTGGGTGTACTGCAGCAAGGCATCGCGCGCATGGGTACCACCCTGCGTGAGCTGATTGGCGGAATTCGTGATGGCGTCACGCAAATTGCCAGCGCCGCCGAAGAGCTGTCGGCAGTGACCGAGCAGACCAGCGCAGGGGCCAACAGCCAGAAGGTCGAGACCGACCAGGTGGCCACCGCCATGCACGAGATGGCTGCCACCGTTCAGGAAGTGGCGCGCAACGCCGAACAGGCGTCGCACGCCGCCACGGGGGCCGATGGCGAAGCCCGTGCCGGTGATCGCGTGGTCGGTGAAGCGATTGGCCAGATCGAGCGCCTGGCCGATGACATGCACCGGTCCACAGAGGCCATGAACCTGCTGCAGCAGGAAAGCCAGAAAATCGGCAGTGTAATGGACGTGATCAAGTCGGTTGCCGAACAGACCAACCTGCTGGCGCTGAACGCAGCCATCGAGGCGGCACGTGCCGGCGAGGCAGGCCGCGGTTTTGCCGTGGTCGCCGACGAGGTGCGCGGCCTGGCCCAGCGTACGCAGAAATCCACCGAAGAAATCGAAGAGCTGATCGCCAGCCTGCAGCACGGCACCCAGCAGGTGGCCAATGCCATGCAGGGCAGCCGCTCGCTGACCGACAGCAGCGTGGAACTGGCGCGCAAGGCAGGGTCGTCGCTTGAGAGCATCACCAGCACGGTGTCGAGCATTCAGTCGATGAACCAGCAGATTGCAGCGGCCGCAGAGCAGCAAAGTGCGGTGGCGGAAGAGATCAGCCGCAGCATCCTGAATGTGCGCGATGTGTCGGAGCAGACGGCGGCAGCCAGCGATGAGACGGCCGCGTCCAGCGTGGAGCTGGCGCGGCTCGGCGGGGAGTTGCAGATGTTGGTGAGCCGGTTCAGGGTGTGATCGGGCGTGGCGTGGGGTTACTTGACCAGTAGGCCCACGCCGCGGCCGCGGGGGTCGGAGGCGGTTTCAAGCGTGGCACCGTTTACCCGGATCGCCTGGATGTCGCCCATCTCCCAGCCTTGGTCCTCAAGCACGTACCCCATCTGCTTCAGGTCATCGGCCACCTGGCCGGTCAACGGGGCATAGCTGTCGTAGTAGATCGTGTCCTTGGGCAGCAACTGGTGATGCACGCGCTGCGCGGCCACTGCCTTTTCCAGCGGCATGTTGTAGTCGTACAGGTTGTTCATCACCTGGAAGATCGAGGTAAAGATCCGCGAACCGCCCGGCGTGCCGATCACCAGCTCCACCTTCCCGTCGCGGGTCATCAGGCTGGGGCTCATCGACGACAGCATGCGCTTGCCGGGGGCAATGGCATTGGCATCGCCGCCTACCACGCCGAACGCGTTGGCCGCACCGGGCTTGGCGCTGAAGTCGTCCATTTCGTCATTGAGCAGGAAGCCTGCACCTTTGACCACGACGCCACTGCCGTAGTCCAGGTTGAGGGTGTAGGTGTTGCTGACGGCGTTGCCCTGCTTGTCGACGATGGAAAAATGCGTGGTCTGGTGCGGCTCGAGGCCGGGCTTGACCTGCGCCGTATCAGAAATGGCCTTCGGGTTGACCTGGGCGGCGCGTTTGGCCAGGTAGGCCTTGGCGACCAGCTTGTCCACAGGTACCTGAGTGAAGGCCGGGTCGCCAAGGTAATCGGCACGGTCGGCGAACACCCGCTTCTCGATTTCGGCCAGCAGGTGGATGTACTGCGCGGAGTTGTGCGCCACGCCTTTGAAATCGGCGGCACGGTCTTCCTTGATGCCCAACAGCTGCGCCAGGGCGACCCCGCCAGAGCTGGGCGGCGGCGCGGTATACACCACGTTGCCGCGCCAGCTCACGGCCATCGGTTCACGCCAGACAGCCTTGTAGTCCTGCAGGTCCTGCTTGGTGATGAGCCCTTTGTCGGCCTGCATCTGCGCCACCAGCAGGTCTGCGGTCTTGCCTTGGTAGAACTCGCTCACGCCCTTGTCGGCAATGCGTTCCAGGGTGTGTGCCATTTCGGGTTGCTTGAACAGCTCACCAACCTTCATGTTGCCGAAATAGTCGTTGAAGTTGGTGGCGGTCTTGAACATGCCTTGGGCATCGTTGCGGTACTGGTACTGTTTTTCCGCCACCTTGAAACCATTTTTGGCATAGCCGATGGCCGGGGTCAGCAGCTCGCTCCAGGGCAATTTGCCGAACTTGTGGTGTGCCTCCCATAGCCCCATCACCGTCCCCGGCACACCTGCTGCGCGGGCGCCAACCAGGCTCAGGTTCTCGATGACTTCGCCCTTGTCATCCAGGTACATGTTGCGCGTGGCCGCCCGCGGGGCGACTTCACGGTAATCGAGGAAGTAGGGCTTGCCGTCGACGAACAGGGTCATGAAGCCACCCCCGCCGATGTTGCCGGCCTCCGGGTAGGTGACGGCCAGGGTAAAGGCGGTAGCCACCGCAGCATCCACCGCATTACCGCCTTTCTTCAGGATGTCGGCGGCCACCTTTGCACCGTACTCATCGGGAGCAGCGACGGCGCCGCCTTCCAACACAACGGCATGCACCGAAGAGCAGCTGAGAATCGCGGCGGCCAGGGCCAGGTACTGGAACGGGACAATACGCATGACACTTCCTTGGTGTTGGTTTTTGTCGAGTTGTCAGTAAGGCCGAAGGGCCGCCGGTGTGCAATCGGCACCTGGCAGTTTCGCCGTCGGCGGGCAGGCCATGTCGTGATCAGGCAACTGGGCTGGCGTACCTTTCCAGTTTGCGCTGGATGAAATCAAGGAAACACTGGATGCGCAGGGCCAGCTGGGTATTGCGGTAATAGACGGCATGGATGGGCTGGCGATAGCCGTTGTTGGCATCTGCCAGCAATACCTGCAGGCGCCCGGCGCGGATGTCGTCGTGGGTCATGAAATGCGAGAGGCAGACGATGCCTTCCCCCGCCAAGGCCAGCTGGCGCAGGGTTTCGCCGCTGGAGGCCGTGAGCGCCGGGCGAATGCCCCACTGCTCCCCCTGGGCATGGCGCAGGGGCCAACGGTTGAGTGATTCGGGTTGGCTGAAGCCCAGCAGGCTGTGGCTGGGCAGGTCCTCGACCCGCAGCGGCACCCCCTGCCGGGCGAGGTAGGCAGGGCTGGCCAGCACCTGTACCGGGCTGCTGCCCAGGCTACGGGCATGCAGGCTGGAGTCGGCCAGCTCACCGATCCGTATCGCCACATCCGTGCTGTGCTCCAGCAGGTCGATGATCAGGTCGTCGGTGTTCAGCTCCAGCTCGATGCCAGGGTAGTGCTGACGAAACTCGCCAACCCACGGGACGATGGCATGCAGCATGAAAGGCGCCGCCGCATTGATGCGCAGGCGCCCGGTGGGCATCTGGCGGTTGATCGCCAGGCGTTCTTCCATGTCGTCCATTTGCTGCAGTATCCGCCGCGCCCGCTCTAGAAAGAAGCGCCCCTCTTCGGTGAGGTCCATCCGCCGTGTGGTTCGGTTCACCAGCGTGGTGCCCAACTTGGTCTCAAGGCGTGCCAGGGTGCGGCTGACCGCCGAGGGGGTCTGGCCGATCTGTTCGGCGGCGGCGGAAAGGGAGCCGCAGTCGATGACAGCGACGAACACCTGGAGCTCTTCGGATCGGGTTTTCACATTCAGGCCTGCGGCAGGTAGCTGCCGGGATTAGATCGCCTTGCCGAACACCTTGTCCAGATGCGCCAGGTAACCTGCCAGCGCAACCGGTACGTCCGGGCGCTTGATCACGTCCACCGCCAGGTAGGTGGGCAGGCCGGTCATGCCAAGAAACTGGTTGGCCTTGTGAAACGGGAAGTACACCCCATCGACACCCTTGCCTTCGAAGAAATCGTCTGCGGCATCGAACGCCTGCTGCGGTGCGTTCCAGGTAAGCGACAGCATGTACTGCTTGCCTTGCAACAGGCCACCACTGCCATACGTGCGCGAGGTGTCCGAGCGGCTGCGGCCATCGTTGGCGTACAGGCTGCCATGGCCTTCCGTGAACACGTCGTCGATGTACTTTTTCACCGTCCAGGGCGCGCCCATCCACCAACCTGGCATCTGGTAGATGACGACATCGGCCCAGAGAAACTTCTCTACCTCGGCCGGCACGTCGTAACCGCCGTCGATGAAGGTCTGCTGCACCGCGAACCCGGCATGGTCCAGATGGGCCAGCGCTGCATCATGAAGAGTCTGGTTGAGCTGACCGTGAGAATGGGCGAACTGTTTGCCGCCGTTGAGCAAAAGGATGTGCTTCATGCTGGGCCTCTGATAGCCGGCGACCGGCTCAGTGAAAAGTTGAGGCCGCAGGTTATAGGCCGTGGGATGCAGCAAACAGCCTCGTTACCGCACAATACATGTGATCCAAAAGCACCAATCCAGGTTTTATTATTGCTTTAACATTGCCCTTCCCTCACACGAGCGACGCTTCATGACCGAGCAATACGCATTCATCCTCAAGGCCAAGACGCGGCCGGAAATGGCCGATGCTTTCGAGAACCTGTTCAGGCCCTTTGTGGAGCCCAGCCGCCGGGAACCTGGCTGCATCGAGTACCATATGCTGCGCGACCAGCAGGACCCGACCCTGTTCGTATTCTTCGAAGTATGGGCTGACAAAGCAGCGCTGGATGTGCACGCCGCGCTGCCCCACATGACTGCATTCGCTGAGCGGCGCATGGACTACCTGGCGCAGGATTTCGAGTTCCAGCGGGTAGACATGCTTAGCCCATCGTCTGCTAGCCGTTGAGCAACAGATGGCCACCCAGCATGGCCAGGCCAATGAAGAAGCACCGCTTGAACAGCACTGGGCTGATACGCTGACGCAGCCATTGCCCGGCGAGCATGCCCAGCAGCGCCGGCGCCAGCATCAGCAGTGAGGCACCCAGGGCCTGACCACCAAGTGCATCCTGGCCGGCCAGGCCGATGGCCAATGCCAGAGTGGAAACCGTGAAGGACAAGCCCAATGCCTGGATCATCTGCTCACGGCACAGGCCCAGGCTTTGCAGGTACGGCACCGCCGGCATCACGAACACCCCGGTAGCGGCCGTGGCCACCCCGGTGATCAGCCCGCATATAGGCCCCAGCCAGCGCTCCCGGGAAGGTGCCAGGCTGAAGCCCGGCCCGGCCAAGCCATAAAGGGCGTACACCAGCAAGGCCGCGCCCAGGGCATGCACGGCCCAGGGGCCGCTGTCGATGCCCAGCCAGGCGCTGCCCAGCAGGGTGCCAATGAAGGTCATTGCCAGCAGGGGCCACAAACGCACGAGCAACGTGCGCAGATGTCCGCCACTGGCCAGCTGCCAGAGATTGGTCAGGGTCGAAGGCACGATAAGCAGGGCCGCTGCCTGCGCAGGGGGCATAGCCAGGCCCAGCAACCCCATTGCCACCGTCGGCAAACCCAGGCCGATCACGCCTTTCACTGCGCCAGCCATGAGAAATGTCAGCACCACCAGTAGCGACAGGGCTGGGCCGATATCCTGGTAAAACGCGAAGACTGTATTCATGGGTCGATGATGGCGGATGCCTGACCGTGTGAACATCTGCCATATACTCACCCAGACTATTGCGTGGACAGAGCCACATGCACTTCGAGCTGGTTGATCTCAGGCTGTTTCAACACACCCTGGAATGTGGAAACATCACTGCGGGCGCCAGCCGGAGCCATCTGTCGCTACCCGCAGCCAGCGCACGCATCCGCGCCATGGAGGCTTCGCTGGGTGTGCCGCTGCTGCAGCGCAACCGCCGCGGCGTTGTGCCAACGGCGGCCGGCCAGGCTTTGTTGCAGCACGCCCGGCTGATCGGCCAGCAGGTGGAGCGCCTTCAGTTCGACCTGGCGCAGTATGCCCAAGGGCAACAGGGCCAGGTGCGCTTGCTGTGCAACACCGCAGCCCTCACCGAATACCTGCCGGAACTGCTGGCCAGCTACCTGGCAACCCACCCCGGGGTGAGCGTGGATGTGCAGGAGATGCCGAGTTTACGCATTGTGCAATCCATTACCCAGGGCATTGCCGACTTGGGCGTAGTCTCAAGTGCCGCCCCGGTGGAGCACCTGCAGACGCGGCCCTTTCGCGACGATCCACTGGTGCTGGTAACGCCCCCGGGCCACCCACTGGCCCGGATGCCGGCACCCCGCTTTATCGACAGCCTGGCCTACGGCTATGTCGGCCTGGGGCCTGCCAGCGCCCTGGCGTTGTACCTCGAAGAATTGGCACTGCGTGCCGGCCTGCGCATGCAGGTACGGGTAAGGGCCGAGGGGTTTGACGGGGTAATCCGCATGGTTGCTGGCGGGGCGGGAGTCGGCGTTGTGCCACTGGCGGCGGTACAGCGCTGGCAGGGCTTGCTGCCATTGCATTGGGCTGGCTTACAGGAACCCTGGGCCAACCGCCGGTTGCTGATGTGCGCACGGGATTTTGCAGCGTTGCCAGGGTATGCGGCGGGGTTGGTGGCGTTGATAGGGAAAAGCCCTTTTTAGCGGATGATGAAATAGCCTATGACCAACCATAAAAAGGCAACGATTTCCAGCCAGGACGCAATCAGTATTCGAGACCTCAGCCGGGGCGGGAAATTTTTTATCTCTGCTGGGTTTACCAGCCCCTGACTTGATATGAAGGGATGTTAGACCGATGAAAAATGGGCGGCAGCAGGAAGACTAACTTCAAGATGGTGGCCACGCTTCAAAATTCATCTGGCGCCGCCTCATCAATCAATTCAACTATTGGTTCTCCTGCGCCCGCACATAGGCAGGCTTTTCTCTGCTCCCAAGTGGAAACGCAGGCTGAATTAATGCAACCTGCCCAACTTGATCACTGCACAGACTAATACGAGCCAAGAAAAGCCGACTGCATTCAGCCAATATGCTACCCGCAGCCGCTTTCTCAAATGTACAGGAACGCCCATCACCTCAGACTCACTCACCACTCCGATACGGCAGTTGAATTTTTTGAAAACAACAGCCCCTGCTACGGTGCATGCTATGAACCAACGCGCCCGAATACTGGTGTCCCCCATGACACCCCTGACGCCTGCGACATACGTGTTATTCCTGAAAGCCTCGTTTAGCACCTTGAAATCACGGGACCAGATCACAGATCCATTCACGATCATCCCGAGGATGATTATCAAGAAGGGTGATACTACGAAAGCAAGCTGCGCTTTCAACGGCCATGAATCAACGTCAATCATTGCTCCCCCTGAATAGCATCTCACCGCCCTCTTCACCTATTAATTCACCTATCCAGCCACCTAAGTAAGATGCTGCTCCAACTCCTGCAATACCACATAAAGCTGCCCCAACACCTGCAGTACTAAATCCGACTACACCACATATGGACAAGACGGCGGGAGTGGCAATAGTGGCTCCCGCAGTACCACCAAATGTCCCGCCTATAAAGCTTCCTACCTCTACTAGCCTGACACGCTCACATTCGCGAGAATCACCAGCCCTGCAAACCTCTTGAATTTTCAAATACGAAGCCCCTCCACCTATTCCAATTCCTGCATACCCGCCCGCCTTAAGGTACTTGCTAAGCCGTGCCACCTTATCCAGGTGCGTCGCATAACCGGGTATCTGCCCCGGCCCGCCAGCTTTGGACCAGTGATGAACCAGGCTTTTGGTGGAGATATTCAGGCGCTTCTTCAGGCGCTCATAGTTACCCAAGTTCAGTTGTTTATTTAGCAACGCGGCCTTCAACTGGCCGTCCAACTGCTGCAAAAGGCGCCGCCGCTCGGCAAAGAAGCCTGGGCTGTTCAAATGGCCATGGCGGACAAACTCCTGCTGATGCAACTGTTCGATCGCCGACAGGGTCCCGCTTACTTGTTTCAGCCCTTGGTTGAGCATATCTGTGCCCACGCCCATGGCCTGGCTGGCGTTTTCGAGTAACCCTGCAATCTCCGCCTGGTGCTCCATCATGAAATCGGCTTCGGCCATGTCGAGCGCTTGCAGTGCGCGCCTGGCGTGCTGCGCGGCGGCCATCAGCTGCCCTTCCTCGCGGGTGCAGGCATGGCCGTTGTCCGGGTCGCCGATGACGAACATTTCCCCAGCCTTGAAGCCCTGTGCATAAGTGGGGTTGAGCCATTTCAAGCGAGAGATGGGCAAGGTGGCATCGTGTTCAGCGAGCTGCAGCAAGACCTGCGCAAACGACATGCGCCGGGGAACCAGATAGAACCCCGGCTCAAGGGTACCGGGCAGCGCGCTGACAAGGGTTCGGGAAAACCCGTCCCCCCGGAAAACAGTCGCTGGCTCAGCCAAGGCAGTTGGCCCACCCGCAGTACCGGGCTGGCTGCTCGGCGGCCCCTCGTAGAGCGGTGCGACGACCCGGTTGCTGCCAGGCGAGCAACCGCAGATCACCAATGAACCATCCGTGGCGACAGGCTGGCCATCGGAGATAAAGCTTTCAGCCCCTTCGGCCACCACGCCTGCTTGCCTGCAAACCGGGCACGCCGTGGTCGGGTCGCCGACGCGTAGCACGTTGCGCGAGTTGTCCAGGTAACCCGTGCCGGTGGCAATACAAACGGCACCGGTAGTGGTGACGTCGCCATCTACTGCCTGGCCCCTGCCTTCAATGTTCACGCGCATCGCGCAGCTCCCTGCCCTTGGTTTAGGCCCAAAAACCTAACACCCAGGAAGGAACTTCAAACGGCAGGCCCCTCAAATCAGATACTTCCTACACTGAAGGCCATCCACCCTCCACCGTCAGGTAGGTGGCTTTACCCCAGTGTCAGCCTCACCCAAAATGACGCCCATGCGGCCCACTCGAAAAAGGATTTGCCAGTGGCATCAATCTACCAGCTCAAACCCCGTTTCCAGGCATTGCTGCGCCCCTCGGTGCAGCGCCTTCATGATCGCGGCGTAACCGCCAACCAGGTCACGGTATCCGCCGCCCTGCTGTCGGTACTGCTGGGCCTGCTGCTAGCCGCGGTGCCCCACGTCACCTGGCTGTTCGTGCTGGTGCCGATATGGATGCTGGTGCGCATGGCGCTGAATGCCATCGACGGCATGCTGGCACGGGAGTTTGGCCAGCAATCCACCCTGGGCGCCTACCTGAACGAGCTGTGCGACGTGATCGCGGATGCTGCACTGTACCTGCCCTTCGCCCTGCTGCCCGGCGTGTCACCTGTGTTGGTGGTACTGGTGGTGCTGTTCGCCACTGTCAGCGAGTACGCCGGGGTGATGGGCCCGCTGGCCGGGGCTTCGCGGCGCTATGACGGCCCCATGGGCAAGAGCGACCGCGCCTTTGCGTTCGGCGTGCTGGGCGCAGGGGTGGCGGTGGGGCTGCTTACCGCTGCCTGGGTCAACGGCCTGTTGCTGGTCATCCTCGTGCTCTCGCTCTATACCCTTTACAACCGCGTTCGTCGCGGGCTCGCGGAAACCCGCCAGGCCTAACTTGCAGTCGCAAAGGATTTCGAACATGCGCCAAGCGCAAACCCTGCACTTCTCTACCCATGATGGCGTCGAGCTGCACTACCGCCACTGGCCTGCAACCCGCAACGAGTACCAGCCGCGCCGGGCGGTGGTGATGTTCCACCGCGGCCACGAACACGGCGGCCGCATGGCCCACCTGGCTGATGAGCTGGACATGCCGGGCTATGATTTCTTCGCCTGGGATGCCCGGGGCCATGGGCTTTCCCCAGGTGCGCGCGGTGATAGCCCGGGCTTTGCCACCAGCGTGCGCGACGTACAGACGTTCATCGAGCACATTCACGCCAGCCACGGTATCGCCGCGCAGGAACTTGTGGTGTTGGCGCAGAGCGTCGGCGCTGTGCTGATCGCCACCTGGGCGCATGATTACGCGCCGAAGGTGCGCTGCCTGGTGCTGGCCTCACCGGCTTTCAAGGTCAAGCTGTACGTGCCCTTCGCCCGCCTTGGCCTGAAACTGCTCAAGGCTGTGCGCGGCAACTTTTTCGTCAACAGTTACGTCAAGCCAGGGTTGCTTACCCATGACCCGGAACGGGTGATGTCGTATACCGCCGACCCCCTCATCAGCCGGCCGATCTCGGTGACCATGCTGTTGGGGTTGTACGACGCTGCCGACCGTGTAGTTGCCGATGCGCAGGCGATACAGGTACCAACTCAACTGCTGGTGTCCGGTGCCGATCTGGTGGTTGAGCGCCAGCCGCAGGAGCGCTTCTTCCACAACCTGGGCAGCACCCGCAAGGAAATGCACGTGCTACCCGGGTTCTTCCACGACACCTTGGGCGAACGCGACCGGGCACATGCCTTGCGCCGCATCGAGCGCTTCGTGGAGCACTGTTTCGCCAGCCCCTGCCCGCTGCCATCGCTGCTGGATGCGGACAAGACCGGCGCCACCTGCGCCGAGGCTGAAAGCCTGGCCGCTCCGCTGCCGCGCAACTCCCCGCGTGACCTGTACTGGCGCACTACCCGGGCGGGGCTGCGATTTGGCAGCGGGCTGTCGGAAGGCGTGAAGCTGGGCTTCGACACCGGGTTCGACTCTGGCAGCACCCTGGATTACGTGTACCGCAACGAGCCTTCCGGCAAAGGCTGGCTGGGTGCCCAAATAGACAAGAACTACCTCGATGCCATTGGCTGGCGCGGTATTCGCCAGCGCAAGCTGCACGTCGAAGAGCTGCTACGCCAGGCCATCAGCTGCTTGCATCAGGCTCAGCGCCCGGTGCACATCGTCGATATCGCTGCTGGCCACGGCCGCTACATTCTGGAAGCGCTGCAGCAGCTGGAGCTATTGCCAGACTCGATCCTGCTGCGTGATTACAGCCCCCTTAACGTGGAGCAAGGTTCGGCGTTGATCCAGCAGAAAGGTCTGGCCGACATTGCCCGCTTCGTTCAGGGCGATGCGTTTGATCGCCAGAGCCTGGCTTCGCTTGAACAACCGCCCACCCTGGCTGTGGTTTCCGGCCTGTATGAGCTGTTCGCCAGCAACCAGCTGGTGGGCAACTCACTCGCCGGCCTGGCCGATGCGATGGAAGAGGGCAGCTACCTGGTCTACACCGGCCAGCCCTGGCACCCACAGCTGGAGATGATCGCCCGCGCCCTTACCAGCCACCGCGAAGGCCAGGCCTGGGTAATGCGCCGTCGCAGCCAGGCCGAAATGGACCAGCTGGTGGAGGCGGCCGGTTTCCGCAAGCTCACCCAGCGTATCGATGAGTGGGGTATTTTCAGCGTCAGCCTGGCACAGCGGGTACGTTGAATGAACCCCACGCGCGAAGCCGGCCTGATACGCCAAGCAGCACGCCATCTGGCCCTGTCGCACCTGCGGAAGCCATCATGAGCCTCTGGGTCGTTGCCACCCTGCTACAGCGTGGTAGCCAACTGGAGCGTTTCTCGGACGGCCTTACCCTGTTGGCGCTTGCCTATGGTATGGCGCCCATGCTCGGTATCACGGTGCACCCGTTCGCCACCCTGGCCTGCGCCGTATTGACCGCCCTGGGTGTGCTGCACAAGTACTGGGCGATTCGCGTCGGGCTGGATGCTGCATTGTTCGCCCACCTCGCCAACAGCCACGACCTGGCAGCGGATACCCTGGCGCTGGACCGGGCGCTCATCGAGCTTTCGCTCAAACCGCTGGCGCCTGACCACCGCAACTGGCCCGAACGCAGCAAGGCCGCGCTGGCCCTGCTACGTCGCCAGGGCGTGTGCCTGGCGCTGCAAATCATGGTGGCCCTGGCTACCTTGCTGATACTGCCTTTCAACGGATGATGATCACCCCATGCTCGCCAACCTTACCGCCTACGTCATCACTTCTGCTGCACGCCTGATAACCGGCGCTCGCGCCCTGTGGCTGGGCTGCACACCGGAGCCCGTTCAGCGCCTGTACTTTGCCAACCACAGCAGCCACGGCGACTTCGTGCTGCTCTGGGCTTCGTTGCCACAGGCGTTGCGCAGCCGTGCACGCCCGGTAGCAGGCGCGGATTACTGGACCAAGCCCGGCATCCGCGACTTCCTGATCCGGCAGGTATTCAATGGCGTATTGATCAACCGCCAGCGTGACGAAGGCGGCGGCAACCCGCTGCAACCGGTACTGGATGCGGTGGCCCAGGGCGACTCGCTGATCTTTTTCCCCGAGGGTACCCGCAACCTGGGCGACGAGCCCTTGATGCCGTTCAGAAGCGGGCTTTACCACCTGGCAGCCGCCCACCCGCAGGTCGAACTGGTACCCGTCTGGATTGCCAACCTCAACCGGGTGATGCCCAAAGGCCGGGCTTTGCCGCTGCCGTTGCTGTGCACGCTGAGTTTCGGTGAACCCATGCACCTGCAGGCCGATGAGACCAAGCAGGCGTTTCTCGATCGGGCCAGCCAGGCCCTGCTCAACCTTGCACCCAAGGATGCCTGACATGCACGACAATACCCTCTCGTTGTTCGCCGGCATTGGCGCCCTGCTGCTGCTCGCCAGCGTGATCGGCCGCCTGCTGAAATGGCGCGCAGGCCCCGGGCCCCATGCGGTCATCGATAACCTCAACGCCCGTATCAACGCCTGGTGGGTGATGGTGCTGGTGATCGGCATCGCCTTTTTGTTCGGCAAGTACGGGGTGATCGTGCTGTTCTACGGGGTGTCGTTCTATGCATTGCGCGAATTCATGACCCTCACCCCCACCCGGCGCAGTGACTACCCCGCACTGGTAGCGGCATTTTATGTGGCGCTGCCGGTGCAGTACGTGCTGATTGCCATGGACTGGTACGGCATGTTCAGCATCTTCATCCCCGTCTACCTGTTCCTGCTGCTGCCGATCCTGGCCAGCTTCGGCGGCGACACCACGCGCTTCCTGGAGCGGGCGTCAAAGGTACAGTGGGGGCTGATGATCGCGGTGTACTGCGTGTCCTCGGTACCCGCGCTGATGACCCTCGATATCCCCGGCTACGAGGGCCGCAACCTGTTGCTGATCGCCTGGCTGATCCTGGTGGTGCAGATCAGCGACGTGCTGCAGTACGTGTGCGGCAAACTGTTCGGCAAACACAAGGTCGCGCCCAACCTGTCACCGTCCAAGACGGTGGAAGGCCTGGCCGGTGGTGTGGCACTGGCGACACTGATCGGCGCCTTGCTGTGCTGGATTACCCCGTTCAACTTCTGGCAGGCGGCGCTGATGGCCCTGGCCGTGAACGCCATGGGCTTCTTCGGCGGGCTGGTCATGTCGGCCATCAAGCGCGACCGTGGCGTGAAGGACTGGGGGCACATGATCGAAGGTCACGGCGGCATGCTCGACCGCATGGACTCGGTGTGCTTTGCCGCGCCGGTGTTCTTTCACTTTGTGCGGTATTGGTGGGCATAAGCCGCGCCACCGTCGATGGTCAGGTTCACGATGCAAGTTCACGCATGGCGGCAGAAGCGAGGAAGCCTGAACGGGAAGCGTAGCGATGATCGTGCCTGACTTTTTCATCGATACGCTGAAGCAGGTGCTCCGGCAGCGTCGCATTGAAACGGACCGCCCTGCCCAAGTAAGGCGTCACATCAAAATCCACAACGGCCCATACTCCACCTTGGTAGTCAGGGTTAGCCACATGTACATCAATTTCCTGCGGCTGCGGTAATGGCTCGTTGTCGGCGACAAGCCCTTCGAAATGAAGCGCCAGCGCTTCCTGTACAGCTTCAAGCGCTCTGGCGACAGTTGGACCGGCGGAGAAGCAACCGGCTACATCCGGCACGACTACTCCATACTCCGACTCGGGGTCTTTGTGCAAAACGACGGGAAACTTCATTGATTGTCTCCATTAGCGTGGCTCGACACACCTGGAGTAGGTGTAAGGCCAGATTGTTTCAGAATGCTATGCACGGTTCCTTTTGGTAGCTCCGCTTTGGGATGCGGGACAGTTACACGGCCTTTCTTCACAGGATGCCGAAACTGTTGATGACTCCCCTTCACTTCCACCAGATACCACCCGTCAGCCTCAATGAGTTTGATGACTTCTCGACTGCGCATTCTCGCTCCCATCGACAGCTAATGTGTATTATACACACTAAAAACGATGTGAATTTCACAGCATTCCCAGCGTTAGTACCATCAGATGGGGCCTCCCGCTTTATAGGACGTATCGCCTCAGTCAGTAAGAAACCGGTTTATGCTCTACCGGCAGGGCATAGCGCGTCCAGGCACCTCGACGTCGAGTTCAGGCAACTCCACGCTGGCCATACACCCTATGGTGACGGGTCATCCAACCAGTCACCAGGAGTTGTGCCATGTCCGATTTCATCACCGTGCTGCGTGAAACCTGCCCCACGCCGGTCGTGGACGCCACCAAGTGGAAACGTATCGGCGGCGAGCCGCACACCGTGAACCTCAATGCCTACCTGTCGGCCGACGGCAGCAAGATCATGGGCACCTGGATCTGCACCCCGGGCAAGTTCGAGGTCAACTACGACAAGTGGGAGTACTGCCACTTCCTCGATGGCTACTGCATCATCACCCCGGAAGGTGAAGCGCCCAAGCACCTCAAGGCTGGTGATGTGTTCGTGATCGAACCAGGCATGAAAGGCACGTGGGAAGTGGTCGAAACCGTGCGCAAGTACTTCGTCTTCGCGTGACGGGCAGCCGCTTGGGCTACCCCCTGCGATAGGGCCGGGATAAAAAAGCGGGGCCCGCACGCCCTTCCCTCCGGTGCGCAGTTACAGAGGGAGGGGCGCCAGGCCCGCGAGAAAGTCCACTGCTTGCATCAAGCCTTCTTGCGGTACCCCTCGACGATGGCAGAGAAATCTTTGCCACCTTCCCCGCGCAAGCTCATGGCCTGGTACAACTGCTGGGCGACGGCGCCAAGAATCACCGGCTGGTGCGCCTGCCGCGCAGCTTCCGTGGCCAGCCCCAGGTCCTTGAGCATCAGCTCGGCACCGAAGCCGCCGGTGTAGCCGCGTGCCGCGGGTGCAGTCTCGATGACGCCTGGCCAGGGGTTATAGGTGTCCGAACTCCAGCACCGGCCTGTGGAACTGTTGATGATCCCCGCCAGCACCTGGGTATCGATGCCCAGCGCGTTGCCCAGGGCCATGGCCTCGGAAACTCCGATCATCGAAATACCCAGCAGCAGGTTGTTGCAGATCTTGGCGATCTGCCCGGTACCTACATCGCCGCAATGCACGATGTTACGGCCCATGTGCTCCAGCACCGGCTTGAGGGTGGCGAACAGTTCAGCACTGGCGCCGACCATGAAGGTCAAGGTGCCCGCCGCCGCGCCCCCGGTGCCACCAGAGACCGGTGCATCCCCCATGTCGACACCTTTGGCCGCTGCGGCCTTGCACACCTCGCGCGCCGTTTGTGGGTCGATGGTGCTGCAGTCAAGCGTAGGGGTGCCTGGGCGGATACCGGCCAGCACGCCGTCCTCGTTCAGGTACACGCTGCGCACATGGGCAGCGGCCGGTAGCATGGTGATGACCAGCTCGGCGGCAGCCGCTGCCTCCTTGGGCGAGGCGCTGATGTGCCCACCCAGTGCGGCAAGTTCTGCCAACACATCCTTGTTCAGGTCGAACAGTTCAAGCGCGTGCCCGGCCTTGATCAGGTTGCGGGCCATGGGTGCCCCCATGTTGCCCAAGCCGATGAATGCAATACGCATGCGGTACTCCTTAGCGCAGGCTGATGGTGGTGTTCACACCGTCATTAACACTGTCGTCATCGAACCAGCGCGCGGTGACGGTCTTGGTCTGAGTGTAGAACTGCACGACCTGCTTGCCGTACGGGCCAAGGTCTCCCAGCTTGGAGCCCCGCGAGCCGGTAAAGCTGAAGAAAGGCACAGGCACCGGAATGGGGATGTTGATGCCGACCTGGCCGACATCGATCTCGCTCTGGAACTTGCGCGCAGCCGCGCCACTTTGGGTGAACAGGCCGGTGCCATTACCGAAGGGGTTGGCATTGACCAGGGCGATGGCTTCGTCGAGGGTATCCACCTCGAGGGTCACCAACACCGGGCCGAAGATCTCCTGGGTGTACACCTGCATGTCGGTGGTGACACCGGAGAACAGGGTGGGGCCGACGAAGTTGCCCTGCTCGTAACCGGGCACCTTCACATCGCGGCCATCGAGCTCCAGTTTCGCCCCCTCGCGGATGCCACTTTCGATCAGGCCAAGCACACGCTCCTTGGCGCGCCTGGAAACCACAGGGCCGACGTCGGTGCCAGGCTCGCTGCCGGCGTTCACCTTCAGCTTGCTGGCAGCCGCCTTGATGTCCGGCAGCCACTCCCGGGCCTTGCCCACCAACACCGCCACCGACGTGGCCATGCAACGCTGCCCGGCTGCCCCAAATGCGGCGCCGACCAAGGCATTGACGGTTTGCGTGCGGTTGGCGTCAGGCAGCACTACCGCATGGTTCTTCGCCCCCATCATCGACTGCACGCGCTTGCCGTGCTGGCTGGCCAGGTTGTACACATGGGTGCCCACCTCGGTTGAGCCCACAAACGAAATCGCCTTGATGTCCTTGTGCGTGCAGATGGCGTCCACCACCTGCTTGCCGCCATGCACCACGTTGAGCACGCCAGGCGGCACACCGGCTTCCAGCGCCAGTTCCACCAGCAACAGGGTGGAAAGCGGGTCCTGCTCGGAAGGCTTGAGCACGAAGGTATTGCCGCACACGATGGCCATGGGGAACATCCACAGGGGGATCATGGCGGGGAAGTTGAACGGGGTGATACCCGCACACACGCCGATCGGCTGGCGCAGCGTGTACGTATCCACGCCGCCGGCCACGTTCTCGGCAAACTCGCCCATCTGCAGCGTACCGATGGACGCCGCGTGTTCCACAACCTCCAGCCCACGGAAAATATCGCCCTCGGCATCGGCGAGGGTTTTGCCCTGTTCGGCGCTGAGCACCTGGGCGATGCGCTTGCTGTGCTCGCGGATCAGCGCCTGCAGTTTGAGCATGATGCGCATGCGCGCACCAATCGGGGTGTCACGCCAGCTCACGAAGGCGCGCTGGGCTGCTGCCACCGCAGCGTCAACCTCCTGCACCGTGGCGAACGGCACACGTGCCAGCACTTGCTGGGTGGCCGGGTTGACGACGTCACGCCACTCCCCGGTGCTGGACGCCACCCATTGCCCGTCGATCAGCAGCTTTACCTGCTCGACTTTGGCCTGGTCGGGGGATTGCGGTGCATTCATCTGCGTTCTCCTTGGAATTATTGTCAGGACGAGATCGCCAGCGCCGGGCAAACGCGGGGTGGCGTTGAAAGGCATGTTTCGAGTATAGATGTGCAAACATCCAACAAGAACGCACAAAAAAACCGGATCATCATGCAAAAAGACCTCACATCCCTCAGCGCATTGAATTGGGACGACCTGAAGTTCTTTCTTGAAGTCGCCCGAACCCGCAAAGCCAGCAGCGCCGCCAAACGCCTGGGTGTGGACTACACCACGGTGTCCCGGCGTATCAGTTCACTGGAGGGGGCGCTGGGCACCTTGCTGTTCGAGAAGTCGCGTACCACAGGCTTCGTACTGACCGCGGAGGGCCAGCGCCTGCTGAGCTATGCAGAGACCATCGAAAGCACGCTGCACATGGCGTGCGAGCAGGTATCGGGGTCGGGTGTGGCGCTGTCCGGGCATGTGCGGATGGGCTGTACAGAAGGCTTCGGCAGCTTCTTCATCACCCCCCAGCTCAGCCACTTCGTTGAGGCCTACCCGGCGATCTCCGTGGACATCCTGCCGCTTCCGCACTTCATCAGCCTGTCCAAACGCGAGGCGGATATCGTCATCGCCCTGGAGCGACCAGAGCACGGGCCCTATGTATGCTGCAAGCTTTGCGACTACCGTTTGCGGTTGTACGCCACCCAGCCCTACCTCGACAGCCACGCGCCGATAAGGCAGGTAGCGGACCTGGCGGGGCACCCGTTCATCAGCTACGTCGATGACCTGGCGTTCAGCTCGGAGCTGCTGTACCTGGCCAACCTGATACCCAGCGCCACGGCGCACCTGCGCAGCACCAGCGTGATCGCTCAGTACACGGCGGCCTTGCAGGGCCGTGGCATGGCAATTCTGCCGTGTTTTCTGGCCGCACAAGACCCAAGGCTGGTCACGGTGCTGCCGGAGCAGGTAGAGGTGACGCGGCAATTCTGGATGTACTGCCGGGAGGACTTGCGCAAGTTGAAGCGTATTACCCTGCTGTGGGATTACATCCGTGAAGTCACAGAGCTGAACCGTTCAATGTTGCTGGGGGAGACGCACACTTGTCAGTTTCTGGAGTGAGCGGGTGGCACCGCTGGGCGTTGGTGCGGCTGCGTGGCAGCCCATCGCCGACGATTGCCTGCACCTTTGTCTGGCCCTAAACCTCTTCCAGCATCAACCCGGAAATCCGCCGCACCTTACGCGCCACCGCCTCTTCAAAGATCCCCTGGCGTGGCTCGACCAGGGTGAAGCAATGCTTGGCCCGGGTGATGCCGGTGTACACCAGTTCTTTGGTCAGTACCGGGTTCAGTGCATCGGGTAGCACCAGAGCGGTATGGCCAAACTCCGAACCCTGGGATTTGTGCACGGTCATGGCGAACACGGTTTCCACTTCGTTCAGCCGGCTGGGCAGCACGAAGCGCACGCCACCGCTGCCATCGTTACGCGGGAACGCCACACGCAGCAGGGGCATACCCTGCTCGTCCGGCAGGCGCAGGGCGATGCCGATGTCACCGTTCATCAGGCCCAGGCCGTAGTCATTGCGGGTCACCAGCACCGGGCGGCCTTCGTACCAAGGCTGCTGGGTGTCGATCAGGCCGGCAGTGTGCAGCACCCGCGCCACACGCTCGTTGAGGCCCTCGACACCCCAGGCACCCCGGCGCACGGCGCACAGCAGCTGGAAGTCTTCGAAGCTATGCAGTACCCGGGCAGCCCAGTGTTCCCAGGCCGGGTCATCGAATGCGGTGCCCAGGGCCGGCCGATAGCGGCCGAGGGTGCGCAGGTAGCTTCGATAGCCCTGGGGGCCGTCGACGCCCAGGTTGAGGCCATCGAGCAGCAGCCGGTCGAGGCCGCGGTCGTGCTCCTGTTTCAAGGCCAGGCTGTGAACATCGGCCGGGGGCTTGGCCAGCAGGTTGCGTGCGCCGTCGCTGTCCTGGCGGTTGACCAGCCGTGCCAGCTGGCCAATGCCGCTACCCTCGCCGAAACGCCGGGAAAACCGCAGCATCACCACCTGCTGTGCCAGTGGGTGACGGTGGGCATCACCGCTTGTGAGGCCGCTGCCTGCCAGCGACTGGCCGCCAATGCCTTCGAGCCATGCCTGGGTGACCGGGGAATAGCAGCCCTGCTCCGCATCCCGGCACAGGTCGCCGAGCACCGCGCCCGCCTCTACCGACGCCAACTGGTCCTTGTCCCCCAACAGCACCAGCCGTGCCTTGGGCGGCAGGGCATCGAGCAAGTTGGCCATCATCTCCAGGTCGATCATGGAGGCCTCATCGACCACCAGCACGTCCAGCGGCAACGGGTTGCCAGCATGGTGGCGGAAGTGCCGCGACCCAGGGCGGCTTCCCAGCAGGCGGTGGACGGTGCTGACCTCGGTGGGGATATGCCCGCGCACCTCATCACTCACCTGAAGGCGCTCGACCTGCTGGCCAATGGACTCGGTAAGCCGCGCAGCAGCCTTGCCGGTGGGGGCGGCCAGGCGGATGCGCAGCGGCCTGCCCTGCTCCACCGCCGGCGCCTGCAGCAAGGCCAGCAGGCGCACCACCGTGGTGGTCTTGCCGGTGCCGGGCCCCCCGGTGATGATGCTGAAACCGGCCCGCGTCGCCAGGGCACAGGCCAGCTTCTGCCAGTCAACCTGCCCGGGTGCCTCACCCGCCTCGAACAACTGGGCGAGGCGAGCGGGCAAGTCGGCGGGCAAGGCTTCTGCCTGGGTCAGCCGCAGGCGCAGGTTGTGATCGATCCGCCGTTCGTAGCTCCAGTAACGGCGCAAGTACAGGCGCTCGCCGCTGAGCACCAGTGGCCGGGTGTGCTGGCCGGGCGCATTGCCGGCCGCAACCAGTGGGCTTGCGGCGATGCGCTGGCGCCAAGCGTGCAGGTCGAGGTTGGCCAACAACTGTGATGGCAACAGCAACGGCCCGACTAGGGCATCGCCCTCGGGTGGCAACGACAGCGCGAAGTCTGGCTCGGCGAGGGTCTGCTGCAGGTCCAGGCAGACATGCCCGTGGCCCAGTTGATGGCTGGCCAGGGCAGCGGCCAGCAACAGCAGTGGGTCGCTGCCCGGCGCGCGCTCCTCGAGAAATGACACGAACGCGCGGTCCAGGGCACGCAGCCAGCCGCGCTCCACCCAACGGTCGAGCAGTTGCAACAGGTCATTGCTGTTGCGCTGGGGCGCCAGTGCAAGCAAGTGCTCGGCCTGCAGGGGCGTGGGTAACAGGTCCATCAAGGTGCGGCTCATGGCTCGACTCCGGCAAACAGGTCTTGCTGCACGGGCGGATGCTCGCCCCGGAACAGCGCATCAAGGCCTTCGATAAGCGCACGCGGGGGCCGGGTGTGGTACACGCCATGCCCGCTGCTGCTGGCCCCGCGCAGGAAAATGAACAGCGCACCGCCTATGTGGCGGTCGTAGTCGTAGTCCGCCAGCCGAGCCCGCAGTTGGCGGTGCAAAGCCAGCAGGTAGAGGACGTACTGGAGGTCGTAGCGGTGTTCGAGGATGGCGCGCTGCATGGCCGCGTGGTCATAGGCCTGGATATCCGGGCCCAGCCAGTTGGACTTGTAGTCGGTGACGTAGTAGCGCCCGTCCAGCTCGAACGCCAGGTCGATGAAACCCTTGAACATCCCGTTGAGCAGCGTGGGTTGAGCCGCCGGGCGCGGCTGCCCAGGGTGGGTATGGTGTGCTACCAGGCGGTCGAGCTGCTGCGCATCGACCTGATGGCTGGCGAACCAGAACTCCATCTCTACCTGGTAGCGGCTCAGTTGGCCCAGGGTCAGGCTGAGGCCGCCTGCTGCCAGCGGCAAAGGTTCGGTCAGCAGGCGGGCCAGCCATTCGGTCAATGTGGGTATGAACCCTTCCCAGCCACGGCGATTGCAGCGTTGCCCGACCGTACGTTCGATCAGGCTGGCGTCGCTGGCCACCTTGTCGAAGCCTTCACGGCCCGCCCATTCCAGCAGCCCGTGCAGGAAGGTACCCGGGTTCGGACCGCGGGGGAAACGGTGGATATCGCCACTGCCTGCCGCCACTTCGCGCAGGGCCGTGGCATCAACCCATTCGTCATCCAGCAGTTGTTGGGCCTGGGAACTGTCGGCGCCCAACGCCTGGTCACCGATGCGCAAGGCGCTGTAGGAGGCGATCCACCAGTGCTCGGCTGCCGAGCGCCGCGGGGTGCGCGCCGCCGCCAGCTCACGCTGGGCGTGGGGCATGCGGTAATGCTGGGCTTCAGCCGTTGGCAGGCCTGGGCAGGTGATGTGCGGGCTGGTGTCTGCCAGTGTTTGCAGCCATACCGTCAATTGCTGGGAATCAGCCAGTTCAGCGCCCCCGCCCAACAGGTAACCCAAGGCCGACCGGTGCAGCTGTGAGCGCTTGTGGTTACCGCGCTTGAGGTCGGCGACACCCAGCCAGCAGGCATGCTGGGCGCGAGTCAGGGCTACGTACAGCAACCGCAGGTCCTCGGCCAGGCGCTCGTCGTCGGCGCGCTCGATCTGCTGCGCATCGGGGGTAAGGGTGAGGTGGGCATTGCCGTGGCCGTCATGCCAGGCCAGCGGCAGGCGGCTACCGTCCACCGGCTTGCTGGTGCAGATGAACGGCAGGTAGACCAGGGGATATTCCAGCCCCTTGGACTTGTGAATGGTCACCACCTTGACCAGTTGCTCATCACTCTCCAGGCGCAGAATCTGCTCCTCGCCCGCCTGGCCGGCATTGGCCAGTTGCTCGGCCAGGTGACGGACCAACGCTTGCTCACCGTCCAGCTCACCGGCTGCCTGTTGCAGCAGCTCGGCCAGGTGCAGCAGATTGGTGAGCACCCGCTCGCCGTCAGTGCGGCGGATGAGCGTGCGCGGCAGCTCGAAGTCGTGCAGCAGGTGCCGCAGCATCGGCAACACGCCCTGGCGCTGCCAGGTTTCACGGTAAGCGCGAAAGCGCATGACCCAGTCTTCCCAAACCCGCTCATCCTGGTTGAGGCGGTCCAGCGCGGTGAGCGACAGGCCGAGGGTGACGCTGGCCAGGGCCGCCTTGAGCAAGCGCTCCGAATCTGGCTCTGCACAGGCTTTCAGCCAGGCCAGCAAGTCGTGTGCCTCCTGTGCGCTGAACACCGAGTCCTTGTCGGAGAGGTAGACGCTGCGCACACCCCGTGCAGCGAGCTCTGCACGCACCAGCTGCGCCTCATGCCCATCACGCACGAGGATGGCGATGTCTGACGGCAGGCAGGGACGCAGCTCGCCCTGTGCGTTCAGGAAGCCTGCCATACCCTGCTGGCCGCCGTTGAGCAGCGAGACGATATGGCTGGCACAACTGGCTGCCATTTCCTTGCGGTAAAGGCTCCCGGAAACGGGTGCATCACTTGCCAGTTGCCAGCACTGCAAGGCGGCGCACGGCTGCCCGTCGAGCATCAGTTGCTCGCTGCGGCCCTTGGCGCGCACGGCAATGAAGGGCAACGGGTTGTCCTCGGCTTCACGGAACAGAAACGCGCCCCGCCCTGCCGCGCGGGTTTCGGCCTGCAGAAACACCTGGTTCACCGCCGCGACCATGGCCTTGCTGGAGCGGTAGTTGGTGTCCAGGCTGTGCAAGCGCCCATGGGTGGCGCGCCGTGCAGCCAGGTAGGTGTAGATATCGGCGCCGCGGAAGGCATAGATGGCCTGCTTGGGGTCGCCGATCATGAACAGGCCAGTTTCGGCGCGGTTTTCACCGATCTGGTAGATGCGTTCGAAAATGCCGTATTGCACGGGGTCGGTATCTTGAAACTCGTCGATGAGCGCCACCGGGAACTGCTCGCGCACCAGGCTGGCCAGGCGTTCCCCGGCATCACCGTTCAAGGCGTGCTGCAAGCGCAGCAGCATGTCGTCGAAGCCCATCTCGGCGCGGCGGCGTTTCTCCACCTCGAACCTGGCAGCCACCCACCCCGCCGCGTGCTCAAGCAACGCGGCGTCGGGGGTGGCCAGGGCCTGCAGGTTCTGCTGCAGGGTCTGCATGGCGTCCAGCGCCGGGTGCGTGGGTGGCTCGCCGACCTTCCAGGCTTCGGCCATGCCCGCAGGCGTCAGGCGGGTGAAGCCGGTCCCCAGGTCCAGCTCAACGCACTGCGGGTCGGCGGCCCAAAGGGCGAGTTTGTCGAACCAGGGTTCGAAATAGCGGGCCTGCATCTTGCGCCCGTCCACCTGCTTGGCTGCCAGGGCATCACGGCAAACCTGCCGCAGCTCTTCGGCCCAGGCTGCCCACGGCGCTTTCAGCTGGGCCAGTTGCCCGTCGCGTTCACGCAGCGCGGCGTCGATCAGGGCCTCAGGGTCAGGCCCTGACGGTTCGGTGCGCACCCGCCCGAACAGGGGCCGGATGCGGGGTAGCAAGGCATCAGGGCTGCCCCAATGGCTGCGCACCCAGGCCAGTGCCTGGGTTTGCATGCCGTAGCAGAAACGCCGCCAGTAGTCGCGCATGACCTGGCCCAGCAGCTCGCTGTGGTCGGTTTCCAGGGTCTGAGTGAACAGGCTACCGCTGTCAAAGGCGTGTTCACGCAGCATACGCTGGCACCAGCCGTGAATGGTCGAGACAGCGGCCTCGTCCATCCATTGCACGGCGATTTCCAGGCGCCCGGCGCAGCGGGGCCAGGCGTCCTGCGGGTAGTCATCACGCAGTTGCACCAGCAGCGGGTCGGCGGCTACCAGTTCACCCCGGAAAAACCGCGCCGCCTCCGCCAGGCGCGTACGAATACGCTCGCGCAGTTCTTTGGTAGCGGCGTCGGTGAAGGTCACCACCAGGATCTGAGGTGGCAGCAGTTCGCGGGCAAAGCCGTGCTCGCCACCGTGGCCAAGGATCAGGCGCAGGTACAGCGCAGAGATGGTGAAGGTCTTGCCGGTGCCGGCGCTGGCCTCGATCAGTTGGCTGCCGTGCAGGGGGAAGGTCAAGGCCAGTGGGCGGTCCTGGGTCATGCGGCTGTCTCCGGGTTGCCCAGGGTCTGCCAGGGGGCATCGAACAGGGGGCGATACAAGGCTTCACACCAGCCTTCGAAGGTTTCGTCAGCAGTCAGCGCGGCAAAGTCGCGGAACTGACGGACCAGGGCGACGCTCTCGTCACGCTCGCCACCGCTGTTGCGCTCATCGCCTTCATAGGCGCGGGCTGCCGCCGCCAGGGCTTTATCGCTGTCGTCCTGGCCCAGCCAGGCGAAGGCTGTTTTCGGCGCAACCGGCAACGGCGCGCTCATGCCTGCCTGGCGAGCCACCATCAGCTCGCCGAGCCGTTGCGCGGCCTGTTGCGGGTCAAGCGGGGGCAGTAGCAAGGTCAGGTCACTGGCTACCAGGGCGCTGTGATAGGGATACCCGGCGGCGCACGCCGCCAGGTGGGTGACCCAGGGCGCGATCAGGCGGTGCCACTTGAGGCTGTTTCGCCCGGCGCTGAGGGTATTGGGCACGGTAGTGATGCTCAACAGGCTCTGGTCGTCAGACTGGAACACCCGGCCAAGCCAGCCTTCCAGGCGGTGCGGCCCCTGCTCGAAATGCACCGGCAAGGCCCCGTCCACCTGCGTCGGCCACCGGGCCAGGAGCTGTTGGTGACGCTGCAGCAGGTTGGGCAACGGCTCGATCAATTCATCCTGCAACAGCTGGCCAAAGCCTGCCAGCGGCAGCAGCCCGCAGGCCTGCAGGCGTCGGGCCTGAGTGTGCAGGGCGTGCTGCGCGTTGGCCGGGTCGGCCAGCGCTGCGCCCAGCAGGCTTTCGCTGGCGGCGTAGCGTTGCAACGCATCGAGCACAAAGGGCTCTTCGTCCGGTGTTGGGGCTTCCAACGCCTCAAAGTAAACCTTCAGTCGCTGGCTGAAGAAGTGCCTGACCGGGTGACGCAGAAAGTCACTCAGTTGGTTCAGGCTGAGCGGTTCATCATCGATGAATGGCTCCAGCGCTTCGGCCGGGTTGTCCACAGGAGCCTGCTGATGCAGCACCTGCCACTCGTGGGCATAGCTGAACAGCGGGCTGCCGCGCTCGAAATAGCGCGGGCTGAATGGCTGCAGCGGGTGTTCCTGGGTCAGGGCATGCAGCAACTGCTCACCTGCGGTCTGCAGGTCGTGCTGCTCGGCGCCAGGCAGGCGCCAACCGGCAGCAATGTGATCACGCAACTGGCCGATGAGTACCGAAGCGGGGCGCTCGCTGTTGTCGCGAATGCTGCGCCCGACCCAACTGACATACAGCTGATCCCGGGCTGAAAGCAGTGCCTCAAGCAGCAGGTAGCGGTCGTCCTCGCGCCGGGAGCGATCACCGGGGCGGTAGTCACTGGCCATGAGGTCGAAGTCGAGCGGCTGCTGCGCACGCGGGTAGTCACCGTCGTTCATGCCCAGCAGGCAGACCACCCGAAACGGGATGGCGCGCATGGGCATGAGGGTGCAGAAATTTACCGAGCCGGCCAGAAAGCGCTGGGACAACTTGCCTTCATCCAGCCCAGACAACCAAGCCTCACGCACTACCGTCAACGGCAACGGGTCTTGCAGGCCCACTGTTTCACACACCTGCAGCCAGGTTTCGCGAAGGTCCTGCAACTGCATCAGCAGAAATTCGTCACGTTCGTCGTCGGCAACGAAAAACACCTGCAACAGGGCATTCAGGCGCTCGCCCCACTGCTCGACGGTAGCCGGCGTGGCCAACGCTTCGCAGGCAACCTCAAGCGCATCGAGCAAGGCGACCAGCGGGCCAATCAACGCCGCGTCCAGGCCACCGATTTCGTCGTAGGGCTCAATGCCGTCGCACGCTTCCCCGATACCCACGGCATAACCCAGCAGCATGCGGCGCAGGCCAAAGCGCCAGGAGTTTTGCTCGAGGCCGCCGGGCAAACCAAGGCTGGCCCGCTGTTCAGCATTCAACCCCCAACGAATACCTGCACCCTCGATCCAGCGGTGCAGGGTGGGCAAGTCAGCTTCGCGGATGCCAAAGCGGGCACGCACTGCCGGCACATCCAGCAGGTCGAGCACCTCACTCACGGCGAAACGGCTCTCCGGCAGTTTCAGCAGGTGCTCCAGGGCGATCAACAGCGGCTCGCGTCCACGCTGGCCTTGGTCGGTCAGGGTGAAGGGGATATGACGGGGGTCTTTGCGGGGCAACTGGCCGAACACCGCGCGGATGTGCGGCGCGTAGGTGTCGATATCCGGCAGCATGACGATCACGTCGCGCGGGCGCAAAGTGGCATCGGCACTGAACCGGGCAAGCAGCTGATCGTGAAGAATTTCCACTTCACGCTGCGGGCTGTGGGCAATGTGGAAGCGCACCGAGCGATCACTGACTGGATCCACCGGCCCCCACAATGCGCGAGATTCAGCGAGCGGGCGCAGTTCCAGGATGTCGTCCTGGAGTTGGTTGAGCACTGTGGCGGGGTTGCCATCACTGAACAGGTCGATGCGGCCGTCGCTGAATACGCCCTGATAGCTGCCGGGGTCGTCGTAGCTGTCGAGCAGGTTGATGTAGTCGCGGCCTTGCTTGCCCCAAGCCGCCAACAGCGGGTGGGCGTGCTGGTGCAGCGACTGATCGTCCAGTTGCAGGGGCATGCCTTGCTTGCGCTGCTGGCGCTTGTACTGGTGTCGCAACAGGTCCTTGTCGGCAACGATGTCAGCCCAATGGTGCCGGCAGGGGTTGTGCACGCACAGCAGGACCTGGCTGAACCTGGCCAGGCCGGCCAATGCCTCCAGTGCCTGGGCGGGCAGCGAGGAAATACCGAACACGATTACCCGTTGTGGCAGCCCGGCAGGTGCCTGCTGCAACTGATCGATGCATTCGATGAAGCGCTGGTGCACACCGGCGCGGCTCTGGGCCATGCCTTGCTGGCCGACGTCTTCCAGCAGCGCGCGCCACAGCTCGGCCTGCCAACGGTTGCCCGCCGGCAGTGGCTTGCGCTCGCCGCGGGCGGTGATGACGATGTGGTCGCCAGCAGCCCAGGCCTTGAGCCAGTCGGCTCGGTAAACCTGGTACTGGTCGAACAGGTCTGCCAGGCGCTCAGCCAGCTGATAACGCTTGCGCAGGTCGCTGTCGTCGGTCAGAAAGCGCCGCAGTGGCTCGAAGTGCTGTTGCTCCACCAGCGTTGGCAGCAGGCGCATCAGGCGCCAGGTCAAGGGTGACTTGTCGAGCAGTGAAACCTCGGGGATTTCCTCGCGGCCCAGCACGCTGCGGTACAACTGCCACATGAAGCTGCCGGGTAGCTGCACGTCAATGGCTGCGGCGATACCACAACCGCCCTGGTCGTCTTCAAGCGGGTCTTCTGCCAGGGCCAGCTTGAGCCACTGGGCAATGCCATTGCTTTGCACCAGGGCGATTTCATTCTCCAGCGGCGCCAGGGGATAACGGCGCATCCAGCTCACGACCAAGCTTCGCAGGTCGTCGAGGTGGTTGCCATGGACGATCATGAAACCGGGGTGCAGGCAGCTGTTGGACATCGGCAGGTCTCTGGCGGGCGCGGGTGACGTGATGGGGAACGATATCACGGGGCTGGGGAGTTTCTAGCCCAC
>NZ_BBIU01000041.1 GCF_000730645.1 Pseudomonas parafulva NBRC 16636 = DSM 17004 | reverse complement strand
CTGGTCGGCCCTGGCGGCACTGCCCTGAGCGGGCGAGGCGAAGCCGGCGCCACTGTCGAAGTGCGTGACGCCGACGGTAATCTACTGGGCCGTGGCGTGGTCACTGCCAATGGCACCTTCCTGGTCAGCCTCGATCCTGCTGCACAGCCCGGCGAGCAATTGAGCCTGGTGCAGATTGACCCAAGCGGTAACGCTTCGGTTGCCGTGGATTACGAGGTTCCTCTTACCACCGCGCCGGAGAGCCCGACCAACCTGACCGTCAACGCGGACGGCACGGTTCTAACCGGCACAGCACCTGCCGGTGCTCGGGTAGAGGTACGCGGCACGGATGGAGCCCTGATCGGCAGCGCCACCGCCAATGCCGATGGCACCTTCAGCATCCCGCTCAATCCAGCCCAGGCCAACGGTGAATTGCTGGATGTGGTCGCCATTCAAGACGGCCTGTCTTCCCTCCCCGCTCAGGTCACAGCACCCGATATCACCGCACCTGCGGCACCGACCGAATTGGCCGTCAGTGCAGACGGGACTGTGATTACTGGTCGCGCAGAACCGGGTAGCACCGTACGTATATTGGCGGCTAACGGCACTGAGCTTGGCACCGCAGTGGTCGGCGCAACGGGCTTGTTCAGCATCAACCTGACGCCACCTCAAGTGGATGGCGAAGTGCTGCAAGCCACCGCCACTGATGCCGCTGGCAATATATCAACCGCCAGCACCGTGACCGCGCCGGACATCGATGGTGTGGACACCACGCCGCCAAACGCACCTATCGATTTGGTCATTGCTCTTGCCGGCACTCAGCTCACCGGTCGCGGCGAAGCCGGTGCTAGCGTGCAGATTCGTGATGCCGCAGGTAATGTCATCGCCACTGGGACTGTAGGACCGGATGGCACATTTGCAGTGTCGCTGAACCCCGCAGTGAAAGACGGCAGCACCCTGCAGGTTACCCTTACCGATGCCGCTGGCAACGTATCGCCCCCCGGCAGCGTCGCCTCGCCGGACCTCACTGCTCCCGCACAACCCACCGACCTGGCCCTGGCAGATGGCGTGACCTTCTCGGGTCGCGGTGAACCGGGCGCTACTGTTCAGGTGCGTGATGCCGCTGGCGCCCTGATCGGCACTGGCGTTGTCGGGGCTGACGGGCTGTTCAGCCTGACGTTGTCGCCAGCCCAAGCCAACGGCCAAGCCCTGGATGTACGGCTGGTCGATGCTACCGGTAACGTTTCTGCACCTCTGCAATTTGATGCACCCGACATCACCCCGCCCGATGCTGTGACCAATATCCTGGTCGGCCCTGGCGGCACTGCTCTGAGTGGGCGAGGCGAAGCCGGCGCCACCGTCGAGGTGCGAGATGCCGATGGCAATCTACTGGGCCGTGGCGTGGTCACCGCCAACGGCACCTTCCTGGTCAGCCTCGATCCTGCCGCACAGCCCGGCGAGCAATTGAGCCTGGTGCAGGTCGACCCAAGCGGTAACGCTTCGGTTGCCGTCGATTACGAGGTCCCTCTTACCACCGCGCCGGAGAGCCCGACCAACCTGACCGTCAACGCGGACGGTACAGTGCTCACCGGTACCGCACCCGCGGGTGCACGCGTCGAAGTCCGCGACACGGACGGCACGCTGATCGGCAGCGCCACCGCCGATGCCGATGGTACCTTCAACATCCCGCTCAATCCCGCTCAAGCCAACGGTGAATTGCTGGACGTAGTCGCCATCGAAAACGGCCTGTCTTCCCTGCCTGCCCAAATCACAGCCCCCGACATCACACCCCCGGCCACCCCAAGCGAACTGGCGATCAATGCAGATGGCACCCAGGTAAGTGGGCGCGGCGAGCCGGGCAGCACCGTCCGAGTCCTGGCTGCCGACGGCACCACGGTGCTAGGCAGCGTCGTGGTGGGTGCCACCGGCAGCTTCAGCGTCACCCTGGCCCCGCCACAAGTGAATGGCGAGGTGCTGCAAGTGACTGCCACCGATGGCGCCGGCAACGTCTCCGGCGCAGGCAGCATCACCGCCCCGGATATCGATGGCAGCGACACCACCCCGCCGCTCGCGCCCACTGACCTGGTCATCGGCTTGGCCGGCGCCCTGCTGAGCGGCCGAGGCGAAGCCGGCGCCACGGTGCAAGTGCGTGACACCCAAGGCAACCTGCTGGTCAGCGGCAGCGTGAACGCGGATGGCACGTTCCAGCTCACTCTCGACCCTGCAGTAAAGGATGGCAGCAGCCTGCAAGTAGTGCTCACTGATGCCGCAGGCAATGTTTCGCCACCGGCAACGGTAGTCAGCCCAGACCTGCAGGCCCCGGCACAGCCCACCGACCTTGCCCTGGACGCCGGGGCCACGTTTACCGGCCGCGGTGAACCTGGCGCCACCGTAGAGGTACGCACAGCGGCCGGCGTATTGGTCGGCACCGGCAGCGTTGCAGCAGACGGCACCTTCAGCCTTACCCTGTCGCCAACTCAAGCCAACGGTGAAGTGCTGGACGTACGCCTGGTGGACGCTGCTGGCAACCGCTCTACGCCACTGCAGTTCGACGCCCCGGACATCACCCCGCCAGCCCCCGTCAGCAACATCGTGGTCGGCAACGCCGGCCTCACCCTGAGCGGTCGCGGCGAAGCCGGCGCGTCTATCGAAGTGCGCGATGGCAATGGTGTGCTGATCGGCAGCGGCGTGGTGGGTGTCAACGGCACATTCCTGCTCAACCTTGACACGCCTGCCCTGCCCGGCGCGCAATTGACGCTCGTGCAGACCGACCCCAGCGGCAATGCTTCTCAGGCGCTGGTGTTCGAGTTACCGACCCTGCCGACGCCTGCCAGCCCAACTGGCCTGGTCGTTGCCGAGGACGGCAGCAGCATCAGCGGCACTGCCCCTGCTGGCAGCGGCGTGCAAGTACGCGATGCCGATGGCACGCTGGTAGGCAGTGTGGTGGTCGGGGCCGAAGGCACCTTCACCGTCCCCCTTCAACCTGCCCAGGCCAACGGTCAGTTGCTGGACGTGGTGGCCGTCGACAGCAATGGCGCCGCGTCGCTGCCCGTACAGATCACAGCGCCGGACATCACCCCGCCACAGGAACCGGGTCAGCTGCTGGTCAGCGCTGACGGTAGTGTGGTGACAGGCCGCGCCGAGGCCGGCAGCACCGTGCGCGTACTCGCGGCGGATGGCATCACGGTATTGGGCTCGGCTGTGGTGGGTGCCACCGGTGCCTTCAGCATCGGCCTGACACCTGCGCAGGTGGCGGGCGAGCAATTGCAGGTCACGGCCACCGACACGGCGGGCAATACCTCCGCCCCCGGGTTGGTGACTGCGCCGACCATCGACACCGGCATCGATACCACCCCACCCCAACCTGCAACAGACCTGGCCATCAGTGCCAACGGCGGCACCGTCTCGGGCCGTGGCGAAGCAGGCACCACCGTGCAGGTGCGCAATGACCAGGGGCAACTGCTGGCAAGCGCGACCGTGCAGGCCGACGGCAGCTTCGTGGTGCAGCTGCAGCCGCCAGTGGTGGATGGTTCTGCGCTGCAGGTCACCCTGACCGATGCGGCGGGTAACGTGTCTGCGCCGGTTTCGCTGAGCGCACCCGACCAGGTGCCGCCTGCGCAGCCAACTGACCTGGTACTCAATGCGGGCGTCACCCTGACCGGTACCGCCGAAGCCGGCGCACGGGTCGAGGTCCGCGATGCAGCAGGCAACCTGATCGGCAATGCCATCGTGCAAGGCTCAGGCACGTTCAGCCTCACGCTGACTCCGCCGCAGGCCAATGGCGAGGCACTGTCGATTACCGTGACCGACGCTGCCGGCAACACCTCACTGCCATTGGCCTACACCGCCCCGGACATCACCCCACCGGCCGCCATTACCGATGTGGTCACCGGCGCCGGTAGCCTTGCCGTTGCCGGGCATGGCGAAGCGGGTGCCACGGTGCAGGTACGCAATACCAATGGCGACGTGCTGGGCACCGCCACGGTGGCTGCCAACGGCACCTTCGTCGTGAACCTGGGTACTGCGCTGAGCGCAGGCGAGGCCCTGGTGCTGGTGCAAACCGATGCCGCCGGCAACACGTCCATTGCCACTAATGTGACCGTGCCGCAGGCGCCGATACCGGCCAGCCCGAGTGCAATCGTGGTGGCCGCTGACGGTAGCAGCGTCAGCGGTACTGCGCCGGCCAATAGCCAAGTTGAAGTACGCGACGCCCAGGGCACCCTGCTGGGCAGCGCCCAAGCCGGCGCCAACGGCGATTTCACCCTCGGCCTGCAACCGCCGCAGGCCAACGGTGAAACCCTGGACTTGGTAGCCATCGATAACGGTGGCAACCGCTCCCTGCCGGTGCAAGTGATTGCCCCGGACATCACCGCCCCCAGCGAGCCGACCGACCTGCAACTGAGCGCCAATGGCAGCGTGCTGACCGGCCGCGGTGAGGCCGGCACCACCGTCGAGGTCACCGATGCCCAGGGCACGCTGCTGGGTACGGCGCAGGTAGGCGCCAACGGCGTGATCAGCGTGCAACTGACCCCGCCACAAACCGATGGCCAGGTACTTGAAGTGGTGCTCCGCGATGCTGCCGGCAACAGCTCGAGCACTACTGTCACCGCACCCGACCTGGACGGCCCGCTGCAGCCGTCGGGTTTGACTATCGACACTGCCGGCCTGCACCTCACCGGGGTGGGCCAGGTTGGGTCGATCATCACCGTGCGCGCTGCAAATGGCGCTGTACTGGGTGTCACCACCGTCGGTGCCGATGGCCGCTTCGATGTCACCCTTGCAGCCGCGCAGCGCAATGGTGAAAACCTCACCGTCGAGGCGACCGACAGCCTGGGCAACAGCGCCGGGCCAGTGCCCTTCACGGCGCCCGATACCACACCACCGCTAGCCGTCACCGGTGCGGCGATCAACGGCGAAGGCAGCGTGGTCACAGGCACTGGCGAGCCAGGTGCGACAGTGAGCGTGCGCGCCCCGGACGGCACCGTGCTTGGCACTGCCCAGGTGGGCGCCAACGGCGCCTTCGAAGTAGCACTGGTGCCCCCGCAGACCAACGGCCAGATGCTGAGCATCGAGCAGCGCGACCTGGCCGGCAACCTGTCTGTGGCCGTTGACCTGATGGCGCCAGACAACGAGCCACCGGCAGTGCCCGGTGAACTCACCCTGACCGCCGATGGCGTGTTGCTGGCCGGCATCGGCGAACCGGGTGCACGGGTTACCGTTACCGGCAGCACTGGCACGACCCTCGGTACCGCCGTGGTGCAGGCAGATGGCAGCTTCAGCGTTACCCTCTCACCGCCCCAGCTCAACGGGCAGACCCTGTCGGTGACCCAGGCGGACCCCGCTGGCAACCTCTCACCTGCAGGCACCCTCATCGCGCCAGACCTGGAGCCACCTTTGCCAGCAGATGGGCTGGCGCTGAACTTGGCTGGCACACTGCTGACCGGCCAGGGTGAGGCGGGTACCACCGTTGAAGTACGCAGTGCCAGTGGTGCGTTGCTCGGCAGCGTGCTGGTAGATGCACAGGGCAACTTCGAGGTGTCACTCACCCCGCCACAAACCAACGGCGAAGTGTTGTCGGTGGTGTTGAGCGACAGCCAGGGCAATGTCTCCCCCTCGGCCACGTTCATCGCCGATGACATCACCCCACCCGCCACTGCCACCGGCCTTGCGATCAATCCGGGTGGTGACGCCCTGCAGGGCATCGGCGAGCCTGGTGCCACAGTAGAAGTGCGCAATGCCAACGGCGACATATTGGGCAGTGTGCAGGTGCCGGCAGGTGGCAACTTCACGGTGCCGCTGTCGCCCGCCCAGCTGGATGGCCAGTTGCTGAACGTGGTGTTGGTAGACGCTGCCGGCAACCCATCGCAACCTGGGCAGATCACCGCCCCCGACATCACCCCGCCTCAACTGCCCACCGGGGTGCAAGTGAGCGAAGACGGCATCGAGGTCTCCGGCAGTGCGCCGGGCGCAGCGACCGTGACCGTACGCGACAGCACCGGCCTGGAAATCACCGTGCCGGTCACTGGCGACGGCAGCTTCAGCGTCCCTCTGCCGACTCCGCTACTCAATGGTGAGCCGCTGACTGTGGTGGTCACCGACCAAGCGGGCAACGCCACCGCCCCCATCACCGTTACCGCCCCGGACACCACCCCACCGCTGCCGGCGACCAATGTCACCATCAGCCCCGATGGCGCTGTGGTAGGCGGCGGCGCCGAGCCTGGCAGCACGGTGGTTATCCGCAACCCCGATGGCAGCGAGCGCGGCAGTGAAACCGTGGGTGCAGATGGCACCTTCGTGGTACCGGTAGTGCCGCCGCTGGCGGCTGGCGAAACCGTTACCGTGGTGGTGGTCGACCCGGCAGGCAATACGTCTCCCGATGTGCCGCTGGCAGGCCCGACCGGCAATGAACTGGCCACCCCGAGTGGCCTGGCCATCAGCGCCGACGGGTTCCTGCTGACCGGGCAAGGCACCGTGGGGTCGCTGATTACCGTGACCTCGGCAGGGGCAACGCTCGGCACCGCCACAGTGGGCAGTGATGGCATCTTCCGCGTGTTCTTCCTGAATGCGCAACTCAATGCCCAGACGTTGCACGTGACCGCTCGCGCCAGCGCTGGCGGGCAGCCTTCGGTGCCTGCCACCGTAGTGGCAGAAGACACCACGGCACCGGACGCCCCCACCGCCATTGCCATCGACCGGATTGGCAGCACGCTGACCGGCCAAGGGGAAGTCGGCGCCACCGTCAGGGTCACGGATGGCCAGGGCAACCTGTTGGGTACGGCGACCGTGGCCGCCAACGGCTTGTTCACGGTCAACTTCGTCCCTGCCGTGGTCAACGCACAGAACCTGGTGGTGACCCAGGCCGATGCCGCCGGCAACGTGTCGCTGGCGGCCACCTTGCAGGCACCCGACCTGCAGGCCCCACCGGCCGCCAGCAACCTTAGCCTCAACAGTGCCGCCACGGTGCTCAGCGGGCAGGGCGAGGCCGGCGCCACCGTCACGGTACGTGATGCCAGCGGCGCCGTGCTGGCTACCGGTACGGTCAACCAGAGCGGGCAGTTCCAGGTCACCCTGCCCAGCGCCCAGGCCACCGGCAGTGCCCTGCAGGTAACCTTGAGCGATGCTGCGGGTAACGTGTCCGGCCCTGCCAGCGTGCTGACGCCCGACCGCACCCCGCCTGCGGCGGTGGGCAACCCGCAGCTGAGCCTGGATGGCCGGCAGCTGTCCGGCAGCGGTGAGCCAGGCGCCACGGTGCAGGTGCGCAACGCCTCCGGCGCCGTACTGGGCACTGCCAGCGTGGGTGCCGATGGCCGCTTCACTGTGGTGTTCGATACGCCGCAGGCCAGTGGCCAGGCGATTGGGGTAACCCAGGTAGACGCAGCCGGCAACACGTCCACCGCTGTCACGCTGCTCACCCCGGACCTGACCCCGCCCGCTGCGCTGACCAACGTAGCCCTGAACAACAATGGCCTGACCCTCACCGGCCTGGGTGAAGCAGGCGCCACGGTTACCGTGCGCGGCATCGACGGCACCATCATCGGTACCGGCCTGGTCGCGGCCAATGGCAGTTTCACCCTGACCCTGGACAGCGCCCAGCTCAATGCCCAGCGCCTGAGCGTGACCCAGACCGACGCCGGCAACAACACCTCGCCCGCCGTGGCGATCACCGCACCGGACTTCACGCCACCGGCTGCGCCCGCCAATCTGCTGTTGGCGGCCAGTGGGTTGCAACTCACCGGCAGTGCCGAGGCAGGCAGCACGGTGGCCGTGCGCGATGCCACTGGCAGTGTCCTGGGCTCTGCTCGGGTGGCCAGCAACGGCACCTTCCAGATCACCCTGGATACGCCACAGACCAACGGGCAGACCTTGCAGGTAACGGCGACCGATGCCGCAGGCAATGTGTCGCCCGTGGCCACCTATACGGCCCTGGACACCACACCGCCAGCAGCGGTGACCAACCTGGCCGTGTCGGCCGACGGCACCTCCCTGGTAGGCCATGGTGAAGTGGGGGCCACGGTCAGGGTCAGCGCCGCCGACGGCACCCTGCTGGGCACTGCCCAGGTCGCAGCGGATGGCCGCTTCAGCGTCGCCCTCGACCCAGCCGCGCCTGTAGGCACGCTCTTGAGCGTGGTGCAGGCCGATGCGGCGCAGAACCTCTCGGTTGCCCAGACCATAACGGCACCTGGCGTGCTTGCACCGCAGACACCCGAAAACCTGACGCTGGCCGCCAACGGCCTGTCGGTGTCAGGCACGGCCGCCAGTGGCACCACGGTCAGGGTCTATGGCCCCAACGATGAATTGCTGGGCAGTGGCCAGGTAGCCAACGATGGAACCTTCACCGTCAACCTGGGCAGCGCCCAGGCCAACGGCGAGGTTCTGCGGGTAGACGCGCTCGGCACCGATGGTGCGGTGTCGCTGCCTGCAACCCTGCAGGCCCCTGACACCACTGCGCCGCAACCACTGAGTGCACTGGTGCTGTCCAACGACGGCCTGGTACTGACCGGCCTCGGTGAGCCCGGTGCAACCGTGACCATTACCGGCGCAGGCGGCGTCGACCTCGGCACCGCTGTGGTGAACACCGATGGCCGCTTCAGCGCCACCCTGCTGGTGGCCCAACTCAACGGCGAAGTGTTGAGCGCCAGCCAGACCGACGCGGCCGGTAACGAGTCCAACAGCGTCAGCCTGGTGGTGCCTGACCGCATCGCACCCGAGCCTGCCCAGGGCCTGGCATTTGCCGGCGGCGGTTCGCTGCTCAACGGCACGGGCGAGGCAGGCGCAGCGGTACGGGTATTGGCTGCCGACGGCAGTGTGCTGGGCACCTCGACCGTGCGCGGCGACGGCACCTTCCAGGTCAGCCTGGCGGCGCCCCAGGCCAATGGGCAACAAGTGGAAGTGCTGCTCACCGATGCGGCCGGCAACCAGTCGCTCCCCAGCGTCATAACCGCACCGGACACCACACCGCCGGCTGCCCCCGGCGAGCTCGCCATCTCCAGCAACGGTGTCACCATTACGGGCCGTGGCGAAGCCGGCGCGCTGGTCACGGTGAAAAACGCCGAGGGTGAAACCCTTGGCAACGCCACGGTAGACGCCAGCGGCCACTTCACCCTTGACCTCAACCCCGCGCTGAGCAATGCCGAATTGCTCAGCTTCACCCAGGCAGACGCTGCCGGTAACGTATCTGCAGTGGCGACCCTGCAAACGCCGGACTTCACCCCACCTGACGCCCTCACCCAAGTCACCATCAACGCCGACGGCAGCGTGGTCACCGGCCGGGGTGAGGCCGGCGCCACGGTCACCGTCAGCAACGCGGCCGGCGTACGGCTTGGCACCGGCACGGTGCTTGCCGATGGCAGCTTCCGCGTGGAACTGTCGCCTGCGCAAATCGACAACCAAGTGCTGTCGGTACAACAGGCCGACCCACCCGGCAACGTCAGCGAACCGGTCAGCGTAGTGGCACCAGACCTGACCCCGCCGGCCGCAGCCACGGCGTTGCAGCTGAGCGTGGCGGGTGACACGCTGGGCGGTATCGGCGAACCGGGCGCCACCGTGCGGGTATTCGTCGGCACCACCCAGATCGGTACCGGCCAGGTGACACCAGCCGGCATCTTCACCGTGCAACTGGACGCTGCCCAGCTCAACGGCCAGGTGCTGCAGGTAACCCTGACCGACGCGGCGGGCAACGTCTCCCCCATCAGCAGCCTCACAGCCCTGGACATCACCCCACCGGCTGCCGTGGTAGCCACCATCAACGACAGTGGTACCCAGGTGGTGGGCACGGCCGAAGCCGGCGCGCGCGTCACTGTGCTGAACAATGCAGGCGACCTGGTTGGTCAGGGCGTGGTGGCGGCTGATGGCACCTTCGTGTTGGCGTTGGTGCCGGCTCAGGTCAACGGCCAGACACTCTCGGTGATTGCCCAGGATGCTACCGGCAATCCATCACCGGCTCTGGCACTCGATGCGCCTGACCTGACACCCCCGGTACAGCCGTCAAACCTGGTGCTGGACCCCTTGGGCGCGACACTGACCGGTACTGCAGAGGCAGGCAGCACCATTAGCGTACGCGGCCCGAACGGTGCCGAAGTGGGTACTGTGCAAGTGCCAGAGGGTGGGGCTTTCACGGTTGCGCTGAACCCTCTGCAGAACAACGGCCAGTTGCTCACCATCGTGTCTACAGACGCGGCCGGCAACGAGTCGATACCTGCGACCCTGCAGGCCCGGGATACCTCCCCCCCTGCCCCCGTCACCGACCTGGCGGTGGACAACACGTTCACCGTGATCACGGGCCGTGGCGAACCTGGCGCCACCGTCACCATCAGCAAGAACAACCAGGTGATCGGCACTGGCGAGGTAAGCGAGGCGGGTACGTTCCAGATCGTCACGCAGCCAGCCGCAGGGTCGGTGGCCAGCCTGGTGATCTACCAGACCGACGCGGCGTCCAACACCTCTGCCAGCGTGACGTACATCACCCCCTTGGCAGCGCCACCCGTGCCGCCCACCAACGTAGTGCTGGCCGGCGACGGCCTGACGCTGACGGGCAACGCGCCTACCGGTACCGGCATTCGGGTTTACGATGCCGCGGGCAATCAGATCGGCGTGGGCGGCACTACCCTCAACGGCGCCTTCAGCCTACAACTGAATACACCGCAACTGAACGGCCAGCAACTGACGGTAACCGCCGTGGCGCTGGTGGGGGGCGAATCGCAGCCAACCTTCGTGGTGGCAGCGGACATCACCCCACCGGCCAGCCCGGTGGTAATCGCACTGTCGCCCAATGGCCTGGTACTGACCGGCAGCGGCGAGGCAGGTGCCACCGTCACCGTGCGTGATGCCAGCAATGCCGTGCTGGGCACTGCGGTGGTGAATACCGCCGGCAACTTCAGCGTCAACCTGAATGCTGCCCAGTTGAACGGCCAGGTGTTGAGCGTGAGCCAGGCCGACCGAGCAGGCAACGTGTCTGCCAGCACCAGCTTCACCGCTGCCGACGTGCAGCCCCCCGCCGCACCCACCAACGTTGCCGTAAACGACACAGGTACTGTACTGACCGGCAACGGTGAGGCGGGCGCTACCGTGACCGTGCAGGGCCCTGGTGGGCAGGTGGGCAGCGGCCTGGTGCAGGCCAATGGCACCTTCAGCATTACCCTGACCACACCACAGAACGACGGCCAGTTGCTGGTGGTGCGCCAGGCCGATGCGGCTGGCAACCTGTCGGGCAGTGTCAGCCTGGCCGCCCCGGACATCACGCCACCGGCCGCACCCGTGGCCACCATCAACGCCCTGGGTACTGCGGTAAGCGGCTCTGGCCAGGTGGGTAGTACAGCCACCGTGCGCAACAGCGCAGGTACCGTGCTGGGGACCGCGACGGTGGGCAGCAACGGGCTGTTCGTGGTCAGCCTGGCCGCTGCGCAAATCGACAACCAGGCCCTCACGGTGACGCTTACCGACGGTGCAGGTAACGTCTCGACCAGCACTGCGCTGACCGCGCCAGACCTCACCCCGCCCGCCGCTGCCGGCAACCTGCAGTTCAGCGCCGACGGCAGCAGCCTGACCGGTACCGGTGAAGTGGGTGCCACGGTCACCGTACGCAGTGCCACCGGCACAGTGCTGCAGACCGGCACGGTGCAGGCCAACGGTACCTTCACCCTCACCCTGAACCCGCCGCAGGACAACGGCCAGGTGGTGTCTGTCACCCTCAGCGACCCACGCGGTAACCTGTCCGGCAATGTCACCGTAACGGCGCCCGATGTGGATGCCAACGCGCCGGTCATTGCCAGCGACAACCTGGCCACCGCCGTGGTCAACCTGGCGCCGGTGGTGAGCACGCGGGTGTACCAGGACACGTTCAGCACCTTGCTCGCGGGCTTCAGCAAAACTTTCACCTGGACCGTCGCAGCCGGGACCACGGCTGACCCTACCCTGACACTGAGCACCGACAGTGCCCTGGCGCTGCTGGACAACGCCACCTTCACCCTGCAGGTGAAGAATGCCAGCGGCAACTGGGTAACCCTGGCGACCGGCAACAGCCAGGGCCTGCTCGACCTGGTGCTGCTGCCGCTGGGCCAGGGCATACGCGTGGGCATCGGTGAACTGCTGGCCGGTGACTATCGGCTGACGGTAGGCAGCGGCGGTATCGGCCTGCTGACCACCGTGACGACCGCGCTGGAGGTGCAAACCACCAGCCTGACGCAGTTCACCGGTACCGGCACTGCCGCTTCGGGCAACGTGATTACCGATGTGGGCATTGACGGCAGCGTGGACGCACGCGGCCCCGACAGCGAAGCGGTGCTACAGGTGCTCAAGGCCGGCAGCTACATCAGCGCAGGCAGCGCCACCACCGTGCAAGGGCTGTATGGCACGCTGGTGATCCGCGGGGATGGCAGCTACACCTACACCCCCAACGGCAGCCCCGCCAGCGTTGGCAAGGTGGATGTGTTCAGCTACCAGCTGGTGCACCCAAACGGCAAATCCGACACGGCCAACCTGTATGTGCGCATCGATAGCCCGCAGGCTGCCGAAACCTGGAATGACAACAACTACGCAGCGCCTGCCACCGTGGTGGATGCGGTGAACGACGTAGACAACACCAACATCAGCCTGGTTAACCTGCAGACCTCCAGCAGTACCACGTTCGCGGCGCTGTCGCTGCCAGTGCTCGGCAGCCGCTCGGCAACCTACACAACCACCGTGGCGGCCAATACCTCCGCCGACCTGCAAGTGGTGCTCAACTCCACCAACCTGCTGGGCCTGCTCAATGGCACCACGCTGGAGCTGCTCAAGCTCAACCCCACCACCGGGCAGTACGTGACCGTGCAGACCGTGGCCGGTACCTCGCTGCTCAGCCTGCTGGGCGGGGGCGCCGGGTACACCTTCCAGAACCAGGGGACGGGTACCTACCACGTGCGCGTAACGGCCGGCGGTATCGGCCTGCTCAGCTCGCTCACTACCACCGTCAATGCCACGGCCACTCACCTCAACGAGTTCGTGGTCGGCAACTACACGCCTGTGTCAGGCAACCTGCTGACCGACGGCGCGGGGGCGGACAACCTGGGCTCGCCACTGACGGTGCTCAGCGTGCTGACCGCAGCCAACACCTTCACCCTGCCCGGCTACAACGGTGCCAGCGTGCAGGGCACGTACGGCACCTTGGTGGTGTTTGCCGACGGCAGCTACAACTACACACTCAACGCCGGGCTGACCTCGACAGTGGTCGGCCAGAAAGAAACCTTCACCTACGAGCTGACCCACCCCAATGGCACCACCGACACGGCCACACTCACCATCAACCTGGACCCTGTCACCGGCTTCACAACCAACAGTGCCTTGGTGGCAGATGCCAGTGACGAAGGGGGCGCGCTGACCACCCTGGCGGCGGCAACCGTCGGCGAGGTGGCCGTCGACAGCGATGATGGCAGCGACACGGCGGTGGCCAGCCACGCTGCTGCCGGCACCCAGCTCACCGTGGACAGCGGTTTCGTCAGCGTGGATACCGGCACCGGCAACGATGCCCTGCTGTGGGGCGGTGGCGATGCCAGCATCGACCTGACCAACCTGGCCGGGCAGGTGCACGACCTGGAAGTGATCGACCTCAACGCCACCAGCGCCGTGGCGCTCACCCTCAGCTTGGCTGACGTGGTGGCGGTGACCGACAGCGCCAACGACACCTTGATCATCAAGGGTGACGAGCACGACACGGTGCTGATGACCGACACCTGGAACCGCATCGGCAACCACAGCCTGGACGGTATCGACTATAACCAATACACGGCCCAGGAGGACCCGAGCCATCAATTGTGGGTACAGAACGGTATTCATGTGGTTTGAAGCCGTTGCACACCCGCCGGGTTTACCCGGCGGCATGGATGATGATCAGCAGTAAGGACACTCAGTGAAGCGAAGCAGTGCGCTGTCACCGTTGTTGCTGGGGGCCTTCGGGCTCCTGGCCATGAACCTTTACCCGGCGGCCCAGGCCGCCGATGACCTGGACCCGACGTTGCGCCAAATTGGCCCATCGCTGTTGCGCGATGCGCCAGGTGCCGTACCCACCCGCCCCGCCACCGGCATGGCGCCGGTCGCCAGCGCCCAGCGCCTGGGGTTGTCCGATGCGGTGCTGCAGGCTGCGCAATGGCACCCGAGTATCGCCGAGGCCATCGGCGACCTCTACAAGCAGGGCGAGGGCATCAACGTCGCCCGCGCGGGCTATTACCCGCAGATTTCCGGGGGTATCCGCACCGGCTATGACACCGGCTATGGGGGCGACCGCAACAGCCAGGCGGTAAACCTTTCGCTCAAGCAGATGCTGTACGACTTCGGCAAGGTGGACCATGCGGTCAGTGCCGCCCAGGCCGCTGCCGCCCGTGCCCAGGCCAACATCCTGCTGGTAGTGGACGACCTGGCGCGCGATACCGCCTATGCCTGGATCGAAACCCGCCGCTACGAGCAGTTGATCGCCATCGCCCGCGAGCAGATCCGCGGGGTCGGTGACATTGCCAGCATGGCCCGTCAGCGCAGCGACATGGGTGCCAGTACCCGTTCCGACGTGGTGCAGGCCGAGTCCCGGGTGCAAAGCGCCCGCGCCGTGCTGGAAGAATACCGTTCGCAGTACGAACGCTGGCGTTCCACCCTGGCCGCCTTGCTGGGGCGCGTCACGCCCGTCTCCCTCACCGAGCAGCCGCCCCCGGAACTGGCCCAGGCTTGCCAGCGCCCGGCGCAGGGCGACGAGCGCCTGCCAGGTGTGCTGATGGCCCTGGCCCAGCGCGCTCAGGGCCAGGCCGAACTGGCCCAGGCCAAGGCCGAGGCTTACCCGACGGTGTCGTTGCAGCCGCAGGTCAACCACTACCTGGACAACGACTACAACCGCGACAACGGTCGCCTGGACCGAACCCAGGCCGGTATCTACCTGAACGTGGAAGTGCCTATCTACCAGGGCGGGGCCATCAGCGCGCGCACCCGGGCAGCCGGCTATGCGCTCACCGCCGCCGACTCCGCCGAAGACGCCGCCCGCCTGCAGGCGCGCCGTGGGCTGGCCGAAGCCATGGCGCAAACCTCCGGCCTGGGCCGTCGCCTGGGTTCGCTGGAAGCGCGCCAGGTCAGCATTCAGGAGGCGCGCATGCTGTACGGCCGCCAATACCTGGACCTGGGCACCCGGCCACTGCTCGACCTGCTGAACGCCGAGCAGGAAATCTACCAATCACGTTTCGAGCTGGCCGGCACCCGCTCCGACCTGCTGCGCCTGGACGTGGACTGCCTGTACAACACCGGCGCTCTGCGGGCCGCCCTGGGCCTTGAGGGGCGCAACCTGCAAGGTGTGGAGATCCAGCCATGAGCGACCCGATCAATGTGACGCTGCCTGAACAGGCCGCGGCCCCTGCACCCGCGCCCCGCGCAGACCTGGGCCCGTGGCTTGAGGTGATGCTGCAGGTGGCCCACCACTACCGCCTGGACGTATCGCCCCAGCGTATCCGCCTGGCGGCTGACGAAGATGCCCGCCCGCTGGACGAAATCCTGCGCCACATGGCGCGCCAGGCGGGCCTGGCGCTGCGCTTCGTGCGCTTCGACGCCAAAGGGCTGCGCCAGTGGCGCACGCCGCTGGTGCTGGAGCTGGACGACGGCCAGCTGGCGGTGGTGGAGTCGGTCACCCAGGAAGACGAACTGGCCGTGGTGTTTGCCGGCGATCAAGGCCTCGCATCACGCCTGCCACGCGATACCCTGGTGGACAGAATCACCCGCGTCGCCCTGCTGCGCCCGGCACGCCCGCTGCGCGACGTGCGCACCGACGACTACACCGCCCCCTACGACCGCCACTGGTTCGCCCGCATCGTGCTGCGCGACCTGCGCCCCTATGGCCAGGTGATGGTCGCTTCGCTGGTGGCCAATGTGCTGGCGCTGGCGGGTGTGCTGTTTTCCATGCAGGTGTACGACCGGGTGATCCCGGCCGAATCGCTGCCCACCCTGTACGTGCTGTTTGGTGGTGTGGTGCTGGCGCTGGTGTTCGACTTCAGCATGCGCCTGTTGCGGCTGAAGGTGACCGACCTGCTGGGCAAGCGTGCAGACCTGCGGGTGAGCGACCTGGTGTACGGGCATGCCCTGCGCCTGCGCAACTCGGTACGGCCCAAATCCACCGGCTCGTTCATCTCGCAATTGCGCGAGCTGGAGTCGGTGCGTGACCTGATCACCTCCAGCACGGCCACGGCGCTGGCCGACCTGCCCTTCTTCCTGTTGTTCCTGCTGGTGTTCTGGCTGATCGGCGGCGTGCTGGTGTTCGTGCCGCTGGTGGCCTTGCTGGCCATGGTGCTGCCGGGCCTGCTGGCGCAGCGGCGCCTGGCCCGGCTGGCCAATGCGTCGATGCGCGAGTCGTCGCTGCGCAATGCCATGCTGGTGGAAAGCGTGCAAGGCCTGGACGAAATCAAGGCACTGCAGGCCGAGGCGCGCTTCGAGCGGCAATGGAACCAGTACAACGCCGCCTGCGCCCACACCAACCTGCGCCTGCGCACACTCACCAATGGCCTGGTGGCCTGGACGCAGAACGTACAGGGCGCGGTGTTCGCCGTGGTCATCGTCATCGGCGCGCCCATGGTCATTGCCGGGGACCTCACCACCGGCAGCCTGGTGGCCGCGTCCATGCTGTCTTCGCGCATGATGGCGCCGCTGGCCCAGCTTACTCATGTGCTCACCCGCTGGCAGCAGGCCAAGGTGGCCTTGCAGGGGCTGGACAAGCTGATGCAGTCGCCCGTCGACCACCCGGAGGGTGAGGCACGGGTGCACCTGCCCGCCATTCGCGGGGAGTACAGCCTGCGCCAGGCCACCTTCCGCTACAGCGAAGACACCCCACCGGTGCTCAACATCGCCCGGCTGGACATTCGCCCAGGCGAACGCATTGCCGTACTGGGTCGCAACGGTGCAGGCAAGTCGACACTGCTGCAGGCCCTTGCCGGCGCAATGGACCTGAGCCAGGGTGAAGTCAGCCTGGATGGCATCGCCATGGCCCACCTCGACCCTGCCGACCTGCGCCGCGACGTGGGGCTGCTCGCCCAGTACGCACGGCTGTTCCACGGCACCCTGCGGGAAAACCTCACCCTGGGGGCCGGGCAAGCCAGCGACCAGGAACTGGTGGCTGCGCTGGCTGCCACCGGCGCCCTGGACTTCGTGCGACGCCTGCCCAAGGGCATGGACCACCTGATTCTGGAGGGCGGGCTGGGGTTGTCTGGCGGCCAGCGTCAGGCCCTGGTGCTGTCACGCCTGCTGGTGCGCCAGCCGCAGGTGCTGCTGCTGGATGAGCCGACCGCCTCGCTGGACGACATCACCGAACGCCGGCTGCTGGATAACCTCGACCGCTTCTGCCAGGGCCGCACCCTGGTGATCGCCACCCACCGCCTGAGCGTGCTGCAGCGGGTAGACCGCATCGTGGTCCTCGATGGCGGGCGGGTCGTCATCGATGATGCGCGCGAAGCCGCGCTGGCCAAGCTGCAAGGAGCGCAGGCATGAGCAACCATGAACTCCCCGCCTCTTACCTCGATGGGCAGGACGACCAGGCGGTGTTCCGCGCCAGCCGCCTGATCACCTTGTGCGCTCTGATGCTGGCGGCGTTCCTGGCCTGGGCGGCCTGGTTCGAAGTGACCGAGGTATCCACCGGCACTGGCAAGGTCATCCCCAGTTCGCGGGAGCAGGTGATCCAGTCGTTCGAAGGCGGAATCGTCGCGCAGATGAGTGTGGCCGAAGGCGACCTGGTCGAGCGTGGCCAGGTGCTGGCTCAGCTCGACCCGACCAAGACGGCCTCCAGCGTGGGCGAGAGCGAGGCCAAGTACCGCGCGGCAAAGGCCAGCCAGGCGCGCCTGCAGGCAGAGGTCACTGGCAAGCCCCTGGTGTTTCCGCCCGGTTTGCGCGAATCGCCGGAGCTGATTGATGCCGAAACCGCGCTGTACCAGACCCGCCGCCGTGGCCTGGAGCAGACCCTGGCCGGCATCGAGGACTCGCTGCGGCTGGTGCGCAGCGAGCTGAAAATCACCGAAAACCTGGCCAAGATGGGCGCTTCCAGCCGGGTGGAGGTGATTCGCCTGAACCGCCAGCGCTCGGAACTGGAACTCAAGGCCACCGAGGCGCGGTCGGACTACCTGGTGCGCGCCAGGGAAGAACTGGCCAAGGCCAGTGCCGAGGCCGACAGTTTGTCGGAGGTCATTCGTGGGCGCAGCGATTCGCTCACCCGCCTGACGCTGCGCTCGCCGGTGCGGGGTATCGTCAAGGACATCGAGGTCAATACCTTGGGCGGCGTGGTGCAACCGGGCGGCCAGGTGATGAAGATCGTGCCGATGGACGAACGCCTGCTGATCGAAACCCGCATCGCACCGCGCGACATCGCCTTCATCCACCCCGACCAGCAGGCCAAGGTAAAGATCAGCGCCTATGACTATTCGGTGTATGGCGGCCTGGATGGCAAGGTGGTGGGGATCTCGCCCGATACCCTGCAGGACGAGGTTAAACCGGAAATCTACTACTACCGGGTGTTCATCCGCACCGAGCAGGACAGCCTGCAGAACAAGGCTGGCAAGCACTTTGCGATCGTGCCGGGGATGATTGCCACGGTGGATATCCGCACCGGCGAAAAGACCATCCTCGACTACCTGATCAAGCCGCTCAACCGGGCCAAGGAGGCGTTGCGCGAACGTTAGTCAATCCACCCTAAAGCCTGCACGGAACAGGCCGATAGCCTGTTATCCCCTGTTCCCCACCGAAGGTCACCATGGCCACGCAAAATGCCCGCGCGGACGCTTTGTCCCTGCTGCTGTTCACCCTGCGCAGCGGCAAGCTGATGGCAATCAACCTGCTCAAGGTCAGCGAAATCATCCCCTGCCCAGCGCTGACCAAGCTGCCTGAATCGCACCCGCACGTGAAGGGCGTGGCCACCTTGCGTGGCCACCCGCTGTCGGTCATCGACCTGTCCCGCGCCATCGGCGAGATGCCGCTGGCCGACCCGAACGGTGGCTGCCTCATCGTCACCGAGATCAGCCGCTCGCGCCAGGGCCTGCACGTGCAGGCGGTAAGCCGCATCGTGCATTGCCTGAGCACCGACATCAAACCCCCGCCCTTCGGCTCGGGCAACCGCTCGTTCATCACCGGTGTAACGCGGGTGGACAACGCCCTGGTACAGGTACTGGACATCGAAAAAGTCATCCACGGCATCGCCCCGCCTGCGCCGGAGCCTCACCCTGGTGGGCTCAGCGAGGAAGATGCCAGCCTGCTGGCCGCTGCCAACATCCTGGTGGTGGACGACAGCAACGTGGCCCTGCAGCAGTCGGTGCATACCCTGCGCAACCTGGGCATCGAATGCCGCACCGCACGCAGTGCCAAGGACGCCATCAACGTGCTGCTGGAACTGCAAGGCACGGCGCAGGAAATCAACATCATCGTCTCGGACATCGAGATGAGCGAAATGGACGGCTACGCGTTCACCCGCACCTTGCGCCAGACCCCGGACTTTCAACACCTCTACGTGCTGCTGCACACCTCGCTGGACAGTGCCATGAGCAGCGAGAAGGCGACCCAGGCCGGGGCCAACGCCATCCTTACCAAATTTTCTTCCCCGGAGCTGACCGACTGCCTGGTGGTGGCGGCGCGGGCCGTGGTGTTCGCCGAGCGCTGACCGGCTGTGACCACACCCGGCTTGCCCTCAGGTGTGACTGGGGCATAATTCCCTCTCAGCCAGCGACCTGTGGGAAGCCATTCATGAAGTGCCTCAGCTCCATTGTGATCAGTTGCGCCCTGTTCAGCGGCGTTGCCCAAGCCTCCAGCAATGAGGCCTGGAACGAACACCGCCAGCAGATGATCAAGGCGTGCCTGGCCGCCAGCCAGTTCAAGAACGCCCATGCCCGCGGCAAGCCTGCAGAGTTCGATGACCGGGTGGCCATGAGCGCCCTGCTGATTGAAGGCGTGTACCCGCAAAAGCACATGAAGCAGCGCACCGGCACCGAGCTGTGCCTGTACGATCGCCGTCAGCAGCAGGCGTACGTCAGTGAGTGGAGCCCGCAGAGCAAGTGACCGACAGCCTACGTTTCGCCTGCACCGGTTGCGGCAAGTGCTGCACCGGGCATCACGTACCCCTGACCTTGAGCGAGGCCCGCCAGTGGGCGGATGCGGGTGGGCAGGTGGTGGTTCTGATCGAGGCGTTCGTGACGGACGGCCCGGGCATGCCGGCTGAGCAGCGCGACCATGTGCTGCGTCGCTCCCACCCGGTGCCGTGCGGCAGTGGTGAGGCCCGGGTGTCGGTGACCTTCGCCGCCTTCAACCCGGGCCGTTGTCGCAACCTGGACGACAACGACCTGTGCACCATCTACGAGCAACGGCCGCTGGTGTGCCGTATCTACCCGGTAGAAATCAACCCGCATATCCCGCTGCGGCCGGAGAGCAAGGACTGCCCACCCGAAGCCTGGCAGCAGGGCCCGCAACTGATTCACGGCACACAGTTGCTGGATGCTGGCCTGGAGGCGTTGGTGCAGGCATCCCGCCAGGCTGACCGTGACGACATCGCCGCGAAGGTTGCGGTGTGCCAGAGGCTGGGCATGACCACCAGCGCAGTGAAAGGCAATGGCTTTACCGCCTACCTGCCCGACATGGGCGCTTTCGCAACGGCCCTGTCGCAGGTTGCAGAAACCGACGGTGAGCGCTGGACCTTGCATGTGGAGAATGAAGCACTGGTTTCAGACTTGCAGGCCTGGGGGATGCAAACCACCAGCGAACCGCCTGTTTATTACGCTTTTATCGGGTTCTGAACGCCCCTATTGATTGCGCACGCCTGCCCCAGGCGTAACGGGCGATGGGCTTGAAAGGCTCTAGCCCGCAGGTTTACGCCTGGACGCCACCTGTTTGCCGAAGATAGTTACCTTTCGTGCAAGAGTGCTTATCCAACTTCACTCTGTTTCCAAGGCCGGTGAAGGGCTAACTTCAGCCCTGTCCTCATTAACACTTGCACCGCAAGAAGGTAGTTACAAATGTCCAACAGTATGGGTATTGCCAGCGTGTTCGTCCTGTCTTCCCTGTTGTTGTCACCCCTGGCCATGGCCGAAGAGTCCCCGGCGTTCGTCGCCCGCAATGCAGCATTCGCCAGCACCCACGAAGAGGCTCGCGAAGCCGTTGCCGCACAACAGCTGGATGCCGTGAAAGGCGCAAAACAGACCGCTGCAAAAGCTACCGTGGATGCCAATGCCGACAGCTGAAGCCGCTGTGCCGCGGTGGGCCTTGGGTGACATGGCCAGGGTTTGTGTCGATATGTTAGCCTTTGAAAGCCGCTGCCGATCAGCGGCTTTTTTTATAGGCGCTGGTTTTCTGCCCGGCCCTATCGTCCCTTGATATAAAGCGCAAACATCGACAACAAAAACTGCCCCACCGACAGAAACAAGGAGCTTGTCCCGGTGCCTTCCGCGTTCCGTTTTACCCCGTTGTTCATTGCATTGACTGCAACTATTCCATGCGCCGCCCAGGCAGATGACAGCCCGGCCCAGGGTTTTGTCGAAGGCTCGTCCCTGAACCTGAACCTGCGCAATGCCTACTTCAACCGCGACAACCACAACCCCAGCGTTCGCGACAAACGTGAATGGGGCCAGGGTGCCGTGGCGCGTTTCGAATCGGGCTATACCCCTGGCACGGTCGGTTTTGGTCTCGATGCTCATGCCATGCTGGGGCTGAAGCTGGACGGCGGTGGCGGTTATGCTGGTACCAGCATCCTGCCTGCCCATGTCAAAGCTGATGGCGAACTGGGCGCCGCCCCGCGTTCATTCTCCACCGCGGGGGCTGCGGTGAAGCTCAGGGCACTGGATACCGAACTGAAAGCCGGCGACCTGTTTCTGACCAACCCGGTGATCGCCGGTGGTGAAACCCGCATGCTGCCGCAGACCTTCCGCGGCGTCAGCCTGAGCAACCACAGCATCGACGGCCTGTTGCTCGAAGGTGGCCAGGTGAGTTTCACCAAGCCATACAACCAAAGCGGACACCGCCGCATCGACAGCTACTACGGCACCCTCGACGGCCACGACAAAAGCCGACACCTGAGCTGGGCCGGTGCCGCCTGGACCGGCACGCCAAGCATCACCACCAGCCTGTATGCCGCTGAGCTCAAGGACATCTGGAACCAGTACTACGCTGACTTCGACTACACCTACGTGGTCAACGACCAGCTCAGCCTGAACCCTGGCGCGCACTTCTACCACACCCAGAACACCGGCAGGGCGCTGCTCGGGCGCATCGACAACAATACCTACAGCCTGCACCTGACGTTGAACGCCGGGCACCACAGCGTGACGGCGGCCTACCAGCGGGTCAACGGTGACACGCCGTTCGACTACATCAACCTGGGTGACAGCGTGTACCTGGACAACTCGCGCATGTACTCGGACTTCAACGCGCCCAACGAGCGCTCGTGGAAGCTGCAATACGGCTACGATTTCGCCGGCCTGGGCATGCCTGGCTTGAGCACGTCGCTGTCGTACTCGCGGGGTAAGGCAGACCTGACCAAGGCCGACCAGGGCAATACCCACTACGACTACTACCGCGCCGACGGCAAGAACGCCACCCACTGGGAGCGCGACCTGGATGTGAAATACGTGTTCCAGGAAGGTGACTTCAAGGACCTGTCGGTATTGCTGCGCTACGCCACCCACCGTGGCAGCCAGGGCTATGCGTCCATCGACAGCAACAGCGACAACGATGAAGTGCGGGTTATCGTCGACTACCCGTTCAACGTGTTCTGACCTGGGTCTGCCGCCCCTCGGCCTGAACCTGCGGCAGTGCTGAACACTGCCGCATGGGGATTCTGTCGGGCAAACTTGTCCGACAATCCACAGTTCCCTAGAATGTCGCCGCCGCGAATGGCCCTGCCCCTGCAGTAGCGAACATGCCAACCCCCTCACCGCGTTTCGCACTTCACAGGTCACACCCCGAACTGGCGCTTACCCTGGGCAGCTGCGTGGCCGTGCTGGCGATCGTGGCCATCGTCAGTTACCTGCTGGCCCGTGAGCGGGACAGCGTGGAGTTGTCGGCCGTGCGCTCGGCCAGCAACATCGTGCAGCTGATCGAAAGTGACATTTTGCGCAATGCCGAGCTTTACGACCAATCCCTCAAGGGTCTGATATGGGCCGTTGGGCGCAGCGAGCTGCCGAGCATGCCGGGCCCGGTGCGCCAGCGCTTGCTGTTCAACGAAGCGTTCGTCGACCGCAAGCGCGGGGACGTGCTATGGCTGGACAAGCAAGGCGATGTGGTGGGGGACTCAACCAGCACTGTGCCACGCAAGGCCAATTTCGCCGACACCGGGGTATTTCAGGCCCACGCGCGCAATGAAAGCCTGGGGTTGCTGGTTGGCCCACCGTTCAAGGCGCGGCTGGGCGGCCTGGACTGGTGCATCAGCTTCAGCCGGCGCATCACGGGGCCTGGTGGCGAATTTGCCGGTGTTGCCGCCGGTGCCCTGCGCCTGTCTTACTTCGTGGACCTGTTCCGCAGGTTGGACATTGGTGCGGACAGCAACATCAACCTGTTCAATACCGATGGCCAGCTGCTGGCGCGTCAACCCGCACGCGCGCAGGACCCACCCATCGGCAGCAATTATGCAGACCGACCGAATTTCCGCCGCATGCTCAGCCAGCAGAGCGGCAGTTTTACTGCGGCGTCGGCAACCGACGGTCGCCCGCGCATGTACACCTTCGCCAGGGTCGCGCAATTGCCCCTGATCGTGCTGGTGGTGCATTCTGCCGACGACGTATTCGCCTCGTGGCGCCGCACCGCCATCATGGTCAGTGTCGCCACGGGCCTGCTGTGCGCAGGCATCCTGTGGCTGACACTGCTGCTGGGCCGAGAACTGCGTCGGCGCCAACAGGCTGAACAGGGCCTTGCCGCCCTGGCTGCAACCGACAGCCTGACCGGCCTGGCCAACCGCAGGCGGCTCGACCAGGTGCTGCGCCAGGAATGGGCGCGTACCCAGCGCAACCGCAAGCCACTCGCCGTGCTGATGGTGGATGTGGACCATTTCAAGGCATTCAACCAGCGCCACGGCCATGCAGGGGGCGACCATGCCTTGCGCGAGGTAGCCAAGGCCATCGAGGCGTCGATCAGGCGGCCTGCCGACTTGGCAGCCCGTTACGGGGGTGAGGAATTTCAGGTGGTATTGCCGGAAACCGATGAGGCGGGGGCGATGCTGCTGGCAGAGATAATACGCGCCCGGGTTGAGCGGCTGGCGCCGTTTGGCCAGGACACACAACCTGTCACGGTGAGCATTGGCGTCAGTGCCCACACGGCAAACACCCAGCATGACCTGGCAGGCCTGCTGGGTGCTGCGGATGAAGCGCTCTACAGGGCTAAAGCCAATGGCCGCAACCGTGTCGAGGGGCCCGGCCGTTAAGAGCGAGCGCGGGCGGCGTCGCGCAGGGCTTTGACCTGGTCGTGGTTACGCTGTACGCCTTGCAGTTGCTTCTCAACCAGCGCATAAGCGGTATCGGTAGCTGCGCGCCCAAGCTTGACCAGTTTTTCGCGGGCTTCTTTGTAGGCCTTCAGGGCGTGGTCTTCACCACGTTCCACTTCGTTCAGAACGGCCTCTTCGTCTTTGCCGGTGACCATGGACTTAAGGTTCACCCAACCACGGTGCAGGTCACCGCTGATGCTGGTGGAAGTCTCAGGGTCGCCACCCAGGCGACGCACTTCGCTTTGCAGCTCTGCTGCGGCGTTGGCGCACTCGCCAGCACGCTGTGCGAAGAATGCCTTGAGCTCAGTGTTCTTCACATCGTCGGCCGATTCACGGAAACCCTTCTCGCCGTCTTTGCTGTACTCGATCAGGTCGTTCAGTACATCCACAACGTCTTTGTTCGGGTTGCTCATGGCAAAACTCCTTGGCAGGTGGTAGTCCTCTAGATAAGAGCAGCGATCGTGCCAACCTGACAAATAAATAAAACTATATATATATCAATGATTTAAATGATGACCGTAAACTCTCGGCAGCGGCGTTCTGCATGATCGCGACTTCGGCGCTCGTGCAGATTGCAGTATCGTCACCGCATCAATCGGACTCAGTGAACAGACATGAACCCAGAAACCCTGGAATTACTCGTTACCCGCACCATGCCGTTCGGCAAATATCAGGGTCGCGCCATCGCTGAACTGCCGGGGGACTACCTGGCCTGGTTTGCCCGAAAGGGTTTTCCGCAGGGGGAACTGGGTGGGTTACTGGCATTGATGCACGAAATCGACCATAACGGCCTGAGTGACCTGCTGGTGCCATTGCGGCACAAGCATCAATCACGCTGACGCGTCCATGCCCTGGAGCGGCTGAGTGGCCCCAGGGCATGGGTGAAAGGTGAACGGGTCAGCCTTTGGCGGGCGCCACGGCCAGTTCTACCTGCTCGCTCTTCTTGATCACCGCGTAAATCACTGCCGTCACCAGGCTACCCGCGACGATTGCCAGCAGGTAAAGCAAGGCATGGTTGATGGCATTGGGGATCAGCAACACGAACAGCCCGCCGTGGGGCGCCATCAGCTTGCAGCCGAAATACATCGACAACGCCCCGGTGAGCGCGCCGCCCGCAATGCTTGCGGGGATCACCCGCAGCGGGTCCTTGGCGGCGAACGGAATTGCACCTTCAGAGATAAAGCACAACCCCAGCGCCAGTGCAGCCTTGCCCGCCTCCCGCTCGCTTTGCGCGAACTTGCGACGCGCCAGGAAGGTGGCGATACCCAGGCCAATCGGCGGCACCATGCCCGCCGCCATGGTGGCCGCCATGGGTGCGTAGCTGGACGAAGCCAGCAGCCCGACCGAAAACGCGTAGGCCGCCTTGTTAATCGGCCCGCCCAGGTCCACGCACATCATGCCGCCCAGCAACAGGCCCAGCAGGATGGCATTGGTGGTGCCCATGCTGTCGAGGAAATGGGTAAGGCCCTCGAGCATGGCCGCCACCGGCTGGCCGACCACATAGATCATGATCAGGCCGGTGAACAGGCTGGCCAGCAACGGGATGATCAGGATTGGCTTGAGCGCTTCCAGGCTGGTGGGTAGCCGCGCCCAGCGGGCAATGGCTTTTGCGCTGTAACCGGCCAGGAAACCCGCCACGATGCCGCCAATGAAGCCTGCGCCCAGGGTACTGGCCAGCAGGCCGCCTATCATGCCGGGGGCCAGCCCGGGGCGGTCGGCGATGGACCAGGCGATGTAACCGGCCAACAGCGGCACCATCAACTTGAAGGCGGCTTCGCCACCGATTTGCATCAAAGCTGCAGGCAGGGTACCGGGTTCCTTGTACGCCTCGATGCCGAATACGAACGACAGTGCAATCAGCAGGCCGCCCGCCACCACCATGGGCAACATGAAGGACACACCGGTCAGCAGGTGCTTGTACACCCCGGTTTTCTCGCCCTTGGCCGGGGCGGCAGCTGCCGCATCGGCAGCCCCTTCCACTTTCGCCTCGGCCAAGGCCTTATCCAGGGTGGCTCGCGCCTGCTTCAAGGCGATGCCGGTACCGCAGCGGTAGATGCGCTTGCCGGCGAACCGCGCCGTGGGCACTTCGATGTCGGCGGCCAGCAGCACCACATCGGCCGCCGCGATGGCGTCGGCAGACAACGGGTTGCGCGCGCCCACCGAGCCTTGGGTCTCGACCGTAAGCTGGTAGCCCAGCTGCTGCGCCGCCTGCTGCAAAGCCTCGGCTGCCATGAAGGTATGCGCAACGCCGGTCGGGCAGGCGGTGACGGCCACGATGCGTACGGCGGTGTGGGTAGCGACCGCGGTCTCGGGCGCAGCGGCAGCCAACAGGCTGGCATGGGCGGCGGCTTCATCCAGAAAACCTTCGCGGTCGGCCAGGGCCTGGGACGGCGTACTCTGGTAAACACGCTTGCCCACAAAGCGGCTCAGGTCCACAGATCCGGTGCTGACCACCAGCACCCAGTCGGCCTCGGCGATCTGCGCAGCGCTGAGCTGGCGCTCCGGGTGCTCGGTATCCTGCACCTCAACGCTGGTGCTCCAGCCGCGGCGCTGGGCAGCGGCGGACAGCAGCCGCGCACTCAGCACGCTCGACACCTGCCCGTTGGGGCAGGCGGTGACAATGGCAATGTTCATCGGCAACCCTCTTGTTGTTCTGTCAGTTGCACCCCGGCTTCCAAGTGCGCCAGTTGCGCCTGGTCGCGGATGCCGAAGCCCACCTGGGTGACGGCCTGGGCCGCGATGGCGGTGGCCCGGGCCAAGGTTCGGGCAGGGGCCTCATGCTGCAGCAGGCCGTGCACCATGCCCGCCACCAGTGAATCGCCGGCCCCGACGGTACTTGCCACCGTCACCTTGGGCGGTACAGCGGCCAGGGTTGTCCCTTGGCGGAACCAGCGCACGCCCTGCTCGCCGGCAGACACCACCACGTGCTCGATACCGGTTGCCAGCAAGCGCTGGGCAGCTTCGCCTTGCTGCGCGGGCTCATCCACAGCCAGGCCAAGCACTTCGCCCAGCTCTTCGGTATTGGGTTTAACCAGCCATGGCGCGCTCTGCAGGCCTGCACGCAGGGCCTCGCCACTGCTGTCCAGGGCTACTTTCAGGCCCTGCGCCTTGAGCGTGTCGAGCAGTTGCCGGAACCAGTGCGGGTCTACGCCACGGGGCAGGCTGCCGGCGACCACCACCGCATCATGGCCGGGGGCGACTTGCAGCAGCAGACGCAACAGGGCGCTGCGGGCGGCGTCGTCGATTGCAGGGCCTTGGCCGTTGATGTCGGTGACCCGGCCATCGGCTTCGACCAACTTGAGGTTGCTGCGGGTTTCACCGGGCACGCGCACGAAGCAGTCGGCAAAGCCGCGCCAGTCGATCAGGGCTTCAAACGCCTGCAGGTTGTCCTGCCCGAGGAAGCCGGCAACGGTTACGCTGTGCCCCAGGTCGGCCAGCACCTGCGCCACATTCAGGCCCTTGCCGGCGGCGTGGCTTTGCTGGGCCAGGCTGCGGTTGACGTGCCCGGGGCGCAGGGTGTCCAGGCCGATGGTGATATCCAGTGCGGGGTTCAGGGTAAGGGTCAGTATCTTGGCCATTCAGTAACGCTCCACCAGCGCACGCACCGCTGCGGCGCTGTCTTGTTGCAAGGCCTCCTGCGCCAGGGCGCGGGCCGTCGAATAATCGGCCTGGCGCACCAGTGCCTTGACCTCGGCGATGCTGCGCGACGCGACGCTCAGCTCGTCCACCTGCAGCCCCAGCAGCACAGCCACCGCTTGCGGGTCGGCGGCCAGTTCGCCGCATACCCCTACCCATTTGCCATGGGCATGGGCGGCGCGCACGGTCATGTCGATCAGGCTGAGCACTGCCGGGTGCAGGCCGTCGGCCTGGGCCGACAGGCTGGGGTGGCCGCGGTCGATGGCCAGGGTGTATTGGGTCAGGTCGTTGGTGCCGATGCTGAAGAAGTCCACTTCGCGGGCCAGTTGCGGCGCCAGCAGCGCTGCCGACGGCACCTCGACCATGATCCCCAGCTGCAGGTCTGCCACTGGTATTTCCGCCCGCAGGCGCTCGACCATGGCCCGTGCCTCGCGCCACTCATGCACCTGGCCGACCATGGGGAACATGATGCGCAGCGGGCGGTTGTCGGCGGCACGCAGCAGGGCGCGCAGCTGGTCTTCCATCACCAGTGGGCGCTGCAGGGTCAGGCGCACCCCGCGCACACCCAGGAAGGGGTTTTCTTCGGCAGCGATCGGCCAGTAGGGCAAAGGCTTGTCGCCGCCCACGTCCAAAGTACGCACCACCAGCGGGCGGCCGCCCAGGCCGTCCAGCACCCGGCGGTACTCAGCCTCCTGGGTGGCGACGTCAGGGGCCTGGGGGTGGGCCATGAAAATCAGCTCGGTACGCAACAAGCCCACGCCTTCGGCGCCTTGGTCGACCACCTTGGCGATGCCGCTGCTCTCGCCGATGTTGGCGAACACTTCGATGGCGTGGCCATCGCGGGTGACCGCAGGTTCCAGGCGTTTCTCCCACGCCGCCTGCAGGCGTTGCTCGCGCAGGTCGCGCTCGGCCAATGCCCGCTGCAGGTCTTCTGCCGGCGGGGCGACATTGACCACGCCGCGCTGGCCATCCAGCAACAGCGGCGTGCCGTTTTCCAGCAGCAGCATCGCGGCACCTGCACCCACCACTGCCGGAATGCCCAAGGCCCGGGCGACGATGGCACTGTGTGCGGTGGCGCCCCCTTGGGCGGTGACGATACCGGCGACCCGTGCCGGGTCCAGGCGGGCGACGTCGGACGGGCCGACCTCGGTCATCACCAGCACGTAGGGCTGGTCAGGTTCGGCCTGTGCCTGTATGCCACACAGCTGGGCAAGGACCCGCCGGCCCACGTCACGCAGGTCGGCCGCGCGCTCGGCCAGCAAGGCATCATGCAGGGCCTCCTGCTGGCTGGCGGCGGCTTCGATCACGGCCATCCAGGCGGCGGCGGCGCTCTCGCCCTGCCCCAGGCGCTGTTCGACGTCATCGGTCAGGGCCGGGTCGGCGAGCATTTCCTGGTGGGTGACAAAAATCTCGCCGATGCTCGCCTCGCTGCGTTGCACAAGCGCCTGCAAGTCGGTGTTCACACTGGCAATGGCATCGCGCAGCTTCTGGCGCTCGGCGCTGCACGACTCGCCACGCAGCGGGTAGTCGAAAGCGCGTTCGGTGACCACATGGGCTGGCCCGCAAGCGATGCCCGGCGCAGCGCCCACACCCTGCACACGGCTGCCCGGCGCGGGCGCCCGCAACACCTCTGGGGCCGGGGTGCTTACCGGGGCCGGGCTGGTTGGCAGCGGCTCGACGTCTTCACCCAGGCCCTGTTCGATGGCGGCAAGCAGCACCGGCAAGGCGTCGGCAGCAATGTCAGGCTCGGCCACCAGTTCCAGTTCCTGCCCACGGCGGGCGCCCAGGCTCAGCAGCTTGCTCAGGCTCTTCACCGACACGGCGGGCTGGGCACTGTCGACCAGGCGTACGCGGATCTCGCCTTCAAAGCCCTTGGCCAACTGCGCTAGCACCTTGGCCGGACGGGCATGCAGGCCATGGGGGTTGGCCAGCACGATGCGCGCGCTGGGCCAGTCTGCTGGCGCCTCGCCACCCAACACCTGGAGCACGGCCCGGCTGCTGGTCGCCTGGTACAGCGTCTGGCCACGGCCTTCGATCAGCACTTCGCACAGGCGTTCCAGCAGGGCCTGGTGCGCCGCACCCAGGCTGGCCAGGCAGAACAGGCCGTTGAGCGGCTGGTCGCGGTAACGCAGCGGCTGCTGCGGGGTCACGAAGGCCAGGCCTGGCTGGCGGACCTGGCGCTCGCTGTGCAACCACCACAGGCCTTCGCCCAGGGGCAGAGGCTCGGCCTGCTGCAGCACGGCGGCAAAACCGCTGTCCACGCACTCGGCACGCTGGAGCAGGCGAGCGCCGCGCCAGGCCAGTTCGTCGAAATCTTCGGCGGCCAGGTTCAGGCCCACCAATTGGGCGTCCAGCGCCAGTTCCTGAGGGGCGCCTTGCAGCAGCTTGAGCAGCGCGTCGGCCGTGCTGGCCCGGCGCAACGCCTCGGCCAGGTCGGTTTCGCCCAGGGCGCGGGTCAACAGTTGCAGCAGCCGCAGGTGCTCGTCGGAGCGGGCAGCAATGCCAATGGCCAGGTAGACCCTCTGGCCATCACCCCAGTCCACACCCTCGGGGAACTGCAACAGGCGCACACCGGTGGCGAACACCAGGTCGCGGGTTTGCGGGGTGCCATGGGGGATGGCGATCCCCTGGCCGAGGAAGGTGGAGCCTTGCGCCTCGCGGTCCTGCAAACCTTGCAGGTAACCGTCGGCGACCAGCCCGTCAGCAACCAGCCGGTCCGCCAGCAGGCGCAATGCGTGCGCCTTGTCTGGGGCCGTCTGGCCCATGGCTATCTGCTCTCTGGCGAGCTCGAGCATGACCTTCTCCTTTTGCAGTTCCCGAGGTGGGTACTGGAGTATTGTTGTGAAATTCACGGAAATGGCCAGCTCAACAGCCTTGCACAGAGGGCAGCCGAGGCAGAAAATTCGGAGGCTGAAACGTTTAACCTGACCAGGCGGCCACGTTACTCGATAATCTTCCGAGGAAAAAGCCCCATCCTGTCGGACAATTGCGACAATAGTCGTCTGCGCCGCAAGCCACCCGCCAGGCAGAATGCCCGGCCAACGCTTATAGCCAGCCCCGGTAATAACAAGGAAAATTCGGTGAAACTCAGCGATATCGCCCGTCTGGCCGGTGTGTCCGTGACCACTGCCAGCTACGTCATCAATGGCAAGGCCGAACAGCAGCGCATCAGCAACACGACCGTGGAACGGGTTCGTGCGGTGGTGGAGGCCCATGGCTTTACCCCCAACCCCCAAGCGGCCGGGCTGCGCAGCCGGCATACCCGTACCCTGGGCTTCATCCTGCCGGACCTCGAAAACCCCAGCTACGCCCGGATCGCCAAGCAGCTGGAACAAGGCGCCCGGGCCCGCGGCTACCAACTGCTGATTGCCAGCAGCGACGACCAGCCTGACAGCGAACGGCAACTGCAGCAGTTGTTCCGGGCGCGGCGTTGCGATGCCCTGTTCGTCGCCAGTTGCCTGCCGCCCGAAGACCAGAGCTACCGCGAACTGCAGGACAAAGGCCTGCCGGTGATCGCCATCGACCGTAGCCTGGACCCGGCACACTTCTGCTCGGTGATCAGTGATGACCGCGATGCCAGCCGCCGGCTGGCAGCCAGCCTGCTGAGCGCATCGCCCAACAGCATCGCGCTGATTGGCGCGCGCCTGGAACTGTCCGTCAGCCAGGCCCGCGCCGGCGGTTTTGATGAAGCCTTGCAGGGTTACACCGGCGAAGTGCGCCGTTATCAGGGCGATGCGTTCAGCCGTGCCTGCGGCCAGCAACTGATGCAGCAACTCATCGATGACCTGGGTAGCCTGCCGGACGCCTTGATCACCACGTCCTACGTGCTGCTGCAGGGGGTGTTCGATACCCTGCAGGCATGCCCGCCCGGAGCCCGTCAGCTACAACTGGGTACCTTTGGCGACAACCAACTGCTGGACTTCCTGCCGCTTCCGGTCAACGCCATGGCCCAGCAGCACGGCCAGATTGCGGCGACGGCGCTGGAGCTGGCATTGGCCGCTATCGAAGAACAACGCTACCAGCCCGGGGTTCACGCGGTTGGCCGCACCTTCAAGCAGCGCATCACCCGGGCCTGACCATGCGCCTGATCGATACCCACACCCACCTGGATTTCCCCGACTTCGATGCCGATCGCGCAGGCCTGCTGGCCCGCGCGCAGGCGCGTGGCGTGATGAGGATGGTGGTACTGGGGGTGTATCAGGCCAATTTCCAGCGGGTGTGGGACCTGGCCTGCGCCGACCCGCGCCTGCCCGCAGCGCTGGGGCTGCACCCGGTATACCTTGAGCAGCATCGGCCAGCCGACCTCGAGCACCTGCGAGGGTGGCTCGAGCGCCTGCAGGGCGACCCTCGGCTGTGTGCGGTAGGTGAGTTCGGCCTGGACTACTACCTGCCGCACCTGGACAAGGCGCAGCAGCAACATCTGTTCGAATCGCAGCTGCAAATGGCTTGCGACTTCCAGCTCCCCGCCCTGCTGCACGTGCGCCGCAGCCATGCCCAGGTGATCGCAACCCTCAAGCGCTACCGGCCGGCACGGGCCGGTATCATTCATGCGTTTGCCGGCAGCTACGAAGAAGCGCGCGAATACCTCAAGCTGGGGTTCCGCCTTGGGCTCGGCGGTGCCGGCACCTGGCCGCAGGCGCTGCGCCTGCGCAAGACCCTGGCCAGGCTGCCGCTAGACGCCGTGGTACTTGAAACCGACGCGCCCGACATGGCCCCTGTTATGCACCCGGGCGTGCGCAACAGCCCGGAACATCTGCCAGACATTGCCCAGGCGTTGGCCGAGGTGATGGGAGTGGATGTGCAAGCGCTGGCCGATGCCAGCACCCGCAACGCCTGCCAGCTATTCGGCTGGCAGGCGTTGCAGTAACGCCGGGTATAGCGTTATCTGCAATTCAGAGCAGCACCGTTAACAGCGCGAACACCGCATACCACAGCACCCCACAACGCAGCACCAGCTCCCACAGGCTGTCCAGCCGGCCGAGCCCACGTTCGGTGTCTTCTTCATCGGGGATATCGTCAGCAATGCGCCCAACGCGGGCAACCAGGTGCGCAGCGCTGATGTGCCAGTTCAGCACTTCATGGAGCATCACCCGGGTGACCGCGACAAAATTGCCCACCAGGGCAAAGCTCAACGCCACCACACGCACGGGTAGCCAGTCCATGATATGGCGCAGCTGTTCAGCACGGGTTTGCAGTGCGGGTTGCCTGCTGTGCTCGGTGCACAGCGCCAGCAGCCGATAAGCCAGCGCGGCGGCGGGGCCCAACACGAAGTACCAGAAAATGACGGCGAAAAAGCCTTGGTACACCTGCCAGAGCAACTGGCTCTGCACCCGCTCCATCAAGCTGCGCGGCCCGTCGGCCACCAGGCCAAGGTCGCGCTCTGCCACATGCAGCGCCGCCTGTTCATCGCCCCGGCGCCAGGCATCACGCAACGGCCCCAGCGGCGCTTTGACGTCGCCACGGCCCAGGCTGTAGATGAGTACCAGCAGGTGCACGGGCAGGGCCAACAGGCCATAGGCAACCGGCTCTAGCACGTGCAATAGCAGCACCAGCAAGGCGACCGGTGCCAGTACCACGATAGCCAACACCCAGCCTGGCTGCCGTTTGCCGCTGCGCTCAAGCCGCACCAGTTCGCCCAGGAAGAAGCTGTCGCGCTGCACCCCGTGGCGCATGGCCGAAAACTTCTCGAACCACAGCGCCATCAACAACACCAGAAAACTCATGCCTTTTCCTCGCCGTTGTTCAGCGCCTCGCGGTAGCGCGACCAGTCGAATGCAGGGCCTGGGTCGGTCTTGCGCTGCGGGGCAATGTCGCTGTGGCCGATAATGCGATCCACCCCAATGGCAGGCAAGACGCTGCGGATAAGCCGGGTCACCTGTTCCAGTACCCGGTACTGGGCATCGGTGTAGGGCAACTCGTCGGTGCCTTCGAGCTCGATGCCGATGGAGAAGTCGTTGCAGTCTTCGCGCCCGTCGAAGCTGGACACACCCGCGTGCCAGGCGCGGTCGCACAATGACACGAACTGCGTCACGGCGCCGTCACGTTCGATGAACAGGTGAGCCGATACCGTCAGGTGGCAGATGCCTGCAAAGTAAGGGTGCTCATCCGGGTTCAACCGGTTCTGGAAAAACTGCTGCACCTTGCCACTTCCAAAGCACGCAGGTGGCAGGCTGATGTTGTGGATAACCAGCAGGGAGATAGGCTCGCCCTGGGGGCGCGCATTGAAATTTGGCGAGGGGCAGTGCGTGATTCCGTCTCCGTGGAACCAACCACTGGCACGGTCCAATTGCATGGGGCAGATCCTGAAAAGCGCCAGACAGGGGCACAGTATGCCCTGCGGCCATCGCCCTTGGCATGTGAATGATTGTAATGCGGCCTACTTCAGGTCATGCAGGCTTATGATCACCGCATCGAGCGCCCGGTCGAACAAGGGGCCGTCGTCCAGCACCCGGACGGTGCCCTGTTGCAGGGCCAGGCCCAGGCCGGCGACGTCCCACTCGCGCACTTTCATGCCGGTGTGGTTGGCGAATACCAGCCTGTCGCGGCTATCGATGCGGGCTACCAGCTTGCAGCGCTGGGCTTCCTGTTCGTCCAACACCTCGATCCAGGTACCGATACGCAAACCGTTCACCTGGCTCAGCGGGCCATCTGCCGGGCGAGGCATCACGGCGCCCTCCTCTTGCGCCGCATCGAGCATGATGTCCTGGGCAACCAGAACATCATCCTCCGTGGGCAGCTGCTCGCCGGTGCAAGCGCGCAGGTGCAGTTGTTCCAACTGCAAGAAGAAGTCGCGAGTTGTAGCCGAGTCGGTCGCCACGCTGGCAAGGCCCTCACGCAGTGCTTTCAGAAGCGCGGGCACCTGCTGCACGAGCGCTTCGGGTTCATGAGGCGGGGTTACGCTGGCAAGCAGTGTGTCCATGGTGTGCACTGCCGTGCGCCAGGCCCACGACGCCTCACCCTGTTTCAACCACGCCAGCATCAGCACTTGGCTCCAGTGCTTCACCAGCATGTGCACCACGCCCTGCGGCAGCACACGCCCGCGCAAGCGCTGGTTCAGCACCGCCTGAACCTGCCGCCTGGCCTGGAGGGCCTGGACCCGCCCCTCTTCGGCGTCACGCGTGCGCTGCTCGAACAGCTCGTTACGGCGCCGCTCGTGCTGGTTCTGGCCGAGGAACTCTTCAAGCAGCTCGGCGAACAGGCGCGGGTCTTCAGCGAAGTCGTTGAGAACACGCTGCACGATTCGCTCTACCCGCAGTTGCAGGTTGCCACCCAGGCCGTTCTTGTCGTGGTTGCAACCCAGGCTGGCCCCGGCGATTTCGTTGAGCAAGCGCCGGGCCGGGTGGCCAGACCGGCTCAGCACGCTCTTGTCCAGCAACGCGACTTTCAGCAGTGGAATTTGCAGGCGCTTGAGCAGCGAGCGAAGAACAGGCGGGAGGTTTTCATCGCAGCCGATAAAGGTGAACACGCAGCCCATGAGGTTGATCATGTCTTCGTCGGCCGGGTGAATTCGCCGCCGCGTCCCACTGCGCACGCTCACCCTCAGCAGCAATTGTTCAAGCTGCTGCCCCAGCTCGAACTCGTCGATGGCTTCTGGGCCTGGTACGTAATGCTGCAAGTGCGACAGCAGTCGCAGCACGTCGGCGGTGTCGACGGGCTGCGCATTGCCGTTGGCCTGCAACCGCGGGGCAAACAGCCCGCGCGATCGCGCCAGCAACGGCTGCAAAGTGTCGAATAGCAACTGCCCGGAGGCATCCGCAGCTATCGCGCCTTCACCTTCGTCCAGCGGCTGGCGGACTGACAACGGGCGGTCCTCGGCACGGCGGCGCGGGCTGGGCGGCAAATGGCTCAATACCCCGGCGGCGGCCATCAACCGGTTGGCTTCGTCATAGATGACGTCCGCATCACGCAGCACGTAGCGCTCGAACAGCTTGAGCAACACATCCTTCACCCGTGCCGCCACGCCCAGGCTACGGACCGCATCGATGAAGTAGCCACACAGGGCCGCAGGCGCCAGCGGGTTGAGCTGTTCAGGCAAGGGCCACTCCAGCAGGGCCTGAAAGCGCAGGCCCATGTGCTGCAGCGCGGTGGCGTCGCGAGCACTGACCCTTGCAACCATGGCGTCGATGGTGGCTGTGAGTTGAGGATGAACCGCACGGCGTACGGGCGCAGGCACCATCAAGCCACCCACCAGGTCGTTGTCGCCTAGGCAGGCGAAGCTGTCATGGAAGGTGTCGATGACCCCGCGTTCAATGCTCTTGCGCTTGAGGCGCAGGTCGCGCATGGCCTCGAAGTACAGGTGCTGGCCGCCGCGATCGGCCGCCTTGTCCGCCATCTCGAACAGCGTGTCGTCGGCATTGTCGAACAGGTCGTGCAGGCCCTGGCGCAGTTGCAAGGCGGCCTTGTCACGCACCTGCAGCAACAGCACGGGAAGGCCAGCCAGCGGCGGGCGTCGTCCTTGGTCGCTGGCTGCCGCCAGAGGCACAACCTTGCCCTCTTTGCGCATCCTGTACTCCTTGCAGGGTCTGGCCGTTCATGGCCCTTGATCGTCAAAGCTATGACGCCAAATAACGGACGCCATTATCAGCAAAAAATTCCACTGCTGCCAGCACCGTTTTCCTAGGGACAGTGACCTGCATTTATCAGAAATGACTCCCTGCACGTGACCAGAGGTTGTCGCCCATGCGGCTGTACACACCTGCGCCCTGCCCTATAATCGCCGGCATCTAGCTTGTGGAGCCGAACATGCCGAACCTACGCCTTGCCGACCTGACCGCTGAAATCGAAGCCAATGTGCGCCGCGCGTTGCTGGAGGACATCGGCAGTGGCGACATCACCGCGCAGTTGATCCCGGCCGAGCGCCTGGCCAAAGCGACCATCATCACCCGTGAGGCGTGCGTGATCGCTGGCACTGCGTGGGTGGATGCGGTATTCCGGCAGCTGGACCCGCGCGTTGCGGTGCATTGGCAGGTAGCCGACGGTGACCGTGCCCAGGCCAACCAGCCGCTGTTCCACCTGGAGGGGCCGGCGCGGTCGCTGCTCAGCGGTGAACGCAGTGCCCTGAACTTCCTGCAGATGCTGTCCGGCGTAGCTACCCGCGCCCGGCTGCTGGCCGACCTGGTGCAGGGCACCCAGGTGCGCCTGCTCGACACCCGCAAGACGCTGCCGGGGCTGCGCCTGGCGCAGAAATACGCAGTCACCTGCGGCGGTTGCCACAACCATCGCATCGGCTTGTACGACGCGTTCCTGATCAAGGAGAACCACATTGCCGCCAGTGGTGGCGTGGCAGAAGCGGTAACCGCCGCGCACCGCATCGCCCCAGGCAAGCCGGTGGAGATTGAAGTAGAAACCCTGGACGAGCTGCGCCAGGCGCTGGCGGCGGGCGCCGACATCATCATGCTTGATGAGCTGACCCTGGACGAGATGCGCGAGGCGGTGGGGATCACTGCAGGCAAAGCGAAGCTGGAAGCCAGCGGTGGGGTCAGGGAGGAAACCCTGCGGGAAATTGCCGAAACGGGCGTGGACTATATTTCGATCGGTGCAATGACCAAGGACGTAAAGGCGGTCGACCTGTCGATGCGCCTCAGCCTGTAGCACGGGGCCGCCAAGCGGCCCCGGCTTGCCAGGTCAGAAGGCGGCGTTGGCCAGGCCGTCGAGGTAACGCTCGACGTCCAGCGCGGCCATGCAGCCCGCACCCGCCGACGTGATCGCCTGACGGTAGACGTGGTCGGCTACGTCGCCAGCGGCAAACACACCTTCTACGTTGGTGGCGGTAGCATTGCCTTCGCGGCTACCGCTGACCACCAGGTAGCCGTCCTTCAGGGTCAACTGGCCCTCGAACAGCGAGGTGTTCGGGGTGTGGCCAATGGCGATGAACACACCGTCGACCTTCAGCTCGTCGCTGCTGCCGTCGTTGTTCTTCAGGCGGGCACCGGTCACACCCATGTTGTCGCCCAGCACTTCGTCCAGCGTGGCGTTGAGCTTGAGCTCGATCTTGCCTTCGGCAACGCGAGCGTGCAGCTTGTCGACCAGAATCTTCTCGGCACGGAAGGTGTCACGGCGGTGAACCAGGGTCACCTTGCTGGCGATATTGGCCAGGTACAGCGCCTCTTCCACGGCAGTGTTGCCACCACCTACCACGGCTACCGGCTTGTTGCGGTAGAAGAACCCATCGCACGTGGCGCAGGCCGACACGCCCTTGCCCATGAACGCTTCTTCGGAAGGCAGGCCCAGGTAGCGGGCACTGGCACCGGTGGCAACGATCAGGGCGTCGCAGGTGTAGGTGCCGCTGTCACCTTTGAGGGTGAACGGCTTGTTGGCCAGGTCTACCGCGTTGATGTGGTCAAACACGATTTCGGTCTCGAAGCGCTCGGCGTGCTCCTGCATGCGCTGCATCAGCGCCGGGCCGGTCAGGCCGTGGGGGTCACCCGGCCAGTTGTCGACTTCGGTCGTGGTGGTCAGCTGGCCACCGGCCTGCATGCCGGTGATCAGCAGCGGCTTGAGGTTGGCACGGGCGGCATACACTGCTGCGCTGTAACCGGCAGGGCCGGAACCCAGAATGATGACGCGCGAATGACGTACTTCGGACATGTCGAACTCCTGTCGAGCGGGCTGCGAGACCGGCCATGATGGACCGGCCCGGCCAGCTGTGGAAATAAAAGGGGCCCGCGCAGCACTTTGGGGAAGGCTACGACGCGCAGGCCCGTAAAGCTGAAAGTTGAGCGCACTGTAGCGAGGTGGCAAAGATTAAGGAAATATCCTTCGACAATCCACCTCATAGCCATTGTCTATACGGTGAATTTGCCAGCTTTCCGTGGTCTACGGGTTTGTTACCAGCAGTTTCCCGCCAGCGTGTTGCCTTTGGTGCAGGCGGCAAACTCGGGTAAGGTCAGCGCGTTTTCAACCCTCTGCGGAGTACCCCGATGCAAGCCCCCGTCCTCTCTGGCCCCCAGTATCTGCGTGAAGGCCTGAAACTGGTGCTGAGCCCCAACCTGCGGCTGTTCGTGCTGCTGCCACTGGCCGTGAACCTATTGCTGTTCGGTGGCCTGATCTACTTTGCCGGCCATCAGTTCAGCCTGTGGGTGGACACGCTCATGCCTACCCTGCCCAGCTGGCTGAGCTTTCTCACGTACATCCTGTGGCCTTTGTTCGTGGCGCTGGTCATCCTGATGGTGTTCTTTACCTTCACCTTGGTAGCCAACGTAATCGCCGCCCCATTCAACGGGTTTCTGGCAGAAAAGGTCGAGGTGGTGGTACGGGGCAAGGACAACTTCCCAGCGTTCAGCTGGGGCGAGCTGGCAGCCATGGTGCCCCGCACCCTCAGCCGCGAAATGCGCAAGCTGGGGTATTTTTTACCGCGTGCCATTGGGCTGTTCATCCTCTCGCTGGTCCCGGTGGTGAACGTGGTGGCTGCGCCATTGTGGTTGATTTTCGGCATCTGGATGATGGCCATCCAGTACATCGACTACCCGGCCGACAACAACAAGATGAGCTGGCAGGACATGCTCGCCTGGCTGCGCCAGAAGCGCTGGCAGAGCCTGGGGTTTGGCGGGGTGACGTACCTGGCGTTGCTGCTCCCCGGGGTGAACGTGCTGATGATGCCGGCGGCGGTGGCCGGCGCGACGTTGTTCTGGGTGCGGGAGCGAAACTGACCAACGACCGCCCGTAGGAGGGACCGCAGGTCGCGATGGGGCGCCCAGCGCCCCCCTTACCTACACATCGGAGAGGCGCTTAACCGCGTACTACTGCCCAAGCCTGCTGGAAAACTGGCCCACAATGTCCACAACCCGCTTGGCCCCATCCTGAATCTCGATGATCACGTTACCTGTCTGGTCCGCCAAAGCCATACCTTCCTCAGCCTGCCGCTTGCTGGTGTCAATGATTGCCACTGCGGCCTGAGCCAGTTGCTCATTCTGCTGGACCACCCGGGCGATTTCCTCGGTAGCCGTGCTGGTGCGTGACGCCAGCTGGCGTACCTCATCGGCCACCACGGCAAAACCACGGCCTTGCTCGCCTGCACGGGCTGCTTCGATGGCAGCGTTGAGCGCCAGCAGGTTGGTCTGCCCAGCGATATCGCTGATGGTCTTGATGATCGAGCCGATCACCCGCGACTGCGTGTCCAGCGCCTGGATACCTTCGGCGGCCTGCTGCATGGATGCCTCAAGCCCACGCATCACGCTGACGGACTGGGTGACCACATCGGTGGCCCTGCGCGCGCTGTCGTCGGTGTCGCGCGAGGTGTTGTAGGCCACATCTGCAGCACTGGCCACCGCCTGCTCCTGGTTGACCTGGTCGGTGATCACAGTGGCGAACTTCACCACTTTGTACAGTTCATCGTGGGCATTGAAGATGGGGTTGTAGGACGCCTCCAGCCAGATCACCCGCCCGTGGGCATCGATGCGCTTGAAGCGCTCGGCAATGTACTCGCCACGGCGCAGCTTGTCCCAGAACGCCTGGTAGGCCGTGGAGTTGGCTTCTTCAGGTTCGCAGAAGATGCGGTGATGCTTGCCGCGAATCTGGTCCAGCCGGTACCCCACCGCAGACAGAAAACGGTCGTTGGCCGTGAGGATATTGCCGTCGAGGTCGAACTCGATCACCGCCGTAGAACGCATCAGTGCCTTGATCAGGCTCTCATGCTCGCGGGAGGTGACGATGGTGCGGGTAAGGTCGCTTGAGTGCAGCGAGAAATACTTGATACGCCCATCGATGCCCTTCACGGGTTGCAGGATCGATCGCAGCCAGGCTTCCTGGCCATCGCCACGCAACAGGCGTACCGCACCGTGCAGGTGCTCGCCCCGGCTGATGGCGGTCTTCAGCCGCTTGTAGAAATCCAGCGACTTGACGTGGGTGGGCACGATGTCTTCGATGTTGCGCCCCAGCAATTGGTCGGCACGGTAGAGCATTTCGCTCTCGAAGTTGCCGTTGACCATTTCAATTCGCCCGTTAGGGTCGAGCTGCAGGACCAGCATCTCGCTATCGAGGCTGCTCTTGACCTGTTCGACGGTCATCAGGTCTTCACGCAACTGCCGAATTTCTTGCTTGAGCTTGTTATTGAACATCACCGCTCTCCTGGAGCGTAAGGGCGAATACCCCTTTAATCGGCGGGCGCGGCAGGGTCTTGAGCGTTCGCCACGCAAAATTTCATAAAAATGAAGTGGCACAAATCAGGCGTCATCTTTACGTCATGTTCACGTCACATTGGCGCAACCCTGCCGGCGGAAACTTTCTTTATGAACACACCCGCCCTGCGTATCGTCCTGGTCAGCGAAACCTTCCCACCCGAGATCAACGGCGTGGCCAACACCCTTGGCCGCCTTAGCGAGGGGCTGTGCCAGCGCGGCCACAAGGTGACGGTAGTGCGTCCCCGGCAGGCCGGTGACGGGGCGGCAGAGAGCGACCCCGCAGTCGTGCTGTGCAGGGGCTGGGCGCTACCTGGCTACCCTGGGCTGCAATGGGGCGAGGTGTCGATGCACAGGCTGTTGCGCCGCTGGCGCCGGGAACGCCCGGATGTGCTCTACATCGCCACCGAGGGGCCGCTGGGGCTCAGTGCCCTGCGCGCCGCCAGGCGCCTGGGGGTCGCGGTGGTCAGCGGGTTTCATACCAACTTCCCGCAGTACTCGGGCCAGTATGGCCTGGGCCTGCTGGCACGCCTGCTCACCCATTACCTGCGCTGGTTCCACCGGCGCACGGCGGTCACCCTGGTCCCTAGCCTCAGCCAGCGTCTGGAGCTGGAGCGCCGCGGGTTCGAGCGCCTGGCATTGTTGGCGCGCGGGGTGGACGCCTGCCTGTTCCACCCCGCCCGGCGCAACCAGGCCCTGCGCGCCGGCTGGGGGTTGGGCCCGGAAGACATCGCCGTGCTGCATGTGGGCCGGCTGGCAGTGGAAAAGAACCTGGGCCTGCTGGCGCCAAGCATGCACGCCTTGCAGCAGGCGCACCCCCGATGCCGTCTACGCCTGATCGTGGTGGGGGATGGGCCGCAGCGCGCTGCGCTGCAGCAGCAAATGCCTGATGCCATATTCTGCGGTGCCCAGCGCGGCGAAGCGCTGGCCGAGCATTACGCCAGTGGCGACCTGTTCCTGTTCCCCAGCCTGACCGAAACCTTTGGCAATGTGGTACTCGAAGCCATGGCCTCAGGCCTGGCTGTGGTCGCTTACGACGAGGCCGCCGCCGCCCAGCATATCCGCCACGGTCACAGCGGTGCGCTGGCCATGCCAGGTGACCAGGCAGCCTTCATGGATGCTGCCTGCTGGTTACTGGAAGAAGAAGAAACCCTGCGCCGCGTGCGCCTGAATGCCCGCCAGCATGCCAGCCACCAGGGCTGGCCGGCCATCGTCGAGCAGTTCGAAAGCTACCTGCACAGCGCTTGCCAGCAACAAGGCAGCCTACCCGCATGCGCCCACCCGGTTGGCGGCAGCTTGCTGGCCATACGCCGTGCAAACGGCGCCCCTCAAACCAACCACCCGGCAATCAGCCCAACGCTTTCTCGATCGCCTGCACCACTGCCGGGTCATCCGGCGCCGTGCGCGGTGAAAAGCGCGCCAGTACCCGCCCATCCTTGCCCACCAGAAACTTCTCGAAATTCCAGGTGATGTCACCCGGGAACTCGGCCCCCTCGCCTGCCAACAGCCGATACAGCGCATGGCGCTGCGGCCCGTTCACTTCCAGTTTGGCACCCAGCGGGAAGTTCACCCCGTAGTTAAGGCTGCAGAAGTCCTGAATGTCCTGGTCAGTGCCCGGCTCCTGCCCGGCAAACTGGTTGCACGGCAGGCCAAGTACGTTGAAACCGCGGTCACGGTAATCCTGGTAGAGGTTCTCCAACGCTTTGTACTGAGGCGTCAGGCCACATTTGGAGGCGACGTTGACCACCAGCACCACTTGGCCTTTGAAAGGCGCCAGGGGCAGCTCACCGCCGTTCAGCGCGTTCAACTTCAGGTCGTGAAATGCACTCATGATGAAACCCCCTCTCAGGATGCCGACAACCCCGCAGGCAAATTGCGCCCACTAAAAAGGCGCTCGTCCAAACCGCCCGCTTCCCTGGGGAAGGCCGAACGGTTTGCCCGAGCGCCTGGCGACTCTCTGAGCTTAGCGCAGAAAATCAGTGGTGATGGCCACCTTCACCGTGGATGTGACGGTGGGCAATTTCTTCCTCGGTGGCGTCACGCACTTCGACGACCTTGACCTGAAAGTTCAGGCGCTGGCCAGCCAGTGGGTGGTTGCCATCAACGGTGACGTCATCGCCGTCGATGTCGCGGATGGTGACGATCTGCATCTGGCCATCGGGCGCAGAAGCGTGGAACTGCATGCCCACTTCCAGTTGGTCAACGCCTTCGAACATGCTGCGGTTCAGGGTGCTTACCAGCTCGGCGAGGTACTCGCCGTAGGCGTCTTCCGGCTCGATGGCGACGTTCAGCTCGTCACCGGCCTGCTTGCCTTCCAGGGCCTTTTCCAGGCCTGGGATGATGTTGCCGGCACCGTGCAGGTAAACCAGCGGCGCGCCACCGGCGGAGCTGTCGATGGTCTCCCCGGCGTCGTTGGTCAGGGTATAGTCGATGGAGACTGCCTTGTTGGCGGCGATCAGCATGGGGCAAGACCTTTTGCAAAAGAATGTAGAACGGGCAAGTGTAACCAAGCCATCGCCCGAATGCGAACGCCCTGCTGACGAGCAACGGTCCACCAGTCGGATCATTGCGCTGCATCAGCACCCGGCATTGATGTGCAACGGGTGCGCACCGGCAACCGATAGCGCTACCCTTGAGCGTTGATTCATTGCACCGCTTATCTTGAGAAGCACGCATGCAGACTTTTTTCATAGCGCCAACCGACTTCGGCGTCGGCCTTACCTCCATCAGCCTGGGCCTTATCCGCACCCTGGAACGCGCCGGGTTGAAGGTCGGGTTCTTCAAACCGATCGCCCAGCCGCACCCAGGCGACACGGGCCCGGAAAGGTCCACCGAGCTGGTTGCCCGCACCCATGGCATCAAGCCCCCCACGCCCATGAGCCTGGGGCAGGTGGAGCGGATGCTGGGCGATGGCCAGCTGGACGAACTGCTTGAAGGTATCATTACCCTGTATCGGCAAGCCTGCGTCGGTAACGACGTGGTGGTGGTCGAAGGCATGGTGCCTACCCGTCACGCCAGCTACGCCGCGCGGGTGAACCTGCACCTGGCCAAAAGCCTGGACGCCGAGGTGATTCTGGTGTCGGCCGCCGAGCATGAAGTGCTCAGCGAGCTGTCTGGCCGGGTCGAGCTGCAGGCTCAGCTGTTCGGGGGCCCAAGGGACCCGAAAGTGCTCGGCGTCATCCTCAACAAGGTACGCACCGATGAAAGCATGGCGGCGTTCTCCACCCGCCTTCGCGAGCACTCGCCGCTGTTGCGTGGCGACGACTTCCGCCTGCTGGGCTGCATCCCTTACCAGCCCGAACTGAACGCCCCGCGTACCCGCGATGTGGCTGACCTGCTGGGCGCCCAGGTTCTCAACGCCGGCGATTACGAACAACGGCGCATGAGCAAGATCATCATCTGCGCACGCACCGTGGCCAACACCGTGCCGCTGCTCACGCCGGGTACGCTGGTGGTCACACCCGGCGACCGCGACGACATCATCCTGGCCGTCAGCCTGGCCGCCATCAACGGCGTGCCCCTGGCCGGGTTGCTGCTGACCAGCGACAGCAAGCCCGACGCTCGCATCCTTGGCCTGTGCCGGGGCGCGCTGCAGGCCGGGCTGCCGATCCTGTCGGTGAGCACCGGCTCCTACGACACCGCCAACCGCCTCAATTCGCTGAACCGGGAAATCCCGGTGGACGACCGCGAACGGGCCGAATTCATCACCGACTTCGTGGCCAGCCACCTCGACGCAGCCTGGCTGCACCAGCGTTGCGGCACCCCTCGGGAGCTGCGTCTGTCGCCGGCGGTGTTCCGCTACCAGTTGATCCAACGGGCGCAACAGGCCAACAAGCGGATCGTGCTGCCCGAGGGCGCCGAGCCGTTGCTGGTACAGGCGGCGGCTATCTGCCAGGCCCGTGGTATCGCCCGCTGCGTGCTGCTGGCCAAGCCCGACGAGGTGGACGCCGTGGCACGCGCCCAGGGCATCACCTTGCCCGATGGCCTGGAAGTGCTGGACCCGGAGCTGATCCGTGGCCGTTACGTGGAACCCATGGTGACGCTGCGCAACAGCAAGAACCTCAACGCGCCGATGGCGGAACAGCAGCTTGAAGACCCGGTGGTCATCGGCACCATGATGCTGGCCCTTGGCGAAGTGGATGGCCTGGTTTCTGGCCTGGTGCACTCCACCGCCAACACCATTCGCCCGGCCCTGCAACTGATCAAGACGGCCCCGGGTGCCAGCCTGGTGTCCTCGGTGTTCTTCATGCTGTTCCCCGAGCAGGTGCTGGTGTACGGCGATTGCGTGATGAACCCACACCCCAGCGCTGCGGAGCTGGCAGAGATCGCCCGGCAGAGTGCAGCATCGGCCCAGTCGTTTGGCATTGCGCCACGGGTGGCGATGATCAGCTATTCAAGCGACTCGGCCAGTGATGAAGAAGTGGACAAGGTGCGTGAAGCCACACGCATTGCCCAAGAGGCGGCCAGAGAGCTGTTGATTGATGGGCCGTTGCAATACGACGCTGCGGTCAACCCGGCGATTGCCCGCGACCTGGCACCGGGCAGCCAGGTAGCTGGGCGGGCGACGGTGTTCGTATTCCCAGATCTGAACACCGGCAACACCACCCACAAGGCTGTGCAACGCAGCACCGACGGTGTGAGCCTGGGGCCAATGTTGCAGGGGTTGCGCAAGCCGGTGAACGACCTGCCGCGTGGCGCGCAGGTTGACGATATTGTGCATACCATCGCGTTGACGGCCATACAGGCCAGTGAGGTGGGCTGAGGCGGTTGGGGCCGCTTCGCGGCCCATCGCAAGCTCATGGAGCTGCACGTAGCAAGCTGATCTCACAGGACCTGTGGGAGCGGCTTCAGCCGCGAACACCGGCGAAGCCGGTGCCATACTTCGCGCTGGATGCTTCGCGGGTAAATCGGATCGCCGCACCGCCGCTCCCACAAGGGACCGCGCCTTGCTTGCCGACTTCAACTTGCCGGGCGACAGCGCAGCCCCTTACTGCCTAACAGCATCAAGGGTACTGCTGTACCTGGCCTTGTTGCTGGTCGTACTGCTGACCGGGGATTGGCTTGAGGTTCACTTCCACACGGCGGTTCTGCGCGCGGCCATTGGCATCGGCGTTGCTGGCAATCGGCTGGTCCGGGCCCATACCACGCACCGACACCCGCGAAGCATCGACGCCCTGGGAAGTCAGGTAGGTACTGACCGCCTGCGCACGGCGCTGGGACAGGTCCATGTTGTGCTGGCGGCTACCGGTGCTGTCGGTGAAGCCGACCACTTCGATGGTGTTCTGGTTGAATTGCTTGAACGAGCCTGCCAGGTTGTTCAGCGGCGCATAGAAGCTTGGGGAAATGTTGGCCGAGTCGGTGGCGAAGGTAATGTTGCCCGGCATGATCAGCTTGATCTGGTCACCCTGGCGCTGAACTTCGACCCCAGTGTTGGCCATTTTCTCGCGCAGTTCGGCTTCCTGCTTGTCTGCGTAATAGCCATAACCGGCAGCGGCTGCACCAATGGCGGCGGCGCCGATCAGTGCGCCCTTGCCACGGTGGTTATGGTCGATGGCAGCACCGGCAACGGCACCTGCCAGCGCACCCAGGCCACCGTACTTGGCGGTCTTGCTCATGCCACCGGAGCCTTGCCCCTGGTTCTCGTAGGGGTTCTGGCCAGCACAGCCGGCCATCATGGCAGCGGCAGTTCCGACGATAATCAGGCGACGCATGTTGAACATGGGCAAGCTCCTACTGTAAGTCGTGAAGGCGGTAGATCTGAAACGGCTCTATGCCAGGGTTGGAGTGCCCCGGTAAAGGAAAATTCCATGAAGGAGTCTTCATCACGGCAGGAACAGTTTGAACAACCCGCCGCCCAACTCGCCCCCGTTGGAGATCTCGATCCGCCCCTGCACCCCGTTGCTTTCATGCAAGGCGGCAATGCGTGCAGCAAAGTAAAGGCCCAGCCCCGTGCTGCCACTGTTGGAATCGATGCCCTGGATGTACTCCTGCTGCCGGTCGATCATGCGCTGTGGGTAGCCCGGCCCGTCATCGTTCACGCAGATGGCCAACTGGTTGTCCGCTTCCTCGATGGTAATCAACAGCGCCTGCTCGGCGAAGCGCGTGGCGTTGGTGATCACGTTGGCGATTACCGAGGCCACCAGCTCACGGTCGAAGAAGCCCAGCGGGTTATCGGTGTCGATGCGCCAGCTTGCCTGAATGGCATTGTGCTGCAGCACCTCCTCGTGAGCCGCCAGCTGGGCTTCGATGAAGTCGTCCAGCTCGTGATAGTCGGGGCACACAGGCAGCTGGTTGACGCCCAGCTTGTAAAGCCCCAGCAGCTGCACGAGCATGCCATTGAGGTGACGGAACTCGTGCTCCATCACGCCCTGCTCCACGCCACCACGCAGTTCCTCGGGCAGGCGCTGTACCCACTGGCTGTGGGACTGGATCAGCGCGGAAAGCGAATTTTTCAGGTCGTGCACGGTGGAGGCGATCACCGTGGAAAAATCCAGCCCCTGATTGTCTTGATTCATGCGCCGAACACCCGGGTATGCAGTTTGCGGTAGCGGTCATAGCGGTTATCGCTGGCAGGAATGCCGGCCACGCTGGTCAAGGCGTCACGGCACTCCTGCATGATCGCAGGCTGAGGATTCTCACCGCCGATGCGCAGCAGCGCCTGGGCGGTGTTGAGGGCGATGCTGATGTTTTTGGGCTGCAGGCCCAGTGCCTTGCGGAACATCTGCAATGCCTCGCCAAGCTGACCTCCCTGGTAACTGCGCACGCCCTGACGGTTGAGCGTGACGGCTTCGGTAATGGCGTTGAGCACGCTTGGGTCGTCGGTCAGCTTGCCCACTTTTTCCATGACCTTGGGGTCGTCGCCATAACTCTCCACACAGTTCCTGAGCACCACGGTGGCCGCTGCATCCTGACCCATGGCCTGCAACTGCCGGGCAACCGTGAGGGCTGCATCCACCGAGAAGAACTGGTTCATCTTTTCCAGACGCAACACCGCCTGCTCCGTCAGCTTGGCAGCGGTTTCAGGGTCACCGGCCTGCTGCAGGCTGGCGGCCTTCATCATGCGCGCCCGAACCTGCAAACCCTGGTCTTCAGGGTTTTCCTTGGCCACTTCACTGAGGGTGGTGTTGATCTCGACACGGGTACGGGCATCCAGACCAAACCCGGCGTTGCGGTTCATCAGCGCCTGGGCCAGGCCCAGGTTGTTCTCGGCGTCTTTGTAACGCGAGCTTTGCCCCTGGGTGACCGCGTGGCGGAACGCCTTGGAAGCGCTGTCGAAGTCTTCGTTGGCCAGTGCCAGCTTGCCCAGCGTCGCCTGACGCCTTACAGACAGCGGTGACAGGCGCACGGCCTCTTCCAGCAGGCCCTGGGCGCGTTTGGTTTCGCCCTGGGCTACCAGCACTTCGGCAATGCCGTCGTACAGGGCTGGCATGATGGGGAAGGCCTTGAGCGCTTGTTCATACACCGCTTGCGCCTGGGCATTCTGCCCACGCTTGTGCATCAGGCTGCCCAATGCGGCGTACACCCAAGGCTGTGGGCGGCTGGCCAGGATGGCCTTGAGAAACTTCTCCAGCTCTTCGAACCGGTTGAGGTTGCGCAACGCATCGGCCCGGTAGCGCAAGCACAGCGGCGCCAGGCGCGGGTCTTTTTTGCACAGCTCTGCGCAGGCCGCCAGCACCTCACCGGGGCGATTACGGTCCAGTGCCTGGAGGATGGGCTTGAGCAAGGTCTTGCGCTGGTACAGTTTCTCGACCCGCTGGGCCAGGCCAACCCGGTTGAAGGGCTTGGTCAGGTAGGCGTCCGGCTCATGCTCGATGGCGCTGAGCACAATGGCCTGGCTGCTTTCGGCCGTCACCATGATGAACACGCATTCATGGCTGATGTGCTTGTCGATGATCAGGTCTTCAAGCACCTGCTGGCCGTTCTTCTTGCCATCGCCCAGGTGAAAATCCTGCAGGATGAAGTCGTAGCGCTTCTGCGCGCACATCCGCAATGCCTGCTCGCCACTGTCGGCGGTATCGACGTCCCGCACGCCCAGCTCGCGCAACATGGAGCGGGTCGAGGTGCGGAAGTCGGTGAAGTCGTCGACGATCAGAAAGCTCTTTTGCCCGAACTGCAGCATCAACACGACCTGCCTTGGAATAATGGGAAAAACCGCGCGAGGCGATGCCACCGATCGCTGTATCGGCAGCTGCTCGGAAAAGATGAAAGCGGGCAGCTGCGTTCCTGCAAGCTGGCCCCAAGCCAGCATTTTAGCGAGCAGCCGCCCGCTGGGCCAGCGTCACGCCAGCAAGCCGAGGGATTTTGCCCTGGCCACGGCCTGGGTACGGCGCTCCACACCCAGCTTGCTGTTGATATGGCTGGCGTGGGTTTTGACGGTGTGCAGCGAAATGAACAAGCGCTCGCTGATTTGTTGGTTAGACCAGCCTTGAGCGATCAGCTCGAGCACCGCCAGCTCGCGGCCGCTCAAGGCCTCCATGCCAGGGGCGCCGGTACTGGCAACTTTTGGCAGGCGCTGCAGCAGTTCGCCCTGGACCGGGCAGCTGGCATGCCCCTGCAACTGCTCGGCCAGCCACTGCGGGTGCTGTTCGAGCAGTACCTGAAAAGGCTGCAGTACCCCGCCACGCGCAGCTTCCAGCAAACCCGGCAGCCATTGCGCGGCCTTGCCGGCCTGGCCAGTACCCAACAACAGCGCCAGCAACTGCGCCAGCGCACTGACCGTGAGCATCATGCCGCCACAGCGCTGGCCGCGAGCGACCAGCGCCTCCAGGCGCTGTGCGGCCTCCTCGTAGCGGGCACGGCTGCGGTCCAGCCCTGCCTGCTGCAACGCCACATGGCACGGCAACAAGGGGTGGAACTCGGGCGCCAGTGCCGGTTGTTCCCCCCCATAGGTCTGGCCCAGGCGCTGCAGCCAGGACTCGGCCAGGTCTGTGCGCCCCTGTGCCAGCCACAGCTCGCATTTCACCAAGGTGATCATGGCCAGGTAGTACACAGGCGGCACGTCCCAGATGTGCATCAGGCGCTCTGCTTCGGCCAGTTCGGCAAACGCTTCGGCAAAATGCCCTTCACGCCCGTCGAGTGTGGCAATTACGCAATGGCCGATGAGTACGCTGATGTCGCGGCAGGCGCGCGCTTCACCGAGGCCCGCGCGCAAGCGGGCACGGCCCTGCACGGGGTTCAGGCGCGACACCTGCAGGTAGCCGTCGTACAGGGTCAGACGTGCGCGAATGGCATACAGGCGTTGTGCCGAAAGCCCTTGCAGGCGCTGCAGGCCCTGGCGCACTTCATCGAGCGCACGCAGCACCTCGCCACGGGCGTGCAGCACGCGCGCACGGTCGTAGTGGGCCAATGCTTCGAACAACGGGTTGCCGACCCGCTGGGCCAGCTCGAGCGCTTCGCGGTTCCAGCCGCGGGCACGCCAGAAGTCACCCTCGGCAATGGCCAGGTTGGACAAGGTGGACAGGCACACCAGGCGCTGGCCGTAACGCTTGCAAGGCAGGCTGTGCAGCGCTTCGCTGCAGTAAGCCAGGGTTCGCTCGCGGTCACCGCGGCCGCGGGCGATCACGCCACTGAGTGCCAGCCATTGCGCCAGCATGGATTTCTGCGCGCTGGCAGAGGGCGCGGGCAGAAAGCGGCTGAGGTAGCCGGCCAGTTCCTCGGCCGCGTCCAGCTGGCAGGCAAGGCCCAGTGCCCAGCTGTACAGCACGATCAGGCGAGGGGTACTGATCAGCAGGCTGTCGGGCAGGTCCATCTTCCAGCGCAACAGCATGCCGACGTTCTGTTCGGCCAGCAGTTGTTCTTCTGAAAGGCTTTGCACAAGGTCGGCCGCCACGTCCAGGTGCCCGCCGCGCAGCGCCTGCTCTACGGCTTCATCCAGCAAACCCTGGGCCTGGAACCAACGGCAGGCGCGCAGGTGCCGGCCAGCCAGCGGCTCGCTTTGCTGACGGCTGCGCAGCAGGTCGGAAAACAGGTGGTGATAGCGGAACCAGCGGCCGTGTTCGTCCAGGGGCACCAGAAATACCTGGTGCGCTTGCAGAAAACCCAGGATGGCGGCGCTGTCATCCCGCACCCGTAGTGCATCGCACAGGGGCGCGCAGAACCGTTCTTGGCAAGCAGTTTCATCGAGAAAGGCCTGCACGTCGGCAGGCAGCATGTCGATGACCTCTTCGAGCAGATAGTCACGGATCAGCCCTTCCCCGCCATGCAGTGCCTGGGGCAAGGCCTGGTCGTCAGCCGACTCACTGGCAGCCAGTTGCCAGAAGCGCAGGCCCGCTACCCAGCCATCACTGCGCTGGATCAGGTTGTCCAGTGCCTGGCCGCGCAGGCTGGTGGGCTTGCGGCCGATAACCGCCAGGGCTTCATCCACGGTCAGGCGCAGGTCCTGTTCGCTCAACTCGGCCAATTGCCGTGACAGGCGCAGGCGAGCCAGGTGCCAGTCAGGCCGCTGTCGGCTGGTGACCAGCAGCACCAGGCCAGCAGGCAGGTGATTGAGGAAGAACTGCAGGCAACCATCGAGCACAGGGCCCTGGGCCAGATGGTAGTCATCCAGCACCAGCAGCAATGGCGTATCAGCCTGGAAATACAGCGCCAGCTCATCGACCAGGCCATCGAGCCATTGCTCGAAGGCGAACGGCTGATGACGCTGGCGCATCTTCAGCAAACCCATGGCCTGCCCGCCCAAGGCCGGGCAGTGTTGTTGCAGGCCCTCGAGCAGGCGCTCGAGGAAGCGACCCGGGTCGGCATCACGCGGGCTCAAGCCCAGCCACAGGCTACGCCAATGGGCCGGTAGCGCCTCGCAGAACTCGATGGCAAGGCAGCTTTTGCCAAACCCCGCAGGTGCACTGACCAGCAGCAAACGCCCACCCAGGCCCGCGTGCAAGCGTTGGCACAGGCGCTGGCGAGCGACATGGCCATCGGGCAAGGGTGGCCGGAAGAAACGCCCGTCCAGCAGGCCCATGGCCTGGCTGGCGAATCCGTTCGTACGGGACAGGTCTGACATGGCCGGCTCGTTCTGGTTGGAAGAATACGGCGATAGCGGTGTTTGCGAGACTAGCGGTTAACGTCGCGTATTTGAAGGCAAAGGGGGGCGAATGCTGGGGAAAAGACTACGACAAAAAGCAACAACGACGATGGACAGAGGCTAAGGCGGGGGTTTGGTGGGGTATTCAGCGGGTTTATTGGGGGGCTGGGGGCGCTTTGCGCCCCATCGCGAGCTGTGCTCGCGCCTACATCGCCCCGCTTGGCTACGGATTAACGGATGCCGGACTGGCGCAGTGCTGCAGGCTGGAAGTCCGCTTTGCTGGCGGTGAAGCCGAAGTCGTATGCACGCTTCTCTTCGTTCTTCATGCCCAAGGCCAGGTACCTGCCCGATTGCAGGTCGTAGATGGCCTCCAGGGTGATCCACGGCACCTCCACGTTGTAGTACGGCTGGGCGTGGGCCTCGGACACGCGCCACAGCTGGCCACGGCCGTCGTACTGGTCGATCACGGCGGCCTGCCAGGTGTCTTCGTCGATGTAGAAGTCACGCTTGGCATAGATGTGCCGCTGGCCAGGCTTGAGGGTGGCAACCACATGCCACACCCGTCGCAACTCGTAACGGGCGAGGTCCTGGTTGATGTGCCCGGCCTTGACGATATCGGTGTACTTCAGCTTGGGGTCATCGAGCTTGAAGGCGTTGGAGGCAATGTAGAGCTCCTTCTTGCCCTCGAGCTTCCAGTCGTAGCGGTCCGGGGCACCGTTGTACATGTCGAGGTTATCCGAGGTGCGCAGGCCATCGGCTGCTGTGCCCGGCCCGTCGTACGACACCTGCGGTGCCTGACGTACGCGGCGTTGCCCGGCGTTATAGATCCAGGCCTTGCGCGGCTCCTTCACCTGGTCGAGGGTTTCGTGAACCAGCAGCACGGTGCCTGCCAGGCGCGCCGGGGCCGTTACTTCCTGTTTGAAGTAGAACAGGATGTTGCCCGGGTTGTTCGGGTCGTAATCCTTCATCCGGTCGCGGAACACGAACTGGTCAGAGAAATACACGGGGCTGAAGGAGCCGTTCTGCTGCGGCGTAGCCTGGATCACCTGCCGGCTGACGCTGCCGCCACGGTAGCGGGTGATGTGGTTCCAGATCACCTCCAACCCGGTTTTCGGGATCGGGAACGGCACTGCCGTGCGGAAGTTGTTCAGCCCGTTGCCGCCCTCAGCCAAAGTGGCTTTGGTGGCGTTTTCCTTGATGGCTGCGAACACATCAGCGGGGACGGTCGCCCCCCGATGGGTTTTGAAAACCGGGATTCTGTAGGTGTCCGGGTAACGCTTGAACATGGCCAACTGGCCAGGTGAGAGCTTGTCCTTGTACTGGTCAGCATTCTGCGCAGTGATGGTGAACAGGGGTTTTTCGCTGCCGTAAGGGTCGGCAAGGAAACCTTTGCCGTCGACGCTGCCGGCGGTTTTGGCCAGCGGCTGCCAGGGGCCGATGGAACCATCGGCATTGCCGGCTTTTTCCGCGCCCATTGGCGTCAGGGTGCTGCCCAGCTTCGCCGCCTCGTCCGCAGACACCGCTGCCATTACGCTGGTCGCCAGCAGGGACAGGCCCAGCACACCGGCTTGCAGCAGACTTCTGGTCTTGTTCATGTCGTGTCGTCCTGGATCTGTTTGCTTAGAAGTTCACACCGAAGCTGAGGGCGACGAAGTCGCGATCATCCACGGTGGTGTACTTGCCGTCGAAGAAGTTGGTGTACGAGAGGCTGGCGGTGTAGGTGTTCTGGTACTCGGCGTCCAGCCCCAGGCTGACTGCCTTGCGGCCTTCCTCGAAGTTGCCGCCCGGGCCTGGCGAGTAACCGGACACATCATGGGACCAGGCCACGCTGGGCTTGAGGTTGACCCCGGCGAACACGTCCGGGTAATCCCAGATCACGCGGGCGCGGTAACCCCAGGAAGTGCTGGTGGTGTAGCCGTCGTTTTCACACTTGCGGTTCAGGTTGGCCGTGGAGCTGCCCGGCCCGGCACCGGCGATGGTGCTGGCGTTGAGTGCCTGGCAGGTATTGGCGCCACCGGTAGAAGGCAGTGGGCCTGGGCCGTAAACCGGGTCGCGGCCATAGCGGGTGTCGTAGGCGCTCTCCAGGCCACCGACGTGGGTCACGCCCACCTCACCCACCACGGTCATGCGGCTGGCGCCCATCACCTGGTCGAAGAAGTGTGTGAGGGTAGTCTGGAACTGGGTGACCTCCTTGCGGCGATAGCCATGCAGGTCCTGGCCCGGGGTGCCGGTCAGCAGCGAAGCATTGCTGAGTGCGCCGCCCAGCGGGCGTACGCCAGCAAACAGAATATCGGTGGTGTTCAACTGCACCGGTGCGTTGGGGCGGTAACTGAGTTCACCACTCCACGCTGTACCGGTGGGCAGTGTGGTGGAGAAGCTAAGGCCATACAGGCGGATGTCTTCGGGGTATTCCACGAAGTACTGCGAGTTGCCGGCAACGATCAGCGGCGCCAGGGCGCGCAGTTGCGCTGGCAGGGTCGGGATGGCGGCGAACACCGAGGGGGATGCGCCGGTGGCGCTGAAGATCGGCGCGCGACTGTGGTAGTTCATGAAGTAGGCACCGAACTCGGTGTCCAGCGGCTCGAACATGTAGCGCATGGCCACGCCGAACTGCCCGCTGTCACGGGCATCGCGGTCGCCGCCCCGGCGCACCATCACCCCTTCCTCGTTGATGTTCACACCCCGCGTGGCCAGGAACTGGCGGGCTGCTGCCGGCACGGTGCGGCTGCTGTTGAGCACGCGCAGGTTGTTGTTGCAGCCGTCGGCAATGATGTCTGGCTGGGAGAAGAAGGTGCCGCAGTTGTCGACAACCGTCTGGTCCCACTCAAGCTGGTAGAACGCCTCGGCTGACAGGTTGTCGGTGAGGCTCTGGGAGATATAGAACATGTTGACCGGGATCAGGCCTTCCTTGATCTCGGCCCCGGGCCGGCGAAACGCCGACACGTCGATGGGGTTGATGGCGTTGATGCCGCTGCCGATGAAGGTGCTTTCGCCCCAGCTCACCACTTGCTTGCCCAGGCGCACCGAGCCCGGTTGGTCGCCGATGGAGTAGTTGTGGTAGACGAAGGCGTCGAGCAGTTCGGCACCGGACGACTTGGCGCCCTCCTTGCGGTTGGAATCACTGATGTCCTTGAACTGACGGTGCTCGTCCTTGAGTTCAAAGTCGTACCAGTACTTGCCGCGCACAAAGATGCCGGTGTCGCCGTACTTAAGCTCCAGGTCGTGAATACCCTTGAAGATCTTGGAGAAGGTTTCGCCCTTCTTGAAGTTCAGGTGGCCATCGTCAGAGGTTTGCGACAGGCCCTTGCCGCCGTTGTTGACCCCGATGAGGTTGCGGTTGGGGTTGGCGGTCGACCAGCTGGCGCCTATGGAGAGCGACGAGTCGAACTGGCCTTCGATTTCACCAATGTTGAAGCTGACTGCGAATGCTGGGCCGGCGAGCGTGGAAGCAAGGCTGACGGCCATGGGCAACCTGGCCCTGCGCCAGAACGGGTTTGCAGATTTCATCGACGCTACTCCATGTACTTTTTTGTTATGGCAGTGAGTCCCTTCAGGAATGGCCTGAACGACCGGCATGCAAGCGTGCGCCTGCGTACCCTCCCCTCCCGAAAAGCCCCTGACCCCGACTATAGCCAGCAAGGCACAGGCGCTTGATCCCTCTAAAGTGTGATTTGCGCTCCATGCCGCCAACCCGCTGGTGTTTGCTCCGCGTGCAGGCTGGCAGTGCTCAAGGATGGCGCATTTGCGCCGTTTGGCAAGACGCCGGGCCGCTCTGCCACGCGGGTTACCCCCGGGCAGATTGCCGCAGGCACCCCGGTTACCGCCCCGTTACAAGGTGGAAAGAAACGCACTGTTGCTGGCTTGCCACTGGACGATGTCCTGGCGGATACGTTTCTTGTCGAGTTTGCCGACACTGGTCTTGGGAATTTCAGTAACAACGGCGATCTGGCTTGGAATGGCCCACTTGTTGATCTGCCCTTGCTCCACGAACGGCTTCAAATGGTCTTTGAGTGCCTTGGCATCGACCGCCTGGCCCTCCCTGAGTACCAGCAGGGCGAATGGCCGTTCCCCCCATTGTGGGTCGGCCACGCCGACCACAGCGACCTCGCGAACCGCCGCGTGCCGGCTGATCAGGTCTTCGAGGTCCAGCGAAGATACCCACTCGCCGCCGGTCTTGATCACATCCTTGATGCGGTCGCGGATATCGATGAAACCCATGCTGTCGAGGGTGGCGACGTCACCTGTGTGCAGCCAGCCGCCTTGCCACAGGGCCTCGCTCTTCTCGGGTTCGTTCAGGTAGCCCTGGGTCAGCCAGGGTGCGCGCAGCACCAGCTCCCCCTGGGTTTCGCCATCGGCAGGCAGGAAGTTAGCTTCGCCGTCGACAATGGCAGCTTCCACCAGGGGCACCGGCACGCCGGCCTTGATGCGATAGCTGACCCGTTCATCTTCGCTGCCGGCACGCAGTTCATCATTGAGGTGGGCCGCAGAAATCAGCGGGCAGGTTTCGGACATGCCATACGCCGCCGTGAGCTGGATGCCGCGGGCCAGGGCAGCCTGGTACAACGAACGGTTCAAGGCACTGCCGCCGATGATGATCTTCCAGCCACCGAAGTGCTGCCCCTGGGCGCTTGGGCAGTTCAGCAGCATCTGCAAGATGGTAGGCACGCAGTGAGAGAACGTGACCCGTTCTTCACGCCACAGCCTGACCAGCATTTCTGGCTCGTAGCGGCCGGGGTACACCTGCTTCATGCCCAGCATGGTGGCGGCATAAGGGATACCCCAGGCATGCACATGGAACATGGGGGTTATCGGCATGTACACGTCATCGCTGCCGATCAGGCGCACGCTGTCGATACTGCCGGTCACCGACGTTTCGGCCAGCGTGTGCAGCACCAGTTGCCGGTGGGTGAAATACACCCCCTTGGGGTTGCCCGTGGTACCGGTGGTGTAGAACGTAGTGGCCACCGAGTTTTCGTCGAAATCGGGGAAGTCGTAGTGCGGGCTGGCAGCGGCCAGCAGTTGTTCGTATTCGCCCTCCATGCCTGGCAACGTGGCCTGGCTGGCCGCATCGTCGGTCAGCAGTACCGTGCGCTCGACCGTGGTCAATTGCCCGGCAATGGACTGGTACAGGCCTGCAAAATCACTGTTGACCAACACCAGGCGGTCTTCGGCGTGGTTCATGGTGTAGAGGATCTGCTCAGGCGACAGGCGCACGTTGATGGTGTGCACCACCGCCCCGATCATGGGAATGGCGAACATGCACTCCAGGTAACGGTGGCTGTCCCAGTCCATCACCGCCACGGTATCACCGGCCTTCACGCCGGCGGCAGTCAGCACGTTGGCCAGCCGTGCAATACGTTCGTTAAGCTGCGGGTAGGTCAGGCGCAGCGTGTCCCGGTAGACGATTTCGCGGGTTTTCTCGTAGCGGCTTGCAGACATCAGCAGGCGCTTGATCAGCAGCGGGTACGCATAGGCGCCCTCGGCGGGCTTGATGATGCGGGTCTGCAACATAAATATCCCTTTCATTGAGCAGCAGGCTGGAAACGTGTGGCCGTTACTGTAGTTCGCCGATATGACAGCCAAATCAGCCGAAGGAATGATTTGCCAGGCGCAGGTGTGAGGGGTAGGCGTTGACGGGCGGTTGCAAGGGGCTGGACACTGGGTTGAAGCCTGCGATCAGCCACCGGAGAACTCCATGCCCAGCCCGCGTCACGCCGTGTTTCTCGACCACCACTCCCTGGACCTTGGCGACCTTGACCTCTCGCCCCTGAAGCAGCAGTTCGACACCTTCGAACTGTTCGCGGCCACCCGCCCGGAGCAGGTGGCAGAGCGCCTGCAAGGGGCAACCGCGGTCATCAGCAACAAGGTGGTACTGGATGCCGCAACCCTGGCTGCCAACCCGCAGCTAAAGCTGATTCTGGTGGCTGCCACTGGCACCAACAACGTCGACCTGGCCGCTGCGCATGCGCAAGGCATCACCGTTTGCAACTGCCAGGGCTACGGCACCCCTTCAGTGGCCCAGCATACCCTGGCCCTGTTGCTGGCACTGGCCACCCGCCTGTGCGACTACCAGCAGGCCGTGCGTGAAGGCCGCTGGGCACAGGCCAGCCAGTTTTGCCTGCTGGACTTCCCCATCGTCGAACTGGAGGGTAAAACCCTCGGCCTGCTGGGCCATGGGGAACTGGGTGGCGCGGTGGCGCGGCTGGCCGAGGCGTTTGGCATGCGCGTGCTGAGCGGGCAGATACCCGGGCGACCCAGCCGCAACGACCGCCTGCCGCTCGATGAGCTGCTGCCTCAGGTCGATGCCCTGACCTTGCACTGCCCGCTCAACGAACAGACCCGGCACATGATCGGTGCCCGCGAGCTGGCGCTGCTCAAGCCCGGCGCCCTGGTGGTGAACACTGCCCGGGGCGGTTTGATCGACGAGCAGGCGCTGGCCGATGCCCTGAGCAGTGGCCACCTGGGCGGTGCGGCTACCGACGTGCTCAGCGTCGAGCCGCCGGTTCACGGCAATCCACTGCTCGAGCCCGGCATCCCACGCTTGATCGTCACGCCCCACAGCGCCTGGGGCGCGGTGGAGGCCCGCCAGCGCATCGTCGGGCAGCTGGCCGAAAACGCTCAGGCCTTCTTCGCCGGGCAGGCGCAGCGAGTGGTCAGCTGAGCCAACGTGGCGCCTCTGGTACACTGCGCCACTTTTTCCGGAGGCCTCGTCCATGGACCCGCGTAGTCAAGTGTTGCTCCGCCAGGCAGAGCTGTTCCAAGGCCCGCTGCTGATAGCCGGAGCACCGGCTGACGACCTGCTCGGCCAGTTGCCTGAAGCCCATGCCTGGACCTGGCACGCCGGCGACCATGCAGCCTTGGCCAACCGTTACGCAATGCGCAGCCACTGCGGGGTGGAACCACCGGCCGTGGCGTTCACTGCGGCCGTGCTGTTCCTGCCCAAGTCACGCGAACTGGCTGCCTACCTGCTCAATGCGCTGGCTGCCCCCCTGGCGGGCGGCGAACTGTACGTGGTGGGGGAAAAACGCGGGGGTATCGAGGCCGTATCCAGGCAATTGCAGGCCTTTGGCAAACCTCGCAAGCTCGACAGCGCCCGCCACTGCCAGCTCTGGCAGGTCACCGTCGAACAGGCGCCCCAGGCGCAGCCGCTTGAAAGCCTGGCGCAACGTTTCGAGCTGGACCTGCCAGACGGCCCCTTGCGCGTCACCAGCCTGCCGGGCGTGTTCAGCCATGGCCGCCTGGACCGCGGCACCGCCCTGTTGCTCAAGCACCTCGATGGGCTGCCGGACGGCCATGTACTGGACTTCGGTTGTGGTGCAGGCGTGCTGGGTGCTGCCGTGAAACGGCGCTATCCACAAAGCCGTCTTACACTGCTGGACGTGGACGCCTTTGCCGTTGCTGCCAGCCGCCTGACCCTGGCTGACAATGGCCTTGAGGGCGAGGTCATTCACGGTGACGGGATCGACGCAGCGCCTTTTGACCTGAGCCTGGTGCTGAGCAATCCACCGTTCCATACCGGCGTACACACCGACTACCACGCCTCGGAAACCATGCTGAAAAAATCCGCCCAACACCTGCGAAAAGGTGGCGAACTTCGCCTGGTTGCCAACAGTTTTCTGCGCTACCAACCCCTTATCGAAGGGGCGCTGAGCAACTGCCGGGTACGCGACGAAGCGGATGGGTTTCGGATTTATCAGGCGACACGTGGCTGAAAACAACGCTTGCCGAAACCGTTTCGCCTAGGCAGAATCCGCTCCGTCCTAGGGGAGTAGTCTCCCGCGAGCCACCCGCTCGCCCGGTACGCGTCAACATACTTGGTCCACAGACCATGGCGCGTGCGACCCACCATGCACCCTTGCATGGCCAGATCTGCGCAGACAGATCCAGGGTTTGACAAGACCTATGACACGCACACCTTACCCGGGGCGGGAAGGCTGTACGTGTCATAGCCGTGTCGACCCGCCCCCGTAGGAATCCTGATGCTGGAATCTCTGTTGGTCCCCACCGCCATCGTTGCGCTTGCCGAAATCGGCGACAAGACGCAATTGCTTGCGCTCATTCTTGCCGCGCGTTTTCGTAAACCGTGGCCGATCATTGCCGGTATCGTTGCCGCCACGCTGGCCAACCATGCTGCGGCCGGCGCAGTAGGTGCGTGGTTTGGCAGTTTCTTCAGCGACGCCGCCCTGCACTGGATCCTTGCCGCAAGTTTCACCGCCACCGCACTGTGGACGCTGGTACCGGACAAGATGGACGACGATGAAAACCCGGCGCGCCGCTTCGGCCCGTTCCTCACCACCCTCATCGCCTTCTTCCTGGCCGAAATCGGTGACAAGACCCAAGTGGCCACGGTGATGCTGGCCGCACAATACCCGCACCTGATCATGGTGATCGTCGGCACCACGCTGGGCATGCTGATCGCCAACGTACCCGTGGTGCTGGCGGGCAACTTCGCTGCAGACAAGCTGCCGTTGACGCTGATCCGCCGCCTGGCAGCGGCTGCGTTCTTCGTGCTGGCCATCGTCGCGGTGTATTCGGCCATGAAGGCCAGCGGCTGGGTGGGCTGAAGGGGCTGCAAGCCGCCGGCATCTGCGGGCGGCTTGCACGGTTTTTATGGCTTGGCAGCTGCCTGGTACAGCGGCATCACCTTCGGAATGGCGGCCTGCAGCGACGCAATGCGGCTGGCCGATGCGGGGTGAGTGCTCATGAACTCAGGCGGCGCCCCTTCCGAAGCCTTGCTCATCTTGTTCCACAGGGTAATGGCTGCGTTAGGGTCGTAGCCGGCACGGGCCGACAACTCAAGCCCGATCAGGTCGGCCTCGTTCTCGTTGGCACGGCTGTTGGGCAGGGTCATGGCGTAGTTCACCACGGTGTCGGCCAGGGCCATGCTGTCCTGGCCGAGGCCCAGGAGCGCACCGGCGCCGGAACGGGCCATTTGCACGCCGTAAGCTTTGGACATGGCCTCGCGGCTGTGTTCACGCAGGGCGTGGGCGATCTCGTGGCCTACCACGGCGGCGATCTCGGCGTCGTTGAGGTTGAGCTGATCGATCAGGCCGGTGTAGACGATGATCTTGCCGCCCGGGCCGCAGTTGGCGTTGAGTTCGTCACTCTTGATCACGTTGACTTCCCAGTTCCACTGGGCGGCATCGGGCCGGAACTTGGGGGCCTGGGCGATCAAGCGGTTGGCAATGGCCTGTACGCGCCGGGCATCGGCGCTGGACTTGTCCAGCAGCCCTTTGCTGGAGGCCTCGCCCAGTGTCTGCTGATAAGACTGGGCGTACATCTTGTTCACTTCATCGGGCGACAGCATGCTGAACATGTACTGCTTGCGCTCTACACCCACGGAGCCGCCACTGGTAGTGTTCACCGCCTGGCAACCAGCTAGCAGGATGCCAGCACTCAGCAGGCTGACGACTAAACCTTTACGCATGAAATCACTCCCTTTCGACATGCGCCGTATCCTAGGATGACTCAAGGGTTGCCCGCCATAGCCGCAGGTAAGAATTTACCCACGTAGACGCGGCCGCAGGTATCGGTGGGTGTACACCAGCCCACCTGATCATGCACCTTTGGATCGCATCAGGCCGGGGTCAAGCACTCCGGGGCATCCAGCTTCGGGTCGTTGACGAAATGGGCCAAGGCGCGCTCACGCAGGGGCGCAGGCGGGCTCGCCAGCAACTCCTGCAGGCGGCTCAGTGGTGTCAGCGGGTCCAGCCAGGCTTCGCGCCCCGCTTCGTCCAGTATCAAGGGCCGGCGCTGGTTGACCGCGGCCTGCGTCACCACTGCGCAACTCAACCACACCTGATCCTGCACCGGGTACGCCTCCCAGATGGCCGCGAAGTACAACGACGCCCCCTCACCCGGCGTTAGCCAGTAGGGCCGTTTGCGCACGCTGCCACGCCATTCGTAAAAGCCGTTGGCCGGCATCAGGCAGCGGCGCTGGCGAAAGGCTTCGCGGAACATCGGCTGTTCGGCCAGGGTTTCGGCCCGGGCATGGGCAGGGGTACGTGACAGGTCGGTCAGCCAGGCGGGCGTCAAGCCCCAGCGCACCCTCGCCACCTCCGGCCCACCCTCGAGCTGGCGCTGGATGAGCACAGAGGCACCGGGCGAAATGTTCCATTGGGCGGGGTGACCGACCGGGAAGCCTGGCAGGCTGGCCAGTGCCTGAGGCCAGCGAAACAGGGCATAACGTCCACACATGGGGGAATTCTGAACCTAGCAAATCAAGGTGCCGGGGAAACTCTCCGGTTCGTCGCCAACCATCGGCTGGGCGTCATTGTACGCATCGATCAACTGCCGTGCGTACTCGGCGTGCTCGTCGTCCACCGCCAGGCCCAGCAGACCGTGAATCGGCAACTCACCGGCTGCGCCCACCAGGTCACGGCCCACCAGATGCGCGCGCACGCCTTCGCTGGCCAGCATACCGGCCAGCATTTCCGCCTCAAGCAGGTTTTCGGGTTCGTAGATACGCCGCATCACGCATCGTCCTCACGTCTGACCTCGAGCATCCATTCGTCATCGTGCACCTGCAAGCTGAAGATGACCGGCTGGCAGCACACCTGGCAGTCCTCAGTGTAAACCTGATCACCCGCCGAGAGGTCGACGGTGGTTTCCACCCGCTCGCCACAATACGGGCAATCATAGAAGTCGGTTTCCAGCATCGGGGCCTCCGCAGTGAGTTATGCGTATAATTGCCGGTCTGTTTACAGGGCCCGTGTGCGTCCGAGCCGTTTTTCGGAGCCCGCCCCTACCTTATTACCCTAGCCGTTTCCAACAAGAGAGCATGATGGGCGAATTCGATGCCATCCGACCCTACGACGACGCTGAGGTCCCTGCCGTGCTGGCAAGGCTGTTCAGCGACCCGGCATTTCTCGATATTCTCACGCACTTCCGTTTCCCCCGTGCGGCCGGCGCTTTCGGCTGGTTGCTCAAACCGCTGATCGCCCGTCGCCTGCGCCAGGAATTCGCCGGCGTGACCTGCGTTTCCACCTTGCAGGACAAGGTGGAGTACTACGTCGACCAGACTATCGACCGTGCTACCGATGGCGTCACCTATACCGGGGTCGAGCAACTCAAGGCTGGCACTGCCTATCTGTTTTTGGCCAACCATCGCGACATCGTCATGGACCCGGCCTTCGTCAATTACGCGGTGTACCACGCCGGCCTGCCGACCCCGCGCATTGCCATCGGCGACAACCTGCTGCAAAAGCCGTTCGTCAGCGACATGATGCGCCTGAACAAAAGCTTCATCGTGCACCGGTCCATCACCGGGCGCCGCGAGAAGCTGGCGGCCTACCAGTTGCTCTCGGCCTACATCAACCACTCCATCCGCAACGATGCCATCTCGATCTGGATCGCCCAGGCCGAAGGCCGGGCCAAGGACGGTGATGATCGCACCGACTCGGCCATCCTCAAGATGTTCCACATGAGCCGCAAGGACGAAGCCTTCGGTGCGGTCATCCAGAGCCTGAACCTGACGCCTGTTTCGATCAGCTACGAATACGACCCCTGCGACCAGGCCAAGGCCCGCGAACTGTATATCCGGGCCACCACCGGCACCTACAAGAAGGCGCCAGGCGAGGACGACCAGAGCATCGCCAAGGGCATCACCGGCTACAAGGGCCGGGTGCACATCAACTTTGCCGCGCCGGTCACCGAGTACCACGAAGACGCCAAGCAACTGGCTGCAGCAGTCGACCGGCAGATTCTCGCCGGCTACCGGTTGTTCCCGGTGCACTACCTGGCCTACGCGATGTGGGCAGACAAGGACGATACCCTGCAGGTGCCCGGCGCCGATAAGGTGTTCCCGGCCGACGAGCTGGCCAAGGCCAAAGAGGAGTGGCAGCGCCGCCTGGATGCCTGCCCGCCCGAGCAGCAGCCTTACTTGGTGCTGCAGTATGCGACCCCGGTGCGCAACCAGTATCAGGTCAAGCAGCAGGCACCTGTAGCCTGATCCCCTGCATGGGGCGCAGCACGCGCCCCTTCCCCATTTAATTTGACCTGTCACGCGTTCGTCATCAGAACAGGCCACCCTGTCGGCCTTTCAACGAACCGGAGCCCGTTCATGCTGCACGCCGAAAACCAGGACCGCCTCTATCTGGTCGCTCAGAGCGATGAGCAACAGGCATTGATCGACGGTTTCGCCATCAACGTGCAAGACCGCCAGTGGCTGGTTTACTGCGCCCTCGGCGGGCACGTGCATGACCACTGGCCAGAGGTGGACACCGGCACCGGTATCAGCGTGCTGGACTTTCACATCGACGCGGCCTGAGCGCCGCAAAGGCGTAAAAAAAACCGCTGCCCTGTGTGGGGGCAGCGGCTGGGGGCCTGCAAAGCCGGTGATTACCGCGCCAGCGTCTGGCCGATGCTTGGGTCCTTGAACAGCCGGGTCAGCGCATCGCTCAGTACATCGCCCACCAGCTGGGTGTTGGTGTCCTGGTTGGGGGCCATGCCAAACCGCTGGTCCAGCGAAGCACCATAGCGGCCACTGTAGCGGCGGCCGTTGTTGGTGACATCGGCACGGAAGGTGGCGCCAATGGTGGCTTCGGTCACGTACAGGTTGTCTTTGGGCGACTGGTACTTGAGCTCAGCCAGGGTCACGGTCAGCTGCGGCGCACCGCCTGCACCGGAAGTGGGGGTAAAGCCCAGCAGGCGCACGGCGGCTTCGGCTTGGGCCTGTAGCTTGGGCACCACGTCATTGGCGTTGACGCTGATGGTGCTGGTTTCCGGGTACATGCCACCGCGCGTCCCCAGGGACGGCGACGGCCGGCCATCGACCACACGCACCACCACTGGCTGGCCATTGCCCACCGGGGCAAGCGGCGCGGTCAGTTTGGGTTGCGGGCTGAGTTGTTGCGGACTGTGGGCACAGCCGACCAGGCTGAGGCTGGCTACGGCGATCAAACCGAACAACAGACGTTGCAACATGCGCGTTTCTCCAGAAAGTGCGGCGAAGGTGCACAGTATACCTAGCGGCGGGGCCTGGCCTGCAAGCGGCATGCGAGGCCAGTGCGCGCTGTCACAATCGTTTAACCGGCTGCCCCTTATGCTTGCGCCAGGCCTCACTGCACAGGACACCTGCCATGGCTTCGCTCTGGAACCTGCTACTGCAACGTAAACCCGGCAACGCCTACGCCCGGCTCGACGGCACGGGCAAATGCCTGGCCTTCATGCAATGCCGGCAGCTACCCAGCGGCGGCGGCTGGGTGCAGGTTCACGATATCCACCTCGCCTGGCTGGGCCGCGAACTGCCGGCCAGCGCCCGGGTTTGCAACCGTGCAAGCCGCCCCTGGCACCAGCGCATCCTCGCCGCTTGAAAAACGCTGCAATAAAACCACGAATTGACGACATTTCTCTCCGCGACATCGCTATAATCTCCCCCCGATTATAAGGACGTCTCCTGATCGGGCCCCGCACTCGCCGTCTGACCCCGGCAACTTCATCCGCCTCGCCCACAGAGAGCCTTCCACTCAGGTCTTGCATCGGCTGTCGTGCCTGCTTTTCCGGCCCTTCACACTGCATGAACCTGCGGGTTGCCATCGCGCAGTCCCCTTTTGAGGTTCACGTCTCCAAAAGAGCGTGGAAAAAACGGTTTTCACTACTTCACAAGAGTGTGGCGAGCAAATGAACAATCTGGCATGTGCAAAAGCAGCAGATGTGTCCCGAACAGCCCTGAACAGGCGGCAAGAACCCTCATCCCGGATGCGTGTCTGAGCCGTTCCATATCGCACGCACGACACCTTGACCATAAGTCGAATTGCCGCACCCATGGCAAACAGGGTTCAATGTAGCAACCCCAAGACTGACTGGCGGTGTCCGCGAACGCTTCAAGAACTGCGAAAAGTCGGACATGGCGATCCCGGCGAACCCGGTATGCCGTGCTGTCAATTAGGTAGCTGTAGAGTGTGGAGACGCGGTAAATGGCGCAGAACGAATCGGTTGATGTAGTACTGGTAGGCGCGGGCATCATGAGTGCCACCCTGGCCGTACTGCTCAAGGAGCTTGACCCGGGCCTCAAGCTCGAGGTCGTCGAGGCGATGGACTCTGGAGCCGCAGAGAGTTCCAACCCGTGGAACAACGCAGGCACCGGCCATGCTGGCCTGTGCGAGCTCAACTATACGCCCCAGGCCGCCGATGGCAGCATCGACATCAAGAAGGCGGTGCACATCAATACCCAGTTCGAGGTGTCCCGCCAGTTCTGGGCCTACCTGAGCAAAAAGGGCAACTTCGGGCCGGCACGCGCATTCGTCAACCCGGTCCCGCACTTGAGCTACGTCGAAGGTGACAAGGGTGTCGCATTCCTCAAGAAGCGTTACGAGCTGCTCAAGCAGCACCACGCCTTCGCCGACATGGAATACACCGAAGACAAGGCCGTGATGAACGAGTGGATGCCGCTGATGATGCCGGGGCGCCCAGCCGACCAGCACATCGCCGCCACCCGTGTGCTCAAGGGCACCGACGTGAACTTCGGCGCACTGACCAACAAGCTGCTCAAGCTGCTGGGCGATGCGCCCGACGCGCAGGTCAAGTACTGCAAGAAGGTGGTGGGCCTGCGCCGTAACGGCGACGGCTGGACCGTGAGCATCAAGGACGTCAACAGCGGTGGTAGCCGCGAGGTGGACGCGCGCTTCGTCTTCCTGGGCGCAGGTGGCGCTGCCCTGCCTCTGCTGCAGGCTTCCGGCATTCCAGAGAGCAAAGGCTTCGGCGGCTTCCCCGTGAGTGGCCAGTGGCTGCGCTGCGACAACCCGGAGATCGTCAGCCAGCACCAGGCCAAGGTCTACAGCCAGGCTGCCGTGGGCGCACCGCCCATGTCGGTGCCGCACCTGGACACCCGGGTGGTCGACGGCAAGAAATCCCTACTGTTCGGCCCCTATGCAGGCTTTACCACCAAGTTCCTGAAGCACGGTTCGCTGATGGACCTGCCCCTGTCGGTGCGCTTGGGCAACATCGGCCCGATGCTGGCGGTGGCCCGCGACAACATGGACCTGACCAAGTACCTGGTCAGCGAAGTGATGCAGTCGATGGAGCAGCGCCTGGAGTCATTGCGCCGCTTCTACCCGCACGCCAAGGCCGAAGACTGGCGCCTGGAAGTGGCCGGCCAACGGGTGCAGATCATCAAGAAAGACCCGAAAAAAGGTGGCGTGCTGCAGTTTGGCACTGAGCTGGTGGCAGCCCAGGACGGCAGCCTCGCAGCGCTGCTGGGCGCATCGCCTGGCGCTTCGGTGACGGTGTCGATCATGCTTGAGCTGATCGAGCGCTGCTTCCCGGAGCAGGCCAAGGGTGAATGGGCTGCCAAGCTCAAGGAAATCTTCCCGGCACGGGAAAAGACCCTGGCGACCGACGCGGCGCTGTATCACAAGATCAGCGCGGACAACGACGCAGCATTGGACCTGGCTGAAGACAGCCCGGCGGCCAAGCACTACGCGTGATTACTGACTGGGGCTGCGTTGCAGCCCCAACCCTTCCGCTTACGCACGTGCGTTGTCGATAATCTCGATGTATTCGGGCGCGTTACGCTGGTCGGCGATCTGCTCGACGAAGGTCTTGCCGTGCTCGTCCTTGCCGTCCAGGTCCAGGCCGGCTGCCACGAAGAAGCCCACGAAACGCTGGAAATCATCGACGCGCAGGCCACGGTAGGCTTTGACCAGCTTGTGCAGCGACGGCGAAGTCACACCATCTGCCGGCTCAAACTGAAGAAACGACTTGATGTAGTCGTCGCTGATTTCGTCACCGATTACCTGTTTCTTGTCTTTACGCATTGCCGACTCCAACTGGACCATCACGGGATTTCGAAGGCCGGCAGTGTACCCCCCGCAGCCAGCGCGCCTCAACGCGTACGTACGGTACCTGTGTGCAGGTCAGCCCAGATATGGCCGTTGCCGTAGGTCAGAAACTGCACATACACCGTCTCGTTGCGCAGCAGGTCCATGATCACCCGGTAGTCGCTGACGGGGTAGTTCAGGCCAAGGGTCTTGGTTTTCTCGTCGTATACCGGCTTTTTCAGGCTTTTGGCGGCCTCTCCATCGAAGGTCAACAGCACCTGGCTGATGGTGGCACCCTTGCTCAATGGCTTGCCTTTCAGGCGCACCTGCAAGGTGGAGGTGATGGGGATGGGCTGTTGGTCGGACTGGCGCTGGGCACCCACCACCACGGCGTAGTCGGTGACCTGAAGCAGTTGCTGGCCGGTGGGCGCCTGCTGGCGCAAGGCCTGGTCGTCAGGCGGAAGGAACTGGCTGTGCATCGGTGCGGCGGCCAGGGGCAGGCTGACCGCCAGCAGGAACGGGAGAATCGCACGCATGTAAGGCTCCTTGGCATGAAGGAGCACTCTAGCACGCTGTACCGGGGCTGTAAGACTGGCGCCGTGTTACATGCCTTTGACGGCAAAAATGCCGTTGGCGTTGCGCCAGTAACCTTTGTAGTCCATGCCATAACCGAAGATGTATCGGTCGATGCAAGGCAGCCCGACATAGTTGGCTTTGAGGTCGGGGCTGGCCTTGCGGTCGTGTTCCTTGTCGATCAGTACCGCGGTGTGCACCGTGCGCGCACCGGCGTGCTTGCAGAACTCGATGATGGCGCTGAGGGTGTGGCCTTCGTCGAGGATGTCATCGACGATGAGCACGTCGCGATCGATGAACGATACCTCTGGCTTGGCCTTCCAGAACAGCTCGCCGCCGCTGGTCTGGTTGCGGTAACGGGTGGCATGCAGGTACGAGGCTTCGAGCGGGAACTGCAGGTGCGTCAGCAGCTTGCCGGAGAAGATCAGGCCACCGTTCATCACGCAGAACACCACCGGGTTCTTGTCGTGCAGGTCCTTGCAGATCTGCTCGCCGACCTTGGCGATCGCCGCCTCGACTTCGGCTTCGGTATACAGGCAGTCGGCTTCACGCATCACTTGGCGAATATGCTCGAGATCGGCGGACATTGCGCTCTCCAGGGGGGCATTTTGGAAAAGCGGGCAAAGGTACGCATCCGCTCGCCACAGATCAAGCGTTTATGGACTAACGTGCAGAATGATCAGACGACAGCACAGGCTGAATAGATTAATCTAGCGCGGTTTTTTTGCCCGCCTTTCGGAGCCCCCTATGCCCACCCGTGAGATCCGCCACCCGCTGATCCGCCACAAGCTCGGCCTCATGCGCCGTGCCGATATCAGCACCAAGAACTTTCGCGAACTCGCCCAGGAAGTCGGCGCGCTTCTGACCTATGAAGCCACCCAGGACCTGCCCCTCGAAACCTACGAGATCGACGGCTGGTGTGGCAAAGTTGCGGTAGAGAAAATCGCCGGCAAGAAAATTACCGTCGTGCCGATTCTGCGTGCAGGTATCGGCATGCTCGACGGCGTGCTCAGCCTGGTACCGGGTGCCAAGGTCAGCGCCGTCGGCGTGGCCCGCAACGAAGAAACCCTCGAAGCACACACTTACCTGGAAAAACTCGCGCCCGATATCAACCAGCGCCTGGCACTGATCATCGACCCGATGCTGGCAACCGGCGGCTCCATGGTCGCGACCATCGACCTGCTGAAAAAGGCCGGCTGCCGGGAAATCCGTGCCATGGTCCTGGTCGCCGCCCCCGAGGGCATCCAGGTGGTCGAGAAAGCCCACCCGGACGTACAGATCTTCACCGCCTCCATCGACGAGCGCCTGAACGAGCACGGCTACATCGTGCCGGGCCTGGGTGATGCCGGTGACAAGATCTTCGGCACCAAGCAGAAGGACGCCTGACCATGCAGGACGGCTTCAACGACCCGCTCTGGCGCCAGGTCGTTTCGGGCGCGCAGATGCTCTTCGTGGCATTCGGCGCGCTGGTGCTGATGCCCTTGATCACCGGCCTGGACCCGAACGTCGCACTGTTCACCGCTGGCATCGGCACGCTGCTGTTCCAGCTGGTCACCGGCCGCCAGGTACCTGTGTTCCTGGCCTCCAGCTTTGCCTTCATCACCCCCATCATCCTCGCCAAAGGCCAGTTTGGCCTGGCCGAAACCATGGGCGGCGTGATGGCCGCGGGTTTCGTGTACACCTTCATGGGGCTGATGGTAAAAATCAAAGGCACCGGCTTCATTGACCGCACGCTACCGCCCGTGGTGATCGGCCCGGTGATCATCTCCATTGGCCTGGCCATGGCACCGATCGCGGCCAACATGGCAATGGGCAAGGCTGGCGATGGCAGCGTGCTGCTGCCCTATAAAACCGCCATGCTTATCTCCATGCCAGCGTTGCTCACCACCCTGATCGTGGCGGTATTCGGCAAAGGCATCTTCCGCCTGGTGCCGATCATTGCGGGTGTGCTGGTGGGGTTTGCCCTGTCGTTTGCCTTTGGCGTGGTCGATACCGCCAAGATCGCCGCTGCACCCTGGCTGGAGCTGCCCAACTTCACCGCTCCGGCGTTCAACTGGCAGGCCATCCTGTTCATCGTCCCGGTCGCCCTGGCGCCGGCAATCGAACACATTGGTGGCGTTATCGCGGTGGGCAGCGTGACCGGCCGTGACTACCTGAAAACGCCCGGGCTGCACCGCACGCTGCTCGGTGACGGCCTGGCCACCACAGCAGCCGGCCTGTTTGGCGGGCCGCCCAACACCACCTACGCCGAGGTGACTGGCGCGGTGATGCTGACCAAAAACTACAACCCGAAGATCATGACCTGGGCTGCGCTGTTCGCTATCACCCTGGCCTTCATCGGCAAGTTCGGCGCCCTGCTGCAAAGCATCCCGATCCCTGTGATGGGGGGCATTCTGTGCCTGCTGTTCGGCTCCATTGCCGCCGTGGGCCTGAACACCATGATCCGCCACAAGGTCGACTTGGCCGAGGCGCGCAACCTGGTGATCGTTTCGGTGACGCTGGTGTTCGGTATCGGCGGCGTGCTGGTGGGCACGGGTGACGGGCCGGATGACTGGGGCCTGAAGGGCATCGCCCTGTGCGCCATCGTGGCTATTGCACTGAACCTGATCCTGCCGGGCAACGACGCCTGGAAGCACAAGAAACTGGATGACCAGTTGCCTTGAGGCAACAATAAACCCACAGGCCCTGCGGCGCGCTCAGCGGCAACAGGGCCTGCCATACCCCGATTGTCAGGCCTTGTCACACAGGTCTGCCAGCACCCTCGCCCACTCCGGGTGGTCGTTCATGCAGGGCACCAGCACCAGTTCACGCCCGCCTGCCTCGATGAACTGCTCGCTGCCACGCATGCCGATTTCCTCCAGCGTCTCGATGCAGTCGGCGACGAAGGCCGGGCACATCACCAGCAGCTTCTTCACACCGGCCTTGGCCAGTTCGTCCAGGCGCGTTTCCGTGTACGGCTCAATCCATTTGTCCCGGCCCAACCGCGACTGGAACGACACCGACCACTTGCCATCGGGTATGCCCATCTTGCGCGCAAAGGCTTTGGCAGTAGCCAGGCACTGGCCGCGGTAGCACACCGCCTGCACCTCAGCACTGGCCCCCTCGCAACAGTCGGCTGCCCGCAAGTCATGCCGGGTGCCCTTGGGGTAGAGTTTTTTCAGGTGCCGCTCTGGCAGGCCATGGAAGCTGAGCAGCACGTGGTCGTAATCCTGCTGCAGATACGGCCGTGCGCTGGCCACCAGCGCATCGATGTAGTCCGGCTGATCATAGAACGGCTGCAGCACGCGCATCTGCAGGGGCAGGTGGCGCTCGGTGATGGTGTCCTTGGCAAGCTCAACTACCGTAGTGACGGTGCTGTCGGCGAACTGTGGATACAGCGGCGCCAGGGTCACCTTGCGCACGCCTTGCGCGGCCAGCCGCTCCAGCACGTCTGGCAGGGCCGGCTGGCCATAGCGCATGGCAATCTCTACCGGGCCGTGGGGCCAGTGCTCGACCATCGCCGCCTGCAAGCGGCGGGTCAGCTCCACCAGTGGCGAGCCTTCATCCCACCAGATAGAGGCGTAGGCATGGGCAGACTGCTCGGGCCGCTTGATCAGGATCAGCGATACCAGCAGGCGGCGGATAGGCCAGGGCAGGTCGACCACATACGGGTCCATCAGAAACTGGTTCAGGTAGCGGCGCACGTCGGCTACCGAGGTGGAGGCCGGTGAACCCAGGTTGACCAGCAACAGGGCGTGATCAGTCATGCAACATCCTTAGTCAGAGGCGGCTGGACAGGTTGCCCAGCGCCGATTGCAGATCGTTGAAGCGAAAGCTGAAGCCTGCAGCCAGCAAGCGCGCCGGGCGTGCCCGCTGGCCGCCCAGCAGCAGGCTGGACATTTCACCTAGCCCAGCCTTGAGCAACAGTGCAGGTACCGGCAGCACCGCGGGGCGGTGCAACGCCTTGCCCAGCGCCCGGGCAAAGTCACGGTTGCGCACCGGCTCAGGGGCGCAGGCATTATAAGGACCGCTGGCTTCGCCATGCTGCAACAGAAAATCAATCAGGGCGACCTGGTCGTCTATATGGATCCACGGCATCCACTGCCTGCCGTTACCCAACGGGCCACCCAGGCCCAGCTTGAACGGCAAGCGCAGACGTGACAGGAACCCGCCATCGCTGGCCAGCACCAGCCCGGTGCGCACCAGTACCACACGAATACCCTGGGCCTGGGAACGTTGGGCGGTTTCTTCCCAGGCAATGCACAGCTGGCTGGCAAAGTCTTCCCGTACTGGCGGGGATTCCTCGGTGAGCTCACGTTCGCCGCCATCGCCATACCAACCCACCGCGGAACCGGAAATCAATACCTGCGGCCGTTGTTCGCGGCTACCCAGCCACGCCAGCAACTGTTCGGTCAGGGTGATACGGCTGGCCCACAGCACGCTGCGCCGGGACGCTGTCCAGGGCCGATCAGCGATGGGCGCACCGGCAAGGTTGACCACGGCGTCCAGCGGTTCATCGGCGGGTAACTGCTCCAGCCGAGCGATACCCCGTACCCCCTTGCCGCACAGCGCAGGCACCTGGTCCGGGCGGCGGCTCCATACCGTCAGCCGATGGCCCTGTGCAAGCCAGTGACGGCACAGATGCCGCCCAATCAATCCGGTGCCGCCCGTCAGCAATATGTGCATGGCTGTGTCCTCGCAGAATATGGCGGTGGTCTATTTTTAACATCAAGGCACTTTTTGGACCCGACGCTCTCCGATAAACATAGGCCAACCTTTCCGTGGAAGCGGAATAACCTTATACAGATTTTCTGGATTGTACAGGTTTGCCTGACAGCGTAGTCTGCTCATAGCAAGGTTTGAGAGGCCATCATGACTGTACCTATTGCCATCATCGGGGCCGGAATCGCTGGCCTGTCCGCCGCTCAGGCGCTACAGAAGGCCGGGCAGACCGTGCACCTGTTCGACAAGGGGCACGGCAGTGGCGGGCGCATGGCCAGCAAACGCAGCGAGGCTGGCGCCCTTGATCTGGGCGCGCAGTACTTCACCGCCCGCGACCGTCGCTTCGTCGACCAGGTGCAGCAGTGGGTGGCGGCCGGCTGGGCCGCCCAGTGGAAACCCCAACTGTACAACTACCGCGATGGCCAACTGACGCCCTCCCCGGATGAGCAGACCCGCTGGGTGGGCGTGCCGCGCATGAGTGCGATCACTCGCGGCCTGTTGACAGACATGACGGTGAATTTCAGTTGCCGCATCGCCGAAGTGTTTCGCGGCAAGCAGTATTGGCACCTGCAGGACACCGAGGGGTGCAGCCATGGGCCCTACAGCCGGGTAATCATCGCGGTACCGGCCCCCCAGGCTACGCCTTTGCTGGCGGCCACGCCCAAGCTCGCCGCCGTCGCGGCAGGCGTGCAGATGGAGCCCACCTGGGCCGTTGCACTCGGTTTCCAGGCAACCCTGGAGACGCCTATGCAAGGGTGCTTCGTGCAGGACAACCCGCTCGACTGGCTGGCCCGCAACCGCAGCAAACCCGGCCGTGACGAGCAGCTGGACACCTGGGTGCTGCATGCCACCTCCACGTGGAGCCGGCAACATATCGACCTGGCCAAGGACGAGGTGGTAGAGCAGCTGTGGGGCGAATTCGCCGAGCTGGTAGGCTGCGTGGTGCCTGCACCGACGTTCGCCCTTGCACACCGCTGGTTGTATGCACGCCCAGGTGGCAACCATGAATGGGGTGCCCTGGCCGACGCCGACCAAGGCTTGTACGCCTGCGGTGACTGGTGCCTGTCGGGGCGCGTGGAGGGCGCCTGGCTCAGTGGCCAGGAGGCTGCAAGACGCCTGCTCGAGCACCTGGAGTGAAGGCGTATATACAAAATACTGGTTTCAATGAAGCCAGCGATGTGCTGGAATAAACTTGTACAAGGTTAAATTCACGTACAGGTTTAACGGAGGCAGCCATGCACGACCCTGCAACCCACCACAAGCCACGCATCGCCATCAGCGCCTGCCTGACCGGGCACAGCGTTCGCTATAACGGTGGCCACAAGGCCTCCGACCTGTGCCGTACTCAGTTGGAAGAGCATTTCGAATGGACCCCAGTATGCCCCGAGGTTGCCATCGGCCTGGGTGTGCCCAGGGACCCGATCCGCCTGGTCGGTAACCCGGATCACCCTGAAGTGGTGGGCACGCGCAACCCCGGCATGGACCTCACCGGCCCCCTGCGCACCTATGGTGAGCAAATGGCCAACGAGCTTGACGACATCTGCGGCTATATCTTCATGCAGAAGTCCCCCTCGTGTGGCCTGGAGCGGGTAAAGGTGTACCAGGACAACGGCCACCCCGCCTTCCACAGCGGGCGCGGTGCCTACGCTCAGGCATTTTGCGAACGCCGGCCTGACCTGCCCGTGGAAGAAGAAGGCCGCCTGCATGACCCCGTGTTGCGTGAAAACTTCATCAGCCGTGTGTATGCCTACGCCGACTGGCAGCGAGTACTGGCCGAAGGCCTGAACCGCGGGGCGCTGGTCAATTTCCATTCGCGCTACAAGTACCTGTTGATGGCCAATAACCCCCAGGCCTACCGAACCCTGGGGCGCATGCTGGGTACCCTGAGCAAGGACGATGATCCGCTGGTGGTGGGCCCGCAGTATTTCTCCGAGCTGATGCAGGCATTGCGTCGCTGCGCCAGCCGCGGCACTCACAGTAACGTGCTGCAGCACCTGAGCGGTTACTTCAAGGATGCCCTTACGCCTTCGGACAAAAGCGAGCTACAGGAACTGATCGGCCAATACCAGCAAGGGGTCGTACCCCTGGTCGTGCCGCTGACCCTGCTCAAGCACCACTTGCGCAACCACCCCGACCCGTATCTGCAGCAGCAGGCGTACCTGCAGCCGCACCCTGAAAGCCTGGGGCTGCGCAATGCGGTCTGAAGTACTGTTGCCTATCGGTGAGCTGGCCCGCCGCACTGGCGTCAACCCGGTTACCTTACGTGCCTGGGAGCGCCGCTACGGGCTGCTCAAGCCCCAACGTACGCCAAAGGGGCATCGCTTGTACCCGGTGGAACAGGTCGAGCGCGTTGAATCGATCCTGGCCTGGCTACAGCGCGGCGCGTCGGTCAGCCAGGTGGGCGAGCTGCTCGACAAACCGCTGGGTACGCCGCCCCAGAGCGACTGGCAAGCCAGGCAGGTGCAGATGCTGGAGGCCATTGCCAACCTGTCCCAGCGCACCCTTGACCATCAGCTCAATCAGGCGATGGCACTGTACCCGGCCGTGACCCTGTGCGAACAGCTGCTGCTCCCCTTGCTGAACCACCTGGAGCTTCGCTGGCGCACCTATTTCAACGCACGCCTGGAACAGGCGTTCTTCCATACCTGGTTGCGCAGCAAGCTGGGCGCGCGCGTCTACCATGACAATCAGTTGCTGCAGGGCCCGGCGGTGCTGCTGGCCGAAGACAGCGATCGTGCATTCAACCCTGAGCTGTGGTTGTGCGCCTGGCTGCTTACCAGCAACGGGTTTGCCGTGGAAGTGCTCGAACAGGCGCTGGCCGGCGCGCAGCTGCAAAGCGCAGTGGCGACGCTGCACCCACGTGCCGTATTGCTGCACCTGGGGCCCCGCATCGATGCCAGGGCCCTGCAGCGTTCGCTGCATGGACTGGGTGTGCCGACACTCGCTGGCGGTAGCCTGGTGGCGTTGCATCAAGCGCAACTGAGCCACCTCGACTTACCCAACCTTGCCCTGTTCGACACCCCGCAAACTGCCTTGCGACTGCTTCAGAACCCATAGCCGCCAGCCCGGAGAATTCGTTAGCCCATGCACCTGACCTGGCTACGCAGCGACCTGCGCACCGATGACAACACCGCACTCAGCGCCGCCAGTGAGCGCGGCCCTACCCTCGCCCTCTGGCTTGTCAGCCCCGAACAATGGCTGGCCCACGACGACGCCCCGTGCAAGGTCGACTTCTGGCTGCGCAACCTGCGTGAACTGCGCCAGTCGCTCGAAGCGTTGAATATTCCGTTGTTGATTCGCAAGGTCGACACCTGGGACCAGGCACCGGACGCCGTACTGCAGGTATGTCGCAAGCACCACGTGCAAAGCGTGCACTGGAACGAGGAATACGGCATCCACGAGCAGCGCCGCGATGACGCAACCAGGGCCTTGCTGGAGCGTTCCGATATTCAGGCCCACAGCCACCTGGACCAGTTGTTGTTCCGCCCGGGCACCGTACTGACACGAAGCGGCGACTACTTTCAGGTGTTCAGCCAATTCAAGAAGAACTGCCTGGAGCACCTGCACCGTGGGCTGCCGTCACTGGCGCCGCGGGTGAAACGCCAGGCGGCCCTGTCGATCAGCAGCGACCCCATCCCGCAGCATGTAGACGGCTTCGATAAGCCGGCCAAGTCCCTGCGAGACCTTTGGCCTGCCGGGGAAACCGAAGCACAGGAACGGTTGTCACGGTTCGCCGACGAAACCATCGTGGATTATGAACATTTGCGTGACCTGCCGGCCAAGCCTGGTACCAGCCGCCTTTCCGCCTACTTGGCAGCTGGCGTGATTTCGCCCCGCCAATGCCTGCACGGCGCCTTGGCCAGCAACCATGGCGAGTTCGACAGTGGCAACCCAGGTGTGCAGACCTGGATCAACGAGCTGATCTGGCGCGAGTTCTACAAACACATCCTGACCGGTTACCCACAGGTGTCGCGTCACCGTGCATTCCGCTCCCATACCGAGGCATTGCCCTGGCGCAACGCCCCCAAAGAGCTGAAGGCCTGGGAAGAAGGCCGTACGGGCTTCCCGATCATCGATGCGGCCATGCGCCAGTTGCTGGAAACCGGGTGGATGCACAACCGGCTGCGCATGGTCACTGCCATGTTTCTCAGCAAGAATTTGCTGATCGACTGGCGCCATGGCGAACGGCACTTCATGCGCCACCTCATCGACGGTGACCTGGCGGCCAACAATGGTGGCTGGCAGTGGAGTGCCTCGACCGGTACCGATTCAGTGCCCTATTTCCGCATCTTCAACCCCGTCTCGCAATCGCAGCGGTTCGATCCCCAGGGGCGTTTCATTCGTGAGTGGGTGCCTGAACTGCGGGACCTTGATGACAAAAGTATTCATGACCCTAGCGGTTCTGCTGCCAAAATCAGTGCTAGTCTGTATCCACGTCCACTTGTAGATCTCCGTAGCAGTCGCCAGCGAGCACTGGAGGCGTTCAAAGCTCTCCCGCGCTAGCAGTCGTATAGAGGGCATCGATCTTGTCTAACTCACGTAGTTTCTGGGTTACAGGAGCATCAAACGGGCTAGGAATGGCGCTGGTAGAGCACCTGCTGCTGCAAGGGCACCGCGTTGCCGCCAGCGATTGCCCCGGTGCCGCCCCCCTTCATCATGACCGGTTTCTACAGCTGCCAGGGCTGTTGCAGGGGGCACCGGAAGCGGCTGAAGCCGGGCAGTTGCTCGAGCAGGCCTGGGGGGCGCTTGATTGCCTGATCATCAATGCCGGCACCAGTGATTACCTGGCCGGTGACATAGCCCGTGATGCGCTGTTCGAGCACCTTATCGAGTCCAACCACCTGGCCACGCAGCTGAGCCTGGCTGCGGCGGTGCCTTTGCTGGAGCGCGGTAGCGCGCCTCAGGTAATGGCCGTATTCAGCCGATACACGGCATTGCAGATGTACGCACCTACACAAGTCGCCGCCGGCTGGAACAACACGGTGCAATGGGTGCGTGAACAGCGCGTAGCGCTTCAGGCACAAGGGATTGATGTAACGGTGGTAGCGCCGCTTGCAGTCGATTCCCAGGTCACGGCTGCACCCGTCATACCTGAGGCGTGGACGGCTGAGACTGCGGCGCAGGAACTGCTCAAACGGTTGCCCGAGCGCCTACCCGAGCTTGTGCTCGAGGTGCTGCACCCGGCCAGCCTCTGGCCGATGCCAGGCAAGTGACAAGCAACCGCATTGCAGCGTTTGCCGCGCTTACCTTCTACAACCCAAACCGTTCAACGCTACCCGGCTGCCCCCACAACACCGGCAGCACGCCCAAGAGCGAAGCCGGGTCGCCACTGGTCCACAGCTGCGTATCGCGTGCTGGCCCGGTAGCCAGCAGGTCTGCACCTTCCAGAAGCCTGTGCAGTTGACGCGCCACCGCAGCGCCGGTGTCGATGATTGCCACGTGAGCAGGCACCAGTTGCGCCAGCAACGGGCGCAGGAACGGGTAATGGGTGCAGCCCAATATCAGCGTGTCGCATCCGGCGCCCAGCAATGGCTCAACGTAACCCTGCAGCCGTTCACGCAATGCATGGCTTGCCAGGTCTCCGGTTTCAATCAACTCGACCAGCCCCGGGCACGGCTGGGTGATGACGCGGACGTCGCTGGCAAAGCGATCGAGCAAGGCAGCAAATTTGGCACTCTGCAGCGTACCGGTTGTGGCCAACACCCCGACTACCCCAGAGCGGGTCGCCGCTGCAGCGGGCTTGACCGCTGGCTCCATGCCCACCAATGGCCAACCCGGGTAATGCGCGCGAAGGTCGGCAACTGCCGCGACGGTAGCCGTGTTGCAGGCCAGCACCATGGCCTTGGCGCCCTGCTCGTGGAAGAACCCCGCGATACGACGGCAGCGGCTGCGGATGTAATCGGGGGATTTCTCGCCATAGGGCACATGGCCACAGTCGGCCACATACCACAGCGTTTCGTTGGGCAGCAGGCGACGGATCTCGGCCAGCACTGACAGGCCACCCACGCCCGAGTCCATGACGCCGATGGGCGCCGAGCCCTCAGCCATCGCGCTTGCCGCAGACCGGGCAGGCCGGGTCGCGCTTGACCCGCAGCTCGCGAATACGGGTACCCAGCGCATCGATCAGCAACAGCCTGCCCACCAGGGGTTCACCAAAGCCAGCCAGCAGCTTCATGGCCTCGAGCGCCTGCAGGCTGCCCACCAGGCCTACAAGCGGGCCGATCACGCCAGCTTCGCTGCAGGTCAGCTCAGCCTCGCTACCCTCCCCATACAGGCAGTGGTAGCACGGGCTGTAGTCACGGCGAGGGTCGAAAACCGACAGTTGCCCCTCAAGACGAATGGCCGCCCCACTGACCAGCGGCTTGCTGCCGGCAACGCAGGCGGCATTCACCGCCTCGCGGGTAGCGAAGTTGTCCGAGCAGTCCAGCACCAGGTCTACCGCCGCCACCGCAGCGGCCAACGACGTATCGTCCAGCGCTTGCCGGTGGGCAACCAGGGTGATTTCGGGGTTGATCGCCTGCAAGCGTTGCATGGCCGAGTCGACCTTGGTCATGCCAACGCTGGCGCTGTCGTGGATCACCTGGCGTTGCAGGTTGGTCAGGTCGACAGTGTCGAAGTCCGCCAGGTGCAGCTCCCCAACCCCTGCCGCCGCCAGATACAGGGCCACAGGGGACCCCAGCCCCCCCAGGCCGACGATCAACGCCTTGCTCTGCTTGAGGCGCAACTGGCCCTCGATATCGATCTGCGACAGCAGTACCTGGCGGCTGTAGCGCAGCAGCTCCTGGTCGCTCAGCATGGCAGACGCCCCAGGGTCATGCGCTCATGGCCGCCAAGGTCGGTGCGGCTGCCAACATCAGCAAAACCGTGACTGGCCAGCAGCGCGCGAACCGCCGCAGCCTGATCATAACCGTGCTCCAGCAACAGCCAGCCACCCGGGACCAAGTAAGCCGGTGCCTGGGCGGCGATGATGCGCAGGTCATCCAGGCCGTCGGCGCCGGCCACCAGTGCACTGCTGGGCTCGAACCGTACATCGCCGGCGCCCAGGTGCGGGTCTGCAGCGCGAATGTAGGGTGGGTTGCTGACGATCAGGTCAAAGCGCTGGTCGCCGAGGCTGTCGAACCAGTGGCTCAACTGCACGCGGGCATTGGCCAGGCCAAGGCGCTGGCGGTTGCGCTCGGCCAGCGCTGCGGCCTCGGGTACCCGGTCGACCGCCGTCACCTGCCAGGCCGGGCGCTCGCTGGCCAGGGCCAGGGCGATGGCACCGGTGCCGGTACCCAGGTCAAGCACCCGGGCCGGCAGCGCGGGCTGCACCTCAAGCGCCGTTTCCACCAGCAGTTCGGTGTCTGGCCGCGGGATCAGCGTGTGCGGTGCCACTTCCAGGTCGATCTTCCAGAAGCCCTGCTGACCAAGAATATAGGCAACCGGCTCGCCGCCACGGCGGCGTTGCAGGTAACCGGCGTAGGTCTGCGCGGCCTCGCTGCTGACAATGCGTTCGGGCCAGGTGTGCAGGTAGCTGCGCGACTTGCCGATGGCTGCAGCCAACAACAGCTCGGCATCCAGGCGCTCGGTGGGCGACTCGGGCAACTGCGCGTTGCGCAGCAGGCTGGCGATGATGGTCATCAGTCCCCCAGGGCGGCCAGTTGATCGGCCTGGTATTCGGCCAACAGCGGTTCAATCACGGCCTCGACACCGCCTGCCAGCACATCGTCCAGCGAGTACAGCGTGAGGTTGATACGGTGGTCGGTCACACGGCCCTGTGGATAATTGTAGGTGCGGATACGCTCGGAGCGGTCACCGGACCCCACCAGCAGCTTGCGCTCGCTGGCAATGGCGTTCTGTGCGGCGCTGGTCTGCATGTCATTGAGCTTGGCCGACAGCCACGACATGGCGCGGGCTCGGTTCTTGTGCTGCGAACGCTCTTCCTGGCACTCGACCACGATGCCGGTCGGCAGGTGGGTAATGCGGATGGCCGAGTCGGTTTTGTTGACGTGCTGCCCGCCCGCGCCGGAGGCGCGGTAAGTGTCTACGCGCAAGTCGGCAGGGTTGATCTCGATGGCAGCCTGTTCGTCGGGCTCAGGCAGTACCGCCACAGTGCAGGCCGAGGTATGGATACGGCCTTGGGACTCGGTCTCCGGCACACGCTGAACACGGTGCGCGCCGGACTCGAACTTGAGCTTGCCGTACACATTCTCGCCTTCGACGCGGGCGATGATTTCCTTGTAGCCGCCATGCTCGCCCTCGTTCTCGGAGAGGATTTCCAGCCGCCAGCCGCGCTTTTCGGCATACCGCGAGTACATGCGGAACAGGTCACCCGAGAAAATCGCCGCCTCGTCGCCCCCGGTACCGGCGCGGATCTCGAGGAACACGTTGCGCCCGTCGTTGGGGTCCTTGGGCAACAGCATGCGCTGCAGCTGGGACTCCAGCACCACCAGTTGCTCCTTGGCTTCGCGGACTTCTTCCACGGCCATTTCACGCATGTCCGGGTCACTGTCCTTGAGCAGCGCCTGGGCGCCCTCAAGGTCAGCCTGCACCTTGCGCCACTCTCTGTAGGCGGCGTACACCGGCTCAACTTCGGCGTATTCGCGGGAATAGGCACGAAAGCGAGTCTGGTCGGAGATAACTTCGGCATCACCGAGCAGTGCGGTGAGTTCTTCGAAGCGGTCCTGGAGAATGTCCAGTTTGTTCAGCAGCGACGCTTTCATTGCGGGGATTTGTCCGTGGAGCCCTCGTTGAGGGCAAACAGTTCCTGGGCCATGGCCAGCGCTTCAAGGCGGCCTTCGGCCGAGAGCCTTTTCATGTGCACGCTGGGTGCATGCAGCAGTTTGTTGGTAAGCCCCCGGGCCAACTGGGCCAACACCTCTTCGGGGTTGCCGCCATTGGCCAGCAGGCGCTGGGCTTTTTGCAGTTCTTCGTCGCGCAGGCGCTCGCTTTGCTGGCGGTAGGCCCGCAGCACATCCACCGCAGCCAGTTCACGCAGGCGCGCCATGAAGTCTTCAGCACCCACGGCAACCAGCTCTTCGGCGGCCTGAGCGGCGCCCTGGCGGCTCTTGAGGTTTTCGGCAACCACATCGTGCAGGTCGTCGACGGTGTAGAGGTACACGTCATCCAGCTCGCCCACTTCGGTTTCGATATCGCGGGGTACGGCGATGTCGACCATGAAGATGGGCTTGTGGCGACGTTGCTTCAAGGCACTCTCCACCGCCCCCTTGCCCAGGATCGGCAACTGGCTGGCGGTGGAGCTGATGACGATGTCGCTGTTGGCGAGTTCCTGGGGGATGTCAGCCAGCAGCACAGCGTGGGCACCGAACTGCTCGGCCAGGATACTGGCGCGTTCCAGGGTACGGTTGGCCACGACAATGCGGCGTACACCTTGCTCGTGAAGGTGGCGGGCGACCAGGGTGATGGTTTCGCCAGCCCCGATGAGCAGGGCCTGGCTGCGTGCCAGGTCACTGAAGATCTGTTTGGCCAGGCTGACTGCGGCAAATGCCACCGACACGGGGTTTTCGCCAATGGCCGTGTCGGTGCGCACCTGCTTGGCGGCGCTGAAAGTGGCCTGGAACAGGCGCCCGAGCAACGGCCCGACGGTACCGGCCTCGCGGGCCACGGCATACGCGGATTTCATCTGGCCGAGAATCTGCGGCTCGCCAAGCACCAGCGAGTCAAGGCCGGAGGCCACGCGCATCATGTGCTTCACGGCGTCGTGCTCTTCGTGCACGTAGGCGCTGGCACGCAGTTCGTCCAGGCTGAGGCGGTGATAGTCGGCCAGCCACAGCAGCACGTCCTCGGCGGACAGCTGATCCTGCGCCAGGTAAAGCTCGCTGCGGTTGCAGGTGGACAGGATCGCCGCTTCACGGCTTGAGGTGAGGCGGCAGAGCTGCTGCAGGGCGTCTACCAACTGCTCAGGGGTAAACGCCACGCGCTCGCGTACGTCTACCGAGGCAGTCTTATGGTTGATACCAAGTGCGAGAAAGGCCATGCAAAATCGCTGGTTGTGACGAGAAGCCGGTAATTGTCCTCCTTCGGCGGTTGCAGGACAAGCTTGACGCTGGAAACTTCAACCGGACGACGACCGATAGTATGTAAGCGGTAATTAACCTTACTCACAAAATACGCTGTAAATTATTAACATCTATTTATAAAGCACGCCAAATAAGTTCCACACCCTCCCGGCCCTACGCCGCATTCCGTCAACGCCCCGACACTCGCCATTCCCATGGCCTTTTAATCAGGCAAAACTTAATCTCGCGCGTGCTCTTACTCTCGCTTTTGACTTGGCTTTTGATCTGGCTTTTGATCTTGATCTTGATCTTCGCGACTTCAGGAGGCCGAACGAAGGGCTTGCGGAGGGAGGTGACGGGCATGG
>NZ_BBIU01000042.1 GCF_000730645.1 Pseudomonas parafulva NBRC 16636 = DSM 17004 | reverse complement strand
CACTGGCCGTCGCCCCTCTGGGCGTGTCACTGAACAACCAGTTCTTTCTGCCGATGACAAACGGGCGGATCGCACGCTCGGCTGCGTTGTTGTCGATCGGTAAGCAGCCATGCTCGATGTAGCGTTCCAACTTGCTCCAGTTGCTGGCCAAGTAGCCGATGGCCTTGCCCAAGGCATTCTGCGTCGTGACCTGAAGTTGCGTTTTCTCTACCCAGCTTTTCAGCTGAGCCAGCAATGGCAGGCTGCGCTCCATGCGGGCAGCCTTACGATCTTCATCGCTGCCGTCCTTAAGGTCGCGCTCGATGCCATACAGCTTGTTGATCAAATTCAGGGCGATGTCTGCGCGCCCGGTTTTACCCTTAGGCTGCACTTTCTGCGCTTCGACGAACTTGCGGCGTGCGTGCGCCCAGCAGCCCAACCGCTCCACGCCGTCCTGTGCAGCCAGCGCGTTGTAACCGGCGTAGTCGTCGGTCATGACATAGCCGCGGTAGCCATCCAGCAGGCGCGTCGGCACCTCCTGCGCTCGGCTGGTGGCGTAGTCGAAAAGGATCACTGGCCGATCAGGTGGGCCGCCGGTTTGTACCCACATCCAGGATTGGCTACTGGGCTCACGGCCAGGCTCCTTCAACACCTGCACACGTGTTTCATCACAGTGGATGATCCGACCGCTCAACAGGCTTTCGCGCATCAGATTCAGCAGCGGTTGGAAGTGCTCGCTGCATTGAATCACCCAGCGTGCCAGGGTTTGGCGCGGGATATCGATACCGTGACGCCCCAACACTTTTTCGAAGCGATGAAGCGGTAGGCCATCTACGTATTTGGTGGTCAGCAGCATGGCCAGCACACTAGGGCTAGCCATACTTTTCTCAATCACTTGGGCAGGCTTGTCCGCCGTTACGGGCGCTGACTCGCAGTCGCGGCAGCCATACACCTTGCGAACATGTTTGATGACGCGAATCTGCATCGGGACGATTTCAAGCTGTTCGCTGACCTTTTCACCAATGGCATGTTTGCGGCAGCCACAAGCGCACGTCAGCTCATGCTCGGGCAGTTCGTGGACAACCTCGATACGCGGCAAATCAGCCGGCAGTGGTTTGCGTTTACCACGGCGCTTGGTCGGTGCAACGACTTCTTCGTCGCCGGCCTCATCCAAGGGTTCTGCCAGGCTTTCCGCTTCGTCGAAGAGCGGCAACTGGGGCGTCGCCGCATCGCCTGTCTGCTCGGTCTTGCGCTCGAACAGGCGCTGGCGCAACAGCGCAACTTCCTCTTCGAGATGAACGATCTTGCCCTTGTCCGATGCGCGCTCGCTGATCATCTGCTCGAGCAATTGCTTGAGCAGAACAGGATCGTCAGGGAGGGCTTCGGGCATGGAAATCATGCCACGGATTATACCGAATCAGGCAACGAAGCGAGGGGGCAAAACCTGATGCGGACGGTTACGCCATAGATCGAAACCGTCGAGTAGCCAGTTCAGTTCCTGGACGGTCAGGACAATGACTTCGTCAGTGACATCGGGCGAGGTTTTGAAACGTTCGGACTCCAAGCGTTTGAGCCAGAGGCAGAAGCCGTTGCGTTCCCAGTACAAGATCTTCACGCGGTTGCGCGGCTTGTTGAGGAAGACGAAAAGCACCGGGTCGAACACCGCCACTTTGATATCGAGCTCGACCAGCGCGGCCAGGCCATCGATGGACTTTCGGAAGTCGACGGGCTTGGGATAGAGGTAAACTTTTTCGACTTTGGCGTCGGGTCGCATCATGGTGAGCGAGCTCCAGAAAGAAATCGGGAGCACAGCATCGGGGATCAGGTAAGCGCTTTGAATGTGGGGTTCATGGAGCGCTTACGTTTGACCTAGCGGCATACAGAATTCAGTTGCGTTCACCTACATCCCAGGGGGTAGGGTCAAGTGGGCAAAGCGGCTCACAAAGGAGGAGCGCTTAATGAATCATGCTCACCGGGCAGCGACGGCTTATGCGGCTTCAACACCGCGCTTAGCTTGAAAAATCCCAGATTACGAGTTGGAGGAGCTGTGGAAAGCAGATGTCAAAACGTTTGTTCCATGTGGAGCGCATCGGGTCTTCAGGGACGTGATGTTCGTGGAGGCACAGGGAGCAGATTTTATCTTTGGAATCGAGAATGAGGATGGTCGACCATGAGGCGTCCGCGCAGAGGCGAGCGTGCTTGTAATCTCATAGCCAAGGCTCAGCCGCCGCAGGTACTCAGCGACCGTCAGGCTCGCCTTGGATGCGTTTTCTTTAATGGTTAGCTCCTCACTCGGTAATACCGGCACACGTAAATGCTTTCCGTGTTTACGTATATCTCTCAGCTTCATTGCGGTTCATGGTCTGACCTCTCTTTGGTGTTCACAGAGTCGCGGCAGCGACTGCCTCGCAGAGCAAGACAGCATTGAGCGCCGAAGGCGCGAATACGCGAGAGTGAAATTAGATAGCCGACTTGTCGGTTAGCTAACTTCACCTGTCTTGCCCTGAATATTCGTATGGCTGGCATGAGTGTCAGCAGCGACCTCGGGTAAACAATAGGGTTGCTACAGCGTTCAGCTATGACGTGATCGCTGAAACAACGGCAGTGATCGAGTATTGAACGCCTGGGCAACGATTGTTCGGCTCAGCAACGGTGTGCAATAGCTATTGAACGCCGCAGTGTACGGGTAGCAATCTCTTGGCGTAGCGACGAAATGCTTGATAGCCAAAGTCGATAGATCCCTCATCATGCAAGGTCGTCCATATTCCTAACAAAGACCAACCACCTGCAATCGCTTGCAAAATATCCTCGCGTAGCAAGATGAACTGGGCCAAGTTGGTAGCAGGGCTTGAGGGCGGATAGGTTGCGGCTACTCGTTCCGCGATCCGTACAGTAAGTGGCTTCATTTCAACCTCCTGGACGACTATGTCTCAGAGCTAGGCTCTGGCCCCTCAACTGTCAAAATCCGAACTGGTGATAAGCCAGAGCTAGACCTATTTATCTTTAACTTCTTTAAATATTCCTTTCCTACGGTAGACCGACCCTCGTTCTTGACAGTTGAGGGGCTTTCTCTCGGAGTTGCTGTCGGGGTCCTTGGGGGCGCGTTATCGGCGCTAGTTGGCTCCCATGCAGAGGATTGATCCTTGAAGTTGTAACTGCCATCTCGATATCGCTTGATCACTCCGTGGAACCACCTTATCGCTGTGGTTTTGATCGATCCTGCTTTGATGGCAGCTGAGAGCTCGTTCAGCATCCGCTGCTGGTCCACGGGTGCAACCAGCTCCAGCGCCTTGAAAATCTGGCTCCTGGTTTCCGCGGAGACCAATGCCGCCAACCGCAGTGGTGGATCCCCGGCCTCTAGGGCTGAGTCGAGTGACGTAGTAGTTTTTTTATTTTTTGGTTTTATTGTTTGTTTAGTATTTATATGTGCTTGTTTCTCCAGATGCGGCTGATCCGTCTTCGGATTATCCATCTTTGGATTTTCGCAATATGGTGCAGAGTCGGTCCTTTCAGATGGTTCGTCAGAGATATGCCACACCGTTTTTGCGAATCGACCTCGGGAGTCATGGGTACGCTCGATGCTCAAATAGCCAGCGGTCTCAAGCTCATGCAGGCCGCTCCTGGTTGCGGCTGCACCAGTGCCATTTTTCTTGGATAGCGATTCCATTGTCAGGTATGAACAGCCTGGGGGTAGGGACAGCAATTTCACCAATAATCCTAACGATTTCCAGCTTAGGTTTTTGTCATTTATTACATCGTTAGGGATAATTGTGAAATGACTGGATACCTTCCTTTTTACAATTAGGGATATAGACATCGTCGTCAGCCCTGCTCGAGAACCTTGGCTACATCTGCGGTTCTAAAGTAAATCCTTCTGCCAATTCTGACCTTGCAAGGAAGAAATTTTCTCGATACCTCATTGTCGCCACTCAGGCTGATTCTCAGGCCGTCCTTGCTTCTATGTAATACCTCTGCAAGCTGCTCAAGGGACAAAAGTGGAGCCCCAGAGAATAAGTCGCGTATGTATTCTTCCGTGGTCATGTTAGGTGTCCTCCGCCTAATTTCGGATATCCTATGACACCTAGCGCGATTTTTAAAAGTATTTTTTCAAACTCCACTTGACGGTGAAAAAGTTTAGCTATAGTGCCTCTTGGTTTTTTAGTTAAACTTTTCCAGAGTTGTGGTTTTTTAGCGGCTAAAATTTATTTTCAGCTTGTGAGTCGCGATAAAAGAGCTAAGGACTTTAGCTAAACCTCCTTTTGGAGTTTAGCTAAACTTTTCTTTCTTTTTGACATGCTATCTAGTCGGGCAACTAGATCCTCGGAGCGTAAGTGCGTATATCTTTTCAACATTTGCATTGATTTGTGGCCGCTGATGCTCGATACCTCCTGGTCGGAGAGACCGCCCTCCACAAGGCGGCTTACCGCCTCATGTCTCAAGTCGTGAAATCTGAAGTCGGATAGCTGTAGTTTCTTGACCAGTAGCCCCCAGATTTTTGTGAACGCATAGGGGCGACGTTTCCCGTCCTTCCCAGGTTCACCAAAAAACACCAGATTGCAATCGCTAGGGCGAGCGGGATTCATCATCGCGGCTTTGAAAAGCGCAGTCGCTCGCTTGCTCAGTGGCACAGTTCGTTAACCATCATTTTTCGTGTCAACGAGTCTTACGATGCGTCGCTCTGTATCCACCTGAGGTCTGCGTAGCGACGCGATTTCACCTGAGCGCATACCAGTTTCCAGAGCGATGCCAACGATCCACCCAAGCATTGGATTGCTATGCCGATTCACCTCTGCGAACAGCCGCCGTTCCTCATCCGGCGAGAGTCTACGATTGCGACCCTCCCCGGGGCTTGGCTTGCGTATATTCAACACGGGGTTAAACGTCAGGCCCAGCCCCCATTCTTGGATCGCGACCGTGAAAACGTGGCTCAGTAGAGCCAGTTCCAGGCGAACGGTGTTGTTGCTGGTCGTGCCTGCGCGGCCTGGCTCGTTAAGGCGCTTGTCGCGATAGTTGGCAATGGTTTCAGCGGAAAGGGCTGCGAGAGAATACTTGCCCAGATGCTCCGTTAGCTTTTTAGCCTTGGAGATCTCACCGCGTTGAGTCGTAGGCTTCTTTGTAGGTGTAATGTCGGTCAGGTAGCGCTTGAGCGCTATTTCAAGCGTCATGCGCTCGGAGCCGCTGCGCTGGATGTACACACCGCGCACTATCTCGTCTTCGGTGCGTCGTGACCAATCCTCGGCGTCGCGTTTGGTGCGGAAGGTTTTGGCATTGGTCGGCCATCCGGTTTTGCGGATGACGGCCTTCCAGCTGCCGGCAGGGGTTTTGACGATTGTAGCCATATGAAGGACTCCAAAGGCGTGCAAGCGAAGCCGCACTGTACCTAATTTGTACCTTTAGACCATAGGACTGTATCTGAGGTGGTTCCGCCAAAAACACGAAAGCCGCGCAGTGCGCGGCTTTGAGTATGGTGGGCCCACACGGACTCGAACCGTGGACCAAAGGATTATGAGTCCTCTGCTCTAACCAACTGAGCTATAGGCCCTCAGTAGGAGGCCGGGATTATAACGAGGGTTGCGCACCAGTGCCATCTGAAAGATCCGATAGTGCTATGCGAAGGAACGTGGCCGCGAACTCGTCAGGCATCAGCGGCAGGCTGACGATGTAGCCCTGGATCTGCTCGCAGCCCTCGGCTGCCAGGAAACGTTGTTGGGCCTGGTTTTCCACGCCTTCGGCGATGATCGTGAGCTGCATGCTGCGGCCCAGGGCGATGATTGCGCGGGCGATGGCGGCGTCGTGGGGATCGTCTGGCAGGCCGCGAATGAACGACTTGTCGATTTTCAGGATGTCCAGCGGCAGGCGCTTGAGGTAGCTGAGCGACGAATAGCCGGTGCCGAAGTCATCGATGGCCAGTTGTACGCCGAGCCTTTTCAACTGGTGCAGCACGGCCAGGGCCTCTTCGGCCTGGCTCATGATGAAGTTCTCGGTGATTTCCAGTTGCAGGTCGCCAGCCTTGAGCTTGTGCTGTTTGAGTAGCGCCTCGATGCGGCGCGCCAGGTGGGGTTGGCGCAGCTGGGCGCCGGCCAGGTTGATGGACAGCGGGCCGAAAGGCTCGTAGCGCTGCTTCCAGGCCTGCATTTGCCGGCAGGCTTGCTCCAGTACCCAATCGCCAATTTGCAGGATGGTGCCGTTTTCTTCTGCCAGGTGAATGAAGTGCTCCGGGGGCACTTCGCCAAAGGTCGGGTGGCTCCAGCGGATCAAGGCTTCTGCGCCGACCAGGGTCTGGGTTTGCAGGCTGAGTTTGGGCTGAAAACACAGGCTCATCTCGTTGCGCTCGATGGCTCGCCGCAACTCGTGCTCCAGGGCGATGCGTTCGCTGGCCTGGGCTGTGAGGTCGCAGGTGTAGGCTTCGACCCGGTTGCGACCTTTGGCCTTGGACCGGTACATGGCGGCGTCGGCGTTGCGGATCAGGGTGGCAACATCAGTGCCGTCCTGTGGATAAAGGCTGATACCGATGCTGGCACTGGTGAAAAACTCGTGCTCGCCAGCCTGGAATGGCGCACTAAAGCAGGCCAGCAGCTTGTTGGCGATGGAGCTGGCGTCGCTGGGCTTGTGCAGGCCGGGCAGCAGGATGATGAACTCGTCGCCACCCAGGCGGGCGACGGTGTCCACGTCACGCACCTGCTCCTTCAGGCGTTGGGCGATACCCTTGAGCAACAGGTCACCCACTGGGTGGCCAAGGCTGTCGTTGATGTGCTTGAAACGGTCGAGGTCGAGGAACAGCACTGCGCCCTGGCGGTTGGACACCTGCGCACAGGTGAGCACGGCTTGCAGGCGGTTCTCGAACAGGGCGCGGTTGGGCAGGCCGGTTAGCGGGTCGTGGTGCGCTTGATAGTCCAGCTTGGCCTGGGCGTGCTTGATACTGGAAATGTCGGCGAATACCGCAACGAAGTGGGTGATGTCCCGGTCTGTATTGCGCACGGCGCTGATGGTGAGCCAGCTGGGGTAAAACTCACCGTTCTTGCGCTTGTTGTAGATCTCGCCTTGCCAGTGGCCCTCGGCGGTCAGCTGATGCCACAAGGCCGCGTAGAACGCACTGTCATGCTGACCGGACGCGAGCAGGCGAGGGGTTTGGCCCAGGGCCTCGATTTCACTGTAGCCAGTGATTTCACTGAAGGCGCGGTTGACCGCACTGATGCGCTGGTCAATGTCGGTGATCAGCACGCCCTCGGCGGTGTTCTCGAACACCGTGGCCGCCAGTTGCAGTTTTTCCTGCATCAGGTGGCGTTCGGTGATGTCGCGGGCGATGGTCAACATGCAGTCGGTGCCGGCAATCGGCAGCGGGCGTGCAGACAGCTCACACAGCCGGATCTGCCCGTCGCTGCGGCGTATGTGGCAGGTGAAGTCGCGCACGAACCCGTCCTGGTTTAGCCGGGCAAGCAGGCGTTTACGCTCGTTCAGGTCTACCCAGATGCCCAGGTCGAGCGAAGTCTGGTCAATGGTCGGGTTGAGTGCGTAACCGGTAAGCCGGCAGAAACCTTCGTTCACTTCCAGCAGCAGGCCATCGCTTTGGCGCGACAACAGCAGGCCGTCTGGGGAGGCGTGGAAGGCTTTGGCGAACTTCTCTTCAGAGGTTTGCAGCTGTTCCTGGGTTTCCTTTAGCTGGCTGATGTCTCGCACGGCCACCACCAGCGCGGGCGTACCGTCCAGCTCGAAGGTTTCAGCGGAGGTAAGGCCTGTGAACAAGTGGCCATTGCTGCGGCGGAAGCTCATCTCCAGGTTGCGGATACCGCCCTGGTGCAGGCGGTCGAGCAGCAGTGGCCCTGTGCCTGCCACGGCCCAGAGGTTGAGTTCGGTCGCCGTACGGCCTATCACTTCGCCTGGCGTAAGGCCAATCTGCTCTTCGAACGCTTCGTTCACTTCCAGCAGGCAGCCATCGCTGTGGCGTGCGATCAGCAGGATGTCCGGGCATTGTTGAAACACCGAGGCAAACTTCTGCTCGGACAAGCGCAGGGCATCTTCGGTGCGCTTGGTTTCGCTGATGTCGATCATCAGGCCGCGTATGACGGGCTGGTGACCGTGTTTGATCATGCTGACGATATTGCGCACCCACAGCGGCTGGCCGTCGGCGCGTATAACCCGGTAGTCCAGGCTGTGGTCTCGCCCTGCCGCAGTCTCGCTGTCGCAATAGGCCTGAGCCCAGAGAGCGTCGTCGGCGTGCAGAATGCTGCGCCAGAAACCGGGCTTGAGCCAGTCGCTCAGCGGGTAGCCGAGCAGGTTTTCGGCGTGGGGGGACACATAACTGAAGGTGAAGTCGTTGGCGTCCGCCTCCCAGGCAATAGCCGACAGGCTTTCGACCAGGCCGCGGTAGTGGTACTCGCTGCTGCGCAGCTCCTGTTCCAGGGCAATACGGCGGGAAATTTCCGAGCTGAGGCGCCGATTGATACGCATGACAACGGCCAGCACCATCATCAGCAACAGTACCGTGGGTAAGCCGTACAGCACCAGGTTGGCCGGCATCAGGGGCATAGCGGCCTCGCGTTCAGAAGTTCTGAAACGAGTGTAGACGGCCAATGCCGCAAGCGTAGGCTTGAGAAGGGGAGTTTTTTTAAGGGTTACAGGGCCTTGCGCGCGCCGATGCGCTGGTGGCCTTTTGCTTTGCAGCAGACGCAATTGGGGCCGCAAAAGCGGCCCCAATACGTTAACGCTACGCCGTCACTCGTCGAGGAAGGAGCGCAGGTGCTCGCTGCGGGTGGGGTGGCGAAGCTTGCGCAGCGCCTTCGCTTCGATCTGACGGATCCGCTCACGGGTCACGTCAAACTGCTTGCCCACCTCTTCGAGGGTGTGGTCGGTGTTCATGTCGATACCGAAGCGCATGCGCAGCACCTTGGCTTCGCGTGCGGTCAGGCCCGAGAGCACGTCACGGGTGGCTTCCTTGAGGCTTTCGACCGTGGCAACGTCGATCGGGGACTGCATGGTCGAGTCCTCGATGAAGTCACCCAGGTGCGAATCTTCATCGTCACCGATCGGGGTTTCCATGGAGATCGGCTCTTTGGCGATCTTCAATACCTTGCGGATCTTGTCCTCAGGCATTTCCATGCGCTCGCCCAGCTCTTCCGGGGTCGGCTCGCGACCCATTTCCTGCAGCATCTGCCGGGAAATACGGTTGAGCTTGTTGATCGTCTCGATCATGTGCACCGGAATACGGATGGTGCGCGCCTGGTCGGCGATGGAGCGGGTAATCGCCTGACGAATCCACCAGGTGGCGTAGGTGGAGAACTTGTAGCCACGGCGGTATTCGAACTTGTCCACCGCTTTCATCAAGCCGATGTTGCCCTCCTGGATCAGGTCCAGGAACTGCAGGCCACGGTTGGTGTACTTCTTGGCGATGGAGATCACCAGACGCAGGTTCGCCTCGACCATTTCTTTCTTGGCGCGGCGGGCCTTGGCTTCGCCGATGGACATGCGACGGTTGATTTCCTTGATCTCGGCAACGGTCAGGCCGCTTTCGTTTTCAAGGTCGATCAGCTTCTGCTGGCAGGCGACGATGGCCGCGTCCTTTTCACCCAGGGCGGCAGCCCATTTGGTGTTGCGCTTGGCAAGGTCACCGCTCCAGGTCTGGTCGGTTTCGTTGCTTGGGAACATGCGCAGGAAGTCGGCGCGAGGCATGCGGGCATCACGCACGCACAGTTGCATGATGGCGCGTTCCTGCTGACGCAGGCGGCTCAGGGCATCGCGAACACGCTCGACCAGCACTTCGAACTGCTTGGGGACCAGCTTGATCGGCATGAACAGATCGGCCAGTGCCTGCAGGGCGGCGACGCTTTCCTTGTGGCCACGACCATGCTTCTTGACCACTTTGTTGGTGGCCTGGAGCTGGTCGGAGACGGCCCCGAAGCGTTGACGCGCGACTTCCGGGTCTGGACCGCTCTCAGTCTCTTCCTCGTCGTCGCTGTCGGACTCTTCTTCTTCGTCTTCCGATTCTTCCTTGGTCGCGGCAGCCTTGGCGCCTGGAACAGGGACTTCTTCGGTAGGCGCGGCGATATTGTCGTCAGGGTCGATGTAACCACTGAGAACGTCCGACAGGCGGCCACCTTCGGTGGTGACGCGGTCGTATTCGCCGAGGATGTAGTCGACAGTGCCCGGGAAGTGAGCGATGGCGCCCATGACTTCACGGATGCCTTCCTCGATACGCTTGGCGATTTCGATTTCGCCTTCACGGGTCAGCAGCTCGACGGTGCCCATTTCACGCATGTACATGCGCACCGGGTCGGTCGTGCGGCCAATATCGGTCTCAACTGCCGCCAACGCAGCAGCGGCTTCTTCGGCCGCGGCTTCGTCGGTGTCGGCTTCCGCCAACAGAAGGGCATCCGCATCCGGAGCACTCTCGAATACGTTGATCCCCATGTCGTTGATCATGCGGATGATGTCTTCCACCTGCTCCGGATCTGAAATATCCTCGGGCAGGTGGTCGTTGACCTCCGCGTAAGTCAGGTAGCCCTGCTCACGACCGCGGGTGATCAACTCTTTGATACGAGACTGCTGTTGCGCTTTTCCGGACATAACACCCTATCCACTGAAGGTCTTGGCGGGCAAAAAACAAGCCGAGGATTATACCCGAGCATGGGCCTCACGCGCCAGATGAGGTCGGCGTTTGTGCGGGAACATTACGGCTCAGCAGGGCGAGAAGCTGGGTTTTTTCCTCGCTGGTCAATTCGCTTTGACGTGATTTCCTGAGCAGTTGTTCCAGGCTGCGCTCGCGTTGGCGGGCGGACAAGCTAGTAATGGTGTCGAAAAACTGTTGTTCAAGGCTGTCGGCCACGATCAGCCATTCCTTTTCTGCCAGCGCCCGTAGCAGGCGGCCTTGTTCGGTGCCGTGCCAGCGTGCGATCAACTGCATTGAGCTTAGCCCAGGATTTTTCTGTGCGGCTTCGATCAATGCCACCAGCAGCTGGCTGTACAGGTGTTCTTCATCGGCAAAATGGCTGGCGTCTTCAACTTTGCCTGCCAGCAGCGGGTGGTGCAGCAGTGTGCGCAGGGCGGCCAGTGTGGGCGGCTCTACCGGCGCCGGTACGCGCGGCGGCGCCTCGTCGCGTTGCCAAGGCTTGCCACCTTTGCGGTTCTTGTCCCAGGGCTTGTCGCTCCAGGGTTTCTTGCCACCGCCTTTTTTCGGCGTCCACGCCTGCTCCTGGTGGGCTGCAGTATATTCCGGTTGCGGCATGTCACCGTAATCGGGGGTGTAGCTGACCATGGCATCGTAATCGTAGCCGGGGTCGTAGTCCGGTGCGCTGCTGGGGGGCGGTGCCTGCTGGGCCAGTTGCTCGACCTGCTGCAGGTCCAGCCCGGTGATCTCCCTGAGGCGGTTGCGCATCAGTTGGCGCAGGTTGGCACCCGGTATTTTTTCGATCAACGGTGCAGCCAGCGTCGCCATGTGCGCCTTGCCCTCGAGCGAGCGCGGGTCTGCTTCCAGGCTCAACTGCTCGAAGAAATAGTCGGCCAAAGGCTGGGCGTGCTGGTTGATACGCGCCTTGAACGCATCTGTGCCTTCTGCCCGCACCAGGCTGTCTGGGTCTTCGCCCTCGGGCAGAAACAGGAAGCGCGCACGGCGCCCATCCTGCAGGTTCGACAAGGTCGATTCGAGGGCGCGCCAGGCCGCTTTACGCCCGGCCTGGTCGCCGTCGAAACAGAACAGTACGCTGGGTACCACCCTGAACAGGCGCTTGAGGTGTTCTTCGCTGGTGGCGGTGCCAAGCGTGGCCACGGCATTGCGCAGGCCTTGCTGGGCCAGGGCGATGACGTCCATGTAGCCCTCCACCACGATGATCTCGTCGAGGTTGCGGTTATGCTTGCGTGCTTCATACAGCCCGTACAGCTCCTGGCCCTTGTGGAACACAGGCGTTTCCGGGGAGTTCAGGTATTTGGGCTTGTCGTCGCCCAGCACCCGGCCACCGAAGGCGATGATACGGCCGCGGCTGTCGCGAATGGGGAACATCACCCGGTCGCGGAAACGGTCGTAACGCTTGCCGCTTTCAGCGTTCTCGATCAGCAGCCCGGCATCGATCATGACCTTTTGCTGCAGGGTGTCGGCGCCCAGGTGCTTGAGCAGGTTGTCCCAGCCCGGTGGCGCGAAGCCCAGGCCAAAGTCGCGGGCCACTTCGCCGGACAGGCCGCGGCCCTTGAGGTAGTCCACAGCAGCCTTGCGGGTTGGGTGACTGCGCAGCGCCTGGCGGTAGAACTCCGAGGCGGCGTCCAGCAGCGGGTACAACGGCGAATCGGTTGGCTGGCGTGGTTTGTGGTCACGCCGGCCTTGCTCGCGGGGTACTTCCATGCCGGCGGCGCGGGCGAGCTCTTCCACGGCCTGGGGGAAATCCAGGTTGTCGTGGTCCATGACGAAGCCAAGGGCGTTGCCACCGGCACCACAGCCGAAGCAGTAGTAGAACTGCTTGTCGGGGCTGACCGTGAAGGACGGGGTTTTTTCCTTGTGGAACGGGCAGCAGGCCGAGTAGTTCTTGCCGGCCTTTTTCAGTTGCACGCGTGAGCTCACCACATCGACGATGTCGAGGCGGTTGATCAGGTCGTCAATGAAGCTTTGGGGAATCAGCCCGGCCATGGCAGTCTCGTCAATCTGGCAACTGGCAAGTCTAATCGCTCACACGCCGAATGTGGCGAGTGCGGCTTGGAGTAATGCGAGGGAAGGTGTGCTCGTCGCCGGCCCAAAGGACCCGTCAGTCGGACGTGCACGTCTGGTCTACAACAAAGATGACCAGCTCTGACGTTAAAGGCAGGTTGCCCGCAGCACGGTGAGTGAAGCGTGTGCAGGGGCCTTGAGCGAGTTGCTCAAGTGTAAAACGACCACTGCCATCGCCCGGCGGTTAGCCGGGCAGGGCAGAAGCTTTGCGTTGAACGCCTGTATTAGTACAGACGAACGGCGCGGCGCTGTTCGCGCTGAACTTTCTTGGCGTGACGCTTGACAGCAGCAGCTGCCTTGCGCTTGCGTTCTGCAGTCGGCTTTTCGTAAAACTCGCGGCTACGAACTTCAGCCAGTACACCGGCTTTTTCGCAGGAGCGCTTGAAACGACGCAGAGCTACGTCGAAGGGTTCGTTCTCTTTAACTTTGACGGCTGGCATCCAGGGCTACCTTAATTCATTACCGGGGTAGACGCGCTCCTGGCAAAACAAAGGTGTGCTGGAGAACGTCGGTTTTCAAGGGTTGCGGATGTTAACCCTTAGCACGCCGGAATGCAAAGCCTCTGATCGAAAACCGCTGGTCGGCATCCAACACGGGGACTATCATGCGCGGCTTCGAATTCAGCCCCCACAAGGGACGAGCCCATGCTAGTACTGGGATTGGAAACATCCTGCGACGAGACTGGCGTCGCATTATACGACAGCGAACGCGGCCTGCTGGCCGATGCGCTGTTCAGCCAGATCGACCTGCACCGTGTGTTTGGCGGCGTTGTACCGGAGCTCGCTTCGCGCGACCACGTCAAGCGCATGCTGCCGCTGATCCGCCAGGTACTGGGCGATGCAGGCTGCGCGGCCACCGATATCGACGCCATCGCCTACACCGCTGGCCCTGGCCTGGTGGGTGCGCTGCTGGTCGGTGCGTCGTGTGCTCAGGCGCTGGCATTTGCCTGGGGTGTGCCGGCCATTGGCGTGCACCACATGGAAGGCCACCTGCTGGCACCCATGCTGGAGGCGAGCCCGCCGGAGTTTCCGTTCGTCGCCTTGCTGGTGTCCGGCGGCCACACCCAGTTGGTGCGTGTCGATGGCATCGGCCAGTATCAGTTGCTGGGCGAGAGCCTTGACGATGCGGCGGGCGAGGCGTTCGACAAGACGGCCAAGCTGATTGGCCTCAACTACCCCGGCGGCCCGGAAATCGCTCGCCTTGCCGAGCGCGGCACGCCTGGGCGCTTTGTATTCCCGCGGCCGATGACGGACCGCCCAGGCCTGGAGTTCAGCTTCAGCGGCTTGAAGACCTTCGCCCTGAACACCTGGCAGCAGTGCCGCAATGCGGGGGACGACAACGAGCAAACCCGTTGCGACGTGTCCCTGGCGTTCCAGCAGGCGGTGGTGGAGACGCTGACCATCAAGTGCAAGCGGGCACTCAAGCAAACCGGCCTCAAGCGCCTGGTCATTGCCGGTGGTGTGAGCGCCAACAAGGCCCTGCGTGCCTCGCTCGAGGACATGCTCGCCAGCATCAAAGGCAACGTCTATTACGCGCGTCCGCAATTTTGTACCGACAATGGCGCGATGATCGCGTATGCGGGTTGCCAGCGGCTTCTAGCCGGTCAACAGCAGGACCTGGCAATCAGCGTGCAGGCCCGCTGGCCCATGGAGCAGTTGCCCCCGCTGTAAGGTTTGGCCGCAGTGAGTGTTAAAAATGCCGCTCGCGGCCGGCAAACAGGTCGCGCAGGTTACTGCGGTGCCGCCACACGATCAGTATTGTCAGTACGGTCATGGGCAGCAGCGCCTCGGGCTGGCGCCAGGCCAGCAATGGCAGGGTCAGCGGGGTTGCAATCAGTGCCGCAAGCGAGCTGGTACGGGTAAGGTAGAGGGTGAGCAGCCAGGTACAGATGGCCAGCAGCGCCGCCGGGAAGTACAGGCCCATGAGCATGCCGGCAGCTGTTGCAACGCCCTTGCCGCCGTGGAAGCGGAAGTACAGCGGATACAGGTGGCCCAGCACTGCACAAATGCCTATCCAGGCCTGCGCCTGCAGGTCGAGGCCGGCAGCGCGGGCGACAAGTACTGGCAGCAGGCCCTTGCACAGGTCGCCGAGCAGGGTCAGGATCGCCATCTTGCGCCCTGCAAGGCGTAGCATGTTGGTGGCGCCGGCATTGCCCGAGCCACTGGAACGAGGGTCCGGGCTGCCCGCAAGGCGGCTGAGAACAATGGCAAAGGACAGCGAGCCAAGCAGGTAGGCGAGTAACGCCAGTAACCAAAACATGCTAACTATTCCGGGCGAGGACGCCCTGATTCTAACGGCGCCCGTCGCCCTTGTCGTGCTGTGGAGAGAAGTGCTTGGACAGAGTGTTCATCGAAGGCCTGGAAGTCGATACCGTTATTGGTGCCTATGACTGGGAGCGGGATATTCGCCAGTGCTTGCGCCTGGACCTCAGCTTCGGCTGGGACAACCGCCCGGCGGCTGCCGGCGACGACCTGAGCCTGGCACTGGACTACGCCAGCGTCTCGGCGCGGATCCAGGCCTTTGCCGAGCAGGCGCGCTTCGAGTTGGTGGAAACCTTCGCCGAGCGCCTGGTAGCGGTGCTGATGCAAGAGTTCAACATCCCTTGGGTGCGGCTGAAGCTGACCAAGCCAGGCGCCGTTCCGGCAGCCCGTGGCGGTGTTGGCGTGGAGATCGAGCGCGGATGTCTGTAAGCACGGTTTACCTGGGCCTGGGCAGTAATATCGACCGCCATGCGCACCTGTGTGCCGGGCTCGATGCGCTGGCCGCCATTCTCACCGGCATGCGGTGCTCGCCTGTGTTCGAGAGCCAGCCGGTGGGTATCAAGAGCGGGCCGTTCATCAATTTCGTGGTGACCGGGCAGACCACATTGCCGCTGATCGAACTGGACCGCCGTCTCAAGTTCATCGAAGCCGACAATGGCCGCTACGCCCCGGATCGCAAGGGCTTGCCGCTGGATATCGATGTGTTGATGTATGACGATCTGCACGGCAATTTCGATGGGCTGGTGCTACCGCGTGCTGAAATCCTGAAAAACGCCTTTGTGTTGTGGCCCCTTGCGCTGCTGGCCCCGGAGCTGGTGCACCCGGGGGTGGGCAAGCCCATGGGGCAGCTCTGGCAAGAAGCGCAGATCGATCAGGTGCTGGCGCCTGTTGCATTCGAGTGGCGTGGGGTGCAGTTGACGCCAGCTTGATCGGCAGGCACGCGATGGCGGCGCCTGGGTTGCGCTCGCGCCTAGGGCTGCAGGGCTTTTAGTCTTTCGGCCTTCAGGGCTTCGCCGAGCGCTTGGCCTGTAAGGCCGGCCTGCACCAGGGGCTGCGCATTCACCGCTCTGGCTGCTGCTGCTGCGCTGCGCAGGTGATCGGCCTGAGGGTAGGCGGCTTTTCCATCGCCCAAGGCCGTCATTTCGCAGGCGGCGATGAAGTCCTCGAAACGCTGGGGGCGCCGGTACACGTCAAACCGCTGTAGCAGCTCCAGCAGGCCAGTGGCAGGCAACTCCAGTGCGCGGTCTGCCAGCGTCAGGCATTGGCTGGTCAGCTGGGCCAGCTCCTGGCATTCCCTGGGGGCCTTGAGGCGCTTGTTCACCGCCTTGACCTGCTCTGGTGCCAGCCTGCCCAGCAGGCACGCCCAGCGCACGTGCAGGGGCTGGGCATGGGCCGCTGCCTGTTGGAGTGCGGCCAGGCACAAAGGCCCTCGGTGAAGCTCTGGCATCATCTGCTCGAGTGCCTGGCAGGCGTCTAGCACCTGGAAGAACACCTGTGGCTGCGCCTCCATTAGTGCTCGCTGGATCTCCTTCCAGCTGCGCTCGGCGGTCAGTGCCTGCAGCTCACCCGAAGCACTGATCTGCTGCATCAACGTCAGGGTGTCGTCGGCAATGCGGAAACCCATGGGTGCGTAGCGGGCGGCAAAGCGGGCCACGCGCAACACGCGCAGGGGGTCCTCGGCAAAGGCCGGCGAAACATGGCGGAGCAGGCGCTTTTCGAGATCATCCTGGCCATGGTAGGGGTCGTGGACCTTGCCGTGTTCGTCTTCGGCCATGGCGTTGATGGTCAGGTCGCGGCGGATCAGATCTTCTTCAAGGGTGACGTCGGGGCTGGCGTAGAAGGTGAAGCCGCCGTAGCCCCGACCGCTTTTGCGCTCGGTACGGGCCAGGGCGTATTCATCGCCGGTACGTGGGTCCACGAAGACGGGGAAGTCTGTGCCAACCGGGCGATAGCCTTTGGCGTGCATGTCTTCGACGGTTGCGCCAACCACCAGCCAGTCGGTATCGCTGACAGGAAGGCCGAGCAGGCGGTCACGTACTGCGCCGCCGACTTTGTAAATGTGCATGTACAACTCTCCATGAATGCCGACAGGATAACCCGCCGGCAGCCATGGTGTTGGGGTTACAGGTGGTGGACCACCGCCAGGTCCATGCGGCCGTAGTCAGCCCCTTCGGCATGGTCGCCCCGCGGCGGCATGTGGTGGGTCTTCATCACTTTGTCACCCTGTACGGTTTCGAGATGGATATCGAAACCCCATAACCGATGCAGGTGCTTGAGCACTTCTTCGGTGGAGTCACCCAGCGGTTTGCGGTTGTGCTGCTGGTGGCGCAGGGTCAGTGAGCGGTCGCCACGACGGTCCACACTCCAGATCTGCACGTTGGGTTCACGGTTGCCCAAATTGTACTGGGCAGCTAGTTGCTCGCGAATGACACGGTAGCCCGCTTCGTCATGAATGGCGGGTACCAGCAGGTCGTCGCGCTGGTCATCATCGAGAATGCTGAACAGCTTCAAGTCACGCATGACCTTGGGCGACAGGTACTGAAGAATGAAACTCTCGTCCTTGAAGCTGCTCATGGCAAACTTGAGGGTAGCGAGCCAGTCACTGCCGGCAATGTCGGGGAACCAGCGGCGATCTTCTTCAGTCGGGTGCTCGCATATCCTGCGGATGTCGGTGTACATGGCAAACCCGAGTGCGTAGGGGTTGATGCCACTGTAATACGGGCTGTCGAAGCCTGGCTGGAACACCACACTGGTATGCGACTGCAGAAATTCCATCATGAACCCTTCAGTGATCAACCCTTCGTCATAGAGGTCGTTCATGAGGGTGTAGTGCCAGAATGTAGCCCACCCTTCGTTCATGACTTGCGTCTGGCGTTGCGGGTAGAAGTACTGGGCGATCTTGCGCACGATACGCACTACCTCTCGCTGCCAGGGCTCCAGCAGTGGCGCGTTCTTCTCGATGAAGTAGAGGATGTTTTCCTGAGGTTCGGCTGGGAAGCGAGCGTCATCGCGGTCACTGCCCTTCTCGGCGCTCTTGGGGATGGTGCGCCACAGGTCGTTGATCTGCCGCTGAAGGTGTTCTTCGCGGTCCTTTTGGCGGCGCCGCTCTTCTTCGGCGGAAATAGGGTAGGGCCGCTTGTAGCGGTCCACGCCGTAGTTCATCAGGGCATGGCATGAGTCGATCAGGTCTTCTACCGCGTCGATGCCGTGACGCTCTTCGCATTGAGCGATGTACTGCTTGGCAAAAACCAGATAGTCGATGATCGAACTGGCGTCGGTCCAGGTGCGGAACAGGTAGTTACCCTTGAAGAAGCTGTTGTGGCCATAACAGGCGTGGGCAATGACCAGTGCCTGCATGCACATGGTGTTTTCTTCCATCAGGTAGGCGATGCAGGGGTCGGAGTTGATCACGATCTCGTAGGCCAGGCCCATCTGCCCACGGGTATAGGATTTTTCGGTGCTGAGAAACTGTTTGCCGTACGACCAATGGTGATAGCCCAGAGGCATGCCGACGGATGCATAGGCATCCATCATCTGCTCGGCGGTAATGACCTCGATCTGGTTGGGGTACGTATCCAGGGCGTAGCGCTCGGCCAGGCGGCCGATTTCCCGGTCGTAGTTCTGGATCAGTTCGAATGTCCACTCTGACCCGGTGGAAATGGGCTGGCGTCTCTGTGCTCTGGCGGTCATGTGGCTAACCTGCGCTGGAAGAGTTCACGGAAGACCGGGTAGATATCGCCGGCCGATACCAACTGTTGCTGGGCAAAGGTGTCTGGGAATGCATCGCCGATGCGCTCGTATTCGTACCATAGCGCCTGGTGCTCACGCGGGGTGATCTCGACATACGTGTAGTACTGCACATGGGGCATGATCTGCTTGGTCAGGATATCCCGGCAGATAGGTGAATCGTCATTCCAGTTGTCACCATCCGACGCCTGGGCGGCGTAGATGTTCCAGTCACTGGCCGGGTAGCGCTCGGCCATGATCTCCTGCATCAGCTTGAGTGCGCTGGAGACGATGGTGCCGCCGGTTTCGCGACTGTAGAAAAACTCTTCCTCATCCACTTCGCGTGCGCTGGTGTGGTGGCGAATGAACACGACCTCGATACGGTCGTAGTTACGTTTCAGGAACAGGTACAAAAGAATGAAAAAGCGCTTGGCGATGTCCTTGGTGGCTTGCGTCATCGAGCCGGAGACATCCATCAGGCAGAACATCACGGCCTTGGAGCTGGGGTTGGGCTGCTTGATCAGCAGGTTGTATTTGAGGTCGAACGTATCGAGGAAGGGCAGGCGGTTGATGCGCGCCTTGAGGCGGACGATTTCCTGCTCGACCTCCTGGATATCAGTGAAATTGTCAGGTTCCTCCACCCGCAGGCGTTCGAGCTCCTTTTGCGCCTCGCGCAGCAGGGCACGGCTGCTGCCGGTCAGGGCAATGCGCCGGGCGTGGGCCGAACGCAATGTGCGCACGATGTTGATGCGTGAGGGGTTGCCTTCACTGGCCACGCCTGCGCGCACATTTTTGAAGGTGTCGGCCCCGGTGATGTGACGTTTGACCAGGTTCGGCAGCTCCAGGTCTTCGAACATGAATTCCAGAAACTCTTCCTGGGTGATCTGGAAGACGAAGTCGTCCATGCCGTCACCCGAGTTGCCGGCCTTGCCCCGGCCACCCCCGCCGCCGCCACCCTGGGGCCGGGCGATGTGTTCACCGGCGGTGAATTCCTTGTTGCCAGGGTGCACGATGGTCTGCTTGCCACCACGCCCGTGGTGCAGCACCGGTTCATCGATATCGCGCCCCGGAATACTGATCTGTTCGCCGTGCTCCATGTCCATGATCGAGCGGCGGCTCACCGCCTCTTCGACGGCTTTCTTGATGTGATCGCGGTACCGCCGCAAGAAACGCTGGCGGTTGACCGTGCTCTTGTTCTTGCCGTTCAGGCGTCGGTCGATAACGTAGCTCATGGTCCCTCCGGTAACTGGATGCAGCGCGGAGCTACAAGCCTGCGAGCTACAAGCTTCAAGCTGCAAGCTTCAAGAAAGAGCAGGCAGCGCCGCTGCAAGCTATTGCGTAGGTACTGAACCGTACGACGAACAGCTTGCAGCTTGCAGCTCACAGCTTGGCGCTCTATTGCGATTTCCTTACACGCAGGTACCATTCCGACAGCAGGCGAACCTGCTTGTCGGTGTAGCCACGCTCCACCATCCGCGTGACGAAGTCGTTGTGTTTCTGTTGGTCCTCCTTGCTGGCCTTGGCATTGAAGCTGATGACGGGCAACAGATCCTCGGTGTTGGAGAACATTTTCTTCTCGATCACCACCCGCAGCTTTTCATAGCTGAGCCAGCTCGGGTTCTTGCCGTTGTTGTTGGCGCGGGCGCGCAGCACGAAGTTGACGATCTCGTTGCGGAAGTCCTTCGGGTTGCTGATGCCGGCAGGTTTCTCGATTTTTTCCAGTTCTTCGTTAAGGGCGATGCGGTTGAGGATTTCACCGGTTTCCGGGTCGCGGTATTCCTGGTCCTGGATCCAGAAGTCGGCATAGAGGACATAGCGGTCGAAGATGTTCTGCCCGTATTCGCTGTACGACTCCAGGTAGGCCGTCTGGATTTCCTTGCCAATGAACTCGATATAGCGAGGGGCCAGGTATTCCTTCAGGTAACGCAGGTAGCGCTCACGCACTTCGGCGGGGAACTGTTCCTGTTCGATCTGCTGTTCCAGCACATACAACAGGTGTACTGGGTTGGCGGCTACTTCGTGCGGGTCAAAGTTGAAGACCTTGGACAGGATCTTGAAGGCAAACCGGGTGGACAGGCCGTTCATGCCCTCGTCGACACCGGCCGAATCTCGGTACTCCTGAATGGACTTGGCCTTGGGGTCGGTGTCCTTGAGGTTTTCACCGTCGTACACGCGCATCTTGGAGTAGATGTTCGAGTTGTCCGGTTCCTTGAGGCGCGAAAGTACGGTGAATTGGGCGAGCATCTTCAAGGTGTCGGGTGCGCAGTGGGCCTTGGACAGTGAGCTGTTGACCAGAAGCTTGTCGTAGATCCTGATCTCATCGCTGACGCGCAGGCAATACGGCACCTTGACGATGTAGATACGGTCGATGAAGGCCTCGTTGTTCTTGTTGTTGCGGAACGTGTGCCACTCCGATTCGTTGGAGTGGGCCAGCAGAATGCCCGAGTAGGGGATCGCCCCCAGGCCTTCGGTACTGTTGTAGTTGCCTTCCTGGGTAGCGGTAAGCAGGGGGTGCAGCACCTTGATCGGTGCCTTGAACATTTCCACAAACTCCATCAGGCCCTGGTTGGCCCGGCACAGCGCGCCCGAATAGCTGTAGGCATCGGCGTCGTTCTGCGGGAATTCCTCGAGCTTGCGGATATCCACCTTGCCCACAAGCGCAGAGATATCCTGGTTGTTCTCGTCGCCCGGTTCGGTCTTGGCGATGGCGATCTGGTTGAGGATAGAAGGGTACAGCTTGACCACCTTGAACTTGCTGATGTCGCCGCCAAACTCCTGCAGGCGCTTGGTGGCCCAGGGCGACATGATGGTGCTCAGGTATCGCCGCGAGATGCCGTACTCTTCCTCGAGAATGGCCCCGTCTTCAGTGGCGTTGAACAGCCCCAGGGGGGATTCGAATACAGGCGACCCCTTGATGGCATAGAACGGTACCCGCTCCATCAGCTGCTTTAGCTTTTCGGCAAGGGACGATTTACCGCCGCCAACCGGGCCCAACAGGTAGAGGATCTGTTTCTTCTCTTCCAGGCCCTGGGCGGCGTGGCGGAAGTAGGAGACGATCTGGTCGATGCACTCTTCCATGCCATGGAAGTCGGCAAAGGCCGGGTAGCGCCGAATGACTTTGTTGGAAAATATACGCGACAGCCTGGAGTTGGCAGAGGTGTCGATCAGCTCGGGTTCACCGATTGCCAGCAACAGGCGTTCGGCCGCCGATGCGTAGGCACTGCGATCCTCTTTGCACAGCTCGAGGTACTCCTGCAGCGAGAGTTCTTCCTGGCGCGTGGACTCGAAGCGTTGTTGGAAGTGGCTAAAAATACTCATGACGTCACCTCGCTCGATACGTAGAGACGACGCCGGATCAGTCAGCTGATGCTGGCATGCAACCGAATTTCCCCGGCTGCTGTGTACCCCCCAGAACACCCTGTAACGCTACCGATGACCCGCACGCCGGTGTACCGGCTCTCCCCTTTTTCCGGATGGCCTGAGCTTAAGAATAGTTGGTTATCGGCAAGGTCAAGGGCGGGGCAGGCAGAAGTTGCGAACGACCGTTCGTCAGATTAGGCCCCAGCCCGCACGGGGCGCGGGCTGCAGTCACTATGAAAAAATTATTCGTCGGTGCCTTGGGCAGTTTCTGCAGGGAAGGTGGCACGCCACAGCTCAAAACCGCCATCGATGCTGTACACGTCTGAAAAGCCCTGGTTCACCAGGTAGGCCGCAGCGCTCTGGCTGGAGTTGCCGTGGTAGCACACTACCAGCGTAGGGGCGTCCAGGTCGGCGCTGCGGATGAAATCCGGGACCGATTGGTTGTCCAGGTGCCGGGCACCGCTGATATGGCCGGCGGCGAATGCCTGCGGGTCGCGAATGTCCACCACTACCGCACCTGCCTGCTTGAGCGCCAGGGCCTGCTCGGGGGGGATGCGTTTGAATTCGCTCATGAGTAGTGCTTCCTTCAAGTCTGATCGTTCAGTGTAGTTGGGTGCGCCGCTGAGCGCAGGGTGCCGCCTTCGCCACAGTCGCAATGGTGATATTCGCCACTGTCGACGTTGTACAGGGTCATGGCGCCACCCCATACGCAACCGGTGTCAAGCGCGATGATGCCAGGTTCGTCGACCTGGCCCTGCAAGGCGGCCCAGTGGCCAAAGATGATCTTCACGTGGCGCGAGCGCCGGCCCTTGTGGGCATACCAGGGTTTGAAGCCCTTGGGTGCTGTTTCCAGGCCTTCCTTGCTCTTGAGGTCCAGCTTGCCCTCGGCGGTGCAGAATCGCATGCGTGTGAGGCAGTTGGTGATCACCCTCAGGCGTTCGACACCCGCAAGGTTCTTGCTCCACTTGTTCGGCTCGTTGCCGTACATGCCGTCCAGATAAAGCTGCAGGCGGTTGTCATCGCGCAGCACCGCTTCCACCTCTGCCGCCAACTCAAGGGCTTTGCCCAGCGTCCACTGCGGGGGGATGCCCGCATGAACCAGCGCGATGCCGCGTGCTTCATCGTAATGCAGCAGCTTTTGCCGGCGCAGCCAGTCGAACAGCTGATCGGCATCGGGCGCCTCGATGACCTCACGCAGCGTGTCGCTTTTTTTCAAGCGCTCGACGTTGTGCCATGCGGCCAGCAGGTGCAGGTCATGGTTGCCGAGTACGCACACCAGCGAGTCGCGCATGGCGTACAGAAAGCGCAAGGTTTCGAGTGATTCCGGGCCGCGGTTCACCAGGTCGCCCACCAGCCACAGGCGGTCCACACTTGGGTTGAATTTCACCCGGTCCAACAGGCATTTCAGCGGTTCCAGGCAGCCTTGCAGATCGCCGACGGCATAGGTAGCCATCAGTGCAATGCCCCGGGTACAGCCAAGCGGAAAGGCGCGATGGTGGCATCGAAACGTTTGCCGTCTTCGGCGAACATCTGGTAACTGCCCTGCATGGTGCCGACGCGGGTGGTGATCACCGCGCCGCTGCTGTAGGTATGGCTCTGGCCCGGGTCGATGTTGGGTTGCTGCCCGACCACGCCGGCGCCGCGCACTTCCTCCACTTCACCATCACCATTGGTGATCAGCCAGTGGCGTGACAGCAGCTTGGCTTTGAGTGAGCCGTTGTTCTGCACCGTAATGGTGTAGGCGAAGGCGAAACGGCTGTTATCCGGGTCGGATTGTTCTTTGAGATAACGGGTCACGACGCTGACGTCGATCTGATAGCGGGGGTCGGTCATGCAAGGGCCTTGGGCGAACTGACGCAATGATGCAGTCTAGGCCATTGATGGTGCGCAGGGCCAGCACTGGCCCTGCGCCGCTCGGCATGCGGATTGAGCAGATGCCCAATAGTCGCACTGAGGTCAGGCTTGCTGGTCTGCCAATTGGTCAGCCAGGCGCACGAAGGCTGCCAGGTCAAGCTGCTCGGGCCGCAGGCTGCCGTCCACGCCAGCCGCTTCGATGGCTTGGCTGTCGAGCAGGCCCTTCATGGTGTTGCGCAGGGTTTTGCGGCGCTGGTTGAACGCCTCGCGTACCACCTGCTCCAGCAGGCGCGCATCTTTGGCCGGGTGTGGCAGCACTTCGTGGGGTACCAGGCGCACAATGGCGGAGTCCACCTTGGGCGGCGGGTTGAAGGCGCCTGGGCCAACGTTGAACAGGTGTTCCACCCGGCAGTGGTACTGCACCATGATCGACAGGCGGCCCCAATCGCCACCGCCGGGCCCTGCGGCCATGCGCTCGACCACTTCCTTTTGCAGCATGAAATGCATGTCGCGGATCAGCCCGGCATGGCTGAGCAAATGGAAGATCAGGGGCGTCGAGATGTTGTAGGGCAGGTTGCCGACCACTTTCAGGCTGCGTGGGGGGACGCCCAGCTGGTTGAAGTCGAACTTCAGGGCGTCGCCCTGGTGCAGGCGGAAGTTGCCGCGATCTGCGAACTTGTGCTGCAGGATCGGCACAAGGTCCTTGTCCAGTTCCACCACGTCCAGTTGCGCGCCACTGCCCAGCAGCCCCTCGGTGAGGGCGCCCTGGCCCGGGCCGATTTCCAGCAGGTGCTCGCCAGCCTTGGCGTTGATAGCCCGCAGGATGCGGTCGATGATGCCTGCGTCGTGCAGGAAGTTCTGACCGAAGCGCTTGCGCGCCCGGTGTTGGTATTGCTCGTTCATGGTCGGTTCTCGGCCATCTGGTAGGCAGTTTGCAGCGCAACGCGCAGGCTGCCGGTGTCGATGTTGCCGGTGCCAGCGAGGTCCAGGGCAGTGCCGTGGTCAACCGAGGTACGGATGATGGGCAGCCCCAGGGTCACGTTGACCGCCGCGCCAAAGCCCTTGTACTTGAGTACGGGCAGGCCTTGGTCGTGATACATCGCCAGCACCGCATCGCAGTGCTCCAGATATTTGGGGGTAAACAGGGTATCGGCTGGCAATGGCCCGCGCAGGTCCATGCCTTCGGCGCGCAGGCGGGCCAGGGCTGGCTCGATAATGTCGATTTCCTCGCGGCCCAGGTGGCCACCCTCACCCGCATGGGGGTTCAGGCCGCATACCAGAATGCGAGGGTGGGGGATGGCGAACTTGTTACGCATGTCTGCATGCAGGATGCGTGTAACCCGCTCAAGACGCTCGGCGGTGATGGCGTCGGCGATATCGCGCAGGGGCAGGTGGGTGGTCACCAGGGCAACGCGCAGGCCATGGGTGGCCAGCATCATCACCACCTGCTCGGTGTGGGTCAGTTCGGCCAGAAACTCGGTGTGCCCAGAGAAGGCGATGCCACTTTCGTTGATGACGCCCTTGTGCACCGGCGCGGTGATCATGCCGGCAAAGTGTTGGTCCAGGCAGCCTTGGCCGGCGCGGGTGAGGGTTTCCAGGACGAACGCGGCGTTGGCGTTGTCCAGTTGGCCCGCCACTACCGGGGCCGCCAGTGGCGTGTCCCACACATAGAGACTGCCCGCTGGCGCAGGCCGGTCCGGCCATTGTTGTGGCCCTACCGGCAGCAGGTCGACCGCCAGCCCCAGCTGGGCGGCCCGCTCGGCGAGCAGGTCACGGCTGGTGATGGCAATCAGGGGGTGGGGCTGGGCGTCTGCGGCGAGCAGCAGGCACAGGTCGGGGCCTATGCCCGCTGGCTCGCCGGGGGTGACGGCGAAGCGCAGTGGCTTCACTGGGCGGCCTGGTCAGCGCCAGGCAGCTTGATTTCAACGTAGGCTTCGTCGCGAATCTGGCGCAGCCAGGTTTGCAGCTCTTCGTCGTACTTGCGGTTACGCAAAACGGTCATGGCCTGCTGCTCGCGTGCCTGTTCGGTGCTGTCGGTGGCACGACGGCCCAGCACTTCCATGACATGCCAGCCGTACTGGGTCTTGAACGGTTTGGTCACCACGCCTTGCTGGGCGTTGGCCATCTGCTCGCGGAACTCCGGTACCAGGCTGTTCGGGTCAACCCAGTTGAGGTCGCCGCCGTTGAGCGCCGAGCCCGGGTCTTCCGAGAAGCTCTTGGCCAGGGTGGCAAAGTCTTCGCCGTTGTTGATGCGTTCGTAGATCTTCTCGGCCAGTTGTTCGGTGGCCGCTTCGCTGCGCACCTCACTTGGCTTGATCAGAATGTGGCGCACGTGCACTTCATCGCGCAGCACGTTCTGGCTACCGCCGCGTTTTTCCTCGAGCTTGAGGATGATGAAGCCATTGGGGATGCGGATCGGCTGGGTGATATCACCTACTGCCATGCTGCTCAGCATCTTGGCGAAGTCCGGTGGCAGTTGCCCCGCATTGCGCCAGCCCATCTCGCCACCTTCCAGTGCGTTCTCGCTGGCGGAACGGGCAATGGCCATCTGGCCGAAGTCCGCGCCCTGCTTGAGCTGCTGGTACACATCGCCGACCTGACGGGCGGCTGCCTGGATGGCCTGGGAGTTGGCCGCTTCAGGGGTGGGGATGAGAATATTGGCCAGGCGGTACTCTTCGGACATCTGCATCTTGCCCAGGTCCGAATTCAGGAAATTTTTCACTTCCTGCTCGGAAACCTGAATGCGCTCGGCCACACGGCGCTGGCGCACGCGGCTGATGATCATCTCGCGCTTGACCTGTTCACGGGCGTCGTCGAACGACAGGCCGTCGTGGGCCAGGGCCGCACGGAACTGGTCCAGGGACATGCCATTGCGCTGGGCAATGGTGCCGATGGCCTGGTTGAGTTCCTCGTCAGTGATGCGGATGCCGGAACGCTCGCCGATCTGCAATTGCAGGTTCTCGACGATCAGGCGTTCCAGTACCTGCTGTTCCAGGGCGCCGGAGGGCGGCACGCCGCCGCCGCGCTTGGCGATGGTTTGCTGGACCTCGCGGACACGCTGGTCCAGCTGGCTTTGCATCACCACGTCGTTGTCAACGATGGCTACCACACGATCAAGCGGCTGCACCGCAGCATGCACCGCGCCACTCAGCAAAGCGACGCCCAGCAGCACTGGGCGCAGTCGATTAAAAAGCTTGGTCTTCACGTTCACGATAACCTTGAATGCCTTGGTCGAGGAAAGATTCGACCTTGTTGCCCACGACACCGCCCAGACCTTTCAGGACGATCTGGAGGAATACACCATGGTCGCCTTTTTCGTTCTGTGGCAGTGCCTGGCTGTAGTCGTCGAAGTCGAGCCAGTAGCGGTTGATCAGGCGCAGCTTCCAGCAGCAGTTGTCATACTCGAAACCGCCCATGGCTTCCAGGGTACGGTTGCGGTTGTAGTCATGCTGCCAGCGAGCGATGACGCTCCACTGCGGGACGATCGGCCAGATGACCGAGAAGTCATGCTGCTGGATCTTGTAGTAGTCCTTGATGTAGTTCGGGCTACCCGGGGTGCCGTAGTCACCGCCGTCCACTTTCCAGCGACCGGTGCTGGAGTCGAAGGCAACGGTGTCATTGCGGTAGCGGTAACCCAGGTTGACCACCTTGTTGGGGTTGTCTTCAGGCTGGTAGTGGAACATGGCACTGCCCGAGCGGGTGGTGTGGCTGTCCTGGTCCCAGTTGAGGTCCGAGTTGAAGCGCCAGTCGCGGTTGAAGTAGTAGTTGTACACCAGCGCATATGGCGACGTGTCAGCCTGCGCGTAGCGACGATTCTTGTAATCGATGCCTGGTAGCTGAACCTTGCGGTCCTTGAAGTAGTAAGCCTGGCCGATACTGAAGTTCTGGCGCTCGAAGCCGTTGTCTTCGATCCAGCGGGTAGTAACACCCAGCGACAGCTTGTTCTCGTCGCCGATGCGATCGCCGCCGCTGAACCGGTTGTCGCGGAACAGCGAGTCGTAGCTGAACAGGGTTTCGCTGGTATCGAACAGCGGGATGTCTTTCTGGTCCTTGTAGGGGACATAGAGGTAGAACAGGCGTGGCTCGAGGGTCTGTTTGTAGTCGGTGCCGAACAGCGAAGTGTTGCGGTCGAAGTACAGACCGCTGTCTACGCTGAATATCGGTATGTCGCGGCTCTGGCTGCTCTTGAAGTCGCCTTCCAGTGCAGCCCGGTTGGGGTCTGCAATCAGGTCGCGCTTACCTTGGCCGTCCAGATCCAGATCGTATTTGGTATACGCATACTTGAGCTTCGGCGTCACGTAGCCATAGCTGGCCGTCATCGGCAGGCTAATGGACGGGGCCACGCTCAAGCGAGTGCCGTTAGCACGCGCCACACCAAAGATGTTCTCGTCCAGGCGGCGACCCGGAAGCCCTGCGGACAAGTCGGGGTTGCCATCCTTGTCGCGTACGAAGTCGTTCTTCAGGTCACGGTCGAAACGCACCGCTTCGGTTTCATACGCCATGTTCAGTCCGCCCGGCTGATATGGCAGCGCACCATTGAAGGTGATCTGCGGCAGGCGGTCGTACGGCGTGATCTGCGAAATGGTGGCCGCCTCGTAGGCGTGAACGTTCAACCGTGCGGTGTAGCTGTCGCCGCGGTAGGTGAGCGCCCCTTGCTGGTCGAGGAAGTCCTTGTGATCGACGCCGATCTGGTCGGATTCCAGGTCCTGGAAGTAGAACGGGTCGCTGATGTCGGTGTAGTTCACCTCGGTCATCAGGCGCTCGTCCAGGCCGCCCTTGTGCTGCCAGTTGACCATCCAGCGCTGATCCTTGTAATCAGTCTGGTCTTTGCGCTCGTCGCTCTTGTCGTTGAGGTAGGCGCCGCCGAACTGGCCTTCGCTCGAAGGGGTCAGGTAGCGGAATTCGCCTTCCATCAGCAGGCCGCGCTTGGTCATGTAGCGCGGGTACAACGTGGCATCGTAGTTGGGTGCCAGGTTGAAGTAGTACGGCGTCACCAGCATGAAGCCAGTGTCGCTGCTGGTGCTGAACGATGGCGGCAGGAAGCCGGACTGGCGACGGTCGTCGATCGGGAAGTAGATGTACGGTGTGTAGAACACCGGGAAATCCTTGACCCGCAGGGTGACGTTGGTCGCGGTACCGAAACCGGTGGCCGGGTTCAGGGTGATGTTGTTGCCCTTGAGCTGCCAGGCGTTGCTGCCCGGTTCACAGGTGGTGTACGTCCCATCCTTGAGGCGGATGATCGCGTTTTCACCGCGTTTGGCGTAAAGGGCACTGCCGCGAATGTGCGACTTGTGCATCACGTATTCGGCGTTGTCGACCTGGGCTTCGCCGGTGTCGAGCTGGATTTGTGCCTGGTCACCCACCACCAGCGAACCGTTGTCGCGGATCTTGACGTTACCCTTGAGCTCGCCACGGTTTTCGGTCTGGTAGAGGTTGGCCTCGTCGGCCTCGGCCTGCATGCTGCCCTGGCGCATTACCACGTTGCCGGCGAGGGTAGCGATCTGCTGCTCCTGCTGGTACTTGGACACCTTGGCGTTGATGTAGGTAGGCGACTCGTCCTTGGGCGTGGTGTCGGCCATGCCTGGGCGGGTTGGCTCGATATAGGCGCCCCCGCAATACGGGCCGGTTTCGGCCAGCTGAGCAGCGGTGAGCTTGTCACGCGGGACCCAGTCCAGGTGGCTGTAGTCTTCGCTGCGCGACTTCAGGCCGCGGCCCTTGGCCTCGGTAACCAGCGTCGGGCGGTCGGCGGCTTGCGCCTCGCCGGCGGCTTCGCCACCGGAGCCGGTGCCGGCGCTGACGGCAGCACCCTCGTGCACCGGCCGTGGCGGCAGGTTGTTGACCTGAGCCTTGGGCTTGCAGTCCCAACCACCGGAGGCGGACACTTGGCAGTCGAATTGTTCGGCTGCCACGACGTGCGACATGGCTAGAGGTTGCAGGGCCAGCAGACCGCCGGTGACCAGCAACGGAAACTTTCTACGAAACGCGGGGGATTTCAATGCCATCTTATTAGTCCGGGCTTCCTGCGTGCCATCTGCCCGCGTGTGGGGCCGCACGCCTCTCGATGGTCTGAAAAAGATGCTGGATAATAAAGCATGACCCGCTTGACGGCTAGGGCCGTCGGAGACCCTTGTAATGCCTGAACACGATGTACGCCTGCAACAACTGACGGTGTGGCTCCACGAGCAGCTCGAGGATCTTTTCCGCAACAACGCCTGGGGCGAGGTGCCAGCAGGCAGCCTGACCCCAGCCAGCAGTGATGCCAGCTTCCGCCGCTACTTCCGCTGGGAAGGCGCAGGGCACAGTTTTGTGGTGATGGATGCCCCGCCCCCGCAGGAAGATTGCCGACCGTTCGTCGCCATCGACCACTTGCTCGCCAGTGGCGGGGTGCACGTGCCACTCATCCACGCCCAGGACCTGGAGCGAGGCTTCCTGCTGCTGGGCGACATGGGCCGCCAGACCTACCTGGACATCATCGATGCCGACAATGCCGACGCCTTGTTCGCCGATGCCATCGACGCCCTGCTGGCCGTGCAGCGCCTGCCGATGGAGGCTGCACTGCCCAGCTACGACGAAGCCTTGCTGCGCCGTGAGGTCGAGCTGTTCCACCAGTGGTATGTGGGCCACGAACTTGGCCGGGCCTTCGATGAACAGCAGGCCGCTGCCTGGCAGCGCTGCAGCCAACTGCTGATCGACAGCGCCCTGGCGCAGCCCAAGGTGCTGGTGCACCGCGACTACATGCCGCGCAATCTGATGCAAAGCATGCCAAACCCAGGGGTGCTGGACTTCCAGGATGCCGTGTATGGCCCTGTCACCTACGACATCACTTGCCTGTTCAAGGATGCCTTCGTCAGCTGGCCGCAGGCCCGGGTCCAGGGCTGGCTGCGTGACTACTGGCAAAAGGCTAAGGCCGCCGGCATCCCGGTACAGGCCGATTTCGACACCTTCCAGCGTGCCAGCGACCTGATGGGTGTGCAGCGGCACCTGAAAGTGATCGGCATTTTTGCCCGCATCTGCCACCGCGATGGCAAGCCACGTTACCTGGGCGATGTACCGCGCTTTTTCGCCTATATAGAAGAGGTGATCACCCGCCGCCCCGAACTGGCCGAGCTGGGTGAGTTGATCGCCGGGCTACGGGCGGGGGCACGTGCATGAAAGCCATGATTCTGGCGGCAGGCAAGGGCGAGCGCATGCGCCCTTTGACCCTGCACACGCCCAAGCCGCTGGTGCCGCTTGCCGGGCGGCCATTGATCGAATACCACCTGCAGGCGCTGGCCGCTGCGGGCATTACCGATGTGGTGATCAACCATGCCTGGCTCGGCCAGCAGATCGAACGCCACCTGGGTGATGGCAGCCGCTTTGGCCTGCATATCCGCTACTCCGCCGAGGGCGAGCCCCTTGAGACAGGTGGCGGTATCTTCAAGGCGCTGCCTTTGCTGGGCGATGAACCCTTCGTGCTGGTAAACGGTGATATCTGGACCGACTACGATTTTTCCCGGTTGCAATGCCCGCTGCAGGGCCTGGCCCATCTGGTGCTGGTGGACAACCCCAGCCATCACGGCCACGGCGATTTTCGCTTGGTCGACGGCCAGGTCCTCGACGGGGATAACGCCCCAGATACCCTGACCTTCAGCGGCATTTCCCTGCTGCACCCATCGCTGTTCGACGGTTGCCAGCCTGGCGCATTCAAGCTCGCGCCACTGCTGCGCCAGGCCATGGCTGCCGGCAAGGTCGGCGGTGAGCGCCATGCTGGCCGATGGGTGGACGTAGGCACCCTGGAGCGCCTGGCCGAGGCCGAGCGCCTGCTTGGCGAGCACGCCTGACATGTGGTGGCCTGGTACGTTGATTGGCGCCGGTGCCGGCTTTGCCATTGCCAGCATTCCCGGTGCCCTGCTGGGGGCCTTGCTCGGCCAGGTGATGGACCGCCATATGCGCCTGCAAGGGTGGGAAGATGTGCGTGAACGCCTCGGCGGGCGGCCTGCGCTGCGTGACGAAGAACTGCTGTTTGTCTTGCTGGGGCGCCTGGCCAAGTGTGACGGCCGTGTAGCCGAGCAGCATATCCAGCAGGCCCGGCAGGAGATGGTGCGCCTGAACCTGGACGAGCCTGCGCGCCTGCGGGCAATCGAGGCGTTCAACCGCGGCAAGGCCGGCAAGGATCGGCTGGGCGCCTACTTGCGCCGCATCCGCCAGCAGCCGCATGCGGCGGAAGGTACCATGCGCGCCAGCTGGCGCATGGTCTGGGCTGACGGCAGGATGGGCAACAAGGAGCGTGAACTGCTGCTGGACTGGGGGCACAAGCTGGGCATGAGCCGCCGCCAGGTGCAGGCGATGTCGCAAGAGTATGAGCCGCGCAAAACCGCTGGCATGGCGGGCGTGGGCATGACCTATGCGGCAGCGATGCGCTTGCTGGCGGTGGAGGCCGATACCGACGGCGCCGTGATCAAGCAGGCCTATCGCCGCCTGGTCAGCCGCCACCACCCGGACAAGCTGGCTGGCACGGGGGCCAGCGAGGCGCAGTTGCGCGAGGCCACCGAGCGCACCCGCGAATTGCACCAGGCCTATGCGATGATCCGCAAGCGGCGGGGTATTTGAAGCGTCACCCTTGCGTGCTCATCCAGCCCCGTACCCGGCGGAACAATTGTTCCTGCTCCGCAGCCTGGTTGCCTGGCATGGCGATCAGCGACAGCTGACGATACTGGCTGTCCTTTTGCCGCTTGCTGGCTTGCAGGCGCTGCGCGGCTGCGGCGCGGTCGGCGCTGCGGGTGGCATAGTAGATGTCTGCCGTTGGTACTTTCAGCGTTGGCGCCAGGCTCTCCAGGTCATGCTCGACCCGTGCCGGGGTCTGCGCGGCCACCATCACCAGCTTTTGTACCTGCGGGGGCTGCCGCTCGCTGAGGTAGCGGGCGGCCCAGTAGGCGCCGCTGCCATGGCCGATCAGCACGATGCTGCGGGCGTTGTGCTGTTGGGCGAACGCAACGGCCGCATCCAGGCGGGCAAAGATGCGCTCGGCATCAGCGGGGTCGGCCTGCTGGTCGGCTACTTCGGCATCAGTACCTTGTGCAGTGTCCGGGTCGGCTGCGGTGGCCTGGGCGACGTTGGCATTGGCGTCGGCCGGCTCATCCTTGACGGGTGCACGCTGGCCGTCCTGGCTGGCGGGCACCTCGGCTGGTTTGTCCTCGACCCGGGCTTGGGGGCTGTCTATCAACAGGTCTGGCAGGCTGACGCTCAAACTGTGCCAGCCCACATCCGGGAATTTCTGCCGCAGTGGCCCGACCGCTCGGGGCCAATCGGCGGTTTCACCTGCCCCAGGCACAATGATCACTGCCCCTTTCGGGTCGGCGTCGTTGGCGGGTTTCCACAGGGCCAGGAAGCTGTCGGTGCCGGCCTGCAAGGTTTCCTGTTCAGCTTTGGGCACCAAGCGCTCCAGGGCCTGGGCATCCTCCTGGCTACGCTCCAGCAAGGGCGGGCGAACCGCTTCGGGGCGGGTTGCTTCGGTGGCGGCGGCAGGCTTTTCGGCATCCGCTGCCAGCGCAGCCAGTGGAAGAATCGAGGCAAGGCAGCACATTGCCAGCGTCGTGCGATAGAGTGTGGACATGTATCAACCCAAGGCCTGAATGATTTCTGCAGCGTAATGGTATTTGGCCGGGACGGCCATGCGCGATGGCCGCCTCGCCTGGAAGAGCCTGTAGATGAACCGAATGCGTCGCCTGTTGGTGATTGGCTGCCTGTGGCTCCCCCTGATCGCGCTGGCCAGGCCAGAGCCCGTGCCCACCGTTGCGCTGGAGGCTGCCCAGCAGCAGTGGCTGGACAGCCATCGCAGCTTGCGGGTGGGCCTGGTGCTGCAGGCGCCTTACGCCCAGTTCGACCGGCGCCTGCAGCAGCTGTACGGGGCCAACGTGGAATTGGTGAGTAGCCTCGCCCAGGCCCTGCGCCTGGACCTTACCTGGCGAAACTTCCCGGACCAGGCCAGCCTGGAGCACGCCTTGCAGGCGGGCGAGATCGACTTTGCCCCGGGCCTTACGCAAACCCCGGCCAGCCTGCGCCTGTGGCTGTTCAGTGACCCGTACATGCGCGTGCCACAACTGATCGTTGGGCCGCGCAATGGGGCCATGGCGGTCGAGCTTGAAAAACTCGATGCCGCGCAGCGGGTGGTGGTGCGCATGCCCAGCCAGTTGGCGACCTACCTGCGGGGCAACTACGGGAACCTGAACCTGCAAGGGGTGCCTGATGAGCGAGAGGCCCTCCAACTGTTGGTGAGCGGGCAGGCCAGTTTTGCCGTGATGGATGAAGCACAGCTGAGCCGGTTGTCACGTGAGAGCGAGTTTGGTGAGCTGGCAGTGGTGGGGGATATCGGCCTGCCGCAGTTGCTGCGTATCGGTTCGAGGCAGGACTGGCCGCTGCTGGCCGATGTGCTCGAACATGGCTTGCAGGCGTTGCCTGCCAAGCAGCTCGAGCAGTTGCACCAGCGCTGGCTGCAGCCCCGGTACCCCCGCCTGAGCGAGTCGCCCGGGTTCTGGCAGAACCTGGCCTTGCTGCTGGGCATGTTGCTGCTGGGGGCCCTGGCCACCCTGATGTGGCAGCGCCGGCAGCAGCGCGAACTTGAGCGTAGCCTGCTGACTACCCGGGAACGCCTGCTGGAGCGGCATGCACGCGATGAAGCTGCGCGGCTGAGCCAGTTCGCGATCGATCAGAGCACGGTTGGCACCCTCTGGGTGAACTGGGACAGCCGTGTGCGCTACGCCAACCCTGCTGCCGAGCGCATGCTGGGGTATGCGCAAGGGGCGCTGCTGGACCGGCAACTGGGCGATTTCGAGCCAGGCCTGAACATGGACCGCTGGCTGGAGCTGTGGAAGCGCGCGCGCTCGGGCGAGGCGGGCATCGGGCAGTTCGAAACCCAGTGTCGGCGCGCCGATCACAGCCTGCTCCCGGTGGAGCTGTCGCTGAGCTTTCTGCGTTTTCGCGATGCCGAGTACCTGGTGGTCTACCTTGCCGATGTCACCGAGCGCCACCGGGCCATGGCCGCGCTGCGCGAGAGCGAGGCGAGGCTCAAGGGGATTGCCGGTAACGTCCCGGGCCTGGTGTTCCGCCTGGAGCGCGACCCGGCCGTTGGCGGGCTGGAGTTTCCGTACATCAGCGAGGGCAGCGAGGCGCTGGTGGGCTACACACCCAGCGAGATCCAGCACCCGCAGATGGGGCTGCGCACCTTGGTACACCCCGACGACCGGGCCGACTACCACCACGTGCAGAACCTGGCCCTGGCACGCTCCCAGGAGCAGTTGCGTGAATTGTCCGCGCACCTGGAAAGCGTGCGTGAGGAAGAAAAAGCCCGCATCGCCCGGGAAGTGCACGACGAGCTGGGGCAGATGCTGACGGTGTTGAAGCTGGAAGTGTCGATGTGCGAGCTGGCGTTTGCCGAACTCGACCCTGCCCTCAATGAGCGCCTGGCCACTATGAAACGGCTGATCAGTCAGCTGTTCCAGCTGGTACGCGATGTGGCCACGGCCCTGCGCCCGCCGATTCTGGATGCAGGCATCGCGTCGGCCATCGAATGGCAGGCGCGGCGCTTCGAGGCGCGCACGCAGATCCCGTGCCTGGTGCAGGTGCCCGATAATCTGCCAGCATTGAGCGATGCCAAGGCAACGGGCCTGTTCCGTATTCTTCAGGAAGCGCTGACCAATGTGATGCGCCACGCCAACGCCCACAGCGTGGAAATAGAACTGGTGCTTGAGGCGGGGCAATTGCGCATGACCGTGAGCGATGACGGGCAGGGTTTTTGTCGCGACCAGCCACGGCCCACTTCGTTTGGCCTGGTAGGCATGCGCGAGCGGGTGTTCATGCTGGGTGGCAGCATGGTGCTGCACAGTGAACCGGGCGAGGGCACCAGCCTGAGCGTGGCCATTGCGTTGGAATAGGAGAACGACCGTGATTCGAGTACTGGTGGCCGAAGACCACACCATTGTCCGCGAAGGCATCAAGCAGTTGATCGGCCTGGCCAAGGACATGCAGGTGGCGGGCGAGGCCGGCAATGGCGAGCAGTTGCTCGACACCCTCAGGCATACGCCCTGCGAAGTGGTGTTGCTGGATATCTCCATGCCGGGCGTCAATGGGCTGGAAGCCATCCCGCGCATCCGCGCACTGCAGGACCCACCGGCAATCCTGATGCTGTCGATGCATGACGAGGCGCAGATGGCGGCGCGTGCATTGAAAGCCGGGGCGGCAGGCTATGCCACCAAGGACAGCGACCCGGCGCTGTTGCTGGCGGCGATCCGCCGGGTGGCCGGGGGTGGGCGCTACATCGACCCGGCGCTGGCGGACCGCATGGTTTTCGAGGTCGGCCTTACCGAGTCTCGGCCGCTGCATACGCTGTTGTCGGAGCGGGAGTTTTCAGTGTTCGAGCGCCTGGCCCAAGGCGCTAACGTCAACGACATTGCCCAGCAGCTGGCGCTGTCGAGCAAAACCATCAGCACCCACAAGGCGCGGCTGATGCAGAAGCTGAAAGTGAACTCCCTGGCGGAGCTGGTGAAGTACGCCATGGAGCACAAGCTGGTCTGATTGCGACACACAGGTTGCGCCCGCCCCCACAAGGGATGGATGGCAGTGCTGGCAGGTGTCCCAATCGCGTCATCCTTGTAGGGCAATCCCTACAAAAAATCTTCCATCCGGATGATGGCATTCTCTCAGCGCCCCCGATTTTCCGGTGCTTGCCACTCTTCTACGCTTTTGCCTACGCAGTCATCCAACAAGAAGGTGCAGGCATGAGCGAGGCGAAGTCGAACGCTGCAACCGGCGAAACGCTGGTCAGCTTCCGTGGTGTGCAGAAGAGCTACGACGGCGAGTCGCTGATCGTCAAAGACCTCAACCTGGACATCCGCAAGGGCGAGTTTCTGACCCTGCTTGGGCCCTCTGGCTCAGGCAAGACTACCAGCCTGATGATGCTCGCCGGCTTCGAAACCCCTACCGCAGGTGAAATCCAGCTGGCCGGGCGCTCCATCAACAACGTGCCGCCGCACAAGCGCGACATCGGCATGGTGTTCCAGAACTACGCGCTGTTCCCGCACATGACCGTGGCCGAGAACCTGGCCTTCCCGCTGACGGTGCGCAACCTGAGCAAGACCGATATCAGCGAACGGGTCAAGCGCGTGCTCAACATGGTGCAGCTGGAGGCCTTCGCCAAGCGCTACCCCGGCCAGTTGTCCGGTGGGCAACAGCAACGTGTGGCGCTGGCCCGGGCCCTGGTGTTCGAGCCGCAACTGGTGCTGATGGATGAGCCGCTGGGGGCGCTGGACAAGCAGCTGCGTGAGCACATGCAGATGGAAATCAAGCATATCCACCAGCGCCTTGGCGTCACTGTGGTGTACGTGACCCACGACCAGGGCGAAGCGCTGACCATGTCTGACCGCGTGGCGGTGTTCCACCAGGGCCAGATCCAGCAGATCGCCGACCCTCGCACCCTGTACGAGGCGCCCAGCAACACCTTCGTCGCCAACTTCATCGGCGAGAACAACCGCATCAATGGCACCCTGCTGAGCCACGAAGGCAACCGTTGCCAGGTGCAGCTGGCGCGCGGTGAGCGGGTTGAGGCGCTGGCGGTGAACGTAGGAAGCCCGGGCGAGCCGGTTACCTTGTCGATCCGCCCGGAACGCGTGCGCCTCAACGGCCACAGCGAAGCCTGCGTCAACCGCTTCTCTGGCCGCGTGGCCGAATTCATTTACCTGGGCGACCACGTGCGGGTGCGCCTGGAGGTTTGCGGCAAGGCCGATTTCTTCGTGAAGCAGCCCATTGCCGAACTCGACCCGGCCCTGGCCGTGGGCGATGTGGTACCGCTGGGCTGGGAGGTGGAGCACGCCCGTGCGCTCGACCCGGTTACCGAAGCCCAATGAAGGTTTGCTGCACCAACCCTGTACTGTGGAGAAAATAACAATGCGCAAGCAGTTGAAACTGACCGCCCTGGCCCTGGGGCTGTTCGCCGCTGGCCAGAGCATGGCTGCAGACCTGACCGTGGTGTCGTTCGGGGGCGCCAACAAGGCGGCCCAGGTGAAGGCATTCTACGAGCCGTGGGAAAAGGCCGGTAATGGCAAGATCGTCGCCGGTGAGTACAACGGTGAAATGGCCAAGGTCAAGGCGATGGTCGACACCAAGAGCGTGTCATGGAACTTGGTGGAAGTGGAGTCGCCGGAGCTCGCCCGTGGCTGTGACGAAGGCATGTTCGAAGAACTCGACCCTGCGATGTTCGGCAACGAAGGCGATTACGTGCCCGGCGCCATCCAGCCTTGTGGCGTGGGCTTCTTCGTCTGGTCCACGGTGCTGGCCTACAACGCCGACAAGCTCAAGACGGCCCCCACCAGCTGGGCCGATTTCTGGGATACCAAGAAATTCCCTGGCAAGCGCGGCCTGCGCAAAGGGGCCAAGTACACCCTGGAATTCGCCCTGATGGCCGATGGCGTGGCACCCAAGGACGTCTACCAGGTGCTGGGCACCAAGGAAGGGGTGGACCGCGCCTTCAAGAAACTCGACGAGCTCAAGCCCAGCATCCAGTGGTGGGAAGCCGGTGCCCAGCCGCCGCAGTACCTGGCCTCGGGTGACGTGGTCATGAGCTCGGCCTACAACGGGCGCATTGCCGCCGTGCAAAAAGAAAGCAACCTCAAGGTGGTGTGGAACGGCGGTATCTACGACTTCGATGCCTGGGCCATTCCGAAAGGCGCCAAGGATACCGAGCAGGCCAAGAAGTTCATCGCCTTCAGCGTGCAGCCGCCGCAGCAGAAGACCTACTCCGAGAACATCGCCTACGGGCCGGCGAATTCCAAGGCTGTGGAGTTGCTGTCCGAAGATGTGAAGAAAGACATGCCGACCACGCCTGAGAACATTGCCAACCAGGTGCAGATCGACGTGGCCTTCTGGGCCGACAACAGCGAGCAGCTGGAGCAACGCTTCAACGCCTGGGCGGCGAAGAAGTAAACGCCCAGCGTAAGGGGGCCGCGTTGCGGCCCCATTTTCAGTTCGTATCGCGGAGTTTGCCATGGCCATCGCAGTGCCCCTCAAAGAAGGCGCAGGTTCAAATCTCAAGCAGCGCCTCAAGCGCGCCGAGCGGGTCAACCGCTGGAAGGCGCAGGCGTTGATCGCGCCGCTGGCGCTGTTTCTTCTGCTGGTGTTCCTGGTGCCTATCGGCGCGCTGCTGTACAAGAGCGTCGGCAACCCGGAAGTGGTCAGCGGCCTGCCGCGCACGGTCGAGGTCATCGGCCAGTGGGACGGCAAGAGCCTGCCCGGCGAGGACGTCTACAAGGCACTGAGCCAGGACCTGGCCGAGTCGCGCAAGAACCAGACCCTGGGCGACCTTTCCAAGCGCCTGAACATGGAGCTGGCCGGCTATCGGAGCCTGCTGGCCAAGACCGCACGCGCGCTGCCGTTCAAAAGCGAGCCTGCGTCGTACAAGGATGCACTGCAAACCCTGGACGAGCGCTGGGGGGACCCCGCCTACTGGCAGGCGATACGCCGTAACACCAGCACGGTGACCTCGTTCTACCTGCTGGCTTCGCTCGACCACCGTATCGACGACCTGGGCGAACTGGCCAAGGCCACCCCCGACCAGGCGATCTACCTGGATATCTTCACCCGCACACTGTGGATGGGGGTGGTGATCACTGCCATCTGCCTGGTGCTGGCCTACCCCCTGGCGTACCTGCTGGCCAACCTGCCGACCCGGCAGAGCAACCTGCTGATGATCCTGGTACTGCTGCCGTTCTGGACGTCGATTCTGGTGCGTGTGGCGGCGTGGATCGTGCTGCTGCAGTCGGGCGGCCTGATCAACAGTGCGCTGATGGCCATGGGCATCATTGATCAACCGCTGGAGCTGGTTTTCAACCGCACAGGTGTGTACATCTCGATGGTGCACATTCTGTTGCCGTTCATGATTCTGCCGCTGTACAGCGTGATGAAAGGCATTTCGCCCAGCTATATGCGTGCCGCCATTTCGCTGGGCTGCCACCCGTTCGCCAGTTTCTGGCGGGTGTACTTCCCGCAGACCTACGCAGGTGTAGGGGCCGGGTGCCTGCTGGTGTTCATCCTTGCCATCGGCTACTACATCACCCCGGCGCTGCTCGGCAGCCCGAACGACCAGATGGTCAGCTATTTCGTGGCGTTCTACACCAACACCAGTATCAACTGGGGCATGGCCACCGCCCTTGGCGGGCTGCTGTTGCTGGCGACCGTGCTGTTGTACCTGATCTATAGCTGGCTGGTTGGCGCCAGCCGCCTGCGCCTGAGCTGAGGAGCCTTGTCATGCTGAGCCCATACATGTCACCCGTTGAGCGGGTCTGGTTCTACAGCCTGCGCATTCTCTGCGGCCTGATCCTGTTGTTCCTGATTCTGCCTGTGCTGGTCATCGTGCCGCTGTCATTCAACAGCGGCAGTTTCCTGGTGTACCCGTTGCAGGGCTTCTCGCTGCAGTGGTACCAGGATTTCTTCGGCTCTGCCGAGTGGATGCGTGCGCTGAAGAACAGCATCATCGTTGCCCCGGCAGCCACGGCGCTGGCCATGGTGTTCGGTACGCTGGCGGCCATCGGCCTGACCCGGGGCGATTTCCCGGGCAAGTCGCTGGTGATGGCCCTGGTGATATCGCCCATGGTGGTGCCGGTGGTGATCATCGGTGTGGCCAGTTACCTGTTTTTCGCCCCGCTGGGCCTGGGCAACAGCTTCACCTCGCTGATTCTGGTACACGCCGTATTGGGTGTGCCGTTCGTCATCATCACCGTGTCGGCAACCCTGCAAGGGTTCAACCACAACCTGGTGCGGGCGGCGGCCAGCCTGGGGGCATCGCCACTGCTGGCATTCCGTCGGGTGACCTTGCCGCTGATTGCCCCAGGCGTGATTTCGGGGGCGCTGTTTGCCTTTGCTACCTCGTTCGACGAGGTGGTGGTGACGCTGTTCCTGGCCGGGCCTGAGCAGGCGACCCTGCCGCGGCAGATGTTCAGCGGCATACGCGAGAACCTCAGCCCCACCATCGCGGCGGCGGCCACCTTGCTGATCGCGTTCTCGGTGGTACTGCTGCTGACCCTGGAGTGGCTGCGTGGGCGCAGCGAAAAACTGAGGACCCAGCAGCCTGCCTGACCGCTGCTCGCGGTGCGCCACCTGCGGCGCATCGCGATTGATACCAGTCAGCCCTCATTCGCTTGCCTGGGTTACAATGCGCGCCACCGTGATTCTGCCAACAGGTGCGCCATGCAGCCCTACGCTATTGCCCCCTCCATTCTTTCTGCCGATTTCGCCCGTCTGGGCGAGGATGTCGACAAGGTTCTGGCTGCGGGTGCAGACATCGTTCACTTCGATGTCATGGACAACCACTATGTCCCCAACCTGACCATCGGCCCGATGGTGTGTACCGCCCTGCGCAAGTATGGCGTCACCGCGCCCATCGACGTGCACCTGATGGTCAGCCCGGTCGACCGTATCATCGGCGACTTCATCGAAGCCGGCGCCAGCTACATCACCTTCCATCCGGAAGCCTCGCAGCACATCGATCGCTCTTTGCAACTCATCAAGGATGGCGGCTGCAAGGCTGGCCTGGTGTTCAACCCGGCCACCAGCCTGGATGCCTTGAAGTATGTGATGGACAAGGTCGACATGGTGCTGCTGATGAGCGTAAACCCGGGTTTTGGCGGTCAGAAGTTCATCCCGGGCACCCTCGACAAACTGCGTGAAGCCCGTGCACTGATCGACGCCAGCGGCCGTGATATCCGCCTGGAAATCGACGGCGGGGTCAATGTGGGCAACATCCGTGAAATCGCTGCAGCAGGTGCCGATACCTTCGTCGCCGGTTCTGCCATTTTCAATGCCCCGGACTACGCACAAGTGATCGCGCAGATGCGCAGCGAACTGGCTCAGGCCCGCCCATGAGCGGCTTCGAGCAGCTGTTCCCGGGGACGCTGCCCAGGCTGGTGATGTTCGATCTGGACGGTACCCTGATCGATTCCGTGCCAGACCTGACGGCCGCTGTCGACCGCATGCTGCTCGAACTCGGCCGCCCCCCGGCCGGCCTTGCTGCCGTGCGCCAGTGGGTGGGCAACGGTGCACAGGTGCTGGTGCGCCGCGCCTTGGCCGGAGGCATCGATCATGCTTCGGTAGATGATGCACTGGCCGAACGGGCCCTGGCGTTGTTCATGGAGGCCTACGCCGACAGCCATGCGCTGACGCAGGTCTACCCAGGCGTAAAAGACACCCTGCGCTGGTTGAGCAAGCGCGGTGTGGAGATGGCGCTGATCACCAACAAGCCTGAGCGTTTTGTCGGGCCGCTGCTGGACCAGATGAAGATCGGCAGCTACTTCCGCTGGATCATCGGTGGCGACACCCTGCCGCAGAAGAAGCCCGACCCTGCGGCGCTGCTGTTTGTCATGCAGATGGCGGGCGTGACCGCGCAACAGTCGTTGTTTGTTGGCGACTCGCGCAGCGACGTGCAGGCGGCCAAGGCCGCTGGCGTGCAGAGTGTGGGCCTTACCTATGGCTACAACCATGGGCGGCCGATCGGTGAAGAGTCCCCCAGTCTGGTGATCGATGACCTGCGCGCACTGCTGCCCGGTTGCGTAGACCCTGCCACTGGGATAACGTTGGCGGACCTTCAAGCCTCACACGACAGAGAGTCCCCCGTGGCGGTTACCGGCAAATTCTGGATGAAAGTCATCAAGGCCTTGGCCCGCTGGCGTTGGCGCGCCTGACTTCTGCCTGCCGGCGCGTGCCGGCCCATCCGTTTGCCCGACCATAAGCTTTATGCCACGAGGCTACTCATGACCCGCGAAGAATTCCTGCGCCTGGCTGCAGCCGGCTATAACCGCATCCCCCTGGCCTGCGAGACCCTGGCCGACTTCGACACGCCGTTGTCGATCTACCTGAAGCTGGCTGATCAGCCTAACTCCTACCTGCTCGAGTCCGTGCAGGGCGGCGAGAAGTGGGGCCGTTATTCCATGATCGGCCTGCCTTCGCGCACAGTGATGCGGGTGCACGGTTATCACGTCAGCATCCTGCAGGACGGCGTTGAGGTCGAAAGCCATGATGTCGAAGACCCGCTGGCCTTCGTCGAGGCATTCAAGGACCGTTACAAGGTGGCCGACATTCCGGGGTTGCCGCGCTTCAATGGCGGCCTGGTGGGTTACTTCGGGTACGACTGCGTGCGCTACGTGGAAACACGCCTGGGTGCAAGCCCCAACCCGGACCCGCTGGCGGTGCCGGATATTCTGCTGATGGTGTCTGATTCGGTGGTGGTGTTCGACAACCTGGCCGGCAAGATGCACGCCATCGTGCTGGTCGACCCGGCCGATGAACACGCCTTCGAACAGGGTAATGCCCGCTTGCAGGACTTGCTCGAAACCTTGCGCCAGCCCATCACCCCGCGCCGTGGCCTGGACTTGAGCGGCCCACCGGCGGCAGAGCCCGAGTTCCGCTCCAGCTACACCCGCGAGGATTACGAAAACGCTGTCGGGCGCATCAAGGAGTACATCCTGGCCGGCGACTGCATGCAGGTCGTGCCCTCGCAGCGTATGTCGATCGACTTCAAGGCAGCGCCCATCGACCTGTACCGCGCGCTGCGCTGCTTCAACCCAACGCCTTACATGTACTTCTTCAACTTCGGTGACTTCCACGTGGTGGGCAGCTCGCCGGAAGTGCTGGTGCGGGTCGAGGACAACCTGGTTACCGTGCGCCCCATCGCCGGCACCCGCCCGCGTGGCGCAACCGAAGATGCGGACCGGGCGCTGGAAGATGACCTGCTGTCGGACGACAAGGAAATCGCCGAGCACCTGATGCTGATCGACCTGGGCCGCAATGACGTGGGCCGCGTGGCCGCCACCGGCAGCGTGCGCCTGACCGAGAAGATGGTGATCGAGCGCTACTCCAACGTGATGCACATTGTTTCCAACGTCACCGGCCAGTTGCGCGAAGGCCTCACTGCCATGGACGCGCTGCGGGCGATTTTGCCGGCAGGCACCCTGTCGGGGGCCCCGAAGATCCGGGCGATGGAAATCATCGATGAGCTGGAGCCGGTCAAGCGTGGCGTTTATGGCGGCGCAGTCGGTTATTTCGCCTGGAACGGCAACATGGACACCGCCATTGCCATCCGTACGGCGGTGATCAAGGACGGCGAACTGCATGTGCAGGCGGGCGGCGGCATCGTTGCCGACTCGGTGCCCGCACTGGAGTGGGAAGAAACCATCAACAAGCGCCGGGCGATGTTCCGCGCCGTCGCACTGGCCGAACAGAACTGACCACACGCTCGGCCTTGTAGGCGCGGGTAAAGCTCGCGATCCGCCTTCTGAAGTTCACGCAAGGCAGATCGCAGGCTACGTTCGCGGCTAGGTTAGAAGTCGACAGAAACGCCCAGGCTTAGGCCCTGCTGTTTCTGCTCGTCGCTTTTGCGCCAGTTATAGCTGCCTCGCAGGTGCACGCCTGCCACGATTTCATGGCTGACACCCAGGCCAACCCGGGTCAGGTTGCTGGCTGGGGTATACCCCGCCAAGGTGAAGTCGTTGGCAGGCAGCCCCGTCAGGTGCAGCGTCACGTCTTGCTGGTCATCTTCGAATTCGTGCTCCTGCGCCACCTCGCCAAACAACCGCGTTGCCGGCACTACCTGCAGGCTGCCCTGCAAGCCGACGCCCAGGCGCCGTGATGTACGGTCCTGGTCATCGAAGGCCAGCGCCGTTGAGCGACCGCTCTTCTCGTCGTAGCCGTCCACCTTCACCCGTGCATAGTCGGCGCTGACGAACGGTGCCAATTGCCACCGGCTGCTGTCTGGCGCCAGGTTGTACCCGACGCGGCCAGACACGGCCCAGGTCTCGCCATCGGTGTTGCCCTTTTCGCTGCGGTTATGGGTACCCAGGGCGAAGGTCCGCTTGAGGTCGCCGTAGTTCAGGTGGCCGGCAGTCAATGCAGCGTCTGCCCACCAGCGGTGTTTGCGGTACTGGGCGAATGCGCTGGCCAGGTAGCTGTCCAGCGTGTAGTCAGAGTCCTGTGCCCCCGCTTCCAGCTTCTGTCGGTAGGCGCCACCGGCCAAGCCTAGGCGCCAGGCATCGTCGAGCCGGTAGCTGGCGCCCACGGTCAGGTTGTAGCCACGGCCATCACCGCTGGCGGCGCCAGGTTGGCTACCGAAATCCAGGTCCTGGGCACCTGTGGCAACAAAGGGTTGCCACGTGCCAACGGCCTGCCAGGGCGCCTGCCACTGGTTGCGTAGTTCATCCTGATGCGCACGCACGCTGGCGTGGGCCATCTCGGGCAGCAGGGTGATCTCCCACGGGGCGGCGATGAGGGAGTAGGCGTAATCGGCAATCAGTCGCTGGCCGGCGATGGTGGGGTGTACCGCATCGTTGAACAGCAATTTGCTCGGGTCGGGTGTTGTGCCATTGAGGCCGTACACGGGGTTGCCTGCGCAACCTTCGCCGCTGTAGCAGGTGCCGACCAGGTTCTGGTCGCTGGTCAGCCCGAACGCGTTGGGGTTGGCCAGGGCTTCGCTCAGCAGCCCCGGAATGTTCAAGGGAATGACTTGCGCGTCCACCTGCCTGAGCTGGCTGAGCAGCGACTGGTTGAACACGCCAGACAGCTGGGACAGCGGGTTTTGTTGCGGCGTACCGCTGAAGTTGGGGGTTTGGCCTAGATCAGGCAGCAGCCAGACCATGATATAGCGCGCGCCCCCCTGCTGCAGGGCCTGGGCGCTGGCGGCCAGCCGGGCGCCGGCTGCCATGGCATCAGCAGGGCCGTTGACCAACCCCTGCAGGAAGTCGTTGCCTCCGCCGGTGAGGTAATACAGTGCGTTGGGGTCCGCGCGCAGGCCGTTGGCCAGGTAACCCGGTTTTTCCCGCAGCAACTGACCGGCCCCTGGGCGCCCTGGCGGGATCACCGTCTGCGAGGTGGTGGTGATGGAGTCCAGAATTTGCCGCGTGGTGTAACCGCCTACCGCCCAGTTGTTTCCGTCAGGCAGGCCTACGGCCTGGTTGAGCGGGGAGGTGGAAGGGCCAAGGGCTGCCGGGTTCACGCCAAGGTGTGCGCCCAGGATCATCGGCGACACGGGTGCGTAGTTGCCGTTGGCGTCACGGTTGGTGAAGCGCATGCCGCCAAACTGCCCGGCATCGCTGAGGCTGTCGCCGAACACGATCAGGTTGGAGTAGGGCGAGGGGCCGGCGAATGCCTGGCTGCAGGCCAGGGCCAAGGTGCTGAGGGTGAGGCGCAGCAGTGCGGGTTTTCGCATCATGAAACATCCTTTTCTTTGTTTTTATCAGGGGAGCCCCATCGACCTTAGCAAATCGGCGCGCATCGCTCCGAAGTCCATTCGTTTCCCAGTGTTTACGGGCGTATTGCGCCCGCCGCCCCGGTAGGCTACTGTGCCCGAACGTATGAGCGAGACCTACCCTGTGTTGATCGTCAGCAAACTCTTGATGCGCGTAATCAAGGCCCACGCCCGTTGGCGTTGGCGCGCCTGACTTTATCCCCTGCCGGCCTGCCCGGCCCGTCCCTGTTTGCCTTCCTGTATCAGCCCTTTGTGGCGAAGCCGCGCCTGCGACAGGTGTGGGAAGGTTCGAATTATGAAGTCAGTAGATTCAAGAGGTTTAACCCGATGTTACTGATGATCGACAATTACGACTCATTCACTTACAACGTCGTGCAGTACCTTGGCGAGCTGGGTGCCGAGGTCAAGGTCATTCGCAATGACGAGCTGACCATCGCCCAGATCGAAGCCCTGCAGCCTGAGCGCATCGTCGTTTCCCCCGGCCCTTGCACGCCGAGCGAGGCCGGTGTCTCCATCCAGGCCATTCTGCATTTTGCCGGCAAGCTGCCGATTCTGGGTGTGTGCCTGGGGCACCAGTCCATCGGCCAGGCCTACGGTGGTGATGTGGTGCGCGCGCGCCAGGTGATGCATGGCAAGACCAGCCCGGTCTACCACCGTGACCTCGGTGCGTTTGCCGGCCTCAACAACCCGTTGACCGTGACCCGCTACCATTCGCTGGTGGTCAAGCGCGACACCCTGCCAGACTGCCTGGAAGTCACCGCCTGGACCGCCCTCGAAGACGGCTCGGTGGATGAAATCATGGGGCTGCGCCACAAGACGCTGAATGTTGAAGGGGTGCAGTTCCACCCTGAGTCGATACTGACCGAACAAGGGCACGAGCTGTTCGCCAACTTCCTCAAGCAGACTGGCGGCCACCGCTAAGGATCGAATATGGATATCAAGAGCGCGTTGAGCCGTATCGTCGGCCACCTGGACCTGACCACCGAAGAAATGCGCAGTGTCATGCGCGAAATCATGACCGGGCAGTGCAGCGAGGCGCAAATTGGCGCCTTCCTGATGGGCATGCGCATGAAGAGCGAGAGCATCGATGAAATCGTCGGCGCCGTTTCCGTGATGCGCGAACTGGCCGACAAGGTCGAACTGCAGAATCTTGATGGCGTGGTGGATATTGTTGGCACAGGCGGTGATGGCGCCAATATTTTCAACGTTTCCACCGCTTCGTCGTTCGTGCTGGCGGCGGCGGGGTGCACGGTGGCCAAGCATGGCAACCGGGCCGTTTCGGGTAAAAGCGGCAGTGCCGACTTGCTGGAGGCAGCGGGCATCTACCTGAACCTGACGCCTGTGCAGGTTGCCCGTTGCATCGACAGCCTGGGCATCGGCTTCATGTTCGCGCAAAGCCATCATACCGCCATGAAGCATGCCGCTGGCCCGCGCCGCGACCTGGGGCTGCGGACCTTGTTCAACATGCTCGGCCCGCTTACGAATCCGGCCGGCGTGAAGCACCAGGTGGTCGGGGTGTTCACCCAGGCGCTGTGTCGCCCGCTGGCTGAGGTGCTGCACCGCCTGGGCAGCAAGCATGTACTGGTGGTGCATTCCAAGGACGGCCTGGACGAGTTCAGCCTGGCCGCACCCACGTTCGTGGCGGAACTGAAAAACGGCGAAATCACCGAGTACTGGGTGGAGCCTGAAGACCTCGGCATGAAGAGCCAGAGTCTGCATGGCCTCGCCGTAGAAAACCCGCAGGCTTCGCTGGCGCTCATTCGTGACGCCCTCGGCAGGCGCAAGACCGAGAACGGCCAGAAGGCTGCAGAAATGATCGTTCTCAACGCAGGTGCGGCGCTCTATGCAGCCGACCATGCCATGAGCCTGAAGGCTGGCGTGGAACTGGCCAGCGATGTACTGCACACGGGGCTGGCCTGGGAGAAAATGCAGGAGCTGGGCGCCTTTACGGCGGTATTCAAGGTGGAGAACGAAGCATGAGTGTGCCAACGGTGCTGGAACGGATCATCGCCCGCAAGTTTCAGGAGGTGGCAGAACGCCGGGCTCGGGTGAGCCTTGCCGAGCTGGACGTGCTGGCCAAGTCAGCAGACGCCCCCCGCGGTTTTGCCAATGCCATGATCGAGCAGGCCAAGCGCAAGCAGCCGGCGGTGATTGCCGAGATCAAGAAAGCCTCGCCCAGCAAAGGCGTGATCCGTGAAGTATTCGTGCCGTCCGAGATTGCGGTCAGCTACGAGAAGGGTGGTGCCACCTGCCTGTCGGTGCTGACCGATGTGGATTACTTCCAGGGCGCCGATGAGTACCTGCAGCAAGCTCGCGGCGCGGTGTCGCTACCGGTTATCCGCAAGGACTTCATGGTCGACCCATACCAGATCGTCGAGGCCCGTGCCTTGGGCGCCGACTGTGTGTTGCTGATCGTGTCTGCGCTCGACGATGTGAAAATGGCTGAACTTGCCGCCACGGCCAAAGACGTCGGGCTGGATGTACTGGTGGAGGTGCATGACGGCGATGAGCTGGAGCGTGCCCTGAAAACCCTGGACACACCGCTGGTAGGGGTGAACAACCGCAACCTGCACACCTTCGAGGTCAGCCTGGAGACCACCCTGGACCTGCTGCCGCGTATTCCTCGCGACCGCCTGGCCATCACCGAGAGCGGCATCCTGAACCGTGCCGACGTCGAGCTGATGGAAATCAATGACGTCTACTCGTTCCTGGTGGGCGAGGCGTTCATGCGGGCCGAGCAGCCGGGCCTTGAGCTGCAGCGTCTGTTCTTCCCCGAGCAGGTGAAGAAAACCGTTCAGCAACTGGACTGAGCAAAAACAAGCCGGCGCAACTGCCGGCTTTTTTACAGGCCCTGCCATTGCCGCTTCCGGGGCAGGCCTTGAAGGCAGCGAAGAAACGATCATAGGTGGATCAATGACCGATCAACCCCTTCCCTTGACTGTGGAACAAGGCCTGCACGCCGAGCAGGAACTGCTGGGTGCAGTGTGCCGCGGCGAACGGGAAAGTGGCGTGCTGTTCTGGCGCCCGACGGACCATGCGCTGGTCATGCCCCGTCGTATGAGCCGGCTGCAACACTTCGAGGCCGCCTGCGCAGAACTGGCGATTGGCGGCTGGCCGGTGCTGCTGCGTGAGACCGGCGGTGAGCCAGTGCCTCAATCGCATTCCACTGTGAACATCGCGCTGGTTTACCCCGCTCCTCGTAGTGAAGGCGACCACGGCCGCATCGAAAACGCCTATCAGCGTCTATGCCTGCCATTGTGCGACGTGCTACGTGAGTGGGGCGGTGTGGCCTCGGTGGGGGAAATTGAAGGCGCGTTCTGCGACGGCCGTTACAACGTCAACCTCAACGGCCGCAAGCTGGTCGGTACCGCCCAGCGCTGGCGGCAGAGCCTGGCGGGCAAGCGCCCGGTGGTGCTGGTGCACGGGGCGCTGCTGCTGGACAACGAGCGCGAATCAATGGTGGCTGCCGTCAATCGGTTCAATCAGTGCTGTGAGCTTGAACAGCGCTGCCGTGCCGATGCGCATATTGCGCTGCATGAAGTGGCGCCCGAAGCGCCGTGGTTCGCACGGCTGTCCCAAGCGTATGCCAGGGTGCTGGCCGATGTCCCCAAAACCTAGCGGGTACCGTGCACCACCATGGTCTTGCCCTTGACCTGTACCAGGCTGCGCTCCTCGAGGTCTTTCAGGACGCGGCCGACCATTTCCCTTGAGCACCCCACGATGCGGCCGATCTCCTGACGGGTGATCTTGATCTGCATGCCGTCGGGGTGAGTCATGGCGTCGGGTTGCTTGCACAGCTCAAGCAGGCAGCGGGCAACCCGGCCAGTGACGTCGAAAAAGGCCAAGTCGCCTACCTTGCGCGTGGTGTTGCGCAGGCGCTGGGCCATCTGGCTGCCGAGGGCGTAGAGCATGTCCGGGTCCTGGCGTGCCAGTTCGCGGAACTTGCCATAGGTGATCTCTGCCACTTCACACTCGGTCTTGGCCCTGACCCAGGCACTGCGGTGTTGTTCGGCTCCCCCGGGTTCGAACAGGCCCAGCTCACCGAAAAAGTCGCCACTGTTCAGGTAGGCGATGATCATTTCGTGGCCTTCGTCGTCTTCGATGAGGATGGTGACCGAACCCTTGATGATGAACGACAGCGTCTCTGCTCGATCACCGGCGCACATGATGTTGCTCTTGGCGGCGTAGTGGCGGCGCTGACAGTGCGCCAGCAGCCTGTCGATGTTCTTGAGCTTGGGGGTTGTGGCAGAAGCAACCATCACGAAATCCTGTTCGATACGACCCATAGGCTTTTACAACAGCAAGCCGGCGAAGGCGCCAGTCATTTGGCGCCAGCTTATCAGACGCTTACAAAATGTTTCGGTATTAAACCGATGCTTCATGTACTTTTCCCGCGGCTGCACAAGGTCTAAGCTGACACCCTTTTTTGAATTCAGGAGTCCAGGCAGATGAAGGCACGTATCCAGTGGGCCGGTGAGGCAATGTTCCTCGGCGAATCGGGAAGCGGCCACGTCGTGGTGATGGACGGCCCGCCCGAGGCGGGTGGTCGCAACCTGGGTGTGCGGCCGATGGAAATGCTGCTGCTGGGCCTGGGCGGCTGCAGTAGCTTCGATGTGGTCAGCATCCTCAAGAAGTCGCGTCAGGCAGTGGAAAGCTGCGAAGCGTTCCTTGAGGCCGAACGTGCCAGCGAAGACCCGAAAGTCTTTACCAAGATCCACATGAACTTCGTGGTCAAAGGCCGCGGGCTGAAGGAAGCCCAGGTTAAACGGGCGGTCGAGTTGTCCGCTGAGAAGTATTGCTCTGCATCGATCATGCTAGAGCGTGCCGGGGTCGAGATTACCCATGGCTACGAAATTGTAGAGCTCGGTTGAAGCAGGTTTTTGGGTTACATCGCCGGCTCTGGCAGAACTGTACGTGACGGCTTGATTTGGCGGGGTGACCCGTGCCATCAGCTGCGCAGCGCTGGCAGGGCCACCTGTACCCACCCCGGCAACCTTCCCCGCATCCACTGGCTCAACCGCTCACGCCGCTTCTGGTAAAACAACCCCAGGCCGATCACCCCCAGCCCGATCAAGGTCAGTACGACCGGGAAGAGCAACGAGTCGGCGAATACCTCGTAAGCCAGATACCCCAGGTAAGTCGCCACGCCCAGCGCGCCGAACACCATGAACACCGGCCGGCGCAGCAGCACGGCCATGGCGATCAGTACGAGGTTGATGAGGCAATACACGGCCTTGCCCAATTCGCTGCCGTTATCCACCAGCGTCAGCCCTCCCCAGAACGCGGCGAGGCCCGCCAGATAACCCCAGTGGGCATAATCCTGCCGGGTGCGGCCATCTACCACCAGAAACACCAGTAAGGTCGCCAACCCGAACCACAGTGACACTTCACGGCGCTGCTCCCAGGTGAACGGCGAGCCGAAGAACCACTCGCTCAAGTCCATCGACATGAACCACAGCGCCACGGCAATCGGCATCACGATGAAAGGGTAGGGCACAAGCCGCAGCATCAGCAGCCCGGCCAGGATGGTTGCAGCTTCCATCAACAGCCAGCCACTCTGAACATGGGTGTAGTACTGGTGATAGTTGCTTTGGGTGTCTTCCAGTGGCCACCAGCCCAGAAGGCGTTCGACGGCAAAAACCGCCAAGGGCACGATGCTGACCGCCACGGCTGCCAGTACGCCGGCCGCCACCGGTTGTGCGCGCCGCTGCAGCCTGAGTGCAAACAGGGTAATGAACAAGATGTAGAGGCTGGCGACCAGCAACAACGCGCCGTCACCCACGCGCAACCAGGCCTCATTCAGCAGCCAGCCCATGGCCGCCATGATCAACAGGGCACCGAAGTAGAACGCCGTGTGCGCCAGTTGCAGGTTGCCGGTAGCGGCCGGCTGCTGTCGCAGAAACGCCAGCAGCGCCCGGTCCTGGCCGGGTTGCAGCACCCCGGCCTCAACCGCACGTGCCAGGTCCGTTGCTTGGAAGCGTTCGGTCATGCCTGCCCTTTAGATACGGTAGGTGCTCTTGGTCATGACCTTGGCCAGCAGGCTCATGCCAAAACGTACGGGCGCCGGGAAGCGGTAGCCGCCCGCCTCAAGTGCGGTTTCGGCGTGCTGTTCCTCGTCGATGCGCATCTGCTCGAGAATCGCCCGGGACTTCTGGTCATCGACAGGGATCTGCTGGAGATGATGGTCGAGGTGTTTGCACACCTGGTGCTCGGTGGCGGCGACGAAGCCCAGGCTGACCTTGTCGCTGACCAGCCCGGCAAGTGCGCCAATGCCGAACGACATGCCATAGAAAAGGGGGTTGAGCACGCTGGGGTGGCTGTTGAGTTGGCGAATGCGCTGCTCGCACCAGACCAGGTGGTCGATTTCTTCTTCTGCAGCGTGTTCCATGGCTTTGCGCACTTCAGGCAGTTTCGCCGTCAGGGCCTGGCCCTGGTACAGCGCCTGAGCACAGACTTCGCCGGTGTGGTTGATGCGCATCAGCCCGGCAACATGGCGCGCCTGTTGGGCATCGAGGTCGACGTCGGGCTGGATGATGGCCGGTGAAGGCCGGGACGGCTGGCCGCTGAAGGGCAGCAAGGTGCGCATGGCGGTATCGGCCTGCAGCAACAAGCGGTCGAGCGGGGAATAGTGACGTTCGGTAGCCATCGGGCACCTCCGCAAGAATGTGCCCGACAGTTTACCCCAATAGCATCAGGGTCGCTTGCCGTGGATCAGCCCGGCGGCCAGTTCATCTGGCGCTGGCCAAGCACGTGCATGTGGATGTGGTACACCGTCTGGCCGCCCTGCTCATTGCAGTTCATGACCACCCGGAAACCCTCTTCGCAGCCTAGCTCCTTGGCCAGACGCTGGGCGGTGAACAGGATGTGGCCGGCCAGGCCCTTGTCTTGCTCGGTCAGGTCGTTGAGGGTGCGGATGTGCTTTTTCGGAATGACCAGAAAGTGCACCGGCGCCTGGGGGGCGATGTCGTGGAACGCCAGAACCTGGTCGTCCTCGTAGATGATCTTTGCCGGGATTTCCCGGTTGATGATCTTGATGAATAAATCGTCCACAGCACTTGCTCCATGGTGAAGGTCCGGCCCGAGTGTACTCAGCCGGGCGCCGCTCGCCCAGTGGCTATTCCATGCCAGCCGGGCAATAGCGCCTGTGGATGACCCCGGCCAGCTTGCGCACCAGCCAGCCCGGCAGCAGGCGAGGGGCGAATGCCAGCCAACGGTTGCGCCGGCCCGGCATGATCACTGCGCGGTTCTTGTCCAGCGCACGTACGGTGTACAGCGCCAGTTCCTCAGGGCTGATGCACCGGGCCTTGCCATCCAGGCGGGGTATGCGCCGGCGTGATGAGCGCACCGGGCCTGGGCAGAGCACCGAAACCTTGATGCCGGTGCGCCCGAGCTCTTCGCGCAGGGCCAGTGTAAAGCTCATGACATACGCCTTGCTGGCGGCATAGGCAGCGAGCCAGGGGCCGGGCGCAACACTCGCCAGGCCGGCCACGTTGAGGATCTGGCCACCGCCCTGTACCGCCATCAGGTTGCCAATGGCGTGGCACAGGCGGCTCAGGGCCAGAACGTTGACTTCCAGCAGGTCCTGCTCGTCTGCCCACTCGTGGGCCAGGAACGGCCCGTAGGTGCGTTGGCCGGCGCAGTTGACCAGCAGGTCGATGCGCCGCTCGCCTTCTTCCAGCTCCAGCACAAAGCCCGACAGGCGCAGGGGCTGGCTGAGGTCACAGGCGCGCAACAGCACTTCAACGCCAAAGCGCTGGGTCAGCTCGATAGCCACCGGCTCCAGCGTTTCTCGGTGGCGGGCCACCAGGATCAGGTTGCGCCCACGCCTTGCCAGGGCTTCCGCCAGGGCCAGGCCCAGGCCGCTGGAAGCACCGGTGATCATGGCGTAACGGGTCATGCAAGGCTCCTGAGGCTGAAGAGGGCGCGTAGTGTACAGCTTGTGGTGCCTGGCGTTGCGTTTTGCGTCAGAAGGGCTTGACCACCACCAGGATCACGATAGCCAGCAGAAACAGCACGGGCACTTCGTTGAACCAGCGATAGTACACATGGCTGCGGGTGTTGCTGCCGCTGGCAAAGCGTTTGCGCTGGGCGCCGCACATGTGATGGTAGCCGGTCAGCAGGATTACCAGTGTCAGCTTGGCGTGCAGCCAGCCTTGGCTGAGCCAGCCCGGCGTGAGGTAGAGCATCCAGATGCCGAACACGTAGGTGGCGATCATCGCCGGGTTCATGATGCCGCGGTACAGCTTGCGTTCCATGGTCACGAAACGGTCCTGGCTGACGCTGTCCTGGCTTTGGGCGTGGTACACGAACAGCCGTGGCAGGTAGAACAGGCCGGCAAACCAGCAGACCACGCTGACGATATGCAGCGCTTTGATCCATAGATAGAGCATCGAGGTGGTTCCTTCAGGGTATTCACGGTCGTCAGATAGTAGTGCCCAAGTGTCATCAGGGGCACCCGAAGAGTTGTTACAGACGCATCGCGCCCCTATCATCGTGACTTTTCCAGGCGACTCGTTGATAAGGGGCAAGCGTTATGATCAAGGTCGGTATCGTCGGCGGCACGGGTTACACCGGCGTCGAACTGTTGCGCCTGCTGGCACAGCACCCACAGGCGGAAGTGGCGATCATCACTTCGCGCTCCGAGGCAGGCTTGCCAGTGGCGGACATGTACCCAAACCTGCGCGGTCATTACGACGGGCTGGCATTCAGCGTGCCTGACAGCAAGGCGCTGGGTGCCTGCGATGTGGTGTTCTTTGCTACGCCACACGGTGTGGCCCATGCCTTGGCGGGTGAACTGCTGGCTGCCGGCACCAAGGTGATCGACCTTTCGGCAGACTTCCGCCTGCAGGACGCTGAAGAATGGGGCAAATGGTATGGCCAGCCCCACGGCGCCCCGGAGTTGCTGGCAGATGCGGTGTATGGTTTGCCTGAGGTGAACCGCGACAAGATTCGCCAGGCACGGCTTATTGCGGTACCGGGCTGCTACCCTACCGCTACCCAGTTGGGTTTCTTGCCGTTGCTGGAGGCGGGGCTGGCTGACGAGACCCGCCTGATTGCCGACTGCAAGTCCGGTGTCAGTGGCGCGGGCCGTGGCGCGGCCGTGGGCTCGTTGTTCTGCGAGGCTGGTGAGAGCATGAAAGCCTATGCGGTCAAGGGCCATCGCCATCTTCCAGAAATCAGCCAGGGCTTGCGACTGGCTGCGGGCAAGGACATCGGCCTGACCTTCGTGCCCCACCTGACACCGATGATCCGCGGCATCCACGCGACCCTGTACGCCACGGTTGCCGACAGGTCGGTAGACCTGCAGGCACTGTTCGAGAAGCGCTACGCCAACGAACCGTTCGTCGACGTGATGCCCGCCGGCAGCCACCCGGAAACCCGCAGCGTGCGCGGTGCGAACGTTTGCCGCATCGCCGTTCATCGCCCGCAAGGTGGCGACCTGGTGGTGGTGCTGTCGGTCATCGACAACCTGGTCAAAGGTGCTTCCGGCCAGGCGGTGCAGAACCTCAACATCCTGTTCGGCCTGGACGAGCGTATGGGCCTTGGCCATGCCGGCCTGTTGCCCTGACAGGTGATGGATGGCAAGCGGCATGGTGACGCTTGCTATTGTTGACCGATTTTCTCGGGAAAGCGGATAATAGCCGCCATCGAGTTTTATGGCGGCTACCACGCCGGGAGAATCAACATGAGCGTCGAAACCTTCACCCCCACGGCTTTGGAATTTACCCACGGCGCTGCGCAAAAGGTGAAGACACTGGTTTCCGAGGAAGGCAATGACCGCCTGAAGTTGCGTGTATTCGTCACCGGTGGCGGCTGCTCGGGCTTCCAGTACGGTTTCACCTTCGATGAAGATGTCGCCGAAGATGACACCATCGTCGAGCGCGAAGGGGTGTCGCTGGTGGTCGATCCGATGAGCTTCCAGTACCTGGCGGGTGCCGAAGTGGACTACCAGGAAGGCCTGGAAGGTTCGCGGTTCGTGATCAAGAACCCGAATGCCGCCACCACCTGCGGCTGTGGCTCTTCCTTCTCGATCTGAAGTTTGCTGCAAAAAAACGCCGCGCAATTGCGCGGCGTTTTGCTATCTGCAGCAGGGTGCTATGCAGGGTAGATGGCGCCCAGTATGCGTAGCCCGCGTGCAGCGGTGACACTGGGGCGGTTGGCCGCAACCCCTTCGAGGCAGCAATGGGCCAGCCAGGCGAACGCCATGGCCTCCACCCAGTCAGGGTCGATGCCATAGGCGGCTGTGCTTGCAACCTTCGCCTGCGGCAGCAACTGTGCCAGGCGAGCCATCAATGCGCCGTTGCGGGCGCCGCCCCCACACACCAGCAGGGCCTGGGTACCCGGTTGGGCATTGTTCAGCGAGTCGATGATGCTGCGCGCACTCAGTTCCAGCAGGGTCGCCTGGACGTCTTCGTCGCGGTAAGCGGGCAGCGTGGCCAGATGGCTGTCCAGCCAGGGCAGGTTGAACACCTCACGGCCTGTGCTTTTTGGGCCGCTCCCCGCAAAGAACGGATCAGCCAGCAGTTTGCCGAGCAGGGCAGGTTGCACCCTCCCGGTTGCGGCCCAAGCGCCGTCAGCATCGTAGGCCTGGCCGCGCTTGCGCTCTACCCAGGCATCCAGCAGCACGTTGCCGGGGCCACAGTCGAAGCCGTGTACGGGTGTGCCTTGTGCAATCAGGCTCAGGTTGCTGAAGCCACCGACGTTGAGGATTGCCAGGCGCTGGCCAATGTGGCTGAACAAGGTTTCGTGAAAGGCCGGTACCAGGGGCGCACCCTGGCCTCCGGCAGCCACATCGCGGCGTCTGAAATCGGCCACAACGCGGATACCCGTGACCTCGGCCAGCAGCGCCGGGTTGCCAATCTGCACCGTAAACCCCCGTGCAGGTTCATGGCGAATGGTCTGCCCATGGCTGCCGATGGCGCGGATATCCTCGGGGCTTAGCCCCTGACGTGCCAGCAGCTGCGCAACACCTTCACCGGCCAGTGTGGCCCAGCGGTTTTCCGCCAGTGCGGCTCGGGCGATTTCGTCGGGCCCGCTACTGCACAGGCTGAGTAGCGCCTGGCGCAGCTCGGCGGGCATCGGCAGGTAATGGGTGGCGAGCAGATGAAGCTGCTCGCCTTGTTCTACCAAGGCAATGTCCAGGCCGTCGAGGCTGGTGCCAGACATTACCCCAATGTAGAGGGCCATGGTGTCAGCGCTTGTTCGAAGCGAGCAGCGTGGCCTTTTCCTGATCCATGCGGGCGATCAGGGGCTGGCTCTGCTGCAGGAAGCGCTGGCGCTCGTTCTTGGCGATCGGGTCGGCCATCGGCACTTTCTGGCTCAGTGGGTCGACGTGCACACCGTTCACCTGGAACTCGTAGTGCAGGTGAGGGCCAGTGGACAGGCCGGTGGTGCCGATATACCCGATGATCTGGCCTTGCTTGACCGTGCTGCCGGTCTTGATGCCCTTGGCGAAACCTTGCATGTGCCCGTAAAGGGTCTTGTAGCGATTGCCGTGCTGGATAACGACCGTGTTGCCGTAACCGCCGCGGCGCCCGGCAAGTTCGATACGGCCATCGCCTGCAGCCTTGATCGGTGTGCCGCGAGGGGCTGCATAGTCGACGCCTTTATGCGCACGGATCTTGTTCAGAATGGGGTGCTTGCGGCCTGCAGAAAACCGCGAGCTGATGCGGGCAAAGTCTACCGGGGTACGGATGAACGCCTTGCGCAAGCTGTTGCCATCGGCCGTGTAGTAGGTGGTGTTGCCCTGCTTGTTGGTGTAGCGCACAGCGGTGTAGGTCTTGCCGCGGTTGGTAAAGCGCGCCGACAGGATGTTGCCGGTGCCGACCACTTTGCCATCCATCACCTTCTGCTCGTAGACCACATCGAATTCATCGCCCTGGCGAATATCCTGGGCAAAGTCGATGTCGTAGCCCAGCACCCGTGCCATGTCCATGGTCAGGTTGTGGGACAGCCCGGCGCGTTGGGCAGAGGCCGACAGGGAGCTTTTGATCACGCCGTGGGCGTAAGCGGTGCGTACGACCGGTTTGCTGATTTCTCGGTTGAACGTGTAGCCCTTGTCGGTCTTGGTCAGGCGAATGGTTTCAAGGCTGCTGACTTTGCTGTGCAGGTTGGCGAGTTGACCGTCTTTGTCCAGCTCGAACTGCAGTACCTGGCCATGCTTCAGCTGGCTGAACTGCTTGGCCTGCTTGCTGCTGGCCAGGATGTCGTGGACGGCATTGGCAGGGAGGCCAACCTTGGCGAACAAAGTAGAGAGGGTGTCACCGCTGGCGACGGTCACCTCGCGGTGGCCAGGTGCCTTGACAGCCTGTGCGGCGGGCTCGGTCGCCGTCGCTTTTTGCTCAGCATTCTGTGTGCTGGGTGCCGGCTCTTCGATCTGGGCGAACGGCGAGCCTTGCTCACCTTCGGCCTGTACCAGCGGGGCAGTGCGCGATTCGTCCTTGAGCTGCTCGGCTGGGCTTTCCAGCTCCAGGTTAAGGGTGGTTTTCTTGGCTTCTACGTCGCTGGAGGGGAACACCAGCAGGGCCAGGCTGAGCAAGGCCGCGATGCCACTGGCGGCCAGAATATGTGTCTTCGGATAAAGCGGGGGCGCTTTAGGCGGTTCGTTGGTCATGGGCTAAGGACTTTGAAAAGGTGAAATGGAAAAGATGAATGACATGATGAAGATGAAATAACTGTATAAAATATAACCAAAAGCATTTTCACGCAAGGGCGCGTAGACGTCGCGACGCCGGGTCCGGGTCACATCCCTTTGTGAACTTGTATTTGACAGCCGATCTTGTATGGTTGGCTCCCCCTGAATCTGAGCCTTGCGGGTTTGTCTATGAAGTCGGTTGAAGAGCAGCTGGCGCTTATCAAGCGCGGTGCCGAAGAAGTACTGGTCGAGTCGGAACTGGTTGAGAAGCTCAAGCGCGGTCAGCCCTTGCGCATCAAGGCAGGCTTCGATCCCACGGCGCCCGATCTTCATCTCGGTCACACGGTGCTGATCAACAAGCTGCGTCAGTTCCAGGACCTTGGCCATCAGGTGGTGTTCCTCATTGGTGACTTCACCGGCATGATCGGCGACCCCAGCGGCAAGAGCGCCACGCGCCCACCCCTGACCCGCGAGCAGGTGCTGGAAAACGCCGAAACCTATAAACAGCAGGTGTTCAAGATTCTCGACCCGGCCAAGACCGAGGTCGCGTTCAACTCCACCTGGATGGACACCCTGTCACCGGCAGACTTCATTCGCTTGGCGTCGCAGTACACCGTGGCGCGCATGCTCGAGCGTGATGACTTCGACAAGCGCTACACCACCAATCAGCCCATTGCCATCCATGAGTTCCTTTACCCGCTGGTGCAGGGCTATGACTCGGTAGCGCTCAAGGCTGACGTCGAGTTGGGCGGTACCGATCAGAAGTTCAACCTGCTGATGGGCCGCGAGTTGCAGCGTGCCTATGGCCAGGAGGCCCAGAACATCGTCACCATGCCATTGCTCGAGGGGCTGGACGGCGTGAAGAAGATGTCCAAGTCGCTGGGCAATTATGTGGGTATCCAGGAAGCGCCAGGGGTGATGTACAGCAAGTTGGTGTCGATTCCTGACACCTTGATGTGGCGCTATTTCGAACTGCTGAGCTTCCGCTCGATGGAAGAGATCGAGGGGCTGCGTGCTGATGTGGCCAAGGGTGCCAACCCGCGTGACATCAAGATCAAGCTGGCCGAGGAGATCGTTGCGCGTTTCCACGGTGAGGAAGCAGCGGCCAATGCCCACCGTGCGGCGGGTAACCGTATGAAGGAAGGCGAGCTTCCAGAAGACCTGCCGGAGGTTGACGTGGTGTCTGTCGAAAGCCTGCCTATTGCTGCCGTGCTGAACCGCGCTGGCCTGGTGAAGAACTCGGCGCAGGCGCGTGACCTACTGGCCGGGGGAGCGGTAAAAGTTGATGGCGCTGCTGTCGACCGTGATTTCATGTTTGCCCTGGGTGCCAGCCATGTGTGCCAGGCCGGCAAGAAGTCGTTCGCCCGGGTTACCCTAAAGCCTGAGTAACCTCCTATTAAGGTAGGAGCGAGCGTAGCTCGCGATGCGCCGCCAGTGGCGGCGCTGTTTTCAGCCTTTGTTTCACTTTAATGAAATAAACGGTTGACGCCCTCTCGAATCCCCTTATAATGCGCCCCACTTCCAGCGACAACGGAACGCAAAACTCCTTGAGATTCAATGAGTTAAGCGATTAACGGGTTTCTGGAAGCGCTACGATCACCCGATCAAAAGC
>NZ_BBIU01000043.1 GCF_000730645.1 Pseudomonas parafulva NBRC 16636 = DSM 17004 | reverse complement strand
TAATTTTGAGATTTTTGAGATTGTTGTGGAAGACAGTTGCTCCCACAAGGTGGACTGCGCCAGCGTTCAGGTTTTGTGAAAACAGTTGCTCCCACAATGATTGCGACAGCTGTCAGATTTGTGCAGACCAGTGGCTCCCAGGTTATCCATGGGCTGGGCCGTTTCTCAGGCTTCCCTATCACAGGCAATCAACTGCCTGACCAGCCCCTGCGCCAACGGCGATAACCCATACCCCACCCGGCTCACTACCCCATAACGGGTATGGCAGGCCTCACGCTGCTCTTGCGTCAGGTCGGCCAGTTCCAGCTTCACCAGGCTCTCTTCATGTTGATAGGGCAGCAAATTGGCATTGCAGGCGATGCCGATGGTGTCCGAGTGCATCACCACGTTCAGCAATGCGTACCCATGCTCGCACTCCACCGACGGCAGAAAGTCTTGCCGGCCGCTGAGATCGCTGAGGATCTTGCGGATATTCGGCGGGCGAAAGGTGGTGGCCATCGGGTAATCGAACAGGTCCCGCGCCTGCACACGCTGTTGCCTGGCCAGCGGGTGCCCGGCGCGGCAGCAGAAATGCCAGCGCTGGGGTGCCAGCCTGTGCACCTGGTAATCCGGGTCTGATTCGAACTGGCGGGTGTCGGCCACGAAGAACTCGATTTCCTCGGCGACCAGCTTGCGGTTCAGTGCCTGCCAGTTATCCACCTGAAAGCACGTGCGCGCGGCAGGGTAATCGGCCACGAACCGTGCCACCGCCCGCGGCACCAGGCCCCCTGCCGGCGCAGGCCCCGAGCCGAAGCGCACCACGCCGGTCGTGGCGCCGTTGAACTGTTGAATTTCATTGACCAGGTTGTGCGCGCCATGCACCAGCCGGCGCGAGTGTTCCAGCACCAGCAGCCCCTGGCGCGTAGGGGGCAAGTCCTTGCTGGCGCGGTCCACAAGGCGGCAACCCACATTGTGCTCCAGCGTCTGGATGCTGCGGCTGAAGGCTGACTGCGACAGGTTCACTGCCGCAGCCGCCGCCACGAAACTGCGGTGTTCAACCAAGGCGATGAAGTGGCGTAGCTGACGCAGATCGATATGCATTTTCTACATTGAAACCTTCGGCCGAATGCAATTGATGACAAGGGTCTGTCCCCTTATAAAGGGACTCTCTTATTCCACATAATATGTTTTAACAATATTTATATCTCTTAAAAGAATATAAGCCCCCATTCCCGCGATTCGGTTCCGCCAACGGAAATGCTCGCCCAGGGCCAAGCCTCAAGGAGCATCTGCATGTCCGGACACACCCGAAAGCCATCGCGCGCCTCACGTTTCACCCTGCAGCCGCTTGCGGCCGGTGTTCTGCTGGCGGCCTCCGTGCCCAGCTTCGCCGAAGAAGTAGGGCCTGTTGCCCCTGCTGTGGAGCAGGAAGCCAAGCTGGGCACCGTCACGGTCAACGCCCGGCGGCGTGAAGAAACCGCGCAGAGCGTGCCTACGCCCATCAGCGTGCTGGGCAGTGAAGCCCTGGAAACCCAACGTGTTTATCGCGTGCAGGATCTGCAACAACTGGTACCCAGTACCAACGTGGCGTACGTGCATGCCCGCCAGTCGAGCATTTCCATACGCGGGCTTGGCAACAACCCCGCCAGCGACGGCCTGGAGGGCAGCGTTGGCATCTACCTGGACAACGTCTACCTGGGCCGCCCGGGCATGGCGGTGTTCGACCTGCTGGACGTGGAGCAACTTGAGGTGCTGCGGGGCCCGCAAGGCACGCTTTTCGGCAAGAACACCACCGCCGGTGTGCTCAACGTGACCACCCGCAAACCTACCTTCCACCGTGAAGGCAGTATCCAGCAGTCCATTGGTGAAGACGGATATCGGCAGACCCAGGGCAGTTTCTCGGGCCCGCTCAGTGACACCCTGGCCGGGCGCATCAGTGCTTATCGCACCGAAGACGACGGCTACGTGAAAAACGTGCACAACGGCGACACGCTCAATGGCGGCAAACGCCAGGGCTTTCGCACGCAGCTGTTGTTCAAGCCCAGTGATAATTTCAACCTGCGCTGGATCGGGGAGTACAACGAAGAGGATTCCGACAACGGCATCCTGAGCCTCTACAGCACCGGGCCGACCATCAACGGCATCAACCGCTACCAGAGCCTGGCTGCCCAGGCTGGCGCGACGTTGGTATCGGGCAAGGACCGCAAGGTCAACTTCGATGCCGACCAACAAGTCACCGTGTTCCAGGGAGGGACCTCGGTGGAAGCCAACTGGACCCTGCCCAACGACTTCACCCTGACCTCCATCACCGCCTACCGCTGGTGGGATTTTACCCCGCGCAACGATGACGGCCTGAATGTGCCGGTGTTCTACAGTGCCGGTGTAGCGGTGCGCGACAAGCAGTACTCGCAGGAAATCCGCCTGGCATCCCCGACCGGCGGCGCTTTCGATTATGTACTGGGCGCTTACTACTTCAAGCAGGACTTGGACAACAAGTCGTTCACCTATTACGGCCCACAGGCTGATATCTGGAACCAGACCCCAACAGGTGCGCTGGCCAACGTCGACACCCTGGGTAACGGCCACATCGATACCGACAGCTACGCGCTGTTCGCCCAAGGCACCTGGCATGTCACCGACCGCCTGGACTTCACCGCCGGCGTACGCGGCACCTATGAAGAAAAGAGTGCCTGGGTTACCCGCAATGCGCCCAGTGGCGGCGCTGTGGTCAGCGGCGCTGCCGCAGCTGCGCGTCAGGGCCGCGCAGGTGCGTACGATTCGGGCGACCTCAACCAGTACAGCTTCAGCCCCTCTGGCCTCCTAGGCCTCAGCTATCGCTTCAACGAGCAGTTGCTGGGTTACGCCACCCTTACCCACGGCGAGAAGTCGGGCGGGGTCAACCTCACCGTCGGCGCGGCCCCCCGCTTGGGTACTGGCTCGCTGCTGGTGGGCACCGAGCGGGTCAACAATGCCGAGTTGGGCCTGAAAAGCAGCTTGTTCGACAACCGCCTGCAGCTCAATACCAACCTGTTCTGGGCCGAAGTGCATGGCTACCAGGCCAACGTCTACGACCAGGTCAACCGCGTGCAGTACCTGGCCAATGCCGGGCGCGTGCGCTCGCGCGGGCTCGAATTCGAGGCCACGGCGTTGCCGGTGCGGGGGCTAACGGTCAACTTCAACGGTTCGTGGAACGACGTGCGCTACACCGAGTACAAGGACGCACCGTGCCCGCCGGAGGTCAGCCTGGCCAGTGCCAATGCCACCTGCGACCTGTCTGGCCATCAGGTGGTCGGCGCCTCCAAGTACATCGCCAACCTCAATGCCCAATACAAATGGCAGGCCACCGAACGGGTCGAGCCTTACGTCACCGCCAGCTACGCCTTCCGCTCGAAGGCCGTGGGCACCATCGACGACTCTGATTTTGGCCAGATCCCCAGCTATGCACTGGTCAACCTGTCTGCCGGCGTGCGCTTGGACCAGGGCGATGGCGTGGTCGACCTGTCGCTTTGGGTAAAGAACGCTGGCGACAAGACCTACTTCACCAGCCTCTGGAACTCCGCCAACGGCGGTTATGCCGGTGCGCTCGGTACCCCGCGTACCTTCGGCGCCACTGCCCGTTACGACTTCTGAGCACAAGGAGCTTTGCCATGAACGCCAAGACAGAAACACCCGTATTGCCTGAAGGCGCGTGCCTGACCGCGAAAGTGCCACAGCCCGACGAAGCGTTGCTGGGCGATGTGGTGGTCAACCCTTACCGGCTGGCGCCGCTCACCGCGATCATCCGTGACGGCGGCCGCAGCCTCGGTGCTGCCCATGTACGTGTGCTGGGCCGGGGTGAGCGCGGGGTGGACATCGCCTATGAGGTGTCCGACCGTTCGTTGTGGACCTACGGGGGGATTCCGGTTTTCGGGTTGTACCCCGACCATGTCAACCAGGTGGAAGTGACCTACAAGCTCGATGGCCAGCGCATGCGTGAGCAGTACCAGATCTACGCGCCGGCTGTGCGCCTGCCGGTGGTTGCCAGGCAGACGGCCGCCTTGCCGGAGGTGGAACCGGTGCAGGTGGCGCCCGGGTTTGAGAAACGCCTGTACCTGTTCAACCACTTGCTCGGGGACATCCCGGGCGGGCGTGCTTTCAAGTGGAATGGCCTGGGCGGCGCCGCCGAATGGGACCAGGTGGGCAACAACTGGATCGCCGATACCAACGGCGACGTGCGCTGGTACCTGGACATCGAGCAGATTCACGACTCCAACCGTCGCGATGGCCTGGGGGGCACCATGGGCTTCCAGCAAACCCGCGATGGCAAGCTGATTTGGGGGCAGGGGCAAACCTACTCCAAGTACGACTTGCTGGGGCGGCGGATCTGGCAGCGCAGCCTGCCCGACAAGTTCGCAGACTTCTCCCATGAAATCCGCGAGACCAGCAACGGGACCTACCTGCTGCGCGTAGGCACCAGCGACTACCGTCGCCCGGACGGCAAGCGTGTACGCTCCATTCGCGACCACATCATCGAAGTGAACGAGGCCGGCGATGTGCTGGAGTTCTGGGACCTCAACCAGATCCTCGACCCGTACCGTGGCGACCTGCTGGAAACACTGGGCAAAGCGGCCATCCAGTTGCCCCCGGGCGTCAGCCGGCAGGGCGACCGGCTGGCGAACGAGCTGGCGGAAGGGGATCTGCCGTTTGGCGATACCCCGGGGGTGGGCACCGGGCGTAACTGGGCGCACGTCAATGCCATCGATTACGATGCCGATGACGACAGCATCATCGTTTCAGCCCGTCACCAGGGGGTGGTGAAGATTGGCCGTGACAAGCAGGTGAAGTGGATCCTCGCCTCGCCACAGGGCTGGCCCGAGCGCCTGCGGCACAAGGTGCTCACGCCGGTGCACAGCGACAGCTTCGACTGGTCATGGACCCAGCACACAGCCTGGCTGACCGGCAAAGGCACGCTGACCGTGTTCGACAACGGCTGGGGCCGGGGCTTTGCACCCACTCGGTTGACCGGGAACTACAGCCGCGCGGTGGAATACCGCATCGACGAGGCCAAAGGCCTGGTGGAGCAAGTGTGGGAGTACGGCAAGGCGCGCGGCGACGAGTGGTACAGCCCGGTGACCTCCGTGGTGGCTTATAGAGCGGACACCGACACCCAGTTCATCTATTCGGCGTCGGTGAACTTCCTGACACCGCAAAAGCTGACCACAACCGTGCTCAACGAGGTCCGGCGGGGCACCCAGGAGGTGCTGGTTGAGCTGAAGGTGCACAGCAGGCAGCCCGGCAGCGTTGGCTACCGGGCGCTGGTGATCGACCTCGACAAGGCATTCTGATTTTCTGCCTGTACCGGCCCTGTGAGGGCCGGCTTGCCTGCCGCAGGGCCATCTGCCCCAGCCCACATTCATGAAACATCCACTCGGGTGTTCAACCACTCGTTCTTTTTTTCGAACAGCCTATTGTCCAACACCCCAGCAGACGCTTAGCATTCGTTTGAGATTTCAAACGCTCGATGCCCTGCGTTGGGCGCTTTCAACAATCAACAATTCGGGAAGCCGACATGCAGCTCAAAGACGCTCAGTTGTTCCGCCAGCAAGCCTTCATCAACGGTGAGTGGCTGGATGCGGACAGCGGCCAGACCATCAATGTGACCAACCCGGCCACAGGTGAAGTCATCGGTACCGTGCCGAAGATGGGCACTGCGGAAACCCGCCGCGCCATCGAAGCCGCCGACAAGGCCCTGCCGGCCTGGCGTGCACTGACCGCCAAGGAGCGCTCGGCCAAGCTGCGTCGCTGGTTCGAACTGATGATCGAGAACCAGGACGACCTGGCTCGCCTGATGACCACCGAGCAAGGCAAACCCCTGGCCGAAGCCAAGGGCGAAATTGCCTACGCCGCATCGTTCATCGAATGGTTCGCCGAAGAAGCCAAGCGCGTCTATGGCGACACCATCCCGGGCCACCAGCCAGACAAGCGCCTGATCGTCATCAAGCAGCCAATCGGCGTTACCGCCGCCATCACCCCGTGGAACTTCCCGGCTGCCATGATCACCCGTAAAGCCGGCCCGGCCCTGGCTGCTGGCTGCACCATGGTGCTCAAGCCTGCCTCGCAGACCCCTTACTCGGCACTGGCCCTGGTCGAGCTGGCCAACCGTGCCGGCATCCCGGCTGGCGTGCTCAGCGTCGTTACCGGCAGCGCCGGTGAAGTGGGCGGCGAGCTGACCGGCAACTCCCTGGTGCGCAAGCTCTCCTTCACCGGCTCGACCGAAATCGGTCGCCAGTTGATGGAAGAGTGCGCCAAGGACATCAAGAAGGTTTCCCTGGAGCTGGGTGGCAACGCCCCGTTCATCGTGTTCGACGACGCCGACCTGGACAAGGCGGTCGAGGGCGCGATCATCTCCAAGTACCGCAACAACGGCCAGACCTGCGTCTGCGCCAACCGCATCTATGTGCAAGAAGGCGTGTACGACGCGTTCGCCCAGAAGCTGGCCGCAGCAGTTGCCAAGCTGAAGATCGGTAACGGCCTGGAAGAAGGCACCACCACCGGCCCGCTGATCGATGGCAAGGCCGTGGCCAAGGTTCAGGAACACATCGAAGACGCCGTAGGCAAAGGCGCCAAGGTGTTGTCCGGTGGCAAGCTGATCGAAGGCAACTTCTTCGAGCCGACCATCCTGGTGGATGTGCCGAAAAATGCGGCCGTGGCCAAGGAAGAAACCTTCGGCCCGCTGGCCCCGCTGTTCCGCTTCAAGGACGAGGCCGAAGTCATCGCCATGTCCAACGACACCGAGTTCGGCCTGGCGTCGTACTTCTATGCCCGTGACATGAGCCGTGTGTTCCGTGTCGCCGAAGCGCTGGAGTACGGCATGGTGGGTATCAACACCGGCCTGATCTCCAACGAAGTGGCGCCATTCGGCGGCATCAAGGCTTCGGGCCTGGGCCGCGAAGGCTCCAAGTACGGTATCGAGGACTACCTCGAAATCAAGTACCTGTGCATCAGCATCTGATCGCACGCTAAAGGCTTTACCTCTGCCAGCGGGGCGCGAGAGCGACGTCTCGCTGGCCTTTTTTACAGCGCAGTACCTGGTGGCCAGGGCGTTCGCGGCGGTCGATCAACGAATACTGACCGTGGGCACTCCCAGCCACCCCCGAATAAAAGCGCCATTCCAGACCGGCGCAATGAGGGCATTATGAGCAAGACCAACGAATCCTTGATGCAACGTCGTGTCGCCGCTGTTCCACGTGGTGTCGGCCAGATTCACCCGATCTTCGTTGAATCGGCAAAGAACTCCACCGTTATCGACGTTGAAGGCCGCGAACTGATCGACTTCGCTGGCGGCATCGCCGTACTGAACACCGGCCACCTGCACCCCAAAGTGGTTGCGGCCGTGCAAGAGCAGCTGACCAAGGTCAGCCACACCTGCTTCCAGGTGCTGGCGTACGAACCCTACGTGGAGTTGTGCGAGAAGATCAACAAGCTGGTACCGGGTGACTTCGACAAGAAGACCCTGCTGGTTTCCACCGGCTCCGAGGCCGTTGAAAACGCCGTCAAGATCGCCCGTGCAGCCACCGGCCGTGCTGGCGTCATCGCCTTCACCGGCGGCTACCACGGCCGTACCATGATGACCCTGGGCCTGACCGGCAAGGTCGTACCGTACTCCGCAGGCATGGGCCTGATGCCAGGCGGCGTGTTCCGTGCGCTGTTCCCGAGCGAACTGCACGGTGTCAGCGTTGACGACGCCATTGCTTCGGTCGAGCGCATCTTCAAGAACGATGCCGAGCCACGCGATATCGCGGCCATCATCCTTGAGCCAGTACAAGGTGAAGGCGGCTTCCTGCCAGCGCCTAAAGAGCTGATGAAGCGTCTGCGTGCCCTGTGCGACCAGCACGGCATTCTGCTGATCGCTGACGAAGTGCAGACTGGCGCCGGCCGTACCGGTACCTTCTTCGCCATGGAGCAAATGGGCGTTGCGCCTGACCTGACCACCTTCGCCAAATCCATCGCTGGCGGCTTCCCGCTGGCAGGTGTGTGCGGCAAGGCCGAGTACATGGATGCAATTGCCCCCGGTGGCCTGGGTGGCACCTACGCCGGCTCGCCGATCGCCTGTGCCGCTGCACTGGCCGTTATCGACGTGTTCGAAGAAGAAAAACTGCTGGACCGCAGCAAAGCCGTTGGCGAGCGCCTCACTGCCGGCCTGCGTGAAATCCAGCAGAAGCACCCGATCATCGGTGACGTACGTGGCCTGGGTTCGATGATTGCTGTGGAAGTGTTCGAGAAGGGTACCCACACCCCGAACGCCGCTGCCGTTGCCCAGGTTGTGGCCAAGGCCCGTGACAAGGGCCTGATCCTGCTGTCGTGCGGCACCTACGGCAACGTCCTGCGTATCCTGGTTCCGCTGACCGCCGAAGACGCACTGCTGGACAAAGGCCTGGCCATCATCGAAGAGTGCTTCGCCGAACTGGCGTGATCTTACGCTGATAGTGGGGCCGCTCTGCGGCCCATCGGCGGCGAGCCGCTCCTGTGGAACTGCATATAACCTGTTGAGTTAGCAGTCACCTGTGGGAGCGGCTTCAGCCGCGAACACCGGCGAAGCCGGTGCCCTGCACCGCGCTGTCTGCTTCGCGGGTAAACCCGCTCCCACAGTGATTGGGCCAACTCTCAGATTTTGTGCGTGACAGTCCCCTCCACAGGGACGGCTCGGCGGCCCCTGCTATTCACGCGACGCTTACCCGTGGACGATCTGGTTCTTGCCCTGGCGCTTGGCCTGGTACATCGCGGCATCTGCCCGTGCGTACAGGCTGTCGAGGGTGTCGTCTTCGGCAGTCAAACCGGTCAGGCCCTGGCTGATGGTTACGCCGTACGGGCGCTCTGACTGGCCGAAATTCAGCCGCTGTATCTCCCGCTGAAGCCGTTCGGCAATCTGCTCCGCCACCTTGGCCGTACAGCCAGGGAACACCGCCGCAAATTCCTCGCCACCAATCCGCCCGAACAGGTCGCCCCTGCGCAGCACCGCCTTGCCGCTGTCGGCGATGCGTTGCAGCACCTGGTCTCCCTCCTGGTGGCCGTAGCTGTCGTTGATCGCCTTGAAGTCGTCGATATCCAGCAACAGGAAGGTCAGCGGCGCCTCGTCCTCACGGGCCTTGTCGAAGGCCTGTTTGGCGCACTCGAAGAAGTGCCGGCGGTTGCTGCTTTGGGTGAGTACGTCGGTGGTGGCCAGGCGCTGCAGTTCGCCTTCCAGGCGCTTCTTTTCGGTGATGTCCTCGGCGATACCCACGATGATCACCCGGTCACTGTCGCGCTGCTGATTGACGTAGCACTTGTCGCTAAGCCAGCGCACCTCACCTTCGGCGTTCAGAATGCGGTACTCCCGGTCTTCCACCGAGCCTTTGAGCAACACCTGGGCAAGGCTGCGTTCGGCGAACTCCAGGTCGTCAGGGTAGATGCTGTCCCGCCATTCATTGAAGTCGGCCATTACCAGGCTAACCGGGCGGCCAAAGATGCGCTCGTAGGCAGGGCTGACGTACAGCACCTGGCGGGTCTCCCAGTCGAATGCCCACAACACTGCGTTCACGCTGTTGAGCAGCGTACTGAACAGCTGCTCGCGCTCGCTCAGGCGCGCGACTTCGCCTTGGGCGTGGAGCAGAGCCAGCAATGTCTTGGCGGCGTCAGGGGGAGGGGTACCGGGCAGAATCGTGGGTATGTTCTTGGCCATGGGCACGGAGCGCGTCTCGACGGGTAAAGGTGCGGCCACCTTCCGGCCGATGTGGGCAGTTCGAGTCGAAACAGGCGGGCTAAGTTCCTGAACGGCACGCCCCAAAAAGGGGCGCGCCGATCAACGGAACATCAGGCGGCAGTAGGCCGCAGGGAGTAGGTCTTCAGTTGCGCGGCGAACTCGCGCAGGGCATGGATGCCGCTGGTTTCCGCTTCGTGCACCCAGTCTTTCATGGCTGCCAGCATGTCATGGCCATTGGCGCTGGTGCGGGCCCATATCTGCTGAAGCGCCAGGCGCTTTTCATAGATGGTCTTGAGCGCCTGACTGTGGGCCAGCATGGACTCGATGCGCACGTGATGGCGGTCTTCCAGCAAGCTGGTTTCCCGCGACAGCAGGCGTTTGGCACGGCGGAAGTGGTGGCTGACGGACGCATCCACGCGCGCCAGTTCCTGCTTCACCAGGGGGCCGATGACCAGCTTGCGATACTGGGCCATGATCTGGAAGCGGTTGTTGAGGATGGCCATGGCAGTGTCCATGTCCAGGCTGGCTTTGCCCGCCACCCGGTGGGCGATGGGTGCCACCCGCTGGACCTTGGCCAGGCGCAGCAGGCAGAACAGGCGAATCCATGCCCAGCCCATGTCGAACTCCCAGCGCCGCACCGACAGCTTGGCCGAGTTGGGGTAGGTGTGGTGGTTGTTGTGCAGCTCTTCGCCGCCGATCACGATGCCCCAGGGCACCAGGTTGGTGGCGGCGTCGCGGCATTCGAAATTGCGATAGCCCACTGCATGGCCAAGGCCGTTGACCACGCCGGCGGCCCAGAAGGGGATCCACATCATCTGCACCGCCCAGATGGTGATACCCGCCGTGCCGAACAGCAGCAGGTCGATCACCGCCATCAGCGCGATGCCACCGAGTTTGTAGCGCGAATAGACGTTGCGCTCCAGCCAGTCATCCGGGCAGTTCTTGCCGTAGATGCGCAAGGTGTCGGGGTTGCGCGCCTCTTCACGGTAAAGCTCGGCGCCCTTGCGCAGTACCGTCCCCAAACCCTTGTACACCGGGCTGTGCGGGTCGTCCGGGGTTTCGCACTTGGCGTGGTGCTTGCGGTGGACGGCGGTCCATTCGCGGGTGTTCTGCGCCGTGGTCAGCCACAGCCAGAAACGGAAGAAATGCTTGAGCCCGGCGTTGAGCTCCAGTGCCCGGTGCGCCGAGTAGCGATGCAGGTAGACCGTGACGCTGACAATGGTCACATGGGTCATCAACAAAGTGATGCCGACCAGTTGCCAGGCCGACAAGTCGAGCAGGCCGTTGTACCACATAAATGCAAATACCCTCGAAATGCAGGGGGAAGGGCCGATTATCCCTTGGCGGGGAAATAAAACCAGTCGCAGCTGACCACGTGATGTTTCAGGCGATCTTTGCGCGGCGCGCCGTGCAGCGGTCGCACAGCGCAGCAGAACCTTTATAATCCCCCATCCTTTTGCATGGGCAATTCCACCCGACATGTCTGTTTCCGTTCGCGACGCCTTGCGCATGGCTGCGCTGTATGTGGTGCTCTCGATCCTCTGGCTGGTACTGGCCGAGGTGATGCTGCACGGCATGACTGACGACCCCCTGGCCCGTACCGTAGGGCGGCAGATCAACCTGGTGGTCTGGGTACTGCTCAGTGCGTTGCTGATCTATGTGTCACGCGTAAGGTTGCTGAACTTCATCGGCGTCGGTGCGCGCTTGCGCGGCGAGGACCGGGAACGCCTGCGCATGGCCGCCGCCGTGTTCGACAGCACGCTCGAAGGGGTATTGGTCACCGACCGCAAAGGCCTGATCGTGCACGTCAACCGCGCCTTCATGCGTATCACCGGTTACCGGCAGGACGAGGTGATCGGCCAGCGCCCGAGCAAGTTCAAGTCGGGGCGCCATGGCCCGGACTTCTACAAGCACATCTATGCCACCCTCTCCGAGAAGGGCGAGTGGAGCGGCGAGATCTGGAACCGGCGCAAGAGCGGCGAAATCTACCCGCAGTGGCAGACCATCTGCGCGATCCGCGACGACGACGGCGAGCTCAGCCATTACGTCGCGGTGTTCAGCGACATCAGCGCGATCAAGCATTCCGAGCAGGAGCTGGCCTACCTGGCCCACCACGACCCGCTCACCGACCTGCCCAACCGCCTGCTGTTCACCGACCGCGTGCAGCAGGCGCTGGTGGCGGCGCAAGCAAAAAAGCGCGGCTGTGCACTGTTGCTGCTGGACCTCGACCACTTCCAGAGCATCAATGATGGCCTGGGCCATACCATCGGCGATCAGTTGCTGAAGCTGGTGGGTGATCGCCTGGGCGAGGTGGTGGTGAGCGGCGTGACCCTGGCGCGCCTGGGCGGTGACGAATTCGGCGTGCTGGCCGAGCATTGCCAGGACCTGGGCCAGGCCGGCAAGCTGGCCCAGGGCATCATCGACCGCATGCGTGAGCCATTCGTGTTCGAGGGCCACCGGCTGTTCATCAGCGTCAGTGCCGGCATCAGCCTGTTCCCCAGTGACGCCCTGAGTGCCGAGCAGTTGCTGCGCAACGCCGACTCGGCCCTGTACAAGGCCAAGAGCAATGGCCGAGCCTGTTATGCGCTGTACACCGAGGAACTGACCGCCCACGCCCAGCAGCGGGTGGAAACGGCAGGGGAGCTGCGGCGGGCGCTGGAGCACGATGAACTGCGGGTGTACTACCAGCCCGTGCACGACCTGGCGACCGGTAGCCAGGTGGGTGTAGAAGCCCTGGTGCGTTGGGAGCACCCGCAACGGGGGCTGGTACCACCGGTAGAATTCATCCCCATCGCCGAACGCACCGGGCTGATTGCCGAGATAGATGCCTGGGTACTGCGCAATGCCTGCCGGCAGATGGTGCGCTGGCAGCAGGAAGGCCGCCCGCTGGCCTTCGTGGCAGTGAATATCTCAAGCCGCCTGTTTGGCCAGCGTGAGCTGTACCGGCAGGTAGCCGACGTGTTGCACGACACGGGCCTTTCGCCTGCACTGCTGGAGCTGGAAGTCACCGAAAGCGCCGTGATGGAAGACCCCGAAGTGGCGCTGGAGCAATTGCATCGCCTGCGTGAGCTGGGGGTGGCACTGGCCATCGATGACTTCGGCACCGGCTACTCGTCGCTGCTGCGGCTCAAGCGGATGCCGGTACAGAAACTCAAGATCGACCAGGGCTTTGTCGCAGGCTTGCCGTTCGACGAGGACGATGTGGCCATCGTGCGGGTGATCATTGCCCTGGCGCGCAGCATGGGCATGCAGGTGCATGCCGAAGGCATCGAGCAGCCGGAGCAGGCCAGCCTGCTGCTGCAGGAGCAATGTCAGTTAGGCCAGGGTTACTGGTTCGGGCGGCCAGTCGCGGCGCAGGATTTGCGCTGGGGCTGAGTGTGCCGGGTTGGCCCGGCACCTTTTCAACGCTTGTTCAGCCCGCGCGCCAGCCGGTCCCCGCCCAGCTGGATCAACGCCACCAGCGCCACCAGCATGGCGATCACGGTCAGCATGATCTGGCTGTCGAAGCGCTGGTAGCCATACCGGTAGGCGATGTCCCCCAGCCCTCCGGCGCCGATGGCACCCGCCATGGCCGATGAGTTGATCAGGGTAACCAGGGTGATGGTGAAGCCCCCCACGATGCCCGGCAGCGCTTCGGGCAACAGTACGTGCCAGACGATGTGCCAACGTCGGCAACCCATGGCCTGCGCCGCTTCTACTAGGCCGTGGTCCACTTCCCGCAGGCTCACCTCGGCAATGCGTGCAAAAAACGGCGTGGCGGCGATGGTCAGTGGCACTACTGCGGCCCATACGCCATAGGTGGTACCAACCACCATACGGGTGAAGGGAATAAGCGCGACCATCAGGATCAGGAACGGGATGGACCGGAACAGGTTGACGAACGCCCCCAGCACGCGGTTCAGCGTGGGGGCCGCGAAGATGCCGCCTTTGTCGCTGGTGACCAGCAATACTGCCATCGGCACACCGGCCAGCAGGGCGATCAGCGATGACACACCCACCATCAACAAGGTATCGAGCAAGCCCTGCAGCAAGCGATCAAACCACATAACCCAGCACCTCCACATCTTCGGCCCAGCGACGGGCGCGTTCCAGTAACGGGCCAGTCGCGTGCGGCGAATGCTGCACCGACACGATCAACTGCCCCAGGGCATGCTCACCGATGGCTTGTACCCCGCCTTGCAGCAACCGCACGCTGCCGCCCAACGTGTTGAACAATGCAGTCAGGTCCGGTTCGCCCGGCACCGTCAGCTTCAGCACCACGGCGCTGTCCCGGCTCGCCGGGCTGGCTTGCAGGCGGCCCGTCAACGCGTCTGGCAACCTGGGTTGCAACGGTGCCAGCAACGTACGCGTCACGGCATGGCGTGCCGCACCGAACACCCGCCAGACTTCGCCCTGTTCCACCACCTGGCCGCGGTCCAGCACCACGACCTGGTGGCAGATGTCGCGGATCACCGCCATTTCATGGGTGATCAGGACGATGGTCAGGCCCAGGCGCCGGTTGATGTCGCGCAGCAGCTCAAGAATGGATGCGGTGGTTTCCGGGTCCAGTGCGGAAGTGGCTTCATCGCACAGCAATATGCGTGGGTCGTGCACCAGTGCCCGGGCGATACCTACCCGTTGCTTCTGGCCCCCCGACAGCTGCGCCGGGTACACCTGGTGCTTTTCCTCAAGGCCTACCAGTTGCAACAGGGCGCGCACCTTGCGCTGGCGCTCGGCCTTGGCCACGCCGGCCACCTTCAGCGGCAACTCCACGTTCTGCCACACCGTCTTGGCCGACATCAGGTTGAAGTGTTGGAAGATCATGCCAATGCTGCGGCGCAGGTTCACCAGTTGGTCCTCGTCGAACCCGCCAATGTCCACCTGGTCCACCAGCACCCGGCCATGGCTGGGCTGCTCAAGGCGGTTGATGGTGCGCAGCAGCGAGGACTTGCCGGCACCGCTGCGGCCAATGATGCCGAAGATTTCACCACGGCGGATGTTCAGGTCGATGCCTTGCAGGGCGGGCTGCGCCTGGCCCGGGTAGGTCTTGCCCAGGCCTATGAAGCGCACGTGGGCGTCATTCACGTTCGGGCGGAGGGTCAGCGGCTCGGCCTGCAGCGGCAGGGGCGCCGCACCTGGCACCTTCAGTGCGCTGGTCTGGCTCATGTCACCCCTCCCAACCTGCCTGGTACAGCGTGCCGTGGGCCTTGTCCAACGCTGCCCGCACCACCGGCGAATGCTGGTAGATGTCGACGAACTTGGCCAGGCGCGGGTCGCCCTTGCTCTGTGGGCGGATCACGAACTGGATCACGTATTCCTTGTTTTCCAGGCCATCGAACAGCAATGCAGACCCGGCATCGAACGTCTTGGCCAGGCGGATGTAGGCGGGGTAGCCCTGCACCAGGTCGGCGTCGTCATAGGCGCGCACCAGCTGCACGGCCTCCACCTGGAGGATTTTCAGGTTCTTCGGGTTGGCGACGATGTCGTCTTCGGTGGCTTTGTAGCCGACCCCGGGTTTCAGGGTGATCAGCCCCGCCTTGGCCAGCAGTTGCAGGCCCCTGCCGCTGTTGATGGGGTCGTTGGCGATGGCCACGCTGGCGCCATCCGGTAGTTCGGCAAAGCTTTTGTACTTTTTCGAGTACAGGCCTACGTTGTTGATGATGCCGGGGGCGTACGGCACCAGGTTGAAACCGGCGGCCGCCTTGGCGTTTTCCAGGAAGGGGATGTGCTGGAAGTAATTGACGTCGATGTCCCCACTGTTGAGGCTGACGTTGGGGGCAATCCAGTCGCTGAACTCCACCAGCTTCACCTCCAGGCCTTGCTTGTGTGCTTCTTCCACCGCAGCCTCCAGCGGGATGGCGAAAGCCGAGGTGGTGCCGATTTTCAGCGGCTCGGCCGCATTGGCGCCGGCTGCAAGGCCCAGGGCAACAGCGATGGCCGCGACGGGCCGGAACAGTTTCTCAAGCATGGTGCAGGGCTCCAGTCGGGGCAGGGTAGGGGGTAAAGCGGTAGGCCGAACCTGGGTGGTCGGCTGGCAGGTGTGGGTGGCTGGCGTCGAACAGTTTTTCCCGCAGGGTGCCGGCGGCATAGGCGGTTTTGTAGCGGCCGCGCTTTTGCAATTGGGGGACGACCAGCTCGATGAAGTCCTCGAAGCTTTCGGGGGTGACGGTGCGGGTGAGGTTGAAGCCGTCCAGGCCGGTGTCGTCGGCCCAGGCGATCAGTTGCTCGGCCACCTGCTGCGGGTCGCCGACCAGGGTTACGTAGCGGCCACCCAGGGCGTGCTGTTGCAGCAGGCGCCTGCGGGTCCAGGCGTCGCTCTGCAACTGACGGGTGGCCGACTGGATGGCGTTGCCCTGGCGGAAGGCGATGGGTTCATCGAGGCCGTACGCGGCAAAATCGATGCCGGTGGACGCGGCAAAGTGCGCCACCCCGGCTTCAGCGCTGGCATGGCGCAGGTACTCGGCATGCCGGGCCTGGGCCTGCTGCTCGGTGGGCGCAACGATCACCGTGATGCCCATGAACACCTTTACGGCGTTTGCTGTACGCCCTGCCGCCACTGCTGCGGCACGCACCTTGTCGACCTGGGTGCGGGTGGCGGCCTTGTCCTGGCCGCTGATGAATACGCATTCTGCATGGTTGCCGGCGAAGGCCAGGCCGCGCGGCGAACTGCCCGCCTGGAACAGCACAGGCGTGCGCTGGGGCGACGGCTCGCACAGGTGGTAGCCGTCCACGTCGTAGAACGCCCCATGGTGTTGAACCTTGCGCACCTTGTCGGGTTGCGCGTACACGCGCTGCTGGCGGTCGGCAACCACGGCATCGTCCGCCCAGCTGCCTTCCAGCAGCTTGTACAGCACCTGCAGGTATTCATCGGCCTGGTCGTAGCGCCGGTCGTGTTCGGGCTGCTGTGAAAGGCCCATGGCGCGGGCCGCGCTGTCCAGGTAGCCGGTCACGATGTTCCAGCCAACCCGGCCATTGCTCAGGTGGTCCAGGGTGGAAAGGCGCCGTGCAAACAAGTAGGGCGACTCGTAGGTCAGGTTGGCAGTCAGGCCGAAACCCAGGTGGCGGGTGACTGCGGCCATGGCGGACACCAGCAGCAGTGGGTCATTGACCGGCAGTTGAATGGATTCCTTCAGCGGCACGTCCAGCGACTGGCCATACACGTCATAGGTGCCGACGATGTCGGCGATGAACAGCCCGTCGAACAGCCCCCGCTCCAGCAGGCGCGCCAGGTCGGTCCAGTACTCGAGGGTCTTGTACTGGGTGGAAGTGTCGCGCGGGTGGGTCCACAGGCCATGGTTGATATGCCCCACGCAGTTCATATTGAAGGCGTTGAGCAGAATGTGCCTGGCCATCAGATGGTCCCCCTGCGTGGCGGGTTGGCATCGTTGAGGTAGTAGTTGCCGATGGCGTGGTACTTCCAGCGCACCGGGTCGTGCAGGGTATGCACACGGGCGTTGCGCCAGTGGCGGTCCAGGTTGTGTTCGGCCAGGGTGGCCTGGCTGCCGCCCAGCTCGAACAGGGTGGTGCCGGCTGCCAGTGCAATTTCGGTGCTGATGGCCCGCGCTTCAGCCACGGCGATGGACGCAGCGGCGACGCTGTCGGCAGTGCTGTGCGCTCGGGCCAGGTCCAGGTATTCGCCGGCACGCTCCAGCAAGGCCTCGGCGGCATGCAGGCGTATGGCCAAGTGGCCGAAGCTCTTGAGGGTCAGCGGGTCGTCGCTGGCACGTTCCACACCGGAGTCCACCCAGGGCCGGCTGTGGGTACGCACGAAGTGCAGGGCGTCTTCATAGGCGGCGCGGGCGATGCCGGTATCGATGGCCGCATGAAGAATCTGCGCCAGCGGCCCCACCGGTGTCGGGCGCTCGAACACGCTCTGGAACGGCACCACGTCATCGGCGTTGACCCAGACGTTGTCGAACACCACAGAGCCACTGCCAGTGGTGCGCTGGCCAAACCCGCTCCAGTCGTCTATCACTTGCAGCCCCTGGCTGTCGGCGGGCACGAAGGCCAGGTGCTGCACGCCTTGTTCGTCAACCACCGAGGTTGGAATGCGCTGGGCATAGATGGCGCCAGTCGCATAGAACTTGCGGCCATTGATACGCCAGCCCGCGCCGTCGCGGCTCAGCAGGGTGGTGCGATCATTGGCGGTCTTGGTGCCCAGCTCGGCCAGGGCGTTACCGAAGCGGCGGCCACCCAGCACTTCTGCATAAAGGCGCTGTTGCTGCGCGGGTGTGCCGTTTACCCGCAGCACTTCCAGCGCGTAGAAGTGGTTCTGCGGTATCTGCCCGAGTGAACCGTCGGCCTGGGCAATGCGGGCGATCACCTTGGCCAGGGTGACATTGGATACGCCCGCCCCACCGTACGCCTTGGGCACGCTGATGCCCCACAGCCCCGAGCGGGTGAACAGTTCGAGTTCTGCGTGTGGCAAACGCCGTTCACGGTCGCGCAGTGCGCTGTCGCGGCGCAACTGCTGGGCTAGGTGTTCTGCAACGCCGAGGGCTTCGGCGTCGTTGCTGATGATGCTTGTAGTCATGGTGTTTCTCCGCGGCGTGGGGGCACCCAGTGGCCCCACGCACGCTGCAGATCAGATCCAGGAATGCCGCGCGGGCCGTGTGCCGTTGAGGTGGTAGGCGCCCACCGCGTGGTACTTCCAGCGCACCGGGTCGTGCAGGGTGTGCACGCGTGCATTGCGCCAGTGGCGGTCGAGGTTGAACTCGGCGAGGGTGGCGCGGCTGCCGGCCAGCTCGAACAGTTTTTCGCTGGCCTGCAGGGCAATTTCGGTGGTGAGCACCTTGGCTTCGGCTACCGCAATCGAGGCCCGCGCCGCCGACTCGGCATCCACGGGTTTGGCATTGACCTCGTCAAGCACTCGCGCAGCTTTGCGCAGCAAAGCCTCGGCGGCGTGCAGGTCGAGCTTGAGGCGGCCGACGTCGGCGATTACGTAAGGATCGTCGCTGGCACGGTCGACGTTGGCCTCGATCCACGGGCGTGATTTTTCACGCACGAAGGTGATGGCGTCGTCGATTGCGGCTTCTGCGATGCCGGCGTCTATCGCTGCCTGAATGAGCTGCGAGGCGGCGCCCTGGATATTGGGCACGTCGCGCTGGCGCCAGTTGTCGATGACCAGCTCGGCCTCCACCGGCACCTCGTCCAGCAGCACCGTGCCACTGGCGGTGGTGCGCTGGCCGAACCCGGACCAGTCATCGACGATGCGCAGGCCCGGGGTGCCGCGGCGTACGAATGCCAGGCGCTGTCGGCCTTGTTCGTCCAGCGCCTTTACTGCCACCCAGTGGGCGAACAGGGCACCGGTGGAATAGAACTTCTCGCCGCTGATGCGAAAGCCATCGCCTGAGCGGGTAATCCGGGCCTTGAGGGTGAGGGTGTCCTTGGTGCCACGCTCGGGGCCTGCATTACCGATGCGCCAGCCGTCCAGCACGCTGCGAAACAGCGTTGCCTGTTGCGCCTCGGTTGCCGTAAGGCGCAGCAGTTGCAGCATGCCGAACTGGTTCTGCGGGACCTGCCCCAGCGCGGGGTCGGCAGCACTGATCAGGCGGAACACCTCGGCCACGGTCTCGAACGACACGTCTGGGCCACCATGGGCTTTGGGCACGCTGATGCTGCCCAGGCCACTGCGGGTGAACAGTTCGATTTCGGCCCAGGGCAGTTTGCGTTGCTGGTCACGGCGTGCAGCGTGTTCACGGGCTACTGCGGCAACGTCGCGTGCTGCCTGCAAGGCCTCGGCATCGTTGCGCAGTATCTTGGCCGGCAGCAGCGGTGGCGCGCTGTCCAGGTCGCTGCTGGAAGGGATTTGGGCATGTGTGGACATCAGTGCCGCTCCTTGGCTGCACTCAATGCCCTGGCGTTACGCACTGGGGTGATTGTGATCCTGACCATTCCTGACCTCACAAATAAGTAATGCCGCTACAGCTGATTGCGGCAGATGTGTGCTGGTCCGGTGGTCCGGTATATATACCGTAAGGCTTTATAAAAAGTTTATGAACTAACGCTTTGGAATATACATAGAAGAGGTCTGCCCGCCCTCGGCAGGGCGGGCGCGGGGCGTTACTCTGAGGCGGCCGTGCCCAGGAACTTGCGCAAGAACTGCCGGGTGCGCTCTTGCTGCGGGGCCGCGAACAATGCCTTGGCCTCGCCCTGCTCCACGATCACGCCCTTGTCGAAAAACACCACCCGGTTCGCCACGTCTCGGGCAAAGCTCATTTCGTGAGTGACGATGATCATGGTGCGTTTTTCTTCGGCCAGGCTGCGGATGGTTGCCAGCACCTCACCCACCAGCTCCGGGTCCAGTGCCGAGGTAGGTTCGTCGAACAGGATCACCTGCGGCTCCATGGCCAAGGCACGCGCGATGGCGACACGCTGTTGCTGGCCGCCGGACAACCGCCTGGGGTAGGCGTCTTCCTTGCCGGCCAGGCCAACCTTGGCCAAGAGCTGTCGGCCCAGGGCCTCGGCCTGCTCGCGGGGTGTCTTCTTGACGATCACCGGCCCTTCGATGACGTTTTCCAGCGCTGTGCGGTGCGGGAACAGGTTGAAGTTCTGGAACACGAACCCGGCCTGCTGGCGCAGCCGGCGGATCGCCCCCTGCTGCGAACCCAGCGGGCGGTTGGCGTCGATGCCGATGTCGCCAATGTGGATCTGCCCGGCGTCGGGCGTTTCCAGCAGGTTGAGGCAACGCAGGAAGGTGGTCTTGCCCGAGCCGCTGGGGCCGATGATGGCCACCACTTCGCCGGCCTGCACGGTCAGGTCGATGCCGTCGAGCACGGTCTGGCCCTTGAAGCGCTTGGTAAGGCCTTTGACTTCAATCATGCTCAATGCTCCTGGTCATGCTGGTTGACCCGCGCTTCCATGCGGTTCTGGAAGTGCGCCAGGATGCTGCACAGCACCCAGTAGATCACCGCCACTGCCACGTACATGGTGAACACCTCGAAGGTGCGCGCGGTAATCAGCTGAGCCTGACGGAACAGCTCCGGCACCTGGATGGTGGCCGCCAGCGCGGTGTCCTTGACCAGCGAAATGAAGCTGTTGCCCAGCGGCGGCAGCGCTGTGCGCAGCGCCTGGGGCAAAATGGCCCGGCGCATGGCCTGCACGCGGGTCATGCCGATACTGGCCGCCGCTTCCCATTGGCCGCGGTCGATGGAGGAAATCGCGGCGCGCAGGATTTCGCATACATAGGCTGCCATGTTCAGTGACAGGCCAATCAGCGAGGCAGGGATGGGGTCCAGTTCGATCCCGATCTGCGGCATGCCGAAATAGATCACGAACAGTTGCACCAGCAGCGGTGTGCCGCGGAAGAACGACACATAGACCCGCGCCAGCCAGTTCACCGGCAGCACCTTGGACAGCCGCATCAATGCCAGGGCAAAGCCCAGCAGCAGGCCAAAGAACATCCCCCCGACGCTGAGCAGGACCGTATAACCCGCGCCCTTCAGCAAGAAGGGCGCGGAGTCGACAACCAGTTGCAGGCTTTCAGCGATCATTGGGTGACATCAGCACCAAAGTATTTTTCGGAGAGCTTGGCCAGGGTGCCATCTGCCTTGAGCTTGTCGATGGCCTTGTTGATGGCAGCCAGTAGCTCCGGTTCCCCCTTGCGCAGCGCCACGCCGCTTTCCAGGCGCGAGAACGCCTCACCGGCAAGTTCGGTGTCCTTGGCCTTTTGCGCATATTCCAGCGCGGCCAGGCGGTCGATCAGAATGGCGTCGATGCGGCCGTTGCGCAGGTCGGCGAACTTGCTCGGGTCGTCCTCGTAGGTAAGCACTTCAGCCTGGGGCACATCCTGCTTCACCCACTGCTCGTAGTTGGTGCCGAGCCCTACACCCACTTTCTTGCCAGCCAGGTCCTGGGCACGCTTGATGTTCAGCTGGTCGGCCTTCTTCTTCAGGATCAGCGCCTGGATACCAGAGACGGTGTACGGCTCGGAGAAGTCGTACTTCTTTTTACGCTCGTCAGAAATGGTCACCTGGTTGACCACCACGTCCAGGCGCTTGGACTCCAGTGCCGCCAGAATGCCGTCCCATTTGGTGGGCTGAATCTTGGCCTTTACCCCGAGCTCTTTGGCCAACAGCTCGGACAGCTCCACTTCGAAGCCGGTCAGCTTGCCGTTTTCGTCCTGGAAGCTGAACGGTGGGTAGGTGCCTTCCAGGCCGACGTTGATCACGCCCTTTTCCTGGATAGTCTTGAGTTCCTCCCCGGCAAAGGCGTGGCCGAGCAGGCCGGTACCCAGCACCACAGCCAGGCTTGCGTTGAGTAATGGTTTGACGAATTTCGACATGTCTGAGCCCCGCGCTTGTTGTGGAAGTAGTGGGTGGCGACTATAGGGTTGGCGTGTTAGGCCAGGAAATACTAAAAAATTATCTTGTTATTCCGTTTTTTATAACTCGCTTCCCTTATGCCCAGCCTGGCGCAGCATGGAATAAAGCAGTGTTATTTCCAAGTGACTGTTTTGCCGTAGAGTGGTTCGCACACAGGCCGGCCCGGGCCGTTTGCGGGCCTGGCGATAAAACTGGATGGCCGATACGGCAGGAGACAACCGTGAGCGAACAACCTTCATCTGGGCACTGGCAGTTGCACAGTATCGTGGCCGGGTTGCGTGGCGCCCGTGAGCAATGGCGCAGCCGCAACGGCCGCAGCAGCGGTGAGCAGGGTGGCCGCGAGCTGCCCTCGCGCGAGGCGATGCGGCACGTGCTGGAGCAACTGTGCGGCGCGTTGTTCCCCATGCGCCTCGGGCCTGTGGACTTGCGTGAAGAGAGTGAAGACTTCTACGTGGGCCACACCCTGGATGCCGCCCTGAATGCGTTGCTGGCCCAGGCGCGCCTGGAACTGCGCTATGCCGCCCGGCAAAGCCAGGACGACATGGCCGGCGCGGATGCGCAGGCACTCAGGTTGATCCAGGGTTTCGCCGCAGCGCTGCCGGGCCTGCGCGTGATGCTCGACACCGACGTGCTGGCGGCCTATCACGGTGACCCCGCCGCACGCAGCGTCGATGAGGTGTTGCTGTGCTACCCAGGCATCCTGGCCATCATTCACCACCGCCTCGCTCACCACCTTTACCGTGCTGGCCTGCCCCTGCTGGCGCGGATCAGTTCGGAGCTGGCGCATTCGGCCACGGGCATCGACATCCACCCCGGTGCGCAAATCGGCCCGAGCTTCTTCATCGACCACGGTACCGGTGTGGTAATCGGCGAAACCGCGATCATCGGCGAGCGCGTACGCATCTATCAGGCCGTGACCCTGGGCGCCAAGCGCTTCCCCAGCGATGAGTCCGGCACCTTGCACAAGGGCCTGGCGCGGCACCCGATCGTGGAAGACGACGTGGTCATCTACGCCGGCGCTACCGTGCTGGGGCGCATTACCATCGGCAAGGGGTCGACCATCGGCGGTAACGTGTGGCTGACCCGCAGTGTGCCGGCCGAAAGCAACATCACCCAGGCAAACCTGCAACTGGATTGCCAGGACAAGCAATAACCCCTTCTGCTGCCCCTTGCGAAGCGCCGCCCTGCGGCGCTCACAACCCCGAACCCAGCTGGGAACCAAACCCACCGGTCAGCGGCCTTATTCGCATCCAACGCCCAATCCATGATTAACTTGAACGCTTGTTCAATTTAAAAACGCTGGTCCCCCGCCGGTGTTCAACAGGAGGATTCCTTTGCTGAACCCGTTCATTTCGAGCCTTCCGTCCTACGACGAGGTGCATGCCCCATGAGTGCGCCGACCCCTTCACTTGCCAACAGCAAGGTCCGCATGAACCCCCCGGTGTTCTATTTTGCGGCAAGCTTCATCCTCATTTTTGGCCTGGTGGTCATCTCCAACCCGCAAACCGCAGGCGACTGGTTGCTGGCGGCGCAGAACTGGGCTGCCAACACCGTCGGCTGGTACTACATGCTGGCGATGACGCTGTATCTGGTCTTCGTGGTGGTCACCGCCTTGTCTGGCTACGGCAAGATCAAGCTCGGTGCCGACCACGACGAGCCCGAATTCAGTTACCTGTCATGGGCCGGCATGCTCTTCGCCGCCGGCATCAGCATCACGCTGTTCTTCTTCTGCGTGTCCGAACCCCTTACCCACATGCTGCAGCCGCCACAGGGCGAGGCTGGCACGGCCGAAGCCGGGCGCCAGGCCATGCAGATTCTGTTCTTGCACTGGGGCCTGCATGGCTGGGGTGTGTTCGCCTTTGTCGGCATGGCGCTGGCGTATTTCGCCTACCGCCACAACCTGCCGCTGGCGTTGCGGTCGGCGCTGTACCCGCTGATTGGCAAGCGTATCAACGGGCCTATCGGCTACGCCGTTGACGGCTTCGGCATCATCGCCACGGTTTTCGGCCTGGGCGCCGACATGGGCTTTGGGGTGCTGCACCTCAATGCCGGCCTGGACTACCTGTTCGGCATCAGCCACAGCCAGTGGGTACAAGTGGTGCTGATCACCCTGATGATGGGCGCTGCCGTTGCAGTGGCAGTTGCAGGGGTGGAGAAGGGCGTGCGGGTGATGAGCGACATCAACCTGTTCCTGGCCTGCGCGCTGTTGCTGTTCGTGCTGTTCGCCGGGCCCACCCAGCACCTGTTCAACACCTTGATCCAGAACCTCGGTGACTACCTGGGCGCCTTGCCACGCAAAAGCTTCGACGTGTATGCCTACGGCGAGAACCGCGACTGGCTCGGTGGCTGGACGGTGTTCTACTGGGCATGGTGGATTGCCTGGGCACCCTTCGTGGGCCTGTTCATTGCCCGTATTTCCCGTGGGCGCACCATCCGCGAGTTCGTGTTCGGCGTGCTGCTGATTCCGCTCGGCTTCACCCTGGCGTGGATGTCGATCTTCGGCAACAGCGCACTGGACCAGGTGATCAACCATGGCATGACGGCACTGGGCCAGGCAGCGTTGGACAACCCGTCCATGAGCCTGTACCTGCTGCTGGAAACCTACCCCTGGAGCAAAGCGGTGATCGCCATGACGGTGTTCATCAGCTTCGTGTTCTTCGTCACTTCGGCCGACTCCGGCACCGTGGTGCTGTCCACCCTGTCTGCCACGGGCGGCAGTACCGACGAAGACGGCCCCAACTGGCTGCGCATCTTCTGGGGCGCCATGACGGCGCTGGTCACCAGCGCCTTGCTGTTCGCCGGCAGCATCGATTCGCTGAAGTCGGCGGTGGTGCTGACGTCGTTGCCGTTCTCGCTGATTCTGCTGTGCATGATGTGGGGGCTGCACAAGGCGTTCTACATGGAGTCGCAGCGGCGGATCGCACAGCTGCACTCCCTGGCACCCTTTGCCCAGTCCCGGCGTGGCCGTGGCGGCTGGCGGCAGCGCCTGAACCAGGCGGTGCACTTCCCGTCACGCGATGAGGTGTACCGCTTCATGGATGACGTGGTGCGCCCGGCCATTGCCGATGTACGTGAAGTGTTCGAGCAGAAGGGCCTTGTGCTGATTACCCAGGACGACCCCAGCCACGACAACGTCAGCCTTAAGGTGGGCCATGGCGAAGAGCAGCCGTTCATCTACCAGGTGCAGATGCGTGGCTACTTCACGCCATCGTTCGCCCTGGGTGGGCTGGGCGCGCAGGACTTGAAGAACCGCCGCTACTACCGGGCGGAAGTGCACCTGAGCGAAGGCAGCCAGGACTACGACCTGGTGGGCTACAGCAAGGAGCAGATCATCAACGACATCCTCGACCAGTACGAACGGCACATGCAGTTCCTGCATCTGGTGCGCTAGAGGCTGCCCTGCAGGCATCACCGCGGCCCGTCGCCACGACAGGCCGCGGCGATGCCCCGATCAGAAGGGTGCATCCCCCAAAATGGTGGCCCGATGCATCACCCGCCGGCTTGGCCGGTAATCGTCCACGGCAAAGTGCTGGGTCACGCGGTTGTCCCAGAACGCCACGTCGTTCTCCTGCCAGCGCCAGCGAATGCTGAATTCCGGCCGCGTGGCATGGGCGAACAACAGCCGCAACAGGGCATCGCTTTCCAGTTCGCTCAGCTCATTGATACGCGTGGTAAACCCCTCGTTGACGAACAACGCCTTGCGCCCGCTTACCGGGTGGGTACGCACTACCGGGTGCGACAGCGGCGGGTTGTTGCGCCGCGTGGCCTCCCAGCGCGCCAGGTCTTCTGGCGTGGTCCCAAAACGCGCCAGCGGGAACGACTTGGTGAAGTCGTGGGTGGCCGTAAGCCCCTCCAGCATCGCCCGCAGCGGCGCCGACAAACCCCCCAGCGCCGCAATGCCGCTGGCCCACAAGGTGTCGCCACCGTAGGCCGGCAGCTGCTTGGCGCTGAGCACGGCGCCAAGTGCCGGGGTAGGCAAAAAGGTCACGTCGGTGTGCCACACCGCATTGTCCCGCACATCGGTCACGGCCGTATCCAGCACCAGCACCTGCGGTGTCTGCGGCACATTGGGGTAGATCGGGTGAATGTGCAGGTCGCCGAACAGCGCGGCAAAGCGTGCCTGCTGCTGCGGGTTGATGGGCTGGTCGCGCAGGAACAACACCTGGTGCCGGAGCAGCGCCTGCTCAATGGCATCGCGCTCTTGGGCGGTGATGTCGCGGCTGATGTCCACGCCACTGATCTGTGCGCCCAGTGCCGGGCTGAGGGGGGTGATGGTCAGGCTCATGTCGGTCTCTCAATCAGGCGCCAGTGTGCCGGCGTGGTCAGTGGGCTTGCCCGTGCCAGGGCACCAGCTTGCGTTGCAGGGCGCGCAGGCTCATTTCCAGCGCGAAGGCGATCAGCGCGATCAGCAGGATGCCCAGTACCACCACATCCGTGACCAGAAACTGCGCGGCAGACTGCACTATGAAGCCCAGGCCGCTGGTGGCTGCGATCAGCTCGGCGGCCACCAGGGTGGACCAGCCCACGCCCAGGCCGATGCGTATGCCGGTGAGGATGTCGGGCAGCGCGCTGGGCAGGATTACGTGACGAACCAGCTGGGCCTTGCTGGCACCCAACGACTGCGCGGCACGTAACCTGGCCGGGTCGACGGTGCGTACGCCGGTGGCGGTGGCGATGGCGATCGGGGCAAAAATGGCCAGGTAGATCAGCAGTACTTTCGAGGCTTCACCGATGCCGCACCAGATCACGATCAGTGGCAGGTAGGCCAGCGGCGGGATAGGCCGGTAGAACTCGATGAGTGGGTCGAGGATGCCGCGCGCCACGCGGTTGTAGCCGATGGCGATACCCACCGGGATGGCTGTCAGGGTGGCAGCCAGCAGCGCGAAGCCGATACGCCCGAGGCTGGCGGCCAGGTGCTGCCACAGGCTGGCGTCCATGTAGCCCTGGGTCAGCAGGCTCCAGGCCCGGTTCAGAATATCCGCCGGCGAGGGCAGAAACAGCGGCTCTACCCAACCAGCAGCGGTTACCAGCCACCAGGCCAGCAGCAGGCTGCCCAGTGTCAGGGCGCTGATCCAGCGGGTGGGCAGGGGGCGGCGTGCACGCAGGGCGGGCTGCGCCGACGCGTCGTGTTCGCCGTCTGCCAGCAGGTCCAGGATGTTCATGCGTGCTCCTTCAGGGCCTGGCGCTGGGAAAACACCCGCGCCAGCACGTGTTCGCGGGTTTCGATGAAGGCCGGGTCAGACTTGATGGCACGGGCGGGTTCGCCGGCTGCATAGCGCTGGCCAAAGTCCAGTTGCAGGCGCTCGACCACCCGCCCCGGGTTGGGCGCCAGCAGTATCAGGTCGCTGGCCAGGAATACGGCTTCTTCGATGTCGTGGGTAATCAGGAACACGGGTTTGGCAGTGCGTTGCCACACTTGCAGCAACAGCTCCTGCATCTGCTCGCGGGTGAAGGCATCCAGGGCGCCGAACGGCTCGTCCATCAGCAGCACCCGTGGGTCGGCTGCCAGTGCCCTGGCCAGGCCAACCCGCTGTTTCTGGCCGCCGGAGAGCTGCCATATGCTGCGCTCGGCAAAGCCGTGCAGGTCCACCAGCGCCAGCATCTCCCTTGCCTTGGCTTGCCGCTGCGCACGTGGCACACCGGCCAGCTCCAGGCCGAAGGCAACATTGGCCAGCACGTTCTGCCAGGGCAGCAGGGCGTCGTCCTGGAACACCACGCCGCGTTCCGCTCCGGGCCCTGCGACCGGCACACCGTCGAGGGTGATGCGGCCGCTACTGGGGCTGACGAAGCCGGCGATCAGGTTCAGCAGCGACGTCTTGCCGCTGCCGGAGGGCCCAAGGGCCACCAGCAGTTGGCGCGGCCCCAGGCTGAGGTTGATGTCGGCCAGTACAGGGGCGGTGGCGCCGGGGTACTGTGCACTGATGTGCTCCAGTTCGAGCAAGGCCATGGCAGGCTCCGTGGTTATCTACGGGTTCAGTTGGGCAGGTACTGGGCGCTGACGTAGGGCGCGTAGTCCGGCAGTACGGCGTCGACCTTGCCCTGCTGCTTGAGGAAGGTGGCCGTGTCGGTCAGCGCCTGGATGGTCGGGGCGCCCAGCGCCTTGGCCTGGTCAGCGGCCAGGGGGTAGACGTTGCCTTGCAGCAGTACCGGGATGTCGCTGGGCTTGGCACCCGACAGCTTGGCCAGCTTGGCCACGTTGTCAGGGTTGGCCAGCCAGGTTTTGGGGTCGTGGCGGTAGGCGGCGTAGGCATCCAGCGTGACCTTGGCGAAGGCCTTGACCACTTCAGGGTGTTTGGTGGCGTAGTCCTTGCGCACAATCCAGGCGTCGAAGGTCGGGGCGCCGTGCTTGGCCAGTTCGCCAGAGGTGATCAGCACCTTGCCGGTTTCCTTGGCCACACCCAGGGCGGGGTCCCACACATAGGTGGCATCGATATCGCCACGCTTCCAGGCGGCAATGATGGCCGGTGGTGCCAGGTTGAGGATCTGCACCTTGGCAGGGTCGATGTTCCAGCCTTTCAGCGCTGCCAGCAGGCTGTAATGCCCCGTGGAAACAAACGGCACCGCCACCTTCTTGCCTATCAGGTCTTGCGGGGTCTTGATGTTGTCGCGGGCGACCAGGGCTTCACCGGCGCCGATCTGCGTGGCGATCAGGAATGTCTCGATGGGCAGCTTGCGCGTGGCGGCAGCTGCCAGCGGGCTTGAGCCCAGGTAGCCGATCTGTACGTCGCCGCTGGCCACCGCAGTGATCACATCGGCCCCGTTATCGAATTTGCGCCAGTCAATGCTGGCCTTGCTGGCTTTTTCGTAGTCGCCGTCAACCTGGGCCACTTTGGCGGGGTCGACCGTGGTCTGGTAGGCGATGGTCAGGTCGGCGGCCTGTGCCAGCCAGCTGGCGCCGGCGAGGGTGAGGGCGGTAAGCAGGCGCAGTGGAGTATGCGGATTCATTGGGCGTTCTCGTCGGCAGGGAGGCTGTGACGAGAAGGCTAAATGATCTAAGAAAGGCGAAATAAATAACTTTTAAGCATTAACTTAGGCGGTTGGTGCAGCCGGGTGATCTTTTTCAGCAAATGCGCGCCAACTGCCTGGAAATAACCTATGGTTATTCCCCTGATGTGACCTACAACAAAACGCAGTAAAGGTTCACACCATATTCCGTAAAAATCTTAAGGTTTCACAAAACAGTCATTTTGGATTTATAGGATTGTCATTATCCTGTAGCCCAGGTGGCGCCTTAGACCAAAGTCGCGAAATGTTTAGAAACGATTGACTAAATGGTCACGCTTTGGGACTAAATCGCCAATCCACGGTGAGCAGGGCACAGACCCCGCCGCCAGCGATACACAAAAATTAGAACGTAGAGGAGCAAAACATGTACAAGTCCAGCCTGGCCATCGCCGTGGCACTGGGGGTTATCGCCCAACAAGCAGGCGCTGCCGGTTTCGTAGACGACAGCAAACTGTCGCTCAGCTCGCGCACCATGTACTTCAACAACGACAACCGTGACGGTGGCGCAGACAACCGTGAGTCGGGTCAGGGCTTCAAGCTCGACTACCTGTCCGGTTTCACCGAGGGTACCGTTGGCTTCGGTGTTGACGTACAGGCCCTGTGGGGTATCCACCTGGACGGTGGCCGCGGCAAGCACCCGGATAACAGCAGCTTCTTCCCTAGCGACTCCGACGGCTCTTCTGCCAGCCAGTGGGCGCGCGTAGGCGGTAACGCCAAGGCACGCTTCTCCAAGACCGAGGTTCACTACGGTAGCGCCCTGGCGCCAAACCTGCCGATCCTGGTGTCCAACGATGGCCGTCTGCTGCCGCAGACCTTCGAGGGTGGCACCATCCAGTCGAAGGAAATCGACAACCTGACCATCAACGCAGGCCAGCTGACCCACGCCATGGGCCGTGCTTCGAGCAACCGTACCGGCCTGTCGGTCAACGGCGCCTTCCGTGACAGCAACAAGTTCCGCTACGGCGGCCTGGACTACAAGCTCACGCCAGACCTGACCCTGCAGTACTACTACTCGAACCTGGAAGACTTCTACAAGCAGCACTTCCTGGGTGCTACCCACGTCTTCAAGATCGCTGACGACCAGTCCTTCAAGACCGACCTGCGCTATTTCAACAGCAGCAGCGACGGCCGCAACGGCGATTCGGGCTACACCTTCAACAACAACGGCGGCTTTGCCAGAACGCCGGGCGAAGTCGACAACAAGACCTGGTCCGCGATGTTCACCTATACCCTGGGTGGCCACTCGCTCATGGTCGGTCACCAGCGCGTCAACGACGACGGTGGCTTCGTATGGCTGAACCAGGGCAGCGTCCGCAAGGACGGCTCGCGCTCCTCGCTGGAAGGCGCCGGCGGTGCAAGCTTCTACCTGTTCACCGACAGCATGATCAACCAGTTCGCCAAGGCGGGTGAAAACACCACCTTCGGTCAGTACTCGTATGACTTCGCGCGCCTGGGCGTACCGGGCCTGAAGGCGTCGGTCTCCTACCTCAAAGGCGAAGACGGCAAGAACGCCAACGGCAACGGCACCTTCAGCGAATGGGAGCGTGACGCTCGCGTCGACTACGTGATCCAGGAAGGCACCTTCAAGGGCCTGGGCGCCAGCCTGCGTCACGGCGTATACCGTGGCACCGGCACCAGCTCGCTGGCTGACCAGGACCAGACCCGTCTGATCTTCAACTACACTTACAACTTCCTGTAAGCCGTAGCGCCAGTAGAAAGCCTCGCCGTGTGCGAGGCTTTTTTGTACCTGCAATTCAATAGGCTAAAAAATTATAAATAAATCGTTATTTATTCTTTTTGTTTTTATTCGAATGCAGGCACATTGAACCCATACCCACGGCGCCAGCACAGGAGTTGCAGCCCATGAGCCTCAAACTCGGCGATATCGCCCCCGATTTCGAACAGGATTCCAGCGAAGGCAAAATCCAATTTCACCAGTGGCTGGGCAACAGCTGGGGTGTGCTGTTCTCCCACCCCGCCGACTTCACCCCGGTGTGCACTACCGAGCTGGGGCTGACCGCCAAGCTGAAGGACGAATTCGCCAAGCGTGGGGTCAAGGCCATTGCCCTGTCGGTAGACCCGGTGGACTCGCACCACCGCTGGATCGACGACATCAACGAAACCCAGAACACCGTGGTCAATTTCCCGATCATCGCTGACGCCGACCGCAAGGTGTCCGACCTGTACGACCTGATCCACCCGAACGCCAGCGATACCCTCACGGTGCGTTCGCTGTTCGTGATCGACCCGAACAAAAAGGTGCGCCTGACCATTACCTACCCGGCCAGTACCGGGCGCAACTTCAACGAGATTCTGCGGGTGATCGACTCGCTGCAACTCACCGACACCCACAAGGTGGCCACGCCAGGGAACTGGCAGGACGGCGATGATGTGGTGATCGTGCCCTCGCTCAAGGACGAGGAAGAAATCAAGCAGCGCTTCCCCAAAGGGTACCGCGCCGTGAAACCGTACCTGCGGTTGACCCCCCAGCCAAATCGTTAGTGGATTCGTTGTTGCATCGCGCTTAGCCAAGCAGGGTTTCAGGCCGTCTCGACGGCCTTTTTTTATGCCTGAAGGAATTTGCCTGCCCGCAGAGGAGCCGCCTGCATTGATAAGATTAAAAAGGAATAAACAAATAAATAAATATGATTTATAGATATATAAAGAAGCTGTTACTGTCGTTTCAAAAGAACACAAGGAAGCCTTCCAATGCTGGTCGTCTCAATCGGTGGTAGCCCCAGTACCCGTTCACGCTCCGGCGTGCTGCTCGAGCGCTCGCGCCAGTGGCTGCAGGGCCAGGGCGTGGAAGTGGTGAGCTTCCAGGTACGTGACTTCCCCGCAGAAGACCTGCTGCATGCGCGCTTTGACAGCCCGCAGGTGCAGCACTTCCAACAGCTGGTGGCCCAGGCCGATGGCCTGATCGTGGCTACCCCGGTGTACAAGGCATCGTTTGCCGGGGCCCTCAAGACACTGCTCGACCTGCTGCCTGAGCGTGCGCTGGAACACAAGATCGTGTTGCCCATCGCCACGGGCGGCAGCATCGCCCACATGCTGGCCGTGGACTACGCATTGAAACCGGTGCTGTCAGCACTCAAGGCGCAAGAGACCCTGCACGGGATCTTCGCCGACGACAGCCAGATAGCCTACGGCGAAGGCAACAAGCCCGCCGTGCTGGCCCCGGCACTGGAAGGCCGCCTGCTGGACTCGCTGGAAACCTTCCATGTGGCGCTGGCCCGCCGGCCGCGCCCCGTGGCGCCCGGCGTACTCAATGAACGCCTGATCAGCGCTCGCTGGAGCATCTGACCGGCTACACCGCTTTACCACCTTACTCGCCCGTCAACGAGGCAAGCAGGTGCAACCCGAACCCATCGCACAGGAGAGCGCCATGCGCACAGTCTTCTTGCGTCGCGGTCTGGTCGCCCTGTTTGCGGCGGCTGTGTCCTTCGGCGCCATTACCCAAGCCCAGGCCGAAAGCCTGCGCATCGGCTATCAGAAATACGGCACCCTGGTGCTGCTCAAGGCCAAAGGCACGCTGGAAAAGCGCCTGGCTGATCAGGGCATTCAGGTGCAGTGGACAGAATTCCCCGGCGGCCCCCAGCTGCTTGAAGGGCTGAACGTCGGTTCGGTCGACTTTGGGGTTACCGGCGAAACCCCGCCTGTGTTTGCCCAGGCAGCAGGCGCCGACTTGCTGTACGTGGCCTACGAGCCCCCTGCGCCGCACAGCGAAGCCATTCTGGTGCCCAAGGGCTCGTCGATTCAGTCCGTAAAAGAACTCAAGGGCAAGAAGGTCGCGCTCAACAAAGGCTCCAACGTGCATTACCTGCTGGTTCGCGCCCTGGAAGATGCCGGCCTCAAGTACACCGACATTCAGCCTGTGTACCTGCCGCCCGCTGATGCCCGTGCCGCGTTCGAGCGCGGCAGTGTCGACGCCTGGGTGATCTGGGACCCGTACCAGGCTGCCGCCGAGCAGCAACTGCAAGCCCGTACGCTGCGTGACGGCAAGGGGTTGGTCGACAACCACCAGTTCTACCTGGCCTCCCGCAAGTACGCCACCGCGCACCCAGCAGTGATCAACGCCCTGATCGAAGAGGTGCGTGCTGTTGGTGAATGGGCCGAGGCCAACCCGCAGCAGGTCACCGACCAGGTTGCCCCGCTGCTCGGCCTGCCCGCCGACATTACGCTGACCTCCATGAAGCGGCAGGGCTTTGGTGCAGAGCCGCTGACGCCCGACGTTGTGAACGCTCAGCAAAAGATCGCTGACACCTTCCAGGGGCTCAAGCTGATACCCAAGCCGCTGAGCATCAAGGACGTGATCTGGACGCCCCCGGCCAAGGTCGCCACCGCGCCTTGATTCTTTCGCCTGCGCCGGGGCACCGCCTCGGCTGAGTCACCTTTCAGGAGACAACTCCAATGAGCCTCAATATTTTCTGGTTTTTGCCCACCCACGGTGACGGCAAGTACCTGGGTACCTCCGATGGTGCCCGTGCGGTCGACCACGGTTACCTGCAACAGATTGCCCAGGCGGCAGACCGCCTTGGTTTTGGCGGTGTACTGATCCCTACCGGGCGGTCCTGCGAGGACTCCTGGCTGGTGGCGGCATCGTTGATTCCGGTCACCCAGCGTCTGAAGTTTCTGGTGGCCCTGCGCCCCGGCATCATCTCGCCCACCGTGGCAGCCCGCCAGGCTGCCACCCTCGACCGGCTGTCCAACGGCCGCGCCCTTTTCAACCTGGTGACCGGCGGCGACCCGGACGAACTGGCCGGTGATGGCCTGCATCTCAACCATCAGGAGCGCTACGAGGCGTCGGTGGAGTTCACCCGCATCTGGCGCAAGGTGCTGGAAGGCGAGGTGGTGGACTACGACGGCAAGCACATCCAGGTAAAGGGCGCCAAGCTGCTCTACCCCCCTATCCAGCAGCCGCGCCCACCGCTGTACTTCGGCGGCTCGTCCGAAGCTGCCCAGGACCTGGCGGCGGAGCAGGTGGAGCTGTACCTGACCTGGGGTGAGCCACCCAGCGCCGTTGCCGAAAAGATCGCCCAGGTGCGCGCCAAGGCGGCCGAGCAGGGCCGCGAGGTGCGCTTTGGCATCCGCCTGCACGTGATCGTGCGGGAAACCAACGCAGAAGCCTGGGCCGCAGCCGAAAAGCTTATTTCCCACCTGGATGACGACACCATCGCCCGCGCCCAGGCCTCGCTGGCCCGCTTCGACTCCGTGGGGCAGCAGCGCATGGCCGCACTGCACAACGGCAGCCGCGACAAGCTGGAGGTCAGCCCCAACCTGTGGGCGGGCGTTGGCCTGGTACGCGGCGGGGCCGGCACAGCGCTGGTGGGCGACGGCCCGACGGTGGCGGCGCGGGTCAAGGAATATGCAGCCTTGGGCATCGACACCTTCATCTTCTCTGGCTACCCGCACCTGGAAGAGTCTTACCGTGTTGCCGAACTGCTGTTCCCGCACCTGGACGTGCAACGCCCGGAACAGGCCACGGCAGGCGGTTACGTCAGCCCCTTCGGCGAGATGGTGGCCAACGACATCCTGCCTAAATCCGTCGCGCAGAGCTGAGGGGCCGTCATGAGCCGTGCAACTTCCAACACCCTGACCCAGCGCCTGGCACCATGGGCGCTGCCGGTGCTGCTGCTGGCCGCCTGGCAGCTGGCCGTCAGTGCAGGCTGGCTGTCTACCCGCATATTGCCTGCGCCCAGTGCCGTGCTCAGTGCCGGCGTAGAGCTGGTGCGCAGCGGGGAAATCTGGACCCACCTGGCAATCAGCGGCTGGCGCGCCGGGCTGGGCTTCGTCATCGGTGGCAGCATCGGGCTGGTGCTGGGCTTCATCACCGGCCTGTCGAACTGGGGCGAACGCCTGCTCGACAGCTCGGTGCAGATGATCCGCAACGTGCCGCACCTGGCGCTGATCCCGCTGGTCATCCTGTGGTTCGGTATCGATGAATCGGCCAAGATTTTTCTGGTAGCGCTGGGCACGCTGTTCCCTATCTACCTGAACACCTACCACGGCATCCGCAACGTCGACCCGGCGCTGGTCGAAATGGCCCGCAGCTATGGTTTGTCTGGTTTCGGCCTGTTCCGCCAGGTGATTCTGCCGGGCGCACTGCCTTCGATTCTGGTGGGCGTGCGCTTTGCCCTGGGCTTCATGTGGCTGACCCTGATCGTTGCCGAAACCATTTCGGCCAATGCAGGCATCGGCTACCTGGCCATGAACGCCCGTGAGTTCCTGCAAACCGATGTGGTGGTGCTGGCCATCGTCCTCTACGCCGTGCTCGGCAAGCTCGCCGACCTGGCCGCCCGTGGCCTGGAGCGTGTGTGGCTGCGCTGGCACCCGGCTTACCAGGTGGCAAGGAAGGAGGCCGCATGACCATTTTGAACGACTCGCCACAACGCCTGCTGCGCGGTATCCCGCTGGCCTCCAGCGGCCTGCGCAAGGCGTTTGGCCCGCGCGAAGTATTGAAGGGCATCGACCTGCACATCCCGGCCGGCCAGTTTGTCGCCATCGTCGGGCGCAGCGGCTGCGGTAAAAGCACGCTGCTGCGTTTGCTGGCCGGGCTCGACCAGCCCACTGCCGGGCAGCTGCTGGCCGGTGCCGCACCGCTGGAAGAGGCCCGCGAAGAAACCCGCTTGATGTTCCAGGACGCCCGCCTGTTGCCGTGGAAAAAGGTCATCGACAACGTTGGCCTGGGCCTGAAGGGCGACTGGCAGCCCCGCGCCCTGCAGGCACTGGAGGCGGTGGGCCTGGCCGACCGCGCCCATGAATGGCCTGCGGCGCTGTCCGGTGGGCAGAAGCAGCGCGTGGCCCTGGCCCGTGCGCTTATCCACCAGCCGCGCCTGCTGTTGCTCGATGAGCCGCTCGGCGCGCTGGATGCCCTGACCCGCATCGAGATGCAGCAACTGATCGAGCGCCTGTGGCGCCAGCATGGCTTCACGGTGCTGCTGGTGACGCATGACGTGAGCGAGGCAGTCGCCGTGGCCGACCGGGTGATTCTGATCGAAGAAGGCGAGGTAGGCCTGGACCTCACCGTCGACCTGCCACGGCCCCGTGCACGTGGCTCCCATCGCCTGGCCGCGCTGGAAAGCGAGGTCTTGCAACGTGTTCTGTCGGCGCCGGGCACAGCCCCCGAACCTGACCCTGTAGCCCCTTTGCCCACGCAACTGCGCTGGGCGCTCTGAACCCACTGAAGCCCATAGAAGGAATTACCCCATGACCATCAAAGCCATCAACGTTCGTAACCAGTTCAAAGGCACTGTGAAAGAAATCCTGGAAGGCCCGGTACTGTCGGAAATCGATGTGCAGACTGCCTCGGGTATCGTCACCTCGGTGATTACTACCCGCTCGGTGCGTGAGTTGGAACTGCAGGTTGGCAGCGAAGTGATCGCCTTCGTGAAATCCACCGAAGTGTCCATCGCCAAGCTGTAAGCCAAACGGCACCCGGGCTGTCAGGCAGCCCGGGTGATGCGGCATTTGTCAGCCAGCCGGGCGCAGGCTGCCGAACAGTTTGTTGGCCTGGGCCTCAGTCATGGCCGCGCGCCAGGCCCCTTCCCCCAGGTCCCGTTCGCTGGCCAGTTTCAGGTGGCCTGCTTCCAGGCGGGTGAAGCCGCTTGCCGGTTTGTGCCGGAAGTGGAAGTGCGCATACCACAGCGGCTGCCCGCTGGTGCGGTCCACTATGCGGTATTCCTCCAGGTATTCCACCGGGTTGCCTTTGCGGTCCCGTTTCGGGTTCAGCGTGCGCGACCAGCCAAGCTCCACCTCCTGCTGCTCCACCAGGTATTCCAGGTAAGCCACTGTCGGCTTGCTGCTTGCCTTGCTCTGGGCTATGCGCAGTTGCCGACCCAGTGCATGCATCTCTGCTGCAGCGGTTTCCAGCTGCTGGGTTAACCCCAGGTGGCTGGCGGTGAACGCAGTACCCGCCTTGCGCCGGATGCTCTCGCCCAGAAATCGCAACTGCTGGGCGTGGCCTTCGGCGATGTCTTCCAGGTCTACCGGGAGGGTTTGCGGTTTCTGGTACTGGTGCAGCCTGGCCCGTTGCTGATCGATGGCATTCAGGCGGGCGCTCGCGGTTTCCAGCAGCGAGGCGAGGGGTTGCGTGGGCATCCAGGGCTCGTCTGCTATTTGTTGCCATTGGCCTGTTTCACTTTTGACGTAAACGGTGTGCGCCTGCTCGGAATTGGGCTGGTTGATGCGCATGCGCGTCTGGCCGCGCTCGACGAACGCGTTACCGATAAACGGGCCCTCAACCGTCTCGAACAGGCGCGGGCGGCTCGCGCCTCGCGGGGGCTGGCCGGTAGAAGGGCGGGGCAAGCTGGCCCTGGCGAGGTTGGCGTCGATCTCGTCGATCATTGCCCGCATGAGGTGGCGAAACGACGAGGTTTCTGCCGGCGCCAGCAAGTCCGTGAAGTTGTCCTCCCAGGCAGTCAGGTGGTTCAGGTAGCGCCCGTAGCGGCTTCTGGCGTGGCTGAGGAACGTGCGTTCCTGGGCCCGGCTGAGGCGCGCTTGCGGCAGCTGTACCTGGCTGTACAGGGTGCTGCGCAGGGCAACCCCCTGTTCATGGAAATGGGTCATGAAGGCACCCATGCGCGGGTGCTCCACCGCGCTCGCCTTGAACAGAATCATCGACAGGATCGACGCCCTGACCAGGCGGGTGTTGGTCAGGTCCAGTACCAGGCCGGTCTGCTGCACGCGGGCCATGTAGCTGCTCAGGGTATTGCCTTGCAAGGTGTTAAGCCGTACTTGGTGGCTGGCGGCCAGGCGCTCCGCCTCCACCAGCGTCTGTACCATCTCCTTGCTTGCCGCCAGGGAATTCTGGGTCAGGCGCTTGGCGACCGAGGTGTGTGTGGTAGACCCAGGCAGTGCCTGAATGGCGCTGAATGCCAGCTTGACCTGCTGGGTGGCGAGGGTGAAGCGGTCTGACACCAGGTGCATGTCCAGCACCGCCATCTCAAGAATGTTTTCTTCGCACAGGGCCTTGAAGCGTACGTAGTCTGCCCGAGCCAGCGTGGCACGTTGCTCCCGCAGGCGCGCCACGGCCTGCTCGTTGAACGCCATGTTGCCCTGAAGCTCTTCGGCCAGTTGCGTACGTGCATTGACGTAGGCAGCCCGTTGCCCCTCGGTGGGCTGCCTGCCTTCGCCCACAGCCTCCACCGCTGCGCGGTAGGCCGCCTGCTTCTGCGCCAGGCGGGGCCGGCTGCGGATGAGCTCGTCATTGATGTCGTGGGCCAGTTCCAGGCCGGTAAGGCGCCTGGGTTGGGCGCGCATCGCCATGCGCCAGTAGGCGACGCCACGGTTGTACAGCGAGGTAAGTGCACCGCCGCCCCCGCGCAGGCCGCTGTCCACCAATAGGCCACTGAGGCGGCCAGGCGTTTCCCAGACCCCTCGCTCGCTGAGCCGCACAGGCTGACGATAGCTGCGTATGCCCTGGGGTTTGAGCCGCCAGGTCAGGTGAGCGGCATCCCATTCGACCGCGTACCAGGCCGTGTTGCGGGTGATGTAGGTTTGCTGGGTAGCCGTGTGCTCGAATACCCCGGCGCCCTGGGGAAGGCTGCAGCGCACCATCGGGCCGCTGGGCAGGTCGGTTTCGTAGCCGCTGAAGGCGCCGAGGGGCGGGAGGGGTGTTCCGCTCACCGGGCGCAGGGGGTGCAGGCGCTGGCGTTGCTGGGTCAGTAGCCGCGCCGTCATGGCAGGCTTGCCAGTGGCTACAACCAGCGGCGCCATGGTCAGCACTGCGTCGCTGATTGACTGCAGCAGGCTGACGAGGTGCGTCAGGCCGTCTTCCAGGTTGCCTTGTTCGAAAGCGGTGGCCGCAGCAGTAGCCGCCTGCCAGCCGTCGTAGAGCGCAAGGCCGGTACCCGCGCCGGGCAATATACCGAGTACCAGCCGCAGCCCCATGAAGAAGTAACGGTCAAATACCTGCGGCGCAGCGAGGGCCAGGTCGGCCTGGCTGCGAGAGGTGGCGCGATGATGGCGTATAAGCGCACCCATGCCCTGGCGGGACTCGTAGGTTGGCAGGCTCGGCGCAAGCGCGATGCCCACGCCGATGAAACCGTTGAAGCCTGCCTGCAGCGCGGCATCGATGTACTGCTCATGCTCATCCGGGTTGCCGGTCAAGGTTTGCTCGGCCAGGTAGCGAGCCATGGCGCTGTCCAAGGCCATGGTCTGCAGCGCTTCGCATGCCGCACTGCTGTCTGGGTACTGGCTGATGGCCTTGCCGTTGGGAGCCTCCGGCATGTAGAGCAGCACCGGGCCTGCCGTGCCTTGCACCAGCGCAATGCCGGCCAGCGCGACACTGCTGCTCGAACCGTCGGCCGCCACACCTGGCTTCAACTCCAGCGAGTGGTAGGCGAGGGTTCTGTCTGTGCCTGTAGTCACCTGTTCGCGGTAGAGCGTTTCCAGCATTTGCTGGCCGCTGGCATCCAAGCCGGTGGGGCGACTTAGCGACAGCAGCTTCAGGCGGTGCTCGTAAGGCGCACGCAGGGTTTCCTGGCGCCAGGCCACCTGCCAGGGCGTTTCATATTCGAAGCCCAGGTAGGCTTGGGCGATGTGTGTTTCGAAGCGCCCAGCGGCATCCAGTTCGGCAATCAGCATGGCAATGCGCGCTGGCGTAAGCCGCTCTGCCAGATAAGGGTTCGCAGGTTCGAACTTTACCGTGGCATTGCCCAGGCGCAGGCGGCGCTGTTCATCCAGTGCCACCATGATGAAGGCCTCGAGTGGCACATCACTGCGCGCCGTGCTGAACACGGGTACGTCCCGCGCCCCCGCACCACCGGCGGCCGATTGGCCGGTGACCTCTTTGTTCAGGGTGACACTGTCAGCGATGTCGAGGGTGATCTGCCCGGCATCCTGCACACCGAATGCAGTGCGCAAATGGTCCCTCAGCAGTTGCCGGGTAAATTGATCGCGTGGTGGCAGGCTCGACGTGAGCAGGCCAGTAGAAGTGCGCAGTGACGCTTGCAGTGTTTCGATCTGGGCAGCCACTGCGGCGATCTGCTGGGCATCGAGATGGCTCAATCGGGGCAGGTTGTGCTGAAAGTGGCTGCTGCGGTTTTTCTCGGCGAACCGTGCAAAGGCGGTCGACCTAGCGCGATGTTCACTGATGCACAGCCGCTGACGCGCCTGTTCGCGTGAAGTGTCAGCGGGCAGGGAGGCAGCGATGGCGTCAACGCATTGCAGCATGAAGTGCCCATCGACGGGCGGATGCTCGAATACGAAGGTGGGCGCGTTGCTCAGCATAAGGTGCAGCGGCACGCCATCGCTGGCGTGGGCGGCCTCCAGCAGCGCATCGGGCCATGCGCCGTCCAGGGTAGCCAGCAGGCTGCGTTCAAGTGCCGGTTCGTCAGCGAACGCCAGCAGCCCGCCACGTTGGCCTGGGCGGTACAGCAGCAGCGTAGGGTCCTGCTTCTGGGCGGGCTCAGCGGGCAGTTCACGTACTGTGACGTAACCGCTCAATACCCAGCGGTGGCCGGCGCTGATCACTGCCAGCGCACGCACCTGTACCGGCCTTTGCAGGCTTGGCTCCGGCCTGTTGACAAGGTGCTCCACCCAGCCAAGGTGGGCACCCGTCAGCTCGCCCAGCGTGTGCTGCAGCCGCGCTTCGGCCAGCAACGCCTGGCATAGCCCCTCTGCAATCTGCGTGCGCCTGGTCTTGTCGCCGGCCTGCTGGTGCAGCACGGCGCTGCTCACGGGCTCTGGCAGGGCGAGCAGGTAGGTATCCAGCGTGGTTTTCACCAGGTCCTGCGCCGCCTGTTGTTCGCGCAGCTGTGTCACTTTGGCCGAGGTCGGCGCGGTGTCGCCTGCCAGGTATCCCTCCAGCAGCGCCTCCTGCTGTTCGACACGCTGCTGGCGCCAACTGATGGGCAGGTGTTCCTCAAGGCAGGCGAAATGCACCTCTTGCGTGGCCATGGCGGCGTCGTCGGCGCATACCTGGGCGATCCGTGCCGCCAGGTCCTGGGGCAAAGCCTCTGCCACGATGGCGTTTCGCTGGTTCTCCCAGGCTTGCAGGGCTGTCCAGTCCAGTGGATCCGTGGCACTGGTCTGGCACGCCTGCAGCAGGTGGTGGTCGGAAAGGCGCTGGTGCTGCGCCAGGGTTTCTGCCATCAGTGCGCTGAAACCGTCGCCGTGCAGCGGCGTGATGAGCACATCGTCGCTGCTGCCCAGGGTGATGGGCCATCGCGGGTCCGGCCAGAAGGTGTGGCGGTTCTCGAATACCCAGGTACGCAGGCGCTGCAGATCATTGAACAGCACAGTGCAGGTTGTGAGCCCGGGAATGTACAGCAGCCAGCCGGTTGTTTCGGGTTCAGGCTCTACAACCATCGCCGCAACACTGCTCAGCGTTGCCGCGCCAGCGGGTTGCCATTGCAGTTGAGCGAAGCGTGGGGTGGCTTGCCTTGCAGTGAGCCAGGCACTGGTTGCCAGGTTTCCCAGCCCGTAGGCAATGTCCAGGCTGTGCTCGAAATGCTCGCGCAGCAGGGTGCTTGCATGGCTTTGCCGTGAAACGGCAGTACCCGGCATGCGGGCAGCCCAGTAACTGCGGGTGGCCCGCAGCCTGGCGGTGCTTGCCAGCGGCCCCAGGTAACGTACCCAGTCAGCGGCGGTCATCTGGGCGTGATCACTGCCTTCTGCAAAGCCCCACGTTGTCCAGCTGGCGAACGGGCTGGCGAACGCCGGGTTCGCCAGCAGGCGGGCTGCGAATGAAAGCAAAGTGGTCTGGTTGGCGCTATCACACAGCCCGCAGTGGGTTGGGTCTATCCCCAATTGAGCCTGCAGTGTGTCGAGCAAGGTCTGGCGCAGGCTGGGCGCCTGAGCGAACAGGTCTCGCAGCTGTTTGGTGCAGTCGGCCAGGGCCGGCTGTGCAGCGGTGAGCACGTTGCTTTTGCCGGCCAGGTGTTCGGGTACGGCGTTCAGGGCCGAGGCGGGGAGCGTCTTGATGAGGCCCGGCTGGGCGGAGGAGGTGGGCATGGGCGATGGTCCCTATGGGGTGGCATGTGGTGCACCCATTGAAAGCATCGCGACGGTTCAGCCGGTGGTAGATGTATGTGCTCAGCTCGCCTTGCGCGGTGGCAGGAACGGCGGCAGGTAGAGGGACATGTAGGCTTCGAACACACGCATGCCTTCTTCGGCCATGCGTGGGGTGATCTGGTCGTACAACTGCATCGACCGGGCATACACCCGGTCGCTCAGCTCCATGGCCAGGGCGAACACCTCTACATCGTCTGGCAGGCTCGGCAACTGGAAGTGCCGGTCGAACAGGCGGTGCATCAGTTCGCCCAGCTCCATGTCGTGCTGGCGGTCGGCCTGCACGACTTCACTGAGCCCATGCTGGGCCAGAATCAACTGACGGGCCGCGGCATCCTGGTGGTAGATGCCCAGCATGCGCTGTTCGATCAGCCGCGACAGCTGGTGCCAGGTGGTGAATGCGCTGCTGTCGATAGGCGCACTCAGGGCTTCGCGAAATGCCCGGTGCACATCGGCGGTAAGCGCTTCGAGCAATGCCGGCACGCTGGCGAAGAAGTGATACACCGACGAAGGCGGAATGTGCGCACGTTCCGCCACGCTGTAGATCGAGAGTGCAGCAACCCCTTCGCCTGCCAGTAGCTCGCGCGCCGCAGCCAGGATCGCTTCGATCCGGGCCTGGCTGCTGGCGCGGGGCCTGCGTGGGGTGCTGCTGCGGCTCATCAGTTGCTGATCGCCAGGATGCTCGCCTGGTAGGCACCCACGAACAGGTCGAAGTCACCCACCTCTTGCTGCTCGAGGCGGGATTGCTCTGCCAGCGAGTCGCGGGCCAGGGTTTCGAAGGCCTGCTGGCGCTCGGCCGGTAGCGGCTGCTCGCGCAGGGTTTCGGCGTGGATGCGGCTTTGCCGCAAGGAAAACGCCACGAAGCTTTCGTCATGCTCGGTCATGCGCGCAAGCACCTGGGCAGACGGGGTGAGGGCCGGGTCTTCGACCTTGGCTTGCTGGGCGTCAAGGGCCTTGGCATGGTCGTCGCCACCGTGCGCCTGGTCCAGCAGGTCGGCCAGTGGGCGAATCTGCTCGATCAGTTCGCTGGCCCAGGTAGCCAGGCTGACCGGCTGGCCATTGTGCTGCAGTTCCAGCCCTGGGCGACGGCCTTCCTTGACCACTTTCAGGAAGTTGCTGGTGCACTGGGTGCATTCGCTGTTGCCCAGCTGCGGGCTGTCATCCAGCGCGCAGAACAGCAGGAAGGCGTCGAGGAAGCGTGCTTCGCTGATGTCGATGCCCACCGGCAGGAACGGGTTGATGTCCAGGCAGCGTACTTCTACGTACTGCACGCCACGCGAGGCGAGCGCCTGGATCGGGCGCTCGCCGGTATAGGTGACGCGTTTTGGGCGAATGTTCGAGTAGTACTCGTTCTCGATCTGCAGAATGTTGGTGTTCAACTGCACCCACTCGCCGTCCACGTGGGTACCGACTTCCACATACGGCGGGTAGGGGGTGCCCACTGCCTTGCGCAGGCTGTCGGTGTAGCTGGCCAGGTTGTTGTAGCAAGGCGTGAGGCCCGCCTGGGCATTGCTCTGGTAACCCAGGTCGCTCATGCGCAGGCTGGTGGCGTAGGGCAGGTACAGGGTATCGGCATCCAGTTCTTCGAGCTGGTGCGGGCGGCCGCGCAAGAAGCCTTTGTCCAGGGCCGGGGAGGCGCCGAACAGGTACATCAGCAGCCAGCTGTAACGGCGGAAATTGCGAATCAGCGCGATGTAGGCCGACGACTGATAGTCGCGCTCGCTTTCACCGCTGCCTTCGGCATCGCGCAACAGCGGCCACAGCGCCTCGGGCAGCGAGAAGTTGTAGTGGATACCGGCAATGCACTGCATGGTGCGCCCGTAGCGCAGGGCCAGGCCCTTGCGGTACACGTGCTTGAGCCTGCCGATGTTGGAGGTGCCGTATTCGGCGATCGGGATGTCTTCCTCGGCCGGCAGCGAGCACGGCATCGACGGGCTCCACAAGTACTCTTCGCCCAGTTTGCTGTAGACGAAGCGGTGGGTTTGCTCGAGGTTTTCCAGGACTTCGGCGGGGTCGGGCAGTGCCGGGGTGATGAACTCCAGCAACGACTCGGAATAATCGGTGGTGATCCGCTCGTTGGTGAGGGCCGAGCCCAGCGCCTCCGGGTGCGGGGTCTGGGCCAGGCGACCTTGGTCGGTCACGCGCAGGCATTCGCGCTCAATACCGTGCAGGCACTGCTTGAGCAGGGGAAGATTTGCGCCGAGCAGGCTCAGGCGGCGGTTGAGGAGTTCGCTCAAGATGTATTCCTTCACGCGTCAGTCGCCCCAATATGGGGGTAGAGATAACGGTCTACAAGGGTAGGAAGAAAGGAACTGGCGTTGTCGCCTGGTTTACACGGCCCCAGCAGTGCCAGCGCACTGCTGGAAAATACCGCAGATACTGCTTTGTGAGCTAGATGACGACGAAGGTTCCTTGCGCCTTCGCCACCCGCTTGTCGCCCTGGACTACGTCGGCGTCGACCACCAGGGTGCGCCGCCCGGCATGCAGCACACGGGCGATGCAGAGCACCTCGCCCTCGCTGACGGCCCGCAGGTAGTTGATCTTGCATTCCAGGGTGACGCTCTGCTGGTCAAAGCCATGGCTGGCCGAGCAGGCCAGGCCCATGGCGATGTCCACCAGGCTGAAAATCGCCCCGCCGTGCAGCTTCTGGCCACGGTTGCGCAAGTGTGGCTCCAGCGCCAGGGCCACTTCGGCAACACCCGCTTCCAGGTGTCGCAGGCGGCAGCCCAGCAGCTGGCTGAAGGCGCTTTCGACATACTCGCGCGGGACGTCCATCACTTCTTCTTCAACTGCTTGGCGTTGGCGAACAGCGCCGCCATGGCGTTGTTGGCCGGGGCAGCGGTTGCCGTTTCGCGCTGGCGCGGGGCCTGCTGCTGGCGGTTGCCGCCATTGCCACGGTTGCCGCCGTTGCCTCGGCCACCTTCAACCTTTTCGCCCGGGGTGTCGCCCATGCGCATGGACAGGCCGACGCGTTTGCGCGGGATATCCACCTCCATGACCTTGACCTTGACCACGTCGCCCGCCTTGACCGCTTCGCGAGGGTCTTTGACGAACTTTTCCGACAGTGCCGAAATATGTACCAAGCCGTCCTGGTGCACGCCGATGTCGACGAACGCGCCGAAGTTGGTGACGTTGGTCACCACGCCTTCCAGGATCATGCCCGGCTCCAGGTCCTTGAGGTCTTCGACGCCATCCTGGAAGGTGGCGGTCTTGAACTCGGGGCGCGGGTCGCGGCCGGGTTTGTCGAGCTCTTGCAGAATGTCGGTGACGGTCGGCAGGCCGAAGGTTTCGTCGGTGAATTTCTTCGGGTCCAGGCGCTTGAGGAAGCTGCTGTCACCGATCAGCGAGCGGATGTCACGGTCGGTGCCGGCGGCGATACGTTGCACCAGCGGGTAGGCCTCCGGGTGCACGGCAGAGGCGTCCAGCGGGTTGTCGCCGTTCATTACGCGCAGGAAGCCTGCGGCCTGTTCGAAGGTTTTCTCACCCAGGCGGCTGACCTTTTTAAGCGCCGCGCGGGTCGCGAACGGGCCGTTGGCATCACGGTGGGCAACGATGTTTTGCGCCAGTGTGGCGTTCAGGCCGGAAATGCGCGTCAGCAGGGCCACCGAAGCGGTATTCACATCCACGCCCACGGCGTTCACGCAGTCCTCGACCACGGCGTCCAGGCCACGGGCCAGCTTGAGTTGGGACACATCATGCTGGTACTGGCCGACACCGATGGATTTAGGGTCGATTTTGACCAGTTCGGCCAACGGGTCCTGCAGGCGGCGGGCGATGGAGACAGCGCCACGGATCGACACGTCCAGGTCCGGGAATTCCCGCGCGGCCAGTTCCGACGCCGAGTACACCGAAGCACCGGCCTCGGACACCATCACCTTGGTGATCTTCAGTGCCGGGTACTGCTTGACCAGGTCGGCCACCAGCTTGTCGCTCTCGCGGCTGGCGGTGCCGTTGCCGATGGCGACCAGCTCGACCGAGTGCTTGGCGCACAGGGCGGCCATGACAGACAGGGTGCGGTCCCAGTCGTTCTTCGGCGCGTGCGGGTAGACGGTGGCGTAGTCCAGCAGCTTGCCGGTGGCATCCACCACGGCCAGCTTGCAGCCGGTGCGCAGGCCCGGGTCGAAGCCCAGGGTGGCGCGTGGGCCGGCCGGTGCGGCCAGCAGCAGGTCGTGCAGGTTGTGGGCGAAGACATTGATGGCCTCGCCTTCGGCGTTATCGCGCAGCTCGCCGAACAGGTCGGTTTCCAGGTGGGTGTACAGCTTGACCTTCCAGGTCCAGCGCACCACCTCGCCCAGCCACTTGTCTGCCGGGCGGCTGCGGTTCTCGATACCCACGTGTTCGCCAATCATCAGCTCGCACGGGTGCAGGGTGCCTGGCAGTTCTTCGCCAACCTTGAGCGAGGCGCTGAGCACGCCTTCGTTGCGGCCGCGGAAAATGGCCAGGGCACGGTGCGAGGGGGCGTTGCGCAGCAGTTCGTCATGGGCGAAGTAGTCGCGGAACTTGGCGCCTTCCTCTTCCTTGCCGGGTACTACGCGGGCCGTGAGTACGGCCTCGTGCTTGAGGAAGCTGCGCAGCTTGTCGAGCAGCGCGGCGTCTTCGGCAAAACGCTCCATGAGGATGTACTTGGCGCCTTCCAGCGCGGCCTTGGTGTCGGCCACACCCTTGTCGGCACTGACAAAACGGGCGGCCTGGTCTTCCGGCACCAGCGTCGGGTCGTTGAACAGGCTGTCGGCCAGCTCGCCCAGGCCGGCTTCCAGGGCGATCTGGCCCTTGGTGCGGCGCTTCTGCTTGTACGGCAGGTACAGGTCTTCAAGGCGGGTCTTGGTGTCGGCCAGCTTGATCTCGCGGGCCAGCTCCGGGGTCAGCTTGCCCTGCTCCTCGATGCTGCCAAGAATGCTGGCACGGCGCTCGTCGAGTTCGCGCAGGTAGCGCAGGCGCTCTTCCAGGTGGCGCAGCTGGGTGTCGTCCAGGCTGCCGGTCACCTCTTTACGGTAACGGGCGATGAAGGGCACGGTAGAGCCTTCGTCCAACAGGCCCACGGCCGCCTCGACCTGCTGGGGGCGCACGCCCAGTTCCTCGGCGATACGGCTGTTGATGCTGTCCATGTAAACCACCTGACATTCTTGAATACGGGTCGCCGGTGAGCTTTTCGCCCGGCGGCGCTGGATGAAAGCGGCGCATTATACCCATCGCAAACGGCTTGCGGTGATGGCCCGCCGCCAGCGGGAACTGGCGCCCGGGGAAAAATCTGCTAACAATGCTCACGGCACGCGCTACAACGGCTACGCCATAATGCGCGGCGATACCAGAGGAGTTATTCATGACCGGCACGCCAAACACCGCTGAAGGTGAAAAGATTCTTATCGTCGATGACGATCCGGGGCTCAGCAGCCTGCTGGAACGTTTCTTCACCAGCAAGGGCTACCGCGCCCGTGCGGTGCCGAACACCGAACAGATGGACCGCCTGCTGCAACGCGAGGTGTTCAACCTGGTGGTGCTCGACCTCATGCTGCCTGGCGAGGATGGCTTGTCCGCCTGCCGGCGCCTGCGCCAGCAGAATAACCAGATCCCCATCATCATGCTCACCGCCAAGGGTGACGAACTCAGCCGCATCAAGGGGCTGGAGCTGGGGGCAGACGATTACCTGGGCAAGCCGTTCAACCCCGACGAGCTGATGGCGCGGGTCAAGGCCGTGCTGCGCCGCCAGGCGCCTACCGTGCCGGGTGCGCCGGGTAGCGAAGACGAGTCGGTCACCTTCGGTGACTACGAGCTGTCGCTGGCCACCCGCGAGCTCAAGCGCGGCAACGAAGTGCACATGCTCACCACCGGCGAATTCGCCGTGCTCAAGGCGCTGGTGATGCACGCCCGCGAGCCGCTGACCCGCGACAAGCTGATGAACCTGGCCCGTGGCCGCGAGTGGGATGCGCTTGAACGTTCCATCGACGTGCAGATCTCGCGCCTGCGCCGCATGATCGAGCCCGACCCGTCCAAGCCCCGTTACATCCAGACGGTCTGGGGCGTGGGCTATGTATTCGTACCGGATGGCAATGCCGGCAAATGATGTCAGCCACTGAATGAAAACCCCTCTGTGGTTTCCGCAAAGCTTCTTCGCCCGCACGCTGTGGCTGGTCCTGATCGTCGTCCTGTTTTCCAAGGCACTCACCTTGGTCTACCTGTTGATGAACGAGGATGTGCTGGTCGACCGGCAGTACAGCCACGGCGTGGCATTGACCCTGCGCGCCTACTGGGCGGCGGATGAAGAAAACCGCGACCAGATCGCCGAAGCGGCAGGCCTTATCCGGGTGACCGGCTCGGGCGTGCCCGAAGGCGAGCAGCACTGGCCGTACAGCGAAATCTACCAGCGGCAGATGCAGGCCGAGCTGGGCGAAGACACCGAGGTGCGTTTGCGCATTCATGCGCCACCGGCGCTGTGGGTCAACGCCCCCAGCCTGGGGCCTGGCTGGTTGAAGGTACCGCTGTACCCACACCCGCTGCGCGGCCAGAAAATCTGGAACGTATTGGGCTGGTTCCTGGCCATCGGCCTGTTGTCCACGGCGTCGGCCTGGATTTTCGTGCGCCAGCTCAACCAGCCGCTCAAGCGCCTGGTGTTCGCCGCCCGCCAGCTGGGGCAGGGGCGCAGTGTGCGTTTGCCCATCAGCGACACCCCCAGCGAAATGGCCGAGGTGTACAAGGCGTTCAACCAGATGGCAGAGGACGTGGAGCAGGCCGGGCGCGAGCGTGAGTTGATGCTGGCCGGGGTTTCCCACGACCTGCGCACGCCGCTGACACGCTTGCGTTTGTCGCTGTCATTGCTCGACAGCGACAACGACCTGAGTGACGACATGGTCCGCGACATCGAAGACATGGACGCCATTCTCGATCAGTTCCTGGCGTTCATCCGCGACGGCCGCGATGAGCCCCTGGAAGAAATCGACCTGGGCGCGCTGGTGCGTGAGGTGGTGGCGCCGTACAACCAGCCGCAGGAGCGGGTGCGTCTGTGCCTGGAGCCCATTCCGCCGTTCCCGGTACGCCGGGTTTCGCTCAAGCGCATGCTGGGCAACTTGATCGGCAACGCCCTGCACCATGCGGGCAAGGGGGTCGAGGTGGCCGCCTATGTGTCGGGTGACGAGAGCGCACCCTATGTGGTGCTGAGCGTATTGGACCGCGGGGCGGGGATCGACGAATCGGAGCTGGAGACCATCTTCAACCCGTTCATTCGGGGTGACCGGGCGCGCGGTGGCAAAGGCACCGGGCTGGGGCTGGCGATCGTCAAGCGGATCGCGGCGCAGCATGGTGGGAATGTGGAGCTGCGCAATCGGTCCGGTGGTGGGATCGAGGCGCGGGTAAGGCTGCCGCTGGGGTTGCTGTTACCGCGTAATGCTGTGTGAGGCCTTCCGGCCTCTTCGCGGCTAAAGCCGCTCCCACAGGTACTGCACAAAGCTGCAGGCTGCGGTAATCCTGTAGGAGC
>NZ_BBIU01000044.1 GCF_000730645.1 Pseudomonas parafulva NBRC 16636 = DSM 17004 | reverse complement strand
GGACTATCGCGCACTTAGAAGCAACAGCACAGCAACAGCAACAGCAACAGCAACAGCAACAGCAACAGCAACAGCAACGAAAGTTAATCGACTGCTTCAGGCGACCCTTGCCAGTGGGAACAGGCGTTTGAAGTTGGTGGTTGTCTGTTCGGCCAACTGCTCGTAACTGGCACCCCGCAGCGAAGCTACATACTCTGCAACTTCACGCACATATTGCGGGAGGTTCGGTTTGCCACGATGGGGAATTGGCGCAAGGTACGGCGCATCGGTTTCCACCAGAAGGCGATCAGCAGGCACCTGCCTGGCCACTTCCCGCAACGCGTCGGCATTGCGGAAGGTGACGATGCCCGACAACGAGATGTAATAGCCAAGGTCCAGCGCTGCCTTGGCCATTTCCCAATCTTCAGTAAAGCAGTGCAGCACGCCCGCCTGAGGCAAGCCTGCTTCGCGTAAAAGCGCCAGCGTATCAGCCCGTGCCGCCCGGGTATGCACAATCACCGGCTTGCCCGTCTGCCGCGAGGCTTCCAAGTGCAAGCGGAAAGACGCCTGCTGAAGCTCGGCAGCTTCAGGCTCGTAGTGGTAATCCAGCCCGGTTTCACCGATTGCCACCACATGAGGATGCGACAACTCATGCATCAACCACTCCAGCGCAGGCGTTTCGCCCGGCGCCAGGTCCAATGGATGGACGCCTACCGAGCAGTCCACATCAGCGTACCGCTCAGTGAGCGCTTTCACCGCGCCGGCATTTTCGGCGCTCACGCCGATGCACAGAAAATGGCCTACGCCCCGACCACGTGCCGCCTCCAACGCCGCATCGAGCGAGCCCTGGTGAGCAGTGAGGTCCAGACGGTCCAGATGGCAATGGGAATCTACTAGCATGGGCTACGCACACAAAAATGAATGAAAATCAGCGGGCACTTGGCAACTGCAACCAGTGGGCCAGCAGCGATTCGAGCAACAGAGCACGGTTCAGGTTGGCCTTGCCAAGCACCTTCTGGCGCTGCTCCAAAGTCCATGTCTGAACCTCAAGCACCTTGGCCGGCCTACTTTTCTGGGCAAGGTATTGCACCACCTTGCGCATGTCGGGCAACCCTAGCCCATCCTCATCCTGGGTCAATTGGTAGCGCAAGATCAGGTGCGCCCAATCGCAGAACCAGTCGAACAACAGCAGCAGCGGCACGCCGGTCCACGCCTCCGCCAGTTGGCTGGGGGAAGCCTGCTGTTTAAGCAACTTCTTCACCCCATCGGCAACCAGCGCGCGCTGTTCTCGAACGCCCTGCGCCTGCAGGCTGACTGCAAGCAGTGGCGAACCTGCGGCCAGTGCCAACAGCTCCGCGCGCTCACTTTCACCGCTGCCTGGCAAGGCTCCGGCCAGCCAAGCCTGGCTCTGGGCCTGGCTGGGCTGCGGGCACGCTACCTGCTGGCACCGGCTTTTGATGGTAGGCAGAAGGCGGCTCGGTTGGTGCGTCACCAGCAGCAGGACGGTATCGCCCGAGGGCTCCTCCAGGCTTTTGAGCAAGGCGTTCGAGGCGTTGACGTTCATGGCCTCGACCGGCTCAATCAGGACTACCTTGCGACCACCCAGTTGCGCCGTCTGCACCACGAAGGCGACCAACTCGCGCACCTGGTCAACCTTGATCGGTTTGTCGAGCTCTTCGGGCTCCAGGATGAAATTATCCGGGTGGCTACCGGCCTTGAGCAAATGGCACGACTTGCAGGTGCCGCACGCCTCCGTACCCTGAGGCTGCTGACACAGCAACCGTGCCATCAGGCGCTCGGCCAACGCCCGTTTGCCGGTGCCTTGCGGGCCGTGCAGCAAGTAAGCATGGGCGTGCTGGGCGCGACCGGCAAGTTGCTCCCACAGCGCCTGTTGCCAAGGGTAGCCATCAGCCACGGCAGCGTTCCACGATACCAGGCACCAGCCCGTCGATGGCCCGCTGGACCGCGTCAAGCGACTGCGCGGCATCCAGACGGCTATAACGGTGGGGCTCTCGCTCGGCCCGTTGCAGATAAGCATGGCGCACTGCTTCGAAGAAGGCTTGCCCTTCCTGCTCGAAACGGTCCAAGCGGCCGCGGGCCGCGGCTCGGGCCAAGCCAACTTCGACCGGCAAGTCGAAGATCAGGGTCAAATCAGGACGTAAGTCCCCTTGCACGAACTGCTCGAGGGTGGCAATACGCGCAACCGACAAGCCGCGACCACCGCCTTGGTAAGCGTAGGTGGCATCTGTAAAGCGGTCACACAGTACAACCGCACCCCGCGCCAGCGCTGGCCGTATCACCTGCGCCAGGTGCTGGGCACGGGCGGCGAATACCAGCAGGAGCTCGGTGTCGGCAGCCATCGCCTCGTCACTGGGGGCCAGCAGCAGCTCCCTTACCTTTTCGGCCAATGGCGTGCCGCCGGGCTCACGGGTCAACACCACATCCAGCCCCTGCTCGCGCAGGCGCGCAGCGAGGTAGTCACGGTTAGTGCTCTTGCCTGCGCCTTCGGGGCCTTCCAGAGTAATAAACAAGCCAGTCACGGGCAGTCCTTAATGTTTTACTTCAGGCGTCGTCGGCGCGGTGGCCGGCGCGTCGCTGGCGCTGCCATTGCCGGCCGGCTCAGCGGGTGGCGACGGCTCAGCGGGCTGGCCGGTGCTGTCTGCCTGAGGCTGGGCGGCGGCTTCGCCACCCGGCTGGGTTGTCTGAGGTGCGGGGCTGGAGCGGTAGTCCGCCCGCCGCTTTATCTGGAACTCGCGCACGGCGGAGTTATGGTCGTCCAGATCATCGGAAAACACATGGCTGCCATCACCGCGCGCAACGAAATACAGGCTGGTGCCATCTGCCGGGTTAAGCGCGGCATGGATGGCTTCACGGCCCACCATGGCGATAGGCGTGGGTGGCAGCCCGGTGATGGTATAGGTGTTGTAGGGCGTGGGCTCACGCAGGTCGGCGCGGGTGATTCTGCCGTTGTAGCGTTCGCCCATGCCGTAGATCACCGTGGGGTCGGTCTGCAACATCATGCCCAGGCGCAGACGCCGTACGAACACGCCGGCAATCTGCCCACGCTCCTGGGGAATACCGGTTTCCTTTTCCACCAGCGATGCCATGATCAGCGCCTGGTAGGGATCACGGTATGGCAGGTCACGCGTACGCTCGGCCCACTCTTTAGCCAAGACTTCTTCCAGGCGCATGTAGGCCTGCTGCAGCAGCTCGACATCGGTCATGCCGCGCACGAACCGGTAGGTATCGGGGAAGAAGCGCCCCTCAGGGAACACCCCGGTGTGACCCAGCTTGTCCATGACCTCGGCATCCGAGAGCCCGTCCAGGGTCTGCTTGATCTTCTCGTGCCTGGCGACAGCCGTGCGCACCTGCCGGAATGTCCAACCCTCCACCAAGGTGAGGTTGTACTGCACCACATCACCGCGCCGCCAGGCATCAAACAGCTGCTCAACCGTCATGCCTGGGGTAAGCCGGTACTCCCCGGTATGCAATGGCACGCCGGCCATGTTGAACCGCCAGTACAGGCGCAGCCATAGAGCATCATCCAGCAGGCCCTCCTGCTGCATGCGGTAGAACATGCGGTTGGGGGTGGCACCGTTGGGCACGTCCAGCAGGCGCTCCTGCTCCACGTGCAGGGGCTGGTCCAGCACAGCGTGAACCTTCCAGGCCGACCAGCCAAGCGCAAGGCCGGCAATGATCAAGCCCATTTCCAGCAGCAGCAGGAATTTACGTCTCACGAATTCAGGTTTCCAGTAACGTACGGGCGACAGCCTGCAATTTACGCGTGAGCGGGCCAGGCGACCAGTTTAGCTCGCCTGCACTGCGCACGGGCCATATGCCGTACACGCTGTTGCAAACAAATACTTCGTCGGCTTGCTCAAGCTCAGGGTACGGCAGGTCACGCACGTGTGAGGGGATGCCGAGCAATGGGGCCTGCTGCAACAACGCGGCGCGCATTACCCCTGCCACGCCGCAGCGCTGCAGGTCAGCAGTGAGCAGCGTACCGTCGCGCACCAGAAACAGGTTGCTGTACACCCCTTCGATGATCCGGTCATGCCCATCACACATCAGGCCTTCTGCATGTTCACTGCCCTGCCACTCGGCACGGGCCAGTACCTGCTCCAGGCGGTTGAGGTGTTTGAGGCCTGCCAGCAAGGGTTGTTCCCCAAGCCGCGTCTTGCAGAGAAAAAGGCGCACGCCCTGATCGCCGTAGGACTGGGGATAGGCCGGCAATGGGCTGGCTTGCAGGATACGCCGGGCTGGCGCATCCGCCACGGGCGCGTAGCCACGCTGGCTGTCGCCACGGGTGAGGATCAGTTTGGCGACGCCTTCCCCTAGCTGGCTGGCAAAGCGTTGAAGCTCATCGGCGACCAGTGCCACATCCACCGGGATGAACAGGCGTTGACACCCCAAGGCCAAACGCGCCATGTGCTCGCCCAGCAGGCTGGGCCGGCCGTGACGCACGGCGATGGTTTCAAACACACCATCGCCGTAGGCCAGGCCCCGGTTCTGCAGGTTAACCGCAGCCTGGGATTGGCCATCTACCCAGCTGTGCATCAGCCGGCAAACCGGCGGAACACCAGGGAGCCATTGGTGCCACCAAAACCGAAGGAGTTGGACAGCACCACGTCGATCGGCATGCTGCGCGCCTGGTGCGGCACGAAGTCCAGGTCACACCCTTCGTCCGGCTCGTCGAGGTTGATGGTTGGCGGAGCCATCTGGCTGTTGATGGCCAGCACACTGAAGATCGCTTCAACCGCGCCTGCTGCACCCAACAGATGGCCCGTCATCGACTTGGTCGAGCTCACGGCCAGCTTGTAGGCATGCTCGCCAAATACACGTTTGATCGCCGACACTTCGGCTAGGTCGCCTGCCGGGGTCGAGGTGCCGTGAGCATTGATGTAGCTGACCTCGTGCGGTTCAACACCGGCATCGCGCAGGGCGTTGGCCATGCACCGAGCAGCGCCTTCGCCGGTTTCAGGCGGCGAGGTCATGTGGTAGGCGTCGCCACTCATGCCAAAACCCACCAGCTCTGCGTAGATGGTGGCACCACGGGCCTGGGCGTGCTCGAGTTCCTCAAGCACCAATGCGCCAGCGCCATCGGACAGTACGAAGCCATCACGGCCCTTGTCCCAGGGGCGGCTCGCGCGGCTCGGCTCGTCGTTGCGCGTAGAAAGCGCACGCGAAGCGCCGAAGCCGCCCATGCCGAGGCCGCAGGCGGCCATTTCAGCACCGCCGGCGATCATCACATCCGCTTCACCGTAAGCAATGTTGCGCGCCGCCATGCCGATGCAATGAGTACCGGTGGTGCAAGCGGTGGCGATGGCGTAGTTCGGCCCCTGTAAACCCAGGTGAATCGACAGGAAGCCCGAGATCATGTTGATGATCGAGCCCGGCACGAAGAACGGCGAAATGCGCCGTGGGCCGGAATCGTGCAGCGTGCGGCTGGTTTCTTCGATGTTGGTCAGCCCGCCAATACCAGACCCCATGGCAACGCCAATGCGCTCACGGTTGGCGTCGGTCACTTCAAGGCCGGCATTGCGCACGGCCTGGAAGCCTGCGGCCAGGCCGTACTGGATGAACAGGTCAAGCTTGCGGGCCTCTTTGGCCGACAGGTATTGCTCGACCTCGAAGCCTTTGACCGAGCCGCCAAAACGGGTGGAGTAGGCAGAAAGGTCCGTGTGTTCGATTGGACCGATGCCACTACGGCCAGCCAGAATGCCTTGCCATGTGCTCGGTACATCGGTACCCAGTGGCGACAGCATGCCCATACCGGTGACCACGACGCGTCTACGCGACACAGTACTCTCCTTTTCTAATGTCAGAGTTTCTTGCCATTGCATTCAACGCAATGGAAATGAAATGGCAACAAGCTCTCGATGCCCGGGGCCGGACACCCCATCGTTTGAAACGGGACGCTTGCAAAGAAAAAACCGCACGCCGGCGAAGGCAGTGCGGTTTTTCCCGACAAGAAGCGTCGACTGCAGCGTCTTAGGCCTGGTGGGCGTTGACGTAGTCGATAGCAGCTTGAACGGTAGTGATCTTCTCGGCTTCTTCGTCAGGGATTTCGGTCTCGAATTCCTCTTCCAGAGCCATCACCAGCTCAACGGTGTCAAGCGAATCGGCACCCAGGTCATCGACGAAGGACTTCTCGTTAGTCACTTCTTCTTGCTTGACGCCCAGTTGCTCGGCGACGATTTTCTTGACGCGTTCTTCGATGTTGCTCATACCTAGGTTTACTCCTAATGGATATATGTCAGGCAGCTGGCCGGTGGCTAATTTTATAGAAGAACGCCTGCTTTTCAAGCTAAACGCGCCTCTCCCTTCAGCACCGCACCCGCCGCCCGGAATCTGATTGCAGCTTTATAACGGATTTTAGGCTCGCAGTATGACTCTTTTTTTACTGAATCCGTCACATTGAGTTGCGATATTACATGTACATGCCGCCGTTGACCGGCACGGTAGCACCGGTCACATAGGCTGCACCTTCCGACGCCAGGAACGAAACCACCTTGGCGATTTCGTCTGCCTGACCCAGGCGGCCCAGCGGAATCTGGGTCTGCAAGGCCTGACGTTGGGCCTCAGGAAGCTCGCGCGTCATGTCTGTATCGATGAAGCCCGGGGTTACCGAATTGACGGTAATGCCCCGCGAACCCACTTCACGCGCCAGGGCGCGGCTGAAACCTTCCAGGCCAGCCTTGGCAGCAGCGTAGTTGGCCTGCCCGGCGTTACCCATGGCGCCGACTACCGAGCCGATGCTGATGATACGGCCCCAACGGGCCTTGGTCATACCACGCAACACGCCCTTGGACAGGCGGTACAGGCTGTTGAGGTTGGTGTCGATCACATCGAACCACTCGTCGTCCTTCATGCGCAGCATGAGGTTGTCCCGGGTGATGCCAGCATTGTTGACCAGGATTGCCGGCGCCCCGAACTGCTCACCAATGGCGGCCAGCACGGTCTCGACGGACTCTGCGCTGGTCACGTTCAGCTCCATGCCGGTACCGGCCACGCCGTGCTCTTTCAGGGTGGCGGCAATACGCTCGGCACCGGAGGCCGATGTAGCGGTGCCAATCACGATGGCACCCTGGCGGCCGAGTTCCAGGGCGATCGCCTGGCCGATGCCACGGCTGGCACCAGTGACCAGTGCAACTTTACCTTGCAGGCTCATGCAAGTTTCTCCAGTTCAGGCCAGCGCCGCGCGGGTGGCGGCGACAGCGTCGGGGGTATTGAGGTTGTAAGTGCTCACGCCATCGGCGCAACGCTTGTTAAGCCCAGCCAACACCTTGCCAGGGCCGCACTCGACCAGGTTGACCGCGCCATTGGCAGCCAACGCCTGTACGCACTCGACCCAGCGCACGGGCTGATACAACTGTGCCAGCAGGTCCTGCTTCAGGGCATCGAGGCCTGGCGCAACGGCGGCAGTGACGTTCTGCACCACGGGGATCTGCGGCGCTTGCCAATCGATGGCGTTGACCGCCTCGGCAAAGCGCTCGGCAGCAGGCTTCATCAAAGCACAATGGGAGGGCACACTGACGGCCAGCGGCAAGGCACGCTTGGCACCTTTGGCCTTGCACAACTCCATGGCACGATCCACGGCAGCCTTGTTGCCAGCAATGACAACCTGGCCGGGGGAGTTGAAGTTGACAGCACTGACCACTTCATCCTCGGCCGCCTCGGCACAAAGCTGCACCACAACGGCATCATCCAGCCCCAGAATGGCTGCCATGGCACCGTGCCCGGCAGGCACGGCTTCCTGCATCAGCTGGCCGCGGCGCTCGACCAGGCGGACGGCGTCTTTCAACGTGATACTGCCAGCCGCTACCAGAGCGCTGTACTCACCCAGGCTATGGCCAGAGACGAACGCCGGCTTGGCACCCCCCTCTTCCAGCCACAGGCGCCACAGCGCGATAGAGGCGGCGAGGATGGCCGGCTGAGTCTTGTCGGTCTGGTTAAGTTGCTCTTCCGGGCCTTCCTGAACCAGCTTCCACAAGTCATAGCCCAGTGCTTCGGACGCTTCCTTGAAGGTTTCGATGATCACCGGCTTCTCGGCGCCGAGCTCGGCGAGCATGCCCAGCGACTGGGAACCTTGACCGGGAAAGACGAATGCGAGAGATGCAGACATTGAACAAGCCCTTATGATCTTGTCGTCGGATAGGGTGCGACAGGCCTTAGGCCCGGCGCAGAATCTGAAAACTTGGATGGAAATACAGACCAAGCGGTCACATTTAAGCATTTCATCGCCGATATGCCTAAGGCCTTCGCTGGGTCGACGCTACAGCAGCAAATCCTCCAGGCGCCCATGCAGCCGCTGCGGCAGGTCTTGCCGGATCTCGATCAACGCCCGCTCGATGGCGCTCTGCAACCCCTGTACACCTGCCGAGCCATGGCTCTTGATGACGATGCCCTGCAAGCCCAGGAAACTGGCACCGTTGTGGCGCGCAGGCGCCAGGTCTGCCTGCAGGCGCTTGAGCAGTGGCCTGGCCACCAAACCGGCCAGGCGCGACAACATGCCGCGCCGGAACACCTGCTCGACGCGTTCGCCAATCATGCTCGCCAGCCCTTCGCTGGACTTGAGCAGGATGTTGCCAACAAAGCCGTCACACACCACTACATCAGCGACACCCTGGTACAACCCGTCGCCTTCGACGAAGCCCACGTAGTTAAGCCCGCGGGCGTTCTGCAACAGGCTGGCAGCCAGCTTTACCTGCTGGTTGCCCTTGATGTCTTCGGTACCCACGTTCAACAAGCCTACCCGCGGGCGCTGCACGCCCTGCACTTGGGCGGCAACCGACCCCATGACGGCGAACTGATAGAGATGCTCGGCGGTGCAGTCAACGTTGGCGCCCAGGTCGAGCAACTGACAGAACCCGGTACGCGTAGGCAGCGCCGCCACCATCGCCGGGCGATCAATACCTGGCAGCGTCTTGAGCACGAATCGGGACAGCGCCATCAACGCCCCGGTATTGCCGGCACTGACGCACGCTTGCGCCTTGCCATCGCGGACCAGTTCGAGCGCCACGCGCATCGATGAGTCTGGCTTGCCACGCAACACCTGGGATGGACGCTCATCCATGCCGACCACCTCGCTGGCAGGCACAATTTGAAGGCGCAAGCGATCGGTAGCCGAGATGCCACTGATGAGTTCTTCCAGGAGAGAGGGTTGACCGACAAGGGTCAGGTGCAGCGAGGGGGTTGCAGAAAGGCAGGCAATGCTAGCCTGGACAATGCTGCGGGGACCGAAGTCCCCGCCCATTGCGTCGATCGCGATGATCTGAGCGGACAAGGATTACTCGTCAGCGCCCTTGTCGACCACTTTGCGACCACGGTATACGCCTTCTGGCGAAACGTGGTGGCGCAGGTGGACTTCACCGGTGGACTTCTCTACCGACAGTGCGTTTTCCGACAGGGCATCGTGCGAACGACGCATGTCACGGGCAGAGCGGGATTTTTTGTTCTGCTGAACAGCCATAATTGATTAACTCCTAAACGTTTGGGTCACGCTTTAACTGCGCCAAAACACTGAACGGGTTGGACCGCGATACCTCGTCCTTGCTCGAATCGGGCTCGTCTGCGCCCGCCGGCTGCTGGCATTCTTCCGGATGATGAGCAGGCACGATGGGCAAGGCGAGCAAAAGCTCTTCCTCGACCAACGCCTGCAGATCCAAAGGATCTTCGCCCAGTTCCAGCACGTCATAGCCTTTCGGCAACGACTGGGTATTCGCACCCTCCTTCACCACAGCGTACGTACATTCGCTGTGGATCGGCAGGGTGACCAGCTCAAGACAACGCTGGCAAACCATCTTGACTTCGACGTCCAGCGCACTGTGGATAACCACCACGTGCTGTTCATCTCGTTCAAAATCGAACTTCGCCTGCACCGTACCGACATTGTCGGAAAGCGGGTCGCAGAGTCTTTCCAAATCAGCGAGTTGCAGTGAACCGGTAAGGGTTACACCACGATCGGCTAATTTGCGCGGGTCAACGTGAGGTGGAATCGGGTCATTCAACATAGGCGCAGCATTCTAGGGATGCCCCCCGCCCCTGTCAAAGGAAATTGGCGGCATCGTGCGTGATAGAATTTGTTCAACCGATTCAGGAGTCTACCATGCTTCCTTTGTTACTGGCGTCCAGCTCTGCCTATCGCCGCGAATTACTGGCACGCCTGCGCCTGCCGTTCACCTGGGCAAGCCCCGATATAGACGAGCAACAACGGGGTGACGAACCCGCCGTGGAACTGGTGCGCCGGCTGGCCAGGCAAAAGGCCGAAGCCTTGGCGGGCAGCCACCCCGCGCACCTGATCATTGGCTCAGACCAGGTTGCAGTACTGGGCGAGCAGGTGCTGGGCAAGCCACATACCTTCGAACGGGCTTGCGAGCAGCTGCTGGCGTGCAGCGGGCAGCAGGTGAGCTTTCTCACCGGGCTGGCAGTACTCAATAGCGTGACCGGGCACTGCCAGGTGGACTGCGTGCCGTTTACGGTAACGCTGCGCGAATTGAGCAGGGAGCGAGTGGAGCGCTATGTCGCAGCAGAACAGCCACTCGATTGCGCCGGGAGCTTCAAGGCGGAGGGGCTAGGGGTGAGCTTGTTCCAGAGCACTCACGGGTGCGATGCGACCAGCCTGATCGGGCTGCCGCTGATTCGGCTGGTGGATATGCTGACCGAGGAAGGGGTGGTAGTGCCCTAAGGCCTCCTTGAGTTTTTGTCGCGCCTGTGAGGTTGAACGCCGCGCGAGCAGCGCTCAACCTCACGAACACCGCAAAACGCGCGACAGACCCTCAGCGCAACTGCGGCCCCTGGAAGCCCATCCACATCGCCAGATGCTCAGCCACACTGGCACCCATGCGCTTGGAGAAGCGGTCGAACGGCGACTCCTGGACGGTGAAATCGACCAGCTCCCTCTCGCCCACGATTTCGCGCGCCACGTAACTGGCGCTGCCAAGCCCGTCCACCAGGCCCAAGGCCTTGGCCTGCTCACCCGACCACACCAGGCCGCTGAACAGCTCAGGGTGCTCCTTATCCTTCAGGCGCTCGCCGCGCCCTTGCTTGACCATGGCGATGAACTGCTGGTGGGTGGTATCCAGCACGCCTTGCCAGAAGCGGGTTTCTTCAGGTTTCTGCGGCGAGAACGGGTCGAGAAACGCCTTGTGCTCACCCGAGGTGTAGGCTCGCCGCTCAACACCCAGCTTCTCCATGGTGCCTACAAACCCGTAGCCCGCGGCAGTGACACCGATGGAGCCCACCAGGCTGGCCTTGTCGGCATAGATTTCATCCGCGGCGCTGGCGATGTAATAGGCACCGGAGGCGCCCAGGTCGGCGATCACCGCATACAGCTTGATAGCCGGGTATTCAGCGCGCAGACGACGAATTTCGTCATACACGTAGCCTGCCTGTACCGGGCTGCCACCAGGGCTGTTGATGCGCATCACCACCGCTTTGGTCTTGCTGTCCTTGAACGCCTCGCGCAGGCTCTTGACGATGTTGTCGGCACTGGCCGCCTCTTGGTCCGCAATGACCCCGCGCACCTCGACCAACGCCGTATGGCTGGTGCTGCGCGAGGCAGCCTTGTCAATATCCATCAGGGGCGAGAACAGCACCAGAATGCCGAACAGGTAGACGAAGGTCAGCAGCTTGAAGAAAATCCCCCAGCGCCGCGACCTGCGCTGCTCCTGGACGCTGGCCAGCAGGGTTTTCTCCAGCAGCTTCCAGCTCTTGCGCTCTTCGCGCTCCTCAGGCTCCGCCTCGGGCGCCCTCCATTCGTCTGCCATGCTTACCTACCTTGGAAGTGAAGTTGGATTACCGGCCAGCCACTGGCGCAACTGGGAAAAGTGATCGATGCACAGCTGCGGGCCAAACTCGGCCAAGGCCTGCAGCGACATGGCACCATAGCCCACCGCGACCGAATGCATGCCCGCATTGCTGGCCATCTGCAAATCGAACGCCGAGTCACCCACCATCAGCGCGCGCTCTGGCGGCACGCCACAGTGACTCAAGATTTGTTCAAGCATCAGCGGATGGGGCTTGCCACGGGTTTCGTCCGCCGCACGGGTGATATCGAAGAACTGCCCCCAGCCGTTGGCCTTCAAAACCCGATCCAGCCCTCGGCGCGCCTTCCCCGTGGCCACCGCCAGGCGATAACCCTGGGCCCGGAAAGCCTCCAGCGATTCCCGCACGCCTTCGAACAGCGGCGAAGGGTGCTGATCGAGCGCCGTATAGATATCAGCATAGTGCCGGCGGAAAACCTCGACCTGGCTCGGCGGCAGGTGCGGGTACAGGGTTTCGATGGCCTCCGCCAGTGACAGGCCAATGATGCCCTTGACCGATTGCTCGGGGCTGGGCGCCTCACCCGCACGCGCAGCAGCTGCATTCATGGACTCGACAATACGCCCGATGGAGTCGGCCAGGGTGCCGTCCCAATCGAAAATCAACAGCTGGTAGTCACGGCGCACTCAAACGCTCCACGGTCTTGGCCCACACTTCGTCCACAGGCGCCTCCAGCTTGAGCTCGCCACCATCGGGCAGCGGCACGGTCAGGGCGTAGGCATGCAGGAACAGCCGCTTGCCGCCCAGTTCGCGAATTTCGCGGCTGAAGTCTTCGTCGCCATATTTGCTGTCACCGGCAATCATGTGGCCGGCGTGCAGTGCGTGCACGCGAATCTGGTGCGTCCGGCCAGTGATGGGCCTGGCCTCGACAATGGTCGCGAACTCACCGAAACGGCGCAGCACCCGGAACAGGGTCAAGGCCTCCTTGCCTTCATCGTTGACTTCGACCATGCGCTCACCGGAGCGCAGGTTGCTCTTGAGCAGCGGCGCATTGACCTGCTTCTTCGACGTGGGCCAATGGCCGCGCACCAGGGCCATGTAACGCTTGTCGACACCATCGCCGCGCAGCGCTGCGTGCAGGTGGCGCAGCATGCTGCGCTTCTTGGCGATCATCAGCAGGCCGGAGGTATCGCGGTCCAGGCGATGCACCAGCTCCAGCTCCTTGGCATCGGGGCGCAACTGGCGCAACGCCTCGATCACCCCGAAGCTCAGGCCGCTGCCGCCGTGCACGGCAATGCCAGCCGGCTTGTTCATCACGATCAGCGCCTTGTCCTCATGGACAATTGCCGCCTCCAGGCGCTGCAACAGGCCCTGGGCCACCGGCGCCGGCTCGTCACGCTCGGGCAGGCGAACCGGCGGGACCCGCACGATGTCACCGGCCTGGATCTTGTACTCGGGCTTCACACGGCCTTTGTTGACCCGCACTTCACCCTTGCGCAGGATGCGGTAAACCAGCGTCTTGGGCACACCCTTGAGCGCTGTGATAAGGAAATTGTCGATGCGTTGGCCGGCAAGCTCCGGCGCGACTTCGATCAGCTGAACGCCGGAAGTCGGAGGGGTATTGGTCGTCATGGCGGGATCATAACAATTTTTTATGGAATTGAAGCACTTAATCATTGCTGCTATAGTCGCGAACGCCGCCATAAGCGGCAGGCCAGCGGCACCAGGCTCTTTTGCCGGTCCCTGACCTTCGCAATTCTCCAGGACGCGAGGCCGTCCTACGGGGTTTTCGCCAGTTTACCGAATTGCCTGGAATCGCCACCAGCGCTGCGTAGAGAAGACCGAAAAAAACGACAAGTGCGGTGTTTCACCTGCTTACCCGCTTCTTTCGCTGCACCTCTACCCGCCCGTCGCTTTCACGCAACGCACGGCGAATGCTTCGGAAATACCTGCCTTGGACATGAATGGCGCCAGCGCAGAACCTGCGCTGGCGAAAAATGCAACCCGTTGCGGATTCAGCGCGCGGCAGCACCCGAATTATCAGGGATACGTGCAGGGTGGAGATGCACAGCCCTCGGACCGTGTAGCACCGCGTCCGGCCCCTCGCCTCAATCAATGGCGGGTGAGCGGATAAGGTCCTGAACAGACGCCTGCGGGCGTCCACGGCTGACGGTTGATTCCTCCTCCTGACTGAGTGCACCAGGCCCGCTTGGTTGATTCGGATAACAATTCGAAGCCACCGGGGCCGGGTAGGCACCGCAGCAAACAGGACGCGTCGTCGCGACAACGGCAGGCTGGGCAACCGGCTGGTGCCGAACGCCGCTCGACACGGGGATGGCCCGGCCATCCTTTGCGCACCTTGGCACCGACCATGAGACGTCGTGTGTGCCGAACGCCGTTTCCGGCAGCCCGGAAACCGACGGTACAACATGAAAAGAATGCTGATTAACGCAACTCAACCCGAAGAGTTGCGTGTAGCCCTGGTGGACGGTCAACGTCTGTACGACCTGGACATCGAGTCCGGCGCGCGTGAACAGAAAAAGGCCAACATCTACAAAGGCAAGATCACCCGCATCGAACCCAGCCTCGAAGCCGCTTTCGTCGACTTCGGCTCCGAACGTCACGGCTTCCTGCCGCTGAAAGAAATCTCCCGCGAGTACTTCAAGAAGGCCCCTGAAGGCCGGGTCAACATCAAGGAAGTGCTCAGCGAAGGCCAGGAAGTCATCGTCCAGGTCGAAAAAGAAGAGCGTGGCAACAAGGGCGCAGCCCTCACCACCTTCATCAGCCTGGCCGGCCGCTATCTGGTCCTGATGCCCAACAACCCGCGTGCGGGCGGCATTTCCCGCCGCATCGAAGGCGAAGAGCGCAACGAACTGCGTGAAGCCCTCAACGGCTTGACCGTACCCGGTGACATGGGCCTGATCGTGCGCACCGCGGGCCTGGGCCGCAGCAGCGAAGAAATGCAGTGGGACCTCGACTACCTGCTGCAGCTGTGGACCGCCATCAAGGAAGCGTCCCTGGACCGCGCAGCACCGTTCCTGATCTACCAGGAAAGCAACGTCATCATCCGCGCCATCCGCGACTACCTGCGCCAGGATATCGGCGAGGTGCTGATCGACAGCATCGATGCCCAGGAAGAAGCCCTCACCTTCATCCGCCAGGTCATGCCGCAGTACGCCAGCAAGGTAAAGCTGTACGAAGACAGCGTGCCACTGTTCAACCGCTTCCAGATCGAAAGCCAGATCGAAACCGCCTTCCAGCGCGTGGTCGAACTGCCGTCCGGTGGTTCGATCGTGATCGACCCTACCGAGGCCCTGGTGTCCATCGACATCAACTCGGCGCGCGCCACCAAGGGCAGCGACATCGAAGAAACCGCCTTGCAGACCAACCTGGAAGCGGCCGAGGAGATCGCCCGCCAGCTGCGCCTGCGTGACATCGGCGGCCTGATCGTCATCGACTTCATCGACATGACGCCCGCCAAGAACCAGCGCGCTGTCGAAGAACGTGTGCGTGAATGCCTGGAAGCCGACCGTGCCCGCGTGCAGGTTGGCCGTATTTCGCGCTTTGGCTTGCTGGAGATGTCTCGCCAGCGCCTGCGCCCATCGCTGGGCGAAAGCAGCGGTATCGTGTGCCCACGCTGCTCCGGCACCGGCATCATCCGCGACGTCGAATCGCTGTCGCTGGCCATCCTGCGCCTGATCGAAGAAGAGGCCCTGAAGGATCGCACCGCCGAAGTGCGGGCTCAGGTACCGATCCCGGTTGCCGCGTTCCTGCTCAACGAGAAACGCAACTCGATCACCAAGATCGAGCTGCGCACCCGTGCACGCATCATCATCCTGCCTAACGATCACCTGGAAACGCCGCACTTCGAAGTCCAGCGCCTGCGCGACGACAACCCGGAAGTGCTGAACAACCAGTCCAGCTACGAGATCGCTGCCTCCGAAACCGAGGAAGCGCCGCAGCCGACCGCCACCCGCACGCTGGTACGCCAGGAAGCTGCGGTGAAAACTGCACCCGCCCGCGCCAACGCACCGGTTCCGGCCGCCGCCGAAGAAGCCCCTGCTGCCACCCCGGTGGCGCCAGCACCGAGCGCGCCAGAACCCAGCCTGTTCAAGGGTTTGGTAAAGTCGCTGGTCAGCCTGTTCGCCGGCAAGGAAGAGCCGGCTGCCGCGCCGGTCGTTACCCCTGCCGAGAAGCCGGCTGCCGAGCGTAGCTCGCGCAATGAAGAGCGCCGTAACGGTCGCCAACAATCGCGCAACCGCAACGGCCGCCGTGACGAGGAGCGCAAACCGCGCGAGGAACGTGCCGAGCGCGCGCCGCGTGAAGAACGCGCGACACGAGAGGAGCGTGCCCCGCGTGAAGAACGAGCGCCTCGCGAAGAACGTGCTCCGCGTGAAGAACGTGCACCGCGCCAGCCCCGTGAAGACCGCCGCGGCAACCGAAACGAAGAGCGTGTGCGTGAATTGCGTGAACCGCTGGACGCCACCCCACCTGCCGAACGAGAAGAGCGCCAGCCACGCGAAGAACGTGTAGCCCGGGAAGAGCGAGCTCCGCGCGAAGAGCGCGCACCACGTGAAGAACGCGCACCTCGCGAGGAACGTGCTCCGCGTGAAGAACGCGCACCCCGCGAGGAACGCGCTCCGCGTGAAGAGCGTGCACCCCGCGAAGAGCGTACTCCGCGTGAAGAACGTGCCCCACGCGAAGAGCGCGCACCTCGCCCACCGCGTGAAGAGCGCCAGCCTCGCGTTGCCGCAGAAGCCACTGAACAGGCCGCCGAACTGGCCGAAGAGCAACTGCCGAACGAAGAGCATCTGCAGGATGACCAGGAAGGCAGCGATGACGAGCGCCCACGCCGCCGGTCCCGTGGCCAGCGTCGCCGCAGCAATCGTCGCGAGCGTCAGCGCAACGCCAATGGCGAGCTGATCGATGGCAGCGAAGAAGAAGGCAACGAAGAGCAGCCTCAACAGCACGGTGCAACCGAACTGGGTGCGGAGCTCGCCGCAGGCGTTGCTGTCACCGCAGCCGTGGCCACCAGCAACATCAGCGCCAATGCAGAAGCCCAGGCCCATCAGCAGGCCGAGCGCGCCACCGCTGAAGTGGCTCCGGTCGTCGAGCATGAAAGCGCCGAAGCTGCACAGCCTGCCGAACAGCCCGAAGCCGTAACCACCGAGCAGGCCATTGCCATCGCACCGGTGGTCGAGCAGCCGGTGAGCGAGCCTGTTGCAGTGGTGGAGCCGGCTGTAGAGCCCGTGGTGGAAGTTGCACCGCAGCCTGCTGTTGAAGCAGCCCCAGCTGTTGAGCCGGCGCCGGTCATCCACCTGCCAGCCGAGGCGCCAGTGGCTGATGCCGAACCGGCCCAGGTCGTTGTCGAGCCGGCACAGGCTGCTGCGCAAGCCACCCCTGCGGTTGAAGAAGCTGCACCTGTTGCAGAGGTTCAACCAGAAGCAGTGGCCGAGCCCGAGCCTGTAAAAGAGCAAGCCGCCGCCGCTGAAACCCCGGCAGCAGTAGAGCCTGCAACGGTCATGCTGTCCAACGGCCGCGCGCCGAACGACCCGCGTGAAGTGCGCCGCCGCAAGCGCGAAGCCGAGGCTGCCGCCAAGGCCGCGCAGCAGCAGCCAGCCCTGGAAGCCGCCGATGAGCACAAGCCTCATCACGGTTGATAACCACGGCTGAATAAAAAGCCCCGCCAGCGCAAACTGGCGGGGCTTTTTATTTCCCTAATAGAAGCAACAAAAGGTCGCGATAGGCTGCGCAGCAGCCCTCCTAAACCCCGCTCGCCCCTACCACAGGTTAGGCTCCATCTCTAACGCGACACCGAACCGCTGCAGGATATCTGCCTGAATCTGCTGCGCCAGCGCATGCATCTGCGCCCCGCTCGCTTGGCCATAATTGACCAGCACCAGTGATTGCAGGCGATGCACGCCAGCATCACCCTCGCGATACCCCTTCCAGCCCGCCTGCTCGATCAACCAGCCTGCCGCCAGCTTGACCTGGCCATCAGCCAGTGGGTACGCCACCACGCCAGGGTGCTGGGCACGGATACGCTCAACACATTCAGCCGAAACTATCGGATTCTTGAAAAAGCTCCCGGCATTGCCCAGTTCTGCCGGGTCCGGCAGCTTCTCCCGCCGGATACTGCAGATGGCGTCACTGATCGCCTGGGCAGTCGGTTCGGCGTTCCCCTGCTCAGCCAGGCGCTGGCGCACGGGTCCGTAGTCCAGATGCGGCTGCAGGGTATGGCTCAGGGCAAAGCGCACGCGCAAAATCAACCAGCGGCCCGGGTTGCGCTTGAATACGCTGTCTCGGTAACCGAAGGAACAGGCCGCAAGGTCGAACTCGCGCAACTCGCCCGTTTCACGGTCCAACGCGGTGAGGCCCGCAAAGACATCCTTGATCTCGACACCGTAGGCACCCACGTTCTGCATTGGTGCAGCGCCCACGGTACCGGGGATCAGGCTGAGGTTTTCCAGGCCGCAATAACCTTGCCCAAGCGTCCACTGCACAAAGGGGTGCCAGGGCTCACCGGCCTGCGCCTCCACGATGACAGCGTGGCCGTCGTCGCTGATCACTTGCACGCCTCGGCTGGCCACGTGCAACACCAGCGCGTCCACATCCTGGGTCAGCAGCAGGTTGCTCCCACCGCCGATCACCTGCACTGGCAGGCCCTGGGCGTGGGCACGATTGAGCGCCTCGCGGATTTGCTCATCATCATGGGGCTGGCAAAAATAGCGCGCCTTCACGTCGATGCCGAAGGTATTGAAAGGCTTGAGCGATACCTGCTCCTGCCACTGCACTGTCATACCCGCCCCTTGATTTCCAGCACCAGCGCCTTGCAGGCATCCTCGATCAGATCCAGCACCTGTTCAAAACCGTCAGCACCGCCGTAGTAGGGGTCTGGGACTTCATCCAGTGCAGCCCCATAACGGCGCAGGAACAGGTCCAGTTCGCCAGTGGACGCCTCGGGGCGCATTGCACGCAGTTGGCCAAGGTTGCTCTCATCCATGGCCAGGATCAGGTCGTATTCGGCAAAATGCCCGGCTTTGACCTGCTGAGCCCGCTGCCCGGAAAGATCGTAGCCCCGGCCCAAGGCCGCCTTGCAGGTGCGGCTGTCTGGCGGGCTGCCAACGTGCCAGTCGCCAGTACCCGCAGACGCCACCTGTACATGGTCGGCCAGCCCGGCAGCCTGCAACTGATGGCGTAAAACGCCTTCGGCTGTAGGCGACCGGCAGATGTTGCCCAGGCAAACGAACAGGACGCGCATCAGGCCTCCAGCAAGCGCCGGACGCGCTCGAGGTCTTCAGGTGTGTCAACGCCCACGGCAGGTGCTTCGATTGCATCCTCGACGTGAATACCCACGCCGTGCCACAGGGCGCGCAGTTGCTCCAGGGCTTCGACCTGCTCAAGCCAGCAGGGGCCCCAGTTGACGAAGTCCTGCAAAAAGCCGACACGGTAGGCGTACATACCGATATGCCGGCGATAAGGCACGCCTTCCGGCAGCTGCTGACGGCCATTGGCGAACGTGTCCCGGGCCCAGGGCAAAGGTGCGCGGCTGAACGTCAGGGCCAAGCCGCGCTTGTTGCTGACAACCTTCACGGCATTGGGGTTGAACACGGTTGCCGGGTCAGGAATGGGCTCAGCCAAGGTGGCGATGCCCGCCTCCGGGTGGGCGGCCAGGTTGGCGGCCACCTGGTCAATGATCACAGGTGGGATCAACGGTTCGTCGCCTTGTACGTTCACCACAATGGCATCGGCCGGCAACCCGAGTTGGGCGGCCACCTCAGCCAGGCGATCGGTACCGGACTCATGGTCGGCCCGGGTAAGCAGCACTTCTGCGCCAAACGCCTGGCAGGCATCGACGATGCTGGCATCGTCAGTGGCAATGACCACGCGGGTGGCGCCGCTCTTGCGCGCTTGCTCCCATACGTGCTGCACCATAGGTTTGCCAGCGATCGGCAACAGCGGCTTGCCCGGCAGGCGCGTGGAACGCAGACGGGCCGGAATCACCACAATGAAGTTCAGGCTCATTTGTCCAGGCGCTCGTCATCGGTCAGCGTGCGCGCTTCGCTTTCCAGCATGACCGGGATGCCATCGCGCACCGGATAAGCCAGGCCTGCGCCCTTGCTGATCAACTCGGTCTTGTCGGCACTGAGCTTGAGCGGGCCTTTGGTGATCGGGCAGGCCAGGATGTCGAGCAGTTTGGTGTCCATTGAAAGCGTCCTTTGGGCCGCGTGGCCGAAAATGGAATAAAGGCTCAGGGGGTGCTGAGCAAGCGTTGCAGCTGGCTGTCGAACCAGGCAGTAAAAGCGGGTGTGGGCTGTGCATCCACCGCCAGATACCACCAATCGTCAGCCGCGAAAGCCCGGCATTTCACCGCGTCCTTCTCGGTCATGACCAACGGCAGCGGCGGGCTGAAGGCAAGGCTTTGGGCATTGAACTGCGCGTGGTCGGCGAACGGGTGCGGGACTAGCTGCCAGTTTAGCGCCAGCAGGGTATTGAAGAAACGTTGCGGGTTGCCGATGCCGGCCACCGCATGCAGCCGCTGCCCAGGCACAAAGTGATCGAGCGGGCGCCGCTCACCGCTGCGCAGGTTGACCAACGCAGCCGGTTGCAGGCAGAAGCCGAAGCCCTCGGCAGGGTCTTCAGCAGCGCCATTGAACAGCACCGCATCAACAGCGTGCAGGCGTTCGGCAGGCTCGCGAAGGGGGCCGGCCGGTAGGCAGCGGCCATTACCCAGGCCACGGGCGGCATCGATCAGCACCAGCTCCAGGTCCCGGGCCAGCCGATAGTGCTGCATGCCGTCATCGCACAGGATCAGATCGAGCGGCTCACTGGCCAGCAGCGCCCGCACCGCAGCAGCACGGTCCGGGTCGATCATCAACGGCACGCCGGTGCGCTGCACAATCAACAGCGGCTCATCGCCAGCCTGGTCGGCAGACTGGTCGGCGTGCACGCGCCAGGGCAATTGTGGCGGCTTCGCACCGTACCCACGGCTGACCACACCCACCCTCAATCCTTGCTCACGGCAATGCTGGATAAGCCAGAGGATCATAGGTGTTTTGCCGGTTCCGCCCACCGTGATGTTGCCCACCACGATGACAGGCACTGGCGCGCGGTAGCTGGGTGTTTCACCGCTCAAAAAGCGCGCGCGTTTGCGGTTCACTACCCGCCGGTACAAGGCCTCCAGCGGGCGCAGCAGTGCCAGGGCCGGGTGGCCGGCATACCAGGCTGCCAACAGGCGATCGCCAACAGCCATCAAGGCGTACCTTGTGCCGCCTCGACGGTGGTCATGCGCAACTGGCTGAAACCGAGCTTGCCGGCAGCGTCCATTGCGGTGACCACCGCCTGGTGGGGTGTCTTGCCGTCGGCGCTGATGGCCAGCGGTAGCTTGTTATCGCCACCGGATTCGCGCTCTATGGCCTCACTCAGGGTGGCCAGGTCGCTTTTGGGCAGCAGGTGGTTGTTCACCGAATAGACGCCTTCGGCACTGATGGTGATTTCCACCAGCTTGCCTTCGTCCGCAGGGGGCTGTTCAGCGCTGGACGCCTCAGGCAGCTCGACACGCAGCTGGTTCTCGCGGGTGAAGGTGGTGGTGACCACGAAGAACAACAGCAACACGAACACCACATCAATCAACGAGGCGAGGTTGATGTCAACGTTCTCGCGCTGGCGGTTGCGCCGGAACTTCACGCGTTGCCTCCCGCCACTTCCACTTCACGGTCGCCCTGGATCACTTCCACCAGCTTGATGGCTTCTTGCTCCATACCAACCACCAGCTCGTCGATGCGTCGCAGCAGGAAACGGTGGAAGAACACCGCCGGGATACCCACCATGAGGCCTGCGGCAGTGGTGACCAGTGCTTTGGAAATACCGCCGGCCAGCACCGCCGCATTGGTGGTCATTTGTGAGCCCATGAAGGCACTGAAGATGTCGATCATGCCCAGCACGGTGCCCAGTAGGCCCAACAATGGCGCCATGGCGGCGATGGTACCGAGGGTGCTGATGTAGCGTTCGAGTTCATGAATGACGCGGGAAGCCGCCTCTTCGATGCACTCCTTCATGATCTCGCGGCCGTGGCGTGAATTGGCAAGGCCTGCAGCGAGGATCTCACCCAGCGGTGAATCGGCCCGCAGCGCCTTGAGTTTGTCACTGGTGAGCTGCTTGTCCTTGATCCACAGCCAGACCTGCCCCAGCAGGTGTGGCGGCGTCACCCGGCTGGCCCGCAACGTCCACAGGCGCTCGACGACGATTGCCATGGCAGCGACGGAACTCAGAATGATCGGCAGCATCATCCAACCACCGGACTTGACCAATTCCCACACAGTTAACGCCCCCGTCGAAAAAGGCGAACACTCTACCATAGGCGGGTCGGCCCCTCATCTGCCAGAAGTCAGCCATTTGGCCGGTTAATCCACCGTTCCCCCTGTAGGAGCGACCGCAGGTCGCGATGCCCTGCGCAGCAGGGCCCGCCCCCAATCTTTCCTATCAGCCCTCCCCAGCTTCCCGCCAGAACCGCCGCTGCCGTCGCCACCCTTCAACCTCCCCATGGCGCCCCAACACCAGCCGCAGCGCGCCCTCTACGGCGGTGTCATGCACCTCCAGCCCGTGCCGCCGATAACGCTCCACCACCTGCGCATGGGGGTGGCCAAAGCTGTTGTTGCGGCCCCGCGATATCAGCACACCTCGCGGCGCCGTGGCGCGAATAAAGGGCTCAGTGGATGAGCTGCGGCTACCATGATGGGGTGCTTGCAGCCAGTCTATTCCCGTGGCGGGCATGGCCGCCAGCCACGCCCGCTCGGCACCTGCCTCCATATCACCGGCCAGCAGCAACCGCTCACCACGGGCCTCCACCAGCAGCACACACGACCTGTCATTGCTGCTGCGCCCAAAGCCCCATTGCCACAGCGAAAACTGCACCTCATCCCACACCCACCGCTCACCACTGGCGCAAGGTTGCAACTGGAGCCCATCCACTTCCTCGCCGCCCATTGCCCAGGCCACCGGCAGCCCACGCTGAACGGCCCCAGCGCCACCGGAATGATCAGCATGGGCGTGGCTTATGAGCATCAGGTCCAGGCTGCGCACACCCAGCTTGCGCAGGGTCGGCAATACCACCCGCTCACCCAGGTCGCTGTCACCCATGGCCGGGCCGGCGTCGTACAGCACGGTGTGGCTGCGGGTTCGCAACAAAACCGCCAGCCCCTGGCCGACGTCCAGCTGCCACACCTCCACCTGCCCAAGTGGGATGGCCTCCCTCGGCACCCACAAGGCCAGCAGCATCACCCCGCCCAAGCCGCGAAGCGGCACACCGTTGGGTAGCAGTACCAAGAACGCACCCAAGGCCACTAACAGCCAGGCCCACAATGGCAGCGCAGCAGGCACCCAGGCCGGATGTTGCTGCGCAACCACAGCCAACATGCCAAACAGCAGGTCCAGCAGGCCGCCGGCAAGCCATAACAACGCCTCACCCACCCCGGGCAAGGGCAGCAGCAACGTGCCCAGCAATGCCAACGGCAGCACCGCCAGGCTGATCCAGGGCACCGCCAGCAGGTTGGTCAACGGCGCACTCAGGCTGATGGGCAGGCCAGTTGCCAGCAAAACCGGCAGCAGCCCGATGGCAATGACCCATTGCGCGCGAGTCCACGCCTGCCAGGGCCGCCAGCCACCCAGCCGGGCACTGAAGCAGTAGATCAACGTGGCCACTGCCGCAAACGACAACCAGAAGCCCGGCAACAAAGCCCCCAGCGGCTCAACCAGCAGCACCGCAACCAGTGCCATCAGCAGCGGCAACATGGCGCCCAGGTGGCGAAAACGCAGCCGCCAGCACAGCACCACAGCCAGCATCAGGCAGGCCCGCTGCACCGGCACCCCCGCACCGGCGAGCCAGCCATAGGCCAGCGCTGCCAACATGGCCAGGGCGCAGGCACAAGGCAGCCAGGGCAGCCGTGCCGGCCACAGCCCCCACCGCACCAAACCCGCCACCAGCCCATAAAGCAAGCCGGCCACCAACCCAATGTGCTGGCCCGAAATCACCAGCAGGTGCACCGTACCGGTGGCCTGCAACGTTTGCCACACCTCCCGCGACAGCCCTGCACCGTCACCCAGCACCAGCGCCACCAACGCTGCCTGTTGCCCATGGGCTTCGACTGCCAGCAGGCGCTGGCGCAGGGTGTCGCGCCACCCACCATCGGCTGGCGCCACCCGATGCCCCGCCTTGACCCTGCCCGTTGCCCCGACACGGCGCGCCAGCAACTGCGCTTCCCGATCCGGGCCATGCGGGTTGAGCAGGCCGGCCGGTCGCTGCACGGTCACCGCCAGCCGCCACTGCTCCCCCGCGCGGACCTCCGGCCCCTTGAACCAGCTCACCTGCACCCGCCTGGGCAGTTCACCCCGGCGGCTCAGCGGCGCCTCCAGGTCAAAACGTACGCTCTGCCCGGTGCGCGTGGGCAGGCCCGTTACCCGGCCCTCCAACCATACCGTGCGGCCATCCAGCGCTTTAGCCAGGCGATCATTCAGCGCCAGCTGCGCAGACCCGCACGCCCAGCTCAACCCTAGCAAGAACACACCGAGCGGCCACAGCCGGCCGAACAGGCAGGCGCCGCCAACGATCAACAGAGCAACAAGCCAGCCGACCGACGGCAAGGCGGGGAGAAAGCTCAGGCACAACAGCCCGAGCGCAAGCGCCAACATCCCTGTGCGCATATGGTAGAGCTCCGCAACCGATCCAAGCCCTCAGGCATAGCCCAGATGGCAGCAGGCGCCGCTCAACAATTGTCACAAACTCTAAACGAGGCTGAATGGGAATAAGGGCATACTCCCCGCTCAAACCTACGGGGAGCCCAGATGCCGCGCCGACTCTTCAAACGCTACATGCCAGACCCGACGAGCATTCGCGAACACAAGTCCTTACGCTTTTTCGGCAAGCTGCTGCATGACCCGAACCTCTGGCATCTCAACCGCCATTCCGTCGCAAGGGCGATGGGGGTGGGCCTGTTCGCGGCGCTGATACCCCTCCCCCTGCAAATGCTGCTGGCCGCTGCGCTGGCCATTCCAGTCAGGGCCAACTTGCCGATTGCCGTCAGCCTGGTGTGGCTGACCAACCCCCTGACCATGCCCCCGGTGTTCTTCGTCACCTACATGACGGGCGCATGGCTGTTGCAGGTGCCGCCGCGCACGCTACCGGAGGAGCTGACCTTCGAATGGATCACCGATCAACTGGCCACCGTGTGGCAGCCGTTCCTGCTGGGCTCGGTGGTGTGTGGAGTGGTATTGGGCGTTGCCGCGTATTTCACCACGCTGCTTTACTGGCGCTGGTGGATTGGCCGGCAGTGGCGCCGGCGCAGGGGGCGGTACTCAGGCACGCATGCCGCGGCCACTGACCAGCAGGCGCACGCACAGCAGGTACAGCACCGCAGTGGCCACCAGCATGAACGTGATGGCGGTGCCGATACTGATGTCCGAGACACCTAGGATGCCGTAGCGGAACGAGTTGACCATGTGCAGCACAGGGTTGGCCAACGACACGGTCTGCCAGAACGGGGGCAACAGGTTGATCGAATAGAACACCCCACCGAGGTACGTCAGGGGCGTCAGCACGAAGGTGGGCACGATCGAGATATCATCGAAATTGCGAGCGAATACCGCGTTCACGAAACCCAGCAGCGAAAAAATAGTAGCGGTCAGCAGTACCACAATGACCGTCACACCCAGGTGATGCACCTGCAGGTCGGTGAAGAACATCGACAGGATGGTAACGATGACTCCAACGGCCAGACCCCGCAACACGCCGCCCAGCACATAACCCACCAGAATGGTGTGAGGTGACACCGGCGACACCATCAGCTCTTCGATAGAGCGCTGGAACTTGCTGCCGAAAAAGCTCGACACGACGTTGCCATACGAGTTGGTGATCACCGACATCATGATCAGCCCCGGCACGATGTACTGCATGTAGGTGAAGCCACCCATGTCGCCGATCTGCCGGCCAATCAGGTTACCGAAGATGACGAAGTACAGCACCATGGTGATTGCAGGCGGCAGCAGGGTCTGCGGCCAGATGCGCAGGAAGCGCCGCACTTCGCGATAGACGATGGTGTTGAGGGCCACCCAGTTGGTGCGCAGCTCCACGCTCATACGGCCACCTTCGACAGGTTTTTTTCCACCAGGGACACGAATAGCTCCTCCAGCCGGTTGGTCTTGTTACGCAGGCTCTGCACCTCGATGTTCTGCACTGCCAATTGGCTGAACAGCGCAGTGATGCCAATGTCCTTGTCTACCTGCACTTCCAGGGTATGCGGCGTCAGCAAGCGGCATGGGTAACCCTGCAATGCAGGGGCCGTGGCCAAGTCCTGCTTGATGTCGAGAACGAAGGTTTCGACATGCAGCTTGCCCAACAACTGGCGCATGCTGGTGTTTTCGACAATGGTGCCGTGGTCGATGATGCCGATGTTACGGCACAACTGCTCAGCCTCTTCCAGATAATGGGTGGTGAGGATGATGGTGATGCCCTTCTGGTTCAGCTCGGTCAAAAAGCTCCACATCGAACGGCGCAACTCGATGTCCACACCCGCCGTGGGTTCGTCGAGAATCAACAGGCGGGGCTCATGAATCAGTGCACGGGCAATCATCAAGCGGCGTTTCATGCCGCCAGACAGCGACCGCGAGGGCACGTCGCGCTTGTCCCACAGGCCTAACTGCGTCAGGTACTGCTCGGCCCGCTGCTTGGCGATTTTCGGGGGAATACCGTAGTAACCGGCTTGGGTCACGACAATGTCGAAGCACTTCTCGAACTGGTTGAAGTTGAATTCCTGGGGCACAACGCCCAGGCAGCGTTTAAGGGCAGCCGGCTCGCGGTCCAGGTCGTGGCCGAAAACATTGACGCTGCCGCTGGTCTTGTTGACCAACGTCGACAGAATCCCGATGGTCGTGGATTTGCCAGCGCCATTGGGGCCGAGCAGAGCAAAGAAATCGCCTTCGGCAACATCCAGGTCGATGCCGTTAAGGGCCTGGAAGCCGTTACCGTAGGTTTTGGTCAGCTGTCGTATGGACAGGGCAGAACTCATAGCGGATCACTTACCGGAAGAGGGTCGAGGCACGCCGGGGCAGATCACCGGCGCAGTGGGTGCAGTTATGGTGCTTGGCCGGGCAGCCTAAGTACAGTTATGTGCATTGATAGTGACTATCAAGGAACACCAGGTGTTCGATCAAGTCAGTGCGCTCATGACGCCGGCCTGATAGGCGGGGCGGGCTTTCAGGCGCTCGTACCAGCCTTGCAGGTGGCGCATGGGTGGGTGCTCCATGGGCATCTCGAACCACGCGTAGGCAAAACTACCCAACGGGATGTCACCCATGCCAATCTGCTGACCGGACAGGTAAGGCTGCTCGGCCAATGCTTGATCGGCGATGGCCAGCAGTTGGGCGCACTGTTTATGCGCTGCATTGATTGCCACCCAGTCGCGCTGGTCTTCAGGCGTGCGCAGCAAGCCCCAGAACAGTGGGCGGAACGGCGTAGCCAAGGACGATGTCGTCCAGTCCATCCACTTGTCGGCCAGGGCACGCTCACGCGGATCCTCCAGATACCAGCCCTGCTTTGCACCATATGCTGCGCACAGGTAGCGCACGATGGCGTTGGACTCCCACAGTGCCAGGTCGCCATCTTCGAGCATTGGCACCAGGCCATTGGGGTTGAGGGCACGGTACTGCGGTTCGTTGACCACACCGAAAGCGCCGCCCGCGTCGATGCACTCGAAGTCCAGGCCCAGCTCATGGGCTATCCAAAGCGCCTTGCGTACATTGCTCGAGTTCTTGCGGCCCCAGATCTTCAGCATGGCAATGTCCTTAATGAATGCGTAGGTGATCCAGTCTACTGCAAGACAGCCAAGTAGCAGACTGAAACTCCCACCGCCACACCCTGTCACTGTTCTGACCCTGTCGTTCACAGCGTAGCGTCTAAGCTGTCTGGGACGGCTCAAGCCCCTGGTTCCAAGGAGGACCGATTATGTTGCTGTTGTGGTTGGTAGTGCTGGTGATAGGTACCGCGTACCTGTTGCACAGGCGCATGGCACCCTTGCAGATCCTGGCCATCACGGCGGGGTACGTGCTGCTGATGGGCATTTTCAGCAATGCCCCTGGCTGGCTTTTGGTGGTGCTGTGGCTCGTGCTGGCATTGATGTCGGCCGTGGTAGCGCTGCCGCAATGGCGCCGCAAGGTGCTTACCGCCCCGGTGTTCGACTGGTTCAAGCGCACGTTGCCGCCCATGTCGCAAACCGAGCGCGAAGCGATTGAGGCCGGCACCGTCTGGTGGGATGGTGAGTTGTTCAGTGGCCGCCCCGACTGGCGCACTTTGCTCGCCTATCCCGCGCCAACGTTGACTGAGGAAGAGCAGGCATTTATCGACGGCCCTACCGAAGCGCTATGCGCCATGGTTAGTGACTGGCAGATCGGCCAGGACCTCGACCTGCCACCCGAGGCCTGGGCCCATATCAAACAGAACGGGTTCTTTGCCCTGATCATCCCCAAGGAGTACGGCGGCAAAGGCTTCTCTGCTTATGCACACTCCCAAGTGGCGATGAAACTGGCCACCCGCAGCGGGGATCTGGCCTCAACGGTGATGGTGCCCAACTCCCTGGGCCCGGCCGAATTGCTGTTGCATTACGGCACGGACGAACAACGCAATCACTATTTGCCCCGGCTGGCCCGTGGTGAAGAAATACCCTGCTTTGCACTCACCGGCCCACTGGCAGGCTCTGACGCCGGGGCCATGCCCGACAGCGGCGTCATCTGCAAGGGCCAATGGAACGGGGAAGAAGTCATCGGCTTGCGCCTGAACTGGGAAAAACGCTACATCACCCTGGGCCCCGTCGCCACGCTGCTTGGGCTGGCATTCAAGGCGTACGACCCTGACCACCTGCTGGGTGAGGATGAGGAACTGGGCATCAGCTTGGCATTGATCCCCACTGACACCCCGGGTGTGGAAATCGGCAAGCGCCACTTGCCGTTGGGCGCCGCCTTCATGAACGGGCCCAATAGCGGCAAGGATGTCTTCGTGCCGCTGGATTTCCTCATCGGCGGTCAGCAGATGCTCGGCAAGGGCTGGATGATGCTGATGAACTGCCTGTCGGTGGGCCGCTCTATCTCCCTGCCCGCCGTCGGGACGGGCGCGGCCAAATACACCAGCCTGGTGACCGGTCAGTACGCCAACATCCGCGAACAGTTCAACGTGCCGCTGGCCGCCTTCGAAGGCATCCAGGAATCGCTGGCACGCATCGGTGGCAACGCCTGGCTGATGGACAGCGCACGGCTGCTCACCGCCAAGGCGGTCGACCTGGGCGAAAAACCTTCGGTGCTGTCGGCGATCCTCAAGTACCACCTCACCGAACGCGGCCGCGAATGCATCCAGCACGCCATGGACGTGCACGGCGGCAAGGGCATCATCATGGGCCCGAACAACTACCTGGCGCGCAACTGGCAAGGGGCGCCGATCTTCATCACCGTCGAAGGCGCCAACATCCTTTCACGCAACCTGATGATCTTCGGCCAGGGCGCGATCCGCTGCCACCCCTTCGTGCTCAAGGAAATGTCCGTGGCCGGCATCCAGGATCGCGAGCAGGCCCTCAAGGCGTTCGACGATCTGCTGCTGAAGCATGTCCGCTTCGCCGTCAACAACGCCGCCAGCACCCTGGTGCTCGGCCTCGGCCTGGGACGGTTCGAGCGCAAGCCGGGGGATGCCCTGAGCCAGGGCTACTTCCGCGCTCTGGATCGCCAGGCGGCGGCGTTCGCCCTGCTGGCGGACCTGTCGATGATGCTGCTCGGCGGCGCACTCAAACGCCGTGAACGTCTCAGTGCGCGCCTGGGCGATGTGCTGAGCTACCTCTACCTGGGCTCGGCCGCGCTAAAGCGCTACCACGATCTAGGTTCGCCCGAATACATGCAGCCGTTGCTGCGCTGGGCGATGGAAGAAAGCCTGGGCAAGGCAGAGCATGCACTCGATCGCTTGCTCGACAACTTCCCGAACCGCGTCGTTGGCTGCGCTCTACGGGTGCTGGTCTTCCCGTTCGGGCGGCGGCACACCGGACCGAACGATGAACTGGACGCCGAGGTAGCCGCCTTGATTGGCCGCAGCAAAGGCGACCCGGCCCTGGAAGAGCTGCTCGCCGGTTGCTTCAGGCCGCAGGCAGAGGGTGATTCAGTGGCAGCGCTGCAGCGGGCCAGTGACGCACTAGACGACATCGCGCCACTTCGCAAGGCACTGAATCAGGCTGTCAGGGACGGAAAGTTGCGTGGCTCGATCGGCCAGCCTTTGATCCAGTCCGCCCTGGAGTCCGGGATTCTCACAGCAGACGAAGCGCACACCCTACAACTGGCAGAACAGGCACGCCGCGTAGTCATCGACGTCGATGCATTCGACAAGGCCGCATTACTGCCAACGGGCAGCGTTCGCTGAAAAAAACCCCACGCCCGCCGCCATCGCTCATGGCGACGGGTGCGGGGTTATATAGATCGTTTCACTGCAACGCCAACAGCTCATCGACGCTCAGCGGTGGAATGATGATGGCTGACCAGTACCACCGTACATCATCGTATTCAACAGCCTGGATCGCCGTGCAACCGCTGTACCCTTGGCTTGGCGTAAGAATCCCTTCTTGGGAGATCGCGCCATCACCCGCCAACACTTTCCACTCGATGTCCGCAGGGTCGACTGCCAACTCGTTGCCCCTTTTATCCACATAATGCAGGGTCAAACGCAAAGCGTCCCCCGCTTTACTCATGCGGAAAAAATGAGTGGTCGGCGTGTTATAGACCAAAAAGGCTGCACTTGCGGGGATGAAAGGACTGCGAGCATGGTACACGTCAAGGATGTCAACACTAACAAGGCCAAGCTGGTTAGTCTTGAGCGCAGCACTGGCTGTTGTTTTACTGCCTTCGTCGCTGGCAAGAACAAGAGCCAAGGCAGTGGGCGGCTCATAGAATAATTCACCCTCCAACATCCGAACCACGCCATGCTGAGGTGTGCGCTGGCTGTACCTGAATGAATTAGGCTTATAAGGTATATCTACCGTCAGCGGTATCGCTTGACCACCACGCTGGCTGATGACCATGGCCGGAATAAGCGCTAGGTTTCGCCTCATCGTCGGTGTGGGTGGGCTGGACGCCTGCGCCATTCTCAAATCAGGCGTAAATTCCACCTCTACGACATTATCAAGGTTTTTTACGGATCCGAGTTGCTGAGTGCGATGCGGATAGATAATGTCAGGTAGATATAACAAATCATTCGGTAAACTTAGCCTATCACTCGACACCGCACCCAGGTTTCCAGCCTTGGTATCAACGCGACACAACACCCCCCCTGAGCCAGGCGACGAAAGCTTGTGCTCCACGCCGGATGACATTGCCGTCTGAATGCCTGATGGCAGTTGGCCTGGGCTACGGCCTGAAACGGCGAAATAGAGCAATAATTTATGCGCAAAACCGGACGAATCCAACCCCAATCTGAACGTCGCGCCAGCAAGTAATTGTGAATAGTGCTGTTGCTGACTCAGCCAACCCAGCGGACGCTCCGTTTCACGCATACCATCGTTGAATCTCGCAGCCAACGCTGGGTCGTCATGGCCGTCTCGAATAAAATACAAACGGGGCGGCGTTAGCCAATTCAATACAACATTCCCATCTACTCGATAACTGCCTTGCACATTCCCAAGGTCTGACTCCACGCCGACAGTCGCCTGAGATAAATAGACCTCTACGCGACTGACCTCTCTCACCTTGGCGCCCGGCTCTTTACTCAACCGAAGATGTACAGCATTCGAAACACCATGGCTCAGTTTCAAATAACCTCTACCGGGGCCATGAACATCGAATTCGAGCAGCGGCGACGTTAGCTGACCACTGAAAGCGAACCACTGCCTGCCGGGCGTAATGACCATTTCAAAAGTCGTTCGCTGGCTAGCCGAGCGCTGACTGTATTCCTCTAATGTGGTATTCAAGTGCCCCAGATAGCAACGTACGTACCCGCTCCACCCAAAGAGGTCGTCGGAAAAAACACCCTCTTTTTCGCCCTCTCCAGCAGCGTTCATAAATACTCCTTGGCAGATGACATTGCCGCCATTTGAAGCGTGCACGGGTTATCTGACAACTGGCAAAAATGCCAGGCAAGGCCGCTTGTGCGGTAAGAAATTTACCCAAGCAGCCATCAAGCGTATGATCCTCCCCCGTTCTGCTGACACCGAGGATCCCGGCATGGCCGATAATCACCTGGACTACCACCTGCGGTTGCTCCACCACCTTCGCACCATTCTGGCAGCAGTCGGTGAAGCCGATCAGGTCCCGGAAGAAAGTCACGTCCTGTTTCTCGAGCGTTTCGACGAACTGCTGACCGTGCTGCCGCAGGCCCCCTTGGAAAGCCAGTACCTGGGACAAGACTTGATCTGCCAGGTGATGCAGCGCTATCCACAAATCGCCCACTTGGTGCCGCGCGACCTGTTGTGGTTCTTTGCGGGCGACTGCCTGCATTTCATGCCCGACGAAGAACTCGACCGCTACCAACAACTGGATGAGCAGCGCCACGCCGCGCACGAAAACGGTGAAGACTTCGACTGGCGCCTGCAAAAACACCGTCTCGGTCTTTTAGCCACAGCGGCGCAAACGCCGCAATGATAGACGCCACGTAGAAAAAACCCAGGCCGGGTCGAGCATTGAACCTACATAAACGGCCAGCCCGTTTGCCTATGATCGTTGTCGCTCAGGCGTTTGTTCCTTACCAGGACCAATTGCCCGAACGCTGCGTGTACGACGCAGTCAACTTTCTCGGCAATATGGATAGTTCGATGAAAAGCAAATTTCTTGCAGTAGCGCTCACCTGTGTCACGGGTACGGCATTCGCCGCGCCAGAGATCGGCGTGGTGAATTTCAACGGCAGCGTGTACGCGGGCGGGCCCTGCCCGATCGAAGTGGTGAATCCGGGCGGCGGCATTGGTACACCCGTGCAGTTGGGGCACTTTCCAAGCACCTACTTCGACGCCGTAGGCGCGACGTCCAAAAAGATGGAGTTCACCCTCAAAGTCACCCCTACACCGGGCGTTTGCGTCATCGGTCCAGGTACCGAAGTTACCGTAGCCTTCGATTCCAGAGGGGGTGCCACAGGGCCCAAGAGCGACTTGTACAAGTTGTCATCGGGCGGAACCCCGGATCTGGGAATCGCCATCTTCGATGCCGACGATAAAAAGTTAGCGCCCCTGGACGATTCGCGAAAATATCCGCTTTTTGAAAACATCCCTACCCACATGGCCTTCTATGCGCAATACGAGGCCATCAATGTACCTGTGACTGAAGGCGCTGCCCAGGCAGATGTAGGCTTCACTGTCGCACTGCCTTGATCTCAGTTCCGGGTGCTCCAACACCCGGATCCTGCACTTTTGAAACGTGGACTTTCCATGCCCTCCATCTATCGAAAACGCTGGCTATGGGGAAGCGCCCTGCTCGCCCTTGTCGGCATACCTTGCACTGCACAGGCAGCACTGATCACCAATCAGACCCGGATCATTCATGGGAGCGATAAGGCAAGCAGCTCAATCAATGTCGCGAACCCCAGTACCCGCACGTACGCAGCACAAGCCTGGGTCAACACAGAAGCTGACGACATCACCACGCCGACACCGTTGCTGGCATCGCCCTCCCTTTTTCGCCTGGCGCCGAACGAAGAACAGATCGTAAAAATAAATCGGCTGCCCAACGACCTGCCGCAAGACCGCGAGTCTCTTTTTTTCCTCAACGTCCAGGAAATACCCCAGGTCGAAGAGGACATGCAGGACAACGCGCTTACCATCGCCCTGCGCACACGCTTGAAAGTTTTCTACCGCCCCAGCCAGCTCAAGGGCCAACCGCAAGATCACCTCAAGCAGCTCGATTGGTCCCTGCAAAAAGAGGGTGGGCAGTCTTATCTGGTGGTAAACAACCCGTCGCCTTACCACTTCACATTCGGCCGGGTGGAGATCGATGTGAACGGCAAAAAAAATCGAGTGGAAACCAAAGCCATGGCGATGCCTATGAATCAGCAGCGTTACAAGCTGGAGTTCCCCGTGCCGCCCGCGACGTCAACACTGACCTTCACAACGATCAACGACTATGGCGGCAGCACCACCGCGATAACAGTGCCACTGCACGATCACGTCGAACCTTGACCTGGTAGAGGATTATCTCATCACCAGTTCCAGGCGTTCGAAATTGTGTTCAGACGGCCATGTTTGTCCGGCATCGAAGCTGACCGTGACCTCAATGAAAAACAGTTGCCCGACGGGAAGCTCATTCAGAAAAGTCAGGGGGACTGTAACGTCTCCTGCCTTGCCGATACCATCCTTGACCTCAGCGGAAGTTACCGCATGATTGTCAAGGAGTTGGTGTCGCTTCCCTCCTGCACCGATGACTACGATATTGACTCGCTGATCAACCCCGATCAGCTTCCACTTATCCAGTGTCAAAGGGGGGTCAAACGTGTAGCGGGCCCTGTCGAAGGTGCCACCGCTCAGCCCGGCAAGCCTGGGGATGGGCAAGCTGGTCATGGGTATCGGGATGACCTTGAGCCTGCGTGTTTCCGAACACTGAAGCTGACCGCGCACCTCGACATCATAATAGACGGACACGACCTTGCCGCTCATCGCAGCCACATTGCGCGCTGGGATGGTGAATGTGCGCAAGCCCGCCTGGCCATTGAATCGGTTACTGCGAAAAAGCTCCGGATCTCCCCATTGCAAGCCGAATGCCTCGTCTGGCCGAATGTCGGCCGCCTGGGGAATCTTCACCGTGATGGACGCCCCAACCTCCACGAGATCTAAAGAGACATCCCGTCCAGAGCCCGTGGCCGCGGGAATTTCAGGCAGGGGCAAAGCGCGTGGCGCCGGTTGCGCCGCGATGGTCAATGTCTGAGGTAAAGCGTCGCTGCTGAAATTACCCGCCCTGTCGCGGATGGCATAGAACACGTAACGCGGCCCGTCCCCCCGCTCACGAATGAGGCTGCCAGGGATCTCGATGATCAACGGCTTGCCAAGATCTTCCTGGCTCAGCGTTCGCTCCCCCGCCAGCAATGGCGAAAAGGGCTCGATGTTCCAGTAATAGACAATGGTGTCACCGGGTGCCGGCACATCGTAATCAGGCACCTGCGCATGTAGCACATCGCCGTGATCCTCCAGGTAGTCGGCGTTCACCTCCCTTCCGACAAGCTCCGGAAACACCAGTTGGCCTCTGTTCGCCCCCAACACCGGTGGCTGCCTGTCGAGAGTAAGCATCAGCCTTTCAGAATCGGCGATCGAGCCGTTGTAAAGCTCCACCGTGTAGTTCACGATCGCTGACCCGTGATTGAGGAACGCCACCGGCACCTCGATGTACAGGTCATCTGCTGGCACGCGTGCAGCCCAGCGTTTCCATCCCGCCTCCACGCCGTTCCAGTACAGCCTCAGCGTTTCAGGTCGCTCAGGGCTGGGCCTTGAAGAAAGCCACATCGGTACCTCAATGCGCAGTGGAGCGGACAAAACGCTCACCGGCAGCAAGTTCGGGTCCGCGCCAGGAATGTCTTCAAGTGCATCTGGGGCGCTGGCGGGCGGCAATGGCCTCGCCTGTTGCTCCGGCAGTTCATTGCTGACCATTCTGTGCTCCGTTTGACGTAGCGGCAAAAAGAAAAAGGGGCGGGGAGTACCCCGCCCCTCTGCTACCAACTGAAACGCAATCCCACGTTGGCGCCCCAAGGTTGCTCGACGCGCCCACCGCTGGCGTAGTCGAAATCGGCATGCAGTTGCAGGCGGTCGTTAAATGAGACTGCGACACCCGTACCGATCTCACCCCGAGAACCCGACACATCGTTGTTGAAACGGTTGGCGTTGACCTTCACTTCGTTGTCGTCCACGAATTCATGCGCATACGCCAGCCGTACATAAGGCTGCACATGACGCCCCTCGCTCAACGTAAAGGTCTTGCCCAGGGTGACCCCGGCCTTGCCCAACAGCGAACGGGTATCGTCGCCATTGGCCCGCATGCCGTTATCCAAACGATAATCCTTGCCCTGTATGGTCGCAGCCGACCACTGCGTGTAAGGTTCGATGAAATAACCCTGAGCCAATGCGAGGTGGCGACCGAACTCGATCGAAACGCCTGCGCCAAGGTTGTCATAGCGGCCCTTGGTACGCGCTCCGTCACTGAGCGTGACTTTCGAGTCGTTGGCAAAGCGGTTGGCTTTCACCACACCGTCGAAGTAGTAGCCGCTTTGAGCATCAAGCCACGTGGTGTAGAGCCCGAGGTAGTAACTTTTGACCTGAGCGGAGGCACCACGGGACATGTTCAGGTCCGATGCGCTGTGGCCCGCCATGACGCCGATCAGCCATTGGCCATCGCCCGCCGACAGCGGCGCATCGGCACCCAGCGAGAAGCCCTGCTGGGTCTGCGTGTAAGCGCTGCCGGCGGCACCATCGACGTTGTACTTGTTGCCATAGGCGCGCCCCCACGCCCCCGCTTTGCTCTCGTTCAAACGCAACTCACCCATCCGGCTGCGCAAGCTGGTGAGTTCGCCATACCAGACGGTCGGCGCGGTATTGAACAGTGCCAGTACCGATTCCGTGCCTGGGCTGATGACTTTGCTCGCCCCATCCAGAAACCAGTCGTTGCCACGCTGCACCAGTTCGTAGGAGAAGGTCCCGACATCGACCGGCCCATTGAGCAATGCAAAGGAGGCATCACCCGCTGCCGTATGGATCAGGTGCACATCGTTCTCGGTGACAGGGTCCGCGCCGCTACTGCCCACCAACAGGGTGTGGTTGCCCGTCGCGGTACCCACGTCCAGGAAATCGGTCTGCCCCGTGCTGAAATCGGCGTCCATGATGAAGGTGCCATTACCGGACAGCGAGCCTAGTGACAAACGCTGATACTGGTCGGCCTCACCGAAGCGAACAGCACCACCGCTCAGGGTCAGCGCCCCGACCTGACTGTCCTCGACCATGGTCCAACGGGCCTGGTTGGCCAGCGTCAGACCCGCGACGTTTTCCAGGCGACCGGTAAGGCTGGCCTGGTTGTCCAGGGCAAGGTTCGCCGTGGAGCCGGTCTGCACGCGTACATCGCCAACCAACTGAGCGCCGTCGACTTGCAAGGTGGCGTCAGAGTTGGCAACCACGTCGAGCAACACCCCATTGCTGCCCTCCAGCGTTGTACCGGGGCCAACAAAGATGCTCGCCTTGGCGGGGTCGAGCAGCTCTTCCCCGACCACGATCGCCGAACCATTCAAGCCCTGAACGCGAGTATTGACCAGCCGCACCTGGGCCGCCTCGTCGAAATCGGTATCGCCCTGGATGCTCAAGCCGGCGTTGGCGCCCGTCAGCGTACTGTCTTGGGCGTTCAATACACCATTACCGAACAACTCCACTGCGGCAAACTCACCGGTGCTCACCACTGTGCTATTGACCAAGTTCAGCGTCGATGCCCCTGAAACCAGAGCACCGCCCTGCCCGCCCTCGATACGGCTGTCGCTGACGGTGGCGGTCGAGCCTGCAGTGCCAACGCGCTGCAAACGCAACCCCAGGCGATCGCTGATGATACGCGTGTCATTGCCAATGTCCGCCTGCGCGCCAGCCCTGAGCATGATGGCATCGGCGCCCGAAGCGTTGACAGTGCTGCCTTGCATGTTCAATCGCGCGTTATCGCGTGCGTCGACGCGCTCGACGCTGGCGCCCGTCGCGTTCAACGTTGCGCCGGAATTGAGCACGTAGCGGTCCAGCGCAGTGGTTTCGTCGATGCTGAGGGACCCATCCACCACGGTCACAGCACCCGCCGGACCGGCCACCAGCAAAAGTGCCGAGGTTCGGAGGATGGCGCGAGCCAGCGGTGCAGGGGTGAAAGTGCGTAAGATCGCCATTGAGCTAATTACCTCAGGTTGTAGAAAGGGATCGGCCAGCCGGGCCTTTGCCCACAAGCGTACGATCCACTCTCTTAAATTCCTGTAGGAAAATTCAGATCTATTGATACAACCCGATACATGTCAGGGCGAAGGCAGCGCACAGCTCCCACCCGCATCGTGCATGGAGACATAGACCTCTTCTTCTTTCGACGACCCTGGTTTGCCGTTCAGCGTGAATTCAAACCGCACATAACCATAGCCATCCCGGTCATCCTCATCAGCCTCATAAATCGGCAGAACATAATCCACATAAGGGATACGCCAGATGAACCCCTTCAGCGTCTCCGCATCCAGCGTCACCTCTTCCTCATGCCCAGCCTCCGGAATCGGCGTTTTATCTATTTCGGTGGTCGCTCGCCAGATCATCTTAATCGTGTCACCCGCAGCCAGCCCCCATTGCGAAAGCTCTGCGACAACCACGCGGATGGCGGGATCCTCCGGATCCGGCGGGTTGCTCCAGATCGCTTCACACCGCAACATGCCGTTACCCGCTTTGCCGTCGAATTGCGGAGCATCAGGCACGACGACGACAGCGTCCACCACGACGGGCGTTTCTTCAGGTCGCGCAGCATTGGGGTTCGATCCACGCGTGATTTCATAATGCATGGGCACGGTTCTGTTACCGGTTGAGAGAATGTACGCCCAAGGAATACTCAGCGAGATTTCCGTACCGACTTCAGCAGCGGTGAGCGGATGGTCGGCCTCGGTAACATGCTCGCCGTCCCAATACAGCGAGACCACATCCTTGTCAGCGAACGCCGCATCGATCTCGATCAGCACGTCAGCAGGTTGGCCTGCATCGGCGTCGATCAGCTCGTTCTCTTTCTTGGAATTTCGACCGAACACCTTGGCGGGAAGCATGACTGGATTGATCGGCTCTGGCCAGTCGGGGTTGCCAGGGCCAAATCGCTCCAGATTGACCTTCACATCAATCGTAGGGTTGGGCTTGGTCAGCAGGACGGTACCGCGGCGTACTTCGTATGCCACTTTGGCGACCTTTTCACCCTGAGCGGAGGCTCCACCGTATTCCGTCAGGATATCAAGCGCGCTGATACTGAATTGCAACGGGAAGGTGTCCGTTCCAATGGCACGCCACTCGCTGCCTGCACTGCCCCACAGTACACGCACCTCGTCAGAGGGCTTGTGGTTGTCGAACCGCGGAACGTCCACGACAACGCCCAAGGCGACGTCGGCCTGATCGATCAATCCATCTGCCGCCAAGTCCACCACCGGCAAGGCAAATGTGGTTGGGAAAGCGCCCAGTGCAACACCGACCTGAACGGGCTGGGACAGGTGGGAGAAGTTGCCGGCCTTGTCGATGAGCACGTAGAAAACCGATATGCCCCCATCCCCCGTTGCTTCGACATGGGCCTGCGGTATGTCGAGGGTCTGGGCTGCTGCCGAAGTGAGGACCGCCGTGGCCGCGGGAAGCGTTTCCAAAGGGTCTTCCGGAACCTTGGCCAGCCAAAAGACACGAACCGTGTCCTTTTCCGCCCAGTTGGGGTTGGCCGGAATGGTCACCTTGACCTTGTCTTTGTTGGCCTCGAGCACATCGGTAATGGCAGGAGGCGCAGGAGGCACATCTCCGTAATAAGGATCCATGCGGTCGAAGATCAATGCCAGCGGCTCGGAAACCTTGACCGTTCCATTGAAGGCTATTACTTCGTAGACAAAAGCATGCTTGCCCTCCGCCATGGCGTCCAGCAGCGGTTTTTCTATGGTTGCCGGAATGGGAAAGTCAGCCTCATCCGCCCGAGAGTACTCACCGCTGAACAGTTCTTCCTCCGACCCCTCGACATGAAGAACGACGGTGTCCTTGCGTCCGCTCAATGCCCATTTCGGAATGGACAATACAAAATCATCACCGCCTTCTTTCAACACAGCGCGCCACACGGTGTTATCTGCCGGGTCTGCCAACAGCGCTGGGTTGATGGAGGGCGCAACAAGGTTATCATCCAACGACACTTTTGCCCGTGATTTACGCGCCATGGCGCGCGCCTGTTGCGGACTCAATAATGGCTTGAGCATATCTACACCTTCCCAAAAATAGAATGTGAAATTAACTAAGTTAGCCACCCACCAGTCATGCCCATTTCGTCACCCTTGCGGCACAAGCACAACTGGCATTTCTATCAGGTTGACGTTGCGACAAACCGTGCTATTTGAACGCTTCTCCGGATTCACTGCCTTGACTGACCAATCGACCCAACGGATCGTACCCGTACGCGGACAGCTGCCCCTGCGCTGGATCCGCCACATTGCACAATTGCCCTAGCGCGTTATATTCCAGTACACGCCCGGCCTCATCCTGGGTCATATTGCCGTCGGCGTCGTAGGACAACGTAATGTGTTGAGGATAATCCGGGTGCGTATTCTCGATACTGCTCAATTGTGCCGGATCGGTGTTATCGAACCGGTACGTGGCCATGTTGTTGCCTCCAGGGAAGACCGTTTGTACATGGGTAATATTATCGAGCGCGTCGAGGCGGAACAGCTGCCGCTGAATAACTTTTCCGTAGGGATCTACAGGTGCATAGGCAACGTCTGGTGCAGTGCAGGTATAACGGGTCAGCCGCCCGCGACCGTCGTAGTCATAGACTTCATGGCGCAGCAGGGTGTCTTCTGCTTTCAGGTACTTGTCCGACAGCGCGTCGGTGACATGGTAATCCTGAGTGAGCGTCTGCGGTGCTCCATTGATATCGAAATGGCGACGGCACTCTCTACCGAATTCATCGTAGTCCAGTGTGGTGGTGAGGTATTGATCGCCCTCCGACGTGTGGGTACGGCTTAAACGGCCGAGGGCATCGTAGTCAAATTCCGCCGTGAGCGTTCCTAACCCGGTCTTTTCGAGACGACCGGCCTTGTCATAGTGATAGGCCTGGACATCGCCGTTGACGTCCGTGTAGGACAGCGCCCGGCCCATCAGACTGGTGGCGTGATACATGGTGTAGGCCTGGCCGTCTTGCACCCGCGTCTCCACCTTCATTTCGCCAGTGCTGAAATACCCACGCTCGAGCTGCAGCCCTTGCTCCTCACACCTGAGCAAGCGGGCATTGTCGCTGTCGAAGATATAAGTGGCCTGCGCTTGCGAGCCGCGTATGTGGCGTACTCTCGGCTCGTCGGTCAATTGAAGCGAGTATTCGTAATCGATGTATTGCCCGGACGGCGTCAGCGTTGACATGGGCTGACGCTGGCCCGGCGCGTAGAAGTGCAAACGTCGGCGACCACCGGTGATGGATTCGACCAGCCTGTCGAGGCCATCGTACAGTTGTTCTCCCAGGACAATGCCAGCGGCGCTGATCAAGCTAGGCAAGTCTTCCGTGCTGTGCGCGGCATAGTCGCGGTGCACCACCACGTTGTCCGCCAACGTCTCGTCCACCAGCCGGTCGAAGGCGTCATACGCGTAGCGTTTGGTCTCCTGCCTGGCATCGACCTCACGGACCTTGCGTTTGAGGCCGTCATAGAACGTCTGCTCGACACTGTACGAGCTACCTTCACGTGTGAAACGCTCGACTCTCACCGGCAGTTCGAAGCGGTTCAGCCAGGTCTTAATCACGGCGCTCTTGTGACTGCCATCGGTGGACTGGCTCCAGGCCGTCTGTATCGGCCCTGACGATTCAGCCGTGCCGATCGGGTCAGTCTGCTCGTAATGGCTGACGCCATCCGGGCCTGTTTCGCAACAGGCCTTTCCCCAGTTGTCGAATTTATAGCGAGTGACCAGTTCAAGCACGCGGCGTCGCTCGGGCTCATCGTAATCGAGCCAGTCGTATTCGGTCTGCGCGATCTGATTGCCCAGGCAGTCATAGGCCGCGCTCAGCACCGGACGGTAGTTCTGAGCCGCTGCCGTCGAGGCATTATCGGCGTCCTGACGTTCTCGGCTGACCTCGCGATTCAGGCCATCGACCCAGCTGCGTGTAGCCACATTCTTGACATCGATCAGGGTCTGCCCTGCCACCCGCCTGTGAGACAAGGGTATAAGCGTAACGACGTGACGAGGTGAATTCAGGATCGTTCGGGGCAACCGTTTCCTTGATCACTCGCCGTAGGGCGTCGTACTCATAAGCGATCTCGACGTCATTGTCATCCCGGTCAAGCAACGGCTGGCCGATCAGTACCGATTCACGACGGGTCAAGGTTTTGCAAGCATCCCGCACGCTGCCGTCAGGCAGGGTCGTACCGTGGTCGAATCCAGTGATGGTCTGGATCGTCTGCAGCACATGGTGTCCGACCTTAGGATCTTTTTCGTACTGATGGCACACCGTGGTTTCCAGCCCGCCGACACTGTGAACCCGGGTTTCGAGGCGTCCATGCAGCAGCGCGACATCAGGTTTGTCCAGATACCGATAGTGGGTGACCTGCAATGTGGCGCGTTGCTGGCCGGTGATCTGCGCTTGCTCCTCCTTAACCATCAGCAACCCTGGCGGTGAGCTGCTGCTGGCGACCACGCCCAGTGCCTGATAACGATAATGCGTACTCAACGTCTGCGCACCCGGCTGCGCCTCAGCTAGAGGATGCGCGGTGTCGGTACGCAAATGCCGCGAGAACCCATAAGGGTCGGGCGGGCAGTTCCACGGCGTGGGCGCATCCGGTTCGTCGCTCGGCTCA
>NZ_BBIU01000045.1 GCF_000730645.1 Pseudomonas parafulva NBRC 16636 = DSM 17004 | reverse complement strand
GAACGCCACGTTCGAGAACCTGGTCATCGGCGGCCCGGCGTCGGTGAACGTGACCGACACCATCAGCAAGGTCACCGCGGTGCTGTCTGTGGATAACACCACCGTGGTCGAAGGGGGCAAGATCACCTACACCGTCACCCTGGTGAGTGAAGACAGCAGCCTGCCAGTCACTGGCCACGGCGGTGTGACCGTGACCCTGACCGGTGGCACCCAGGTGTTCATCGCTGCCGGCTCTGCCAGCGGCACCGTGAGCATCAACGCACCCGACGACGTGTACGTGGGCGGCCAGCCTTCCATTGTGAAGGCGATCACCGACCTGGCAGTTGCCGGTGACAAGCAGTTCGAGAACCTGGTAGCCAACAAGGCTTCGGTGACCACCGCCGTGACCGACGAACCTGCGGGCCAGGGCGACCTGACCACCGTGGGCATCAGCGGCACCACATCACTGACCGAAGGTGAAACGGCCCACTACACACTGACCCTGAGCAATCCGTCGAAAGCCGAAGTCACCGTCACCCTCAGCTATTCCGGCACCGCCAAGAACGGTGAAGACTTCACGGGCGTTACCACCGTCAAGATCCCGGCCAACAGCTCCGGGGTGACCTTCGACGTGCCGACCATCGATGACAAGCTGGTGGAAGGTACCGAGAACTTCACCGTGAAGATCGACAGTGCCACCGGTGGCAACTTCGAAAACTTGCAGGTGGACAGCAGCAAGGGCAGCGTCACCACGGCCATCATCGACAACGACAACCTGCCCGTGTCGCCGGGCGGCGCTGTGTACGGCGTCGAAGATACCGACTACGTGTTCGCCTGGAATGACTTCAAGGTCACCGACCCAGACGGCAACACCGGCTTGTTTGTGACCATCACTTCGCTGCCGGTTGCCGGTAGCCTGAAGTTCTTCAATGGCACCACCTGGACCAACGTCACTGTGGGCCAGGTGGTCAGCCAGGCGGACATCACTGCCAGCAAGTTGAAGTTCGTGCCGCTGCTCAACCAGTCCGGCGCCGATGGCTACGGCGGCACCGGTGTGGGCAACCAGCAGGCTGACTACGCACAGTTCAAGTACAAACCGAACGATGGCACCAACCTGGGCACCGAAGTGACCATGAAGGTCGATATCAGCCCGGTGGCCGACATGCCGACGCTGGCAATCGGCAGTGCCGATGTCGAGTCCAAAGGGCTGACCAAGGAAGTGTGGACCAGCCTTAAAAACCTGGGCACCGGCGGCAACGGTATTACCGGCGACGAGCTGAAGACGGTGTTTGCCAACTCTGGCAACGCCAACTCCAGCGGCACCATCACCAACGTGCAGTCCGACGGCAATGTGAACGCGGGTACCGGTTCGAAGACGTCCGGCCTGATCTACCTGGAAGCTGGCAAAACCTACACCTTCAGCGGTACGGCTGACGACAGCTTCCTGGTGACCGTAGGCGGCAAGGCCGTGGTTACCACCACCTGGGGCGGTGGTGGCCAGGTGTCCGGCACCTTCACGCCGGCCTCCTCGGGTTACTACCCAATCGAGATCTACCATGCCAACCAGTCTGGCCCGGGTAGCTACGACCTGAATATCCAGGTGGGCTCCGGTGCCGTGACGGACCTGAGCAGCTCGAACATCAAGATGTACCAGAACGTCACCGAGATGGGTAACGCTGGCCTGAGCGTGTCCGACATGCACACGGTCAACGGCCAGAATTACTACGACGGCTACAAGCTCAACGAAGGGCCTGAGAATGGCACGGTCAAACTGGTCGGTATCTCTACCGCGCTGACCGACACCGACGGCTCTGAAAGCCTGAACGTGAAGCTGTCCGGTATCCCGGCAGGCTCGGTCGTCAGTGATGGTGCTGGCCATACCGCCACCGTGGGCGCGTCGGGTGTAGATGTTACCGGCTGGAAGCTGGGCAGCCTCACCATCAAGCCACCGGCCTACTACCAGGGCCAGTTCGACGTGAAGGTCACCTCTACCTCCACCGAGAGCGTTGGCGGCAGCAAGGCAGTCAACGAAGGCACGATCAAGGTCACGGTGTACGGCGACACCTACTCGTCCACCAACCTGACCGCCGACAGCGACAACTTCACCGGTACCGGCGCCAACGAGATCATCGTGTCTGATATCGGTGGCTTCCATGTGACCCCAGGGCAGAGCTACAACCTGGCATTCATCGTGGATACCTCGGGCAGCATGAAGAACTCGGTGGATGCTGCGCAGAAAGCACTGCAGTCTGTGTTCACCACCCTGTCCAACAGCGTGAAGGGTTCCACATCCGGTACGGTCAACGTGCTGCTGGTGGACTTCGCCACCCAGGTGAAATCGACCGTTTCGGTGAACCTGTCCGACGGTTCCGCCCTGCAGACACTGAAAAACGCACTCAACGCAATGAGTGCTGACGGCGGTACCAACTACGAAGATGCGTTCAAGACTACGGCAAACTGGTTCCAGAACCTGAAAGATGCAGGTGTGTCCGGCACTAACCAGACCTTCTTCATCACCGACGGCCAGCCTACGTTCTACCAGACCGGCGAGAGGACCAACCCTACGCTTGTCAGCTATAGCAGCAGTAAGGCAAACATCATGATGGATGCCTACCTGTCGTCGATCAATTACAAGCTTGGCCAGACCGTGAACGTCAACCTGGACAACAACAACGTCCTGCAGATTGACAGCAACGGCAACCTGGCTGTGTACAAGGTCGGCTTCCTCGGCTGGACCACAACAACTGTGAGCGGCGTGCTACATGCGCAGGGTGATGGTACGTATGAGTTGTCGAGCCTTGCTGGCCAAGGTAACTACGCCGACGCCGACACCGTCAGCAACTCCAAGAGCGCATTCGCCTTGCTCAAGGCGTTGTCGCCAACCATCGAAGCCATTGGTATCGGCAGCGGTGTAAATACCGATGACCTGAAGCCTTACGACTCTGACGGCAATCCGCAAACCAACATCGACGCCTCCAACCTGGCCAATGCGGTACTCGGCCATACCGACGCTACAGCGCCAGGCAATGACACGGTCAATGGCGGTGACGGTAACGACATCATCTTCGGCGACCTGATCACCATGCCGTCGGTTGCAGGCAACGGCATTGAAGCGCTGCAGAACTATGTCGCGATGAAGACCGGTGTGGATTCCAGTGCCGTGGACAGCAAGGCGATGCACCAGTACATCACCGAGCATTACAAAGAGTTCGATATCTCCGGTACCAACGACGGCAACGACATTCTGTCGGGCGGTAACGGCAACGATATTCTCTTTGGCCAAGGCGGCAACGACACACTGGACGGTGGCAAGGGCAATGACATCCTGCTGGGCGGCTCCGGCAACGACATCCTCATTGGCGGCCCGGGTGACGATATCCTGATCGGTGGCAGCGGTGCCGACACCTTCGTATGGAAGGCCGGCGACTACGGCAACGATGTGATCAAGGACTTCAACAAGGGTGAAGGCGACCGTATCGACCTCAAGGACCTGCTGCAGGGCGAGAAGGGCAGTACGATCGATAACTACCTGAAGCTCACCACGGTGGAAGGTACGACCACGCTCCAGGTCAGCAGTGAAGGCAAGCTCAATGCTACCGGTGGCCTGGCCAACGTCGATGTCACCATCAAGCTGGAAGGTGTGAACTGGTCCAACCAATCGATCAACTCGTTGATCAGCGGTGCCGACCCGACCATCATCATCCATAACAAGGACAGCTGATAACTGTGCACGGGGCGGCCTCCAGCGCCGCCCCAATGCGCCAGCCAGGCTTCCCCGCCTAACCACCACAGCGCATAATCCGGCGCCGGGCCAACGTGCCCGGCGCTTTTTGCCTATGCTGCTGTCTACTGACAAGGAACCACTGTGACGAGGGACTCTGCCATGTTCTACGTGCAACGCGACGCTGCCGGCCAGTTGCTGCGGGTAGAAGCAGCCGCTTTTGACGAATTCACCGAAATGCTCCCGGCCGACCATGCCGACATCCAGGAGTGGTTTGCTGATGACGTCGTGGAAAACAGCCTGAACCAGCTCAAGCAAAGCGATTTGGACATGATCCGTGTGCTCGAGGACCTGATCGATGTGCTCACTGCCAAGGGCGTGTTCAAGATCACCGACCTGCCACCCGGTGCCCAGGCCAAGTTGCTGAACCGTTCCACGGCGCGCAAGGCGCTCAGCAGCCTTAACAACCTGATCGAAGAGGAAGAGGAGGGTGGCTTGATCTGATCGCGGAACAAGCCGGAATGGATGAACTATGTTTATTCTTTAAGAGTATTTAAATAATTTTTCTTATGCATTTATAGTTCACCCCACTGCGTACCCGTCGACCAATCGATGCGCCGCACGACTTGAACCCACACGGGAATACCCCGTGCGTTTCTGATCGTTGCGCGTCCTGGAGTCGCGCACTGCGTGGAGTGAAAAATGCCAGCCGCCTCGAACGCCTTGTCGACCCTCGACAGCGCCCAGCCGCAACGCTTCGAAATCCGCCCGTTCTCCGGTGCCGTTGGCGCCGAGATTATCGGCCTGGACCTTGCCCAGCCGGTCAATGCCGATGATTTCAGCCGTATCCATCGCGCTCACCTCGATCACCATGTGCTGGTGTTTCGCGACCAGCGCATCAGCCCCCAGCAACAAATTGCCTTCAGCCGCCGCTTCGGCGAGTTGCAGATCCATGTGCTCAAACAGTTCCTGTTGGCCGGCCACCCGGAAATTCTGATTGTTTCCAACATCGTCGAGAACGGCCAGAACATCGGCCTGGGCGATGCCGGCAAGTTCTGGCACTCAGACCTGTCGTACAAAGCGTTGCCCAGCCTGGGTTCGATGTTGCACGCCCAGGAGCTGCCAAGCGAAGGCGGCGACACCCTGTTCGCCGACATGCACAAGGCCTGGGAGGCTGTGCCCGATGCGCTGCGCAAGGTCATTGCCGGGCGCGATGCCGCGCATTCCTACACCGCGCGCTATGCCGAAACCAAGTTCGAAGGCAACTGGCGCCCCGCCCTTACCGCCGAGCAGCTGGCCCAAGTTCAGGAAGTGATCCACCCGGTGGTGCGCACGCACCCCGAGAACGGCCGCAAGGCCCTGTTCGTCAGCGAAGGGTTTACCACCCGCATCGTCGGCCTGCCGGACGATGAAAGCCGTGACGTGCTGCAGCAGCTCTACGCCCTGAGCGTGCTGGAGCAGAACATCTACCGCCATCAGTGGCAGCCGCACGACCTGGTGTTCTGGGACAACCGCTCGCTCATCCACCTGGCCGCCGGCTGCCCCGCGCACCTGCGGCGCAAACTCTACCGCACCACCATCCAGGGCGATGCCCCGTTCTGACGACTGAGGAAACCATCATGCGCAAATCCATCAGCCGCCTGGCGGCAAGCATCGGCCTGGGCGCAAGCTTGGTCGTGGGCAGCCTGGCTGCCCCTAACCTGGCTCATGCCGAAGGCAAGATCCGCATCGCCGAACAGTTCGGCATCGTCTACCTGCTGTTGAACGTAGTGCGAGACCAGCACCTGATCGAAAAGCACGGCAAGCAGCAGGGCATCGACATCGAAGTCGACTGGGCCCAGTTGTCTGGCGGCTCTGCCATCAATGACGCATTGCTGTCTGGCTCGGTGGATATCGCGGGGGCAGGGGTAGGCCCGCTGCTTACCGTCTGGGACCGCACCAAGGGGCGGCAGAACGTCAAGGCCGTGGCCTCGTTGGGCAACTTCCCGTATTACCTGGTCAGCAGCAACCCTGCTGTGAAAACCATCGCTGATATCTCAGACAAAGACCGCATCGCAGTGCCGGCAGTGGGTGTGTCCGTGCAGTCGCGCTTCCTGCAATACGCGGCAGCGCAGCAGTGGGGCGACGCCCAGTACAACCGGCTGGACAAATACACCCTTGCCGTACCGCACCCTGATGCCACTGCCGCACTGCTGGCAGGGGGTACGGAGCTTAACGGCCATTTCTCCAACCCGCCGTTCCAGGACCAGGCGCTGGCCAACAAGAACGTGCATGTGGTGCTCAACAGCTACGACCTGCTCGGGCCGAATTCGCCCACCCTGCTGTTTGCGACTGAAAAATTCCGCAAGGACAACCCCAAGACCTACAAGGCGTTTGTCGATGCCCTGGCTGAAGCTGCCACCTTTGCCCAGAACGACAAGGCAGCCGCTGCCGACACCTATATCCGCGTGACCAATGCCAAGATCGACCGTGAAACACTGATCAAACTGATCGACAACCCGCAGTACGAATTCACCGTCACCCCAAAGAACACCTACAAGCTTGCCGAATTTCTCTACCGGGTAGGCGCCATCAAGCACAAGCCTGAATCGTGGAAGGACTACTTCTTCCAGGATGAACGCCCGCTGCAGGGGAGCTGAGCGCATGACTGCATCATTGCCAGGCCACACGGTCAGCAACCTCGACCGTGTGGCCACGCCGCCGCTGCTGAAAGTGGATGACCTCACCCTCGAATACCGTACCCGGCAACGCGTGGTGCGCGCCACGCACCAGGTGAGTTTCGAGGTCGACCCGGCGGACCGCTTCGTGCTGCTCGGCCCTTCTGGTTGCGGCAAGTCCACCTTGCTCAAGGCCGTGGCCGGCTTCATTCAGCCCCAGGCGGGGCAGATTGTGCTGCAGGGGCAGCCGGTCAGCGGCCCCGGCCCGGATCGTATCGTCGTGTTCCAGGAGTTTGACCAGTTGCCGCCCTGGAAAACGGTAAAGCAGAACGTGATGTTCCCGCTGTTGGTATCGGGCCAACTGAAACGCGCAGAGGCTGAAGAGCGGGCGCTGCACTACCTGGAGAAAGTCGGCCTGGCAGCCTTTGCAGATGCCTATCCGCACACCCTGTCGGGCGGCATGAAGGCGCGCGTGGCCATTGCCAGGGCCTTGGCCACGCAGCCGAAGATCCTGCTGATGGATGAACCGTTCGCGGCACTCGACGCGCTGACCCGACGCAAGATGCAGGAAGAATTGCTGCTGCTATGGGAAGAGGTGCGCTTCACCCTGCTGTTCGTTACCCATTCCATCGAGGAAGCCCTGGTGGTAGGCAACCGCATCTTGCTGCTGTCGCCCCACCCCGGGCGGGTACGCGCCGAAGTGCACAGCCACCAATACGGCCTGGGCAGCCTGGGTGGCCGCGATTTCCAGGCCAGTGCCCGGCGCATCCACCGCTTGCTGTTCGATGAAGCCGATACCCCCGAACAAGCCGAAGGCCTTGGCTTCAACGACATCCGTATCGCCTACTGACAGGAGCTTCAGCCATGACCACTACCCCTGTACGCCAGGAATACGAGGTGCAGCTGGAGCCGTTGCTCAGTGTGCCTGTGGAACGCAACCTGCCATTGGCTCAGCGCCTGTGGCAACACGGCTGGCTGCGCAAGGCGGTTATCCTGGTGGTGCTCGCCCTGCTGTGGGAGGCCGTTGCCCGTTACCAGGACAACGACCTGCTGCTGCCGACCTTCCTGCAGACAGCCACGGCGCTGTGGGGCGGCCTGGTCAGCGGTGAGTTGCCGGCCAAGGTTGGCGTGTCGCTGGTCATTCTGCTCAAAGGTTACGTGCTTGGGATCATCCTGGCCTTCGGCCTCACCAGCCTGGCGGTGTCGACCCAGCTGGGGCGTGACCTGCTGGGCAGCTTGACCTCCATGTTCAACCCGTTGCCGGCGATTGCCCTGTTGCCACTGGCCTTGCTGTGGTTCGGGCTGGGCGACAACAGCCTTATCTTCGTACTGGTGCACTCCGTGCTGTGGGCGTTGGCGCTCAATACCTATGCCGGTTTTCTCGGCGTGTCCGAAACCTTGCGCATGGCGGGGCGCAACTATGGCTTGAAAGGGCTGCGGCTGGTGCTGCACATCCTGGTGCCGGCAGCCCTGCCGTCGATCCTGTCCGGGCTCAAGATCGGTTGGGCATTCGCCTGGCGCACCCTGATTGCAGCAGAGCTGGTGTTCGGCGCGAGCAGCGGCAAAGGCGGCCTTGGCTGGTACATCTTCCAGAACCGCAACGAGCTGTACACCGACAAGGTGTTTGCCGGGCTTGCAGTGGTGATTCTGATCGGGTTGCTGGTGGAGGGCCTGGTGTTCAATACCCTCGAGCGGTTGACGGTGCGCCGCTGGGGTATGCAGCGCTGACCTGCTACGGTTTCAGGTCCTGATACTGCGCTGCTGCATTGGTCAGGATCTTGCCAATCTCGTCGCGCAACTGCGCCGGTTGCTCGACCACCACCGCATCACCCTGGCTCAACAGCCACCACCGCAACGGGCAACCATCGCTGACCGTGGCCCGCAGCTGATGGCCCTGCTTGTGCGCCGTCAGCTGCATGTCGCTGCTCAATGGCGCTTCGCGCAGTTGCCGGGCAAGCGTGTCACTGATGCGGGCAACCAGTTCGATGCCGTCCCCCTGCACAGGCAGCACGGCATCACCGCGTAAATGGGCGAGCAGGTCCGAACTGCCGCGCAATTCACCCACGGCACTGGCCGACCAGTGCCAGCCGAACGGGATACTCTTGTCATTGCGCTCCAGTGGAAAGATCAGTGACAGCTCGTTGAGGTCACGCTCTACGGTGCGTTTGCTAACGCTGAAGCCCAGGTCTCGCAGGCGCCAGACCAGTTCGGAGCTGGTGATGCCGGGGGAGCGGCTGGGCAACTGGCGCAGCAGTGCCCACTGACGGCTTAGGGTGGCGCGAGTGGTGGCGAACGGCAAAAGATAACGTCCTTGTCTAGGCTTGCCGCAATAGGATGGCGGCACGCGAGGGGCATGGCAATTGGCCACAGACCGCTCAGATCAAGTAAGTGACGTTTGGTTGCCTGGTACCGTATCGTTCGCGACAGGTTTTGACGTGCCATCCCGCAGAATCACGCCTCATCACAGCCGAAGGTTGGGGTTGTGCGTCGTTCAATGAGGATGAACATGTCTGCTGCCAGCAATATCCATTCGCTGCTTGCCCGCCTTCTTCCCGAGCGGGTCATCACCCCGCCAGCCGCCGTGGGGAAGCGACAGCGGTTGTTTGCCGGGGTCGGGCTGCCCAGCCAACGCTCCCTGCTGGTCAGCCGCCTGGACGAGGCCAGCGACCTGCAGGCGGTGTATCGCGACCTGCGGCTACAAGCGTTGCAGGGCAATGTGGCAGCCCTCAATGACCTGGGCTGGATCTGGCTGAATGGCAAGTACTGGCGTGCAGATACCGTGCTGGCGGGGCACCTGTTGCGCATGGCAGCGTTGCAGGGGAGTGCGGCGGCATGGTTCAACCTTGGGCAGCAACACTACTTTGGCAAAGGCGTCGAGCCTTCCTACGTGCAGGCAGCAGAGTGCTACCGGCAGGCCTTCGAGCGGGGCATGTTGCATGCCGCTGCCGCGTTGGGCGACCTGCTGGAAGAAGAAGTGTGTGACGGCGGGCTTGAATGGCAGGTAGACCCTGCGCAGGCTTACCAGTGGTTCCTGCGCGGCGCCGAGCAGGGCGAGGCGCGCTGCCGCTTCGAAGTCGGTTACCGCCTGATGCACGGGCTGTACGTGCAGGCTGAGCTCAAGCCTGCCTTGTACTGGCTTGAACTGGCTGCCGCAGCGGGGGTGGTACAGGCGGCCGAGGAACTGGCTGTGCACTTCAGCAGCCGCGACAAGGTGCGCTACGAACAGTGGCGGGACCGCGCCGTGCAGATGGGCAGCACCCTGGCGCTGACGATGAAACTGGAAGACCAGATTCACCCGTGATGTACACCCTTTGCGGTATGCCCTCCGTCGGCAGCGGTTGACGAGAGGGGGAGTGCCAGGCGTATATTGATAGTTAGCAAACTATGAATATAGCTGGTCTACCTATGTCCCTTGATCTTCTGCGCCTGCAGGTCAGCAGCGGCCTGGTGGTTGCCGCTCGTCACTGGCGGCGCATCTGCCACAACGCCTTGACCGGCTACGGTATCTCCGAGGCCTGCGCGGCGCCGCTGCTGATGATCGTGCGCCTGGGCGATGGTGTGCACCAGGTTGCCGTGGCCCAGGCTGCCGGCCTGGAAAGCCCTTCGCTGGTACGCCTGCTCGACCAGCTGTGCAAAGCCGGCCTGGTAGTGCGCAGTGAGGACCCGCTGGACCGGCGAGCCAAGGCCCTGAGCCTGACCGACGCAGGCCGCACCCTGGCCGAAGCCATCGAAGCCGAACTGGTCAGGTTGCGTGGCGATGTGCTGGGCGGTGTCGACCAGGCGGACCTCGACGGTGCGTTGCGCGTGCTGCGTGCCTTCGAAGCAGCCGGCCTGGGCAGCACGGGTGGCCTGGCATGAACGGTTTCTTCAGTTCGGTACCGCCGGCCCGTGACTGGTTTTATGGTGTGCGCACCTTTGCCGCCTCCATGATCGCGTTGTACATCGCGCTGCTGATGCAGCTGCCACGCCCTTACTGGGCCATGGCTACGGTGTACATCGTCTCCAGCCCGTTCCTCGGCCCTACCAGCTCCAAGGCACTGTACCGCGCCTTGGGTACCTTGCTGGGCGCCGCCGGGGCCGTGCTGCTGGTACCGCCGCTGGTGCAATCGCCGTTATTGCTCAGCATCGCCATTGCCCTGTGGACCGGTACCTTGCTGTTCCTCTCGCTTAACCTGCGTACCGCCAATAACTATGTACTGATGCTGGCCGGTTACACCTTGCCGATGATCGCGCTGGCCGTGGTCGACAACCCGCTGGCGGTTTTCGACGTGGCCTCCTCCCGGGCTCAGGAAATCTGCCTGGGCATTGTCTGTGCGGCAGTGGTCGGGGCCATTTTCTGGCCACGCCGGCTGGCGCCGGTGGTTGTGGGTGCGACCGGCAACTGGTTCAACGATGCCATCCGCTACAGCGACAGCTACCTGGCGCGGCTGTCTGGCACCAGTGACGTGGGTGGCATGCGCGGGGCCATGGTAACCACGTTCAACTCCCTGGAGTTGATGATCGGCCAGCTCGGCCATGAAGGCGCCGGCCCCCACACCTTGAAGAACGTACGCGAACTGCGCGGGCGCATGATCCACCTGCTGCCGGTGCTCGATGCCCTGGATGACGCGCTGACGGCGTTGCACGGCCGTGCGCCACAGCAGTTCGAACAACTGCAACCTGTGCTGGATGCCGCCCGGCAATGGCTCGCGGGCACTGCCGACAGCGCCTCGATCGGGCGCTGGGCTGCCCTGCATGCCGACATCGACCGCCTGCAGCCAGGGGCCGAGGCCCTCGACCAGCGTGCAGAGTTGCTGCTGTCCAACGCGCTGTACCGGCTCACCGAGTGGGTCGACCTGTGGCAGGACTGCTGCACCCTGCAGCATGCGCTGCGCAGCGACGATGCCACACCGTGGCGTGCCGTGTACCGGCACTGGCGCCTGGCCCGTCTGAAGCCGTTCTTTGACCGCGGCCTGATGCTGTACTCGGTAGCGTCCACCGTGCTGGCGATCATCGTGGCATGCGGGCTGTGGATCGGCCTGGGCTGGAATGACGGCGCCAGTGCGGTGATCCTGGCGGCGGTGTCATGCAGTTTCTTCGCCGCCATGGATGACCCGGCGCCACAGATCTACCGGTTCTTCTTCTGGACCCTGATGTCGGTGATCTTCTCCAGCCTGTACCTGTTCCTGGTGCTGCCCAACCTGCACGACTTCCCGATGCTGGTGCTGGCCTTCGCCGTGCCCTTCATCTGCATTGGCACACTGACCGTGCAACCGCGCTTCTACCTGGGCACCCTGCTGACCATCGTCAACACCTCCACCTTCATCAGCATTCAGGGGGCGTACGACGCGGACTTCTTCACCTTCCTCAATTCCAACCTGGCCGGGCCGGTGGGGCTGTTGTTCGCCTTCGTCTGGACCTTGGTAATGCGCCCGTTCGGGGTGGAACTGGCGGCCAAACGCATGACCCGCTTCACCTGGCGCGACATCGTCGAGATGACCGAGCCGGCCACCCTCGCGGAGCACCGCAAGGTGGGGGTACAGATGCTCGACCGCCTGATGCAGCACCTGCCGCGGTTGTCGCAAACCGGCCAGGACAGCGGTGTAGCACTGCGCGACCTGCGCGTGGGGCTCAACCTGTTGGACCTGCTGGCCTACATGCCGCGCGCGGGGCAGCAAGGCCGCCAGCGCCTGGCCACGGTCATCGAGGAAGTGGGTGCGCATTACGCCGCCTGCCTGCGTGTCGGCGAGCGCCTGCATGCGTCAACAGCGCTGCTGCGCAGCATGGAGCGTGCGCGCCTGGCACTGAACCTGGATAACCCGCATGAACGCGGCGCGGCCCGCACCCACCTGCTGCATGCCCTGGCCGGCTTGCGCCTGGCGCTGCTGCCCGGGGTGGAGGTAATGCTGGAGCCTGCCGAACAACCGCAACTGCCTCCCGGGCTGGATGGAGCGCCACTGTGATTGGTGAACTGGATATCAGCGGGGTATTCCTGCCCACGCTGCTGGTGATGATGTTTGCGACCTACCTGCTGTTTCTGGGGGTGCATGCGGTGCTGGTGCGCGTGCACTTCTACCGCCTGGTCTGGCACCGCGCACTGTTCAACGTTGCCCTTTACGCCGTACTGCTCGGTGCGGTGGACCATTTTTGTCGAAGCCTGATGCTGCCATGAAAAAACCTTTGCTGACGCTGGGCCGTGTGGTCCTTACCCTGCTGGTCGTGACCTTTGCCGCCGTACTTGTGTGGCAGATGGTGGTGTATTACCTGTTCGCCCCCTGGACCCGCGACGGCCACATCCGTGCCGACGTGATCCAGATTGCCCCGGACGTGTCCGGGCTTATCCAGAAGGTGGAGGTGCGCGACAACCAAACCGTCAAACGCGGCGATGTGCTGTTCACCATCGACCAGGACCGTTTCACCTTGGCCCTGCGCCAGGCCAAGGCCACCCTTGGTGAGCGCCAGGAAACCCTGGCCCAGGCGTCGCGGGAAACCCGACGCAATCGCAAGCTGGGCAACCTGGTGGCTGCCGAGCAACTGGAAGAAAGCCAGTCGCGCGAAGCCCGTGCCCGGTCTGCGGTCAGTGAGGCCCAGGTGGCGGTGGATACCGCGCAACTGAACCTCGACCGCTCGGTGGTGCGCAGCCCGGTGGACGGCTATCTCAACGACCGCGCGCCGCGCAACCATGAGTTCGTCACCGCAGGGCGGCCGGTGTTGTCGGTGGTCGACAGCGCGTCGTACCACGTCGATGGCTACTTCGAAGAAACCAAGCTGGGCGGCATCCACATTGGTGACGCGGTGGATATCCGCGTGATGGGTGACAACACCCGGCTGCGCGGGCATGTAGAAAGCTTCGCAGCCGGCATCGAGGACCGTGACCGCAGCAGCGGCGCGAACCTGCTGCCCAACGTCAACCCTGCCTTCAGCTGGGTGCGCCTGGCACAGCGTATTCCGGTGCGCATCGCCTTCGACGAAGTGCCACCGGATTTCCGAATGGTCGCCGGGCGTACCGCCACGGTTTCGATCGTGGAGGGCCAGTAGCGATGAAACAGCTGATGCTGGCGGGTCTCTGCCTGTCGCTGGGCGCCTGCATGATGGTCGGCCCCGACTATGAAGTGCCCAAGGACGCCGCCGTGCAGCGCAGCGACCTCAACGGCCCGTTGCGCCAGGACAGTGGCAGCGTGGTGTCGGCACCGGTGCCCGAGGGCTGGTGGCAGCTGTATCAGGACCCACGCCTCAATGCGCTGGTGCGCCAGGCGCTCAGCGCCAATACCGAGCTGCGGGTTGCAGCGGCCAACATCGCCAAGGCTCGTGCTCAGGTGGACGTTGCCGAATCCCAGGGCGGCTTCAGCGGCGGCGTCAAGGCCGGTGCGCAACGCCTGCAAGAGTCGGGTGAAGCCTTCCTGCTGACCGAAAAAGTGCCGGTGGCCAACATCGGCGAGGCGATCATCAGCGCCTCGTACCAGTTCGACCTGTGGGGCACCTTCAAGCGCGGTACCGAGGCTGCCAAGGCCAATGCCGATGCGGTGCAGGCGGCTGCCGACACGGCGCGCATTACCTTGGTGGCGGATGTGGTCAAGGCCTATACCCAGGTGTGCTCGGCCAACGAGGAATACCACATTGCCCGCGAGTCACTCGACCTGCAGCAGCAGAGTGTGCAACTCAGCCAGCGCCTGCGTGATGCGGGCCGTGGCGATGAAACCCAGGTCACCCGCTCGCAAACCCAGTTCAAATCGTTGCGCGCCGAGTTGCCGCGCTTCAAGGCCGAGCGTGAAACGGGCCTGTATACCCTGGCGGCGCTGCTGGCCAAGCCGGTGGATCAGTTGCCGGCCGGCACTGCCGAGTGTGCCGAACTGCCACAGCTTCATCAGTTGGTACCGGTCGGCGATGGCGCGGCGCTGCTCAAGCGCCGCCCTGACGTGCGCCAGGCCGAGCGGCAATTGGCTGCTGCTACAGCCACTATTGGCGTTGCTACCGGCGCGTTGTACCCAGACATCAGCATCGGTGCCCAGGTCGGTACCATTGGGATCCTTGACAACCTGGGTGAGCCTGCAACCAACCGCTGGGGCTTTGGTCCGCAAATCAGCTGGTCCATCCCTACCAATGGCACCCGGGCGCGTATTCGCATGGCTGAAGCCTCTACCCAGGCGGCGTTGGCCCATTTTGATGGTGTGGTGCTGAACGCCATTCGCGAAACCCAGACCCGGCTTGCCCAGTACAGTGCCTTGCTTGACCGCCGTGATGCCCTGGCCGAGGCAGAAAGGTCGGCGAAAGAAGCGGCAGACCAGACCCACCGCTATTACCAGGCAGGGCGCGAATCGTTTTTGGCGGACTTGCAGGCGACGCGCACCTACACCGATATGCGTGCGCAACTGGCGGCGGCGAACAGCCAGGTGGCGGTAGGGCAGATTGGGGTGTTCCTTGCATTGGGTGGCGGCTGGAGGGAGAGCGCCAAGCCTTAGGCCAATAGCCGGCAGGGCTGCTCCCTTAGCTTGGCTGCAGACGCTGGCTCTTGGTAATGCGGAGGTTGACCGCCGACTGATTTGTAGCAAGATTTTTCATGAAATCTGCCCACAAACCTTGAGGCAAGCTGAGTGGAAGTGAACAATGTTCTCTTTCGCATTCCCTCCGAGACTGGCCATGAAAACCCGTACCCGTCTGCTGTCCTGGCTGCCTGCGTTGTTGCTTGGTCCAGTGCTGGCGCTATGCAGCACCCTGGCGCAGGCCGAGGCGCCCGCTGAGGCCGCCAAAGCGCTGCACTTGCTTGACTACATTGGTGCGGATTACCCGTCCACCGTGCGCGATAGCAAGGTAGTGGACAGTGGCGAGTACCGTGAGCAGCAGGAATTCAGTGCTGTGTTGGTTGAGCTGGTTAACAGCCTGCCGGCCAACGCCGAACACAACGCGCTGCAGCAAGGCATCCAGGCCCTGCGCCAGGCCATCGACCAGCGTCAGGATGGCGCCACAGTCGCCAGGCAGGCTCGCCAATTGGGCGCTCGCCTGGCCGTGGCCTACGAGGTGAGCCAAGCGCCGGTGATCACCCCCGACCAGGCCCGTGGCGCATCGCTGTATGCGCAAAACTGCTCCATTTGCCACGGTGATACCGGGGCGGGCGATGGCCCGGCTGGTGTCGGCCTGGAACCGGCCCCCGCCAACCTGCGAAATACCGAACGCCTCGACCAGTTGAGCCTGTTCGACCTCTACAACACGCTGGCTCTGGGTATCGACGGTACCGAGATGCCATCGTTCGCTGACCAGCTGGACGACCGCCAGCGCTGGGATGTGGCGGCGTATATCGCCAGCTTCACTGCCAACCCGCAAGCGGCAAAGGGAGACAAGGTGTGGAACCTGGCCGACCTGGCGCGCCAGACACCCGCGGAAGTGGCAGCCAACGAAGGTGCAGCAGCCGTGCAGGCGTTCCGCGCTCAGCGCGCCCAGCCGCCGCAGGTCAAACGCGGCCCGGCGCAATTGCTCGAGTACACCGCCACTACCCTGGACAAGAGCCTCGCCGCTTACCGTGCAGGCGACCATGACCAGGCCTACGACCTGTCAGTAGCGGCCTACCTGGAGGGTTTCGAGCTGGTAGAAAGCTCGCTGGACAACATCGACGCCCAGGCCCGCAAGGACACCGAGAAATCCCTGATGGCATACCGGCAGGCATTGCAGGATGGCTTGCCCATCGCCCAGGCCGAGCAACGCTTGGCCGAAGCCAGAACCAAGCTGGACCAAGCCGCCAAGTTGCTGGGCAGTGACGGGCTGAGCTGGTCGCTGAGTTATGTGTCTGGTCTGCTGATCCTGCTGCGTGAAGGCCTGGAAGCCATTCTGGTGCTGGCAGCGATCCTGGCCTTCCTGCGTAACACGGGCCAGCAGTCGGCGGTGCGCAGCGTCAACATCGGCTGGGGCCTGGCACTGGTTGCCGGCTTCGCTACGTGGGCGTTGGCTGCCTATGTGATCAATGTCGGTGGCGCTCAGCGCGAACTGCTTGAAGGCTGCACGGCGTTGTTTGCTGCGGTGATGGTGCTGTGGCTGGGGGTGTGGATGCATGACCGTCGTCACGCCGCAGCCTGGCAGGACTACATCAAGAGCAGCCTGGTCAGCGGTGGTGGCCGGTTCGGCTTCGCCATGCTGGCGTTCTTCTCGGTGTACCGGGAATTGTTCGAAGTGATCCTGTTCTACGAAACCCTGTGGTTACAGGCAGGGCCGGCCGGGCACCAGGCGGTATTGGCGGGCGGGGCTACTGCACTGGTGCTGCTGGTGGGTTTGGCATGGGTCATCTTGCGGGGTTCGGCCAAGCTGCCGCTGTCACTGTTCTTCAGCATCAACGCCGCGCTGCTGTGCGCACTGTCTGTAGTATTTGCAGGGCATGGCGTGAAGGCATTGCAGGAGGCGGGCGTGCTGGGTACCCGGCCGGTGGCGTTCTTTGAGTTCGATTGGCTGGGGATTCACGCCGACGCCTATTCGCTGTCGGCACAGGCAGTGGCCTTGCTGGCCATCGTGTTCCTGTACGGGCGCTCGCGGCTGATGGAAAAGCGCCGGGCCGCCGTTAGCTAACGCAGTGCTGGCGCACCCCCAGGGCTCGCGGCTGAAACCGCTCCCACCGGGGGTGCTCGGGTTTCAGGCTGGCTGCGGTGATTTGAGGATGTTCTGCAGCAACTGCACGCTCTCCACCGCATCGTGCCCAAGGCTGGTCAGGTAACCGCCATCAGGCTGATCGGTCAGGCCCTTGTCGTGCAGGCGCTGCGCCGCAGCGATCAGGGTGGGGGAGGCGTTGTTGTGAATCTTGATGCCTTCCTGGCTGCTGTCGAGGTTGAACAGCGCAAGTACTTCCAGTTCGGCGATCAATTCGGGGGAAAAGGACATGGCGACTCCTGACTTCCAGACAAGGATGGCGGCACCACAAGGGGTGCCTGACCTAGGAGTGTAGCCGGCTTATTCGTCGTCGCCTTGATCCATCTCAGGCGGCAGCTCAGGCAATGCGCGCAGCGCCGCTTCGTACCACTGGCCGTCGAACTCGCGGTCTTCGCTGAGCATGTTGTCGATCTCAAAGGCAAGAACGTGTGCCATCAGGTTCAGGATGTCTTCGCGCGCGTAGCCGACCAGGGTCAGCTTGTTGAACGTGGCCTTGGCCGCAGGGGGCTCGCCGCTTTCGATCTGGTTCTCGATTGCCTGCGTCAACGTAGCCTCGGCAAAGGCCTCGTCGTCTTGATCATCGTCGATGTCGGTGTGTTCGCTCATGGCGCAACTCCTGTTGTGGGATGCACAGTTTGCCACGGCTGTATCGGCAATGCCCGGCCATCGACCGCGTGCATGACGCTGGTCAGGCGCGGGCGATGGGGCTATAAAAGCCGTGCCATTTTCTTACGGCCCGGAGGCTGTCAACCCATGCTCAAGCTCTACGGATTCCCTGTCAGCAACTACTACAACATGGTCAAGTTGGCCTTGCTGGAAAAGGGCGTGCCTTTCGAAGAGGTGCTGTTCTTCAGTGGCCAGACCCCGCAGGTACTGGAAGTCAGCCCACGTGGCAAGGTGCCGGTGCTGCAAACCGAGCACGGTTTCTTGAGTGAAACCAGCGTCATTCTCGATTACATCGAGCACACCCAAGGCGGCAAGGCGCTGCTGCCGGCTGACCCTTTCGCCCAGGCCAAGGTGCGTGAGCTGGTCAAGGAAATCGAGCTGTACATCGAGCTGCCTGCGCGCACCTGCTACGCCGAAGCGTTCTTCGGCACGTCTGTGGAGCCGCTGGTCAAGGAGAAGGCGCGTACCGAGTTGCTGTCCGGCTTCGCCACCCTCAAACGCAACGGGCGTTTCGCACCCTTCGTAGCGGGCGATCAACTGACCCTGGCCGACCTGATGTTCTGCTTCTCGGTTGACCTGGCGAGCGCTGTGGGCAAGAAAGTGCTGAACATCGACTTGCTGGCGGACTTCCCCCAGGCCAAGGCATTGCTGCAGCAGATGGGCGAGAACCCGCACGTCGCACGGATTGTCGCAGACAAGGAAGCGGCGATGCCGGCCTTCCTCGAGATGATGCGTAACCGCAAACAGTGATGGGGGGCGGCCTTGCGACGCGCTGCGCAAGGCCGCTGCGGCACCTAGGCCCGCTGGGCCAGCAGCGCCGTACCGCGGGCAACCGCCTCGCGCACCTGTGCCGGTGCCGTACCACCGATGTGGTTGCGGGCATTCACCGAGCCTTCCAGGGTCAGCACCGCAAACACGTCCTGCTCGATCTGGTCGCTGAACTGGCGCAGTTCCTCCAGGCTCATTTCGGCCAGGTCCTTGCCGGTGTCCACACCGTACTTCACCGCGTGGCCAACGATTTCGTGGCAGTCGCGGAACGGCAGGCCACGGCGTACCAGGTAGTCGGCCAGGTCGGTTGCGGTGGAGAACCCACGCAGGGCGGCTTCACGCATGATGGCGTGCTTGGGCTTGATGGCCGGGATCATGTCGGCAAAGGCGCGCAGCGAGTCGCGCAGGGTGTCTGCGGCGTCGAACAGCGGTTCCTTGTCTTCCTGGTTGTCCTTGTTGTAGGCCAGCGGCTGGCCTTTCATCAGGGTCAGCAAGCCTGTCAGGGCGCCAAACACGCGGCCGCTCTTGCCACGCACCAGCTCCGGCACATCCGGGTTCTTCTTCTGCGGCATGATCGAGCTGCCGGTGCAGAAGCGATCTGGCAGGTCGATGAACTGGAACTGCGCGCTGGTCCACAGCACCAGCTCTTCCGAGAAGCGCGACAGGTGCATCATCGCCACGCTGGCCGCAGCGCAGAATTCGATGGCGAAATCACGGTCCGACACGCCATCGAGCGAGTTGCCTGCCACGGCCTCGAAACCCAGCAGCTTGCACGTGAGCTCGCGGTCGATGGGGTAGGTGGTGCCGGCCAGTGCAGCGCTGCCCAATGGCATGCGGTTGGTGCGCTTGCGGCAATCCACCAGGCGCTCGTAATCGCGGCTGAGCATCTCGAACCAGGCCAGCAGGTGGTGGCCAAAGGTGACCGGCTGGGCGGTTTGCAGGTGGGTGAAGCCTGGCATGATGGTTTCGGCTTCGCGCTCGGCCTGTTCCAGCAGCCCTTTTTGCAGGCGGGTGATTTCGCCCAGGATCAGGTCGATTTCGTCACGCAGCCACAGGCGGATATCGGTAGCCACCTGGTCGTTGCGGCTGCGGCCGGTGTGCAGCTTCTTGCCGGTGATGCCGATGCGGTCGGTGAGGCGTGCTTCGATGTTCATGTGCACGTCTTCGAGGTCGACGCGCCAGTCGAAGGTGCCGGCTTCGATTTCGCCCTGGATGGTCTTGAGGCCATCGATGATGGTGTCACGCTCGGCATCGCTGAGGACGCCGACCTGTGCCAGCATGGTTGCGTGGGCAATCGAGCCCATGATGTCGTGGCGGTACAGGCGCTTGTCGAAGTCTACCGAGGCGGTGAAACGGGCGACGAAGGCGTCGACGGGCTCACTGAAGCGGCCGCCCCAGGACTGATTGGTCTTGTCAGTGCTCATGAATTCACTCATTGCAGGCGTGAACGAAAAAATTGCCGCGATGATAGCAGGGTTGGGCCCGCTGCCGCAGGGCGCAGGACGTAGTTAATCGACAGACGAAGGCCGCGCAAAACCGTTGCAGAGATTTTCAGGATTGAACGGCAGTGTTCCACGGACCGTCTACAGTTTGACAAGGGGCGGGCAGCGAATCTGCCGGCTCCAGTGAATCTTTGGCCATCGCACCGGTCTAGAGCGTGACACGCAGCATCGCTCCACTCACACCTGTCTACGCCATGACCGTGCAGACTCATTCAGGAATCCAGCGCAACTATGAATGTCCTGATCGTTGATGACGAACCCCAAGGCCGCGAACGCCTAAGCCGATTGCTCGGTGAACTCGAGGGTTACACCGTGCTGGAGCCAAGTGCCACGAACGGCGAGGAAGCGCTTGCACTGATTGAAAGCCTCAAGCCTGATGTGGTTTTGCTGGACATCGGCATGCCAGGGCTCGATGGCCTGCAGGTGGCCGCGCGCCTGTGCGAGCGCGAGGCGCCGCCGGCGTTGGTGTTTTGCACCGGTGACGACGAATATGGCGCCGAGGCATTCGACGGCAGCACCCTCAGCCATGTAGCAAAGCCAGTACAGCCGCAAACCCTGCGCGACGCGCTGCGCAAGGCGGACAAACCCAACCGTGCGCAACTGGCCGCGCTCACCCGGCCGGGCAGCGAAGGGGGTGGGCCACGCAGCCACATCAGTGCCAGAACCCGCAAGGGCATCGAGCTGATCCCCATACCCCAGGTGATCTATTTCATCGCCGATCACAAGTACGTGACCTTGCGCCATGAAGGTGGCGAGGTGCTGCTCGATGAACCGCTCAAGGCGCTGGAAGATGAGTTCGGTGATCGCTTCGTGCGTATCCATCGCAACGCGCTGGTCGCCCGCGAGCGTATCGAGCGCCTCCAGCGTACGCCGCTCGGCCATTTCCAGCTTTACCTCAAGGGGCTCGATGGTGACGCCCTTACAGTGAGCCGCCGCCACGTGGCCGGTGTGCGCAAAATGATGCAGAACCTCTAACGTTGCCGGCCTTCTCTACAGGGGCGGGCTTGCCCGCAACAGGCCGCCCAGCGGCCTCGATACACCTGCCCCCACTACTCCCGCCCCAGGTTCACCATCGCATCCGCTGTTGATCCGCATCTGCTAGTGCCTCTGACGATGCTGTTATCATCGGCGGTATTTCTAGGTATCGGGGCGTTACATGTCCACTCGCGAAATCCGCATTGCCACCCGTAAAAGTGCATTGGCCCTGTGGCAGGCCGAATACGTCAAAGCCCGTCTTGAGCAGGCTCACCCGGGCCTGCACGTGTCCCTGGTGCCGATGGTGAGCCGCGGCGACAAGCTGCTGGATGCTCCCCTGGCGAAGATCGGCGGCAAGGGCCTGTTCGTCAAGGAACTGGAAAACGCCCTGCTCGACAACGAAGCCGACATCGCTGTGCACTCGATGAAGGACGTCCCCATGGACTTCCCCGAAGGCCTGGGGCTGTACTGCATCTGCGAGCGCGAAGACCCGCGCGACGCGTTTGTCTCCAACCGCTTTGACAGCCTCCAGGCGCTGCCGGCCGGCAGTGTCGTCGGCACCTCAAGCCTGCGCCGGCAAACCCAGCTGCTGGCCCGCCGGCCCGACCTGCAAATTCGCTTTTTGCGCGGTAACGTCAATACGCGCCTGGCCAAGCTCGATGCCGGCGAATATGACGCGATCATTCTGGCGGCTGCCGGGCTGATTCGCCTGGGCTTCGAAGACCGCATCACCGACAGTATCAGCGTCGATGAGAGCCTGCCCGCTGGCGGCCAGGGCGCGGTCGGCATCGAGTGCCGCAGTGCCGACGCGCACATCCATGCCCTGCTGGCAGCCTTGCACCATGAGGACACCGCCGACCGCGTAGTCGCCGAGCGCGCCTTGAACAAGCGCCTGAACGGGGGCTGCCAGGTGCCCATCGCGTGCTATGCAGTGCTCGAGCAGGACCAACTGTGGCTGCGTGGCCTGGTTGGTCACCCGGATGGCGGCACTCTGCTGGTTGCCCAGGCCCGCGCGCCACGGGCGCACGCCGAAGCCCTGGGCATACAGGTGGCTGAAGACCTGCTGAGCCAGGGCGCCGAGGCTATCCTCAAGGAAGTCTATGGCGAGGCTGGGCACCCGTGAGCCCCTGGCGACTGTTGCTGACCCGGCCTGCCGAGGACTGCGCGGCGCTGTCGCAAAGCCTGGCTGACGCCGGGGTGGGTAGCAGTTGCCTGCCCTTGCTGGCCATCGAACCTGTACTTCCCGACGCCAGGCAGCGGGCGCTGCTGGGTGAGCTGGGGCAGTTTGGCGGCATTATCGTGGTAAGCAAGCCGGCTGCCAGGTTGCTGCTTGAACAGGTGGCCGCGTGTGGCCTGCCTATGCCGCCGCGCGGCTGGTTCACCGTGGGTGCAGCGACCGCTGCCGTATTGCAACAGGCAGGCCTGCACGTGAGCTACCCGGCGGCAGGCGATGACAGCGAAGCCTTGCTGGCGGTGCCAGCGCTGCGCCAGGCGGTGGCGGGTGCCGCCCCGCGCATGCTCATTGTGCGCGGCGTAGGAGGTCGCGAACTGCTGGCAGAGCGTCTTGCACAGCTAGGTGCCAGCGTCGAATATCTGGAACTGTATCGTCGCTGCCTGCCTGCTTACCCGGCAGGTACCCTGATGCAGCGCATCCACGCGGAACGCCTCAATGGCGTGGTGGTCAGCAGTGGGCAGGGTTTCGAACACTTGCAGCAGCTGGCTGGCACCGCGTGGCCGCAGATTGCGCGCATGCCGCTGTTCGTGCCGAGCCCGCGGGTAGCCGAGCAGGCCAGGGCCGCAGGGGCCCAACAGGTTGTGGATTGCCGTGGCGCCAGCGCCACGGCCTTGCTGGCAGCCGTGCAGCGCAGCGCTGCACCTGCCGATTAGGCGCTAAGCTGTACGCGATGCGCCCCCATGCAAAGGATGGATACGTGAGCGAGACTGTCTTGTCCAATAATGATCAAGCCGCGGCCCAGGTGCCGACGGAGCCCGTCACCCCCCCCTCCGGCAAACGCTCCGGCACCGGCCTGGCTGCGCTGGCCTTGCTGCTGGGCGCTGCGGGCGTTGGCGTCGGTGGCTGGGGTGCCTGGCAGGTGCACCAGCTGCAGGGCGATGAATTCGACCAGGGCCAGCACCTCGAAGCATTGAACCAGCGCGCCGAGGCGCTGCAGCAGCGTGAGCAGCAAATCAGCGCGCAGTTGGCCAGCCTGCCGGCGGCCAGCGAGCTGGAAGACCGCCGCCGGCTGGTTGCCCAGTTGCAAGGCGATCAGCAGCGCCTCAGCCAGCGGGTTGAAACCGTGCTGGGCGAAAGCCGCAAGGAGTGGCGCCTGGCCGAGGCCGAGCACCTGCTGCGCCTGGCGACCCTGCGCCTGTCGGCCCTGCAGGACATCACCAGTGCCAAGGCGCTGGTCGAGGGTGCGGACGAAATTCTGCGCGAACAGAGCGACCCGGGTGCCTTCGCTGCCCGCGAGCAACTGGCCCGCAGCCTCGCTACCCTCAGCAGCACCCAGCAACCCGACCGCACTGGCCTGTTCCTCAAGCTGGCCGCCCAGCGTGAGCAAGTGCAACAGCTCAGCGCCCAGTCGCCGGAGTTTTCCAGCGATGCCAATGCAATGGGCGCACTCACCGCAGATGGCGATGGCCCAAGCCGCCTGGCGCAGTGGTGGTCGGAAATCTCCAAGTACTTCCAGATCGACTTCAATGCCGACGACAACGTGCGGCCTCTGTTGGCAGGCCAGCAACTTAACCAGTTGCGCCTGGCACTGAGCCTCACCATCGAACAGGCCCAGTGGGCCGCGCTCAACGGTGATGCCAAGGTCTACACCCAGGCACTGGATGATGCCCGCAGCGTGCTGGTCGCCAACTTCAACGCCGATAACCCGCAAAGCAAGGCCATGCTCGATAGCCTCAACGCTCTGGCCGAGCAGCCGGTATCGGTGGTCACCCCTGACCTCAGCCAGAGCCTGGCTGCCGTGCAAAACTACATCCAGCGCCGCCACTTGCCGGCTGATGCCGAGGGGGGCAAGCCATGAAGCGCGTGTACCTGCTGGCGGTGCTGGCCATCGTGGTTGCCGCAGCACTGGGTGTGGCCGTGGCCAACCACAGCGGCTACGTGATGGTGTCCTATGGCAGTTTCCGTTATCAGTCCGGCTTGTGGGCTGCCCTGTTGGGGTTGCTCGCGGTGGTGGCGGTGTTGTTGTTGCTGCGCTTTCTGGTTGGGCTGGTGCTGGCCTCAAGCGGTGCGGTCAACCCCTGGTCGCGACGCAATCGCAGCCGGCGTAATCGGCTGGCCGTCGAGCAAGGGCAGCTGGACCTTGCCGAGGGCCGCTGGGCCAGTGCCCAGCGCCACCTGCACCGTGCCGCCGAGGCCGAGCGCCAGCCTTTGATGTACTACCTGGGTGCTGCACGTGCGGCGAACGAGCAGGGCCGCATCGAAGACAGCGACAACCTGCTGGAGCGCGCCCTCGAACGCCAGCCGCAAGCCGAACTGGCCGTTGCCCTGACCCATGCCCAGTTGCAGATGGACCGCGGGGATAGCGATGGCGCCTTGGAAACACTGCTGGCCATGCAACAACGCCATCCGCACAACACCCAGGTGCTGCGCCTGCTGCAACGCCTGCACCTGGAGCGCGGCGACTGGTCGGCACTGATCCGCCTGATGCCAGACCTGCGCAAGAGCAAGGTATTGCCGCCTGCCGAGCTGGCGGCGCTGGAGCGCCGTGCCTGGGGCCAGAACCTGAGCCTGGCAGCCACCCGTGGTGAAGATGCCCAAACCGCCCGGCAGGCCCTTGAACGCGCCTGGCAGCAATTGACGTCTGCCCAGCGCCAGGAGCCGCAGCTGGTGCTGGCCTATGCCGAGCAGCTACGCCAGGCAGGCGCCCAAAGCGAGGCCGAGCAGGTGCTGCGCGCTGCGCTCAAGCGCCAGTACGAAAGCCACCTGGCCCGGCTGTATGGTCTGGTTCGCGGTGATGACCCTGCGCGTCAGCTGCAAACCGCCGAAGGTTGGCTCAAAGAGCACCCGCAGGACGCCAGCCTGCTGCTCACCCTGGGTCGCCTGAGCCTGCAGAACCGTCTGTGGGGCAAGGCCAGGGATTATCTGGAAAGCAGCCTGCGCATGGAGCGCAACCCGGAAACCTGCGCCGAGCTGGCTCGGTTACTGGCGGGGTTGGGTGAAACCGAGCGCAGCAACCAGCTGTTCCAGGAAGGCCTTGGCCTGCTTGATGAGCGCCTGCTGGCGTTGCCCCTGCCAGAGAGCGTCCGCGCCTGAACCACCCCTGGGCCCGCGCAATGCAGCGGGCTTAGGGGGCGGGTAATTTCTCCACTGGTGTAGGTAAATTCTGCGGTCTTCGTCCTAAGGCCCTTCCTACCATGTAGCTGGAAATTTCCTTCGCCGTGCAGTGAATTGTCTGGGCAGTAGCGCCTTGAAACAAAGGATACGTTTCCTCTACCGTTTCAGGCCTACCCTACCAACCCCGGAACATTCAACGCCCATGCTGCCGGCCCGCTTGCGCACCTTCTTCCTACCTGCCTGCCTGGGCGCGCTCGTGGTGCTGATCGCCACCTTCCAATTGCAGGCAGCGCTGGCGCTTTCGCCTTGCCCATTGTGTTTCAGCCAGCGGTTGATGCTCGGGGGCTATGCGCTGGTATGCCTGCTGGCAACACTCCATGCCCCTGCCTCGCCAGGCAAACGCCGCTATGCGGGGGTTGCACTGGGCTGTGCGCTGGCCGGTGCCCTGCTGGCCGCACGGCACGTATGGCTGCAGGGCGCGGACGATGCCGGCCATGCCTGCCCGGTGCCGCTGGCGCGCCTGTTCAGGCAGTCCTGGAGCGAGGCCGCCCGGCAACTGTTGTTTGGCAGCGCCGACTGCAACTCGCTGGCCTGGAGCTTTCTGGACCTGACCCTTCCCGAGTGGAGCCTGCTGGCGTTCTTGCTGCTGGCCACGCTGCCGTTGGGCTATCTGCTGGCGAGCCGCATACATACCTTGGCAATGCGCGACCTCAAGTAGCTTGCACAGGCGCTGTGGGCCGCCAGCGCGACCAGTGGCCGTGTAACCGTGTATTAAACACTTGTACGAAGTTAGTCCGCTGCGTACCTTGAAGGGCAGCACGTGCGGGAATAATCTGCCTGCACGCATAACGCAAATACTACGGCTCGATGCCGTTCTGCTGATCCACTTTTGTGCCGCGAGGTTCGGGTACGAGGTGCAGCGGCATCTACCCAAAAGGGAAGAGATCGCCATGCTAGATAGTTGTCAGAATGCTCAGGAACGCTGGGGCGGGGTAAATAACCTGATCGACCGTTGGCTAGCGGAGCGCCAGGAACTGGTACACGCATTCGCTGCCCTGCGTGATGTGAAACCTGCCTTTGCCGACAAGGACACCAACGGCGACTTCTGCGCCTTGCTGGTGGATTATGTATCGGCCTGGCATTTCGAAGTGTGCGAACAGCTGATCAGCGAAGCCAAGGCGTTTGGCGATGAAAAAGCGCTGGAGCTGGCCGAAGAGATCAACCCTCGGATTATCGACATCACCCAGATTGCGCTGGCGTTCAACGACCATTGCGAAAAGGCCGAGTGCCGCGACACTGAGCGTTTTGCCGAGAAACTTGGCAAGCTGGGCAGCCTGTTGCACGAACGCTTTGAACTTGAAGACTGCCTGATCGAAGTGCTGCACACCGCGCACAAGGAAGAAGGCGCGGTTCAGGCCTGAGGCGCTGCGCTAGTCGCCTGCTTGCAGCAACTCGATTTCAAAGACCAGCGGAGTGTAGGGGGCGATGAGGTCACCCGCTCCGTCGGCGCCGTAGGCCAGTGCCGACGGGATCACCAGGCGCCACTTTGCGCCCACCCGCATCTGTGGCAATGCCACCCGCCAGCCCTCGATCACCGAGTTCAGGTTGAACCACTGCGGCGATTGGCTGCGGTCGAACACCGAGCCATCCGGTAGCCACCCTACGTAGTTCACCTGCACCTTGCCTGCCGCTTTTGGCTGAGCGCCACTGCCGGGTTGGATTTCGCTGTACAGAATGCCTTGTTGCAATTCATGTATGCCGTGACGCGCCCGCTCGTTGGCCATGAAACGCACTTCGGCGGCTTGTAACTTCTGCGTCGCCGTATCCGCCTGCTGAGTTTCATGTTGTTGTAGCAGTGCCTGCATACGCCCTTGTTCCAGCTTCAGCGGCTGGCCCTGGTACGACTGGCGCAGGCCTTCGACCAGGGCTTCCAGTTGCAGGCCGGGCATGTCCTGGCGCAAGCGCTCGCCCAAGCTGGCCCCCAGGCTGTAGGCGAGGTCGTGCTCGTCGTTATCGGCCATGCACAAAGGCGCCAGCAGGCACAAACCCAGAACAAAATAGCGCGGCATGGTCAGCCCCTGTGTGGATGAAGGGCCAAGTATGCCAGCCTTTGCTTGCAGCGCGGCTGTTCACCGCCGCTACACTTGGCGGGCGGCGCTACTGCAACTTTGCCCCGGCATGCAACAGGGCATGGATATTACGGTCAACATGCCCTAGCGGCGTCAGCAGCAGAAGCATAGTATGAGCCGTAATCTCGTCAGCCAGGAGGTAAGCCATGTCGGCTAAAAAGAAGCCAGTCAGTACGCCTTTACACCTGCTTCAACAACTTTCAGGTAGCCTGCTCGACCATTTGGAGGAAGCCTGCTCGCAAGCGCTGGCTGATGCGGAAAAATTACTCGCCAAGTTGGAGAAACAGCGCGGCAAGGCTCAAGAGAAACTGCACAATGGCCGTCTGAAACTGCAAGACGCCGCGAAGGCGGGTAAAGCCAAGTCGCAGTCCAAGGCGCAAAAGGCAGTGGGGGCGCTGGAAGAGCTGCTCGACTCCTTGAAAGACCGTCAAACCCAGACGCGTTCGTATATTCAGCAACTCAAGCGTGATGCTCAGGACAGCCTGAAGCTGGCACAGGGCGTGGGTAAGGTGCGTGAAGCTGCCACCAAGGCACTGGACCAGCGCGCCGCCCAGGCTGCCAAGCCCGTTGCGGCCAAACCTGCGGCCAAGGCCAGCGCGACCAAGCCTGCACCCAAGGCCGCCGCTGCCAAGCCTGCGGCAAAAACCGCGACCGCCAAGCCGGCAGGCAAGGCACCTGCTGCCAAACCCGCTGCCAGAACCCCTGCAGCCAAGCCAGCAGCCAAGCCAGCTGCAAAAACCGCCGCCGCCAAGCCTGCCGCCAAGCCTGCTGCCAAAGCTACTGCAGCAAAGCCGGCCACCACGTCAGCTGCGAAACCTGCAGCTAAACCTGCTGCCACGCGTACTGCGGCAAAACCTGCTGCCAAGCCCGCTGCAACAAAGTCGCCCAGCAGTGCCTCTACTGCCAAGGCCAAGCCCGCGGCCAAGGCACCTGCGCGGGCGGCTGCCAGCAAGCCTGCTGACGCCAAGCCGGCAGGCACTGCCAGCAGCAACTCGGCCACTGGCAGCACTACCGCCACGGCCGACACAGGCGCCGTTCAGACTTCGTCTTCGGCTTCCTGATACGCCATAGCCGCGGCGCGCAGCCGATCAAGCGCGTCGTGGCCCCTGGCAGAGCCTGGCGCAAGCCGGGCCAGCCAGTCGCCTGCGCCAGCGGGTGACCCGCAAGGCCACTGTGCAGCGCAGACCTGAAGGCGTTGTAGCAGGGTTTTTTCGGCTTGCAGCTCCATCCCTTTCAGTTGCTCACGCAGCAGCGCCAGTTGGCTGTCACTGCCAGCCGCTTCACGCCATTGCTGGCGCAGGCTGCGCAGCGGGGCGACCACCTCCCGTTGCCAGCGGCCGGCACAGCCCTGTAATGCGTGCGCGCGCTCATCGCTGAAAGGCACTGCGCGGGCCTGCAACCAGGTCGCGCACAGCAGCAGGCACACGTCCCCCCCTTGCCTTTGCAGCTCAAGGCACGCTGCCTCCACACCGGGCCTGGCATACAAGGCCAATGCGTGATTCCACAAGTCGCTTTGCATGGTTGTACCCGCGCTATGGGCCGAGGAAGCTGGTAGACTCCGCGACCATCATGATCAGACTATCCAACCTCACTTTACAGCGTGGTCCGCAGCGCTTGCTAGACGGCGCCGAGATGACCCTGCACACCGGTCACAAGGCCGGCCTGATCGGTGCCAACGGCGCCGGTAAATCCAGCCTGTTCGCCCTGCTGCGCGGTGAGCTGTCGCCCGATGGCGGCGACTGCCAGCTGCCTGGCGACTGGCGCATTGCCCATATGCGCCAGGAGGTCGATACCCTCGATCGCCTGGCGGTGGACTACGTGCTTGATGGCGATGTGCGCCTGCGCAAGGTCCAGGCCGCACTGGCCGAGGCTGAACAGCTGCATGACGGTACTGCCCTGGCCCGGCTGCACAGCGAGCTGGAAAGCGCCGATGGCTACACCGCCGACGCCCGTGCGCGCAAATTGCTGGCAGGCCTCGGGTTCACCAATGAGCAGATGGATCGCCGGGTGGGTGATTTCTCCGGTGGCTGGCGGATGCGCCTGAACCTGGCCCAGGCCTTGATGTGCCCGTCCGATCTGCTGTTGCTCGACGAGCCCACCAACCACCTGGACCTCGACGCCATCCTCTGGCTGGAAGACTGGCTCAAGAGCTACCCGGGCACGCTGTTGCTGATCTCCCACGACCGTGACTTCCTGGATGCGGTGGTCGACCATGTGCTGCACGTCGAGCAACGCAAGCTGAACCTGTACAAGGGGGGTTACACCGCCTTCGAGCGCACCCGTGCCGAGCGCCTGGCGCAGCAGCAGCAGGCGTACGAAAAGCAGCAGGCGCAGCGTGCGCACATGGAAAAGTACATCGCCCGCTTCAAGGCCCAGGCCACCAAGGCACGCCAGGCGCAAAGCCGTATCAAAGCCCTGGAACGCATGGAAGAGCTGTCGGCGGCGCATGTGGATTCGCCCTTCGATTTCGTGTTCCGCGAGTCGCACAAAATCTCCAGCCCGTTGCTGAGCCTGTCTGAAGGCCGTCTTGGTTACGCGGATAAGTCGGTACTCGACAAGGTCAAGCTGCAGCTCACGCCAGGGGCGCGCATCGGCCTGCTGGGCCCCAACGGTGCGGGCAAGTCCACGCTGATCAAGAACCTGGCGGGCGAGCTCCAGCCCCTGGCAGGGCGCCTGGTGCTGGGTGAAAACCTGGCTGTGGGCTATTTTGCCCAGCATCAACTGGACTCGCTGGACGACAAGGCCAGCCCGCTGCTGCACCTGCAGCGCATTGCCCCCGCCGAGCGCGAGCAGACCCTGCGCGACTTCCTGGGTGGCTTCGACTTCCATGGTGACCGTGTCGACGAGCCGGTGGTGAACTTCTCGGGTGGCGAAAAAGCCCGCCTGGCCTTGGCGCTGATCGCCTGGGAGCGGCCCAACCTGCTGCTGCTGGACGAACCTACCAACCACCTGGACCTGGAAATGCGCCTGGCGCTGACCATGGCCTTGCAGGAGTTTGCCGGTGCAGTCGTGGTGGTTTCTCACGATCGCCATCTGCTCAAAAGCACCACTGACGACTTCCTGCTGGTGGCCGATGGCAAGGTCGAGCCGTTCGATGGTGACCTAGACGACTACAGCCGCTGGCTGGTGGAATACCGCCAGCGCAGTGCGCCGGCCAGCAGCGCGGCCGTGAACCCGGACAAGACCGACAAGAAGGCCACGCGTCAGGCGGCTGCCGCCTTGCGTCAGCAACTGGCGCCGCACAAGAAGGCCGCTGACAAGCTTGAGGCCGAGCTTGGCCAGGTACACGCTCAGCTGGCCGAGATCGAAACCGCCCTTGGCGACGGCGGCCTGTATGAAGCTGCGCGCAAGGACGAGTTGCGGCAGTTGCTGGCACGCCAGAGCACACTCAAGCAGCGTGAAGGCGAGCTTGAGGAAGCGTGGATGGAGGCCCTGGAAACCCTCGAAGGCATGCAGGCCGAGCTCGAAACCTTGGGTTGAGCCTTAAGCTCATCGCCGGCAAGCCTCTTGCTGGCGATGGGCTACCGCCGAGCCCCTTAAAATCTTCTGGTCATTTTTTCATCGGCGCCTTAGCTTAACGTTTTGCAACATGTGTTCGAGCGAGGTGTGCGATGTCTATGGAAGTGTGGTTGGGCTTTTTTGCCGCGTGCTGGGTGATCAGCCTGTCACCGGGCGCCGGGGCAATCGCCTCGATGTCCAGCGGCCTGCAATATGGTTTCTGGCGTGGGTACTGGAATGCCTTGGGGCTGCAGCTCGGGCTGCTCATGCAGATCGCCATCATCGCTGCGGGTGTGGGGGCCATCCTCGCCGCCTCCGCAACCGCGTTCCAGTTCATCAAGTGGTTCGGTGTGGCCTATCTGGTGTACCTGGCCTACAAGCAATGGCGCGCCTTGCCCCTGGACATGACCGATGAATCTGGCGTACGCCCCATCGGCAAACCGCTGAGCCTGGTGTTCCGCGGCTTCCTGGTCAATGTCAGCAACCCCAAGGCCCTGGTGTTCATGCTGGCGGTACTGCCACAGTTCATCAACCCGCATGCACCGCTGCTGCCGCAGTACATTGCCATCGCCGTGACCATGGTGGCTGTCGATATGCTGGTAATGGCCGGTTACACCGGCCTTGCCTCGCGGGTACTGCGCCTGCTGCGTACGCCGCGGCAGCAAAAGCGCCTGAACCGCACCTTTGCCGGGCTGTTCATTGGCGCTGCCACGTTCCTGGCAACCCTGCGCCGCGCCCCGGTCTGACTGCCGAGGGGCTGCCTGCAGCCCCTCGCTACCTGCAGCGCCCGGACAAATATACGGGTTATTTCGAGTCTTCCCTGGCTGCGTGCGGTCTATCCACAGGCGGATGATCGCGTTCAGCAAGCTTTCACATCATGCCGTGCCCTGGCTCAGTAGCCGAAGCCGGTATCTAGGAGGAACCATGGATAGCCCGACTCATCATTTTTCTGAGATTTTCAAGCAGCTGGGTCTACCTGACGACCCCGTGGAAATCGACCGTTTCATCACCACCCATTCGCCCCTCGACGAGGATGTGAAGCTGGTGGATGCGCCGTTCTGGAGCGATGCCCAGCGCGCTTTTCTCAAGGAAAGCTACACCGCCGACGCCGACTGGATCCCAATGATCGACCAGTTGAACGAGGCGCTGCATTCGAGCAAGAAATAAAGCGCCGAGCGGCACCTGAAGGGTGATTGGCCGTTGCTATGCTCAGGTAAACAATAAGGGGATAGCGCGATGAAAGATCCCTATGCATCGGGTTTCTGGTGCGCCTTGTTGATCCTGGGCACGCTCACGGCCAGTTACTTCTACGGTATCCGCCAAGCCTATTACCTGAACCAGGCTGTGCATTTTTTGTACGCTGCTGCTGCGGTTATCGTCGCCTATTCACTCACCACGCTCACCTGGATCGCCTGGCAACAGCTGCGCTTGAACAAGCGTGAAGTGGTGCAGGGCCACACCTTGCTGACCATCTGGAACACCAAAGTGGCGCTGCGCCGTGTAGAAACGGTGTTCGACCGGTACTTCTGGGGCAGCTACTGGCACTCAGGCCGAACCTTCGAGGAGGTGATGGGGGAGCTAAAGGGCACACCGCTCGACCAGAGCCTGGATGCACTGAAATGCCAATGCCGGGCACTCGACCGTGAAGTGCATGATCACCATCACCACTGGTTGGCCAACGCCCGTGACCTCTCCAGCGTGGCACAGGCAATGGCGCGAGAGCGCTATCAGCTGGACCTGGGCGAGGCAATGCCGCAATACGACGGCACTACCACAGTACTCAACCGAGACCTGGAAGTACTGGTGTATACCTGGTCAGCGCGCCTGCGCAGTTTCGACCACCAGCTGGACGAGCTGGAGCGCGCTTACCACTGACAGCCTCATTCGCCCCGGATGTACTGTTCCAGTTTCACAATCAGGCCGGCCTGTTCTGCAATGGTTTCCTTGACCAGGTCACCGATCGACAACAGCCCAAGCAGCTCGCCGTTGCTGACCACCGGCAGGTGGCGCAAGTGACGGTTGGTCATCAGGTTCATGCAGTACTCCAGGTTCTGCTTCGGCTCCACGGTCACCACGGGCGCACTCATGATGTCACGCACTGGCGTAGCGGCGGATGAGCGGCCTTTCAACACCAGCTTGCGCGCATAATCACGCTCACTGACGATTCCGATAACCTGGTTGCCCTCAACCACAGGCAGCGCGCCGATGTTTTTCTCGGCCAGCAGCTTGAGTGCGTCGAGCACCGAATCGTCCGGGCCGATGGTGTGGACGGTCTGGTGCTCGGACTTGCTCTTGAGGATCTGCTCGACGTTCTTCATACGGGCCTCTGCGGGTGGTGTGGTGCGTGAGTTACTAAAGCATCCGGCACGCCAGCCTGCACGGCAATGCAGGAAACGGCATCGAGCCGATTGAAAAACGTCATGACCCTCGCCAAGGCGCTTTTTTCAGCTGATACCGCCCCCGCCTGAATGCAGTGAATCCCGCCTCAGAGCTTCGGCATTTGCCCGATACGCGCGACCATTTCACTCACGATCTGCAAGTCCAGCATGAACTGCTCCACGGTCTTGAACTCGTTGTCGTTGTGCCCGGTGTATTTCACGTTTGGCATCGCCAGGCCGAATTGCACGCCGTTGGGCAAGTCGTGCACTGAAGTTGCACCTGCCGAGGTGCCGAACTCGTGCTTCATGCCCAGGTTCTCGGTGGCCACTGCCAGCAGCGCTTTCACCCACTCACCCTCAGGGTTGCGGTACATCGGCTCGTCCAGGCTGTAGTCGAATGCCACCGAGGTGTGGCTTTGCTCGCTCCATTTGCCGAGCTTCCCAGCGATTTCATCCTGGATCGTGGCAATGGGCTTGCCTTTGGGGATGCGCAGGTTCACGGCAAGCTTCAGGCCCTTGTCATCCACACCAACGAATGTCGGCGAAGCGGTCAGCGGCCCCATGAAGGCGTCTTTGTAAGCAATGCCCAGCTTGTTGCCAAGGTAGTCCAGGCCCCAATTCTCTGCCGCGTAGCGGGCTGCATCGGTGAACTGGTTTTGCTTGAGCGGCACCTGTGGGCCCAGCCCGTTGATGAAGCCCAGCATGCGCGCCACCGGGTTCACGCCCGACTCCGGTTCGGAAGAGTGCGCCGACACGCCGGCCACCGTCAGCACCACCTTGTTGCCTTCGGCCTTGGCCTCGATGCTGAAGTCGCCGCCATTACGTTTGACATAGTCGGCTCCTGCGTCGCTCAGGCTTTTTGCCACGGCAGCGGGGTTGTCTGCGACCAGGGTGGCCACCGATGTGGTGGGGATCTGATTGGTGGCAAGCCCGCCGGTCAGGCCGGTGATTTCAGCACCGGTGCCGCTGGCCGCGCGCTTGTTGAAGGTCGCCATGACCGTGCCATAGCCTTTTTCGGCGATGACCACCGGGTAGCCGCCGTCCAGCGCCAGGTTGTAGTCCGGCGTGGGGTTGCGCTCGAAATAGTAGGGGATGGCATCGCCGGTGGTTTCTTCGGTGGTGTCGATCAGCAGTTTGAACTGCCGTGCGAGCGGCAGGTTTTCGTCTTTTGCCACCTTCAGCGCGTACATCGCCACCACGATACCGTTCTTGTCATCCTCCGTACCGCGGCCATACATGCGGTCACCCACCAAGGTGACCTTGAACGGGTCCAGGCGTGTACCGTCGGGCAATTTCCAGTTATCCGGGTTCACCGGTACTACGTCGGCGTGGGCATGTAGGCCGACGACTTCCTTGCCGCTGCCCAGCGAAATCTCGTAAACGCGGTTGTCGATGTTGCGGAAGGTCAGGCCAAAGTCATGCGCCAAGGCCTTTATCTTGTCGGCGATCTTCAAAAACGCCGGGTTCTGATACTGAGGGGTACCGTCGACGTTGAAGGTTGGAATGGCAACCAGTTCACGCAAGGTTTCGGTCGCGGCCTTGCCGTACTTGATGCGGGTATACAGGCCGAGCAGGCGGTTCACTTCATGCTGCTGCTCGGCTGCCAAGGGCTTGCCTGCCAGGTAGGCATCCAGGGTACTGGCCAGGTCGTCGGCCTTGGCCAGTTCACTGCCCTTGAGCTTGCCGAGGAACTGCTTGAAGTCGTCAGGGTTGCTGCCTTCGAAGGCTTTGACGATGGCAGTGGATTGCTGTTGGCTGAGGTTGGCCTGGGCGGGCAGGGCGAACAAGCCGATGCCGGCCGCCAGCAGGGAAGTGGTGATCAGGTTTTTCAGGTACATGAGTGCGCGCATTCTTTCGCCAATCATTGTTGTGGGCCCGTTTTGGAAAACGGGGAGACGCCCACGCTATCATTAATGGCCCGTGGTACGGGAGTACCAGGAATGCGACATGTCGCACAAACGAAAAAGCCCCAGGCACTGGCCTGGGGCTTTTTTTGATATGGCGCACTCGGCGGGATTCGAACCCACGACCCCTGCCTTCGGAGGGCAGTACTCTATCCAGCTGAGCTACGAGTGCAACGCGCACGCATGATACCCATCTCGGCCGGTGTCGTCCATCGCCTTGATCTGTAGCTGTTTTCTTGCCTGCTCAACTCAAGGGCCTGCGCGGCTGAAGCCTCCCAAATCGATCATAGTGCGATCAGCTCTGGCCGCAGGCCCTCGACACGCGGGGCTGGCGGCGGCAGGTAGCCCCCGTGCCCGGTAATCTGATGCAGCACCTGCTCACGTAGCGCGTGCAGCGCAACACCTGTGCGCAGCCTGGGGTGCGGCAGGTCGATCTGCACCACCGACTTGATACGGCCTGGGCGCGGTTCCAGCACCACTACCCGATCGGCCAGGTACGTCGCCTCCTCGGCGTCGTGGGTTACCAGCAAGGTGGTGATGCCGGCGCGTTCACGGATGGCCAGCAGTTCATCCTGCAGTTGCTGGCGGGTCAGTGCATCGAGCGCGCCAAAAGGCTCGTCGAGCAACAGGATACGTGGGCTTGCCACCAGGCCGCGGGCGATGGCTACGCGTTGTGCCATGCCGCCAGACAACTGGTGCGGGTACGCCGATTCGAACCCCACCAAGCCCACCAGCTGCACGAACTCGTGCACGCGGCGGGCGCGCTCGCCCTGCGTCAGGTGCTCGTTTACCAAACCCAGGGCGATGTTCTGCTCCACGCTCAGCCAGGGGAACAGGCGGTGTTCCTGGAACACGATACCGCGTTCGCCGCCAATACCGCTCACGGGTTTGCTATCCACCTGGATGCTGCCGCTGTAGTCGGTATCCAGCCCCACCAGCAGGCGCAGCAGCGTGGATTTGCCGCAACCGGAAGCACCGACAATGGCAACGAAGTCGCCTTCGCGGATCGACAGGTTGAAGTTGTGGATGGCCTCGAAGGGGCGGCCATCGACGGTGAACACTTTGCCGACCCCTTCGAAACTCACCAGCGGCGGGCGAACATCGGCCTGGTTGGCCGCTTTCATGTGCGAAGTGTTTAGAGCGTTCATGCGGTTCTCCAGCGCGTTGCGCGTGATTCCAGGCGTTGCCCAAGGGTGCCGAGCAGGGCGCCGATAAGGCCGATCAGAACCATGGCAGCCATCACCTGGTCCATGCGGAACAATTGCTGCGCGCCGATCATCAGGCTGGCGATGCCGCCGTCCGAGGGCATGAAGTACTCAGCCCCGATCGTGCCCAGCCAGGCGTAGATCAGTGACAGGCGCAGCCCGGCAAAAATGCCCGGCGCCGCGCCGGGCAGCACCAGAAGGCGCAGGCGTTGCCACAGGTTCAGGCGCAAGGTGCGGGCGGCTTCGCCCAACTGCGGCGAGAGGCTGGCAATGCCACGTTGTGTGGCGATCATCAGCGGGAAGAACGCTGCCAGCCCTACGAAGACATGCTTGGCGGCCTCACCCAGGCCGAACCATGCAGTGAGCAGCGGCACCCAGGCAAACAGTGCCACTTGCCGCAAGGCCGACAGGCTGGGCCCGAACAGGCGTTCGGCCGTGGTTGAAAGGCCAAGCAGCAACCCGACCAGCAGGCCTGCACCGCCACCCAGTATCAGGCCGGTCAGGGTGCGTTGCAGGCTAGCCAGCAACGCCTGGGGTAAGGAGCCGTCCGCCAGGCCGTCAAGCAGCGTATGCAGGACCTGCAGCGGGGAGGTCAGGATATTGGTGTCGACCCAACCATAGCGGCTGCTGGCCTGCCACGCCGCCAGCAGCGCCACGGGCAGCAGCAGGCTCTGCCAGCTGCGCGGCACCGCCCCGTGCCGTTGCTCTCCTGTGGCTGCTTGTGGCCAGAACAGCAGGCGCTTTTCCAAAGCCGAAAAACTGCGCTCCAGCAGTGCCCCCACCAGGCCGATGACCAGAATGCACAGCATGACCAGATCGAGCATGAACAGCTGCCGCCCCCACACCATCAGGTAACCGATGCCTTCGCTCGAGGCCAGCAGCTCGACGGCTAGCAGTGATGTCCAGCCCGTGGCCAAGACCAGCCGCACGCCGGTGAGAAACGCCGGCAAGGCTGCCGGCAGCAGCAGGCGCAGCAACAGCAGGTGGCGTGGCAGCCGTAAGGCCAAGGCGGCTTCGCGCAACTTGGGCTGGGCATCGCGTACGCCCACCAGTGTGTGCAGGGTCACCGGCACTACCACGGCCTTGACCAGCACCACCAGCTTCAGCCATTCACCTATGCCGAAGAACAGCATGAAAAGCGGGATCCAGGCCAGTGTCGGTATCTGTGCCAGCGCAATGAATGTTGGCAGCACCAGCGTCTGCGCCTGGCGTGACGCCCCCAGCCACACCCCCAGCAACAAGCCGCTGCCGATCCCGAGAGACAGCCCCCAGAACAGACGCTGCAAGCTTATCCACAGGTGCCCCCACAGTTCGCCCGAGCCGAACTCCACGGCGCTTTCCCATACCCGTGCTGGTGCGGGCAGGATCTGCTCACTCATCCAGTGCTGTTGTGTCGCGGTCAGCCACAGGGCGGCAACCGTCAAAGGCACCAGCCATGGCAGGCTTTGGCGCATGAAACGTTGACCGGCGTGTGAGCCGGGCAGGGCACTTGGCAGCCAGAATCGTGTTGTGCCTGAAGCTCCATTCATCAGCCGAATCTCGAAGGTTTGTGGTTTATTCACTTATGGAATTAAAAATGTCCATGGGTGATCTTCAAGAGATAAGAGCACGGTGTTCTCGCCTGATGAAACCCTCCAGGCATTGCGTTTTCCTCATATTTTCCATGCGTTTTTTGCAAGCCTGCCCGCAGAAGGCATGAACGCTCGTTTATGCCATTCGGTTACAAAAAAATGAGTTTTTGGTCTTTGTAGCTTTTATCCAGCGCGGCCTAGCTTCAGCCCTCAACGCCGGGTGTTTCCGGCGGCGGCCTGCCCTGGAGCCTTGCCATGAAAACCCCATTGCGACATCTGATCACCACCTTTGGGCTGGCCATCAGCCTGAACATTCAGGCCGCTGAACCGGCCAACCCATCGAGCATTCGCATCGCTGTGCCGGACCTGAGCGCGGGCAGCAAGCCCAGTGCCGGTGGCGTGGTGGATGTGTTGCGTAACCAGCAGCTGCTGGAAGGGGAGTTCGCCAAAGACGGTATTCGTATCGACTGGCATTTCTTCAAGGGGGCGGGCCCTGCGGTCAACGAAGCCTTGGCCAACGGGCAAGCCGACTTTGCCTACCTGGGTGACCTGGCTGCCATCGTCGGCAAGGCCAACGGGCTGGATACCCGGGTGCTGGCCGCCGGTGTGCGGGGGGTAAAAAGCTACCTGGGCGTGGTGCCCGGCTCGGGTATCAAAAGCCTGCACGATCTCAAGGGCAAGCGCGTGGCGGTATTCCGCGGCACTGCCAACCAGCTGTCGTTCGCCAGTGCCCTCGCCAGCCAGGGGCTGACCGAGCGTGACCTGAAAGTCATCAACCTCGACTTCAACGCTGCCAACGCCGCACTGGCGGCCAGGCAGATCGACGCCACCTGGGGCTTGTCCACCCTGCTGTCGTTGCGCGAGCGCGGCCTGGTCGAAATACCGGTCAGCTCCCGCGACCTGCTCGGGGCAGGGGGTACCCAATCGGTGTTGCTGGGCACGGGCGATTTCATCCGCAAATACCCGCAACTGGTGCAGCGCCTGGTCAACGCGCAGGAGCAGGCAAGCACCTGGCTGCGAAACGAACGCAACCGCGAGGCCTACCTGGAACTGGTGGCCAGCAACGCCAATTGGCCGCTCAGCATTCTGCGTGATGACCTGGCCAAGGAAGACCTCGCCCAGTACTTCGACCCGCGCCTGGACCCTGGCTTCATCAGCCAGTTGCAGCAGGGCGTTGACCTGGCTGCCAAGGAGCGCCTGATCCGCCGTGGCTTCCAGGTGGCCGATTGGGTCGAACCCCGCTTCCTCGATGCTGCATTGCAGCAGGAACATGCGGTACAGGCCGCGCGCTGAACCCTCAACCCCCACAAGCAAAGCAAGGACCACAACCATGAGTAACGCTGCCCTGGCCACCGTGCCGCACACCCTTGACCTCGACATTCAACCGGTTGCCGGCCGTATCGGCGCACAGATCCACGGCGTGAAGCTGTCTGCCGACCTGGACGCTGCCACCGTGGCGGCCATCCAGGCTGCGCTGGTGCAGCACAAGGTGATCTTCTTCAGGGACCAGGGCCATCTGGACGATGCGAGCCAGGAAGGCTTTGCCAAACTGTTGGGCGAGCCGGTCGCTCACCCGACCGTGCCAGTGGTGGAGAACACCCGTTATCTGATGCAGCTCGACGGTGCCCAAGGCCAGCGCGCCAACTCGTGGCATACCGACGTGACCTTCGTCGACGCCTACCCCAAGGCGTCCATCCTGCGCAGCGTGGTGGCACCGGCGTCGGGTGGCGACACGGTGTGGGCCAACACCGCAGCGGCCTACCAGGAACTGCCTGAAGCGCTGCGCAACCTGGCTGACTCGCTGTGGGCGGTGCACAGCAACGAGTACGACTATGCAACGCTCAAGCCCGACGTGGACCCTGCCAAGCTCGAGCACTACCGCAAGGTGTTTACCTCAACCGTGTACGAAACCGAACACCCGGTGGTGCGGGTACACCCGGTCAGTGGTGAGCGAGTCTTGCAACTGGGGCACTTTGTGAAGCGTATCAAGGGCTATTCCCTGGCCGACTCACAGCACCTGTTCGCCGTGTTGCAGGGCCATGTGACGCGCCTTGAGAACACCGTACGCTGGCGCTGGCAGGCCGGGGACGTGGCCATCTGGGATAACCGTGCGACCCAGCATTACGCTGTGGATGACTACGGCACCCAGCCCCGGGTGGTTCGCCGTGTGACCCTGGCCGGTGAGGTGCCGGTGGGGGTGGATGGTCAACAGAGCCGCACCACGCGCAAGGGTTGAGATTACGCAGCGGCTTACAAGTTGTGCTCTAGGCCCATGAATGATGATGGGGCTGTGGATGCTCTGT
>NZ_BBIU01000046.1 GCF_000730645.1 Pseudomonas parafulva NBRC 16636 = DSM 17004 | reverse complement strand
TACTTCGGAGCAGACGCGAGTCAGAGCTGCGGTCAGAGTGGTCTTACCGTGGTCAACGTGGCCGATAGTGCCGACGTTAACGTGGGGAAGGGAACGATCAAATTTTTCTTTAGCCACGACAGTGAACCTCTTGCCTAAAGGGGATTAGCCTTGTTTTTTAACGAGTGCTTCGACGATGTTCGACGGAGCTTCGGCGTATTTGGAGAATTCCATGGAGTAGCTTGCGCGACCCTGAGACATGGAACGAACGTCGGTCGCGTAACCGAACATCTCTCCGAGCGGAACTTCAGCGCGGACGACGCGGCCGGAGACCGATTCATCCATACCCTGTACCAGACCACGACGACGGTTCAGGTCACCCATCACGTCACCCAGGTAGTCTTCCGGGGTTACAACTTCGACTTTCATGATCGGCTCGAGAACCACGCCACCGCCCTTCTGGGCCAGTTGCTTGGTTGCCATCGAAGCAGCGATTTTGAACGCCATTTCGTTGGAGTCGACGTCGTGGTACGAACCGTCGAATACCGTGGCCTTGAGGCCGATCAGAGGATAACCGGCAACAACGCCGTTTTTCATCTGCTCTTCGATACCCTTCTGGATCGGGGCAATGAATTCCTTCGGAATTACACCACCCACGACTTCGTTCTTGAATTCCAGACCTTCGGTGATGTTGCCCTTCGCGTCAACTTCCGGCTCCGAGAAACGGATCCAGCAGTGACCGAACTGACCACGACCACCCGACTGACGAACGAATTTGCCTTCGATCTCAACGTTGGACTTGGTGATCTTCTCGCGGTACGAAACCTGCGGCTTGCCGATGTTGGCTTCGACGTTGAATTCGCGCTTCATGCGGTCAACGAGGATGTCCAGGTGCAGCTCACCCATACCGGAGATGATGGTCTGGCCAGTCTCTTCGTCGGTCTTGACGCGGAACGACGGGTCTTCCTGGGCCAGCTTGCCCAGTGCGATGCCCATCTTCTCCTGGTCAGCCTTGGTTTTTGGCTCTACGGAGAGCGAAATAACCGGCTCAGGGAAGTCCATACGCTCGAGAATGATTGGCTTGTCGGCGTTGCACAGGGTTTCGCCCGTGGTCACGTCTTTCATGCCGATCAGAGCCGCGATGTCACCAGCGCGAACTTCTTTGATCTCTTCACGCTGGTTGGCGTGCATCTGCACCATACGGCCAACGCGCTCTTTCTTGCCTTTGACCGAGTTGATGACCGAGTCACCGGAGGTCAGAACGCCCGAGTAAACGCGAACGAAGGTCAGCGTACCCACGAACGGGTCAGTCGCGATCTTGAACGCCAGGGCCGAGAACGGCTCGTCGTCGTCAGCGTGACGCTCGTCCTTGCGGACAGCCGGGTCTTCTTTGTCCAGGTCCTTGTCGTCCGGGTTGATACCCTGAATTGCAGGGATCTCGGTCGGAGCAGGCAGGAACTCGATGACGGCGTCGAGAACCAGGGGAACACCCTTGTTCTTGAACGACGAACCGCAGACAGCCGGAACGATTTCGCTGGCCAGGGTGCGCGCGCGCAGGCCTGCCTTGATCTCTTCGACGGTCAGCTCACCTTCTTCAAGGTACTTGTTCATCAGTTCTTCGTTGGCTTCGGCGGCGGCTTCAACCATGTTGTTGCGCCACTCTTCAGCCAGCTCCAGCATATCGGCAGGAATCTCTTCCTCGCGATAGGTGGTGCCTTTGTCGTCTTCGTTCCAGTAGATAGCCTTCATCTTGATCAGGTCGACCTGACCCTGGAAGTTATCTTCCGAACCGATAGCCAGCTGGATCGGAACCGGGGTGTGACCCAGGCGGTTCTTGATCTGGCCTACGACGCGCAGGAAGTTGGCACCGGCACGGTCCATCTTGTTCACGTAGACGATACGTGGAACACCGTATTTGTTGGCCTGACGCCATACGGTTTCGGACTGCGGCTCAACGCCGGAGGTACCGCAGAACACGACGACCGCGCCGTCGAGTACGCGCAGCGAACGTTCTACTTCAATGGTGAAGTCAACGTGGCCGGGGGTATCGATGACGTTAACGCGGTAGTTGTCATACTGACCAACAGAACCTTTCCAGAAGGTGGTAACGGCAGCGGAGGTAATGGTAATACCCCGCTCCTGCTCCTGCACCATCCAGTCGGTGGTCGCGGCGCCGTCGTGCACCTCGCCCATTTTGTGGCTCAAACCTGTGTAGAACAGGATCCGCTCGGTAGTGGTAGTTTTGCCCGCGTCAACGTGGGCGCAAATACCAATGTTGCGGTAGCGGTTAATTGCTGTAGTACGAGCCATAAAGCCCTCGCAAAATGATTGATGCTTGAATTAGAAGCGGTAGTGCGAGAACGCTTTGTTGGCCTCGGCCATACGGTGCACGTCTTCACGCTTCTTGACTGCAGCACCCTTGCCTTCAGCAGCATCCAGCAGCTCGCCGGCCAGGCGCAGAGCCATCGACTTCTCGCCGCGCTTGCGGGCGTAGTCTACGAGCCAGCGCATTGCCAGAGCGTTACGACGGGAGGGACGAACTTCAACCGGAACCTGGTAAGTAGCACCGCCGACACGACGGGACTTAACTTCGACCAGCGGAGCGATGGCGTCGAGAGCTTTCTCGAAGATTTCCAGGGGGTCGCTGTTCTTGCGCGCTTTGACAGTATCCAGGGCACCGTAAACGATGCGCTCGGCTACGGCCTTCTTGCCGCTTTCCATCACGTGGTTCATGAACTTGGCGAGAATCTGCGATCCGTACTTAGGATCGTCGAGAATCTCACGTTTTGCTGCTACACGACGTCTTGGCATGATAAGCCCTCAAACGGTCTTCAGGTTAGCCCGGGACGTGGGTCTGCGACCCCTGCCCGACCTTACTCTTATCGACTCAAAAAAATGGATGTCTGCAAACGGCCGATTACTTCGGACGCTTGGTACCGTACTTCGAACGACCCTGGTTACGGCCTTTAACGCCTGAAGTATCCAGAGAGCCGCGAACGGTGTGGTAACGAACACCTGGCAAGTCTTTTACACGGCCGCCACGGATCAGGACGACGCTGTGCTCTTGCAGGTTGTGGCCTTCACCACCGATGTACGAGGAAACCTCGAAACCGTTGGTCAGACGCACACGGCATACTTTACGCAGTGCCGAGTTAGGTTTTTTCGGCGTGGTGGTGTACACACGGGTGCACACGCCACGACGTTGCGGGCAGTTCTGCAGCGCAGGAACGTCGGACTTTTCGACCGAACGCTTACGCGGCTGACGTACCAGCTGGTTGATAGTTGCCATCTACTAGCTCCACTGATTGTCTTGCGACGCTATTGTCTTGCAAGAAAGCCAAAAATTGGCGAGACGGAGCCTCACCAAATTTAAGGGTACAAAAGTCTAAAGAGGATCTTGCACCCAGTCAAGACGAAGCCCCGGCCCTCCTCGCCCGATCATCGGCAACATTTCATGTCAGCGATGATCGTTCGAGGCTGCCGGGGCCCTGCCCTGTACTCAGTTACCGCTGGAGTTCAGTGCTTCGGTCAGTGCGGCTTCCACCTCACTGGCGCTCACACGCAGCGGCTTGTCTGCTTCACGGCGACGCTTGCGCTCGCTGTGGTAGGCCAGACCGGTACCGGCCGGGATCAGACGACCCACGACCACGTTCTCTTTCAGGCCGCGCAGGTAATCGCGCTTGCCGGTTACCGCCGCTTCGGTCAGCACGCGGGTGGTTTCCTGGAAGGAAGCCGCGGAGATGAACGACTCGGTCGACAGCGACGCCTTGGTGATACCCAGCAGCACACGGGTGAACTTGGAGACGAACTTGTCGTCACCAGCCAGGCGCTCGTTCTCTACCAGCACCTGAGTCAGTTCCATCTGGTCGCCCTTGATGAAGCTGGAATCGCCCGATTCGGAGATCTCGACCTTGCGCAGCATCTGACGCAGGATGGTCTCGATGTGCTTGTCGTTGATCTTCACGCCCTGCAGACGGTAAACGTCCTGGATCTCGTTGACGATGTACTTCGCCAACGCGCTCACACCCAGCAGACGCAGGATGTCGTGCGGATCGCTCGGGCCGTCGGAGATGACTTCGCCGCGGTTTACCTGTTCGCCTTCGAAGACGTTCAGGTGGCGCCACTTCGGAATCAGCTCTTCGTACGGATCGCTGCCGTCGGTCGGGGTAATGACCAAGCGACGCTTGCCCTTGGTCTCTTTACCGAACGCGATGGTGCCGCTGACTTCAGCCAGAATCGAGGCTTCTTTCGGACGGCGCGCTTCGAACAGGTCGGCAACGCGCGGCAGACCACCGGTGATGTCACGGGTCTTGGACGTTTCTTGCGGGATACGCGCAATAACATCACCCACACCGATCTGCGCACCGTCAGCAACACCCACCAAGGCGTTGGCAGGCAGGAAGTACTGCGCCGGTACGTCAGTACCTGGCAGGTACAGATCCTTGCCGTTGGCATCGACCATCTTGATCGCCGGACGGATTTCCTTGCCAGCGGCAGGGCGATCCTTGACGTCCAGGACTTCGATGTTGGTCAGGCCGGTCAGCTCGTCGGTCTGGCGCTTGATGGTGATGTTTTCTTCCATGCCCACGAAGGTCACGGTACCTTTCAGCTCGGTCACGATCGGGTGGGTGTGCGGGTCCCACTTGGCGACGATTGCGCCAGCTTCGACCTTGTCACCTTCCTTGACCGAAATTACGGCACCGTAAGGCAGCTTGTAACGCTCACGCTCACGGCCGAACTCATCGGCAATCGCCAGTTCGCCCGAACGGGATACGGCAACCAGGTTACCGTCAGCGCGCTCGACCTGCTTCAGGTTGTGCAGACGAACCATACCGCCGTTCTTCACTTGGACGCTGTCGGCAGCCGAGGTACGGCTTGCAGCACCACCGATGTGGAACGTACGCATGGTCAGCTGGGTACCCGGCTCACCGATCGACTGTGCAGCGATAACGCCGACAGCTTCACCGATGTTCACCTGGTGACCGCGAGCCAGGTCACGGCCGTAGCACTTGGCGCAGATGCCGTAGCGGGTTTCGCAGTTGATCGGCGAACGCACGATCACTTCGTCGATGCTGTTCAGCTCGATGAACTCGACCCATTGCTCGTCGACCAGCGTACCGGCCGGCACGATTACATCCTCGGTGCCTGGCTTGAACACGTCACGGGCAATGACACGGCCCAGTACACGCTCACCCAGCGGCTCTACAACGTCGCCACCTTCGATGTGCGGCGTCATCACCAAGCCTTGGTCGGTACCGCAATCGATCTCGGTTACCACCAGGTCCTGCGCAACGTCTACCAGACGACGGGTCAGGTAACCCGAGTTCGCGGTCTTCAGTGCGGTATCCGCCAGACCTTTACGAGCACCGTGCGTCGAGATGAAGTACTGAAGTACGCTCAGGCCTTCACGGAAGTTCGCGGTGATTGGCGTCTCGATGATGGAGCCGTCAGGCTTGGCCATCAGGCCACGCATACCGGCCAGCTGACGGATCTGGGCAGCGGAACCCCGCGCACCGGAGTCAGCCATCATGTACATGGAGTTGAAGGACTCCTGATCGACTTCGTTGCCCTCACGGTCGATGACCTTCTCTTTCGAGAGGTTGGCCATCATCGCCTTGGACACTTCGTCGTTCGCCTTGGACCACAAGTCGATGACCTTGTTGTACTTCTCGCCCTGGGTTACCAGGCCGGACGCATACTGGCTCTCGATCTCTTTCACTTCATCGGTAGCGTTACCGATGATGCGGGCTTTCTCATCCGGGATGACGAAGTCGTTCACACCGATGGAAACACCGGAGATGGTCGAATAAGCGAAACCGGTATACATCAGCTGGTCAGCGAAGATAACGGTCTCTTTCAGACCCACCACGCGGTAGCACTGGTTGATCAGCTTGGAGATCGCCTTTTTCTTCATCGGCTGGTTGACCACGTCGTACGGCAGGCCTGCCGGAACAACCTGGAACAACAGCGCACGGCCGACGGTGGTATCGACGATACGGGTATTCTTGGTCACGCTGCCATCGCGGTCTTTCACGGTTTCGTTGATACGAACCTTGATTTTCGCGTGCAGGGCGGCTTCGCCGGCGCGGAATACGCGGTCGACTTCCTGCAGGTCGGCAAATACGCGACCTTCGCCCTTGGCGTTGATGGCTTCACGGGTCATGTAGTACAGACCCAGTACAACGTCCTGCGACGGAACGATGATTGGCTCACCGTTGGCTGGCGACAGAATGTTGTTGGTCGACATCATCAGCGCGCGCGCTTCGAGCTGGGCTTCCAGGGTCAGCGGCACGTGAACGGCCATCTGGTCACCGTCGAAGTCGGCGTTGTACGCCGCACACACCAGCGGGTGCAGCTGAATGGCCTTGCCTTCGATCAGAACCGGCTCGAACGCCTGAATACCCAGACGGTGCAGGGTGGGTGCACGGTTGAGCAGTACGGGGTGTTCGCGGATGACCTCGGCGAGTACGTCCCAAACCTCGGGCAGCTCGCGCTCGACCATCTTCTTGGCAGCCTTGATGGTGGTCGCCAGGCCGCGCATTTCGAGCTTGCCGAAAATGAACGGCTTGAACAGCTCGAGGGCCATCTTCTTCGGCAGACCGCACTGGTGCAGACGCAGGGTCGGGCCTACGGTAATTACCGAACGGCCAGAGTAGTCCACGCGCTTGCCGAGCAAGTTCTGACGGAAGCGACCTTGCTTACCTTTGATCATGTCAGCCAGGGACTTCAGCGGACGCTTGTTCGAGCCAGTAATGGCGCGACCGCGACGGCCGTTGTCCAGCAGGGCGTCGACCGCTTCCTGCAGCATGCGCTTTTCGTTGCGCACGATGATGTCCGGTGCCGACAGATCCAGCAGGCGCTTCAGACGGTTGTTACGGTTGATCACCCGACGATACAGGTCGTTCAGGTCGGAGGTCGCGAAGCGGCCGCCATCCAGCGGTACCAGCGGACGCAGGTCCGGCGGCAATACTGGCAGGACGGTCAGAACCATCCACTCAGGCAGGTTGCCCGAGCCCTGGAAAGCTTCCATCAGCTTCAGGCGCTTGGACAGCTTCTTGATCTTGGTTTCCGAGTTGGTCTGCGGAATTTCTTCACGCAGGCGGCCAATCTCGTGCTCCAGGTCGATCGCGTGCAGCAGCTCGCGGACAGCCTCGGCACCCATGCGGGCGTCGAAGTCGTCACCGAACTCTTCCAGCGCTTCGAAGTATTGCTCGTCGTTCAGCAGCTGACCCTTTTCAAGGGTGGTCATGCCCGGGTCGATAACGACGTAGCTCTCGAAGTAGAGAACGCGCTCGATATCACGCAGGGTCATGTCCATCAGCAGGCCGATACGGGACGGCAGCGACTTCAGGAACCAGATGTGGGCAACCGGCGAGGCCAGTTCGATGTGCGCCATGCGCTCACGACGAACCTTGGCCAGGGCAACTTCAACGCCGCACTTCTCGCAGATGACGCCGCGGTGCTTGAGGCGCTTGTACTTGCCGCACAGGCACTCGTAGTCCTTGACTGGGCCAAAGATCTTGGCGCAGAACAGGCCGTCACGCTCGGGTTTGAACGTACGGTAGTTGATGGTTTCCGGCTTCTTAACTTCACCGAACGACCACGAACGGATCATTTCAGGCGACGCCAGACCGATGCGGATGGCGTCGAACTCTTCGACTTGACCCTGGTTTTTCAGCAGATTCAGTAGGTCTTTCAAGGCCTTTCCTCCTGGCGGAGCAGGGAGCGGGCATTACCTGCCCCACTCCCCTTCGCGTCACGTGTTATTCGGTTTCCAGATCGATATCGATACCGAGCGAACGGATCTCTTTGATCAACACGTTGAAGGACTCGGGCATGCCCGGCTCCATACGGTGATCGCCATCCACGATGTTCTTGTACATCTTGGTACGGCCGTTCACGTCGTCCGACTTCACTGTGAGCATTTCTTGCAGGGTGTATGCCGCGCCGTATGCTTCCAGCGCCCACACTTCCATCTCCCCGAAACGCTGACCACCGAACTGCGCCTTACCACCCAGCGGCTGCTGGGTAACCAGGCTGTAGGAACCAGTGGAACGCGCGTGCATCTTGTCGTCCACCAAGTGGTTCAGCTTAAGCATGTACATGTAACCAACGGTCACAGGACGCTCGAACTTGTTGCCGGTACGGCCATCGAACAGCACCATCTGGCCGCTCTCTGGCAGGTCGGCCAGTTTCAGCATGGCCTTGATCTCGCGCTCTTTGGCACCATCGAAGACCGGGGTAGCCATTGGCACACCCTTCTTCAGGTTATGGGCCAGGGCCAGGATCTCTTCGTCAGTGAACTCGTCGAGGTTTTCCTGACGACCACCGATCTCGTTATAGACCTCGGTCAGGAACACGCGCAGCTCTGCAGCCTTGCGTTGCTCTTCGATCATGCGGTCGATCTTCTCGCCCAGGCCTTTGGCTGCGAGGCCCAGGTGGGTTTCAAGGATCTGACCGACGTTCATACGCGAAGGTACGCCCAGCGGGTTGAGCACGACGTCTACCGGCGTACCGTTGGCATCGTGAGGCATGTCTTCAACCGGCATGATAACCGAGACAACACCTTTGTTACCGTGACGGCCCGCCATCTTGTCACCCGGCTGGATGCGACGGCGGATAGCCAGGTAGACCTTGACGATCTTCAGTACGCCCGGTGCCAGGTCATCGCCCTGCTGCAGCTTGCGCTTCTTGTCTTCGAACTTGTCGTCCAGCAGACGGCGACGGTCGACGATGTACTGCTGAGCCTTTTCCAGCTGCTCGTTCAGTGCATCCTCAGCCATGCGCAGTTTGAACCACTGGCCGTGCTCCAGGCCGTCCAGCACCTCGTCGGAAACCACGGTGCCTTTCTTCAGGCCCGCACCACCGTCGACCACCTGGCCGTTCAGAGCAGAGCGCAGACGTTCGAAGGTAGCGCCTTCAACGATGCGGAACTCTTCGTTGAGGTCCTTGCGGATCTCGTCCAGCTGCATCTTCTCGATGGCCAGGGCGCGGCTGTCGCGCTCGACGCCATCGCGGGTGAAGACCTGTACGTCGATGACAGTACCCTTGGTGCCGGTTGGCACGCGCAGGGAGGTGTCCTTAACGTCGCTGGCCTTCTCACCGAAGATTGCGCGCAGGAGTTTTTCTTCCGGCGTCAGCTGGGTTTCGCCTTTTGGCGTTACCTTGCCGACCAGGATGTCACCGGCGCCGACTTCAGCACCCACGTAGACAATACCGGCTTCGTCCAGTTTGTTCAGTGCAGCTTCACCCACGTTCGGGATGTCCGCAGTGATTTCTTCTGGGCCAAGCTTGGTGTCACGGGCCACACAGGTCAGTTCCTGAATGTGGATGGTGGTGAAGCGATCTTCCTGGACTACACGCTCGGACAGGCAGATGGAGTCTTCGAAGTTGAAGCCGTTCCACGCCATGAACGCGATGCGCATGTTCTGGCCCAGTGCCAGTTCACCCATGTCGGTGGACGGGCCGTCAGCCATGATGTCGCCGCGCTGAACCTTGTCACCCTTGCTCACCAGCGGACGCTGGTTGATGCAGGTGTTCTGGTTCGAACGGGTGTACTTGGTCAGGTTGTAGATATCTACACCTGCTTCGCCGGTTTCCACTTCGTCATCGGCCACGCGAACCACGACACGGCTGGCGTCGACCGAGTCGATCACACCACCACGGCGAGCAACCACGCAGACACCGGAGTCACGGGCAACGTTGCGCTCCATGCCAGTACCTACCAGCGGCTTGTCAGCGCGCAGTGTCGGTACAGCCTGACGCTGCATGTTCGAGCCCATCAACGCACGGTTGGCGTCGTCGTGCTCGAGGAACGGAATCAGCGACGCTGCGACAGAAACAACCTGCTTCGGCGAAACGTCCATCAGGGTGACGTCTTCCGGCGCCTTGACGGTGAATTCGTTCAGGTGACGGACCGCTACCAGTTCGTCGATCAGCTGCTTCTTGTCGTTCATCGCGGCCGAAGCCTGGGCGATCACGTGATCAGCCTCTTCGATGGCGGACAGGAACACGATGTCGTCGCTGACCACCCCTTCCTTCACCACGCGATACGGGCTTTCGAGGAAGCCGTACTGGTTGGTGCGGGCATAGGCTGCCAGGGAGTTGATCAGACCGATGTTCGGACCTTCAGGGGTCTCGATCGGGCACACGCGGCCGTAGTGGGTCGGGTGTACGTCACGGACTTCGAAGCCGGCACGCTCACGGGTCAGACCGCCCGGGCCAAGTGCAGAGACACGGCGCTTGTGGGTGATCTCGGACAGCGGGTTGTTCTGGTCCATGAACTGCGAGAGCTGGCTGGAGCCGAAGAACTCTTTCACCGCCGCCGCAACTGGCTTGGCGTTGATCAGGTCCTGCGGCATCAAGCCTTCGCTTTCGGCCATCGACAGACGTTCCTTGACCGCGCGCTCTACACGCACCAGGCCTACACGGAACTGGTTCTCGGCCATCTCGCCGACGCAACGTACACGACGGTTACCCAGGTGGTCGATGTCGTCGACGATACCTTTGCCGTTACGGATATCAACCAGGGTCTTCAGAACCTCGACGATGTCTTCCTTGCTCAGCACACCCGAACCTTCGATTTCGGTGCGACCGATACGACGGTTGAACTTCATGCGACCTACAGCGGACAGGTCGTAGCGCTCGGCGCTGAAGAACAGGTTGTTGAACAGGGTCTCGGCAGCATCCTTGGTCGGCGGCTCGCCGGGACGCATCATGCGGTAGATCTCGACCAGCGCTTCCAGCTGGTTGCTGGTGGTGTCGATCTTCAGCGTGTCGGAGATGAACGGACCACAGTCGATGTCGTTGGTGTACAGGGTCTCGATACGGACGACCTGTGCCTTCGCGACCTTGATCAGCAGATCGGTGGTCAACTCGGTGTTGCATTCGGCCAGGATTTCGCCGGTAGCCGGGTGCACAATGGCCTTGGCGGTGGTGCGGCCCAGGACGTATTCCATAGGAACGTCCAGCTGCTTCACGCCAGCCTTTTCGATCTGGTTGATGTGGCGCGCAGTGATACGGCGGCCTTGCTCAACGATGACCTTGCCGCTTTCGTCATGGATGTCCATGACCGCGACTTCACCACGCAGACGCTGCGGCACCAGTTCCAGGCTGAGTTTCTCGCCGGAAATGTGGAACACGTTGGTGGTGTAGAAGGTATTGAGCACTTCTTCAGTGCTGTAACCCAGCGCACGCAACAGCACCGAGGCCGGCAGTTTGCGGCGACGGTCGATACGCACGAATACGCAGTCCTTCGGGTCGAACTCGAAGTCCAGCCAGGAACCGCGGTAAGGGATGATGCGAGCGGAGTACAGCAGCTTGCCCGAGCTGTGAGTCTTGCCACGGTCGTGGTCGAAGAACACACCAGGCGAACGGTGCAGCTGGGAAACGATCACACGCTCGGTACCGTTGATTACAAAGGTACCGTTCTCAGTCATCAGGGGGATTTCACCCATGTAGACTTCTTGCTCTTTGATGTCCTTGATCGCTTTGTTCGACGATTCCTTGTCGAAGATGATCAGGCGCACCTTGACCCGCAGTGGGACCGCGAAGGTCACGCCACGCAGGACACATTCCTTCACATCGAAGGCGGGTTCGCCCAGGCGATAGCCTACGTACTCCAAGGCAGCATTGCCGGAGTAGCTGATGATCGGGAATACCGATTTGAAGGCCGCGTGCAGGCCGACGTCGCGGAAGTTATCCTTGGATGCTCCCGCTTGCAGGAATTCGCGATACGAATCCAGCTGGATGGCCAGGAGGTAAGGCACATCCATAACGTCCGGCAACTTGCTAAAGTCCTTGCGGATACGTTTTTTCTCAGTGTATGAGTAAGCCATCAGCGTTCCCCAGCTTGGTCACCTGCTTGTTTGGCTTCTCCCGGCGGGAGCAGCCAGAAAATCGTGCAAACCCCTTGGTTTGCGCCACCCACATGGGTGTTTTGCAGCTCGTTATCGGGGCCGGCTTGGCCGGCCGCCAATAACGGAAAAAGGCCGGTGGCGCAAGCCACCAGCCATCAGCCCTTTGCTCAACGCTCGGACTGGAGTCGCAAAGTCGAGATTACTTCAGCTCGACTTTAGCGCCTGCTTCTTCCAGCTTCTTCTTAGCGTCTTCAGCGGCTTCTTTCGAAACGCCTTCAGCTACAACCTGAGGAGCGCCATCGACTTTCTCTTTGGCTTCTTTCAGGCCCAGACCGGTCAGTTCGCGAACGGCTTTGATCACGTTCACTTTCTTGTCGCCGGCTTCAACCAGAACAACGTTGAACTCGGTCTGCTCTTCAACAACGGCAGCAGCAGCAGCTGGGCCAGCGGCGGCAACAGCAGCGGTAACACCGAAGGTTTCTTCCATCGCTTTGATCAGCTCAACAACTTCCAGAACGGTTTTCTGGCCGATGGCTTCGATGATTTGCTCGTTAGTCAGGGACATGACTTAAATCCTGTATTGGGGTGACAGCCTACGCAGCCATCAAATTAAACGAATGATTTTGAAAGAGTCGCGCGTGCCTTAGGCAGCGGTAGCTTCTTTCTGGTCGCGAATGGCTGCCAGAGTACGAGCCAGCTTGCTGGTAGCGCCTTGGATCACGCTCATCAGTTTCGCAATAGCTTCGTCGCGGGTCGGCAGGGTAGCCAACACGTCGATCTGGTTCGCTGCAATGAAATTGCCGTCAAACGCAGCTGCCTTGATCTCGAACTTGTCCTGACCCTTGGCGAACTCTTTGAACAGACGAGCAGCAGCGCCCGGGTGTTCGTTGGAGAAAGCAATCAGGGTCGGGCCTTTGAACACGTCGTTGAGGATCGAATATTCGGTGCCTTCAACAGCGCGCTTGAGCAGGGTGTTACGTACGACACGTACGTAGACGCCAGCTTCGCGGGCCTCTTTACGGAGTCCGGTCATTGCGCTTACAGTCACACCACGGGCATCGGCCACGACAGCGGACAGAGCGACTTTGGCAGCCTCGTTGACTTCAGCGACGATGGCCTTCTTGTCTTCGAGTTTAATTGCCACGGGTTTACTCCTGGTTTTTACCGTTTCATCTGGCCGAAGCCGGATGTCGTTTTGGTGTCTGATTCGGTAACGAATCGGGAGCACCATCTGCGTGGGCTGGTGTTTTAAGGCTTGCGCCACCTACGGTCTTGGATAGCCCCCGCCAGGCAGGGACCCCAATTTTTGCTGGCGGTGCGACAGGTCGCACCGCCATGTTCTTACACGTCCAGCGAGCTCTGATCGATGACCAGACCTGGGCCCATGGTGGTGCTCAGGGTAACGCGCTTGACGTAGATACCTTTCGAGGAAGCTGGCTTGATACGCTTCAGATCAGCGATCAGAGCTTCAACGTTTTCCTTCAGCTTGCCAGCTTCAAAGCCGATCTTGCCAACGGAGGTATGGATGATACCGTTTTTGTCGGTACGATAGCGAACCTGACCAGCCTTGGCGTTTTTCACGGCAGTGGCTACGTCTGGGGTTACGGTACCGACTTTGGGGTTAGGCATCAGGCCGCGAGGACCCAGAACCTGACCCAGCTGACCTACAACGCGCATGGCATCTGGCGATGCGATAACGACGTCATAGTTCAGGTCGCCGCCTTTCATTTCGGCAGCCAGGTCGTCCATACCTACGCGGTCAGCGCCGGCAGCCAGAGCGGCCTCAGCAGCTGGACCCTGGGTGAAGACGGCAACGCGAACGGTCTTGCCAGTGCCGTGCGGCAGCACGGTAGCGCTACGTACGACCTGGTCGGATTTACGCGGGTCAACACCGAGGTTAACAGCGATGTCGTAGGACTCTACGAACTTGGCAGCCGGCAGCGAAGCCAGCAGAGTGGCCGCTTCTTCGAAGTTGTAGGCCTTGCCTGCTTCGATTTTCTCGGCGATTGCCTTTTGACGCTTGGTCAGCTTAGCCATTACACACCCTCCACGTTCAGGCCCATGCTGCGGGCAGAGCCAGCGATGGTGCGTACAGCAGCGTCCAGGTCAGCAGAAGTCAGATCGGCCTGCTTGGTCTTGGCGATCTCTTCCAGCTGAGCACGGGTCACGGTACCGACTTTAACGGTGTTCGGGCGAGCCGAACCACTGGTCAGGCCAGCAGCTTTCTTCAGCAGAACCGAGGCAGGGGTGCTCTTGGTCTCGAAGGTGAAGCTACGGTCGCTGTAGACAGTGATGATCACAGGCGTCGGCAGGCCGGCTTCTTGACCCTGGGTACGGGCGTTGAAGGCCTTGCAGAATTCCATGATGTTCACACCGTGTTGACCCAGTGCTGGACCAACGGGTGGGCTTGGGTTGGCCTGGCCGGCCTTAACTTGCAGCTTGATGTAAGCCTGAATCTTCTTAGCCATGAGCTACTCCAAAATCGGGTACGAACGCCTGATGGCTCCCCGGATGACTTGCGTTTTATCCCAGTGACGACAAAACCCCGCAGCACACAGGGCTGCGGGGTATGGGATGCTTCGTCCGCCTAGACCTTTTCGACCTGACTGAACTCGAGCTCCACAGGCGTGGAGCGACCGAAAATGAGCACTGCAACCTGCAGACGGCTCTTTTCGTAGTTAACCTCTTCGACACTGCCGTTGAAGTCTGCGAACGGACCATCAACAACACGAACCACTTCACCTGGCTCGAACAGCGTCTTCGGCTTGGGCTTATCACTGCCGTCGGCAACGCGACGCAGGATGGCCTCAGCCTCTTTATCGGTGATAGGCGCAGGCTTGTCTGCAGTACCACCAATGAAACCCATTACACGAGGGGTGTCCTTGACCAAGTGCCAAGTCCCTTCGTTCATCTCCATCTGGACCAGTACATAGCCAGGGAAGAATTTGCGCTCACTCTTGCGCTTCTGGCCGTTGCGCATTTCGACGACTTCTTCGGTCGGAACCAGGATCTCGCCGAAACCGTCTTCCATGCCAGCCAGCTTGACACGCTCAACCAGGGAGCGCATCACATGCTTCTCGTAACCCGAGTAAGCATGAACAACATACCAACGCTTAGCCACGGGACACCTTTAGCCAACGATCAAGGAGACCGCCCAACCGAGCAGGGAATCGAGCCCCCACAACAGCAGTGCCATAACCAGCACGACAGCCACGACAATCAACGTGGTCTGGGTGGTTTCCTGGCGGGTCGGCCATACGACTTTACGAATCTCGGCACGTGCTTCCTTTGCCAGCGCGAAGAACGACTTACCCTTAACTGTTTGCAAGGCCACGAAGCCTGCAGCAGCAGCAAGAACAAGAAGCGCGAGGACACGGTACAGGATTGGCGCTGCAGAGTAATACTGATTACCCACCACACCAACTACCACCAAAGCCACTACAGCCAGCCACTTGAACAGATCAAAACGCGATTCTTGGGCTTCAGTTTTGGGGGTCATCGAGGAGGATCCTGTAATAAGAAAGCCATCACACCGAGGTGAAATGGCAGGTCAGGAGGGAATCGAACCCCCAACCTACGGTTTTGGAGACCGTCGCTCTGCCAATTGAGCTACTGACCTGTAACGCTGTATCAGGCCGGCTATTATACCGGCCTAATCAAGTAAATCAACTACTTATTCAATGATTTTCGCTACGACACCGGCGCCGACGGTACGACCGCCTTCACGGATAGCGAAGCGCAGACCGTCTTCCATTGCGATGGTTTTGATCAGGGTAACAGTCATCTGAATGTTGTCACCTGGCATTACCATTTCAACGCCTTCCGGCAGTTCGCAGTTACCGGTCACGTCAGTGGTACGGAAGTAGAACTGAGGACGGTAGCCTTTGAAGAACGGCGTGTGACGGCCGCCTTCTTCCTTCGACAGGACGTAGACTTCTGCGGTGAACTTGGTGTGCGGCTTGACCGAACCTGGCCTGACCAGAACCTGGCCACGCTCAACGTCGTCACGCTTGGTACCACGCAGCAGAACGCCGCAGTTCTCGCCAGCACGGCCTTCGTCCAGCAGCTTGCGGAACATCTCAACACCGGTGCAGGTGGTGGTGGTGGTGTCACGCAGACCAACGATTTCCAGCGGATCCTGAACGCGGACGATACCACGCTCGATACGGCCAGTTACAACGGTACCACGGCCCGAGATCGAGAATACGTCTTCGATCGGCATCAGGAATGGCTGGTCGATGGCACGAACGGGCTCAGGAATGTAGCTGTCCAGAGTCTCTACCAGCTTCTTGACAGCGGTAGTGCCCATTTCGTTGTCGTCTTTGCCTTCCAGCGCCATACGAGCCGAACCGATGATGATCGGGGTGTCGTCGCCTGGGAAGTCGTAGGTGGACAGCAGGTCGCGAACTTCCATCTCGACCAGTTCCAGCAGCTCAGCGTCGTCTACCAGGTCAGCCTTGTTCAGGAAGACCACGATGTACGGAACGCCAACCTGACGGGACAGCAGGATGTGCTCACGGGTTTGTGGCATCGGACCATCGGCGGCCGAGCAAACCAGGATCGCGCCGTCCATCTGGGCAGCACCGGTGATCATGTTCTTCACGTAGTCAGCGTGACCTGGGCAGTCAACGTGAGCGTAGTGACGAATGGTCGAGTTGTACTCAACGTGAGCGGTGTTGATGGTGATACCGCGCGCTTTTTCTTCTGGAGCCGAGTCGATCTTGTCGAACTCAACGACTGCCGAACCGAAGACTTCGGAGCAGACGCGAGTCAGAGCTGCGGTCAGAGTGGTCTTACCGTGGTCAACGTGGCCGATAGTGCCGACGTTAACGTGGGGAAGGGAACGATCAAACTTTTCCTTAGCCATCGATACAATCCTCCGCAGAAGAAATAGTCTTGCGCTGATAAAACAAAGGCAGATATTTTCATATCTGCCTTGTTTATATGGAGCTCTTGAGCGGACTTGAACCGCTGACCTCACCCTTACCAAGGGTGTGCTCTACCAACTGAGCTACAAGAGCGAAACACGTTGTGCAAAATCCAGCAAACTTGGAGCGGGTAGCGGGAATCGAACCCGCATCATCAGCTTGGAAGGCTGAGGTTCTACCACTAAACTATACCCGCGGAGCTTGCGGCTCTCGCTAAAACTGGTGGAGGGAGAAGGATTCGAACCTTCGAAGCTCTCGCAACGGATTTACAGTCCGTCCCCTTTGGCCGCTCGGGAATCCCTCCAGATGTGGCCGGCATTCTATTTCCATGCCGCCTCAGTGTCAAGCGATTTTTCAAATTTTTTCAATCAAATCTGAAACTTAGCTACTTTGACACCGCTTCCAGTTCTGCCACCTGAGTGGTGTTCCCTGCGAAGCGGGCGCCATTCTATCAAGCTATTCACCAGTTGCAATACCCTGGCAGAAAATAATTTTATGTTTTAAGTCTTTGAAATCATTGGAAAGAGCCGCCAGGGCTGCTGTGTCCAGTAAACGCTCGCTGTCGGGCTCCACCTTCAGCCAGCGCCCTTCCGCACCTGGCAGCTGTGCAACCACCGGAAGCGTTGCTATGTCCAGGCTCGTCAACCTTTGCCGCAGAGCATCGATCTGCTCCTGGCCCATGGCGCCACCCACAATCAGGCACTCGTCGCGACGCCTGGGGGATGCCGCCACACCCGCCTCGCGCACCAGGCGTATTTCCTGCTGGCTGCCTTTATACAAAGACAGAGGCGCAACCTCTTTTACCCTCAACGGCGCGCCTTGCTGATGCCACACGTAATAAAAGGCATTGAGTACCAGCAATAGCAAAAATAACCAGCGCATAGGGCACCTCAGTTCAATGGGCAGGCCATCGCCAAACCGACGAAGACCAGATCAGGCACCACCCGAGCCTGTGGGAGCGTATCCCTCAGCAACGGCGCATCACCGCCCGTAAGGAAGACCGTAAAGTCACCTCCCCAAAGGGCATGCGCCTGCTCGATCTGCGTCTGTGCAAAGCCCTGCAGCATCAGCACGCAGCCACGTTCTACCGCCTCAACCGTGGACCGGCCCGGCAACAAGGTGGCCAATGCGCGCTCAGCGGAGGCATCATCGTAACGGATGCGCCGTGTATGGGTGCGCAGCTGCCCACGCATCAAAGGCATACCAGGGCAAATGTAGCCGCCGAGATGCTCACCGTCTGCGGCCACATAATCCGCTTTTGCTGCTGTGCCCAGGTCTATTACCAGGCACGCGCCACGTGCAAGGTGGTAGGCGCCCAGGGCAGCCAGCCAGCGATCCATACCCAAGCGCTGGTAGTCGTCATAGCCATTTCGCACACCGGCCATTTCCCGGGCAGAACGCGCTACATGCGACTGCACTGAAAACACCTGTGCAATCAGTGTGCACAGAGCTTCGGTCTCTTCTTCACTTCTGACGCTGACAATTCGGCAGCCTGTCAATTGCACCGCAGGCAGGGCAACCACCCCATCCACAAGCGCCTGGTCAGACTCAACGATTCCACCTGCGACAATCATGGCATCCAGGCTATGGATCACCCGCCACTTGATGAAGCTATTGCCGCAATCGAGTTCAAGAATCATCACGTAACCTCAAACTCAGCTCACCGCCACTGAAGCTTTTCTCAACGCCGTCCACAACAAGGCGCAAACCGCCTTGCCCATCGACGCCCAGTACCAAGCCGTCAATACGCGTGGTGCCTGCTATCAGTGACACGTTACGCCCTTGCCACAGATGCGCCTGCTCCCATTCCTCTTGAAACGCTGCAAAGCCATAGCGGCGATGACGGGCAAGTTCGTGCTGCAATTGTTGACTGAGCGAGGCGACCAGGTGGTTGCGATCAATCACCGCCCCCACCTCACGGCGCATGGATGTCCATTGCTGATCTACCTGCGCGTTGACCTGCATGTTTACATTGATGCCGATACCCAGCACCACATGACAAACATCGGCAGGGTCGCCTACCAGCTCGAGGAGGATGCCGGTGATCTTCTGGCCATTGACCAGAACGTCGTTAGGCCACTTCAGGCCTACAGCATTCACGCCAAATGCTTGCAGGGTGCGCATAACGGCCAAGCCAACAACCAGGCTCAAGCCCTCAAGCTGGCGCATACCGCCGTCTACTCGCAAGACCAGGCTGTAGTAAAGGTTCTCGGCGAAGGGGCTGACCCACTCTCGGCCACGCCGCCCACGGCCAGCACTCTGGCGCTCCGCCAACACCACGAAAGGCGCCTGCTGCCCTTGTGCTGCCAGGCGCAAACCCTCTGCATTTGTAGAGTCGATGGATTCATGAATGAAGACGGGCCACGGGTCTTGTGTGGCAAAGCCGGCTATAGCCTTTGCGTCGAGCATTGCCAAGGGCGCAGCTAACTGGTAGCCACGGCCACGGACCTTGTGAATGGTGAGGTTAAGTTCGCTCTCAAGGTGTTGCAGTTGTTTCCATACCGCACTGCGACTCACCCCGAGGGCTGCCCCAAGAGCTTCTCCGGAATGGAATCGGCCATCCTTGAGGAGGTTCAACAACTTCAGCATGCCAGTCTCAACGTTGGATAAGGCAGGCATGATAGCCATGGGTCGTGGGCTTGCATAGGAAAAGGGGCGTTCCAGTGATGCCCTGCCCTCAGCGGGACAAGGGCTGCCGCAAGCTCTGTGCGA
>NZ_BBIU01000047.1 GCF_000730645.1 Pseudomonas parafulva NBRC 16636 = DSM 17004 | reverse complement strand
AGAAGCAAAAGCGGTCGAGTGCTTTCAGTTAGTACACGGATATATTTAAGGTCGCTGTTGCTGCGGATCTTGATTCAGCCCATGCAATCACACAGCCAGCCCCCGCCATCAGGCACCGATCCAGCCAACCGCTTGAAACCCTTGGCCCCCTCCCCCATCTAAGCACCATAGTCATTCACGCAGGTGCCCCATGAGCGACCAGCAGGATCTCCCCGAACACCCCGACGACCACGCTGAAGTCGAACACACCACAGCCCAGCCTGGCACCAGCCACGCCCTGGCCCTGCCCGGCCAGCAACTGCCGGACAAGGTCTATGTGATCCCGATTCACAACCGCCCGTTCTTCCCCGCACAGGTCCTGCCGGTCATCGTCAACGAAGAGCCCTGGGCCGAAACCCTGGACCTGGTGGCCAAGTCGCCTGACCACAGCCTGGCGTTGTTCTTCATGGACACCCCAGCTGAAGACCATCGCCACTTCGACACCAAGGCGCTGCCCGAGTACGGCACGCTGGTCAAGGTGCACCACGCCAGCCGCGAGAACGGCAAACTCCAGTTCGTGGCCCAGGGCCTCACCCGGGTACGCATCCGCACCTGGCTCAAGCACCATCGCCCACCTTATCTGGTGGAGGTGGAGTACCCACGCCAGCCAGCCGACCCCACTGACGAGGTCAAGGCTTACGGCATGGCCCTGATCAATGCGATCAAGGAACTGCTGCCGCTCAACCCGCTTTACAGCGAGGAGCTGAAGAACTACCTCAACCGCTTCAGCCCCAACGACCCTTCGCCGCTCACCGACTTCGCCGCCGCACTCACCTCGGCCACAGGCAGCCAGCTACAGGAAGTGCTTGACTGTGTGCCCATGCTCAAGCGCATGGAGAAGGTCCTGCCCATGCTGCGCAAGGAGGTGGAAGTCGCGCGCCTGCAAAACGAGATCTCCGCCGAGGTCAACCGGCAGATCGGCGAGCACCAGCGCGAGTTCTTCCTCAAGGAACAGCTCAAGGTCATCCAGCAGGAACTGGGCCTGACCAAGGATGACCGCAGCGCCGACCTGGAGCAGTTCGAACAGCGCCTCGAAGGCAAGACGCTGCCAGCCCAGGCTCGCAAACGCATTGATGAAGAGATGGGCAAGCTGGCCATTCTGGAAACCGGCTCGCCTGAATATGCCGTCACCCGCAATTACCTGGACTGGGCCACTGCCCTGCCTTGGGGCGTGTATGGCGACGACAAGCTCGACCTCAAGCATGCCCGCAAGGTGCTCGATGCGCACCACGCCGGCCTGGGTGACATCAAAGAACGTATCCTCGAGTTCCTGGCCGTGGGTGCCTGGAAAGGCGAAATCAGCGGTTCGATCGTGCTGCTGGTGGGCCCGCCCGGGGTTGGCAAGACCAGCATCGGTAAGTCCATCGCCGAATCCTTGGGCCGGCCGTTCTATCGCTTCAGTGTCGGCGGCATGCGTGACGAAGCAGAAATCAAGGGGCACCGGCGCACCTACATCGGCGCACAGCCCGGCAAGCTGGTGCAGGCGCTGAAAGACGTCGAAGTGATGAACCCGGTGATCATGCTCGACGAGATCGACAAGATGGGCCAGAGCTATCAGGGCGACCCAGCCTCGGCCCTGCTGGAAACCCTGGACCCGGAGCAGAACGTCGACTTCCTGGACCATTACCTGGACTTGCGCCTGGACCTTTCGAAGGTGTTGTTCGTGTGTACCGCCAACACCCTCGACTCTATCCCCGGGCCGCTGCTCGACCGTATGGAAGTGATCCGGCTTTCCGGCTACATCACCGAAGAAAAGCTGGCCATCGCCAAGCGTCACCTGTGGCCCAAACAGCTGCAAAAGGCCGGTGTGGCCAAGACCAGCCTGAGCATCAGCGACAGTGCGCTGCGCACGGTGATCGAAGGTTACGCACGAGAGGCCGGCGTGCGGCAGCTGGAAAAACAGCTGGGCAAGCTGGTACGCAAGGCCGTGGTCAAGCTGCTGGAAGACCCCACCGCCAAGCTCAAGATTGGTCCCAAGGACCTGGAAGCTGCGCTGGGCATGCCCGTGTTCCGCAGCGAGCAGGTTCTGGCAGGCAAAGGCGTGATCACAGGGCTTGCCTGGACCAGCATGGGTGGCGCCACCCTGCCGATCGAGGCGACACGCATCCACACCCTCAGCCGTGGGTTCAAGCTCACCGGCAAGCTGGGCGACGTCATGAAGGAGTCTGCCGAAATCGCCTACAGCTATGTCAGTTCCAACCTCAAGCAGTTTGGCGGTGACGCCGGGTTCTTCAACGAGGCATTCATCCACCTGCACGTGCCCGAAGGTGCAACGCCGAAGGATGGACCGAGCGCCGGCATCACCATGGCCAGTGCTCTGCTGTCACTGGCCCGGGACCAAGCACCGAAGAAGGGGGTCGCCATGACAGGCGAGCTGACCCTGACCGGCCAGGTACTGCCCATTGGTGGCGTGCGGGAAAAAGTCATTGCGGCACGCCGGCAGAAGATTCACGAGTTGATCCTGCCCGAGCCCAACCGTGGAGACTTCGAAGAGCTACCGGACTACCTGCGTGAAGGGCTGACCGTGCATTTTGCCAAGCGCTTTGCCGACGTGGCCAAGATACTGTTCTAACACCTTTAAAGGGCTGCTCGCGCAGCCCTTTTACCCACTCGACCGTTCAGTCAATGCAACAATCGGTTATTCTCAGGCCGTCGCCAGTCTCTGGAGCCGCTATGTCCAGCTATCGCCTGCTTGCCCCTGTGGGGCTACTGCTTTTGTCTGCCTGCGCGCAGCACCCTCCCCAGCCCGTCGAGCTCGATGCCGAGAGTGAATGCCCCGTGTACCTGAAGGTGGGCCAAGCCTTGAGCCTGTCCCTGCCCAGCAACCCGTCTACCGGCTACCGATGGCAGGTAGAGTCAGCTGCCCAACCGGCGCTCGAAAGCCTGGGCCCGGAGGTGTACAACGCCCCACAAGAAGAAGACGTGGTGGGCAGCGCCGGCCTTTCGACCTGGCGCTACCAGGCCAGCACCCCGGGCAAAGCCGTTTTACGGCTGGTGTATCAACGGCCTTGGGAAAAACAGGTGCCCCCCGTACAGACTTTCGACTGCAAGGTCGTAGTGCGCTGAGCGTTCAACTGCGGTCATAGGCCTGCTGTACTGCTTTGAGGTAATCGCAGAGGTCGTGAAGCGCCAGCGTTGCAGCTTCCACCGCCATGCCCGCAGTGAGTTTTTCGGCCTGTGCCTGCCAGTGCACTTCAACCTTGCGCAGTTCACCCAGCCACGTCTGCTTCAAGGCTTCAAGGCCAGAAAGCTCGGTGACGGCTTTCAGTTCGGTCTTGGCGTCCTGCAATGCGCGTTGCACCAACTGCAGGTCGTTTGCAGCCTCGTCGATCTTCACCTGCAAGCGTGCATGGGCGTTGCTCAGGTCGTTGAAGGTTCTGCCACCTTCCAACACATCAGCATACTTGGCCAGCTTGGCCGTTACCGACTTGAGCAACCCGGCATCGACCTTCGGGTCCTTGATCAGCCCCATCAGCTGGTCGATTTCCTCATCGCTGGGAATCAGGCCTTTGAAGGCGCTGGCGACCGAGGGCCGTTCGAAAACCTGGATAGCCTGCACCACGGCGGCGCGCTGCTCTCGCAGCGTCACCAGCCTCAGGTCAAACCCGGCCGCTTGCTCCTCCAGGCGCGTGGCGCGTGATTGCAGGTGTGCCAGCGATTCAGGCAGGGCCGACAGCGAGTAAAGCTCCAGCCGCAGGTTGAAGCGAGCCAAGGTCGCATGGTGCTGGTTGAGCCGGGTCAGCACGCTGCCCAGCTTGGAGGGCGCATCCACGGTGCGCGTGGAGGGGACAAAATGCCGACCCTCCAGCAGCACAATACCGCCTATCACGCATTCCTTGAACGAGCGCTCCACCAGCAACAGCAAGTTTCGCAATTCATCAAGCTGTTCCCGCACCCGCGTAAGTACATGGCCGTCCCACGTACTGATCAGCTCGAACATCTGATCCTGCACCTGTTGCATCTTCAGGAAATCAGGCAAGGCGGTTTTCAGGTTGATAACGTCCATGTTAGGCATCCTCATATTCGTCGATCAGTTCATTGAACACTTCCGACAGGGTATGGCAAATGTTGCCGATCTTGGTCCAGGGCTTGATGACTTCTGAAAAATCGTGAACGAACGATTCCAGCTGCGTGATGTTATCCAACGCCTTGGCTTCTTCTACGGAGTTCTTGGCATAGGAGGCCAAATACAACCACACATCGGCTAGGCGCTTGGTGGCGGCGGAAAGGTCCTTGCAGCGGAACTGCAAGTCCCTGACCAGCGTCGAGACCCGCTCGAAATCTTCCATCGCTGGTACCATTTTCCCAAGCCGGCCGGCCAGTTCGTCACGTTCCTCGATCAAGGCATTCTTGCGCTTGCGAATTTTTTCGGCCCTGTCGCCAAACACACCACCAGTGATAATCAAGCCGATGGGGCCCAGTGCAATACCGGTGAAGGCGTACCCGACATTGGCATCGTATTCCGACTTCAACTGCTCGATCTGCTCATCCCATTGATCGAGCTGCTTGCGGCGCTTGATGACGTCGGCGAGAGAGACATTGTCGTCGAAGTGCCTCAACAGCCTTACCATACGGGGCTTCAGCTCACGCTTGATCTCGTTGTTGAACCAGTTGGCCCGCTTGTCGACGTCATCAATGCGCCGACGGGTGTCCTCGATCTCCCGAACGATTTCATTGATACCCACTGCCAGAATGGCGGCGACCTGAGCCCGCTCGTCCTCGCTCAATGAGTGGGTGTAGACATCCTCACCCTGCTCGGCCTTACGCTGTTTGAGTGCGTGGAACACTTCACTGTTTTCTAGGTTGTTCAGCAGGGTGCCACCTCGGTTAACCAGGCTGTCGGCGAATGACTCGATCTCGGGGCCAAGCTGTTTGATGGTTCGCTCCAGGATGTCCCACTCATAGACATGCCGGTGTAACGCCACATAGAGGTCGTAGACCTTGGTGGCATCAAGCCCCAGGCTTGCATAGTCAAAATCACTTTCGATCTCTGCCTGCGTTCGGGGTAACTGATGCACTTGATTGGCATATTGCTTGATGGCCTTGAGGTTCTCAGCGGTCAGCAATGTGCCCACCTGCTGACCACCCTCCAGCCGGTTTTCTATAAAAGCGAAATACTGTGCGGGCAATGTTTTGACGATGGAAATATTATCCATCTGCTCTATGGGTAATTCTTCCTGCATGGCAATACCACCTATCACTCGATGAGGTCCGTGATTAATCATTCATCAGGACATTGAGCGCGGAGTATCAAACTTTCGTGCACGCGCCACATTCATCTGGCTAACTTAGCGGTGTGTGAAACTTCACTGCAGCGGGTATGAACAGCGATCCCCAGAAAGGTTGCCATGGCAAGAAACCTGGCCATTCGATAAAATACGCCCCCGTTTTACCGCGCATCGAGCCCGCCGTGAGCCAACAACCCGACCGCCTCTTCGCCCAGCCCCTGGAGCAGGTACCCGACTTCGTCTTCAACGAAGACGTGGTGCAGGTGTTCCCGGACATGATCAAGCGCTCGGTCCCCGGCTACCCGACCATCGTCGAGAACCTGGGCGTGCTGGCCGCACGCTTCGCCCAGCCCGGCACTGCCCTGTATGACCTTGGCGCCTCGCTGGGGGCAGTCACCCAGGCGCTGCGCCGTCATGTGCGCAGCGACGGCTGCCGGGTGATCGCGGTGGACAATTCTGCCGCCATGGTCGAACGCTGCCGCCAGTACCTCACGGCCCAGGACTCGATGTTCCAGGAACTGTTGCCCGTGAAGGTGCTGGAAGCCGACATACTCACACTGCCGTTCGAGCCTGCATCGGTGGTGGCGCTGAACTTCACGCTGCAGTTCATCGCCCCGGAGCAACGCCTGGACCTGCTGGCGCGTATCCGCCAGTCGCTGCTGCCCGGGGGCGCCCTGATCCTGTCCGAAAAGCTCTGTTTCGCCGATGCCGAGCAACAGCGCCTACTTAACGACCTGCACCTGGACTTCAAACGTGCCAACGGCTACAGCGAACTGGAAATCGCCCAGAAGCGCAGTGCCATTGAAAACGTGATGCGCCCGGACACGCTGGATACCCACCGCGAGCGCCTGCTGGCGGCCGGTTTTTCCAAGGTGGTGCCGTGGTTCCAATGCCTCAATTTTGCCTCGTTGATAGCCCTGCCATGATTGATCTTTCCCCCCTGGTCCGCCGCCTGGCGAGCACGCCCCTGGCTAGCTGGTCGCAAGGCCTGCAAGCGCAACTGGATGCAAAACTGGAAAAAGGCCACGGTGACCTGGACCGCTGGCGGGGCGCACTCGACGCCCTGCCTGCCCTGCAGGCCAGCGAGGTCGACCTGGTCAATGGCTTGCGCCTGGATTGCGCCTGCGATGACGCCAGCCGCGTGCAGATGCGCCAGGCCCTGATGGGGCTTTCACCCTGGCGCAAGGGGCCTTTCGACCTGTTCGGCGTGCATGTGGACACTGAATGGCGCTCGGATTGGAAGTGGTCAAGGGTGGGCCCGCACCTGAACCTGAAGGGCAAGCGCGTGCTCGATGTGGGCTGCGGTAATGGTTATTACCAATGGCGTATGCTGGGCGCGGGGGCCGACCTGGTGGTGGGTGTCGACCCCAACTGGCTGTTCTTCTGCCAGTTCCAGGCCGTGCAGCGCTACCTGCCAGAGCTGCCCGCCTGGCACCTGCCGTTCGCACTGGAAGACCTTCCGGCCAACCTGGAGGGGTTCGATACGGTCTTCTCCATGGGTGTGTTCTACCACCGCCGCTCGCCCATCGAGCACCTGCTGGCACTCAAGGATTGCCTGGTCAAAGGGGGCGAACTGGTGCTGGAAACCTTGGTGATCGAGGGTGACGAACAGCAGGTGCTGGTGCCAGAAGACCGCTACGCACAGATGCGCAACGTGTGGTACCTGCCGTCGGTACCGGCGTTGGCGCGCTGGTTGCGGCGCGCCGGTTTCAGCGATGTGCGCTGCGTCGACGTGAGCGTCACGAGTGTGGAGGAACAGCGCAGCACCGAGTGGATGCGCTACCAGTCGCTCAGCGACTTCCTCGACCCTGACGACCATGGCAAGACCGTGGAAGGGCTGCCAGCGCCACGCCGGGCAACCCTGCTGGCGCGTAAGTGAATTGCCCGGCAGGCCGCAACTGATGGTTAGCGTGATGCAGCAAGAATCAGCGCTTTCATTTCCGCAACCGCAGCCTTGAACCCAACGAACAGGGCATGAGCCACCAAGGCATGGCCAATGTTCAGTTCGTTGATACCCTTGATCGCAGCGATGGCTTCGACATTGTGGTAATGCAACCCGTGGCCGGCATTTACGATCAGGCCCTGGTCAATACCGAATGCGGCCCCCTGCACAATACGCTCAAGCTCCTGAGCCACCTCGGTGGGGGTGTGGGCATCGGCATAACGACCGGTGTGCAACTCGATGGCAGGGGCGCCGACCCGGCGCGAAGCTTCAATCTGCCGCTCGTCAGCATCGATGAACAACGACACTTCTGCCCCTGTGCGGGCCAGGCGCTCGACTGCGGCCTTGATACGCGCTTCCTGCCCGGCCACGTCCAGGCCACCCTCGGTGGTGAGTTCCTGACGCGTCTCGGGCACCAGGCAGATGTGGGCGGGGCGGAGTTTTTCGGCGAACGCCATCATCTCTTCGGTAACGCCCATCTCGAAGTTCATGCGCGTCTGCAGCACGTCCTTGAGCAGCAGCACATCGCGCTCCTGAATGTGGCGGCGGTCTTCTCGCAAGTGCACGGTGATGCCATCGGCGCCTGCTTCCTCGGCATCCAGGGCTGCCTTGACCGGGTCAGGGTAGCGCGTGCCTCGGGCCTGACGCAGGGTTGCCACGTGGTCGATGTTGACGCCGAGAAGCATGCGGTTGCTGTGAGTCACGAAACGCTCTCCTAAGTTTGAGCGCTACAGCATACGTCGTGATCAGCGCTTGCGAAACAGTTCACGGCTAACCAGCGGCCTTGCCCCCAGGTGAACCGCCAGCGCCTGACGCATCAGGCGCTTGGCAGCCAGCAGTGCACCGGGTACATCCCAGTCAGCCTCGGCCAACGCCAGTAATTCGGCGCCGCCAAACAGGCCAGGTTGTACCAGCTCCACCCGCTCCAGGCCCGCATCCACCCGCAGGCGGTAACGGCCCTCGGCAGCAATAGGCTGGTCATTGACGTCGTTTTGCAGCGAGAAGGCATAGCCCAGCTCATCCAACAGCCGCCACTCAAATGCCCGTAGCAGCGGTTCCAGCGCGCGCCCGGCCATCAGTGCCTGCAGGGTCTGGGCATAGTGGTCGAACAGTTCGGGGGACGGCGCCTCGGCCGGTAGCAGGCGCATGAGCAGCTCGTTGAGGTACAAACCGCTGAATACCGCATCGCCATGCAGCCAGAGCGCAGTGCCGGCACATTCCAGCCGGCCGACGGTCTTGAGTTCACCCCGCCCGCGCAACTCGACCTCCAGGGGGACGAAGGGGCGCACCAGGCTGCCACCCTTACCCCGTGCACGGCGCAGAACCGCACGTACGCGACCTTGCGGGGTATAGAAGTCCACCAGCGCACTGGTTTCCTTGTAGGCCCGGCTGTGCAGCACGTAGGCAGGCTGCCCGACTGGTTGATCCATGGAGGGTCACTTGCTCGAGGTTTCGAGCCCTAGGGAAGCGGCTAGGCCGTGGGGCCAGCCGCTAATGCAACAGCGTCAGAGGTCGCCGTAACCCAGCGAGCGCAAGGCACGTTCATCGTCAGACCAGCCGCCCTTCACCTTGACCCACAGGTTGAGCATGACCTTGGCGTCGAACAGCACTTCCATGTCCTTGCGTGCGTCGGAGCCGATGCGCTTGATACGCTCGCCCTTGTCGCCAATGATGATCTTCTTCTGGCCATCGCGCTCGACCAGGATCAGCGCATGGATGTGCAGCACGTGGCCCTGCTGCTTGAATTCCTCGATCTCGACCGTGATCTGATAGGGCAATTCTGCACCCAGCTGACGCATGATTTTCTCGCGCACCAGTTCAGCGGCCAGGAACCGGCTGCTGCGGTCAGTGATCTGGTCTTCCGGGAAGAAATGCTCGTTTTCCGGCAGGTGCTTGGCGATCAACGCCTCCAGCGACTCGAGGTTATGCCCTTGCTGCGCAGAAATAGGCACGATCTCGGCATTCGGCAATTGCGTCTGCAGCCATTGCAGGTGCGGGATCAGCTCGGCCTTCTCGTCCATGCGGTCGGTCTTGTTGACCGCCAGGATGACCGGCCCGGTCACGTACTGCACGCGCTCGAGCACCAATTGGTCTTCGTCTGTCCAACGGGTACGGTCCACTACGAAGATCACCACATCGACATCCTTCAGGGCGGCCGAGGCGTTGCGGTTCATGTAGCGGTTCAAGGCTTTATCATTGGCCTTGTGCATGCCGGGGGTATCGACGTAAATGGCCTGCACATCACCCTCGGTCTTGATGCCGAGCATGTTGTGGCGTGTGGTCTGCGGCTTGCGCGAGGTAATGGCCAGCTTCTGACCCAGGATGTGGTTGAGTAGCGTCGACTTGCCGACGTTCGGCCGGCCAACGATGGCGACGTAGCCGCAACGGGTCGGGGTGTTCTCAGTCATTGCCATTCTCCACGCCCAGGGCGATCAGTGCGGACGCGGCAGCGACTTGCTCGGCGATACGCCGGCTGACGCCCTGACCACGGCTCTTGTTGTTCAGCAGCACCACTTCGCATTCGACGAAGAAGGTACGGCAATGGGGTTCGCCCTGGATATCCACCACTTCATAACGCGGCAGCTCACAGCTACGCGACTGCAGGAACTCTTGCAGGCGGGTTTTCGGGTCTTTGTTGGTGTCGACCAGCGTCAGGCCTTCGAATTCGTTGGCCAGCCACGCCAGCACACGCTCGCGGGCGGTTTCCATGTCGGCATCCAGGTAGATGGCGCCAATCAGGGCTTCCAAGGCATCGGCCAGGATCGATTCCCGGCGAAAGCCGCCGCTCTTGAGCTCACCCGAGCCCAGGCGCAGGTATTCGCCCAAGTCAAAACCACGAGCCAGGCGGGCCAGGGTTTCACCCTTGACCAACCGTGCCCGCAGGCGCGACAGCTGGCCCTCGCGGGCCTGCGGGAAGCGCTCGTACAGAGCCTCGCCCGCAACAAAATTAAGAATGGCGTCGCCTAGAAACTCCAGGCGCTCATTGTTGCGCCCGGCGTAGCTGCGGTGGGTCAAGGCCAGGAGCATCTGGTCCTGGTCCTTGAAGGTGTAACCGAGCTTTCGCTCCAGATGGGCAAGGGAAGCACTCATGCGACCACCCGATCGTTGTTAAACGCGTTGTTCAAATCAACATCCTGAAAGACTGTTTGGCTGTGGCGGCCGCGACGTGCGGCGAATCTCCCATCCCTGAGACACAGCCTATGTCAGAAATGCATTCGGCGCTGTCTGCAGGACAGCGCCGAAGAGTATCAATGGATCAGGCCGACCCGCGAAAGGTTGGGCAGGTGGCTGAGTTTCGGCTCTGGCCAGCTCATCCAGACGGCAAAGGCCTTGCCGACAATGTTGCGGTCCGGAACCATGCCGTGTAGCTCTTTGGGAATATTCGGGTCATCCCAGTAGCGGCTGTCGTTGGAGTTGTCGCGGTTGTCGCCCATCATGAAGTAATGGCCTGCCGGCACGGTCCATTGCTGGTCGGGTGGCATGCGATAACGGCTCATCTCCTTGCGGATCAGGTGCTCGGCAGCACCGAGTTTTTCCTTGTACAGCTCTGCGCTACCCAGGGTACCCGGCTCGGTGCCCACCAGTTGCTCGGCAATGGGCTGGCCATTGACGAACAGACGCTTGTCGTCGGTGTAGCGGATCTGGTCACCTGGCAGGCCAACCACACGCTTGATGTAGTTGACATTCGGATCGCTCGGGTAGCGGAACACCATGACATCGCCCCGCTGGGGGTCACCGATTTCGATCACCTTCTTGTCGATCACCGGCAGGCGAATGCCGTAGGAGAACTTGTTCACCAGGATGAAGTCGCCCACTTCCAAGGTCGGCTTCATCGACCCCGAAGGGATCTGGAACGGCTCAACCAGAAACGAGCGCAGCACCAGCACGATGAACAACACCGGGAAGAACGACTTGCCGTACTCGACCAGCAACGGCTCCTTGTTCAGGCGCTCTACCACCGCTACTTCCGGCTGGCTTACGCTGCCCTGATAGTTGGCGATGGCTGCACGACGCCTCGGCGCCAGGAACAGCAGGTCGATCAAGCCAAGCAGACCGCATACGAAAACGGCGATGACGAGCAACAGCGGGAAATTTAGCGACATAGGACCTAGCTATCCAACCTGAGCACGGCGAGGAAGGCTTCTTGTGGAATCTCCACGTTGCCCACCTGTTTCATGCGTTTCTTACCGGCCTTCTGCTTCTCCAGCAGCTTTTTCTTACGGCTAACGTCGCCACCGTAACATTTGGCCAGTACGTTCTTTCTGAGTGCCTTGACAGTGGTCCGGGCAATGATCTGGCCGCCAATGGCTGCCTGGATCGCCACATCGAACATCTGCCGAGGAATCAGCTCCTTCATCTTCTCGGTCAGCGCACGGCCTTTGTAGGCTGCGTTGTCGCGGTGCACGATCAATGCCAGGGCGTCGACCTTGTCACCGTTGATCAACACATCCAGCTTGACCAGGTTGGCCGACTGATAGCGATCAAAATGATAATCCAGCGAAGCATAGCCGCGGCTGGTGGATTTGAGGCGGTCGAAGAAGTCCAGCACCACCTCGTTCATTGGCATATCGTAGCGCACCTGCACCTGGCTACCGAGGAACTGCATGTCACGCTGCACGCCGCGCTTTTCGATGCACAGCGTGATCACGTTACCCAGGTGTTCCTGAGGCACCAGAATAGTCGCGGTGACGATCGGCTCACGGAAGTCCGTAACGGCAGAGACGTCCGGAAGCTTCGACGGGTTGTCGACCACGATGGTTTCACCGGTTTTCAGTTCCAGCTCGTAAATTACGCTGGGCGCCGTGGTGATCAGGTCCAGGTCGTACTCGCGCTCCAGGCGTTCCTGAATGATCTCCATGTGCAGCATGCCCAGGAAGCCACAGCGGAAACCGAAGCCCAGTGCATCGGAGCTTTCCGGCATGTACTGCAGCGACGAGTCGTTCAGCGTGAGTTTCTGCAACGCGTCGCGGAAATCTTCGAAGTCATCGGAGCTGACCGGGAACAGGCCGGCGTAGACCTGCGGTTGAATTTTCTTGAAGCCTGGCAGCACCTGCACTTCAGGCGTGGAGGACAGCGTCAGGGTGTCGCCCACTGGCGCACCGTGAATGTCCTTGATGCTGGCGATGATGAAGCCTACCTCGCCCGCCTTCAGGTCGGCGGTCTGGGTGTGTTTCGGGGTGAACACACCGACGCTGTCGACCAGGTGCAGCTTGCCGGTGGACTTGACCAGGATCTTGTCGCCTTTCTTGACGCGGCCATGGCGCACACGCACCAGCGAGACCACGCCCAGGTAGTTGTCGAACCAGGAATCGATGATCAGCGCCTGCAACGGCGCGTCGATGTCGCCCTCGGGTGCCGGGATGGTATGCACCAGGCGCTCGAGCACTTCATCCACGCCCATGCCGCTCTTGGCACTGCAGGCCACGGCGTCGGTAGCATCGATGCCGATGATCTTCTCGATCTCGTCCTTCACCCTGTCCGGGTCGGCCTGGGGCAGGTCCATCTTGTTCAGCACCGGCATGACCTCAAGGCCTTGCTCGATGGCGGTGTAGCAGTTGGCAACGGACTGGGCCTCGACACCCTGGCCCGCGTCGACCACCAGCAAGGCACCTTCACAGGCTGCCAGCGAACGCGACACCTCGTAGGTGAAGTCGACGTGGCCGGGGGTGTCGATGAAGTTGAGCTGGTAGACCTTACCGTCCTGGGCCTTGTAGTTGAGCGTAACGCTGTGGGCCTTGATGGTGATGCCGCGCTCGCGCTCCAAGTCCATGGAATCGAGGACCTGGGCTTCCATTTCGCGCGCGGTAAGGCCACCGCACATCTGAATGAAACGGTCGGCCAGCGTCGACTTGCCATGGTCGATGTGGGCGATGATGGAGAAATTGCGGATATGACTCAAATCACTCACAGGTCAACACTCGAAAAGGCTGCGAGCCGGACGCCCGCCGAAAAATAGCCGGCAATTGTACCTTAAGCAGCTGGCAGATGGGAGATTCCTCTGCCCAACCGTCGGCGGCATCCGCCAGCCCAATTGTGAACATTCATGAAAAAGGGCAGCCATCGCTGCCCTTCTTCGCCTGTCAAAACACCTTATTCAGCGAGCTTGAAGGTGATGAAGCTGGCGCGACCCTGACGCAGCACCCGCATCGACACCGAACGGTTTTTCGGCAGTTCCTTGGCGATCTGCGTGAACTCCTTGGCCGAACCGATGGCCTGGTTGTTCAGGTGGCTGATGACATCACCCGGACGCAGGCCAATCATGGCTGCCGGGCCATCCTGCACTTCCTTGATAACCACGCCGCCCTTGAGCTCCAGGGACTTCTTCTGCTCGGCGGTCAAGTCCGCCACGGCAACACCCAGGCGGTTGCTGCTGCGCTCCACGCTGGTGTCGCTGCCAGGGGCGATATCGGCATCGTCATCCGGCAGTGCACCCACGCTGATATCCAGGGTCTGGCGCTTGCCATTGCGGATGATGTCCAGTTTTGCCTTTTCGCCGTCTTTCAGGCCACCGACCAAATGCGGCAGGTCGGCAGACATGACAATCGGCTGACCATTCATGCTGAGGATCACATCACCTACCTGCAGGCCACCCTTGGCTGCCGGGCCGTTTTCGAGAACCTGGGCCACCAGGGCACCGGCGGGTTTTTCCAGGCCGAACGACTCGGCCAGGTCCTTATTGACCTCCTGGATAACCACACCCAGCCAGCCACGGCTGACCTTGCCGTCTTTTTTCAGCTGGTTGGACACGTCGATGGCCACGTCGATCGGGATGGCGAACGACAGGCCCATGAAACCACCGGAACGGGTGAAGATCTGCGAGTTGATACCCACCACCTCACCTTTCATGTTGAACAGCGGGCCACCCGAGTTACCCGGGTTGATGGCCACGTCGGTCTGAATGAACGGCACGTAGGTATCATTGGGCAAGGTCCGGCCTTTGGCGCTGACGATGCCTTTGGTGACCGAGTGATCGAAGCCGAACGGCGAACCGATGGCCAGCACCCACTCACCGACCTTCAGCTTTTCGGAATCCCCCAGCTTGACGGTCGGCAGGTTCTTGCCTTCGACCTTGAGCAGGGCTACGTCGGTACGCGGGTCGGTACCTACCAGCTTGGCTTGCAGTTCACTGCGGTCAGACAGGCGCACGATGATTTCATCGGCATCGGCCACAACGTGGTTATTGGTCAGCACATAACCGTCGCTGGAAATGATGAAGCCCGAACCGAGCGACTGCGCCTCGCGCTGGCGATCGCCACGCGGGGAGCGCGGCTGCTGGGGCATGTTGCGCTCGAAGAACTCGCGGAACATCGGCGGCAGGCCTTCGAGGTCAGGCATCTGCCCAGCGGCAATGCGGCGGTCCGGAAGCTTCTGCTTAGTACTGATGTTGACTACAGCCGGCGAAGCCTGTTCGACCAGCGTGGTGAAGTCCGGCAGGGCTTCCTCGGCCTGGGCGGTCAGCACCTGGCCGAGCATCAGCACAGCAGCGAACAGCGATAGATAGGATTTCAAGCGTGGTATTGACATACGGCTCCCGTCACAACGAGCGGTAGTTTAGAAAGGCCCCTGCACGACGCAGCAAAAGGTCAGGCTCCCAGAAGCCTGACCTATAAAAAATTTGCCGACGGATTGCAAATGACAATGCGTTAATTTCGTTTCAAAAGCCTGCACAGCGTGCGTGCAGTGCCCGCCGTCATTGACTGGCCTGGGCATCCTGCGGCCGCATCGACAATGCCACGCGCTCTGCTGTACCCAGGGGTATTTCCCCTACTACGGTTACCATCACCTTGCCCTTGGGCGTGTTCAGACGACGCGACACCGCTGAGGTCGGGCCCAACTGGGTACGAACATCGGCACCGCCTTCGTCCTTCACAGGCTCAAGGAACACCGAAAACCTGGCCAGGCCGTCGTCATACATCAGGGTACTCACCGTGCTGCCCTTTCCTGGCTCGCGACGAACGGCGCTGTTGATCAGCTCGAACCCAGGCGGCAGCCAGTCTGAGCGCCAGCCAGACACAGGGCTGCCCGCTGGCGCGGCGGCCGCAACGGGCTTGCACGAAGCGCTGGGGTGCAAATCGCTATCAGAAGGCACCTTGGGCTCAAGGCGTGTCATCTGGAAGCGCTCCAGCAGTTGGCCTTTCTCGTTGAGCATCAGCGAGCGAAGCGGCAACCCGGTCTGGCGATCCAGATTCAGTTCAAAGCCGTAGCGGTGCTGGTCGCGTGGCGTTAGGGTGACAACCACAGCATCACGCCCAGCAACCCGAGACTTGCCTGACATGGCCAGGTCATACCAGCCCATCAGTTTCAAAGGGTCCAGCACGCGCGGAGCAGTGTCGGGCGGCGCCGTCACATCACTGGCAAGGCCGCCACCTACACACTGAACCTTGCCGTCGACGCGCACGATTTCCTGGGCGGTGCCGTCGAGCTGCAGCAGCCGCTCGCTGACGTTGCCACCTTGGACCTTGTGCCAGATATCGTGGGAAGAGAAGCTACCGTTGCGTTCGTAGACAAATGAGCCCTGATAGCTCTGGGTTTGCTCGGCTTGTGCCAGCTTGGTAAGCCACTCGTTCGCCTCGGGCGACGAGTTGGCTGCCAACGCTGGCACCGCCATGCAGCTGCCGACCAGCAGCGACAGAAGGGGTAGCGCGCGCATGGTCCTCCCTACTTAACGGTTTTCCAGGCTGGCTGCGCGAGCGTAAGGCAATGCGGTTTCAGTCCCCTTCAGGGCGGACTCCTGAGCGTGCTGGCGCAGGTAACCCGGTAGGCGCTGATCCCAGCCAGCCTGGTTCTGCAACACACCGTTGGCCATCGGGCCGGTAGCCTGCTCGCTGCTTTCACTATAGCCAGCCAGCACTGCCGGGCCCTGAGCCTGCGGAACAGTTACGCCTTGCTGGGCAGGTTGCTGGGCAGCCAGTTCGGCACCGGTGATGTCGTCCTGGTTGTACATGCGCACACCTGCCAGTACAGCCAGGGTGACGGAGGCTGCAACAGCCAGACGGCCGACAGTACGCCATGGGCCTTGCTTGACCTTGACCGGCACGGCTTCATCAGCCAGTGCTGCGGACACGGCCGAGGCGATGTCCAGGTTAGGCAGCAACAATTCCTTGTGCATGGCTGCGCGGGCAACCTGGTAGCGCGACCAGGTGGCACGGGTTTCGGCTTCGTCGGCGGCGTTCAACACCCGACGCAGTTCCAGTTCATCCGCTTCGTTATCCATCACCGCGGACAGCGATTCCTGCAAAGCTTCACGACTCATGGCGGTTCCTCTCTTGGCTGTAGCCGCTGTCTCAGGTTTCCTGCAACAAAGGCTGCAGGGCTTTATCTATGGCCTCCCGAGCGCGGAAAATCCGAGAGCGCACGGTACCCACCGGACATTGCATGACACTGGCAATGTCTTCGTAACTCAGGCCGTCGAACTCACGCAGGGTCAATGCCGTACGCAGGTCCTCCGGGAGCTGCTGGATGGTCCGATGGACGGTGCCTTCGATTTCATCCCGCAACAACGAGCGCTCTGGAGACTCAAGATCCTTGAGGCCATGATCGCCATCGTAAAACTCCGCATCCTCGGAGCTCACATCACTGTCTGGTGGCCGCCTACCGCGTGACACCAGGTAATTTTTCGCCGTGTTGATGGCGATGCGGTACAGCCACGTATAGAACGCACTGTCACCGCGAAAGTTGCCAAGCGCACGGTACGCCTTGATAAACGCTTCCTGTGCAACATCCTGGGCTTCGTGGGTGTCGTGGACAAACCGCACGATCAACCCGAGAATCTTGTGCTGATACTTCAGCACCAACAGATCGAAAGCTCGCCTGTCACCACGCTGCACACGCTCGACAAGCTGCTGATCCTCTTCCTGGGTTAGCATGAACACTCCTCGGTAAACTCGAAGGAGCGCTGCAATGGCCATCGCTCAGGCTTGCAACCATAGACTCGGGCTTTGCGCAAAAGTTCTCCCCTCCAAGCAAGTTTCCTGCAGCCCTTGATCGGCGTGCACGGAAGACGTAGCACGGAACTGACCGGCAACGTCGATAATCAGGTTACGAATACGCAGGTGTGAGCCCATTGGGAGCTACCGCCCTGCGTCGCCGCGGCAAATTGTTGGCGTGCAGGCAGCCTTCATAGGATTTCCGGCAAAGCCGGAAAGTTCCCACAAAGGTTGCCGCTACCTGGCAAGTGGCATGGAAATTGGCTACCTGAGGCTGCTATAAAGGCAACCCGGCCAGGTTCACGATAGTTTCACAATGCCATCGGCGCGTGACTATTGTGCCGCGCCCTTCCAGAAGATTACTAGTGTCCCGACATGAGCCAACAATTCCAACATGATGTCCTGGTGATCGGCAGCGGCGCTGCGGGTCTCAGCCTGGCACTGAACCTGCCCGGCAACCTACGCGTTGCCGTGCTCAGCAAGGGCGACCTGGCCAATGGCTCGACCTTCTGGGCCCAGGGTGGTGTAGCAGCGGTACTGGACGACACCGACACCGTACAGTCCCACGTCGAAGACACGCTCAATGCCGGCGGCGGCCTGTGCAATGAAGCGGCCGTGCGTTTTACCGTCGAACACAGCCGCGAAGCCATCGAATGGCTGATCGAACAGGGCGTGCCGTTCACCCGGGACGACCACCATGGCGTCGACGACGGTGGCTTCGAGTTCCACCTTACCCGCGAGGGCGGCCACAGCCACCGGCGTATCATCCACGCCGCAGACGCCACGGGTGCCGCCATCTTCACCACCCTGCTCGCGCAAGCCAGGCAGCGCCCCAACATCGAGTTGCTAGAGCAGCGCGTAGCGGTAGACCTGATCACAGAGCGGCGCCTGGGCCTTGCCGGCGAGCGTTGCCTGGGGGTCTATGTACTGGATCGCAACACGGGCCAGGTCGACACCTACGGCGCCCGGTTCACGGTGCTTGCGACAGGCGGTGCAGCCAAGGTTTATCTCTACACCAGCAACCCGGACGGTGCATGCGGCGACGGCATCGCGATGGCCTGGCGTGCAGGCTGCCGGGTGGCGAACCTGGAGTTCAACCAGTTCCACCCGACCTGCCTCTACCACCCGCAGGCCAAGAGCTTTCTGATAACCGAGGCGCTGCGTGGAGAAGGCGCCCTGCTGCGCCTGCCCAACGGGGAGCGCTTCATGCCTCGGTTCGACCCGCGTGAGGAACTGGCACCGCGGGACATCGTGGCCAGGGCAATCGACCACGAGATGAAGCGCCTTGGCGTGGACTGCGTGTACCTGGACATCACGCACAAGCCTGCGGAGTTCATCAAGAGCCATTTCCCGACGGTATACGAGCGCTGCCTGGGCTTTGGTATCGACATCACGCGTCAACCCATCCCGGTGGTGCCGGCGGCACATTACACCTGTGGCGGGGTGATGGTGGATGAGCGTGGCCATACGGATGTGCCGGGGCTTTATGCCATTGGCGAAACGAGCTTTACCGGGCTGCATGGCGCCAATCGCATGGCCAGCAATTCGCTGCTGGAATGCTTCGTCTATGGCCGCGCGGCGGCAGCGGACATTCAGGCGCACCTGGAAGCGGTGCCCATGCCGGTGGCATTACCGGGGTGGGACGCGAGCCAGGTGACGGATTCGGACGAGGACGTGATCATTGCGCATAACTGGGACGAGTTACGGCGGTTCATGTGGGACTACGTGGGGATCGTACGGACCAGCAAACGGTTGCAGCGGGCCCAGCATCGGGTACGGCTGCTACTGGATGAGATTGACGAGTTCTACAGTAATTACCGGGTGAGCAGGGATTTGATAGAACTGCGGAACTTGGCGCAGGTGGCGGAGTTGATGATTTTATCGGCGATGCGGCGGAAGGAGAGTCGGGGATTGCATTATACGTTGGATTATCCTGGGGTATTGGGGGAGGCCAAGGATACTGTGCTGAGTCCCGGGGAAGTTTGAATCAGATTAGTTGCGTCTCAAGCGGAATAACCTTCTTTAGCGCAGGTGGCGCTTAGTCACCT
>NZ_BBIU01000048.1 GCF_000730645.1 Pseudomonas parafulva NBRC 16636 = DSM 17004 | reverse complement strand
CCGGAAGGGCGGAAAGGTGACTAAGCGCCACCTGCACAAAAGAATGTTTACTCGTAATACGCGCCCACATTAAAAAGTTAGCAGTTCGCAGTTTAATTGCATCGAGTGGACTCCTGCAGACGCTATAGCCCATTCAAAAAGTCCTAACTCAGCACACCCGCCCACATACCAAACGAAAAAAACCGCCACAAGGGCGGTTTTTCACACATAACGTACCGATCAGAACCGATACGTCAGCGAAGCGCCCAAACCATGAGCACTGTTCTCGTACTTGGCCCGGTAGCTACCCTTGGTCGCACTCACCTGGTTAACCTTCGTGTCCTCTTCCCACAGGTAGGAGTAAGCCACATCGATGGTCATGTCGTCGTTCGGGCTCCACCCAGCACCCAGGCTGAAGATCTTGCGATCGCCGGTAGGGATGCGTGGCGAACGGTCCTGGTTGTTGGTCGGCGACTGGTCAACCGTGAAGCCGGTGCGCAACACCCACTCCTTGTTGACCTTGTACGACGCACCCACGGCGTGCGCCCAGGTGTCATGCCAGTTCTGCTCTTCCGAAATCGTCTGGAACGCTGAACCCACCAGCGGGCGGGGTACATCGTTCTGCACCGTGATGTCTTTCAGGCGGCTCCAGCGCGTCCAGGTGCTGCCCGCGTACAAGGTCCACTGGTCGTCCAGTTCGTGGGTGACCGACAAGTCCACCGACTCAGGTGTCTTGATTTTCAGGCTTGCATCGAACTTGCTGCCGCTGTACGGCCCGATCAGCGGGGTCGTGACCTTGGTCTTGCCTTCGAGCTTGTAGTCCACCATCGAGTGGTAGGTCAGGCCGATACGCGTGCGGTCGGTGGCCTGCACCAGCAGGCCGATGTTGTAGCCGACTGCAGTATCGTCGCCCTTGATCTTCACTTCACCATCATTGCGCCCCGGGGTGCGCGGGTTGATCAGGTTCGAGCCCAGTTCACCCTTGATACGGTTGATGGTAGGGCCGAAACCGATCGATACCTTGTCGTTGAAGGCATAGCTGACGGTTGGCTGGAAGGTGACCACCTCCACGTGGCTCTTCTTGCCCCAGTAACGTGCAGCGTCGTCGCTGCCGTAATCGGTGACCAGGCCAAACGGCACGTAGACACCGAAGCCAACGCTCCAGTGGTCATCGATAGGTTTGACGTAGTAACCCATGGGTACCCCGACGACCGGTACCATGTCACCGTCGGTTTCCCCCCCAAGATTGCTACCTGGGCCTGAGATATCCGACTTGGCGATGACCGCCGCGCCGCCCACGGTAACCTGCTGGCGCTTGAGGCGGGACATGCCGGCCGGGTTGCCATACACAGTGCTGGCATCTTCGGCAGATGAGGAACGTCCCGCGAAACCTGTCCCCATGCCGCTAACGCTCTGTTCGTTCAGGGCGAAGCCGCTGGCGAACAGTTGGCCGGACGCGAGCGTGACGGCGAGGCTGAGGGAGGTTTTGAGCATGACTTTTTTCATTATTAGAAACTCCTTGGGATCTCCGAGGCGAAAAGCTACCAACAAATTGCGCGGCGCGCTATAGCCGCAAACACCGAAGATAGAGCGGTTTTGTAGGACAATCCGACCAAAATTCCTTTTTTTCTAGCTAAGTTGTAAGACCCTTCTCAAGACAGTTGAGGTAGTTTCTGATTAATGCAGGTTTCCCACGCTTCCGTGAAATCGCGCAGCCGCCCCTGAGGGCTGAACACCTGTCGCCAGATGCGGGCCAGCGCTTGAAGGTCGTCTGCGGGAGGAAGCAGTGGTGCCTGGGCCTCTACCAGCATCCACGCGATGGCGGTGGAGTAGCGCAGGTTGACGGTCAGTTCAAGGTGCGGGCTGCCGAGAAAGGCGTGTTGGCTGGCCAGGCCGCGTACCAGGCTGGCGAGTTCAGGGTCCAGGGCCAGGTATTCGTCCCACACGGCTCGGTGGCGGTGCTCGCCGATACGGTAAAGCCCGTGGCCACGTCGATCGTGCAGTGCAGACCCGAGCGCCGACTGGCTTGCGGCAATGCCGAGCAACAACGCTTCAGCGCTGGCGCAGTGACGGTTCAGGTAGGCCAGAGTGGGCCGAATGACATGCTGACAGAGTTCCTTCGCCGCAATACCCATGATGCCCTCGAGCAGTAAGGGACCGACGGGCGCTGGAGCTTGGCAGCTGGTGAATGTTCAGGCCCGCCGGAAGCGGCAAGCACCGCTCGAGTTGAAGTGTAGTGTGATAATCATGGTGTAAAGGGCTGTTTTTAAATCGATTGCTGCCAGAGTCGACCAGCCATATGCCCTAAGGCAATTACGCTGGGTCTGCTCAGGCAGGCTTGCGATGGGGGTATTCAGCGCTTGAATGGCCCAGCATTCTCCGCTCACGCGGTGAGCGACTGGCGTGTCCGGGCAATGATCGCCTGCAGCGGCTCGCTGCGGCTGTACTGCTCGGGGTACAAGCGTTCGGTGTGGCAGGCGATGCCATGTTCGTCCACCAGGGTGAAGCTGAAGCTGCCCTTGCGTGGGGCCACGATCAAGCACTTCAGTGGGGAGAAGGCTTGGGAAAGGGTGCCAATGGCAGCCTGAATTTGGTGATGAGTTTGCATATTGTTGGAAGTTTCCTGCGTTGAACACGGGGATTAGGATCCGTGCATGATAGAAACGTTCCAGTGACGCCTTTATTAAGGGACGAGAGAACCCGACTGGAACAATGCAGCCAGAGGGAGCGCAATCAAGTAGTGGGCGCTTGGGCTGACTGGTAGGTACTTCAGAGGGCAGGCAGCACGCCGGGGCCAGGGTTCTGGGCCATCGGGTGGGATCCTGATCAATCTGTCATGTGATTCATTGGCGTACAGCCTATTGGCTGCCGGGCGAATCATCTAAAGGGCCGGTCCTGGTTTCAGCAGTACGCTGTTGGGGAAGCGAGTCTGCAAGGACACTGTTGGCCAGAATTGACTTTCAGCTTGGTACTAACGAGGGGCACCTTACCGGAGCTTCGCAAGCTTGGCAAGCATTATTATCTGCGAAGCAAGCCGAGCAGTATGTTCGAATTTCCTGAGGCTGTGAAGGGGTTGTAATGCTCCTTTTTGGGGCGGGATCGAGTCATCGGATACCCGAACGGATGTTTTCGCACGGCTTGTGCACATTCGGTGTGGCCCCTGTAACACCCCCGCAACACGCAGCGAAGCGTTCGCCAATGACTTGACTGGCCAGTTAAGTCAATGAAAAAAAACACTATTTTTAACTGGTGAAAAAATCGTCAGTTTGTCAGGAGGCCATATACCACGCGGCTTTGAGGGGGGTGGGAAGGGGTTGTCCACCGAGTTATCCACAGGAACTGTGGATTGTCCCAAGCGCTTGCTCTAGCCCGGGCATGGCGCGGCCAGACGGCCTTCCAACTCGTTTAGATGGGTAAGCCCAGGCCTCCACTCATTACCCTGACTACGTCAAGAAACGATCACATGAAATTTTTTAAAAAATAAGCCGTCGCGTTGGGCCGATGTCGGGAAAAGGAGTAGAGTGGCGCGCTTTTCGATTTGCCTGCCCCTGTTGCCATGAAGTCTCTCGGTAAAACCTCCGTCAACACCGCCATAGCTGCTGCGCCCCCCACCCGCAGGTTCTCGCTCAAGGTTGCCCTGTGGTTGCTGGATAACCCACGGCTGAATGAAAAGCCCAAGGTCAAGCACCTGGCTGGCCGCTTGCTCAAACGGCCAGCTCGCCAAGGCGTGGTGGTTGCGCAGAGCCGGTTGGGGCAGATGTTGTGTCGCGACTGTGGCAGCGCGCGCGACCGCCGGATTGGTCATGACCTGCTGCGTCAGGCCGCACGGGGCGGTGATCGCCGGGCTCAGCTGGAATACGCACGTGTTTGCCAGCACAGTGCCCCGGACCAGGCCCGGTTCTGGTTGGAGCTGGCCGCAGGCCAGGGGTCGCATGAGGCTCGCACACTGCTGCACCAGTGGTTCGGCACCTGAAGCGCGCCTGGTCGCGCGTAGCGCGGGCAACCCTCCTGCCGGGCTGATAAGCTGCCCCCCTTTGCCAGAACAGTATCGGGGTAAGCATGACAGTTGATCTGGCCAGTGTCCTGCTGGGTTTGGTGGCGGGGGTGGTGCCTGGCCTGGTGTGGGCCATGCAGCTACAGCGTGGGCAGGGGGCGCGGCACGCAGCGCAGGCACTGCTGGAAGAGCGCCTCAACGCAGCCCAGCTGGCCCAGGCCGGTCTGCAGGCGCAACTGGACGCCAGCCGTGACGAGGTCAGCGACCTCAGCGAAGCCAACACCGCAAAGCAGGCCCAGCTCGCCGCCCAGGGCCGTGAGCTGGAGTTGCTGCAAGTCGAGCGCGACAACGCCCGCGATGCCTCCCATGCCTGGAACCTGGAACGCGCCAACCGCGAGGCCGAGCTGCGTCGCCTGGAGGCGCAGGCAGCGCGCCTGGAAGCGGAGCTGCGTGAGCAGCAGGAAAGCCATCAGCAGCGCCTGGAGGACCTGCAGGAGGCCCGGGAAACGTTGCGTGCCCAGTTCGCCGACATGGCCACAAAAATTTTCGACGAGCGCGAGCAGCGTTTTGCCCAAACCAGCCAACAGCACCTGGGGCAATTGCTCGACCCGCTTAAGGAACGTATCCAGTCGTTCGAGAAGCGCGTGGAGGAAAGCTACCAGCAGGAAGCTCGTGAGCGTTTCTCGCTTGGCAAGGAACTGGAGCGCCTGCAACAGCTCAACCTGCGCCTGTCAGACGAAGCCACCAACCTGACCCAGGCGTTGAAAGGGCAGAAAACCCAGGGCAACTGGGGTGAGCTGATTCTGGAGCGGGTGCTGGAGCACGCCGGCCTTGAGAAGGGCCGCGAGTACCAGACCCAGGTGAGCCTCAAGAGCGCCGATGGCGAGCGCTTTCAGCCGGACGTGCTGATCATGCTGCCCGGCGACAAGCAGGTGGTGGTGGATGCCAAGGTCAGCCTCACCGCCTACCAGCAGTACGTGGCTGGCAACGACGAAGCGGCGCTCAAGCAACATGTGCAATCGCTGCGCAGCCACGTCAAAGGGTTGTCCAGCAAGGACTACAGCCGGCTCGAAGGCTTGCACAGCCTCGATTTCGTGCTGCTGTTCGTGCCTATCGAGGCGGCGTTCTCTGCCGCTCTGCAGGCAGAGCCGAACCTGTTCCAGGAAGCCTTCGACCGGCAGATCGTGATTGTCAGCCCAACCACCCTGCTGGCCACCCTGCGCGTCATCGACAGCCTGTGGAAGCAGGAGCGTCAGGGCCAGAACGCTCGCGAAATCGCCGAGCGCGCCGGGTGGCTGTACGACAAGTTCGTGCTGTTCATCCAGGACCTGGACGAGCTGGGCAGCCGCCTGCAACAAGTGGACAAGGCCTACGCCGCCGCGCGCAACAAGCTGTGCGAGGGGCGCGGCAACCTGGTCAGCCGCAGCGAGCAGCTCAAGTTGCTGGGGGCCAGGGCCAGCAAGAGCCTGCCACCCAGCTTGCTGGAGCGGGCCCTGAGCGATGAGGCGGTGCCGGGGGAAGCGCTTACTGAACCAGGCTCAGATGACGGTTGAGCAGGGCCCGCAGCGCCGCTGGCTTGACCGGCTTGGCCAGGAAGTCCAGGCCCGCAGCATGCACCAGCCCTAGGGTTTCCTTGCTGCCATCGGCACTGATCACCACCCCCGGTACCGGTTCGCCCAGCCGCGCCCGTAACCAGCCCATCAGGCCGGTGCCGGTGTCGCCGTCATCCAGGTGGTAGTCCACCAGGGCCAGGTGCGGGCGCATGCCGTCTGCCAGCAGCGCTTCGCATTCGGCGCGGCTGCGGGCCGTCCACACCTGGCAGCCCCAGCGGCTGAGCAGGCTGTTCATGCCAATCAGAATGCTGTCTTCATTGTCCACGCACAGTACCTGCAGGCCAGCCAGCGGCTCGCTGCGTTGTTCCAGCGGCGCGGTGGTGGCCGCCGCGGCCTGGCGGGCGATGGGGACGCTGACCCGGAACACCGTGCCCTTACCAGGCCACGAGCGCACCTCCAGGGAGTGCCCCAGTACCCGGCACAGGCCGTCGGCGATCGCCAGGCCCAGGCCCAGGCCTTTTTCGGCACGGGTCTGGTGGCTGTCCAGGCGCTTGAACTCCTGGAAGATCACCTGCAGCTTGTCATCGGCGATACCTGGGCCACGGTCCCACACCTCCAGCCACAGCCGCTCGCCCTGGCGACGGGCGCCCAGCAAGATCGGGCTTTTGCCGTAGCGAAGGGCATTGGTGAGGAAGTTTTGCAGTACCCGGCGCAGCAGTTTCATATCGCTGTCCACCCGCAGGCGGCTGCCGCGCAGACGGAACTCCAGGCCTTTTTCGGCAGCCAGCACCTTGAACTCGGCACCCAGTGTGTCGAACAGTTCGTTAAGGGCGAATGGCTTGGCGACCGGGGTGATCTTGCCGTTTTCCAGCCGTGAGATATCCAGCAGGTCGCTGATCAGCTCCTCGGCAGAGCGCAGCGAGCTGTCCATGTGCTGGACCAGTTGCCGGGCTTCCGTCGTCATGCCCTCGGCCTGCTGGGAAAGGGCTGCAGAGAACAGCCTTGCCGCGTTCAACGGCTGCATCAGGTCGTGGCTGACCGCAGCCAGGAAGCGCGTCTTGGACTGGCTGACCGCCTCGGCATGGCTCTTGGCTTCGGTCAGCGCCTGGTTCAGTTGCGACAGCTCATGGGTGCGCTCTGCTACGCGCTGTTCCAGGCCCTCATTGGCGTCCCGCAGCGCCTGCTCGGCTTCGCGGAACGGCGTGATGTCGGTGAAGCTCATCACGAAGCCGCCCCCCGGCATGGGGTTGCCGATCAGCTCGATCACGCGGCCGTTGGGGAACAACCGCTCGGAAGAGTGCGCCCGGCCCTGGCGCATCCAGTGCAGGCGCCGCGCCACGTGCACCTGGGCCTCGCCGGGCCCGCACAGGCCGCGCTCGGCGTTGTAGCGGATGATGTCGGCGATGGGCCGGCCCACGCTGATCAGCCCCTCCGGGTAGTTGAAAAGCTCCAGGTACCGGCGGTTCCAGGCCACCAGGTGCAGGTTCTGGTCGACCACGCTGATGCCCTGGTTGATGTTCTCGATGGCGCCCTGCAGCAGGGCGCGGTTGAACTGCAGCACCTCACTGGCCTCGTCGGCAATGCGCACCACGTCCTCCAACTGCATGTCGCGGCCTTCGATGGCGGCCTTGACCACAGCCCGCGTGGAGGACGTGCCCAGTACCCCGGCCAGCAGGCGCTCGGTATGCTCGATCCAGTCGCCGTCGGCGTTCTGGTTGGGGTTGAAGCCCTTGCCCTGGCGGTAGGCGAAACGGATGAAGCTCTGCCGGGCGCGCTCTTCGCCGACAAAGCGCGAGGCCAGGGTCAGCAAGTCGTCGATCTGCACCGCCAGCAAGGGCTTGCTGCTGGGGCGGGCGCTGGTTTGCTGGCCGATGAAGCGGCCCGCCTGCCAATGTTCCGACACCCGTGTGCGTGACAGCACCGACACCCAGGCGAACAGTGTGAAGTTGCCGGCCAGTGACAACACCACCCCCTGGGTGAGCGGGCTGATCGGCAGGTTCAGCGGGTTGCCGTGCAGCCACGCCAGCCCCGGGAACAGTTGCAATGACCAGCCAACGCTGTGGGCGGCAATGGGCAGTACCAGGGTGTAGAACCACAGGAAGATGCCGGCTGCCAGCCCGGCAAATACGCCACGGCGGTTGGCCTGCTTCCAGTAGAGTGCCCCGAGCATGGCCGGCGTCAACTGGGTAACGGCGGCGAACGCAATTTGGCCGATGGTAGCCAGGCTGGCGGTAGAGCCCAGCAGGCGGTAGCTGACGTAAGCGAGCAGCAGGATCACCACGATGGTCACCCGGCGTACCGAAAGCATCCAGTGGCGGAACACTTCGAACGGCCGTTCGGCGTTGTTGCGCCGCAGCAGCCACGGCAGCAGCATGTCGTTGGACACCATGGTCGACAGCGCGACCGCCTCGACAATCACCATGCCGGTGGCCGCGGAGGCGCCGCCGATGAACGCCAGCAGGGCCAGGCTGGGGTGGGCTTCGGCCAGTGGCAGGCTGATGACGAACGAGTCGGACATCACCGTCCCCGGCAACAGCATCTGCCCGGCGAGGGCGATGGGCACCACAAACAGCGCGGCCAGCGCCAGGTACATCGGAAATACCCAGCGCGCCAGGCGCATGTCCTGGGGCTCGATGTTTTCCACCACGGTGACGTGAAACTGCCGCGGCAGGCAGATGATGGCCATCATCGCCACGGCGGTCTGCACCACCATCGACGGCCAGTTGATTGTTTCTTGCCAGTAGTCCTGCAGGTGGATGGATTGCCGCGCCTGCGTGAACAGGTCATCGAAGCCGTCGTAAAGGTTGAAGACCACGAAGATACCCACCGCCAGAAACGCCAGCAGCTTGATCAGCGACTCGAAGGCGATGGCCAGCACCATGCCGCGGTGGTGTTCGGTGACATCCAGGCTGCGGGTGCCGAACACGATGGCGAACACGGCAAGCACCAGCGAAACCACCAGTGCGGTGTCCTGCACCCGGGTACCGGTGGCGTCGGCATTGGCGCCGATCAGCAGGTTCACGCCCAGCACGATGCCCTTCAACTGCAGGGCGATATAGGGCAGTACGCCCACCAGGCAGATCAGCGCCACCACCACCGCCAGGGTTTGCGACTTGCCGTAACGTGCGGCGATGAAGTCGGCGATCGACGTGATGTTCTGCTGCTTGCTGATCAGCACCATCTTCTGCACCACCCAGGGCGCAAAGATGAGCAGCAGCACCGGCCCCAGGTAAATGGGTAAAAACGCCCACAACTGCTCGGCGGCCTGGCCGACGGCGCCGAAGAATGTCCAGCTGGTGCAATACACCGCCAGCGACAGGCTGTACACCCAGGCGCGCAACTTCGGCGGCAGCGGCGTGCTGCGGCGGTCGCCGTAGAACGCGATGGCGAACATGATGGCCATATAGGCGAGGGCGACCACGGCGATCAGCCCGCTGGACAACGACATGAAGACTCCGAAGCAAAAAAATTTAACGTGGCCCGATGGGTCAGTCTGGCACGGCCAGCGCCTTGTCGTCAGCGCCGACATTGGTCGCAGTGGCAGGTCGTCGCAGCCCACGGCCGCAGGGGTTCCGATGGCGCCGACGGGCGGAGGATTGACAGGCTACAGGTGAAAGCGAATACTCCCCTCAAATTCATATATATGTCTATATAACAAGATGAGGACGAAACCATGCACCCCCTGACCGGTGATGCTCGACTGCCTCGCTACCAGCAACTGCGCGACCACATGGTCATGCAGATCGCCAACAATCGCTGGCGCCCGGGTGAGGCAATACCCACCGAGGCGGCGCTGGCTGCCGAGTTCGACATGTCGGTAGGCACCGTGCGCAAGGCCGTGGACGTGCTGGTTGCCGAAGGCGTGCTGGAGCGTCAGCAGGGCCGGGGTACCTTCATTCGGCGGCCACAGTTTCAGTCTTCGTTGTTCCGCTTCTTCCGGTTCGAAACGGCCAATGGCGAGCGCGTGGTCCCCGAGAGCCGCATCCTGGCAATCACAGCCGTACCCGCACCCTCCGCCGTAGCCCAGGCGCTGGGCCTGGGTGCGCAGGCAGAAGTCATCCGCATGCAGCGTATTCGCCTATTGGGGGCCCAACCGGTGCTGGCCGAGGAAATCTGGCTGCCACGCCAGCCCTTCCAGGCCCTGCTGGAGGTCGACCTGGACAGCAAGGGACCGCTGCTTTACCCGATCTACGAGCATCTGTGTGGCCAAGTGGTGGCCTCGGCCGAAGAGACCCTGACGGCCGAGGCGGTGGACGCGGTGCATGGCCGGCTGCTGCACCTGCCGGCCGACAGCCCGGTGGTGGTGATCGAGCGCCTGGCCCGTGACTATGCCGGCAAACCGCTTGAATGGCGCCGCTCGCGCGGCCATGCGCAGCACTTCCGCTACCGCATCGACATCCGTTAAGCCGGTCGTTCCTGCTTTACCTGCCTGCGCCCTCACGCCGGGGCGCAGTGGCTTCGCCTGCCCGTTGGCCCATGCAGCAGCAAGGGTGACCGGTTGAAACACACACAACTAGAAGGATAACAATCATGTTCAGCTGGTACCGCCAGATCACCTCACGGGAACGCAAGACGTTCTGGGCCTGCTTCGGCGGCTGGTCGCTCGATGCACTGGAAGTGCAGATGTTCGGCCTGGCCATCCCCGCGCTTATTGCTGCTTTTTCCCTGTCAAAGGGTGATGCCGGACTGATCAGCGGCCTGACCCTGGTAACCTCGGCTATCGGTGGCTGGCTGGGTGGCACATTGTCCGACCGCTACGGGCGCGTGCGCGTCCTGCAGTGGATGATCCTCTGGTTCTCGTTCTTCACCTTCCTCTCGGCCTTCGTCACAGGCTTCTACCCGTTGCTGTTCGTCAAGGCCATGCAGGGCTTTGGTATTGGTGGCGAGTGGGCTGCCGGCGCGGTGCTGATGGCCGAAACCATCAACCCCAAGTACCGGGGCAAGGTCATGGGCACCGTACAAAGCGCCTGGGCAGTGGGCTGGGGCCTGGCCGTGGCGCTGTTCACGCTGATCTACTCGCTGGTGCCGCAGGAATTTGCCTGGCGGGTGATGTTCTTCGTCGGCCTGTTGCCGTCGTTGCTGATCATCTGGGTGCGCCGCAACGTGCCAGAGCCGGACAGCTTCCGGCGGCTGCAGAAAGAACAGGTCATCCCTGGCAGTTTTTTCAAGTCCATGGCCGGTATCTTCCGCCCTGAGCTGCTGCGGGTAACCCTGTTGGGCGGGCTGCTGGGCCTGGGGGCACATGGGGGTTACCACGCGGTGATGACCTGGCTGCCGACCTTCCTCAAAACCGAGCGCAACCTGTCGGTGCTCAACTCCGGGGGCTACCTGGCCGTCATCATCCTGGCCTTCTGGTGCGGGTGCGTGGTCAGTGGCCTGTTGATCGACCGCATTGGCCGGCGCAAGAACATCCTGCTGTTCGCCGTGTGCTGCGTGCTCACTGTGCAGGCCTATGTGTTTTTCCCGCTGAGCAACACGCAGATGCTGTTCCTGGGCTTCCCGCTGGGTTTCTTCGCGGCGGGCATTCCGGCCAGCCTGGGCGCGTTCTTCAACGAGCTGTACCCGGCCGATGTACGCGGGGCGGGGGTAGGCTTCTGCTACAACTTCGGCCGCGTGCTGTCGGCGGTGTTCCCGTTCCTTGTCGGGCACATGAGCGAATCCATGTCACTGGGCGCCGCCATCGGCATCGACGCCGGCATTGCCTATGGCGTGGCCGTTATCGCTGCGCTTTGCCTGCCGGAAACCCGCGGCCGCAACCTGCAGGCCGCCACCTCGCCGGACGCTGCCGGTGCGGTTGCCAAGTAACCTGACCTTATTATGAGTGCCATGCCCCACGAACCCGATTTACACATCACTGCCATCGACAGCCATGCCCACGTGTTCAGCCGAGGGCTGGCGATGGCGCAAGAGCGGCGTTACGCGCCCGACTACGATGCGCCACTGGCCGAGTACCTGGGCCAGTTGCTTGCCCATGGCTTCAGCCACGGGGTGCTGGTGCAGCCCAGTTTTCTGGGCACCGACAACAGCTACCTGCTGGCTGCCTTGCAAGCTGCGCCTGGCCAGCTGCGCGGGGTGGTGATGGTGGAGCCGAACGTGCAGCGCGAAACCCTCGATGCAATGGCCCGGCTGGGCGTACGGGGGGTGCGCCTCAATTTGATGGGGCAGGCGTTGCCGGACTTCTCGACCGGTGCATGGCGGCAGCTGTTCCAGCGGATTGGCGAGCAGGGCTGGCACCTCGAACTGCATCGACACGTGGCAGACATCCCCGCGCTGGTTCGGGCATTGCAGCCCTATGGGCTGGACCTGGTCATTGACCACTTTGGCCGCCCCGACGCGCGCCAAGGTCTCGGGCAGCCCGGTTTGGCCGAGCTATTGACCCTGGGCGGGCTTGGCAACGTCTGGGTGAAGGTGTCCGGGATCTACCGCCTGGAAGGCAGCCCACAGCAAAACCTGGCCTTCGCCCGCCAGGCGTTGGGGGCGTTGGAGGCGCATTTTGGCGCCGAGCGGCTGATGTGGGGCAGCGATTGGCCGCATACCCAGCATGAGGCAGGGGTGAGTTTCGCCAGTGTGGTCGGGCAGTTCGACGCACTGGGTTGCGCGGCGCCACTGCGCCAGGCCCTGTTGGTCGATACGGCGCAACGGTTGTTCCGGTTCGACTGACGCCAAGGGTGTGGCGTGCAACTCCCTGGAAACAGGCCTGTCAGTGGTGGTGGCAATTGTGGCTTCATAGAGGCCGCGTGCATCCCAATCAGATAACTGCCACCCATGGCTGAACCCAGGACCAAGGACGATGAGTCACTCCTCGCAATTCACCTTGCTCGGCAAGCGGCGCTTCCTGCCATTTTTCATCACCCAGTCGCTGGGTGCGTTCAACGACAACCTGTTCAAACAGTCGCTGATCCTGGCGATTCTGTTCAAGTTGAGCCTGGGTGATGGCGATCGCTCCATCTGGGTCAACCTGTGTGCCCTGCTGTTCATCCTGCCGTTTTTCCTGTTCTCGGCACTGGGCGGGCAGTTTGGCGAGAAGTTTGCCAAGGACGCGCTCATCCGCGCGATCAAGCTTGCCGAAATCGCCATCATGTCGATAGGCGCGCTGGGCTTTGTCACCCACCACCTGGCCCTGATGCTGGTGGCCCTGTTCGGGATGGGGACCCATTCGGCGCTGTTCGGGCCGGTCAAGTATTCCATCCTGCCCCAGGCCCTGCGCGAACAGGAACTGGTAGGTGGCAATGGGCTGGTGGAAACCGGCACGTTCCTGGCCATCCTGGCCGGCACCATCGGCGCCGGGGTGATGATGTCCTCCGACGACTACGCCTGGGTGGTGGCCGGCGGTGTGGTCGGCACCGCTGTACTAGGCTACCTGGCCAGCCGCTGGATCCCGCGCGCGGCGGCGGCGTCGCCGCATGCGGTGCTGGACTGGAACATCTTCAAGCAGTCCTGGGTGATTCTGCGCATGGGGCTAGCGCAACCGCCGGCAGTGTCCCGGTCGATCGTGGGCAACTCCTGGTTCTGGTTCGTCGGCGCCATCTACCTCACCCAGATCCCTGCCTACGCCAAGGACTGGCTGCACGGTGACGGCACGGTCGTTACGCTGGTGCTGACGCTGTTTTCGGTAGGCATCGCCCTGGGCTCGCTGCTGTGCGAGCGCCTGAGCGGGCGCAAGGTCGAGATCGGGCTGGTGCCGTTCGGCTCGTTCGGGCTGACCGTGTTCGGCTTGCTGTGGTGGTGGCACTCCGGCGACGTACCGGCGGCCGCTGCGCCCCACGACTGGCTGGCACTGCTGAGCATGAGCCAGGCCTGGTGGGTGCTGCTGTCCATCGTTGGCCTGGGCGTGTTCGGCGGTTTCTACATCGTGCCGCTGTATGCGCTGATCCAGGCCCGTACCGCCGAAGACCAGCGCGCCCGCGTGATCGCCGCCAACAACATTCTCAATGCGTTGTTCATGGTGGTTTCAGCGCTGCTGACCATTGCGCTGCTAGGCCTGGCCGGGTTCACCATCCCGCAGTTGTTCCTGGTGGTGTCATTGCTGAACATTGCGGTCAACGCCTACATCTTCAGCATCGTGCCCGAATTCACCATGCGCTTTCTCATCTGGTTGCTCAGCCACTCGATGTACCGGGTAAAGCACCAGGGCCTGGAGCGTATACCGGACGAAGGGCCGGCGTTGCTGGTGTGCAACCATGTGTCGTTCGTTGACGCGCTGCTGCTTGGCGGGGCCATCCGCCGGCCGATTCGTTTTGTCATGTATTACAAGATCTACAACCTGCCGGTGTTGAACTTCATTTTCCGCACCGCAGGTGCCATCCCGATTGCCGGGCGCAGCGAAGACCTGGCGACTTACGAACGCGCGTTCGCACGTATTGCCCAGTACCTGGCCGAAGGCGAGCTGGTGTGTATCTTCCCGGAAGGCAAGCTGTCGGCCGATGGTGAGATCGATGTGTTCAAGGGCGGCGTCAGCCACATTCTGGAACAAACGCCGGTGCCGGTCATTCCGTTGGCGTTGCAGGGGTTGTGGGGCAGCTTTTTCAGCCGTGACCCTGCCAAAGGGTTTTTCAAGCGGCTGTGGTCGCGGGTGACCATCGTGGCAGGCGCCGCCATCCCGGCGGAGGCGGCGCAGCCAGAGGTGTTGCGGGAGCAGGTAAGCCGCTTGCGCGGAGCCATACGCTGACAGGCTGTCAGCTGGCGCTGACTTTGAGGCCCACCAGGCCACAGATGATCAGTGCCACGCTGACCAGCCGCACCAGGGCCATGGACTCACCAAACAGGATGATGCCGGCGATTACCGTGCCCACTGCACCTACGCCTGTCCAAATGGCGTAAGCCGTACCCAGCGGCAGTTCTTTCATGGCCAGGCCCAGCAGGCCCAGGCTGACTGCCATGGCCGCGATGGTGAGTGCAGTAGGCAGGGGCTTGCTGAAACCATCGGTGTATTTCAGGCCAACGGCCCAGCCTACTTCGAACAGGCCGGCAAAGAACAGGATGATCCAGGACATGGTGCGTCTCCATCAGGTGGGATGATGGGGCCGTCCCCGGAATGATCACGCTTGGCGTCGTGAGGTCGTCCTCACAGTGACTTGCATGGTGCCCATCTGCCCGCTTCGGATCAAGAGGGCAGGGGCACGTAGTACCGCTCAGCGGCCAGCGGTAGGGTCCCGAGGCGCGGTGCCTGCGTCGTCCATGCGTCGGAACCAGGTGGACAACAATGCCCCGGAAATATTGTGCCAAACGCTGAACAGCGCGCTGGGCACCGCTGCCAGTGGCGAAAAATGCGCCGCCGCCAGCGCTGCCCCCAGCCCGGAGTTCTGCATGCCGACCTCCAGGGCCAGCGACTTGCGCTGGGCCAGGGGCAGTTTGCACAGCTTGCCAGTGAGGTAACCCAGCAGGTAGCCGAAGCTGTTGTGCAGTATTACCACCGCCATGATCAGCAAGCCGGATTCGGCAATCTTGGCCTGGCTGGCCGCCACCACCGCGCACACGATCATGACGATGCTCACCACCGACACCAGTGGCAACACCTGTACCGCAGCTTGTACCCGTGCGCCCAGCAAGCGTTGCGCCAGCACCCCTAGCACGATAGGCAGCATGACCAACTGCAAGATCGACCAGAACATGTCCATGAAGGACACCGGCAGCCAGGCCGAGGCCAGGAACCAGATCAACGCGGGCGTGAGCAATGGGGCCAGCAAGGTGGTCACTGCGGCAATGGCCACTGCCAGCGCCAGGTCGCCACGGGACAGCCAGACCATGACGTTGGACGCGGTGCCACTGGGGCAGCAGCCCACCAGAATCACACCCACGGCGATTTCAGGCGGCAGGTGAAACACCTGGCACAGCAGCCATGCCATGCCAGGCATGATCACGAAATGGGCCACCACCCCCAGCATCACGCGCCAGGGTTGGCGGGCGAGGGCGGCAAAGTCGTCCAGTTTGAGGGTGAGGCCCATGCCGAACATCACCAGCCCCAGCAGCGGTACGATGGCCACTTTCAGGGCAATGAACCACTGGGGTTGCAGGAAGGCCAGTACGGCAAATACCAGCACCCACAGGGCAAAGGTGTTGCCGACGAAACGGCTGAGAGCGGCGAGCGCACGCATGGCAGGGAATTCTCCGGTTCAGCTGCAAGTAATAAAGAAGTGGCGCTTTGATCAGCGCCACTCGGTTGTGCTTGTTGTTGTAGCTTGCGGCCCAGGCTGCGCAGGCGCTATCAGACGCCTTGGGGGATTTCTTCGCCGCCCAGGGCTTCGAACAGTGTGGGCAGGAATTCTGCGAAGGTCATCATCATCAGCTGGAAGCTGGCATCGAACTGCTGGGCAGCCTCGTCACCGCCGTCCTGCTCGGCCTGCTCTTGCAGCAGCTCTTCGAACTTCAGGCGTTTGATCACCATCTTGTCGTCCAGTACGAATGACAGTTTGTCTTGCCAGGCCATGGCCAGCTGGGTCACCACCTTGCCGGTGCTCAGGTGCAGCTGGATTTCCTCGCCGGTCAGGTCCTGGCGCTTGCAGCGCACGATGCCACCGTCTTCGGCGGTGTCGCGCAGCTCGCACTCATCCAGTACATAGAAACCTTCGGCAGCCTGCTGCGACTTGACCCAGTCGGTCATGGTGGCGACCGGGGCGATCTTGACGGTAGCCGGGCGCACAGGCAGCGAGCCCATCACTTCGCGCAGGGTGGACAACAGGTCTTCGGCGCGCTTGGCACTGGCCGAGTTGACCAGCACCATCCCCAGGCGTGGGGCAATGGCGGCGAAGATCATCGAGCGGCGGATGAACGCACGCGGCAGGAACGCCTGGATGATTTCGTCCTTGATCTGGTCGCGTTCCTTTTTGTAAACCTTGCGCATCTGCTCGGTTTCGATTTCTTCGACCTTTTCCTTTACAGCGTCATTGACCACGCTGCTGGGCAGAATGCGTTCTTCCTTGCGGGCGGCAATCAGCAGGTATTCGCCGCTTACATGCACCAGGGGAGCGTCTTCGCCTTTACCGAACGGAGCGACGAAGCCATAGGTGGTCAGCTCCTGGCTGGCACAGGGGCGGGCCGGCTTGCTGGCCAATGCGGCTTCCAGCGCTTCAGCCTCGAAAGGCACATCCTGGGTCAGGCGATAGGTGAGCAGGTTCTTGAACCACATGAGGGGGGATCTCTCCTTAATGCATAAGGCGGGCATTATTCTCCGAGCGGCCCCCCGAGGCCAACCCTGTCAGAGGGCCAGTAGTCACTCCAGGGGCAATTAAACCGGCGGTTACGCTAGGTTATTGAAAGGCCTGCGTTTTTTTTCAGATATTTTTCAAAAAGAGCTTGCCAGGGTTGAATGCCCTCCGTAGAATGCGCGCCACACCGAGACGAAGGGT
>NZ_BBIU01000049.1 GCF_000730645.1 Pseudomonas parafulva NBRC 16636 = DSM 17004 | reverse complement strand
AAGTAGGAACTACAGAGATTCGCAGGCACGTCCAACTGACGGGCCAGCACACAGAATTTCTTGACGACCATAGAGCATTGGAACCACCTGATCCCATCCCGAACTCAGCAGTGAAACGATGCATCGCCGATGGTAGTGTGGGGTTTCCCCATGTGAGAGTAGGTCATCGTCAAGATTCAAACCCCAAAGCCCCTGTCTGCGATGCAGACAGGGGCTTTGTCTTTTCCGGGACGGCTCAGAACTGATAGCTGACGGTGGCCGTCACGTTTCGCTCTTCACCCATGTAGCAGTAGTTCTGGCTTGCGCAGGACGTGATGTAGCGTCGGTTGGTCAGGTTGTTGGCGTTCAACCTCACATCCACGCCCTTCAGCCCGACTTTGCCGAGGTCATAACCCAGCGAAGCATCCACCAGGGTGTAGGACGGCACCTTCATGCTGTTTTCCGCATCGACCCAGCTATACCCCACATAACGTACACCCCCTCCAAGCCTCACACCCTCAAGCACACCTTGGCGCATGTTGTAGTCAGCCCACAGCGACACCATCTGCCTGGGCGCCTGGGTGGGTGAGTTACCTTTGTTGTCCAGGTTGCCGTTTACCAGGCTAGGCATCTGCTTGGTGTATTCGATATCAGTGAAAGTATACCCGCCCAGCAGTTTCAGGCTGTCGGTCACTTGTACATGAGCTTCCAGCTCCAACCCCTGGGAGCGCACCTGGCCAACGGGGCGATAGAAATCCTCATTGGGCTGCTTGGATGCCAGGTTCTCCTGTTCAATATGGAACAACGAGGCCGTGAACAAGTTGTCGCTGCCCGGTGGCTGGTACTTGATACCGGCTTCCCACTGCGTGCCTTCGGTGGGTGCCAGCGGCTTGCCTTGTTGATCGGACACGGTGTTCGGGTTGAATGACTCCGAGTAGCTCAGGTAGGGCGCGATCCCGTTTTCGAACAGGTACAAAACACCTGCACGGGTAGTGAACTTGGTACGCGCATCATTGGCCTTGGTATCCCTGTCGCGATCACGCTCGGATACTTTTACCCAGTCCTGCCGCAGGCCGAGAGAAAACCGCCACTGATCCAGTTCCACCAGGTCCTGCAAATACACACCCGTCTGTTGCAAGCGCCGTTGATAGCGGTTCTCCCCTACGACCTGCAGGTTGCCATTGCGATACTGGGGGTTACCGGCATCCAGCGGGTCAACCGAGCCATAGCGCCATGCCACATCGGCCTTGCGACGCTGAAAATCGGTACCCAACAGGAAGGTGTGCTTGGCGGCCCCGGTGAACACCTCTGCCTGCACCATGTTATCGATGATGTAGGAATGCAGACGTTCGTCACCGCCGGTGTAGGCCCTGTTCAGTACAGTGCCCTCGTTGCCTGCCCAACCGGCCGAATACACCTGGTCCATCGAGACATCGGAATCCTGGTAGCGGAAGTTCTGCCGTGCAGTGAATACGTCATTGAACCGGTGTTCGAACTGATAACTGAACGACTGCTGTGTGCGTTCGTAGTGATCGATGTTCGGTTCACCCTCGAAGAAGTGGTCCGACAAGCGCAAGCCGTTGCGCTTGTGCAGCATGCCATCTGCCGGGTTGCCGCCATGGTAGCCCCCGCTGGGGTCATGCTGGAGGTACGCCTGCAGGGTCAGCGAGGTGTCTTCCGTGAAGTCCATGCTCAGCGAGGGTGCAAGTGCGTAGCGCTCTTCCTTGTTGTGGTCGAACTGAGTGTCTGAACCGTCTGCCAGGCCTGTCAGGCGGTACGCAATGCGTTTGTCGTCATCCACAGGCCCGCTGAAGTCGAACCCCATGCCACGCTGCCCCTGAGTACCCACGGAGGCCTGAACCTGACGGTAGGGGCTGAACAGAGGCTTCTTGGTAGTCAACGCTACCAGGCCACCTGGCGAACTGCGGCCATACAGTACCGATGACGGGCCCTTCAGTATGTCGATGCGCTCAAGAAAATACGGGTCTACCTGCATGGTGCTGTAGGTGCCGTTATCCCCCATGGACTTCAGGCCGTCTACGTAGATGTTATCCACCGAGCCATCATTGAAGCCGCGCATGGCCACGTAGTCGTAGCGGTGGGTCGCCCCATAGGGGTTGGTTAGCACACCGGGTGTATAGCGCATGGCCTGGGCGACGGTCTGTGCCCCCTGGTCATCCATCTGCTGGCGGGTGACCACTGACACTGACTGGGAGGTTTCCACCAGCGGCATGCTGCTTTTGGTGGCAACCTGGCTATGCGTGGCGTTGTACCCCTCCATGCTGCCCAATGCATTACCCAGGGTGAAGCTGCGCACATCGGTATCGGGCAACGCCAGTGCGGCTTCTTGCGGTTGTGCCTGCAAGACGTAATTGCGTGCGTTCTGGCTCAGGGCTACCAGCCCGCTTCCTGCCAGGAGGTGCCGCAAGGCTTGTTCAGTGCCGTACTGGCCTTTAAGGCCGTTGGATTGCAAGCCGCGGGTAAGTTGCGGTGTGCTTGACAGGGTAATGCCAGCCTGCCTGGCGAACTGGTTGAGTGCCTCATCGAGTGGGCCGGGTGCGATCGCATAGGTTTGGTTAACTACTGGCGTACCGTCCGCTACGGCCAGCAGTGGCGTGGCCGCTATGCCCAGGACGGTGCCGAACAAGGCTGCGCGTATGGCTCTACCCAGTATTGATTGCAGGACAGGTCGAAAATCATTCGCGTTGCAGGGCAGCGTGTACTTCGTGGCGATAGGCATGTAGGAGTCCGTGAATTGAATAGGGCAGAGGGCGCTTCAATGTCCTAGCCGGACCAGAATAAAAAACCCGCCATCTTCCGGAAGCGCTGCCTAACTCAGGCGCTCCACCCGTATCCACCAGCGCGTGAGCTCGCGCAGTTGTACTGGCAACGTGCGGGGTAACAGCCGCACCAGTTGCTCAGGGTCATCGAGGCGGAAAACACCCGACAAGCGCATGTCTGCAATGTTGTCGCTGCAGGTCAGGTAGCCATGGCGGTAGCGGCTGACTTGCGCAAGAAAGTCGGCCAGACGCATGTCCCGAGTCACGATCAATCCCTCGGTCCAGGCCAGTGCATCCATGCTGGCAGGCTGCTCTCGCTGTGCGCCGTCATGCGTTACCCGCCAGGCCTGGTCCGGCTCCAGCCATTGCCAGCCGCCCGTCTCGGCGTGTTGGGCTGCCAGCCGGCCGTGGCTGAAGCTGGCATGGGCGCAGTCACCCTCTAGGCGCAGCGCGACGCGGCTATCGAACGCCTGCAGCAGCGCGTCCTTGGCATATACGCGTACTGGCAACTGTGGGTGCAGGGTTTGCCGACAATCGAGCATCAGCTCGCCGCGCTTCAACTTCACCACCAGTTGCTGGCCATTGAACGCCACATCTACCGCACTGCGGGTGTTGAGCTGCAGGCGTGTACCGTCGGCAAGGGTGATGTGCCTACGCTCGCCCGTTGCGGTCGCGTAGTCCGATGACCATGGGCTGATAAGGTCCAGGTCTTTGGCCAGCCAAGCGGCCGAACCCACCATGGCAAGCCCGCCCAACAGCTTCAAGGCCTGCCGGCGCTGAAGACGTTTGTGACTGGTTTCCAAGGTGCGCAGGGCTAGACCGGCAGCAGGGACCGCCCGCAGGTCCAGTTCCTGATCGAGATGGACAACCCGTTGCCAGGCCAACTCGTGGCTCGGGCAAGCACTGCGCCACTGTATGCAGCGCTGCTCAAAAGCAGGGTCATTGCCATGCTCGCGCAGCGCGACCCTCCACGTAATGGCTTGCCTCACCGTTTTTGCATCTGGGGGAGCGCAGGTCATTGCATGTCGTAGCGCAACAGGTAGCAGTGATAGAGCGCGTCAGCGATATGACGCTCCACGGTACGCACGGAAAGCCCCATCCGCTGCGCAATCTCCTTGTGCTTGAGGCCCTCGCACTGGGCCAGCAGAAATGCAGTACGGACCTTGGGCTTGAGGCCATCGAGCATGACAGCAATGCGCTCGAGCAGCTCCAGCAGCAATTCCTGGGTTTCGACACTGGGCGCGTGAGCCTGCGGCAGATGTGCCAAAGCCTCCAGATAGGCCTTGTGCAATTCTTCTCGGCGCCAATGATCGATCACCAGCCCGCGGGCAACAGTGCGCAAGAAAGCCCTGGGTTTTTGCAGATGAAGATGCTCGCTTCGCTGTAACAGCCGCACGAAGGTGTCCTGCGCCAGGTCGGCAGCATCAGCCGCGCTACCCATGTGATGGCGCAGCCAGCCATACAACCAGCCGTGGTGGTCTTGATAGAGGGCTTGGACAGGTTCGTTGCTGGGCATTGGCGGCGGTGCCATAGAGGCTTTAATGATAACGAGTCTCATTGTTCCGCCGGTGACCGCATTTTGCAACCTTGTCGGCCTATAGGAACGCTGCGATCACGCCTGGCGAAGCTTTTGGCTGTCCAAGTATCTGCGAATTGCAATTGCAGCGCCGTTGAGGTGGCGCTCCAGTACTGCAATAGCCTCGTTGACCCGCTTGGCGCTGGCGGCGTCTACCAGTGCCGTATGGTCGTCCTGCGTCAGTTTGCCCAGGCCCATGGAGGACAGGTGAAACCGCAGAAACCGTTCCTCCTGGTTCAGTTCGTTATCAATCAGGCGCAGCAGCTTCTGGTTCGGTGCGCGGCAATACAGCACCATGTGCAGCAGGCGGTTGAGGCGAGCGATCTCGGCATGCCGGGTTTCGTTCTCCAACTGCTGGATATAGCGGCGTGCATTGGCGATGTCCTGGCCTTCAAGCAGCGGGATGGATTGGCGCAAAGCCTCGCTCTCGAGCAGCACGCGCAAGGTATAGGCGTCTACCGCGTCTTCGCCGATCAGCGGCGCAACTACGGCACCCTTGTGCATCTGCACATTCAACAGCGCCTGCGCTTCCAACTGCCGCAGCGCCTCACGTACCGGCATGCGGCTGACGCCATAGAGGGTTGCAAGCTCCTGCTGCCGGATCGCGGTGCCGGGCGGCAAACGGCCGTCCAGAATGGCACTGCGCAGACGTTCCTCGATTACGCCACGGGCCAGGTGCGGCAACAGCTGTTCGCTGGTCAGCACATTGCTCAGTTTTATTTTCTCGGCCACAAAACGCCTGCCTTAACGTTCACAAAAAGTTGGATCCAATGAAGCTAGTTACGGCTTGTGGGCATGTCAAACCTGCGGCTATCAGCGCACTGCCCCAAAGCGCGGCTATGGTGGAGTAAGTCGCCTTGCAAAGGAAGTAATGCAAATGAAGATGTAGGGCCAGAATGCAGCCTGGCTGACAGGCGGATGGATGATTTCGATGTGCCATTGTCTTTTGCGCTGACAGGCCGCACCATCGCAGCTTTCGACTGGCCGGGACAGGGCTTGGCTGTGGCGATCTCCCCGATGCTCAAAACCGTGCTGCACCGTATCGCCCTGGCTGCGTTGCTGGGCGGCATGCTGCTGGGCGGCCTGCACGCCGATTGGGACTTCGCACAGATCAGCCGCAAGTCCGAGGCCCTTTATGGCCCGCTCGGCGCCGGCAAAGCGCGTATCGATGCCTGGCAGAACCTGATGGCGACCCAGAAACAAGGCAGCGAGCTTGAGCGGCTGCAAGTGGTCAACCGGTTCTTCAACCAGCAACTGCGTTACGTAGAGGACATCGACCTGTGGGGTGAGGTCGATTACTGGGCTACCCCTGTTCAGGCCCTGATCAAGGGGGCAGGGGATTGTGAGGACTACGCAATCGCCAAGTATTTCAGCCTTCGGCGTATGGGCATTCCCAGCGAAAAGCTGCGCATCACCTACGTCAAGGCGCTGCGACAGAACCGCGCGCACATGGTACTGACTTACTATTCGACACCCCAGGCCCAGCCTCTGGTCCTGGACAGCCTCATGGACGCCATCAAGCCGGCTAGCCAGCGCCCAGACCTGCTGCCGGTCTACGCCTTCAATGGTGAAGGCTTGTGGCTCACCGGGGCTGCTGGTAACAAGAAGGTCGGCGATACCAAGCGGTTGTCGCGCTGGCAAGACCTGTTGAAGAAAATGCAGGCCGAAGGCTTCCCGGCCGAACCGGTTTACTGAAGGAGCACAAATGTCACTGTTCAAACAATTGCTGTTGGCTATTTGCCTGTTCCTGGTGGTCGCCTTCAGTGGCAGCTTCATGGTCAGCCTGGAAAGCTCGCGCAGCCAGTACGTCAACCAGCTGCGCTCGCACGCCCAGGATGCGGCCACCGCCCTGGCATTGTCGCTCACGCCCAACATCGACGACCCGGCCATGACCGAGTTGATGGTCAGCTCGATCTTCGACAGTGGCTACTATGCAAGCATCAAGGTCGTCGACCTGGCCTCCAACGCCGTACTGGTGGAGCGTCACGCCGAGCCGGACCCAGGCGGCGTGCCGCGCTGGTTTGTGCACTTGATAGGCCTGGAGGCTGCCGGCGGCGACGCCATCGTCAGCCGTGGCTGGCAACAGGCGGCTCGGGTGGAGGTAATAAGCCACCCGATGTTCGCCATTGCCAAACTCTGGCAAAGCGCCCTGGGCAGCCTGAGCTGGTTGCTGCTGTGCGGGGCTGCCAGTGCCGTGCTTGGCGCACTGCTGCTACGCCGTCAGTTGCGCCCGCTGGACTACATGGTCGAACAATCCCATGCCATTGCCCGCCGTGAATTCCTGAGCCTGCAAGAGCTGCCACGCACACCGGAGCTGCGCCGCGTGGTGCAGGCCATGAACCAGATGGTCGAGAAGCTCAAGGCCCTGTTCACCGAACAGGCCGAGCGCAGTGAGCGGCTGCGTGCCGAGTCCTATCAGGACACCCTCACCGGGCTGTCCAACCGCCGTTACTTCGAGATGCAACTGAACGCCCGGGTCAGCAACCTGGAGGAAGCCCGCGCAGGCTACCTGCTGTTGTTGCGTGTGCAAGGCCTGGCCGGGCTGAACGCGCGGTTGGGCGGGCAACGTACCGACCAGTTGCTGCAGGCTGTGGGCGAGCAGTTGCGGCGCACCTGTGGCAGCTACCCGGAAACCAACGACCTGATCTCCCGCAGCCGCGGGGGGGAGTTTGCGGTGTTGGCCCCAGGCATGGTGCATGAGGAGGCCATTCAGCTTGCCCAGGCCTTGGAAGCCACCCTGCAGAGCCTGCACGAAACCGGTGCCAGCGACATCAACCCCGTGGCCTGTATCGGCCTGGCGCCTTACACCCCCGGCGACGCACCGCAGGCGCTGCTCAAGCTCGCCGACGAAGCCTTGGCCCGCGCAGAAAACCAGCCAACCCCTGGCTGGGTGTGCCTGGAGCAAGGGGTGGCTGCTGTTGCCGCAGACAGCCAGCACGACTGGCATGAACGCCTCGACCAGGCGTTCCGCAATGGCCATTTCGACCTGTTCTTCCAGCCTGTGGTGGATTGCGCCACCGCGCAGCGCGTGCTTCATCACAAGGTGATATCGCGCCTGAAAGACCGTGAAGGCGAGGCCCTGCCGGCCGGCCGCTTCCTGCCCTGGCTCGAGCGCTTTGGCTGGATGCCGCGCCTGGACCTGCTGGTGCTGGAAAAAGTACTGGCCCACTTGCGTGGGCATGACCAGGTGCTGGCGCTGAACCTTTCCGCCGCCACCTTGGCCGACCCCAAGGCATTGCAGCGCATTTTCGAATTACTGGGCCACAACGTAGCCCTGGGCCCGCGCCTGGTGTTCGAGATTGGCGAAGAGCAGTTGCCCGACCAGCCTGCCCTGGAACAGCTGACGCGGCGCCTGCACGCGCTGGGCTTCGGCCTGGCGCTGCAGCGCTTTGGCGGCCGCTTCAGCATGATCGGCAACCTGTCGCACCTGGGGCTGGCTTACCTGAAGATCGACGGCAGCTACATCCGCAATATCGATGAGGAGCAGCACAAGCGCCTGTTCATCGAGGCCATCCAGCGCGCTGCCCACAGCATCGACTTGCCGCTCATTGCCGAACGTGTGGAAACCGAAGGCGAGCGCCTCGTGCTATGCGAAATGGGGGTAGGGGGTATCCAGGGGCAACTGGTGGGTGAACCTGCACCCTGGCGATAAGTACTAGCCATTACGTGCATTAGCGGCCTAGCGCCGCATAAGGGCCGCAATGCGGCCCTTTGCACAGCCTGTCAGCGCTCGCGCAGCGCTTCCGAGCGGGCCTTCATGATGGGCTTGAGCAAGTAGCTCATGATGGTTTTCTTGCCGGTCATGATATCCACCGTTGCAATCATCCCGGGGATGATCAGCAGCGGTTTCTCGTCGGTGCCAAGGTGGCTGCGATCGGTGCGCAACCTGATCAAGTAGTAGGTGGTCTTCTTGTCTTCATCGGTGATGGTGTCGGCGCTGATCTGCTCAAGCTTGGCCTTGAGCCCGCCGTAGATGGTGTAGTCGTATGCGGTGAACTTGACCGTCGCTTCCTGGCCCGGGTGCAGGAAGGCAATGTCCTTGGGCAGGATCTTCGCTTCGATCACCAGCGTGTCGTCCAGCGGCACGACCTCGATGATATCGCTGCCCGGCTGGATCACACCGCCGATAGTGTTCACCAGCAATTGCTTGACGATACCGCGCACTGGCGAGGTGACCATGGTCCGGTGCACCCGGTCATCCAGCGCCTTGCTGGTGGCGGTGGCCTTGTTCAGCTCGGTACGCGCTTCGTTAAGCTGGGTAAGCGCCTCGCTGCGGAACTTGCCACGGGTTTCCTCGATCTTGCTCTGTACCTCGCGGATGGCCGCCTCGGCACGGGGTATGGCCAGGGCGGTGGAATCCAGTTGGCCGCGGTTTTCCACTTCCGCCCGGCGCAGGCGCAGCACCTCTACCTGGGAGATCGCCCCGGTCGCCACCAAGGGCTCCGACATGCTGATTTCCTTGCGCAGCAGCTCAAGGCTGTTGGCGTACTGGGCGCGCTTGGAGCTGTACTCGCGCAGCTCTTGCTGGCGCTGCACCAACTGCTGCTGCAGGCCGCCAATTTCGTCCTGCAACTGCTGACGCCGGCTCTGGTACAGCGACTCCTCGCTGGCCGCCTGGCTGGGTGCGGCTTTGCGTAGTTCTTCGTCAATCTGCAGTGGCTTGTCGTCCACCTCCGCGCTCAGGCGCTGCACACGCAGGGCCATGGACAGGCGATCGGCCTCGGTTTCGCCCACGTTGGAGGCGAAGCGCGTTTCATCAAGGCGCAGCAAGGGCTGGCCAACTTCGACGATCTGGCCCTCCTTGGCAAAAATTTCCGCCACGATGCCGCCTTCCAGGTTCTGGATTTTCTGCACCTTGGAGGAGGGGATCGCCTTGCCCTCGCCGCGGGTTACTTCATCGATAGGCGCCACGCTGGCCCAGATGATCAAGAACACGAAGAACAGGATCACGCCCCATATGGTCAACCTGACGACCCGCGGGGCATCCTCGATGAGTGCCTTGTTGACCTCGGGAAGTGGCTGCCCACCCAGCGAGTCACTGCCCTTGAAGTAGCGCCGCATGCCTTCCTTGATTTGCCCGAAATCCAGCTTACGCAACACTGATCTGCCCCTTCTTCAGCGCGTCCATGACCGCGGCTTTCGGGCCGTCGGCAACAATCTGCCCGCGATCGATCACGATCAGCCGATCCACGAGCGAAAGCAGTGATGCACGGTGAGTCACCAGCAGCACCGTCTTGCTTTCCACCACCGCCTGCAGGCGCTGCTTGAGGCGCTCCTCGCCGGTGTTGTCCATGGCGCTGGTCGGTTCGTCCAGCAGCAGGATTTGCGGGTTCAACAGCAGCGCACGGCCAAGCGCCACGTTCTGCCGCTGGCCACCGGACAGGTTCTGCCCACGTTCGCCTACCTGCAGCTCATAGCCATCAGGGTGCAGCCGCGCGAACTCGTGCACACCTGCCAGCTCAGCGGCTTGCAGGATCATCTCGTCGTCGATGTAGCGCGCGCCACTCACCAGGTTGTCGCGCAGGGTGCCTGCCAGCAACTGGATATCCTGCGGCACATAGCCAATGTTGTGGCGCAACTCGCTGACATCGATCTGCCGGATGTCCACACCATCTACTAGCAGCGAGCCACCATCAGCCTCGTAAAGGCCCACGATCAACTTGGCCAAAGAACTCTTGCCTGAGCCGCTGCGGCCAATGATGCCGACCTTCTCGCCGGGCCGAATGGTCAGGTTGATATTCTTCAGCGCCATGTTCTGCTGGTTGGGGTAGGTGAAGTCCACCCCGCGAAACTCGACGCTACCCTGCAGCACTCGGCGGCTGAGGGGCCGCTCTTCGAAGTTGCGCTCCTGTGGCAATTCCATCATGTGGTCGGTAGAAACCATGGTCACCTTGGCCTGCTGGTAACGTGCCAACAGGCCGTTCAGCTGGCCCAACGGGCCCAGCGCGCGACCGCTGAGCATGTAGCAGGCCACCAGGCCGCCCATGCTCAGGTTGCCGTCGATGATCAGGTAGACGCCCACGCAGATCATCGCCACACCCGCCAGTTGCTGAATCAACAAGGTGATGTTCATGGCCAGGCTCGACAGCACCTTCACGCGCAGCTCCAGGCGGCTGAGGGTACCGAGGGTCTGTTCCCACATGTACTGGCGCTCGCTCTCGGCATTGTTGACCTTCACCGCATCCAGGCCGGCGAGGGTCTCGATCAGGCTTGACTGGCGCTCGGAGGCCAGTGCCATGGTCCGCTCCATGGTCGCCATCAACGGGCGCTGCAGGGCATAGCCAATACTCAGCGCCAACGGGAAGGCGATGATCGGGATCCACACCAGATGGCCGCCGATGATGGCGATGACGATCAGGATCAGTACCGTGAAGGGCAGGTCGATCAGGCTGGTCAGTGTCAGCGATGCCAGGAAGTCGCGCAGGCCCTGAAACTCGTGGATGTTCTGGGCGAAACTACCGACCCTGGCAGGGCGATACTTCATCGACATGCCGACGATACGCTCGAACAGCGTGGCAGAGATGATCAGGTCGGTCTTCTTGCCGGCAAGGTCCAGGCACAACCCGCGCAGCCCTTTGAGGATCAGGTCGAACACATAAGCGCCCGCGATCCCGATCGCCAGCACCCACAGCGTTGAGGTTGCCTGGTTGGGGACCACCCGGTCATACACGTTCATCACGAACAGCGGAGCGGCCAGGGCAATCAAGTTGATCACCAGGCTGGCGGCGATAGCATCGATATACAGCCATTTGCTGCGCAGCAGGGTGTCACGGAACCAGGACTTCGCACGCGGAATGAGGTTGCCGTGGTTGACGTCAAATTTGTGCTGCGGCTGGGCGAAGAACACCCGGCCACTGTAGTCATCCTGGAGTTTTTCGCGGCTGATGTGTACCTCGCCGCCATCGCTTTCGCTAAGCAGCAGCCGTGCAGTGTCTTCATTTTCCCAGCCAAGCAGAACCGCGCTTCGCCCGCCTTTGAGCAACAGCATGGCCGGCATGGCGATGCTCGGGATCTGCTCCAGCTTGCGCTGCAGCAGGCGCCCTTGCAGCCCAGCCCTGGCAGCCGCACGGGGCAGCAGTTCGGGGCTCAGCCGCTGCGCTGGCAACGGCAGGCCCGTGGTCAACATCACGCGGCTGGCGGGCTTTTGGTGCAACACACACAGGCTCAACAGACTATCCAGCAGGGGATCGTCGTGCTGGCTGCGTGGATCGTGGTTGAGTTCGACTCGACTGACTTCGGATTCCACGCGGCGCTCTCTTCATCCTTGTGGTGGGTAGGGGTGGGCTCGCTGCCTTAATGCTGCAGGCTGGCAACCCTGGCGTTCAGTGGTGTTGCGGCGTATCAGCGCCGGGCGATGTTCATCGCCGTGGCAAAATTTTGGCAATGGTCGCTTTGAATCCATCTTGAGTAAACAGCTGTCTCGTTCACTTAACTACCTGACGTCGGATGGCCCTGAAATGTTTCATTTCTGAAGCACTCGCACGTCGTTCACGGGTGTCAGCATAGCTAGCAAAAGGCCATGGCGAAATCGCTCGTGTCCAGAATAGCTGATGTCATTTAACAGGCGCTGGTTTGCTGACGCCTTTTGGTAATCGATTAGTCAAAATTCATCTATTAAATGCAGTGTCTGCACCAACCTGTATTCGATAATCATCACGCGCTTCACCCCCACCTGGACAACCTTATATACGTGATTCCGCTCTGCTCGTTTGATTTGCGGCAGCGTGTTTACGTGCCGACAAGTGGCGTGGGGCTGCAGCCCACTGGGTGATGAATCGGCAAGCTTTGTGCTTGCCGTGCGTGTATTGGGCCGGTGAATAAACGTAAATGACCTTATATTGACGCCTATGGTCTGATGGAACCCGACGGACGGTAACCCGGTGGCTAATCCTCGGATTTCTAAGCCGCTAAACCCCCCGTGTGGTGGGCGATGCAGCTGTTTTTCGTGACCCAAGGCAGTTGCCGTTGAGAAACGCTTGGCTAAGGTAAAATATCAATGTGACATTACCTAACCGATTGTTTAGGATGGCCATAATAAGGTCAATAGTTTGGCAGTTGTGTAATCGCTGGCAGTTATAGACGAAATATTGACGTCAAAATGCGTCAAGTGAATATCGACATCATTCCAGATCAGGTGGCCACGATTGCCGCTCTGGCACGGAAGTACCCCTACAGGGTCACACGGAGAGTCCAATGAGCAGCGTTGTAGCCATCGTCAAAAGTATTGTCGGCCAGGTTATTGCGGTATCCCCAGAAGGCATCCGGCGTGTACTGATCGAGGGGGATCGACTTCTGGCCGGCGAGCAGGTGCTCACTGGCGCTGGTGGTGCAGTAACGCTTGAGCTGGCAGATGGCCGACTGCTCGACCTGGGCCGCGACAGCCAGTGGAGTGCCGACACGCCTGATAGCAGCACCGACCTGGGCCAGGCCGCTGCGCAGGCCGCGCCTTCGGTAGCAGAGTTGCAACAAGCGATCGCTGCGGGTGTCGACCCCACTACCGACCTGGAAGCCACTGCGGCAGGCCCTACGGCAGCCGGTGGCGGTGCAGCGGGCGGTGGCCACAGCTTCGTCATGCTGGAAGAGACGGCAGGCACCGTTGACCCGACTGTTGGCTTCCCCACCGAGGGGCTTGGCTTCGCTGCTGAAGCCAATCGCCAGGATGTCGGTGGCGCGGACACCACTGCCAACAACCGTGCGACCACGCCCGGCACGGCCGGGGATGTCGCCACTAACCTGGTACTGGGTGCCACGCCTTCCATTACTGAAGCGGGCGGGGTGATTGTCTATACCGCCACCGTTGGCCAGGCTCCCAATAGCGACCTGGTGGTCACCCTGTCCAATGGTGCGGTCATCGTCATCCCTGCCGGGCAAACAACCGGCAGTGTCAATGTCGTGATCCCGCCGAATGACACGCCCTATGTCGATGGCGGTCAGATTTCTACGGTTGTCACCGGTACCACCGGCGGTGGCGGGCTGATTGTGACCTTGCCGCAAGACCCTGCGGTAACCCAGGTTACCGATACCATCGACACCACAACCGCGACGCTAACAGCCACTCCGTCGGTGACCGAGGGCGGTGTGATCACTTACACAGTGACGCTGAGCAACCCAGGCCAGACCCCGGTGACCGTCACTTTGTCCAACGGGCAGGTGATTACCGTTGAGGCTGGCAAAACCCAGGCTAGCGTCGATTTCCAGACGCCACCGAACGATGTTTACAACAACGGTTCGACCGTCAGCGTGAATATTACGGGTGCAACGGGTGGTAACTTCGAGCAACTCACGCCCAATACGAATCCGGCTGTTACCACGATCAACGATTCGATCGACACCACCACCGCGACTCTGACGGCGAATCCGTCGGTCACCGAAGGTGGCGTGATCACTTATACCGTGACGCTGACTAATCCGGCTCAGACGCCGGTGACCGTGACCTTGTCCAATGGTCAGGTCATCACTGTTGACGCGGGCAAGACCCAGGGCAGCATCGACTTCCAGACCCCGCCGAACGATGTGTACAACAACGGTTCGACCGTTAGTGTCACGATCCA
>NZ_BBIU01000050.1 GCF_000730645.1 Pseudomonas parafulva NBRC 16636 = DSM 17004 | reverse complement strand
TGGCAACTGGATGGCCAGGGTATACTGGCCGGTGCGCGGGTCGACGCTGTTTTCCAGGAAGCTGAGGAAGTTGAAGGCGTTCGAGTGGATGATGGTTTCTGTGGTCATAGGAACTCCATGCTGCACCGTAATAAATTGAATCAGGCTCGCTCGGAACAGCAGCGCCCACTTCGACCCGAAGTCCGGGCGCCCTACGAGCAAGCATCAATAAGGTTGGACCTGATGTGCATCACTGCCGGGAGCAATGCCGCCATCGAAAGCATCAGACCTCCCACCAATCTCTGACTGAATGAATGGGATGGCTGGCATGTTCGAGGGCGGCTAGGCGGTAATTGGCGGCTGTGCCGCTTTCAATGGCAGAGCCAGACGCTACTCAATCTTCACGTCACCAGGTAGACAGCACTAGGGTGTTTCGATTATCCGGCAATGTGGGCGCCGGAAATGCGATCTGAACGCGGTGCAGATTCCCGTCCTCATCGCGCAGAGAGAAACGAAGTGCTGAGTCCAGATGCTTGCGATACGCCTGCTCTTCTCCCCCATCGCCCATACTGTCGTGCCAGTACGGCAGGTCGTGCACGCGGTTGAGGCTAATCATCAAGGTTCCCGGCGCGGGTACCTGACCTGTTTCGAATACGCTCCTGAGCTTGCTGAAGCTGACGTCCTTTTCCGCGACCATGGTCTGCAGCCAACTGCTCAGGGTGACGTTTTCCGGCGCCGGCGTGTCAGCGTAAGGTTTAGGGTTGAAAGCAACCCCCAGATAACTGGCATAGGTTTCTGCAAATTGCTCACTTTCCCAACGTACCGCTGAAATCTGGCCCTCGATCCGACACGTCGCGAATAGCGCTGGCAGCACACCCTGGCGCTTGTATTCCAAGGTCCAGTAATCCGTCGACTCCTTACGGTAACTGAACTCGTCATCTCCTATGGTCTCACCCAAGCCATTCCATACGCGCTTGCGTGCGAAGGTGTAGTCGGTCAGGGCTATGGTCGGCGGGGCCTTGCTGCTGATCCTCACTATGCCTTTCAGATCACGCGAGTCGAATTCGCCCCCCCCGTCCTTGGTAAATTTGGCGTAGAGCTCCACGGCTGCACTCGGTTTGGCACTTTGCAGATACAGTACCCGCCTGACAGTGGCCTTTTCGCCCTTTTCAAACGCCCCAGGCTGTTGTCCGTCTGGAGTGCGGAAGCGATTCGCAAGATTGTTGATCGCCCAGGGCAAGCCACTTTCAGGGTCCATGCCCTCCTGGCCGGGTTCGATGAACGGTACTTCGGCATTACTGACATTATCGTAGAGCTTCAGTGTTGATAGCTCTGTTGGCGTCAGCGGTATCTCAAGCTTCTCATCACCGACTGCTGCCGTTTCAATGGTGATGAGTACCTGAATCTGTTGATGGCCATTCGCATAGCATTCGGCGCTGCCGCGTACGCTTAGCTCGAACCTTTGCAACGCGCGCCAGGTAGGCGGTGTTACGTTTTCTTGCAACAGTTCGACAATCGCGTAACCACTCGAACGATTATTGATGTCGGCCATGATCACGCTCACGACCCCTTCCGCTTGTTCAGGAGGCGTGAACAAGCCTTCTTCATCGATGAACCCTTCACCAAAGTGACTCCATGTCACGTCTTGCGGATCACGATCATCAACCGTGAACTGAATGGGCACCCCCGCATCGGCCGAAGGTACATAGGCGGGGCTGACTGTCAGGTCTGCCGCGTAGGCGATGATCACAACCGTAGCGTCCGCGTAGGCGCGGGTACTGGTGTCGGTGACACGTATCGTCTGCAGCCTGATTTCCGGAGTGGGCTCTTTAGGCTCGGTGGGCGTGAATTGCGCCAAGGTCCCGCTGATGACATCCAAGGTTCCCAGCGCTTCGTCCTGCAGCGACCACTCGACGCTGCCGCCGCTGGTTTGCGCGACCAGGTCCACAGGCTCCATTCCTTTGCTCCATGCCACGACTCGGGGCGCAATGGCAAGTGGCTGCGCAACCTCGACCACCACGGCAATACGCGACTGATCTACCCCTGCGGCCTGAAAGCGGTTGGAAACGACGACAACCTGTTCATTTTGCCTGAACCGTTTGGCGGGCAGGGCTGTGTAGGTACCTTTGTCAGTGATGGCCCCGGTCGCACCGCTGAGGTTGAAACCCTCCGCCGCCCAGGTCGATGCCGCGCTGGAGACGGCTGTTGCATTCTGTTTCAAGGTGAAGCTGCACGACTCGCCTGCCACCACTTGCGTACGCATCGGTTCGACAGTGAAGGTACGCTCGGACGTCTGGACATTGCCAAAGACGACGTGATCGAAAGGATCGTGCGATTCATCAAGGCTGAGTCGATGTGCATTGGGCAGCTGCACACGCTTTGCGATCGGCATCGAGCCTGCCTCGGCCACTGAGCCGTTTTGCGCGAAACGTGTCAGGTGTTTGGCAAGCAACAGCGTCGCATTGTGCTCGCGCACACCCTGGGTACTGACGTCATCGGGGATGAGATAGGGGAAGCCACTGCCGCTTGTGGGCAAGCTGCCCGGTGCGGAGTTGGCTCGCAGTTGACAGAACAGCACAACAGCCCCCTCCCCTGCCTGTGCAGTATTAGGGTGAGGCTGGGTCAACACGTTGAAACGCTGGATACCCAGCGGCTCGTAGTCATTGAAATCGAGCGCCGCGATGACGAACGCTTTGCGATAGGCCGGGTGATCCTTGATGCGCTTGCCCAACACTTCGCCAACGACGATGGGCGCTTCCAGCGTCTTGCCAAGGTTGCACCTGAAGTCCGAGGCGGAGGACAAGTCCAGCAGCAGCTTGCCATGATCTTCCGCAGAACCGGTGCGCACCCCAAGGTCAACTTTCATCGTGAGGTGATAACCCATGCCCTCACGCAGGTTCATGCTGTCCCGAAGTTGCGGTGGGCGACCTGGCAAATGAACCCACGTGGTGTAAGTACCTGTCAGGATGTTCATCGACAGCGTTAGCTTGCTGTCGCTCAAGGCAGCGTCCGCGAATGACACCTGTGGTACACCCAGCACCATGTTCGACAATGTGACTCGCTCTTCATGGGTGTCATCGGTGCTGAAACTGGCATCGAACGGCAAGAGAAAACTCAGGTCGTTGAACGATGCGAGGTACTGCTGTTCGAGCATACGGTTGATCTGCGAGCGATCCATGGCAATGATCGCTCCCCAATCGTGCATGACATCACCCTGGGACAGACGAGCCAGTAGCTGAGCTTTGCTGTTGCTGATCATGATTGAACCTCACCCTGTGTGGAAACCAAGCATTCAGAGGCCTGGGTGACCTCTGGTTGAATAAATGGCAGGGGCAGGATGGCGTAGGTCCAGTACCAGTTGCGGCTATCTTCCTCAATCGCCGCCACTACGGCGTACGGCGTGCTGCCCGAAGCTGGAGGGGTATACAAGCCGTTCTCGAACGTGCCGTTGCCGACCACCAGAAACCATTGGTTGAGGTCCGGGTCCACGGGCCGCTCGCCCTTCTTGTCCCTGGTCCAGTGGGTCAACTGGATGGCTGTGCCTTTTTTCTCATAGGTGAACCAGTTGGTCTCAGGCTCTAGCGGCACTAACACATCAATGGCTTGCTGCGTTGCGCCAGGTGCGCTGACCAGAATCTGCTCGTGGCCCAGTACCTCGGCCAAGTCTTCCGAGGCGGTCCACGCGCCCGATGCACGATGCTCGAGCCAGGCGTCGCTGATTTGCGCCACCTCGAGCCCGCGCTGCTCGTCAAAGATTCGAATGGAAGCGCTGCTGGCAGCAGGCGAGACGTAATATTTACCGGACAGGTCAGGATCGATTGAGTAAGCGTCCTTCAGTTCACCCTTGGCACCCTCTGACAGCTTCCACGTGAGCGCCTGCCCGCTGAGCGCAGCCGCCGTGATCTTGTAGCTGACCTTCCCTGTCGATACGGCCATGACCAGCGGGTCGACACCAATCTGCCGGGTAACGAGGTGAATCAGGGCCTGGCTGCTGCTGCCTGCCTCGGTGCGGGCCGTGACGATGACCCGTTTGTGCTGACTCGAGGGCATTTTCGATGCACTGGGCGCGGTGTAAATGCCGGTTCTCTCATCAATGGAACCGACATCACCAGTCTCGCCGGCCACATTGCTGACCGACCAGGACAGTCGCACGCTGGCGGGGTCGCACGTGAATGTGAACGTGCTACCTGCAGAGATGATCTTTTCGACGGGATTGATCTGGAAGCCGGTAACGGACGGCGCCAAGTGGCCGGGAAGTGTCATATCGCCCGGAATATCGGCAGCGGACGGACTAGCGGTTTGCTTACCGCCTTGAAAAAGCAGACCGTTCAAACGAAACGCGTCAATGTTATCACCGACCACCTTGAGCTTTTCGATAGCCGCACCAACGACGCCCAACACATAAGCGCGGATGACTTCCTTAATCTCCTCTTGGTGCGGACCCAGTTCGCGATCTCTTAGTAGTATCTCCCAACCTTCACCAATCTCGAACTGCCGCGTGTCATAGACTTTACGGAATTGAAGGTGGCCACCCGTGACATCCAGTTCATATCGAAGGTGAACCGACCAGAATGGGCGAATTGGCACACCAAGTGTGTTTCCTGACTTACCTTGCACTGAAATCCAGGTATCTGTTACACCCGACCACCAACCGGAAATGGTGTGATGTGCATCACCGTCGAGTTTTTTACGATAGACCTGGAACGACGTCTCCTTATCTGACGCTTCACTGACGAACCTCAAACTCTGCTCGTGTACTGTAATATTCTTTGTATTTTCTGTTTTCCCGCTGAACTCAGGGAGTACGATAAGTCCACTATTCGCCTCCATCCCTGTGTAATGCGCTCCACTTTCGCCGCCCAGAAAGGTAACCTCCACCGGCTGTGTGGGCTCTTCTGCATTTACCATGCGGCACCACTGCTTAACGAGCGCTTCGAAAAAATACCTGCCAGACAGCAGAATATTCATACTGAAATTGTCTGGCAGTAAGTAATGCATGTCCTCATCTGAAGGCGGCAGCGTTCCCGACTTACCGTTTTTCATCTTGATGAAGGCCAAAACGGCTCCGTCGGCGGCCTGCTCGGCGGCCTCTTTTACAGTGGCCGCGACCGTGTCGCTTGCCGGGGCTGCATGCGTGCGGACGAGGAACGTTTCAGGCTGTAAAAAAGCAGCGGGATCAACCCCAAATTTATTGAGCTCGAAGTGTTGCTTTTCCTCCGGCCATGCTTCGAAAATTTTCTTGAAACGCTCACCTCCCAAGCGATTTTCTTCGTCCGTGTCCGCAAACGTTAGGTAAAACTGCGTGCCCTTGGTCATGTCGATCTGTACGGCGCCCGCATCTGTGACGCTGCCTGCCGACTTCTCCAGTTCGATACGCACATGCAAGGTGGCGCCATTGAGCGCATCCGCCATCTTCAAGCGGGTGATTTTAAGTTGCGAATCACCCATGACCCTGCTGATACCCAATTGTCGACCACCGACGATACGCATCGACAAGTCCGCACGCGAACTGGCGATCGAGGCATTTTCGAACGACAACCTCGGTTTATCGAGTACATAATCGTACGTGACTTCCCATCGTTGCCCTGGCGTAATTTCAGTGGTGAACGTCAGCGGTTCGAAGTAACTGTTTGTCGAAAACCGCTGAATATATTCCTGCATCAACAGGCGGTTCGCTTTGTTGCGGTCATACGCCAGAATCGCATCCCATCCCAAGGTCCTGGGCGCTTGCGACAAATAGGCAATGAATTGCTCCAGTGATTCTCTGGCCATGATGACACCTCATTCTTTATGCTGTAACAGCTCTGTTCAGGGGTTCAACGTCAGCCGCAACGGTGAAAACGGTACGGTCACGTCGTTGTTATCGACATTCTCGAAATTGACGCTCACCTCAAGGGTGAACGTCTCCCCAAGCTTCTGCTCGCGCAGGGTTGCCAAGGGAATGCTGGCCTCGACACGTCGGCTGTTTGCTTCAGACTCACTGACCGCAGTGGCACGGATGATTTTTACCAACTGGGCGCCCGTTTGCTTCACGCCTTGAAATACGATGTTCAGTTTTTGCCCGCTGGCCATGAACGGCCACCCTGCCAACTGCAGTGCAGCGCCCTCTCGTTCGGCTTTGCTAAGCGACAACACTTGCCCCTGAGCTTGCGGACAGCTGATCTGTGGGTAGCTCTGGACAGGAAGTGGCTTGATCCGCAGGTGGTAACGAGAAGACTCGACGTACGTCGAATCTGCCTTCACCAGCCGGTAGAACACCGGAAAGCGCTTGTCCTTCGCCTCCTCGGTAGGCTCCATGTTGGCGGCAATCGCCGCAGCGGGTACTTTGAATCGCCAGGGCCAAGCGGGGTCGGCGGGTTCGCGGGTGATGTGAGTACCGGCATTCGGGCGGCCCGCCCAGTGCACCTCCACAACCTCACCCTGCCTCAGGCGCACTTGAGGCACGTTCACGTAGGCACCCGCCATTGCATCCTGCGCGGCCAGCCAGCCCGAGTTAGGGTAACTACTCCCCTCGGCAGTAGCCTGCTCGATCTGCACTGGCAGCAGGTCCCTGGATTCGACGATTTCGATCTCGAGTGGTTTGGAGCTCATACCAAGCCCTTCGCGGGCACATTGATAGGTCAACACCAGGCGCTCTGTGGCCATCAGGTGCTCCGGCGCAAGCCTGAACCACAGGCGCCCCGTGTGCAGGGAGCTCAAGTCGGTGCGCAGGGCAGCCGCCCCGACCTGCTTGTCGGTGTGCAAAAGCGCCCAGTCCGATGCATGCAGGTCCGAGTACAGGGGCAAACGCACACGCAAACCATCCGGGAACTCGACAGGGTCCAGCACACCCCCGCTGTAACCCTCGACCGTGGGTTCTGGCAACAGTGTCGCGGGCATCGCCCCCATCCTGAAACACTGCGTCGGGCCCTGGACCGGTTCCGCGATGCCCGCAACGATGATCTGGTAGGACACCTCGGCATAGCTGCCCGGAAAATCCAGCCAGTCGAATTCAATCTTTGGAACCGTTCGCAGAATGGGCAGGCCGACTGCTGACTCCTCCAGCACAGGCTCCCTGTCGGTCCAATCAGGCAATTGCTCACCATTGAAGCCGCGAAAAAGCAGCTTGACGTCATCCCCAGCCTGCATTGACTGGTACGGCGGAATGACGAATGTCACCCCTGTATTGTCGAGTGACGGTGGGTCGATCCACAGCTCATGGGATTGCAATGCCTGAGCGACGGGCATGTGCTCCATCCGGTGTGGGCGCACACCGACAAAACAAAAGCGCCGAGGTGACGTCCCCAGGTCCGGTGTGGTAACTGTGTAAGAACAAAAGGCGTAACCCTGATCGGCCTCGACCAGATAGCGATTGAGCACTCGCACCTCCACCAATTGCTTGGCAGCGTCGAAATTGTCTTCGCTAACCTCGACGTGCACATTGAGTATGTCCAGTGCCTCCCCATCGGGCGACGCCCCCCACCAGCTGAAGTAGAAGGCGTCGTCGAGTTTGATCCCGTCGTAATGAATGCCGATGGTGAGGTCATTGCTGCCAAGCACCGCAAGGTCTATTTCATCGTAGGCATTGAGCAAGTTAATAGTGGGCGCATTCAGTGCAGCGTGCGTATCGCGCTTGACCGTCTTCGTCAGCGGCATGGCGTATCTCTCCGTGAGTGTTCATGCACTCAGTTATAAGACCGCCCAACGCCTTGGCCAACTGGTAAAACTACTAGGTACGGCTCGCCGGCCCGTTTTATCTGCGCCGAGGTAATACTGGTAGTTTTACCAGGTGTCAGAGGGGGAGGTACTCGATAAGCTGGTCTCGTCGCGTTTGTTTCCCGGTATGAAAGTTTCCCGGTATGAAACAAGCCTTGTATTCCCTATTTCGCACAGCGCTCACGCTTTTCCTGAGGACATTTTTATGCATTCCAGACACTTATTAATCGGCGTGTTGTGTTCCACCTTTTATGTAAGCGCGGTGCCCGCAGCGATGGCCGCGGAGGAGGACAATGGAACAATCGTCTTTTTAGATCCCGAAAGTGCTAAGTGTTCTTTGTCGTTCCCTGGTCCGGGCGCAGGGAAGACAGTGCAGTACAACCTGACAACGGCGGGTGCAGCGGGGCCAGGTAATTGCAAAGATTTTAAAGTCCGCTCAGTGGAATTGGAAAAACTCGCGTCTGCAGCGACCATTCTGATGACAGAAAGCCCTTGGTGCGATACGTCAGCAGGCAACAGCGATCACTGGATGAGGTTGAAAACCATCAGAAACCCGACCAAAACGAAAGCCTATGAAGTTGAAGATCTTTACGCTTACACAAAAGGGGCCATCATCACCCCGGGACTTGAAATGGTCGATAATTATCTGAAGTCCGGCGAGTCGGGGCGTGATACCGTCAAATGTATCCAAGTTGCTATTTCGTCTGCGCCGGGCGGCCCAAAGATACCCGCGGCGAACGCCCTTCCTGCGTCTCCTGCATGGTCAGAAGACATAGGAGAGAATTGGTCATACTATGAATGCCCTGTCGGGCAAGTCATGACAGGCCGTCGGCACAAAGGTGATGAAAACGGCAACACGGCTTATCAATGTGCAACGTTGAAGCAAGAAGGCAATACGTTGGAAATCAAGGACTCTCGCTGGCTTGATCCGCTGTGCGAATCTGGCGATGAAAAACAATGTAAGACTACTGCATCCGGTGGTTCACCCGTCGTACAGGCTGAACAGCCGCCTACCGTGCAAGCTGCCACCGGCATATGGTTTAACTGCCCAAGTAACGAAGTGCTGGACGGCCGTCAGCACTACAGTGATGAAAATGGGGAGACCAAATACCGCTGCGGGAAAGTCTTCAGCGGCACGCGGCAATTGCAGGTGATGCCCGCAACAACCTGGCAGGCGAGCCAGAAAGAGAGCAGCAGCGAATTCACCTGTGCCCCCGATAGCGTGATGGTGGGCCGCTGGCATGAAGGTGATGAGAACGGCAATACGCGCGTTCGCTGCGCCACGTTGCGTTGATCTGTCACCACCTGCCATAGGAGCTTACTGTCATCATGAATAACCACTCGAACGCCTTCAACTTCCTCAGCTTCCTGGAAAACAGCGTCGACACGCGCACCGGCCAGTACACCCTGGCCATCCAGTTGCCC
>NZ_BBIU01000051.1 GCF_000730645.1 Pseudomonas parafulva NBRC 16636 = DSM 17004 | reverse complement strand
AATCTTGACGATGACCTACTCTCACATGGGGAAACCCCACACTACCATCGGCGATGCATCGTTTCACTACTGAGTTCGGGATGGGATCAGGTGGTTCCAATGCTCTATGGTCGTCAAGAAATTCTGTTGCCAGAAGGTCTTGATAGACACTCCAGCGAATCCGGATATGTGATGTTTGTGAATCGCGAACTTTCGGTTCGTAGCGTCTTCACCACCGCAATCTGCTTAAGCAAATTGCTTGGGTGTTATATGGTCAAGCCTCACGGGCAATTAGTATTGGTTAGCTCAACGCCTCACAGCGCTTACACACCCAACCTATCAACGTCGTAGTCTTCGACGGCCCTTTAGGGGATTCAAGATCCCAGTGAGATCTCATCTTGAGGCAAGTTTCCCGCTTAGATGCTTTCAGCGGTTATCTCTTCCGAACATAGCTACCCGGCAATGCCACTGGCGTGACAACCGGAACACCAGAGGTTCGTCCACTCCGGTCCTCTCGTACTAGGAGCAGCCCCTCTCAAATCTCAAACGTCCACGGCAGATAGGGACCGAACTGTCTCACGACGTTCTAAACCCAGCTCGCGTACCACTTTAAATGGCGAACAGCCATACCCTTGGGACCGGCTTCAGCCCCAGGATGTGATGAGCCGACATCGAGGTGCCAAACACCGCCGTCGATATGAACTCTTGGGCGGTATCAGCCTGTTATCCCCGGAGTACCTTTTATCCGTTGAGCGATGGCCCTTCCATACAGAACCACCGGATCACTAAGACCTACTTTCGTACCTGCTCGACGTGTGTGTCTCGCAGTCAAGCGCGCTTTTGCCTTTATACTCTACGACCGATTTCCGACCGGTCTGAGCGCACCTTCGTACTCCTCCGTTACTCTTTGGGAGGAGACCGCCCCAGTCAAACTACCCACCATACACTGTCCTCGATCCGGATGACGGACCTGAGTTAGAACCTCAAAGTTGCCAGGGTGGTATTTCAAGGATGGCTCCATGAGAACTGGCGTCCCCACTTCAAAGCCTCCCACCTATCCTACACAAGCAAATTCAAAGTCCAGTGCAAAGCTATAGTAAAGGTTCACGGGGTCTTTCCGTCTAGCCGCGGATACACTGCATCTTCACAGCGATTTCAATTTCACTGAGTCTCGGGTGGAGACAGCGCCGCCATCGTTACGCCATTCGTGCAGGTCGGAACTTACCCGACAAGGAATTTCGCTACCTTAGGACCGTTATAGTTACGGCCGCCGTTTACCGGGGCTTCGATCAAGAGCTTCGCTTGCGCTAACCCCATCAATTAACCTTCCGGCACCGGGCAGGCGTCACACCCTATACGTCCACTTTCGTGTTTGCAGAGTGCTGTGTTTTTAATAAACAGTCGCAGCGGCCTGGTATCTTCGACCGGCATAAGCTTACGGAGCAAGTCCTTCACCTTCGCCGGCGCACCTTCTCCCGAAGTTACGGTGCCATTTTGCCTAGTTCCTTCACCCGAGTTCTCTCAAGCGCCTTGGTATTCTCTACCTAACCACCTGTGTCGGTTTGGGGTACGGTTCCCAGTTATCTGAAGCTTAGGAGCTTTTCTTGGAAGCATGGTATCAACCACTTCGTCGCCTAAAGGCAACTCGTCATCAGCTCTCGGCCTTGAAATCCCGGATTTGCCTAAGATTTCAGCCTACCACCTTAAACCTGGACAACCAACGCCAGGCTGGCCTAACCTTCTCCGTCCCTCCATCGCAATAACTGGAAGTACAGGAATATTAACCTGTTTTCCATCGACTACGCTTTTCAGCCTCGCCTTAGGGACCGACTAACCCTGCGTCGATTAACGTTGCGCAGGAAACCTTGGTCTTTCGGCGTGCGAGTTTTTCACTCGCATTGTCGTTACTCATGTCAGCATTCGCACTTCTGATACCTCCAGCAAGCTTCTCAACTCACCTTCACAGGCTTACAGAACGCTCCTCTACCGCATCACCTAATGGTGATACCCGTAGCTTCGGTGCATGGTTTGAGCCCCGTTACATCTTCCGCGCAGGCCGACTCGACTAGTGAGCTATTACGCTTTCTTTAAAGGGTGGCTGCTTCTAAGCCAACCTCCTAGCTGTCTAAGCCTTCCCACATCGTTTCCCACTTAACCATGACTTTGGGACCTTAGCTGACGGTCTGGGTTGTTTCCCTTTTCACGACGGACGTTAGCACCCGCCGTGTGTCTCCCATGCTCGGCACTTGTAGGTATTCGGAGTTTGCATCGGTTTGGTAAGTCGGGATGACCCCCTAGCCGAAACAGTGCTCTACCCCCTACAGTGATACATGAGGCGCTACCTAAATAGCTTTCGAGGAGAACCAGCTATCTCCGAGCTTGATTAGCCTTTCACTCCGATCCACAGGTCATCCGCTAACTTTTCAACGGTAGTCGGTTCGGTCCTCCAGTCAGTGTTACCTAACCTTCAACCTGCCCATGGATAGATCGCCCGGTTTCGGGTCTATACCCAGCGACTAAACGCCCTATTAAGACTCGCTTTCGCTACGCCTCCCCTATTCGGTTAAGCTCGCCACTGAATATAAGTCGCTGACCCATTATACAAAAGGTACGCAGTCACCTAACAAAGTAGGCTCCCACTGCTTGTACGCATACGGTTTCAGGTTCTATTTCACTCCCCTCTCCGGGGTTCTTTTCGCCTTTCCCTCACGGTACTGGTTCACTATCGGTCAGTCAGTAGTATTTAGCCTTGGAGGATGGTCCCCCCATATTCAGACAAAGTTTCTCGTGCTCCGTCCTACTCGATTTCATTGACAAGAGATTTTCGTGTACGGGGCTATCACCCACTATGGCCGCACTTTCCAGAGCGTTCCACTAATCTCAAATCAACTTAAGGGCTGGTCCCCGTTCGCTCGCCACTACTAAGGGAATCTCGGTTGATTTCTTTTCCTCAGGGTACTTAGATGTTTCAGTTCCCCTGGTTCGCCTCTTGCACCTATGTATTCAGTACAAGATAACCAGCTTGTGCTGGCTGGGTTCCCCCATTCAGAGATCTCTGGATCACAGTCTGTTTGCCGACTCCCCAAAGCTTTTCGCAGGCTACCACGTCTTTCATCGCCTCTGACTGCCAAGGCATCCACCGTATGCGCTTCTTCACTTGACCATATAACCCCAAGCAATCTGGTTATACTGTGAAGACGACATTCGCCGAAAATTCGCATGTTGCGCTTTCGCGCAGAACTCACAAATTTTACCTTAGCCTGATCACACACCAGTGAAAGTGCATGTCAGTCTATATCTATCACATATCCGAATTTTTAAAGAACGGTCTGACAAAAGCCAGAAATCAACATTCACAGGGAATGCTCATTTCTGAGTTCTCATCAGCAAATGAATCAAGCAATTCGTGTGGGAGCTCATCAGCAGGCTGATGTCGTCGATTAAGGAGGTGATCCAGCCGCAGGTTCCCCTACGGCTACCTTGTTACGACTTCACCCCAGTCATGAATCACACCGTGGTAACCGTCCTCCCGAAGGTTAGACTAGCTACTTCTGGTGCAACCCACTCCCATGGTGTGACGGGCGGTGTGTACAAGGCCCGGGAACGTATTCACCGCGACATTCTGATTCGCGATTACTAGCGATTCCGACTTCACGCAGTCGAGTTGCAGACTGCGATCCGGACTACGATCGGTTTTGTGAGATTAGCTCCACCTCGCGGCTTGGCAACCCTCTGTACCGACCATTGTAGCACGTGTGTAGCCCAGGCCGTAAGGGCCATGATGACTTGACGTCATCCCCACCTTCCTCCGGTTTGTCACCGGCAGTCTCCTTAGAGTGCCCACCATAACGTGCTGGTAACTAAGGACAAGGGTTGCGCTCGTTACGGGACTTAACCCAACATCTCACGACACGAGCTGACGACAGCCATGCAGCACCTGTGTCAGAGTTCCCGAAGGCACCAATCCATCTCTGGAAAGTTCTCTGCATGTCAAGGCCTGGTAAGGTTCTTCGCGTTGCTTCGAATTAAACCACATGCTCCACCGCTTGTGCGGGCCCCCGTCAATTCATTTGAGTTTTAACCTTGCGGCCGTACTCCCCAGGCGGTCAACTTAATGCGTTAGCTGCGCCACTAAAATCTCAAGGATTCCAACGGCTAGTTGACATCGTTTACGGCGTGGACTACCAGGGTATCTAATCCTGTTTGCTCCCCACGCTTTCGCACCTCAGTGTCAGTATCAGTCCAGGTGGTCGCCTTCGCCACTGGTGTTCCTTCCTATATCTACGCATTTCACCGCTACACAGGAAATTCCACCACCCTCTACCGTACTCTAGCTTGCCAGTTTTGGATGCAGTTCCCAGGTTGAGCCCGGGGCTTTCACATCCAACTTAACAAACCACCTACGCGCGCTTTACGCCCAGTAATTCCGATTAACGCTTGCACCCTCTGTATTACCGCGGCTGCTGGCACAGAGTTAGCCGGTGCTTATTCTGTCGGTAACGTCAAAATTGCAGAGTATTAATCTACAACCCTTCCTCCCAACTTAAAGTGCTTTACAATCCGAAGACCTTCTTCACACACGCGGCATGGCTGGATCAGGCTTTCGCCCATTGTCCAATATTCCCCACTGCTGCCTCCCGTAGGAGTCTGGACCGTGTCTCAGTTCCAGTGTGACTGATCATCCTCTCAGACCAGTTACGGATCGTCGCCTTGGTGAGCCATTACCTCACCAACAAGCTAATCCGACCTAGGCTCATCTGATAGCGCAAGGCCCGAAGGTCCCCTGCTTTCTCCCGTAGGACGTATGCGGTATTAGCGTTCCTTTCGAAACGTTGTCCCCCACTACCAGGCAGATTCCTAGGCATTACTCACCCGTCCGCCGCTGAATCAAGGAGCAAGCTCCCGTCATCCGCTCGACTTGCATGTGTTAGGCCTGCCGCCAGCGTTCAATCTGAGCCATGATCAAACTCTTCAGTTCAATACTGCTTGGGTTTTTAAGAAACCCTAAACTTGGCTCAGCAATCTCAAATGACTATGTGATTTCTCGCATGGCCACTTGTGATGCTGATAATCTTTGTGACTATCAGTCCGTACTCACAAGCACCCACACGAATTGCTTGATTCGATTTGTTAAAGAGCGTTTGGCTAAGAGTGTTTCGTCTCAACCGAGGCGCGCATTCTACGCTTTCCTCATTTGCTGTCAAGCGTTTATTTTGAAGTTTTT
>NZ_BBIU01000052.1 GCF_000730645.1 Pseudomonas parafulva NBRC 16636 = DSM 17004 | reverse complement strand
AAGGCAGCATCGACTTCCAGACCCCGCCGAACGATGTGTACAACAACGGCTCGACCGTCAGCGTAACGATCAAGGACGCCACCGGTGGCAACTTCGAACAGCTGAACGCAAGTCCGACCCCGGCAGTTACCACTATTAATGACAGCATCGACACAGTCACTGTCAGCATCGTCAGCAATGGCAATGTGACCGAAGACCAGCAGCCGTCCTTCACCGTAAAAGTCAGCCAGGCTCTGGATCGCCCGCTCACCGTTACTCTGTCGAACGGGGACAAGGTCACTATCGATGCGGGTAAAACCGAAGTCGTGTACAAGACTGAGGCTCAAGGTGATGATGTCATCAAAGACCCAGGCTCCGTCACGGTGGGTATCGCTGACGCTAGTGTCTCTGGTGCAACGTTCGAGCACTTGGTCATCGGTAACCCAGCCACTGTTCAGATCGCCGATACCATTAGCGAAGTCGTTGCAACGCTGACCGTCGATAAGGCGACTGTCACCGAAGGTGGGCAGGTCACCTACACGGTTACGCTGAGCAATGCCCAAGGTCTGTCCGTAACCCAGCACGGCGCACTTACCTTCACCCTCACCGACGGCACCAAGGTTGTTATCCCGGCTAACAGTGCGTCCGGTAGCGCCACTATTACAGTTGCTGACGATGTCTATGTAGGTGGCCAGCCTGCGTTGGCTAACAAACTCGAGGCAGTCTCAGGGGGTGAGAACTTCGAGAAGCTCACACTGAGCGGCGATACTGTCACTACCACTGTGACAGATGAACCAGGCTCTGGTACTCCTGGTACAGGCAACCAAGGTGATCTGGTGTTGGTCACTATCACCGCTGACCAGACTTCCGTTGCTGAAAACGTCAAACCCACGTTCACCGTACAAATCAACACCGCCTTGGCCCACGACCTGATCGTAACCCTGAGCAACAACGCTCAGGTCACCATCAAGGCTGGCCAGACCAGTGCCTCGTATGAGCACGCTGCGCAAGGCGATGACGTTTATAAGGACTCAGGTGAAATTAGCCTGGGTATCAAGGCGGCTGCAGATATCGACGGTCGTACCTTCGAGAACCTGCAACTGGGCGGTAACGCGTCCGTTAAAGTTACTGACACGATCGACGAAGTCGTAGCCAAGTTGACCGCTACCTCTTCCGTGACCGAAGGCGGCGAAATCACCTATACCGTGACGCTGACCAATAAAGACGGTCTGCCGATCAACAACCACGCTGAGCTGTATTTCCACCTGAAAGATGGCACCACCGTTGTAGTGCCTGCCAACAGCACCGTGGGTTCGGCCACTGCCATCGCCCCAGACAACGTCTATGTTGGCACTAACCCTGCGGTCGAGAACTTCATCGACTCGGTCAGCGGCGCAGATGCGTGGAAATTCGAACAACTGACCCTGGATAAAACCCCGGTCAGCACCACTGTCACCGACGAGCCAGGTTCAGGGACGCCAGGCACTGGCAACCAGGGCGATATCGTCAAGGTTACTATCACTGCCGATCAGGATTCGGTCGCTGAGAACGTCAAACCGACGTTCACTGTGCACGTAAACACCGCCCTGGCCCACGACCTGGTCGTGACCCTGAGCAATAACGCTCAGGTCACCATCAAGGCTGGCCAGACCAGTGCCTCGTATGAGCACGCTGCGCAAGGCGATGACGTTTATAAGGACTCGGGTGAAATCAGCCTGGGTATCAAGGCGGCTGCAGATATCGACGGTCGTACCTTCGAGAACCTGCAACTGGGCGGTAACGCGTCCGTTAAAGTCACTGACACGATCGACGAAGTTGTAGCCAAGTTGACCGCTACCTCTTCCGTAACCGAAGGCGGCGAAATCACCTATACCGTGACGCTGACCAACAAAGACGGTCTGCCGATCAACAACCACGCCGAGCTGTATTTCCACCTGAAAGATGGCACCACTGTTGTAGTGCCTGCTAACAGCACCGTGGGCACCGCTACCACTATCGCGCCGGACAACGTCTATGTCGGTACAAATCCGGCGGTAGAAAACGCCATCGACTCGGTCAGTGGCGCTGATGCTTGGAAGTTCGAACAACT
>NZ_BBIU01000053.1 GCF_000730645.1 Pseudomonas parafulva NBRC 16636 = DSM 17004 | reverse complement strand
CCGGCGGCCGGGTACCAGGTGCGCACCTTGAACAGCGTGGTGGCCAGGGTACTGGCTTCGTCGATGCGCTGATTGGCATCGTACTTCGGCGCCGCAGGCTCGGATTCGAGGACCGAGTTGCCGTGTTCGTCGAAGCGCGTGAGAACCACCTCTTCGCGCAGCTTGGTCGGGTCATCGCGCAGCTTCCAGCGTTTGGTCACGGCATAGGGCAACTGGAAATAGGCAGGCTGTTCGTCGAAGGTCTTGCCGGGTTGCTCGTGGTAGCGGGTCTCGGTTTCCTGGATGTGGCCGGCCTGATCGATGACATGCAACGTCATCAGGTGGAAGCGGTTGAAGGTGCTGGTCATGGTGCGCACGACCGGCGCCTTGTCGTCGTTGCCCTCGTCGTCATCGACCTGCAGGTATTCGACCACGGTGCCGTAGGTGAAGGTGCTGCTGGTGGACTTGTAGAGGTTGTCCTCGCCATTGTCGGCCCAGGTGATGCCGCTGCCATAGCCCAGGAAGTTATTGCTGGTGTACGTGTAACGGGTGACCATGCGCGGCTGCCCTGCGCCGGGGTCGATCACATGCCGGGTGACGCGTGGCAGGGCCGGGTGGGCATCGCCGGGGTAGCGGTGGCCCGCATCGAGGTATTCGATACGCTCGACGGCGCCGGTGGGGGTGCTCACCTTGCTCAGGCAGGACAGCCCACGCACTTCGGTGTACTCCAGGCGCCAGCTGGCTTTTTCGTCGGTGGGCAACTCGATGGCGTAGGGGCGCCGCCGGGCCGGGCTACCGCGGCTGTCGAGGAGCATCCGGTAGCTGGCCAGCGGTGTACCGCCAGGGCCGGCGCCGGGGTGCAGGTCGAGGCAGACCTCACCGCTGGCGTAGCTCAGTTTGAGCAGCACCAGGCCGGTGTCGTCGGTGAGGGTTTCCAGCCGGGTGGTGCCGGCCACGTAGCCGAGGGTGACGGCATGGCCGGTGGCCGCTTCGACGCGCACTGGCAGCGCGACCCGTTGGTTGCTGGGGCCTTGGCTGTGCAGGTGCTCGACCAGGCCGGACTTGTGCACGATGCGAAAGCGCTCGGCGCTGTCGGCATGGAAGTGGAAGGTATCGAGCTTGCGTTCGCGGATGGTGGGCTGCTCACCGTCGCCGGTGACCTTGAAGGTTTCGCCGGTGTGCAGGCTGAGCATGCGGGTGGCGGGGGTGTACTGGCTCAGCACCAGGGTCCAGCCGACGCCGAAGCCGCTGTCCAGGTCGCTGAGCGGGTTGAACGAAAGGCGCAGGGGCAAGGCCGGGCCGCTGAGGTCGTTGCCGAGCAGTTC
>NZ_BBIU01000054.1 GCF_000730645.1 Pseudomonas parafulva NBRC 16636 = DSM 17004 | reverse complement strand
AAGGTGACGGTGTAGGTGATCTTGCCACCTTCGACCACGGTGTTGTTATCCACAGACAGCACCGCGGTGACCTTGCTGATGGTGTCGGTGACGTTCACCGAAGCTGGGCCGCCGATGACCAGGTTCTCGAACGTGGCGTTCGGGACTTCGGCCTTGGTGATGCCCACTTCGATTTTGCCTTCGTCTTTGAAGACATCATCGCCCTGCGCCGGTGCTGTGTAGGACTTGCTGGTTTCACCCGCCTTGAACACCACGGTGGCGTTGTTGCTCAGGGTGACGGTCAGGTCCTTGTCCAGTGCGCGGTTCAGGGTCAGGGTGAAGGTCGGTGAAGTAGCTTCGTTCACCGACGCTTGGTCGGCAACGATGTTCACCTGAACCAGGTCGCCTTGGTTGCCCGAGCCTGGAGTGCCCGAGCCTGGCTCGTCGGTCACGGCAGTGCTGACTGGTGTTTTGTCCAACGTCAGTTGTTCGAACTTCCAAGCATCGGCACCACTGACCGACACGATTGCGTTCTGTACAGGTAGGTTGGCACCGATATAGACGTTATCCGGTGCCGTCGCGGTTGCTGAACCCACAGTACCGTTGGCGGGTACCACGACGGTGGTGCCATCTTTCAAGTGGAAGTACAGCTCGGCGTGGTTGTTGATCGGCAAGCCGTCTTTGTTGGTCAGGGTCACGGTGTAGGTGATCTGACCGCCTTCGCTGACCGAGTCGCTGGCGGTGAGTTTTGCCACCACTTCGTCGATGGTGTCAGTGACTTTTACCGAGGCATCGCCACCCAGTTGCAGGTTTTCGAAGGTGCGGCCATCAATGTCCACTGCAGACTTGATACCCAGGCTTATGTCGCCCGAGTCTTTGTAAACGTCATCGCCCTGAGCAGCGTGCTCATACGACACGCTGGTTTGGCCAGCCTTGATGGTGACTTGAGCGTTA
>NZ_BBIU01000055.1 GCF_000730645.1 Pseudomonas parafulva NBRC 16636 = DSM 17004 | reverse complement strand
GCGGCCATCGATGTCTACAGCGGACTTGATGCCCAGCGTAATGTCGCCGGAGTCTTTGTAAACGTCATCGCCCTGCGCAGCGTGCTCGTACGACACGCTGGTCTGGCCAGCCTTGATGGTGACCTGAGCGTTGTTGCTCAGGGTCACGACCAGGTCATGAGCCAGTGCAGTGTTCACATGGACGGTGAAGGTTGGTTTGATGTTTTCCGCGACCGAAGTCTGGTCAGCGGTAATGGTCACCTGCACCAGATCGCCCTGGTTACCGGTGCCCGGAGTGCCCGAGCCTGGTTCGTCAGTGACGGTAGTGCTGACCGGCGTCTTGTCGAGCGTCAGTTGTTCAAACTTCCAGACATCCGCACCGCTTACCGATTCGATGGCGTTCTGCACTGGCGGGTTAGCGCCGACATACACGTTATCCGGCGCTGTCGCGGTTGCCGAACCCACGGTGCTGTTTGCCGGAACCACGACTGTAGTGCCGTCTTTAAGATGGAAATACAGTTCGGCGTGGCTGTTGATCGGCAAGCCATCTTTGTTGGTGAGGGTTACGGTGTAGGTGATCTGTCCGCCTTCGCTGACCGAGTCGCTGGCGGTGAGTTTCGCTACCACTTCGTCGATGGTGTCAGTGACTTTTACCGACGCATCGCCACCGAGCTGCAAGTTCTCGAAGGTACGGCCGTCGATATCCACAGCCGACTTGATACCCAGGCTGATGTCGCCCGAGTCTTTATAAACGTCGTCGCCTTGTGCGTCATGGGTGTACTGAACACTGGTGTCGCCAGCCTTGATGGTGACCTGGACGTTGTTGCTCAGGGTCACAACCAAGTCATGTGCCAACGCAGTGTTCACGTGGACGGTGAAGGTCGGCTTGACGTTCTCGGCAACCGAAGTTTGATCAGCCGAGATGGTGACCT